>NZ_JAXHGN010000001.1:394118-1278489 GCF_034808065.1 Natrialba sp. PRR66 | reverse complement strand
TAGCCTCAGTTTCCCGAGGTTGGCCGGATCTATAGGGTAGTTTGGCCACGTGTTACTGAGCTATCTGCCACGAGTCTGAACTCGTGCGACTAGCATGGCTAAATCGGACTCCAATAGCAATGACCTCCGGCAGGATCAACCGGAATGGTCTCCCCAGCGCGAGGCTGGGGGGTTGGCGGTGAATGCTACTGCACTCACACTAAATGGGTCCACGTTCGGTGAGCGGCCGCGATCGTGAACCGATCGGGCGTCACCGAACTACCAAGGCTTACATCAGATCCCATCTGTACGGCGGACCGCAGGGGTGGAATCCTCATTTCCTTCGGACGTATTCGTAGGTCGTCTGGGGTACTTAACCCCTTCGACCCCGAACCGTCCGAGCGACGACGCGCTGAGAGTTCAGCGAGTCGCCATCACGCGTTTGTTGCGTCATATCCGAGTGCCCTGGTACACTTAAGGGCATCGTCTCGCGGTGCGGGGCACCGCGAGACGAGACCCGGGTGCCAGCCGAGGTGGCTGACGGGCAGGTGGATATGATGCCAACCTCCGTGCCGGGAAACGGCCGGAGGGGACGTGGCGGCGTGGGCCACGTCGTTCACAGTAATGACGAGGCGAGGGTACATATATAAGGCCGTCGTCTCGCAGGCAGTCTGGTCCGTGTTGGTATGTCTCGGGAACGGGAGTATCACAATCGCGTTACTCAACGGGAGATAGCAGAATTGGAGGTTCTACCCGAAGAATCGAGTTCAGAAAGCGATCGAGAAGAAAATCGTGAGGCGTGACCGATATGATTTACCGGCCGGAGTCGTAGCAAGGGATTATGGACCGATCGGGGTTTGTCAAGCTCTCGGTGGTTGCGTTCGGACTCGTTATTCTGAGTTTCTTCGTACGCGGGTTCAGCCAGCTTGCGTTCGGCCGTGGCGTTGCAGATGTGCTCCAGGCACCGGTTGCGATTGTGGGGTTTGGATTGTTGGTGTATCTATTCGTGCGCGCGACGCTTGATGCGGTGGGACTGTGGGAGGTCGAAGAGTCGGAGAGCGAGAGCTAACGCGGGAAGGAAACCGTTTTTCGCCTGCCGCTCTAATCCGGTGATATGACAATTGACGTGCGTGAGATCGCCGACCTTGGACCGGACGATCGTGTCGCGTTCTTCGATCGGGACGCCGGTATTGAGGCGGTCAGGGGAGACGTTCGAGAGATCGTCAATCGAGTTCACGAGGAGGGAGACGTTGCGGTTCGCGAGTTCACAAGTGAGTTCGACGGCGTCGAAGTCGGGAATCTCGAGATCACGGACGAGTGTGAGCGCGCGTACGAGGGGCTCGATACGGAACTCCGTGAGGCGATCGAAGCGGCGGCGACGAATGTCAGGGAGTTTCACGAGGCGCAGGTGCCGGAGGATTGGCGACGAGAGTTCGGCGAGGGACGAGAGCTCGGCCGTCGGTTTCGACCGATCGAACGCGTCGGCGTCTACGTTCCCGGCGGGGAAGCGGCGTATCCGTCGAGTGCGATCATGGGGGTTGTCCCGGCCGTCGTCGCGGGCGTCGAGCACGTAACGGTAGTGACGCCGCCGGCGGACGAACTGAATCCGGCGACGCTGGGAGCGATCCACGCTGCGGGTGCGGATGCGGTCTACAGTGTGGGGGGTGCACAGGCGGTCGCCGCGCTGGCGTATGGGACGGAGACGATCACGCGCGTACAGAAGATCGTTGGCCCGGGGAACAAGTGGGTCACGGCGGCCAAGGCCGAGGTCCGTGGCGATGTCGAGATCGATTTTCTGGCGGGACCGAGCGAGGTCGTCGTCATCGCGGACGAGACCGCCGATCCCGAACTCGTCGCGGCCGAGTTGGTAGCCCAGGCCGAGCATGACCCGAACGCGTCGGTCGTGGCTGTCACCGATGACGAGGAGACGGGGGAAGCAATTGCCGCTGCCGTCGACGCGCAGGCCAGCGCGCGCGAGCGCGAAGATGTGATTCGAGAGGCGCTTGCGAACGAGGCGAGTGGCATCCTTCGGGCGCGATCGATGAGCGAAGCGATCCTGTTCACGGAAGAATACGCACCGGAACACCTCTCGATTCTTGCAGCGGACGACGAGGAAGTGCTCGCGCGCGTCGACAGCGCCGGCAGCGTTTTCTTGGGGCCCGAAACGCCGGTTGCGGCCGGTGATTACGCCAGTGGGACGAATCACGTTCTTCCGACGAACGGTGGTGCACACGTCGCAGGTGGGCTTTCGGTCGAGACGTTCCTGCGATCGACGACGGTACAGCGGCTTTCGGCTTCGGGACTGTCCGAACTAGGTGAGACGATTACAACGTTGGCCGAGGCGGAGGGACTCGAGGCACATGCAGCGAGTGTGCGAACGCGCATCGAGGGGGCTGAAGCCGAGACGGAGCCGACCGATTCGGAGTAACGCGAGGCGTAATCGGAGCCTACAGCACTTGAATGACCTGGCTACTCCGCAGCCTGGTTTTACGTAGCTACGTCTCGAACCCTATCGTAGATACCAATGCAACCGCGTGAGGTCGACCCTACCGATGAGCGAGTTCTCGAGCGCAACTACGATTATGCACAGCGAAACGTTCGGCTTCTCGCGATGTGGTACGAGTGTGATGTCGAGCGGATACTCGTGTTGCTTGCCGAACACGGAATCGAACTCTCCAGGAACGACCGTCTCGAGTTCGGAACGCAGTATCGAGCAGCCAGAGATCGGTTCGAACGAGATGGTGAGTGGACTCACTGAGGCAAGCAAGAGCGAGTTCCGGGGGCGTCAAGGTTAACATCGTTGCCCGGGAATGAGTGTGTATGAGCACGGACAGCGTGGACGGTGGACAGCAAACGCAGCCGGAGATCGAGGTTACGGAAGAGGCAGCGACGCAGGCGCTTTCGCTGCTCGAAGGCGAGGGGATGGATGCCGGAGAGGCGGGACTTCGACTGTTCGTCCAACAGGGTGGCTGTGCGGGACTTTCGTATGGAATGCGATTCGACGATGCGCCGGACGAGGACGACACGATCTACGAGCATCACGATCTGCGTGTGTTCGTCGATCCGGCGAGTATGAACTATATCGAGGGCAGTGTGCTCGATTACGAGAGCGGACTCCAGGCGGAAGGCTTCCACGTGGAGAACCCGAACGTCGTCAGTGAGTGTGGCTGTGGTGAGTCGTTCCGGACGTAAGCCCGCTCGGTGTTCCGGTGTTTGTTGAGGGCCGGAGCAGGGATAGAGTTCAGACGGCTGCTAGTTCGAGAGGCCGAGAAATCGGCCGTAAAACTGTCCGAGATGTGCTGTGGTTGTGGCTCGTTTTCCTGTCGGTGCCAGTAGTTACTGCGTCTGTGCGCTCAGAACGGCGTCACGCTTCGAGTTCAAACGCGACGGTGACTTCGGCCTGATACTCGCGGTTGTCTGCGGTGGCAACTTCGACGCCGAGTTCGTCGACTTCGATCCATTGGACGTTCTGGAGGGTTT
The DNA here is from genome assembly GCF_034808065.1 of Natrialba sp. PRR66. Taxonomy (NCBI): domain Archaea; kingdom Methanobacteriati; phylum Methanobacteriota; class Halobacteria; order Halobacteriales; family Natrialbaceae; genus Natrialba; species Natrialba sp. PRR66. The sequence continues at coordinate 1,275,030 of NZ_JAXHGN010000001.1, read as the reverse complement.
CCTCGGCGCGATCGATCGCATTGTCGGCAGCGGTATCGAAGCCCTCGGTACTCGTTCCGATGAGCGTGATCTTCTTGAAGACCATGGCTGCCTGTGCTACACCGTCGGTACCTGTAAAGCTAGTGCCGGCGTGAGAACGAGGTGTGAGAGCGGTGATTCGAGTGAGTGTGGATTCGAGTGGGTGGGGCAGGTAGGGACGTGAGCGAGCAAGTGGGCGTGAGAGGAGGAAAGCGGGTGAGCAAGTGGACGAATACTGTGCCGTCGTACCGCCGAATCGTGGTTATCGGCTGTCGAGACGATCTCGAATCGCTCCCGTCACGTCCGAGAGGTACGCGCCGCCCCACAGTGCGACGATGATCGCACCGATGGAGTTGAAGATGAGATCGAGCATCGTGTCGTCGAGACCGTACTGGGTGAGGACGGCGTTCATCCCGAGGGCATCTGCCGTGAGTGCGATCGCGAACTCGAGGACTTCCCAGAGGACGCCGAACGCGAGGACGAAAAGCAGGATGAAGATGGCGACGAACCGTGGGGGGAAATGAATTCCTGACGAGTGTTCGTCGAGTGCACGGACCGTTGCGTAGCCGACGCCGGCAACGAGTGAGGACGACAGCGCGTGGGTGACGTGGTCCCACCACCAGACCTGGCTGTAGAACGTCGTGGTCGTCCCTGGGAGTCCGACGGTTCCGAGGGCGTGGAGGAACACTGCGCTGGTGATCCAGAGGGTGAGTCGGGGATCCATGGGAATGCCGTAGTCGCGTTCGAGGATGGACGGCAATCGTGTGACGACGAGCGCAACGCCGGTGTTGATAACGATGCCACCGTTGGCTCGCTCGAGGCCGATAAACAGCATCCCGATCAGCCCGAGTTCCATGAGATGCGTGAGCTGGCGCTGGCGACGCGAAGACAGGCGAAGGGAATCGAGTTCAAACATGGTCTCGGTGGTCTTCGTCTTCTGCTTCGGGGTCCGATTCTACGCGGGGAGCCGGCTCTGAGGGTGGGGGAGAAGTCGAATCAGGTCCTGGTTTTGGATCTGACTCGTCAGTGTGAGGTGGCTCGGATTCTGCTTCCGATGTCGGTGATGCCGTCTTGGGGTCGTCACGACCCGAAACTGAACTCGGGGAACTCGGAGTGCCCGGGCCTGATCGCGAGTTCGGTGGTGTTGCAGCCGACGGGATGGAGTAGGACTGGTCGAGACGGCCGAGTCGTCTGAAGTAGACTTCGAAGACGATGCCGCTCCCGAGGCCGGCGACGGCGGAGTAGACGAACTCCCACATGATTTCGTCGTGGGTGCCGGTAAAGGGAGTATCGAGGAGGCCGCCAATGCTCCATCGAAGGAGGGCCCACAGGGCGGCCGCGGAGAGGGTCGAGACGACGACGAAGATGACGGCGAAACCGGGCGTCATGCGGACGGTGGTAAACATCTGGAGTTCGACGGCGAGGACGAGTGCGATGGCCGCGACGGAGAGATACGATGCGAAGTGGCCTGTTAGCCCGGTGGCGTCGAGTGCCATGCCGAGGATCGGGAGGGCTGCGAGCAACAGGACCTCCCAGGGGAGCATCACGAGCGGAGAGCGGAAGGCGATCGATGGGAGGAGCGCAAGAACGAGAAGTGTCGCTGCGAACGTCGTCCAGAGGACCTCGCCGAGGAGCAACTCGCTGAGTCCGATGCCGGCGATGGCGATGACGAGTAGCCACGAGGCGATCGCGTTGGTTCGCCCGTCGGCGATCAACGTATCGAGTGTTGACCGAGACACGGGCAAGTGTAGCGGTCGGGCGTACAAAAACGTACGTAACCGGCACTGTTCGTGCGCCACAGCGATACCTAGACGGAACCGAGTAGAGAGAGATAGACGATGACGTACGCGAGGAACGCGCTCGTGATGGCGGCGAGCCCCGTGAGTGCGGTTACAAGCAGCGACTCCGTTCGTGGCAGCGAAGGGAGAGCTGGTTGCAACCGCGGATGGCGAGCCGCTGAGACCGGTGAGCCCAGCGTGATGCCGGAGAGGAGGCCGACGCTGAGGATCGAGAAGACGAAGTGATAGGACACATCGAGCGTTGGCGGTGTCGTCACGACTGCGGCGAGTCCGTATCCCGCGGCGAGGCCGGCCCGCGGATCGATCGCCGCGAACGCGCTGCGGTCGGTGAGGCGACAGAAGGTGACCGCCGCCAGCCAGATGGTGCCGAGTTCGATCGCGAACGCGGCGAGGAGGTGAAGCGTGGGGTCGGAGTGAAGGACGACTCGGGACGCGAGGAGGGTCGAGTCGGCGGGAAAGAACCAGTCGGGTGGCGAACCGGTGACGAGGTCGCCCCAGGGGTGAGACCAGAGCCCCCAGAGAGCGGCGAGCGTAAGGGTCGATGGAGAGATTGCGGGGAGTGAAGAGTTCGGTACGGCGGTGTCTCCGAGTGCGGAGGCGAGTGTCGATGCGCGGACGCTGGCGAGGGAGAGGAGTGTGCCGGTCCCGAGAAAGAGACTCATAACGAAGGCGGCGAGCGGGCCGGAACGGAGGAGTGCCGCCAGGACGAGGAGACCGAAGAGCGAGAGTGAGGCGAGTGCGGCGAGTGCGGTGAGCGCGCTACCGATCGGTCGGCGGGGACGATCCGACGCTCGCGTTCGCATCGCGAACGCAACGAGTCCGAACGCGGGGGCGGCGACTGCGCCGACGAGGAGCGAGTGGGTCACGGATCGGTGAACGGTTCGGCTCGCGTTCCAGAACGCGGTCGGTGCACCGAGAGCGCCGTCGGCGAGCAGCCAGTGGCCGAGGCCGGTCAGGGCGTACAGGATGTCGATATCCGGCAGTGCGCCGAACGCGCCGGCGATGACGGCGACGAAGAGCGCGTGTTGGCGCGGCCAGCCACGCCAGTCAGCGATGAGGCCGGCGACGGCGAACGCGAGTAGAGCGTGACCGACGAACACGACGTATCGGGTACGCGATGACTCCTCTTAAGCGACTCGCACGTCGGGTATCGGATGTGAGAAAGCGACCGAGGTCGCCGCTGTCGGTAAGTCTTTGCGAGTGGCACTCGAGCACACATCCATGGCACAGGAACCGTCGATCGAGACGGATCGAGCGCCAGCCGTCGGCGAACTCACGCCTCCGGACCGGACCCTGATGGGGCCGGGGCCGAGCGACGTGCATCCGCGTGTGCGTCGGGCGATGAGTACGCCGCTGGTCGGCCATCTCGATCCGTCGTTCGTCGAGATTATGGACGACGTGCAGGAGTTACTTCGGTATACGTTCCGGACGGACAACGAGTGGACGATTCCGGTTTCGGGGACGGGATCGGCGGCGATGGAGGCCGCGATCGGGAACGTCGTCGAGCCTGGCGACACGATGTTGGTTCCGACGAACGGCTATTTCGGCGGTCGCATGGCCTCGATGGCGCGCCGCGCGGGCGGTGAGGTCGTCGAGGTCGACGCCCCGTGGGGCGAACCGCTCGATCCCGCCGATGTTGCCGACGCCCTCGCGGCGCACGATCCCGACGTTTTCGGGTTCGTCCACGCCGAGACGAGCACGGGCGTTCGCCAGCCCGACGTTCCGGAACTCACCGCCGCGGCGCACGACCACGACGCGCTGGTGATCGCCGACACCGTCACCTCCATCGGCGGGGTCGAACTCCGCGTCGACGGGTGGGACATCGACGTGGCCTACGCCGGCCCGCAGAAGTGTCTCTCCTGTCCGCCGGGCGCGAGTCCGCTCACCCTCTCGGACGAGGCCATGGAAAAGGTCCTCGCACGCGAGGAGGACCCCCGGTCGTGGTACCTCGATCTCACCTTACTCGAGGGCTACTGGGGCGAGGAACGCGCCTATCATCACACGGCACCGATCACGAACATCTACGCGATTCGGGAGGCGCTTCGACTCGTCGCCGAGGAGGGCATCGAGGAACGCTGGGCGCGCCACGAACGCCTCGCCGGCGCGTTGAAGGCCGGCGTAGAAGGGATGGGCCTCGAGATGAACGCACCCGACGAGTTCTGGTTGCCGAGTCTCAATGCAGTCCGCGTTCCCGACGGGGTCGACGACGGCGAAGTCTGTGCCGAACTGCTGGAGCGCTACGATCTCGAAATCGCGAGCGGCCTCGGCGATCTCGACGGGGATATTTTCCGCATCGGCTGTATGGGCTACTCCGCGCGCCCGGAGAACGTGATTTACGTCGTGACGGCCCTGGGTGACGTGCTCGAGTCACTCGGGGCGACGGTCGATCCGGGCGCTGGCGTGACGGCGACACGGCGGGCGCTCTCGGAGTAGCACGAAAAACGGGGAAAATGATTCCGGTTAGGGCTTGGGAGTCAGTTGCGGGCGATTCGAGTGGTGTTCGGGCGGTCAAACCCGCTGGGTCACCGTTGGGTCACGCCGAGACGCGGGGCCCTGGCGGTGCACGTTCGACCTGATAGTCGTCGCCGTCGACGACGATGATCGCCCACTCGTAGCTGGGGTTCGTCCGACGGAGTTCAGCTTCGAGATCGTCGGCGTCCTCGGGCTGGGCGACGAAACAGTGAAACTGCCCCGACGACGATGACGAACGCGGAAGCTCTGCGTTCTCGAGGACTGTGTTTACGTGGACGACTTTCCACGCGCGTTCGGCCCGAAACTCGGGGCCGGTTCCTTCAACGGTGTATCCGAGCTCTGCGAAGATCGACCTGGCCTGCTCGACGAGTCGCATGTTAACAGGACCCATTCATAGAAGCCTACGGTACCCACCGATATAAATGTTGGTCTGGAATAGAAAGCCAAGCGTTGCTATACGAACCGGAGTTCAACGCAGTGTTTTATTGACAATGTTTGTCTACTGATCGGTGCTCGATCCGGTAATATCCAATTAGGAAGCGGTGATACCAGCATCGGTCGAGCGAGAAGACACCGTCACCGAAAGAGACAGGAGAGAGAAGACAGAGTACACGTTCGACAAAAGCGACACTGAACTCGTGTTACTCGTGGGCAGCGTCCCACTCGGTCGGCTTCCGGAAGTTCCCACACTGGTTGCACTTGATTCGTCCCATCGAGTCCATGGCGTTATCGATGCGCTCGCAGTTCGTACAGAACCATCCGTACCGACTCTCTGCGTCGTTCGTCTCGTAGACGATCAGAAACGGCCCTTTCGATCCTCTGTCACCGTCGGTCTCCGAGACAAAGACGGTGCCGGCGTCCTCGGTCGTGATCGATCGCAGCGCCATGGGAACCGGTAGTCACGCGCCCAATAAAGGACTTCTGTCCGACTCGAGTAAAACCGGGATGAGACGCTCACCCACGTGAGAGTAGCGCTAACTGAAACCTTTACCCGCACGGAACTCGTTCGATGCTGTAATGGCGCTTGTCGTGGTTCCCGTTCGGTATCCGCTAACGAAACACTCACGACGAACGCTCGAACGGGCCATCGATATCGCCCGCGAGCGCGAGGCGGCGTTGACAGTTCTGCACGTGGACCTCTACCAGAACGGGAAGAAAGTGACGCGTATCGATTTGAAAAATGCCGTCGAGCGGTCGATCGGGCCCGTCGAAAACGCCCGGTACGTCGTTCGGACCGGATTTCTCGTCGAGGAGAGCATTCTCGACGAGGTGGCAGCGGAGGATGCAGACGTCGTCGTCGTCGGCAGCCAACAGGCAAGCCGATTCCGCCGACTCTTCCGCCGACTGACGGATAACCCGGATATCGACCGGTATCTCCGGACCCATCTCGACTGTGAGGTAATCACTGTCGAGAGCGCCCGCGCATAACCTGTCTCGTCCGTTCAGAGACGCCACAGTCTGAACTTATCCTTCGTTTCCGTCCGACACCACCGACTCACCGTGGGACGGCGCGGCTGAACTCGAATCATCTTCGGCTGTCTCGGACTCGTCGAAAACTATCCGTGCAGTCCCGCTTTGCTCGTTAAACACGTGATGACGGTGCGGATAGGCGAACTCGACATCGAGTTCAGCGAAGCGCTCGCGGACCGCCGACTGTACTCGCGACCGGGCGACCATCCGTTTGTAGGGTCGTTCGACCCAAAAGGAGAGTCGGAGCAGGATGCCGTTGTCGGCGTACGATTCGATTGTACAGACGGGGGCGGCCGCGTACCGCGCGCTACCGATGCGGATGTCAGGGCCGCCGGCGATAACAGTCTCGACGCTGCGTGCGGCGCGTTCGGCGTGACGACGGGCGGCTTTGACATCGCTCTCGTACGTAATTTCGAAATCGACGTCGATCCGAGTGCGCTCGTCCTCGGCGGAGTAGTTGATCACGTCGCGGGTGTAGATCTCGGAGTTCGGAATGACCAGCAGCGTATTTTCGAGCGTGAAAATTTTCGTATAGCGGATCGTGATATCCTCGACGAATCCGGTGTGGCCGACGTCGGCGACCTCGATCATGTCGCCGATCTCGTAGGGACGGTCTGCGAGAACGAAGATGCCGGTGATGAAACTGCTGACGAGGGGCGCAATGACGACGGCAACCACGGCGGAGATGACGGTCACCGAGAGAAGGATCTGCGTGTTGCCGATGTCGAGGATACTGACCGCGACGCCCAGTGTTATCAGCAGGACGGAAGCCCGGACGCCACGTAGGACGGTTCGGGTGACGCTCGGACGGTCGATACGGCGAGCGACTGTGCGGCCGGTAAGTCGTACGACGACCTTCGAGAGGTACCACCCGATAACGAGGACGAGAAGCGCTGTGACGAGTTCAGTCGCGCCGAAGGGGAAGTAGCTTTGGGCTCTCTCGAATGCCTCACTTGCAACACCCGGCCAACCCTCGCGCATGGGGTGACACTCATGGCGGGAGTGGTTAAGGGTTCTGTCCGACCGCGGCTGGCGACGGGGAGCCGGTACGAGGCGTCACGGGGCTCGCTGGTTCGGGCGAGCCCGTCGCTTGCGGCCGACAACAGGATAGCGAACTGAACAACCTAATTTCGAAAATAGATGCTACTCGATGCATAATAAATCATTTAGCCATCGGGATCATAGGGTGTGCTATGGCATCAGACGAACTGCGCTCGACGGTCGAGCGCGTCGGGGATCGGTTCAATCTTGGCGAGTACGAGATCGACGCCTACCTGACCGTCCTCGAACACGGCCAGTTGACGGCGAGTGAAATCGCCGATCGAACCGACATTCCCCAGCCCCGTGTCTACGATACTGTCCGGAGCCTCAGTGACCGCGGTCTCGTGGAACTCCGCGAGTCCCGCCCGATGAAAGTCGTCGCAATCGACCCCGGGGAGGCGTTCGACGACGTCCAGAGTTCGCTCGAGCAGATGATCGACGAACTCGAGGCACGATACACCGCGCCGGCCCGGGACACCGAGGCCGTCTCGCTGGTCAAGTCGCGATCGACAATCCTCCGATATCTGGAGGAGGTTATCGACGCGGCAGAATACGAACTCTCACTGTCGCTCACGCCAGGGCTGTTGACGCGGTTCGAGGACGAACTCCGAGCGGCGATCGATGCTGGTGTCAGCGTGGATCTGATCGTCACGCCGGCCACCGAGGCACCCGATCCGGACGAGTTCGACTACCGGGAGGTTGCGACGACGGCCCGGGCTCGACGCGGGATCACGACGCCGGTGATCGCCGTCGCGGACGGGAACTATTCGGTGTATGCGACGCAGGATGCGCTGCGTGACGATCAGGACCGGTACGGCGTCATCTTCAATCGGTCGTCGCTCGGCTTTCTGGTTTCGGGCTTCTTCGGCACCGTTCTCTGGACGACCGCCGAGCGGACGCTCGGTGAGGACGGGTCGAAGCGGACCTATCCACGCAAGTACGCCTCGATTCGGCGCTGTGTGAAGGACTTGATGGAGGACGGCGGCGAGTTCTACGCGACGATCGAGGGTCGTGATGTGGACGTCGGCGGAACGCGGATCGTTCGCGGACGAGTTCTCGATATTTCCTTCGAGGTCAGCGAGGAGGTCGCGAGTCTGACGGTCGAGACCGAAAGCGGCGAGGAAGTCACGGTCGGTGGTCGCGTCGCGGCACTCGAGGACATCGAGGGTCACGAGATCCACATCGGTCGTGACGAGCCGCCGACAATCGAGGAGTGAGTGCGACGGGGTCGACGAGAGTGGCGAGACGGAGCAACGAGGGCGGCGGGACGGAGGGCGGAGAGTAGCGAGTAGCGACGACGGAGCAATGATCCCGGGCGACTCTGTGGCGCGCAAAACGACCGTTTGTTTCTGTCCCCGGTAACGGCTAACTTCGGTCGATAGCGGTGCCCGTAATAGCGTATTATACGAGTCAGCGGACGCGACTCTCTGGAGTAAGGGCTCGTGTGCAAGCCAATCACTAAGATACCAAGCGGTATTGTATTACGTCGGATGGGTCGAGATACCGTGGACCAGGATCCGAGCCCGAGCCCGAGCCCGGACCCGAATCCGAACCTCGCGCAGCCGAGCGCACCGCGCGACGAACGGGGTCGCACTCGTCGGCAGCGGCTTTCTCGCCGCGCGTTCGTGGCCACAGCCTCGGCGACGGCGCTCGGAGCGACGGCGATCGCAGGCTGTCTCGGCGGCGGACCGGGGCCGAACACAGTTGTCATGACTGGGGCAACCGATTTCGAGGGCATTCTGCACACGCCGGACGACGAACCGGACGTGCAGGAGGCCCTCTGGGAGGCGGGGCTCGACGAGGACATCAGGGTCGAAGTCCAGACGGTCGTCAGCGACTCCGTCCAGCGAATGCAGGAGGCCCAGTCGACGCTTCAAGCCGGGCGCGCCCCGCCGGACATCCACATGATGGACACCGGCTGGACGATCCCCTTCATCCTCCGCGAGCAGACGACGAATCTGACGGAAGAGTTCCCCGACGATGTCGTCGATCGCGTCGAGGAGAACTATCTGGAGGAAATCCTCGAAACGGCGCGCCACCCGGAAACCGGGGATATTCACGGATTACCGCTGTTTCCGGATTTCGGCATGATGCTGTACCGCCGGGATCTGCTGGAAGACGCCGGCCACGATACGAGCGACTGGGCGAGCGATCCGCCGACGTGGGAAGCGTTCGCCGGAGCGGTCGCCGACGCCCAGTCGGAAGCCGGGCTCGACTTCGGCTTTACGACCCAGGCGGCCGCCTACGAGGGACTCGCGTGTTGTACGTTCAACGAAGTCATGTCGACCTGGGGCGGCGGCTACTTCGGCGGCACGGAAACCCTGTTTACGGCGGGCGACCGGCCGATCACCGTCACCGACGACGCCGTGATCGATGCCCTCCGAATGATGCGCACGTTCATCCACGGCGACGAGGACGACCACGCGCTCGAGGGCTACCCGCAGATCTGTCCCTCCGCTATCGTCCAGTGGTCCGAGGACGAATCGCTCGCCTCCTTCTCGAGCGGCGACGCCGTCGCCCACCGAAACTGGCCCTACGCGATCGCGGAAACCGGCGGCGACGACGCGTTCGGCGAGAACCTCGGCGTCACAACGCAACCGTACGCCGTCTCCGAAGACGACGCTGAACTCGAGGGGGTCGGCGGAACGGCCGCCGCACTCGGCGGCTGGAATCTCGCTCTCAGTCCCTACACCGACAAAACGGAGCAAGCGCTGCAAGTGCTGGAGGCGTTCACGCACGACGAGGTCATGCTCACCATCTTCGAACTCCAGGGTTTTCTCCCGCCGAATCTTGACCTGGTTGCGGATGCAAATCCCGACGAAATCGGCCCCGTTGCCCGCTACGTCGAACAGATTCAGATGGCGGGGGAAAACGCCGTTCCCCGGCCGGTCACGGACCTGTGGCCGGAGCAATCGGCGCTCATCTTCCAGGAGGTAAACGCAGTCTACCGCGGCGCAAAAGCGCCGACCGCTGCGATGGACGAGTTAGCGTCTCGCCTCGAGCGGAGCGAATCGGAGGTGGCAGCACAACATGGCGGGTGAACCAGAAGCGGGTTCTGGGACCGGCACCGAAACCGGTGACCCCGGTCACGGCGGTCTGGGAAGCCACCCGGAACGGGAGACCGACCAGAAACGGACCGGCAATCCCGTGATCAACTGGATGGAAAACCTGAGCGAGGCGGCGTACGCCTACCTCCTCTTGCTCCCCGCGTTCGCCCTGCTCACGCTGATCGCTTTCTACCCGCTCATCCGAACGTTCATCATGTCCCTCCGTCGGGACGAAACGCGCGGCGCGGACCCCCTCGGGGGATTCGTCGGCATCGACAACTACGTCGACATTCTCACCGGCAACGCCAGGCTTGCCCGACAGTTCGTGGATATCTCGCTGTCGTCGTCGTTCCCGTTCGTCGAACTCGGCGTCCCGTTCCTGCAGCAAGCACTGTTCGTGACGCTCGGCTTTGCAATCCTTAGCGTCTTCTTCGAGACGGTTATCGGCTTCGGACAGGCCTACGTGCTCGACCAGGACTTCCGCGGCCGACGCTGGGTTCGCGTCGCGATCATCCTCCCGTGGGCAGTCCCCATCGTGATCCAGGGGATGATCTTCTACCTGCTATTCCAGCCCGGAGTCGGCTTCGGTAGCGACCTCATGCAGTGGCTCGGTATCTTCGGGCCGAACCCGCTTGCCGACAGCCAGGATGCGTTCATCATCATCCTCGTGGCGGACATCTGGAAATCCGCGGCGTTCATGGCCCTGCTGATCCTGGCCGGGTTACAGAGCATCGATCGGAGCCTGTACGATGTCGCTCGCGTCGCGGGCGCATCGCCGTGGCAACGGTTCAAGATGATCACACTCCCGCTCGTGTTGCCCGCGCTCCTCGTCGCCATGCTGTTTCGCACGATGGACGCCATGCGCGTCTACGGGCTGATCGAGTCGACTGCCGGCTGTGCGTCCGTCCCCTCGCTCACCTGCCTCGTCGTCGAAGCCATGTTCGGCGGCACGCGAATCTTCGCCACGGCGGCCGCCGTCGCGTTCGCAACCGCGCTCGTGATCGGACTGATCATCTCGGTGTACGTGTTCTTCTTCCGCGACACCGAGGGAGGGCTCTACTGATGACCGACGACAGCACACCCACGGACCACCGACGACACCGCCATCAGAACCAGAACCAGTACCAGTACCAGTACCAACACCAGTACCGGCACCAACACCAACACACCGACGAAGACGAAGATAAAGACGAACACCGCCCCGCCGAAACGGACGGCGGCCAACCCACCGATCGCCAGTCGGACAGCGTGCTCGTCGACGGCGAGGACGCCGAACTCGACCGCGGCCCCCTCCAGCGCTGGGTCGCGAACTCGATCTCGAACCCCGGTCGCGCCTACCGCGCGATGTTTTACACCGCGACCATCTTCTTCCTGTTTACGACGCTGTTCCCCTTCTACTGGCTGCTCATGGTCGCGCTGACGCCGGAAGGACGACAACAGGATATTATCCTCACCCCGAACGGATTCAATCCCGGATCGTTCGTCGAGGTCTTTCAGGTGCTGCCGTTTTACCGGTATATGTTCAACAGTTTCGTCATCGCGACCGCCTCGACCATCGTCGTCCTGATCATCGCGAGCCTCGCCGGTTACGCCTTCGGCCGCCTCGAGTTCCCCGGCAGAGTGCCGTTGATGTTGCTCGTGCTGGTGATCTCGTTTTTCCCACCGGCCGCGTTCTTCATCCCGTTGAACGACCTGTTCAATACGTCGTTCTTCGTCCTCGAACCGATTACGGGCGACGGCACGCTCTACAACACGCCCGGCGCGATGGTATTGCCGCTATCGGCGATCTTCATGCCGCTGGCGATTTTCATCCTGACGACGTTCTACTCGCAGATCCCGGACGGCCTGGAGGACGCTGCGCGGGTGGAAGGGACGACCAGACTCGGCGCGCTGTTCCGAGTCATCATCCCGCTGTCGGCCCCTGGCGTGGCGACCGCCGGCGTGTTGACCTTCATCGCCGTCTACAACGAGTTCTTCTTCTCGTTTCTGATGACCGACGGCCAGCCGGAGAACTGGGCCCCGATTCTCGAGGGAATCCTCGGCTATCAGGGCCAGTATCAGGTGATGTATCACTTGATGGCGGCGGCGAGTATCATCGGGGTCATTCCGGTCGCGATTCTCGTGATCATCGCACAGGAAAAGATCGTTAGCGGGCTCACTGCGGGTGCGCTCAAGGAATAACCGTAATCGACAGTACCCTACACCCTACCACTATGGCACGAGTTCAACTCGAACACGTCACGAAGCGCTACGAAGATATCACTGCCGTCGACGATGTCTCGATGGAGATCGAGGACGGCGAATTCGTCACGTTCGTCGGGCCCTCGGGCTGTGGAAAGTCGACGACGATGGAGACCGTCGCGGGACTCACGAAGCCGACCGAGGGCCGAGTGTATATCGGCGAGAAGGACGTGACGACGCTCGCACCCAAGGATCGTGGCGTCGCGATGGTCTTCCAGAACATCGCGCTGTTTCCTCACATGAACGTCTTCGAGAACATTTCCTTCGGGCTTCGCCTCCGGAAGTACGACGACGAGGAGGTGAGCCGTCGCGTCGAGCAGGCGGCGGACATCGTCCAGCTCGAGGGTATGCTCGATCGAATGCCGGACGAGATGTCCGGCGGCCAGCGCCAGCGGGTCGCGATCGCCCGCGCGATCGTTCGCAACCCGGACGTCTTCCTGATGGACGAACCCCTCGCGAATCTGGACGCGAAACTGCGCGTGCATATGCGGACCGAACTCCAGCGGCTCCACCGCGAGTTGGGGACGACGATCATCTACGTCACCCACGACCAGGCCGAGGCGATGACGATGTCGAGCCGGATCGCCGTCCTCAACGAGGGACGCCTCCAGCAACTCGCTCCACCGCTCGAGTGTTACAACCAGCCTGCGAACCTGTTCGTCGCCGGCTTCATCGGCTCGCCGTCGATGAACTTCATGGAGGGCGAACTGACCGAGGCCGGATTCCAGTCCGACAACGTCGATGTCGAACTCGAACCGGAGCAGGTTCCGGGAGTCGGGGTCGGCGACGGAGTCACACTGGGCGTTCGCCCGGAAGACGTTCACATCGCGGAAACAGCGGACATGATCAGCGAGCAAACCGCGCGAATCGGGGCGGAGACCGACGTGATCGAACCGATGGGTGACGAGATATTCGTCTACCTACTCCTCTCGGAGACGGCAGGGCATTCGATGGAGCAAGATCCTGCGTCCGCCCCGGATCAACTGCTCATGAGCGTCACACCGGATACGGATCTTCGCGCCGGAACAACCGTCGATGTCGTTCTCGATCGATCGAAACTCCATCTCTTCGAGACGGCAACCGGCGATGCGCTCCGTCACGGACTTACGGACCGCTCCGAACCCGGTACCGGAACGACGCCGACGGAGGCCGATAGCTGACTGAAAACCACCAATGGACAAAAGGTGGTCCAGAACGAAGATTCGATATAGCGACAAAGGATGTATCGGCTCGAAACCAGTCGTATCCCTCCCGCCGGTGACTGATCGGAAACCGGGTTCTCCGCAGTCACTTCCCGTCGGATCAGGACGGGAGAGACATCGGCGAGTTCCACACCTCCAATGACAGACGATCGCACTGACATCAAGACCGGTATCGTCGGCCTCGGAAACATCGGGCAGTATCACGCCGAACGGCTTCGTGAACTCGGTGTTCCGTTAGTCGGCGGCATGGACGTCGCGGCGGAAGCGCGGCGACGATTCGCCAGACGCTACGATGTCGACGTGTACGAAGACCATCAGGAGCTGTACGAGACCATCGATGCGGTCGTCATCACGACGCCGAACAAGTTTCACGAGGAGTACGCTATTGATGCCTTCGGCCGGGGCATCCACGTCCTGCTCGAAAAGCCCCTCGCACACAGCTATGACAGCGCACAGCGGATCGCAAGGGCGGCGAGAGACACCGATAGCTACTGCATGGTCGGCTTCAACAATCGCTTTGCAAACACCGTCCAAATCGTGAAAAATCGAATCGATCGCGGTGAACTCGGGGAAGTGACTCACGTCGAGGCGAACTACGTCCGTCGGCGCGGGATTCCCGGTCGCGGCTCGTGGTTCACCCGGCGACAGATCGCCGGCGGCGGAGCACTCATCGACCTCGGCGTTCACGCGATCGATCTCGCGTTGTACCTGCTCGGATACCCCGATGTCGAGGAGGTAACCGGCGTCGATCGAAGCGAGTTCGGCTCGCGCGAGGAATACGCCTATCTCGAGATGTGGGGGGACGATACGGGGCCGCGAGGGTTCGATGTCGACGACTCGGCGAGTGCGTTCGTTCGCTGTCCGGGAAAGCGAACGATCAGTCTCGAGGTGGCGTGGGCGACGAATCGGCCGACGAACCACGAGTTCATCGTGCGAGGAACGAGTGCGGCTGCGCGGTTCGACCTCCTTGAAGGGGATCTGACGATCCATTCGGCGAGTACGTCGGGGCCGGATCATCTCGAGAATACGTCGATCGAGGCGCGACAGAACGACACGCATACGGCGGAACAGCGGGCGTTTTTCGATCGGATCGTTCGCGACAATGGCGGCGATGGAACGGTCGAACAGGCGCTGTCGGTACAGCGGATCATCGACAGCATCTACCGGTCGAGTGAGGAGGGGAAAACGGTGACACTCGACGACGTGTAAGCGTGCCGGTTCGCTGATTTGCCGATCCGCCGATCCGCCGATCCGACGGACTGCTGTCAGTCAGTGCCGTCGCACTTGCGACCCGTTCTGCGTCCTGCATCCTGTGTCCTGCGTCTTTCGAGTGCGCCGGGCGATCGGGACAGCGGATCGTACCGTGGCGGCTGGATCGACGTGTAGCGATCAGTATCGTACCCGCATTTTATTTCATCGTCCATCGTTCGTGAGCCCGTATGCAACTCGGCGTTCACACCCCACCGCTTGCCGACGAATCGCTCGAGGGCGCGCTATCGTACCTCGACGAGCAGGGCGTCGACGCGATCGAGCCCGGCGTCGGCGGCCACCCCGGCCAGGATCATCTGCCGCGTACGGAGTATCTCGACGACGAGACGGCTCAGCAGGAACTACAGAACCTGCTCGCAACGTACGGGATGGAGATCAGCGCCCTCGCGATACACAACAATCCGCTACACCCCGATGACGAACGTGCGGCAACCGCAGATACCGAACTTCGCGAGGCGATTACGCTCGCCGGCCAGCTCGATGTCGGCGTCGTCACCTGCTTCTCGGGCCTGCCGGCCGGCGGACCGAACGACGAGGTGCCGAACTGGATCACCGCGCCCTGGCCGCCCGAACATGACGAGGCGCTTTCCTACCAGTGGGAGCAGGCGACCGACTACTGGGTGGATATCGCGGCACACGCCGATACCCACGGCGTCGATGTTGCGATCGAGATGCATCCGAACATGCTGGTCTACGAGCCCCACGGAATGGCTCGGCTCCGCGAGGAAACCGGAGAGCGAATCGGCGCGAATTTCGACCCGTCGCACCTCTACTGGCAGGGCATCACGATCACCGATGCCATCAGGTATCTGGGCGAACGCGATGCGATCCATCACGTCCACGCCAAAGATACGCAAATCTACGACGCACAGGCGCGGGAAAAGGGCGTTCTCGATACGACAGCCTACGACGACGAGCCGAACCGATCGTGGCTGTTTCGCTCCGTCGGGTACGGCCACGACGAATCACACTGGAAGGACATCATCTCGACGCTTCGGATGGTCGGCTACGACGGCACGCTCAGCATCGAACACGAGGACTCGCTGACGAGTTCACGCGAGGGCCTGGAGAAGGCGATCGACCTCTTAGAGCGTGCGATATTCGAGACTGAGCCGGGAGAGGCCTACTGGGCTGAGTGACTGGTGCTTGTGGCTGGTGAGGGAAAATCTGACCGAGTGGGGACAGCCAGCGACTACGGAACCACGGACCACGGGTCGTGGCCACGAACAGAACCCATCCCGTCACTCGTCGACAGCCCCAACGGACTCGTCCTCGTCGGCGGTGACCCCCTCATCGAGGTCGACAGTCCCATCGCTGTAGACGGTCACCGTGTACCCCTCGTACTCCAGCCGAACGTGGCCGGGAGCGGTTGATTGTGAACTCGAGGATGGAGCGCCATCAGTGGTAGTGTCGGGCCCCGAGCCGGTGCTGTGAAAGAGTGCATCGAGCGCTTCCGGATTAATGGCGGCATACAGCGGGTCGTATGCCGGGGGCTCGATGTCGGTGGGGGCAACTCCCTCGCGTGCAGCGATCGCTTCGATGATCGCCTGGCTGAGAGAGACCGCTCCCTCGAACTCGGGCGGCGACTGGTCGTCCGGGGAGGACATATCGAACGCTAAGGGATTCCAGGGGATAAGGATGATGGCAGTCTTCGCTACGGTAGAGACGGGGCACAGACGCTCTCTATGGAGATATGTCGATCGTTCAGCGGTCCGGAAAGACGTGAATTGAGACCTGTACACGGCCTCGGTTGTGCTTCCCGACGACTGCGACCTCGAGGTCGGTCGCTGCGAGCAGCGTCAGTCGTGTCGGTTCCGGTCACGATCGGCGCGCCCGGCCCGCTGAACTCGAGTGTCGATGTACCGACTGATCGACCCGCTGAGACCCCGAATCGTGTATGTTCGGCCGATATAGACACTGAGGGCTGCGAGTGCTGTTCCGGCGGCGACATCCGAGAACCAGTGGATGCCGAGGTACATCGTCGAGACGGCGATACTGATCGCGAGGGCACCCGAGACGGGGACCCACAGCGGGTACTTCTTGCGCGTCAACCACGCGAGGAAGAAGACGGTCATCGACAGGGACGTGTGCAGCGAGGGAAAGACGTTCGTACTCTGGTTCACCTGGTTCGTCAGGCGGCGCATCTGGGGAAAGCCATCGTAGAGAAGTCCCTCAAACAACAGCGGATCGAAGTTCCGCGGGCCATAGGCGATGAAGAGGACGTAACACGCGAGACCGATCGCGTAGTTCACGGTGAACGCGAGCAACAGCGTCGAGAGATCGTCCATCGTCTCGAGTGCGAAGTATGCGACGATCGGGAACAACAGCAGGAAGGCATAGCCGTAGATGTACACGAAAGCGAAGAACGATGTGAGTTCCGGTGACTGAAACGTCTGGAGCACTGCGACCGGATTCACCGGGAACAACAGCTGCTCCAGTTCGAACAGCTGCGGGGTGATGTTGTTCCCGAGCACGCGGTGCTCGATGCGGACGGCAACGTCGACCGTCGACCAGCGCAGGAATAACACGAGCGCAAGCGCCGCGACCGGGAGGAGGCACATCTCGAGTCGCCATCGAACGTCCTGCAACGCCGTGACGAGTCGGCGAGGCCCGATAACGGCGAGCGCCGCCGTCACGAGCATCGTCGCGACCACGAGGGCGAGTTGGAGTACGACGCTAGCGAGAGCCATACGGGAGTCAACCTACAGCAGGAAGGGATTAATAGCGTCCGGTCGATACCGAAGCGGACAGCGATCTCGGAAGCGAGTCCGAGTCGGAATCGGCCGCGGGAGATAGCGGTACGAACCGGACGGCACCCGATAGCTATCGGAGTAACGCGCCGTCCTCGTACCGGTACCCGATCTCGTCGAACAGTCGCCGGACCCGTTCGACATCGAGTTCACCGTCGGTTCCGGGAAATCCGGCCAGTGGTAGCGGCTCCGATCGGTCGTCGCCGTCGCGGTAGCCGAGAAACGATTCCTGCGTCGTCGGGGCCGTCGCCAACCCGTCGAAGAGTTCGGAGACGATGTACTCGCGGTCGATCAGCCGCGAGAGGATCCGCCGCACGTTCGGGTTGCCGAGTTCGGGGTGGTGCGTGTTGTAGCCGATCAGGTACACCGACGTACTCGGCGCCGTGAGCAGCGATACCGCGTTGTCGTCGGCGAGTGATTCGATCTGCTCCGGCGGGAGGGGGCTTGCGGTGACGTCGACATCGCCGGCAAGCAGTGCATCGACCATCGTGCCAACGTTCGGCGAAAGATTGTATCTGAGGCTCTCGAACTGGGGGAATCCATCGAGGACGGCGGGCACGTCGGTCGACGCCGAATCCCGGAGAACGTGACCCGCGACCGGCTCGAGCACGAGTTCCTCCGGCCCCGCCTCGCTGAACTCGAGGAGGCCGGAACCGACGGGTGCGTCGTTGTTGGTTGTCAGCGCTCTGGTCCGGCGTTCCGCGACGAGTTCGGAACGCGGTTCCCAGATGTGTTCGGGCAGGATCGGGACAGTGAGAAATTGGGCGGCAGCGGGGGCGGTGGTGGTTCCGAACGGGATTTCGAGTGTGAGCCCGTCGATAACCTCGATCTGATCGGGCGTGTCGACGAGCGTCTGGCGCCCGCGATACCTGGGTGCAGGGATACCGCTGTCGGCTGTACCGAGCGATGTGTCGGCCAGAAGCCGGAACGTGAAGGCGACGTCGTCGGCGTCGAGCGGTTCGCCGTCGTGCCAGGTGAGTCCCGGGCGAAGCGAGACCGTCGCGCTGAGTCGACCGGTATCGTCCCAGCGAACGTCGTCAGCGAGCCACGGAACGTACTCCTCCGGGGGGACGGATTCTGCGTTCGACGGGGAGTGAGCCGGTGCGACTCCGGCGGCTCCCTCCCACCCCTCACTCGGCCGGCGGACGAGTGGGGCATACACCAGATCGAGCAGCCCGGGAACGCGATTTCGATCGACTGCGATCGGGTTCAGCCGATCCGTTACGCCGTCGCCGTAGATCCCGACCGTAAGCGGTTCATCGCGATCACCCGCTGCGGCGGGCGCGGTCGAAAGCAGATCGATGAACTCGATCGCGCGCTGTGGCGGGGCGGGGGCATCGATCGACTGGCGGGTGCCACCGATCCGATCCGGGTATGCGACGACGGTAAACGGCGTCGTCTCCGCGAGGTACTCGAATAACTCGTCGAGCGTCTCACGGCGCGTTTCTTCGCTCTCCGTTCGCTGTTGCTCCAGGAGATCATCGGCCGTGACAGACGAGAAGTGAAACGGGTTCTGCCAGCCGCCCTCACTGACGAACTGCGAGTGCAAGAGCCCGTACAGATCGTCGAACTCGTCGAACCCCGGATGCCTGATGACGAACACGTCGTACTCCCCCTCGAGAAGCACGTCCCGATACAGCTCCGACTCGGTGATCGGCTCGGGAGACACATCGATGCCGGCCGCTTCGACGTTCTCCCGGAACCGGCTCATGATCATCGACGCCATCGCGTCATCGTCCGCGGGGACCGTCTTGATCGTGAGCGAGACCTGGTCGGGACCGTTGTTTTCCGCGCGCGACCAGAATCGCTCCGCACAGCCGGCGAGCGCGCTCACGCCGAGTCCGCCTGCGCCCGCCAAGAGGTGTCGCCGCGTCAGCGACGGAGCGCCTCGCGTCATATCGAGACCGATACGCAACCGCGATGTATAGGACTTCCCTTCACAGCGACACGTCAGCGCTACCGACCGAAGGACGAACTCGTGGGGTACACCCTGACCCCGACCCCGACTCCGACTCACGACCCCCAACTCCGAGCGTTACGTCAAGCAGCGAACGCAGTACACTCCGTGACGATTCGAACGGGTCGCCAAACAAGCAGCGGGCACTCGATTCGAACGCTCAGTAGGCGATGACTATCACGAGTTCAAGATTGTTGCAGATCGATGACGGTCTTTTCTCCGTTCGTATGCCCGCCATAACAATAGCTGAATCCGAGGACTATCGATTCGTGGCACCAGTTCGCACGTTCCGGCGCGGTCGAGCAGGTCGAGTGGCGTGGGCGACGAATCGGCCACGCGAACGGGCGAGCGTTCGGCCCGACCGCTCGAGAACCTGGCCACCCGCGGAGCGGACGAACGACCACGAGAGACAACCATGAAGCTCGCACTCATCGGCTTTGGGCAAGCAGGCGGAAAGATCGTCGACGAGTTCCTGGCGTACGACAGCGCCATCGACAACAGTTTCGTCGAGGCTGCAATCGCGGTGAACTCCGCGACGACGGACCTGCAGGGGCTCGATCACGTTCCACAGGAGAACCGCATTCTCATCGGACAGACGCGCGTGAAGGGACACGGCGTCGGTGCGGACAACGAACTCGGGGCGGAGGTAACCGAGGCAGACATCGACGAGCTCCAGGGCGCGATCGACCGCGTCCCGGTCCACGAAATCGACGCGTTCCTGATCGTCGCCGGCATGGGCGGCGGCACCGGCTCCGGCGGCGCACCCGTGCTCGCACGCCACCTGAAACGCATCTATACCGAGCCCGTCTACGGACTGGGAATCCTTCCCGGAACGGACGAAGGCGGCATCTACACGCTCAATGCCGCGCGCTCGTTCAAGACGCTCGTCGACGAGGTCGACAACCTGCTCGTCTTCGACAACGATGCCTGGCGCAGCGCCGGCGAATCCGTCGGGAGCGGCTACGACCGGATCAACCGCGAAATCGTCGAGCGATTCGGACTGCTGTTCGCCGCCGGCGAGGTCGGCCAGAACGATCACGTCGCCGAGAGCGTCGTCGACTCCTCGGAGATCATCAACACGCTCGAGAACGGCGTCTCGACCATCGGTTACGCCAGCGAAACCGTCGAGTCCGCGAACGAGGGGCTGCTCTCGTCGTTCCGCTCCGACACCGAGTTCGACGAAGGCACCGCAACGAACCGGATGACGAGCCTCGTCCGGAAGGCGACGCTCGGGCGACTTACCCTCCCGTGTGACGCCGCAAGCGCCGACCGTGGGCTCGTGGTCGCGACCGGCTCGCCGGAGCACCTGAACCGAAAGGGCGTCGAACGCGGCCGCCAGTGGCTCGAGGACGAAACCGGCAGCATGGAAATCCGCGGCGGCGACTACCCGATCCCCGGCCGCGACGATGTCGGCGCGATCGTCCTCCTCTCGGGCGTGACCGCCGTCCCGCGGATCGACCAACTCCAGCAGGTCGCGATCGAAGCCCAGGAAACGACCGAATCGGTTCGGGCAAACGCACAGGAAGACTTCGCCACGCTGGTCGACACCGGCGGTGAACTCGACGCGCTGTTTTGAGACGGTCGGATTTTGCCACGTGAAGCGACGCGTGTTTTTGCGTTCTTTCCGGTCGGAGATACTGGATCAGTCTCGACCGTCTGCAACGCTGTGTTCGGTTGTGAGAGGCCGAGACGGTCACGGACACCAATCAAGTGGCACTAACTCCGGAGTACAGCAGACACCACTTGACCGCGCAATACCGTTTAACCGCCCGCCATCAAGCGGCGAAGTACCCGAAAAGAGTCCCAGTCGACGAATCACCAGTGTATCAGTACTGATTCTGAACGTCCCCGACAAAACCGAGTCGACGACTGGTTACCAGTGGCGTCAGTCACCGTAACCGGACAATAACGAACTATGATATGATCGATCGATCGGGTATGACGAGACAGCACCGGTCTGGCTGGGGGGCAAAACCATCGATGCGAGAGGCGGTCAAATCCGTTCTCCTCGGACGCGGTGAGACGACAACGATCGAGGAGTGTCGTCGCTGCGGGCGGACGACCGACACACCCGATACCGTCTGCCCAACCTGCGGTTGTACGGAAATCGTCACGTATCGAATCGAGTAACCCGACAGCACACTTCTGGAGCGGGTCGCGAGAGAAAGGGAGAAAGGGAGAAAGAGAAAAAGAGAGACCGTTACGCCAGTGGCAACACATCGATCTCCTCTCGTCGCCCATCGAGCACACTGAACCGCTCCTCACGGCGGCTCTCGAGCCACCGGAGCAACCGTTCCGCCCACGCAAGCTTCCGCGCTTTCATCGAACTCACCGTCTCGTCGTCGAAATCCCACCCGACGAAACCCAACCGGGCCGCGCCGAGGTGATCCGCGAGAAACGCCGCCCGGTCGCCGTCGGTGAACCCCCCGAAATTCCGGACCGGTCCCCGCGGCTCCACCTGCGTCGTCGGCAGGACGAACTCGTCGGCACAATCCGGCACGACGCGCCGAATCGCCGGCATATTGTCGCCGTGGGCGTGAACTGCCACCGGAACACCGTCTGCGGTCAGTCGTCGAACCGTCTCCGGGTTCTTATCCAGGTCCGTCACCATACAGTCCACCTCGATGCCGTTCGACGCGAGCACGTCCACCGCTGTCGAGGCCGCGACGACCACATCTGCGGCCCGCGCTCGCTCGAGTTCAGGATCGGTTTCGAGCGACGGGCCGGCACCCGCGATTGCGACGGTCGCACCGTCGATCGACGAAAGCGTGTCGAGATCGAACGGCGTCGTGAGCGAGGCGAGCACGTCGCGGGCCCGCTCGTCGCCGCTGCGCTCGTAGCCGAACTCGCGACGGATTTGCTCGTAGACGGGGTTCCAGGAATCGAATTCCATTATCGAGGGATGGGCGCGCGTACAGTTGTGTGATTCGGCTTTGGCTGCCCCAGCGTCGCCACTTCGGAGCGTAACACCACAATAATTCCGTGTTGTGGGCCGGGGGTCGCCTCCAAAGTACCCCTACCCGGGAGGCCGCCCGGCGTCCAGTCTTCCATTTCGAAGCCTTCGGTATAAGCTTTCTCTTACGACAGTAGGTTGTCGAGTTCGCGCCCGAGGAGACCGATATCCTCTTCAGACGATATGAGACGGCGAGAAACGTCCGAAAGGCTGCCCATCGTTCCGACCAGGAGCGAACGGTTGTCGGCCGTCTCGAACAGTGCGACAGGCGTCGTACGAACACTGCTGTCGTCGCCCCCGGCGCTAGTACCACGACGGCTACCGCGTCCACGATCGCCAGTGCGAGCGCTTGCCCGCTCCGATCGAACGGTTTCGACGGCCACCGCCACCCGCTCGCGCTGGCTTGCAGACAGCCCCTCGAGTTCGATCGCGTGGGTCTGGAACGCGTCCGCAACGTCGGGATCGACACCGCGTTCGGCGAGCTGGCGGCGGAACGTTCGCGTCGAGTCGATATCGAGTTTCGAAATGGTGACGGACTCGGTTGTTGAACTCGCCCGTTTGGTGAACGCAGCGCCGATACGCGCCGCGTCGCGCGTTTCTGCTACGTCGTGGGTTCGGATCACGTGAGCACCGCGTTCGACCGCCATCGAGGTCGCGGCGAGACTAACCGGGAGTCGGTCCTCGGTCTCGCGGTCCGCAATCGTACCGAGGAAGTTCTTCCGGTTGATCGAGACCAGTACCGGCCGTCCGAGCGCGCGGAACTCGCGGAGCCGTCGGAACGTCTCCCGGTCGTCTTCGAGCGTCTGTGCCTCGCTCCAGCCGCCGAATGCGGGATCGATAATCGTCTTGTCCGTGAGTCCGTTCTGTTTGAGCGCCTCGTAGACCTGATCGACGTAGTCGGCCTCGGCTGCCCACGACGGGGATTTTCGGGCCGCCCAGTCGGTTTCCTCGACCGCGCCGGGGCGCTCTAAATCCGGCGGGCTTGCCATTTTCGCGACAGTTGCGTCGTGGTCTGTACAGACTGCAGGTAACTCGGGGTCAGCGAACCCAGCGATGTCGTTGACCATGTCGAACCCCTGCGAGAGGGCGGCGTCCGCGACCTCGTGGTAGCGAGTTTCAATCGAGAAGATCGCATCGCCGGAGACGCTTTCGATCGTTTCCAGGGCGACGTGAAGGCGGTCGAGTTCTTCGTCGGCCGAGAGCACGTCGAAGCGTTTGTTCGCCGATTCGAGACCGATATCGACGATGTCGGCACCCTCGTCGATCAGTTCTTCGTCGACGTACCGGGCCGCCTCGCCGGGGTCGTCGTAGACGCTCGGATCGTAGGGCGACTCCTCGCTGACGTTCAACACACCCATGATCCGCGGCGGGAACTCGTCGCCGATGTCGAGTCCGCCCGCGTCGACACTGTTCATACCCCGAGTGAGGAGCGGAGACTGAAAATCGACGCGGTTGCGGCGAAGCGGCTACGCACGGATCACGTTACGAACGATGTTCGAACGGTGAGAAACGGTCCTTCGGAGCGTCATACAGGAACCAGCCCAGCGAAGGGTGAGGGTACCCGAGGCAGTGACCGTCCACTGATCACCGGTGACAACTGGATCTGAGTTAAAACGACTAGAGGCGGCTGATTACAGCCAGAGATGACCGATAACGGTGAACTCGAATGTTGACCGTCACTGAGAGTTATGCCCAGTGGCCCACACTCGATTGCTCGTCGTCCGTATCCTGGGGCTCATCGCTCGCTCCCTCCTCCAGCGGCGCGAGTCGTGAATCGCGCAACAGGACCTTCTTCACTATCGACGGATTTTCGAGCAACCGATGTTTCGCGTGCGCCCCGCGTCCGCGTCCCCGCCCCTCGCGTTCGGACTGGATCACGTTGAGGAAGTTCTGCTCCTGGAGGATTTCCTGCACCCGACGTTCCGAGAGCACGTCGAAGTCGAGTCGGTTCGCGACCTCCTTGTACTGGTTGTAGATGATCTTCGTCGGGAACTCCTTTTCCGTGCTGTTCTCGGTGAGCAGCGTCAGCGAGTACAGAATCGCTTTGGCCTGCTGTGGCGAACCCTCGATGAGTTCGTTGAACCGGTCGGCTTCGGTCTTCTCTTTGGCGTCGCGGACGTGATCTGCCGTCACGCGCGTGGCGTTTTGCTTCTTTGCGATCCGGCCCGCGTTCCGGAGGATGTCGATCGCCTTGCGCGCGTCACCGTGTTCCTGCGCTGCCAGCGCCGCGGTCAGCGGGATCACGTCCCCCGAGAGCACCCCGTCGTGGAACGCGTCGCGGCGCTTTTCCAGAATTTCGACCAGCTGATTGGCATCGTACGGAGAGAAGACGAGTTCATCGCGGGAGAGGCTGGATTTGACGCGTTCAGAGAGGTGGTCGGGAAAGTCGATCTTGTTCGAGATGCCGATGATGCCGATACTCGAATCCGAAATGCGGCGGTTCTCGCCCGCCCGCGAGAGTTTCCGGAGGACTTCGTC
The DNA here is from genome assembly GCF_034808065.1 of Natrialba sp. PRR66. Classification (NCBI taxonomy): domain Archaea; kingdom Methanobacteriati; phylum Methanobacteriota; class Halobacteria; order Halobacteriales; family Natrialbaceae; genus Natrialba; species Natrialba sp. PRR66. Next base: position 1,250,333 of record NZ_JAXHGN010000001.1, on the reverse strand, counting down.
GTCTTCGAGCATGTCGATCTCATCGAGAATAACAATCGTCACGTCGGTGCACTGGTCGACGGCTTGCCAGAGGCGTTTGTAGTAGTCGCCGGTACCGAGACCACGGTCGGGGATTGTGATGCCGCTCTGGTTCGAGTCGTTGACGATCTGGGCGATCGTTTTGATGATCGAAGCCTCGGTGTTCTGCTCGCCGCAGTCGATAAAGGCATACTTTACCGTCACGTCGTCGCGTCGGGCTTCCGAGATCACGCGCTTTGTCACCGAGCGCGAGATAAGCGATTTGCCGGTGCCGGTCTTGCCGAAGATGAACAGGTGGTTTGGCTCGCTCCCGAAGATGGCCGGGTTCAGCGCGTCCGCCACCCGTTGCATCTGCTCGTCCCGGCCGACGATGCGGTCCGGGCCGGGTAGATGCGTGATTTCGAGCAATCGCTCGTCGGCAAAGACCGGATCGTCGTACCGAAAGAGCGGATCACGATCGTCGTTGGCGGACATTGCAGTACCGGGTGTCTTCCAACTGGACTGAAATAAAGGTATGGAGATCGATCGCGGATGTAAATAAGGGCTGTTCGAGCCTCAAACACCACAATAGAAGCAGTACGAAGGATAGGACCGGAATAGCCGGCCTCGCGCTTCTAACGACACCCGTGAGAGCGTGGAAGTTCGCACGATGGCCCCACGCCCCCGACACCCCCGTCGCGGATGTAAATCCCCGACACGGAAGCGCGATCCGAGCGCAAAAGCAGGCGCTACGAATCCGTTTCCGGAACCGGAGTCAGTCACCGAACTGGCGGAGAATCCGTACGAGTTCAGTGATAAAACTAGGAGCAGCGTTTCGACGGTGGCTGGCGCGGCTGGTACGTCGGGACACACACCCCCGTCGCGGATGTAACGCCGAGAGGGGTGGGGTGGTATTCTCGCAAGCCCTTATTTCGGAAAATACTGTGGGTTCCGAAGCGGATTTTACATCCGCGAGACAGGTGTGTTGTCACACAGACCCTCCCCACGCAAACGGCGTTACAAACGCGAGGGTGGTGTGTCCCTGTTCCACAACGCGACAACATGTTCGCTATTCCGACGATTTGTGTCTTCAAACGCTGCTTGCGGACGGGAGTGAGTTCGACACGGGTGAAAGAGGGGAACACAACGCGAAAGCGGGAAACGAGACGGTATGAGAAGGCTCTATCTAGTAGAGCTAGATCTAGCTAGTCTAGCTAGACTAGAACCGTTCTAGACAAGAGAAACAGAACACAACACCTCTGAGAGAACTCAACAGCTACGAGATATCCGAACAGAAGCCGCCAATACTCTCACGATGGACGACTCGACAGCGACGGCGGTCGATCGTAACGGCAACTCGACCGCACCGACGAACACGTCACTTTTGACCGCTCGCTCGATACTCTGTACACACCCACTCCAGCCGTCATGACCGACACTCACTCCTCTTCGAACGGATCCGACGCGTCCGCTCCGGACCACCGAACGCCGCCAGCAGTCGCCGTCGTCGACGCCAAATTCTCCGGCAACGTCGGCACCATCGCCAGGGCCATGAAGAACTTCGGATTCTCCGATCTGCTGCTCGTCGACCCGCCCGAACTCGACCCCGACGGCGAGGCCTACGGCTTCGCCGGCCACGCCCGTGAGGATGTCCTCCCGAACGCGACCGAACTCTCCTTCGACGAACTCGTCTCGTCCTACCACACCATCGGCTGTACCGCCGTCACGAACGAAGACGACCGCAGCCACATTCGATTTCCGTTCTCGACACCCGCTGAACTCGCCGACCGACTCCCGACCGTCGACGCGCCGACCGCGCTCGTCTTCGGCCGCGAACGCGTCGGTCTGACGAACGAGGAACTCGCCCGAATCGACGAGATTTGTTCGATCCCTGCGAACGAGGAGTACCCCGTCCTCAACCTCGGCCAGGCCGCGACGGTCACGCTTTACGAACTGCGGTCGCTCGCACTTGAGGCGGACGAGACGCAACTCCCCGATGTCGAACGAGTTCGCGCGTCCGAACAGACGATCGATCGGGTCTACGACCAGTGGAGCGAATTACTCGAAACGATCAACCACCCGCCCGAAAAGCGCGAGAAGACGATGCGGATGCTCCGTCGCATCTACGGTCGCGCCGACCTCACGGAGCGCGAGGCGAACTCGCTCCTCGGTCTGGTTCGTCGGGCGGCGGAGCGGCCGGCGGAACGGGACTGAAGGCGAACCGCTCAGTGCCTAAAAACGATCAATACTTGCTCAGTACTGTGACGGTAGTACGGAGCGGCCGATCGGCCGATCGGCCGATTAACGGCGTCCGTCCTTCCCCCTCGATACGTTACCCAAACGAAACGAGGATAACGAGCGCCGCCGACCGTACCGACAATCACCGGACCAACGATTGTAGTGCCGGTGGCCATCGCCGGTCTGAGATTTCCGGGACGGTTATCTACAGTCGATGTGCGACGACGCGCTCACGCTCGCTTCTGAATCTCCTCGCGCAGCAACTGACTCACGAGGTCGCCGTCCGCCTTCCCGCGAAGCGCACCCATGCACTCGCCCATGAGCCCGGAGAACGCCTGCATCCCTTCTGCTTCGACCTGTTCTTCGTTTCGCTCGACGACCTCGACGACGGCCTCTCGCACCGCCGCCTCGTCGGCCCCGCCGAGTCCGGCTTCTTCCGCGGCCTCCTCGGCGGTCCGATCGGGTTCCGCCGCCAGCGCGGTCAACAGGTCCGGCACGCCCTCGTTCGGCAGATCCCCGCTCTCGACCATCTCGAGGACCGATACGATGTGCGTCTCCGTGAGCCGTTCGACGGGCACGTCGTCGCGCCGGAGTTCAGTGAGCGTCGATTCGAGCGTCGTCGCCGCGAGGGTGGGATCGACGCCGTCGCCGTCGCCGTCACCGCCGGCGACCACCTCCTCGAACAGCGGCATGTGCTTGCCGTAGGCGACCTGCTCGGCCAGCCCTTCGCCCAGACCGAACTCGTCCTGGTAGCGCTCGACCTTCTCGGTCAGGAGTTCGGGTTCGGGGACCTCGCTCGGGTCCGGTTCGACCGGCGGCACGTCCGTTTCGGGGTACATCCGCGCCGCACCGGGAAGCGGGCGGAGATAGCGGGTCGTGCCGTCGTCGTTCGCGCCGCGGGTTTCCTCGGGGACCCCTTCCAGCGCGGTTGCAGCCCGTTCGGCGGCGGCCTCGATCGCCGCCTCGGCTACGTCGGTATCGGCGGCGACGATAGCGACGGCGTCCTCGGGTCCTGCGCCGACCGCGTCGCGCAGCGCCGCGACCTCGTCGTCGGTCACGCCGTAGGCCGGGAGTTCGTCGGTGTGGAAGATGCCGCCCGCGCCGTGGCGCTTGGCGTGATCGGAGAGTTCAGTGCCGAGTCGTCGGTCGGGGGCGATCTCTCGGCCGACGAGTTCGTCGAAGCCGTAGAGGGGGACGCCCACGACCGACCCGCCGTCGTCGAGCGCGCCGGCGATGACGCCGCTGTCGGTGTCCTCGAAGACGGCGGTCACGTCCTGCACCTCGCCCACGGACGCTTCCCGGGCTTCGAGTTCGTCGCGGATGGCGACGAGTTCGACCTGGCGGGCGGCCTCGGTGCGGACGATGTCGTCGATGTCGTCGAGACTCTGGACGCCCTTGATCTCGACGCGTGCGCCGTCGGCGATGGAGACGTTGACGTCCTGGCGGATCGTTCCGAGGCCGCGCTTGACCTTGCCCGTCGAGCGCAGGAGCATCCCGATGCGCTCCGCGGCTTCGAGCGCCTGCTCGGGCGTCGAGATGTCCGGTCGCGTCCCGATCTCGACCAGCGGGATGCCGAGCCGATCCAGGCTGTAGCGAACCCCGTCGTCGGTCTCTTCGACGCGCTGGGCGCTTTCTTCCTCCAGCATGAGGTCCTCGATGCCGACCGCGCCCTCGCTGGTCTCGATCTCGCCGTCGGTCGCCATGAGCGTCGAGCGCTGGAAGCCAGAGGTGTTCGAGCCGTCGACGACGATCTTGCGCATGACGTGGGCCTGGTCGACGGGCGACATGTCCATCAGCTGAGCGATCTCGAGGACGGTCTCGAGCGCCTCCGCGTCCAGCTCGTGAGGCGGCTCGTCGTCCTCCTCGACGAGACAGGTCGAATCATACGCGAGATAGCTGAACTCGCGGTCGACGCGGCTCTCTTCGAGGGCGGCCTCGTCGATCTCCCCGAGTTCGCTTCGGGTGGGGTGGAGGTAGCGCGTGAACGTCCGCGCTGCCTCCTCGGGTTCGCGAAGGGCGGTCGGACACTGACAGAACAGTTTCGTCGCCGTATCGAGTTGCTGGTGGATTTCCAGCCCGGCGACGAGGCCGAGTTCGTCGTAATCGTACTCGGTCTCGCGTTCGCGTGTAGTCATTGCGCGGTAGTCGGTGACGGAGGGGTAAAAAACCGTCCAGTTGCGGTCTGGTCGCGTCTAGTCGTCCGACGACTCGTGCGGCGGCGTCGGGCCGTCCGCCGCGTCGTCCGCGTTCGCGGGGGCCGTTCCGTCGTCCGGCATCGTCGCATCCGCGGGCCGCCCGGCGTCCCGGGGCCGTTCGGTGCGTTCCGATTCCGAAAGAGCGGTTGCGACGCCCTCGAGCACGTTCTCGGGTGGCACCTCGACCCCGCGCTTCCGGCAGGCCTCGTACCGCGTTCGCGCCGCCTCGCCCGCCCCCGCCTCGTCCGTCGTCCCCTCCCCGCCCGTACTCGCCCCGCTTCGATCGGCGAACCGCTGCGTGTCCACGACGACGGGCCGCTCGACGGACGCGACGAGTTCGAGAACGCGCCCGGTTTCGCCGCCCAGTGCGGGATCGGCGAGGACCGTCGCGTCGGCGGCGTCGATGCGCGCGGCGAGTTCGTCCCGAGCGTCGGCGGAAACCGGCGCGAAGGGATCGACGCGGATCGTCTCGACGCCCGCTGAACTCGACTCGTCGGTGAGTCGCCGAGCGGCTTCCTCCGCGGCATCGCCGGGCGTGACGGGGCCGATGGAGAGATCGAGTTCGGCGGCGGCGAGGCGGGAGAGGACGCCGGCGGCGGCCGTGCCGGTGCCGATGAGGTGGACGCGAGCGGGATTCGAGCGACTTCCGTCGGTATCCTCGTTATCGTGACTCCCGTCCTCGACGTCCGTGGCGATCGAGTCTCGCACAGTAGCGTCGGGAAGCGCCGTCACCGTCTCCGTCCCCGTGATCGGGTTCGTCGTCACCGTCGCCGTCGCGTCGAAGGCCTCGGCGAGGGCGTCGGTCGTGAGCACGCTCGAGGGAGTGCCAACGTCGTGGACCGCGCCGTCCGCGAGCAACGCGAGGCGGTCGCAGTACCGGGCCGCCAGATCGAGGTCGTGGATCGCCGCGACGGCCGTCCGCCCCGAATCGACGAGTTCGCGGACGAGTTCGAGCGTTTCGATCTGGTGGTTTACGTCGAGGCTGGCCGTGGGTTCGTCGAGCAACAGCGCGGGCGTCTCCTGGGCGATGGCGCGCGCGAGGACGACGCGCTGGCGCTGGCCGCCGCTGATTTCGTCGATCGGCCTGTCCGCTAGTTTCGCCGTCCGCGTCCGCTCGAGCGCTCGTTCGACCGCGGCGCGGTCCGCGGGCGTCGGCGACGAAAACCGGGAGCGATGTGGGTGTCGCCCCATTTCGACCACGTCCCGAACCGGGAACGCAAACGACAGCGCGGTGTCCTGCGGGACGACCGCGACGAGCCGACTGGACGCCCGGGAAGAGACGCCGTGAACGGCGACTTCGTCCACGGCGACCGTTCCCGCGTCGGGTTCGAGCGCCCCGCTGATCGCTCGCAGGAGCGTCGTCTTACCGGCCCCGTTCGGCCCGACGACGCCGACGAACTCGCCCGGCTCGACCGAGAGGGAGACGTTCTCGAGCACGGGCACCTCGCCGAACGACAGCGAGAGACCGTCGACGGCGATCGACGCCGGTTCGAGTGCTGTTGTCGCCGTCTCTGTCTCCGCGGTCGTCGCTGACTCTGTCTCCGTCCCTGTCGCCGACTCTACTGCGTTCTCGCGTGCGCGCTCACCCGCGTCGGCGTCGCTCGGCGTCGGAGATTCGGTCACAGCGAGTGCACCTCCCGGCGAACGAGCAAGAAGAGGAAAAACGGCGCGCCGACGAACGCGGTGACGATGCCGACGGGGACCTCGGCCGGACCGATGCGAGCGATCGTGTCCGTCGCGACGAGGAACGACGCCCCGGCGAGCGCGCTCGTCGGGAGCAAAATCCGGTGATCCGGGCCGACGATCAGCCGCATGATGTGGGGAACGACGAGGCCGACAAAGCCGATGACGCCGGCGACCGCGACGCCCGCCGCGGTGATGACACTCGAAAGCGCGAGCAGGAGGAGCTTGGTCCGTTCCACGTCCACGCCGAGGTGGTGGGCGTCCTCCTCGCCGAGTAAGAGCACGTTTAACTCGCGGGCGTAGGCCCCGAGAACGAAGACGCCGAGCAGCGCCACCGGCAGCGCGAAGCGAACGTCGCCCCAGGTGGTGTTGCTCAGGTGGCCCATCATCCAGACGACGGCCCGTCGCAAGTCGTCGCCGCTGTGGACCAGCATGTACGAGATCAACGCGCCCAGAAAGGCCTGAACCGCGACGCCGGCCAGCAGCAACGTGGCCACCGGCGTTCGCCCGCCCTCGGTCGCGATCCCGTAGACGAGAAACGCGGTCCCGAGCGCGCCGACGAACGCCGAGAGGTGGATGCTCGCAAACGGCGCGAGCACGGGAAACGCGATCGCGGCGACGGCTCCCGCCGCCGCACCCGAGGAGACGCCGATGATCGAGGGGTCCGCAAGCGGATTCCGGAAGAACCCCTGCATGACCGTCCCCGCGGCGGCCAGCGAGAAGCCGACCGTCGCGGCCAGCGCGATCCGCGGGAGCCGAATCGTCTCGACGATCAACTGGTGGGATCCAGTCACCTCGAAATCGAAGACGCCGGTGAACTCGAGCGTCGGCACCGTCGTCGAGAAACCGAGCCCCGGAACGGTGGTGGTACCCGTCGACACCCCGGTGGGAACGGCGATCGCGTTGAGCGCGGCCATCGCGACCGTTACCGGATCGATCCTGACCGGGCCGAGCGCGGCGCTACCGAGTGCGACGACGACGAGCAAAACCGTCAACCCCGCCGACCACGACGCCGTCCGACCCGGTCGGTACATACGCTACAACCACGATTGCTTTAGCCAAATATTTGTTGAAGTACGCCCCATCACGGTGCAATGCGACGCCATTTCATCCTCGCACTGACCGTCATCACCGTGGTCGCTGCAGCCGTGGCCGCGCCCGCAGCGGCTGCCGGTTCGTTCGCACAGCCACAGACGCAGATGCAGACACACCCTCAGACGCAGGAGCAGGCACAGACACAGACACAGCCACAAACCGCAATCCAAACGCAGAACGACACGCCAACCTGTGACTACCCGATCGAGGTGACCGACGCGACGGGCGAAACGATCACGATCGACGAGGCACCCGACTCCGTCGTCGCGCTTCAGGCCAGCGACGCCCAGACGATGTTCGAAATCAACGCGGCGGATCGCCTCGACGGCCTCCCGTACAGCCCCGCGACGAGCGAACTCGACCGCGGCGACCGCGCGAATATCGGCAGCGGTTGGAACCTCGACCACGAACAGATCATCGCCACCGAGCCGGACCTCGTCTTGGCCGGGAACACGACGCAGGAAGAAGACATCGAAACCCTGCGCGAGGAGGCCGGTCTCACCGTCTACCACTTCGCCGAAGCCGAATCGATCGACGACGTTCGCCAGAACGTCTTCCGGACCGGCGAACTCGTCGGCGAGTGCGAGGGCGCACAGGACACCGTCGACTGGATGGACGACCAACTCGAAATCGTCGACACCGCGCTCGAAGACGCCGACCGGCCGCTCGCGTACTACGCGATGCCCGATGGCTGGACCGCCGGTTCGAATACGTTCGTCCACGACGTGCTGACGACTGCAGGACTCGAGAACGTCGCCGAGGAGGCCGGCATCGAGGGCTACCGAGACATCAACTCGGAGACGGTGGTCGACGAGGATCCCGAATGGATCATCTACCCCGACGACGCAAACGATGAGCCACCGATCCCAGACGCACTCCAGGCGACCACCGCCGCCGAACAGGACAACGTCGTCGCCGTCAACGCGAACCAGCTGAACCAGCCCGCACCCCACGTCGTCTCCGCAGTCGTCTCCATCGTCGAAGAAATCCACCCCGAGGCCTACGCGGAAGCCAGCGCCGAACTCGAGAGTTCACCCGCCGCGAACGATAGCGGGACGGATGGAGACGGGGGTGACGACGCCGATGGCGGCGACTCGATCCCCGGATTCGGCGTGCCAGCGGCTATCGGTGCCGCTCTCGTCACGCTTACCGCACTCGGCGCTCGAACGCGGCGTCGCTAGCGCTCTCGGCTGGCGACGACCGAAGTTGAAAAAGGTTTACTCACCCCCCGACACACGAACGAGCATGGTCGAGAACGTTATCTGGCCCGCCTATCTCGATGTTACCCTCTCGCGGGCCGACGGACGGCGCGTGTCCGAGGATTTGGCGGTCGAGGAGCCATCGGTCGACGAAATCGCAAAGGCCGTCCAACAGATCGGCTACGACGCGACGATCGAACGGGACAAGGCCTACTCGCGAGAGCCGTGGGCCGACCGCGGCCGCGTCGTCGTCCGCGGTGCGGACGATTCGTCGAAGAACGACCTCGTCCAGGCCGTGGCGGCGTACGTCGTCGCGATGCGCGAGTAACCGAGTACCCGAGACGCAACGCCCATACTCACCGGCCCCGACTGAACTCGTAATGAAACGAATCGGAACGGTCGTTCGCACGTCCCAGGGATTGGCGGTGCTGCGAGCGGACGCCACCGAGACCAGCACTGACGATGCAGACGCACACAGCCACCGAATCGGCACGACCGCGCTCGACGATTCCCTCGCGGAAGTCGGCCGCGTCGTCGATGTCTTCGGTCCCGTCGACCAGCCGTATCTGGCCGTCACACCGGACGACGACGTCCACCTGCCGTCGCTCGTCGGCTCGACGCTGTACGCCAGATAACGCCGTGGAGCAACGTGCCTAGCCACCGTCTTGCTCTCGATCCGTTGCAACTACAGCGCTGTTCGTCCCGCAAAACCGGATGCACTCACCGCGAAATCGGAAGAACTGACCGTCAGAGTTGCGCAGAGATCTCGTCGGCCACCGCGGCGTCCATGAACGCAATCACGTGATCCCCCGTTTGAATGACGGTTCCGCCGCGAGGCGTTCGGAGCGTTCCGCCACGAATCACCGCGCCGACGACGAACTCTTGTGGCAGTTCGCTATCCGCGCCCTGGATCGTACTGCCGGCCAAGAGACTCTCTTCGTCGACTTCGATCTCGAGAACTTCCGCCTCATCGTGTTCCAGAACGGCGACCTTCTCGGAACCGCCCTCGTAGATCGTCTGGAGTATCTCCCCGGCCACGATATCCTGCGGATGAACCACCACGTCGAGCCCCGTCGATTCGAACAGGTCGATGACATCGCGATTATCGACAACTTCGACGGTTTGCTCCACGCCGAGTTCACGAGCCAGTTTTGCGAGCAGGTAGTTCGTGTCGTCGTCGACCGTGCCGACGAGCAGATCCGCCTCGGTGAGGTGGTCCCGTGCGAATCCGTCGACGTCCGTCGCGTCGGCTTCGACGACGGTTGAAGTGCCTAATTGATTGGCAAGCCGGGTAACTCGCTCCGAATCGCGCTCGATGACTTCCGGAGCGAACCCGCGGTCTTCGAACAGTCGAGCGACGTTGTATCCGAGGGTGTCGCCGCCGGCAATAACGATGTCGTCATCCGGTTGCAGCGTCGGTCGGTCGGAAACGTCCTTCGCAAACCGGCTCACGCCGTGGGTGCTGCCGATGACGACGAGACAATCGTCCGGTTTGATGACCGTCCCGCCGTTCGGGATGAGCAACTCCCCATCGCGGATAATCGCGGCGAACGTCACCGACGGGTACTGGTCAGCCTCGGCTACTGACTGACCGGAAATGGGTGTCTCCGCTCCGATGTCGAACTCGGCGACCTCCGCCGTTCCGTCGGCGAACGTATCGACGGCCTTTGCCCCCGGTAATACGACGGATCGAACGAGCGACCGTGCAGCGAGCAAATCGATACACAACATTGCATCCACTCCGAGGCCTTTGTCGAACGATTGCCAGGCGCGATAGAGGCCGACATCCTTGACTCGGGCAATCGTATGCGGATCGGTGGCCTCTTTCGCCGCATTGCAGACCATCACGTTGGCCGCATCGCTATCGGTGCTTGCCACGACGATATCCGCTTCGGACAGGCCCGCCTCATCGAGCGTGCCGACGGATCGACCGTCACCGACAACGCCTGCAAGCGCCGCGTCAGCGGTGAGTGCATCGATCCGTTCCGAATCGCGGTCGATGACCGTCACAGCGTGCGAATCGGCGAGGTCGTGTGCAATATTGGTCCCAACGTCACCCGCACCGACGATGAGGATGCGCATAGTTTTACTTCTCAAAGAATAGAAATAAATCTTGTGGGACGTGTCAATGAGCACCGTACTGCTACACCCTTCTCCGTCGTCGCGACGAGTTCAGTCATCGACCGTACCGCCTCAACCGTCTACCGCACATCCCAAACGAGGTGCCGGTCATAGCGCGACCGTGAACGGCGACGACCGAGCCGGAGACGAAAACACCCATACCACCACGCGCCAAACCTCGCGCCATGAACGACCGGATGCGAGTCGGTGCTGCCGTCGGCGTAACCGTCTTGCTATTTCTCGGCGTCCAGCTCGGTGCCCTGGCCCTTACGGAACCGTTCTACGAATCCGGCCACCAGGCCGTCGAGAATCCCGAGGACCCCACCAATAGTATCGCCTACATCGCGGTCATTCTCGTCGCAACCGCACTCATGCTCGCCGCCTTCAAGTACGACCTCCAGGGGCTCATCCGCGCGCTCATCATCGGCGTCAGCGTCATGATCGCCTGGTACGTCTTCGCCGAACTCGTGCCGCCGGTGGTCACCGCCGGGGCGGCGGGCGTGAACGTCCTCGCCGTCCTCGCCGCGGTCGGCGTCGGGGCTGCACTCCTGTTCTATCCCGAGTGGTATGTCATCGACATCGCGGGCGTGTTGATGGGTGCTGGAGCGGCCGCCCTCTTCGGGATCAGTTTCGGTCTCCTTCCGGCACTCTTGCTCCTCTCGGTGCTCGCCATCTACGATGCGATCAGCGTCTACGGCACCGAGCACATGCTCGATCTCGCCGAGGGCGTCATGGACCTCAAAATCCCGGTCGTGCTCGTCATTCCGACGACGCTGTCGTACTCGTATCTCACGTCTGCAGACGAGCGCGAGGACGGTACCGGTGCTGAGAACGACGGCCAGGGTGAGGACACTCCCGACGCCGACACCAGCGCCGAAACGACACCCGAGACCGCCCCAGAAGATACTCCAGATGCGCGGGAGGGCCAGCGTGATGCGCTGTTCATCGGACTCGGCGACGCCGTCATTCCGACGATCCTCGTCGTCAGCGCGGCCTACTTCGTCGAGGAAGGAGCCCTCGACGTCCCCGGACTCACGCTGAATCTGCCGGCACTCGGCGCGCTTTTGGGAACGATGGCGGGGCTCATCGCGCTCATGGCGATGGTCGTTCGCGGCCGGGCACACGCCGGCCTGCCGCTGCTCAACGGTGGTGCTATCGGCGGCTACCTCATCGGTGCGCTCGCCAGCGGCCTGTCGATCGCGGCCGCGCTCGGTCTGTAAGGTGTACGGTGCCCATTTTGTCGTCGCGGTCTCGCCTGTCGTCGGTGCGGTTCGATAATCGCTTGCGACCGTTCTCCAGAACTCGAACGCCCACACCTACTCTTCGACGAGTTCAACGTCGCCGGCCTCCCGGTCGAGACCGTCTCCGTGCTCGACCCCGTCGATGAGCGTATCGATCCGGTCGACCTCGTTCTCGCGTTGCAGGCGCTGGATATCCGGCGTGACGCCGATAAGGACGAGATGATCGCCCTCACTGGTGAGCTGGGCAACGTCAACGAAAATCTCGATCTCGCCGATACTGACGTGCGTCGCCGTCCCCGGAAACGTCTCGACGGTCACCGGCTGGCCGAACGGCTCCGCGGTCCGTCGCTCGACGACGCGATCGTCGATCGTGAACTCGTCGTACTGGTTCTGGACCCGATTGACGAGTTCAGCATTGGACATGTCGCTGATGGGGTTGAGTTGCGTATCGAGGAATCCGATCTGTGGCGTCGTCGCGACGCCGAAGACGCCGACCGCTGGCGTCTCGTCGCCGAAGAGACCGGCGAGCGCATCGATCGTCCGTGTATACTCACTTGCGTAGTTCGTCGCCTCGATGGGCTGACCGGCAACCGTCTCGGTTTCGGTCACTTCTCGCGTACCCTGATACTCGTAGTCGGCCGTCTCGAGGGCTGTCGATGAGACGATCGCCGGCGTCGCGGAAACCGAGGTCACGTCTTCGAGCATGCCGCCGAGACAGCCGGCTGACAGTCCCAGCCCGCTCACTGCGGTGGCTGCGACGAACGCCCGGCGTTCCATACGCGCTCGACGACGAGCGCCGGCAAAATAGCCGCGCCTGCCATCACCCGGTGACGGCCCGATACTGCATATGCGCCGTCGAATCTGTGCAGCGGAACCTATTCGCCCGACGGCAACCGATACGTCGGTCCCTCGTCCGTATCCTGTACTTCGATCCCGAGCGCCTCGAGTTCGTCGCGCAGGTCGTCGGCGCGCTCGTAGTTGCCGCCGTCGCGCTCGCGTTCGCGCACGGCGAGCACGAGATCGACGACATCGCCGGCGAGGGCGGCGCTGCCGGTCGTATCCCCGGTGAAGGAGAGCCCGAGGACCCCGCCGAGTTCTTCGAGGGCGTCGACGGCCCGGCGGAGACCGCGGTAGTCGTAGCCCTTGTTCTCGTCCGCTTTCTCACTCCCACTCCCACTCTCACTCTCACTCTCGCTGCCGCCGACCGCCGGCTCGTACGCTTCGAGATGCCGATTCGCCGCCGAGGCGATCGACAACAGCGCCGACTGCGCCTCGCGCGTGTTGAAGTCGTCGTTCATCGCCATCCTGAACTCGTCGCGGGCCGTCTCGACGGCCGCGCGAAGCTGCTCGTCTTCGACTTTCGTCCGTGCGTCCGGCGAGTCGACGGCCTCGGCGGCCGCCTCGTGGGCGCGCTCGAGTTGGTCCCAGCGTTCCTCGGCCTCGGCGATGGTCTCGTCCGAGTAGAGCTGCGTGCTGTTGTACGAGCCCGCCGTCAGGAACGTCCGCAGGACGTTCGTCCCCCACCGGTCGACCGCCTCGTCGACGGTGACGAAGTTGCCCAGGCTCGAGGACATCTTCTCGTCGTCCATCTGGAAGAGTTCACAGTGGAGCCAGTAGTTGGCGAAGCGCTCGCCGGTCGCGGCTTCTGACTGGGCGATTTCGTTTTCGTGGTGGGGAAAGACGAGGTCGCGGCCGCCGACGTGGATGTCGAGCGTCTCGTCCAGGTGGGTCATGCTCATCGCGGAGCACTCGATGTGCCAGCCAGGGCGGCCCTCGCCCCAGGGGGAGTCCCAGGTTTGCCCCGCAGGCGGGTCGCCGCCGTGGTCGACGCCCTCGTGGCGGTGTTCGGCGACCGCGTCTGCGTCGACGCCGCCGGCCTTCCAGAGCGCGAAGTCAGCGGGGTGGCGTTTCTCGGAGCGCTCGTCGGGGTCGCCCTGGGACTCGATCTCGTCTATGTCCTGGTTCGAAAGCGTGCCGTAGTCCTCGAAACTGGTCACGTCGAAATAGACCGAGCCGTTTGACTCGTAGGCGTAGCCCTTCTCGATCAGCGTCTCGACGAGGTCGATGATTTCGGGAACGTGCTCCGAAACGCGCGGGTAGACCTCCGCGCGCAGGAGATTGAGCGAGCGCATGTCCGCGAGCGTCCGCCCGATGTACGTCTCGGCCACGTCGGCCTCGTCCTCGCCCAGGTCGTCCTCGCCGACGCGGGCGACAATCTTCTCGTTTACGTCCGTAAAGTTCTCGACGTGGCGCACGTCGTAGCCGATGAACTCGAGCCAGCGGTGCATGACGTCGACGTGGACCCACGAGCGAGCGTGGCCCAGATGGGGTGGGTCGGAGACCGTCAGGCCGCAGTAGTAGAGCAAGACGTGCTCGGGGTCCTGCGACTCGAACGGCTCCGTTTCACCCGTCAACGTGTTCGTCACGTGCAGGGTCATTACGAAGGTGTACCCGTGGCCCGTAGTTAAACGCTGTCAATGCCGTACTGCGGGGACAGTGTATCGAGACCAGCAGAACAGCGGACTACGTCGCAGGAACGCGGTCGAGTGCATCCTCGACCGTCCGGACCGCGTTCGCGCCGTCGAGCCGGTCGACGATCACGATCAGCGTCTCGTCGCCGACGGCGGCCGCCACCGTGTCGATCTCGGCAAGTGCGAGCCGTTCGAGTGTCGTCGCCAGTGCCATCGCGTCGATCGCACCCGTCGCGTAGATCGCCGTCAGATCGCCGCCGTTCGACCCAAACGGCGTGCCGCCGACGGTAATGAGTTCACTGGCGGGGTCATCGCCGTCGACGATTCCGATGCCGCTTTCCATTCTGACGCTGACACCGAGCGATTCGGGGTCATACGCCGGCAGTTCGTCGGCGTACCGACGCAGTGCCGTGGCAATCGCGTCTACGTCGCCCTCGACGTCGAGGAATCGCGCGGCAGCGGTGTAGTTGAGGACACCCGTTCGAAGGGCGGTATGGAGAAACGGGTGAGCCTCGACCGCACGCCGCGTCTCGGCTGCCAGTGACATTCTGTCCGGGTGCTCGAACCCGGCGCGTATAAAGACGCCGACTGTCGCTGGGCTGCCGAGCGTTCGCCGACGCCGGCGACCGGGGCGCTTTTGCCCCGAGCGTCCAAGTTCTCTGTATGGATCCAGCGGATGTCGCAACCATCATCGAATCGGAACTCGCAGACGCCGAGGCAACGGTTTCGCGCGCCCGCGGCGAACACGACGACGACCATTTGACGGCCACCGTCGTCTCCCCCGCGTTCGAGGGCCAGTCGCTGGTCCAGCAACACCAGCAGGTCTACGACGCCCTCGACGATCACATGACGACCGATATTCATGCGCTTGAACTCTCGACGTACACGCCTGATGAGTACGAGGAGTGACTGACGGGACTCGGAAACCGGCGGTACTGACGAGTTCAGCCGAAGCCGCCGAAACCGTCGAGAGTCGTGAGTTAAGAGTCGAGAGTTGAGAGTTGAGAGTTATGAGTTAAGAGTTGGTGGTCGATAGTCAGCATGCAGCACCGAACGGAACTCCGACTCTCGAATCCGGAACCGCAGGTTTCTCCTTCGCTCCTGATACGATAGTCGTATGGAATCGCTTCACACCCGGATCAGACTGCTCTGGATCGCCGAGGTGACGATCGGTGCAGTCGTCCTCGGAATCGCCCTCGCCGCCGTCAATTCGCTGTTCATCAGCGTGCCGGTCGCCGCGCAGGCCGGGGTCGTCGTCGTGGGCATCGTCCTCGGGAGCGCCTACGCCGTTCGGCGCTACCAGGTCTGGCAGTTCGACCTTCAACCCGACGCGCTCTACCTCGAACGCGGCGTCGTAACCTTCGTCGAAACCGCCGTCCCCTTCGTCCGCGTCCAGCACGTCGACACCCAGTTCGGGCCGATCGAACGCATCCTCGGCCTCTCGAGCGTCGTCGTCTACACCGCCGGCACGCGAAACGCCGACGTTCGCATTCCCGGACTCACACCTGATCGCGCGCGAGAACTACAGGATACGCTTCGCGACCTCGCCGTCGAGAGCGAGGCCGACGACGCCGTCTGAACTCGATAGTATGAGTGACTCACTGAACCGACTGCATCCGCTCAGCGCGGTGACGTACGCCCTGCAGCACGGGTTCGTCTGGCTCTGGATTCCGGTGACGCTGCTTCTCGTTCTGGCGGGCGTGTTCGACCCGATTCGCGCAGAGTGGATTCCCTTCGTCGCACCGATTGGCTTTCTCGCGGGTGTCGCCTACGGTGTCGTCTATTACTACCGATTCGGGTACGCCGTGACGCCGGACACCGTCGATGTCTCGTCGGGTGTCGTCGCCCGTCGGTCGAGAGAGATTCCTTACAGGCGCATCCAGAACGTCGACATCAAACAGGGCGTCATTCAGCGAGTGCTCGGCCTCGCCGTCGTCTCGATCGAAACCGCCGGCGGCGGCGACAGCGAAGCGACGCTAAACTTCGTCGGCGAGGCCGAGGCGACGCGGCTACAGCGGGAGATCCGCCGCCGGACTGCGGACAGCCGGGAGCGGCGGCGGTCTCGGGACGAGCAGACGGCGGAATCGGAAGCGACGACCGACGCGAGTGAACTCGCCGATACCGGTCCGTCTGGCGACTCTTCTTCGACTCCAGTTCGAACGCCCGACCCCGAGTCATCCTCGCCGTCTGCGGGGCCCGAACCGGGCGAAGCGGGTGAACCGGGCGAACCGAGTGACACAGGTACGGACGAGTTCAGTGAGCAGCGGCGGCAGCCGCTGTTCGCCCTGCAGCCGCGCGAACTATTGTTGTACTCGTTTACGTCAGTCCGGGCCGCGGCGGTTGCAGGGGTGATGTTCGTCTTCTTCCTCGCGACGGACTCGATTTTCGGATACCTGTTGACCGTGGCCGAACCGGTCGGCGGGCCGGCGGATCTCGGCAGCGGGACGGTGGGTAGTTACGGCGTCTTGACGCTGGTCTCGCTGCTGAACGGGATCGGCGTCACGTACGTGTTGAGCGTCGCCTACACGTTCGGAACGTACTACGACTTCCAGCTCGGTCGGATCGGCGAGGATTTCGTTTATGAGCGCGGCCTGCTGCAGCGCTATAGCGGTTCCATTCCGTCGGAGAAGGTCCAGTCGGTGACGATTACGGACAATCCACTCCAGCGGCTGATCGGCTACGCTGGGCTGTGGGTCGAGACCGCCGGGTACGGCCCCGACAGCAACGGCGGCAGTCAGTCGGCCGTCCCGCTCGCCAGACGGGAACGCGTCCACACGTTTACGGAGAACCTGACCGGCGTCGAGACGCCGACGTTCCAGCGACCGCCACCGCTCGCCCGGCGGCGCTATCTCGCCCGGTACTCGCTGCTTGCCGGCCTGATCGTTCTGGTCGCGTTCGGAATTACACAGGTGACGATCTTCGATCGCTGGTACCTCGCCGCCGTTGTCTTCCTCGCAGTCCCGCCGGCGGCGCACCTGCGCTACGTTCACCTCGGCTACTACGTCGGCGACGATCACATCGTGATCCGCCGTGGCTTCTGGAAACGACAGACGACCGTAATCCCCTACTACCGCATCCAGACGGTCTCGACGCGCCGGTCGGTCTTCCAGCGGCGACTCGGCCTGGCCTCGCTCGTCATCGACACCGCGAGTTCGCGGACGATGACCCGATCCGCGCCCCGGATCTACGATATCGAACTTGTGGATGCGCGAGAGACCCACCAAACCAGTCGCGAGCGACTCCAGACGGCGCTCCGGGAGCGTGCGGCGACGGACGATCCGGGTGTTTCGGTGGATTTTACCTGACTGGCCGAGTGGCCCCGCGTATGGGATCTACAGACGGTAGCGACGGAGAGAAATCCGGTGACAACGGCGAGTTCCGCATCGAGGAGGACAGTCTCGGCGAGATGGCGGTTCCGACGGACGCCTACTGGGGCGCACAGACCCAGCGTGCGATCGAGAACTTTCCGATCTCGGGCATCTCGTTCAGTCGCCGCTTCGTCCGGGGGCTCGGCGTCGTCAAGAAGGCCGCCGCGCAGGCGAACCGCGACCTCGACCTGATCGATGACGACGTGGCTGAGGCCATCATTGCGGCCGCAGACGAGGTCATCGCCGGCGAACACGACGACCAGTTCCCGGTCGACATCTTCCAGACCGGCTCCGGGACCTCGTCGAACATGAACGCCAACGAAGTTATCGCCAACCGCGCCGCCGAGCTCATGGGCGCGGAGATCGGCGACCGCGTCGTGCACCCGAACGACCACGTCAACTACGGCCAGTCCTCAAACGACGTGATCCCGACCGCAATGCACGTCGCCGCCCTCGAAGCCGTCGAGAAGGACGTCATCCCCGCGCTCGACACGCTCCGCGAGGCGCTCGAAGAGAAGGAAGACGAGTTCGACGACGTCGTCAAAACCGGCCGCACGCACCTGCAGGACGCAACTCCCGTCACGCTCGGCCAGGAGTTCTCCGGCTATCGGACACAGGTCGAAAAGGGACTCTCCCGCGTCGACAAGGCCCGCGAGCACCTCGCTGAACTCGCACTCGGCGGCACCGCGACGGGAACCGGCCTCAACACCCACGACGAGTTCCCCGGCCGCGCGGCCGAGTACATCACCAAGGAAACGGGCGTCCAGTTCCGCGAGGCGGACAACCACTTCGAAGCCCAGGCGGCCCACGACGCGATGAGCGAGGCTCACGGCGCACTCCGAGTGGTTGCGGGTTCGCTGAACAAGATTGCCAACGACCTGCGCCTGCTCGCCTCCGGGCCGCGCAACGGTCTTGGCGAGATCGAACAGCCCGAGAACCAGCCCGGCTCCTCGATCATGCCCGGCAAGATCAACCCCGTCGTTGCCGAGGCCGTCAACCAGGTCCACAAACAGGTCGTCGGCAACGACGCCGCCGTCTCCGCCGGCGCTGCGGAGGGCCAGATCGACCTCAACCTCTACAAGCCCGTCCTGGCGCACAACTTCCTCGAATCCGCCGAACTCATCTCGAACGCGAGTCAGGTCTTCGCCACCCGGTTCGTCGACCCACTCGAGGCCAACGAGGAGTACTGCGCGGACCGCGTCGAACAGTCGATGGCGATGGCCACCTCGCTGAACGTCCACATCGGCTACGATAAGGCCAGTGAGGTCGCAAAGACGGCCCTCAAGGAAGGCAAGACCGTCCGCGAAGTCGTCCTCGAAAAGGGCTACCTCGACGAGGACGAGGCCGACGAAGTGCTCGATCCCGCGAAGATGACCGAACGCGGCATCTTGGGTCAGGACGACTAATCTGAGACTCCATCTGACTGTCTTTCCGCTCGGCTGCGCTTCTCTACTACCACCTCTCCAAACCCACCCGCTGGAAGTCACTCTCCTTTCTGACCCCTGATGCAAATTGTTGCGTTCTTCCTGCTCTCGTATGCCCCACTCTCTGTGCTTGCACGTACCAACAATCGATGTACTCGTTTCTGCGTAGTATCAGCATCTGACCAGTATTTGTTTCCGAACGCTTGATCACGAATCAGCCTAATGGAGCCGTATCACCGATGATTTCTGCGGAATAAAAATACCCAAGCAGTTTTGGGGGATGCTCGCGTCAGATATACTATGCACACTTGTCGTAACTGCAACCAGTCGTTCCAAACTGAACTCGCACTCGAACTTCACCGCGACACCTGTCAGGAAGGGCAACTGTTCTGTCAGGTCTGTGGCGACCGTTTTCGAGAAGCCGACGCCACACAGGACGGGTGGCACTACGAGTGCCCGAACGAGAACTGCGACGGCGACGGCCTCCAACAGGATCTCTACCGCGTCGAAGACGTCCGCGCCGCGACGCACTGAACTCGGCCTCGTTTGGCACGGGTCACCTCTGTTCTCTCCTGTAGCCCTCGAGTGCTACCCCATTGACCCCTCCCTGTTTCAGTTCTCCACTTCTTCGCACGCGGTGATGGTGGGAACCGTATTGATATAGCGATATTAGATTTATTAGTCTGAAGCCCCACACCATAAGTATACTATACACAACAATAACTCGACTGTATCACTACCTACTAGCGTCTGATTCCGGCCGCCGCTCACGTCGCCGACTGATCCGATACCCCCTCGCTGATCCGGTATTCACCCACAATCTACGGATCGGCAGACAGCACGATAGATATTGAAAGAGCCGTCTCGATTTCCGAGTTCCTGCAGTCCCCGGTCGCGTTCGGAGCTGTTCTTGAGACCAGTAACGCTGGCTCGAACGGTATCTCAGTTGCCTTCGTTGTAGTCGACAGTCGAATTTGATGACATCTGTACTGTCGGTGTGGTTCCGCCATCTGAACTCCTCGTCAGGTGTTGGTCTTCCATCCGGCTGCCGGCCGAGGACGTTCTCCTTCTTCGGCAACGATCCGAACGGTTTGTGTCCGGTCTCTGCACCGAATTCGGGCGGTCCGTTCTCGCCATCGCTGTCCCAGTATTCCGAGGCGCCATTGCTTCCCGCACCGATCCAGTTCGACTACGGCACCGTCCGTTGCCGCTCTGTCTCTCCTCGCGGAATCACCACCCTAACTGACTATGGCTGTCGATCACGACGAATTCGAACCCATACTGAACTCGGGGATGAGCGTCTCGCACTGCCGTCCAGGGACTATCGTGACTTGTACGGTTCATCGCCGCACAACTCCTATGGGCGTTCTAATCGGACGCCTCGTCCGATTTCCGTTTCTATTCGTTCAGGATGCTCTGTCCGCTCACATACGTCTCACAGGTCCGTCTTCCGCTCTTTCTCACTCCTGAACCACTGGTCGTCCTTGGCCACACGCTGCCGTGTCTCCCGGTCTCGTTCTCGATTCGAGAGCGTCGCAAGCCGAACCGGTCTGGTGCACTACTCGCACCGGCAGCACCGCCCAAAAGAATCGATGACGGTCGATACGAACCGTCCGCTCTAGATTTGTCCCCTCCCTTTCGATCTGCCATCCCGACAAACTAGAAGAGCGAGCAAGTCGTCTTCCACTGACTCACCTTCGCCTCTCTTGTTTTCTACTCGAATGGATTGGCCACCGTTCCACACCGTCCAAACAGCGCATATCGATTTGCTCGATATCGTTCGGCTGAGTCTCGATCGAGACTCACGAGTGCATTCAACCGAGCGATTCTGACTCCGCTCTCGAGTTCGTCTTTCTCAGTTGCCAACACCGGGCCGTTCTCTTCGCTCTCGAACAGTATTAATATCCGAATACATAGAACCACAACTGAATAACTTGTATCTTGATTTATGCCCCGTTAGATATCCTAATCCTAATTGGTGTCACCATAATTGCGACACTAGTGGTATCAATAGATGAGATAAGCTCACTTAGCTCGAATAATGGGAATATTGAATATCACGGCGTGTGATAACCATCGTATGAGCGATTCGACTGGCACCGCTAGAAAATCTGTTAAGACATACGTCCCGGCATATCAGAAAGACGAATGGCAATCTCACGCCGACGAACTCGGTATGAGTCAGAGCGAGTTCGTTCGGACGATGGTCCAGGCCGGTCGAAAAGGGTTCGAACCCGCAACAGCGGAACCCGAATCTCCGGGGTCAAACCCTGGGGGTAACGGCCTCGAAACACGGGTTCTCGAATTACTGTCAGCTGACACGTATTCGTGGGACGAACTTCTCGAGGCAGTCAGCGACGACATCGAGTCACGACTCGACGAGACGCTCGAGCAACTGCAGGCGGACAACCGCATTCGATACAGCGGCCGCCATGGCGGCTACACGACGACCGGCGACGGTGATAGTGATGGCAACTGAGGGTGCCGAGGGCGTGGATACCCCGATCGCGTATTTCCTCGACGATCAGCGCTACCACGGGAAGAGCGAACGGACGCTCGAGGCCTACGAGCGCGTCCTTCGTAAATTCGAGTGCTTCGTCGAACAGGAGTTCGAGGCGATCGAGACCATCGGGGAGGCAGACCGGCGGGCCTGTATGGCCTGGATCCACTCCCTTCGCGGCCAGTTCGAATCGAGTACCATCGCGACGTATGCGTCCTATCTCAACCGCTTTTACGACTATATGACCCGTATCGGTGCGTTTGACGAGAATCCAATGGCACTCGTCATGGAGGAACTGTCCGAATCTATCGATACGAACCCGACCAGACGCGAACTCTCCATCAGCGACATGCAGGCGTTCGTCGCCTCGATCGTGCATCCACTCGAACGGGCCGTCGTTGTCATGCTGCTAAAGACGGGGATGCGCGTCGGCGAACTCTGTAATCTCGATTTGCGAGATTTACACGGCGAGTTCAGCTCGCTCGAACTCGAATGGACGCCTCGCGTTGAACTCGATCAACGGCCGTCGTCGGTATATGTGTCTGCGGAGCCAGCGCGCGGGACCGTGGTGAACGGCGAGGAGCGGACAGCATCGAACAAGCGAAAGCGAGAGACTGTTGTTCCAGTCGACACGGAGTTACAGGCCGTTTTACGCGAGTGGTTAGCTATCCGCCCCGACCCGGTTTCACCGGCGAGGGCGCTGTTTCTCGATACCGGTGAGACGTGGGGTGAGCGCTTGACGCCGTCCGATGTGCGCTATATCGTTGAGAAACACGCTCGCGAACAGGGGTGGTACCGAACTGGCGGCGGAACGACCGAAAACGTCACGCCGCATTACTTCCGGCACTTCTTCACGACCCACTTACGTGACCGGACGGGGGATCGCGGCATCGTTCAGTATCTCCGCGGTGATGTTGCCGGCGACGTGATCGATACCTACACCCACAACTGGGGAGACCGTGTTCGAGAAACCTATCTCAACCATATTTACCGGGTAACGGTTTAGTTTCTGTCCGATGTGTCGGTACGAGTTCATCTATCCACGTGATGCCGTTGTCTGTTTCCGACCGGATAAACCCAATTTCGATATATAGAATTCGAGACTTTCGAGTCACCGACGGTGGCTCGAATGCAAACGGAATCCGCCATCGCGGGCGTTTGTCGGTGTTTTGGGTCCGTTCTTGCAGTGAAAGAGGGGTGATTGGCTCGAACTCCATATCCAGTTAGCGTCGGTGACTCCGCTGAGACGGCATTGTAGCGTACGATAGGTGATCGAACAGCGATTGGAACACGTCGCCGGCGTCTCCGTCGTAAACCGTGACGAGGAACGCCGGTGGCTGGTGTGTGTGTGTGTGTGAGTGTGTGTGGCTCCGTGGTTACTCTGGGACTCCTTTCCGGACGAATGCGCGGTGAGCAATCAATACCGAATCCAAGGCGGTTGGGAGAAACGAGTACAGTTGTCCCGGATTCGAGAGGGTCGATTGACGCCGGTTAGTTGCTATCGGGGGTTTCTACGGTTTCGTCTGTTTGGGTGGTTTGGAGGAGACCTCGGACGTAGCTGATTCCGTCGGAGTTTGCTGGGGTTCGTCGCTCTGGGCTGCGCTGTGCCACGTTTCGGTGGGGAGTTCACGCTCTTCGATGGCGTCTTCGAGGTCGCGCATGAACGTCGCGACGGTGTTGCCCATGATATAGACGGGGCGTTCGTTCTCCAACAGTGATTGGAGGACATCGTCGGCCGGTGTCTCCGTCTCGTGAACCGTGACGGGGAACGTCGCCTTCCGAGCGAACGCACTTGTCGTTCCGCCGGCGACGTGGACGCGGTCAAAGACCGGTTCGTCCCGGTCGTACAGGTCATTGAGATAGTGCAGGAACGAAACTGATCGCCCCCGTCGGTCGCCGCGGAGGTAGAGGAACGGCTCGATGCGGTCTATCGCCGGATCTTTTGAGAAGAGTGCCTGGCGTATCATCTCCGTGCTCTGAACGTCGTTGACTTCCGCTGCGTTGTAGACGCGTCCGTCGGCGAGTTGTCGCCATTCGACGTCCATTTGGTTGCGGTACACTGCGAGTTCATCGTCCGTCAGCGGAATCTCGTCGATAGCCCGCAGGATTTCGTTGAGCGCGTAGATTGACTCGATGCCAGGAATGTGTTCGTATTCTTCGGGGACCGTGACGTGACTCACGGTTGCGTTTCGGCGGTTGATTTCGGTCTCGAGGAACTCCCGTATGTGCGGGTCCTGTTCGGCGTTAATGACGTGGGTGCCTTTCGGAATCGCTCGAACCAATCCGCGGGCGACCTTGTACCGGTCGCTGCCGAGGGTCGATAGATGGTCCTCGCGAACGTTGCTCAACACGACGACGTCCGGATCGACGAACCGAGCGTTTACCATTCGGGTAGTGTACGAGGTAATCGCCTGGTTTTCGACGATGAGGGCATCGTCCGGTGTGTGTGAACGAATCTCTCGTTCGTTTTCATAGAGCGTGACGCGGTGTCCGCGAGAAATCGGATGGGTCTCTCCCGAATGGATCGAGACCGGACGGTTGCCGGTTACCTTCGCAAGCACGTCGTACTCCCTGTCATAAAGGATGTCGTAGACCCATCGGGTGAGACTCGATTTGCCGCGAGTTCCCGAGATCACGATCTGCGTATCGATGTCGTCGAGTCGACGCGTGTGGCGTATCCCGCGAAGACACGCGTGTTTCACGCCGCTGATAGTTTTTCTAATCGTGCTTACGATGTCCGTTTCGCGAGTCATGTCGAGCGGAGAGTTTGCGTTTTCCTGTTTGTCGCTCATGCGAGCACCTGCCTGGAGTGGTAGTTGGCAACCGTTTGTCGACGCGTTTCGAGACGATGCATACAGTAAATGCCGAACAGAACCGCGCCGAGAAGGACGGCGAATTCGGCGGCGGACACCGTGGTCAGTATGCCGGTTTCCCGCGGTTCAACGAACGTCCTCGTCCCGGCGAGAAGCAGGGCGTAAAGCGCCGCTGCGAGCGCAACCGATTCGAGGCGTTCGGCGGACGCGACGCGATGGTAGTTGTACGCACTGATTCCCGCGAGCAAGACCGTGAAGTAAAGCGAGAAGCCGACGGTGGTGGGGGCAACGGACGCGACGAGAACGCCGTATCCCATCGCCGTGATGACGCTGAGGCTTAACAAGACGCGTCCGTATATCAGGGTGATCGCATTGATCGCCGTAATGGACGCGTAGACGACGACCACGCCGGCGAGGAACACGCCGAGCGTCCACGCGTTCGCGATCGAGAGGGCGACGAGAAGCGGAATCGCGATCAATCCGCCGAGTCGGACACCCCACCGGGCGTGTGCCAGTTCGGAGAGGACGAGTCCGCCGAGGAACAAGCAGAGCATCCAGACCCGATCGATCGTCGTCGTCGTGGGAACCGAACCGGCGACTGCGTTCCGATACTGAGCAATGTCGGAGGCCGGTGTAAAGAGGATGGACGTGAGGCTCGAGCGGAGTTGCGTGGCAAGCGTCGGCGAAACGAGCGCGGCCGCGATGGCCACTAATCCGACGAACAGTCCGGCGCTCACGAGGAGATCGAGACGGCGATCCTCCGGATCGAGTTTGTGATAGTTGTAGGCGGCAATACCGGGCAAGATCGTCCCGGTGAACGCGAGTTCGACCGTGGAGCCGAGGATCGCCCACCGATTGAAAACGAGTGCGAGAGTCACCGGACCCAGCGCGCCGGCGGCGAGACTCACGAGCAGTAGTTGGCGGCCGTAAATCAGCGTGTGCCGTCGAATAAGACCGACCAGGCAGTACGCGAGAGTCGCCGTGACGAGAAATAGTGGTAGCGCTTCGAACGAATACAGCGAGTACACGGCGAGGAGTGGGACGACGATCACGCCGCCCATTCGGAGCCCTCGGTACTGTGTGACGCCGATACCGATCGCAATGCCGAGAATCGTAATTGCTGCTGCAACAATCATGTACTACGCTCCGTTCCGATTTTCGCAGATCTCTGCTCTCCAGTGTGGCTGTACCGAAGTTCGTACCCGGTACGAATCGCCGTAGATTTTGTCATACACGCAATTAGAAAGTTGCGATGACATCATCTTAATACTTTATACCATGTTCTTTAGTTTTGTATTTTCAAAATAATTACTCTGTTGATACTATTGGCTATAAGCAATAGTGATATCTGTTGGCATGCATCCTGGGAAGAAACAACGGGTAGCGCTATATTCTTAGATATCTGTAGTATAAACTCACCCCAACGAGTATACCGTTCTCAAGAGCCATCTCATAAATGACATATCAGAAACTACATGTGGAACATGTGTGGTGGTTTATACCAGCTACTTCATTACCCATCTCTCAGTGATTCCACACCGTCGGGCACATCGAATGTCCCCGTTTCCGACGGTTACCGTTCGACGCCGAGTTCAGTATCGAGATCACCGTTCAATAACGCGCGAACGTCCTGTACCGCGGTAGTCACTTCAGGAGTGCTCTCTAGCAGGACGGTCTCGCTCGGGAACAACTGTTCGCCGAGAAGCAGCCCGTGCTCGCGGGCGGTCGAACCCGTTACCGTCAGGTAGACGCCGACTCCGGTGTCGGCGATCGCCGCCTCCTCTTCGCGACCGTCGGCCGGATACCTGAACTCGACATCTTCGAGCGCGCTCGTCCCGAGGACGGCCCGGACGAGTCGTTCGTACCGCGGTTCGATACAGAGCGGGCCGTCGTACTCGGCGAGAAAGTCCCGGTCGAGCGACGTCGCAGATGGGACTGCCTCGGGGCTGCCCATCAGCGTGTGATAGACGGTATCCCCGAGTCCGGTGACGACCTGTACGTCAGTATCTGCGGGATCGATCCGGGCGTTTACATCGGCGATTCGGTCGAGCGGCTCGGGTCGGAGTTCGACGACTTCCTCCAGCACGAGATCGGCGCTGTCGAACCCGAGTGCGAACTCGTGGGTTCGAAGCGAGCGAAACGGTTCCTCGCGTCCGACGAGTTGGATTGCGGTATCGTCGGTGGGCACGTCGAGACAGGTGGTGTCGTCGAGCGGGATCGTCACGCTGTCGAAGACGATCCGACGGGGCTTTCCGGCGCGGGTGTCCCGAACGAGGGTGTACTCGGGTTCGGTCGGGTCGTCGACAGCGCTGTAGTCGGCGAGACGATGGTAGACGTTTTCCTCCGCAGGATCGAGCGTTCCCTTGGTCAGGGCCTTTTCGTGACGAAGCGTCGACGAAATCTCGTCTGCAAGGTCGGCGATATCGAGTCGGCTCGCCAGGCGGTCGAGGACCGACTCGAGCGGTCGTCCTTTTCGAGGAACGGCGATCGGGATCGTCTCGCCCATCGATGAGTGCTCACCTGGCGAGGGATAAACGAGTTGCGTTTCGTGCGGTAGTTGTGTGGGTCCGTTTCGCAGGACGTTCGCTTCCGTCTCCCGTCACCCGAGCGATTGTCGAAATACGGCGGTGGTGACTTACGAATCCGAGAACATCGACCCGAGCTGGTCGCGCCACTCCTGAATGTCGGTGACCTCCCCACGGACGTCGTCGAGTTCGTCTTCGACGGTTTCGAGGTCATCTTCGACCGTCTCGACGTCCGATTCGACGGTCGACACGTCGGATTTGACGGCGTCGATCTCCGTCGAGAGATCGTCGATGGACGCAGACAGATCACTCTCGAGGCTGTCGACGGTTTCCGCGAGATCGTCGACGCGCGAATCGACGTTGGAAACGTCGTCGTCGACGCCGTTGAGGTCGGCTTCCAGTTGCTCGACATCGGAATCGACAGTATCGAGGTTGGTTGCGACATCGTCCACGTCGGTTTCGATGCGACCGGTCCGAGAGTCGAGTTCGTCGACGGTGTCCGCGGTAGTCGCGAGGTCATCCTCGATGTCGGTGGTCCACTCGGTCAGCGTTTCGACCTCGGTTTCGAGGCTCGCGACCTGCGAGTGGGTTCCCGAGAGGCGGTCGTCCATCGACGCGAGATCGTCCTCGAAGGTGGCGAGTTCACTTCTGAACTCGTCGATGATCTGCTCGTCGGTGCCGTTCTCGCCGAGGAACGTTTCGAGGGCGTCCGTGTAGGCGGCGACCTCCTCGACTCGGGACTGGAGGTGGTCGATTCTGGCGATATCGGCGCTCGTCGGTGTGGTCGTGTCGGGTTCGGTGGCTTCGTCGTCCGTGTCCGTGCTGTCGAGTTCAAGCTCGGTTCGGAGGACTTCGAGATCGTCCTCGTCGAGATCGTCGTTGCGGATTTCGGCTGCGAGTTGCGCGCCGAGCGGGCGGGCGGTGTCTGCGTCCGTCTCTGCCCCCGCGACCGGAGCCGCGTCAGATTCGGACACTGCGTCGGTATCGGCAGAATCGGTTGCAGCGCCGGCAGCGTCCGTCTTCGTTTCCGTTCCCGTCGGTGGCGTGTCAGTGTTGTCGGTGTCAGCCAGGGCGGTGTCGGTCTCGTCTTCCTCGGACGCTGTGTCGGCCGGGTCGCCGGTGTCGTCCGTCTCGCTATCCAGATCGAGTTCGAGTCCCGGTCCGTCATCGTCCGGTTCGAGTTCGAGCGCTTCGGCGTCGGATTCGTCCGCATCCGCGTCCGCCGCCGACTCGTCGCTGAGTGCGCTCGAGATCGTTTCGTCCTCGTTGAGATCGGTGAGGTCGTCGTCCTCGAAGCCGAGGTCGATGTCCGGCGTCTCGTCGGATTCGTCACCGGACGGCTCCGAGTCGGGTTCCATGTCGATATCGCCGAGGTCCAGGTCCAGATCGCCGGACTCTTCGAGCGGGTCGGTTTCGTCGTCGGGCGTCAGATCGAGCGATTCGGTCTCGTCTTCGAGTTCAAGATCGAGGTCGCCATCGGACGGCGTCTCGGCTGTGTCGTCGTCCATCTCGGTAGCTGTCGTGTCTGCAGTCGGCTCGTCGGCCGCTTCGTCGGAATCGAAATCGGAATCGGGATTAGGATTAGGATCAGGATCAGGATCGGCGTCCGTCGACTCTTCGTCGAGTCCCGGCACGGAGCCGGACTCGCCGGCGATCATATCTTTGACCGCCTGCGTGCGCTCGTCGGAGACGATGCTGTCGATGATGGCGTCGTCGACCTCGTCACCGCCGGTGCTGGCGTCGGCCTCGGAACTGACCTCGACGATCTCCGGTTCGGTAAGGAACTCGGGGACCGTCTCCTCGTCGTCGATTCGAATGCCGTACACCGTCACGAGTTCGTCGCCCGGCTCGAGCGTGTGGGTGAACTCGACGCGGTTGTCCTGGAAGGCGGTCCAGTCCTCGCTGTAGTAGTCGGGGTGGAACCCGACCTTGTCCATCGGGAACGATTCGGGGATGTCTTCGGAGAGTCGGAATGCGACCTGCTCGTCGTGTTCCGATTCGATCTCGAACCGGAGGGCAGGTACGGGAAACTCGTCCGCCGCGAACGTCTTTTGGACGGTCAACCCGTCGGCACTGACCTCGATCACGTCGTCCGTGTCGGCGGTGCTACTCATGGGACCAACGTTACTAGACCATTACTATAAATGATACGGACGGTACCAGCTGCAATCACCGGCTAGCGTTTGCCATCGGCGGCTTCGGTGTCGTGGTGTCAAATCGAGATACTGCGAGCGGATCGACCACTTACGCGGGGAGATCGACCCGGTCGCCGATCTCGATAATCTCGAGTTCCCGCGGGTAGTCGAAGCTCTTCGCGTGGTGGTGGAGCACTTTCGGGTCCGCGGTCAGTCCTTTCCACATGTCCCAGTGAGTCGGTACCACGCGGTCGAGTTCGAGCGCGGCGGCCGTTTCGACGAGCTGGTTCTCGTCGTTGTACCAGCGCGTTCGCTTCGGTTCGCGGGTCTCCTTGTCCGGGATCTGTCCGACGGTGCCGAACGCGAGCACGCCGAGGTCGATGTCGTACGCCTCGCCGATGCGGTCGAACGCCTCGCCCGGTTTCGTGTCGCCGCCGTGGAAGACGGTTCCGGCGTCGTGTTCGAGGACGTAGCTCACGGGGTGGCTTGCGTCCGGATCGTGGGCCGGCTCGACGTGCAGCGTGAACTCGCCGATTTCGACGGTGTCGCCCTCCGCAACTTCGGAGAGCTGGTCATCGCGTACGTTCCACTCGTCGGTCCAGTTCTCGTCTTCGCGCGCGACCGCGAGGCTGTCGTCGGGCGCGTAGAAGGTCGCGCCCGTATTTTCGAGGATCGGTGCCTGGCTCGGACCGTGAACGTGGTCCGTGTGCTCGTGGGTCGCGAGGACGGCGTCGGCCTCGGTCACGTCCGCGGGGGAGAACGGAACGGGGATCATCCGCACCGTCCGCGGCGGGTCGCCGAGTCCGACGTAGGGATCGATGAAGATCGTCGTTCCCTCGCGGCCCTTCACGATGAAGCCGTTACAGCCGAGGTACCAGATCGAGACGCCGTCCGGCGAGGCGTCTTCGACGTCGCGTACGAGCCAGTCGTCCCAGTCGCTGTGAACCATGGGTATCTGACTGCTGTGCGGACTGGCTGGGTAAGTGTTATTGTCTCCGTAGACTGATCGTCGGTGGGACATCGCGTCCGTACCCTCGCACTATGGAGCCGCTGCTTTCGCTCGCCGGGGCAACGCTAACGGAAATCACTCTTGGTGTCTGTCGGTGATGTCGGATCAGCTACTCGGCTCGGAACCCCAGCGACGGAGCATCTTGCAGACAATCGGCGGCGTCGGCGGTCTCGCACTGTTCAGTTCGGCCGCGGCGGGATCGATGGCCGACTCTGACGACTGCGCCCCCGGCGCATCCGGTCGTCCCGACTATCGACTTCCCGAACTCCCCTACGCGTACGACGCCCTCGAACCGCACATCGACGCGCGCATCATGGAACTCCACCACGACAAACACCACCAGTCGTACGTCGACAGCGCCAACGCAGCAGTCGAAGAACTCGAGGAAATGCGAGCGAACGAGGATTTCGAGGGAATTCGATCGACGAAGCGAGACCTCTCGTTCAACCTTTCCGGCCACGTCAACCACACCGTCTTCTGGGCGAGCATGAGTCCCGACGGTGGCGGGACTCCGGACGGTGCCCTTGCGACGGCGATCGAGAACCAATTCGGCTCATTCGAGGCGTTTCAGGCCGAGTTCACCGCAGCCGCGACCGCGGTCGAAGGCGCTGGCTGGGCGATGTTGTTCTACGAACCGCTCGCGGACGCCCTGGTGATCGGCCAGGTCGAGGACCAGAACGAACTCGCCCATCAGGGCGCGACCCCGCTCTTGCCGCTCGATGTCTGGGAACACGCCTACTATCTGCAGTACGAGAACGACCGCGAGGCCTACGTGGATGCGTGGTGGAACGTCGTCGACTGGACCGCCGTCGGGCAGCGATACGAGATCCTCACCGAACTGCGATGCGGGCTGAACCAGGAGACCGGTGATACCGGTAATGCGACCGCTGGCTCCGACACTACGACTGATACGGATACGGATATGGATACGGACACCGACACCACCGCCAAAGACGCCGACCACTCGAACTGAACTCGAGCTCCGGCTCGTGTCGAGTGAACTCGATAGTATTGGCTGTCGGTCGGCGGTCGGCGGTCGATAATCGCTGGCCGGCAGTCGATCCTACTGGGTGTCGACCGCTTGCCGGTACCCGGTCACCGACCGAGTTCACCAGGTGCCGTGGAAGGTATCGAAGGAGAGTTCATCGAGCGGTTTGTTGCCGACGGCGATCTCGTACTCGCCGGGAGTGAGCATCGGTTTGTGGAACTGCGGACCGTCGTCGGTCGTGATTCGCGGGCAGCCGGTGTTGACGAAGGCGTCCATGTCGAAGTTGCGGAGTCGGTCGGGGGTGACTTCGTCCATCGTGATGAGGTAGGCGTCGTTGTTGTCGTCGATGATTGCCTGCGCTTGATCCCAGCGCCCCTGGCCGATTTTGGTGCAGAAGATGACGCCCCACTTCTGGGCGTCCATGGCCTTGTGGACGGAGGCATAGCGCTGTTTCATGAACTTCTCCGTATCCGCGGGGGTGACGACGTTGTTGACGGGGTCGGCGATGACGACGTGTTTGTCGGGGTGTTCCATCGCCAGCCCGAGGGGGTGGAACTTGCCGCCGCCGACGTAGAGAACTTGGTCCGCGGGCACGTCCGCGCTCGCGTAGTTGCAGCCGAGCACCTGGCCCTCGTGGGTGAGTCGCTCGTCTCCGCGGCGGCTGTGGACCTCGTAGCCGTGTTCTTCGAGGAACGCGGTCATCTCCTCATAGCGGTTCATGTGCTGGGCCGTCGTCACGAGGCCGACGTCTTCGGTGTCGTCCGGATCGTCGAGTGTTTCCAGGGCTTCCTCCATGATCGGGAGGACTTCGACGTTCGAGAACAGCGGCACGTAGATGACCTTGTCCGTGTTCTTCATCGGCGAGTGGCCGAAGTGGGCGAACACGTCGGTCCGTTTCATCAGATAGGTGTCCAGGTCACAGGCACCGTAACACGGCTGGCCCGAGAGCATGAACGTCACGTCGTCGTCCGCGAGTTCGCGAAGGTCGTCGGCGACGGAGGGGCCGCGGCGTTTGAGACCCTCCGGGAACTGGAGCCCGACTTTTTCGGCGTCTCGTTCCTCGATGGCGTCGATGATTCGCTCGAGTTCGTAGTCCCACTCGCGGTCGTGCTTGAGTTGCATTCCGGTGTTCCGAAGGTCCCCCTCGGTGTACTCCGACTCCTGACTCATTGACCGTCCTAACGGCCACGAACGTATAACGGCGGCGCTTCTGGGTGTTGGGGTGAGAGTAACTGCTGGCCAATGATCCACGGGTCGCTTTCGTAACTCACCGGGGAATGTTGCTGGTCACGGCTGGCTGATGTTGACGTCCGAGGGAGAACGGCGGAAGCGGCGCACGGGCGGGTGGTGAGCTGTCGTCAAATATATCTACTATGTTGTATTTACTTTCTTCATACCCGTCCCAACAGTCATAGTACTGGAGTCTAAACGGGGTGGTAATGGCAGCGGAACGGCCCACAGACGGCTATCTCTTCGACCTCTACCGCCGATATATCGGCGAACCCGAGAGCAGGACGGATGTCTATCTCGGGTTCGGCCTGTTCCTCGGCGGTATCGGCCTGGCGGTCGTCGCACTGGTCCTCTTTCTCTGGAGTAGTACGTTCAGTAGATCGAATCCGGCGTACTTCACGTGGGTACGACCGGCTTACGCGCTCGGAATGCTGTCGCTTCCGGCGATGATTCTGGGCGTCGTCGTCCTCTTGCCGTCGGATCGGAAGGTCATCGGCATCTCGGGGGCCGGCGCACTCGTCACCCTCGCGGCGACGATCGGCTTCCTGTTCGCGTATCCGGACAACTGGAACTTCATGGCCGAACGCGACTACACCGTCGAGGTAACGGCGACCTACGCGGTCGGACTCGCGGGGATCACCGCCTCGACGGGCGCGGCGCTCGTCGCCCACTACCTCGAACTGGCGCGCCAAACCGAGGCCGTCGACGCTGGCGATGAAGACGAGACGGAAACCGAGGACGACCCCGAGTTCAGCGATGCGGACATCGAGCGCGATATCGACGCGGCCATGGAGGGCGTTGAACTCTCCTGGGGCGGCGTCGAGAAGACGGAGCACAAGCGGCTGAACTTTTCGGGGAACGAGTTCGACGGCGTCTCCGTCGACACGGATGCGGGGACGAAGACGACCCGATCGAGCGGCGTCGACGACCAGGTTGCGGGTCTCAAGGGGCTGAAAGGCGGCGAGACGAAGACGACGACCTCGCAGTCGACCGTGGACGATCAGACGGCGAAGTTGAAGGAACTGCGCGAGCAGCAACGCGAAGACGAGCAGTCGGCCGAGGGCGGTCGACAGGGTGGCGTCGGTGCCAGCGCCGGCGATGGTCCGTTTGCACCACTCACCGCCATTCTTGAACGGGTTCGATCGGCCATTCGCCGAGAGTAACGCGTGTAGCTTATTCGGACAGTAAATTCTTTGTGAATGCCGTCGGTAGGATTTAGGTACATAGTTTTATAATCTATCGGCCGCCTTGCCCAACTATGGCGAAAGGCCTAGACGTCGGAACTATGAACATTCTGTCTGCACAACAGGATGGGAACGACACGGTGTTCGTGCAACAGCGCAACTCCTTCGTAGAGATCGAGTACTCGGATATGGCCGAGCAGATGCTCTCGCGAAGCGAAGTACTTCACATTCGAAAGGACGACAAGGTGTACGTCGTCGGCGACGACGCCCTGAACTTCGCGAACATCTTCAACAAGGAGACGCGGCGGCCGATGAAACACGGGATCCTCTCGAACGACGAGCAGAGCGCGATCCCGATGATGAAGCTCATCATCGAGCAGGTCGTCGGCGAGCCCGCTTATCCCGACGAGAAACTGTACTTCTCGTCCCCGGCGGATCCCATCGACTCGGATCTGTCGACGCTGTACCACCAGAAGACGATCGAGTCGTTCTTAGACGACATGGGATACGACTCCGAACCGATCAACGAGGGCATGTCCGTCATCTACAGCGAACTCGCGGATAACAACTTCACCGGCCTCGGTATCAGCTTCGGTGCCGGGATGACGAACGTCTGTCTGTCCTACTACGCGGTGCCCGTCATGAAGTTCTCCGTCGCCCGCGGTGGCGACTGGGTCGACGAGCAGGCCGCCCGCGCGACGGGCACGCCCGTCGACAAGGTCACCTCGATCAAGGAGGACGACTTCGAACTCGACTTCACGACGGATGTCGGCGGCGTCGAGGGTGCACTCTCGATTTACTACGAGAACCTGCTCGACTACGTTATCGACAACATCGTCTCGGAAGTCGACGAGGAAGACGTCGAGGAAGGCCTCGACGTGCCGGTCGTCGTCACCGGCGGGACCTCGAGCCCCAGCGGTTTCGAGGCCCTGTTCCGCGATCACCTAGAGGACGCGAGCATTCCGTTCTCGATCAGCGGCGTGACGCACGCGAACGAACCGCTGTACAGTGTGGCCCGTGGTGGCCTCGTTGCCGCACGCTCGGACGAGGACGTCGACCACGACGAGGAAGAGGCAGAAGCAGCTGCGAGCGAGTAACGACTCGATTCACAGCCGCAGACTCAGACTCGGATCAAGATTCAGATTCCTTTCGGTCACATCGTTTCAGCGACGGCTCACGGTTTCGCGGTGTAGCGCTTACTACTCGTAGAATCGGTTGAACGCGTCTCGCCAGGACTCGCGCTCTTCGGGCGGTCGGTCGTGCTCGACCGGAATGTCCGCGTACGCACAGTGTGGACACGAGACGGTCGACGCCTCACCCAGCGAGAGTTCTTCGAGCGAGCCCTGACACCGTGGACACTCCATACCTGACTCTCTCACGGACTCTCCTTAACTCTATTCGAATTCCTTGTGAAACTGTCATCTGTGCGGCCCCTCTATGTGCGAAGGTACCGTTTGGTATGAAATATTATTACTGCGCATTTGCAAATCTTTTTGTATGCAACTCATGTATGGTGTTGTATGAGTACCACGACGTCAGCCGACCGAGAAGTGACGCTCGACCACTGTCGCCCTGCCGACGTAACGCCCGTCTCCGTTGAGGCAGCGGCACTCGAGTCGACGGCACCCGGCCACCTCCGTGATCTGAACCGCGAGTTCGCCGAGGAGAATCTCTCGCCGGTCGAGTTGACCGTCGAGGCCTGCTTCGACAAAGATTGCTCGCTCGCGACGCAGGAGCAGGCCGATCAGCTTCGAGAGTACGTCCGTGCGGCGTCGTTCCTCGGCGTTGGAACGCTCACCGTCGCCGTCGACGACGTTGCCAACGCGGAGAAGGTCCGTCCTGCCCTCGCAGCCTGTGCCGAGCGCGCCGAGCGCGAGGGCCTCGTCTTCGATCTCGAGGGACCCATCACGCTCGAGCACTGAGTCGGCGTCATGACAGGCCGGTCCCGGCGCGCCTTGGCTCGCGAACTCGAGTCGCTCGCCGACTTCACCGATCCCTCGCCCGCGTTAGAGCAGTATCTCACGCCCCCGGAAATCGCCGCACATATCACTCACCTCGCCGGTTTACAGGCCGATCTCGAGGGGCCAGTCGTCGACCTCGGTACCGGGACGGGGATGCTCGCTATCGCAGCAGCCCTCGCCGGTGCCGATCGAGTCGTCGGCGTCGATCTCGATCGCGACGCGCTCGAACTCGCACGCGAAAACGCCGCCAGCGTCGATCGGGCGGCCGCCGTCGACTGGGTGCAGGGAACCGTCACGCCTCACTCGCTTCCACTCGCTCCGTCCGAGACGGATGTCGGATTCGAGGGCGAGGGCGGGAACGAAAACGAAAACGAAGGAGGCGTCACTGTACTCTCGAATCCGCCGTTCGGTGCCCAACGCGGCAACCGCCACGCCGACCGCACCTTTCTCGAAACCGCTCGCTCGATCGCCACCGTCTCCTATACGATCCACAACGAGGGCAGCCAGGAGTTCGTCGAGTCCTTCGCCGCCGACGAGGGTGGAACCGTTACGCACGCCTTCCAAGCGGCGTTTCCGATCGACCGTCGCTTCGAGTTCCACACCGAGGCGAGTACCGAACTCGCGGCGGAGGTCTTTCGGATCGAGTGGTCCTGACTCGTTACAGCTCGAGATGCTGGAGTTTGAGCGTACGCCCGACGCGCCAGCCGGTGATTCCCGCGACGACCGTCCCGACGCCGACCGCGAGTGCGAAGCCGACGAGATAGACTTCGGGCGGCGTTTGCAAGAGATTCTCGAAGCCGACGAGTTCGTGTGCGAGTCGGTTGAGTGCGTGCGTGAGCGGCGGGGTAGCGACGATGCCGACGATGCCGCCCAGGAGGCCGATGACGAGGCCCTGGACGGCGATCATCCCCGCGAGGACGTGCCGCGAGAGTCCGATCGCCCGTAGCGCGGCGAGTTCGCGTCGTTGCTGGGAGACCATGAGCGCGAATAGGTTGGTGGTGAGGACGACGCCGCCGATAACGGCGAGACCGACCAGCGTCGTGCCGCTGGCGAGCACGAGCGGGCGATCCGCGACCATGGCCTCGACCTGCTCGTCGCTCGTCCGAACTTCGTAGTCCGGATACTCGGCCGAGAGGTCGTCACGGACGGTCGCCGGATCGACACCGGAAGCCGCATCGGCGGTGATGAACGTCGCCCGATCGGTCCCCGTCGTTCCGGCGACGACCTGCAGGTCGGGCAGCGGAACCGTTACTGCTGGCGTGCCGAGGAACTGCGAGTAGTAGGACGCGGTCCCGACGACGGTGAACTCGTAGTCGGGTGCGGTCTCGCGGCTGGTGCCGACGTAGACGGTGTCGCCGACGGAGGCCCCGACTGCATCCGCAACCTGCGGGTCGAGGACAATTTCGGCCGTCTGGGGCTCCGTTGGGCGCTCGCCGTCGCTCGGCGGTTCGACGCGATCGAAGCCGCGCCCGCTCTGGAAGTCGAAGCCGTCGTGAGTCTCCTGAACGCCGACTGCGGAGGTGCGTTCGAGGTCGTCCGGCTCGGTACCGATGTACACCTCGTGCATCGCGAGCGGTGCGGCGGAGCTCACGTCGTCGCGGGCGGTGAGTTCGGCCGCCGTCCCGTGGGAGTCGGCGATCGGATTCTCG
The DNA here is from genome assembly GCF_034808065.1 of Natrialba sp. PRR66. Classification (NCBI taxonomy): domain Archaea; kingdom Methanobacteriati; phylum Methanobacteriota; class Halobacteria; order Halobacteriales; family Natrialbaceae; genus Natrialba; species Natrialba sp. PRR66. Next base: position 1,213,307 of record NZ_JAXHGN010000001.1, on the reverse strand, counting down.
GTGCCGCTCGCCGACGGATCGACGGGATCGCTCGAGATCCAGATATCCCGATTGGCGTTGTCGAGTCCGGTCTCGCCCACCTCGACGACGCCGGCCCCGAGGCTCGCGAGGAGCGTCACCGCCAGGACCGAGAGGCTAACGGCGAGGACGGCGAGGACGGTCCGTCCGGGTGAGCGCCGAAGGTGAGCGAACGCGAGGCCGATCACGGCCCGAGTTCGGACGACCGGATACCGGAGACTCATCGGCTCACCTCCGCGAGCACGGACGTTCGGGCGGCGATGACGAGCGGGTACGGAATCGCGATCAGCCCGGCGACGCACGCGATGACGAGCGCGTACGGGAGGAACAGCGGATGGGTCTCCGCAATCGCTCCCGGTGCGATGGTCCCGCTCGCGACGGCGTTGAGCGCATGGATGCCGACGAATCCGAGCACACCGCCGAGCAGCGCGCCACACAGCGTCAGCGCCTGCGTCGAGATCGCAACGATCGCGAGCCGGCTGTGCGTCGGGAACCCGACGGATTCGAGCACGGCGAGCATCCGCCGATCCTCGTTGACGGTCATCCCCGCCGTCGTCGCGACGAACGCCGCGCAGATCGCGACGCCGACGACGAGCGCGAGCACGCTGGTCACGAACGCCAGCCCGTCGTCGAACAACAGCGATGGATCGGTGCGATCGGGCGTCTCGATGGTCGCGTCCGGATAGGCCGCTGCAGCCTCGTCCGCGGCCGGGTCGGATTCTCCCCAGACCAGCACTCGATCCGCGAGTTCACCCTCGCTCGCGCCCGACAGCGTCTGGAGGGCGCGCAAGTGGCCGAGCGCGACGGGCGTCTCGTCGTCACCGCTCGTCTCCACGACGGCCGTGACGGTCACCGTCGGCGGTGGCGTGTCCGTCATCTCGAACTGTGAACTCGAGACGGCGAGTTCGTCGCCCGCGGTGACACCGAGGCGCTCCGCGGCGGTCGTCGAGAGGACGAGTTCGCGCTGGCCCGGCCCCTGCGCTGCGGTGGCGTTGGTATCGGTTGCGTTAGCGGTGTCGGCGGTGGTATCCGCATCGGACGCCAGTTCACCCGTCGGCAGTCCGGCGACGGTTCGTGATTCGTCGTCCGGGGTGACGCCGACGAGGAGGATGGTCTGCGGGTCGGTTGCGCTGCGGTTCTCGGTCGCGTTCGCTTCGGATCCGGGTTCCGTTTCGTTCGCACTTGTCGCGCTCTCATCACTCGGCCGCTCGAGTCGCATCGGTTCGGTGAGCACCGGCGTCGCGTGGTCGACGCCATCGGCTTCCCGGATCGACGCCGCGCGCTCGTTGGCCTCGCCGAGCCGCGCTCCCTCGACGCCGTTGATGGACGAGAGCAGGTCCGTCGATTCCGGCATCACCTGCACGTCTGCGTCGTTTTCGGTCGTCGTTCCGCCGTCCGCGAGTGCAAGCGCGACCCCGGTCACCATCACGAGCAGCGCGATCGTCAACGCAACGGCGCTGATCGTCGCGACGACCCGCCGCGAGGTCGTCTTCGTCGTTCGCTTCCACAGCCGCGTCACTGCCAGTTGGCCCAACCCAACCCAGCGAGTTCGATTCGTTCGCCGCCCGCTGAACTCGTCGGTCCTTCGCTCATCGAGTTCGGTTTCCCGCTGACTTCGGTTTTCGTCGTCCGTGTTCGGCGGCTGCTTGTCGTCACTGACCATCAGCGACCACCCGTCCATCGCGCAGTGTGATCACGCGGTCGGCGACGGCGAGCGTGCTCTCGTCGTGGGAGGCGAGCAGGACCGCGCGTTCGCGGCCGACGTCGGTTAACAGGTCGAGAACGGCGTCGCCGGTCGCCGTATCGAGTTCACCGGTTGGTTCGTCGGCGATGACGACGGTGGGATCGGTCGCGAGGGCGCGGGCGATGGCGACGCGCTGGCGTTCGCCGCCGCTGAGTTCGGACGGCAGGTGGGTGGTTCGATCTCCGAGTCCGACCTGTGTGAGGAGTTCGGTCGCTCGCTTTCGCCGGGCGCGCTTTGGCACGCCGGTCTGGACGAGCGGGAGGGCAACGTTTGCGCGTGCGGAGAGCGAGGGGAGGAGATGGAAGTGCTGGAAGACGATACCGACGTGCTGTCGGCGCACGTGGGTTCGCTTCCGGGTCGAGAGCGGCGTCAGGTCGGTTCCGACGAGTTCGACGCTGCCCGAAGTCGGGACCAACAGGCCGGCGACGGCGTGAAGGATCGTCGATTTGCCGCTCCCGCTGGGGCCTTCGAGTCCGATCGTTTCGCCGGGCTGAACGTCGATCGAGACGTCCCGAAGGGCGGTTACGGTTCGTTGCTCACCGGCTCGGAGGCGGCCACCCGTCGCACCGTACTCGTGGGTGACGCCGTCGAGTCGGACGGCGGGTGTCGGTTTCCGCTCGTCCGATGGCTGTGATGCCGACGAGGCCAGGGTTCCCAGTATACGGTGGATCATTTGTCCAGCGCTCAACTCGCGTCGATCAACGGCCCACCCGGGCATTGTTTCTGTCTGGCTTCCGTCTGCCACGTGGCGGTTAACGGGTCGTCGCGGTCGGTGCGGTTCGAATACCGAACTGACCGACCCAGACCGGCCGAACATCACCGCTCTCGACGGGTCTGTGCCGATTGCACGCAGCGAACGACGCTGTAGTCACTCCCAACGGTGTGAAACGTCCACGTACGGGCGAGTGTTCCGTCTCGACGACTGTGTGGTCTGTGTGGTCTGTGTGGCCTGTGTAGCCTGTGTGGCCGCTCTCGATCCAGTGCCGGCCGCGGGTACCGCTATCGTCCCGTCTACGTGCGCCGTCGCTACATTCGTACTAGCTCCCCCTGCTGCCCTGCCACGCCGCCGTCGAGAGCGAGCCCGCCGTCGTCAGTACTCGTACCGCTCGACGGCCGCCACCGCCACTTCGGTTCCGTCCACCCTCGCAAAGACCGTGTCACCGACCCGTTCGAACGTAACCCCACCCGCTTCCGTCGTCGCGTTCTCCGACGGCATTCCCGTCGACGCCGTTGCACCGGTCCCGATCGACTCGACGCGAAGCCCGAACTCACCGCCGTCGGTGGTAACCGTCACGGTCCGCTCGGCCAGAATCACTTCGGCACGGGACGAGTCGGACTCGTGGGCGAGCTGGCGCTCGGTTTTCTCACCGTCTTCCCACAGCCAGATCTGATAGACGCTCTCGTTGCCGACCGGCGTCCAGCCGGTCCGCTCGACGTGGGCCGTCTCCCGCCAGCCGGGGCCGCCGACAGTGATCGTATCCTCGCCCGTCGCGTTCAGATACTCTTTCGTCACCGCTTCCTCCCAGAGGTTGTACCGGTCGCTCGAGACGATCACCCCGCTCCCAGCCATGCTCGAATCGTCGATCATCGCGTCGATTCCGATCCCCGAGACGAGTTCGTTCGTCGCGTTCTCGTCGTACTCGATCGTGTAGCCGCGAATATCGATCCCGGACTGCCCCGTCGCGCCGCCGTCGTCCGCGATCACGCTCGTATTCACTGGGATCGCCATCCCCGCGAGTATTGCGAGTACGAGCAGGACAACCATACCCGCCACACCACGCCGTGTCAGTGCCGACGCCCGCCGTGAGTGCCGGCGATTCCCGGTTGTGACCGCTCGAACGCGATCGCTCTTGTCCGTCCCGGCGAGGTCGAGCGTCCGCTCGATCCGCGCGTCAGCGTCGGTTTCGGATTCGGTGTCGCTCGCTGAACTCGACGAGTGTGGTGTTCGCGATACCGTCTGCGTTCCCCGGCGGCGTGCGAGCCAGCGATCGAGTCGTGCGGGGATGATCGGCCGGTCCGAGGCGGTCAGTGCGAGGGTGATGACGAGGGCGAGGACGGTGATGATCACGATGCCAGGTCCGCGAAGGAGGTAGTAGGTGTTACCCTCGCCGTACCAGTAAATCTGCCAGAGGCCTTTAGAGAACGCCACGAGAAGGACGGCAACCCAGACGTGGAGGGGGTTGGGGCGCGTGTCACGACGGGCGAGGAGGAGCATGCCGAGGACGAGTCCGATGAAGAACCCGAGCGCGTGGCCCTGGATCGCGATGCCGGCCCACGACGGTGCCGTCGGCGGACTCGGCGTTGCGGTGTAGCTGAAGATCGGGTCCTGGAGCGCTCGCCAGACCGTCAGCGCCACGCCCTGGAACCCGATTGCCGCGATGAGCGTTCGAATCGGATAGTGGACGATTGCAAACCCCATGAACGCGAAGACGACGCCGGAAAAGCCGATCACGGGACCGAGTGAGAAGAGACTCGTGACCAGCCCGACGGCGATCACGGCGAGCGGAAACCAGACGACCGCTCGAATCCACGGTGTCCGCCACAGGGATCGTCCCGTCCCGTCCGGTCGAGTTCGCGCTTGATCGCTCGGATAGTGTCCCCAGGCGAACTCGGCGATCGGCGCAACGACGGCCGTCCCGGCCAGGTTCGAGATGAGGTGGCTCGGGCTGGCGTGGGCGAACGACGCCGTGAGCATGCCGACCGGCGAAAAGTACGACCAGGCGCGATAGGGAATCGTGACCGGTTCTGCCGGATCGGTCAGCCCGTCCTGCACGAACAGGTAGACGGCGAGGACGACAGCAATCGCGATGAGAGTCCCCCACGGGACGCCAAAGAGCAACCGGGACTGGAGGCTGTCGCGCCAGCGCCGGTCGGGTTGGAGTCGGCTGACGATGCCGACCGAGAGCGCAAGCGTCGCCAGGATGATCCCCGCAAGGGCGGCCGTGAACGGACGCATATGCCAGTGGTTCGACCGTGACCGTATAGTGGTTACTTTCGCTGTCGCCATCGCTTCGCTCTCTGATGGTTGCTACCGATACTCTCCCGACAGACGCAGGCACTGCCGTTTTACCCGAACGACAACTACCTCACACGAGTCATGAGCAACACTCCATCCGATAGCCCGACCGATAGCGGTACGAGTACCGGTACTGACACCGACACGAACGCAGGCACCGCCCGCAACCGAAACGTCCTCAATACCGACGCGATGCAGTGGCTGAGCGCCCTCGTCGCCCTCGTCGGTCTGTGGCTCGTCGCCTCACCGTTCCTCCTCGAGTCCACGGACGCGGCGATCTGGAACGACACGCTCGTCGGCACCGCCATCTTCCTCCTCGCAGGGTACAACTTCTACCGGCTCACCAGAGATCGGTTAGCCAACGTCAGCCTCGCCTCGCTGACCGTCCTCCTCGGCGTCTGGATCGCCATCTCCCCCGCCGTCATCGAGATGGGAAGCAGTGAACTCGCGACGAGTACCACCCTCTCGGGAATCGTCGTCGCAGCGCTCTCCGCCTACAGCGCCTACGCAAACAACAACGCTGATGCACCCGAGCGCGCACGAACGCGAGCCTGACGCCATCCGTGCGCCCCACGCTCCAGACGCGTTTTCTTTCGGTCGTCTCCGTGACTCTCACCGCGCCCGTCACCATCACTCCCATCAGGCCGCTGTGTACTCACGGCTCCGCCTCGAGACCGCGACCAACAGCACCCATACCGCTTCGAAAGGTACAAGCAACTGACGGCCGGATACCCGTCTATGGAACTGCGGGTCACCGAGAGCAGCGAGAACGAACTCTCCATCGAAATCGCCGGCGAGGACCACACGTTCATGAACGTCCTCAAAGGATCACTGCTCGAACACGACGACGTAAGCGCAGCGACCTACGACGTCAACCCCGAGCAGTCGGGTGGACAAACCGAACCGATTCTGACGATCAAGACCGAAAGCGGTGTCGACCCGCTTGCGGCCCTCGAAGACGCCGCGGTCGACGTTCGCGAAAAAGCCGTTTCGTTCCGCGATGCGTTCGAAACCGCGGCCTAACGTCGCTCGAAGCGGACGACTTTGCCGTCGAATTTCTCCGTCTCTCCCTCTCTCCGTCTCTCCCTTTCTGTCTCGCCTCTCAGTTGCCGACTCCAACCGCGCCTCTATCGCATGCCGTGAGTTCCAAGGTTGCCACAATCGTTGTGATTTTCAAGACCGTCACAACCGCATACCTACCGGGCGTCTTTGACGCGGCGTCACCGATACGGCCTACTGTACCGAGTTCCTGACGCACCCGCAGGACGGTTCGTTGGTGCGCCGGAACTGATTTCCAGCAGTCCGTAGGAGATAGCTCCGAGCGACTTTTCGGGACGAACAGTCTCAGCAAGCCGCGTAGGACACGTAAATCGTCCCTTCCGGCCCCACGTGAAGATCGAACCCGTCCGCCGCCACGTCGTACTCACTCGTTCCCGCTTCGAGCATGCGGACCACCTCGGTCACGTCAGCCACGAGTTCATCCTCGCCGGTGTCGGCATCGATTGTCGTCTCGAACGGGGCGACGTGGCTGACGACCAGGTCCGTGCGACAGTCGATGTTGAACTCGCTCGGATCGGGGAGTTCGTGATCGCGGTCACCGTCGCCGTGTTCGGTTGCGACGAGGACGCGATTGCGGTACTCGGCGTACGCCGCGAGCCCCTCGTCCGGGGTGGGGTTGTCGTCCGCTCGCGCGGCTGCGAGTTGGTCGTTCGCACGCTCCTCGACGGCGTCCAGATTGATGCCGTTGTACTCGGTCCCGTTGCCGGGGGCATCCGGTGGCGACGGGGTGCCGACGCCGGGAAGGATCGAGGGTGAGACGATGCCGGAGGCGAATAGCAGGGCGACGATGCCAACGACGGCGATGATCGGCGTGTACGGTTTGGCGACTGCGAACCAGCTCGCCGTTTCGAGGGCCTCGTCGACATCGTCGTAGGTCTGTTCGGTCCGTTCGAGGGTCGTGTTTCCACAGCGCGAACAGGGCGGATTGTTCTTGACGTGGACGCGACCACAGTCGGTACACGTCCAGACGTAGGTTGTGCCTGTGTCGACGACCGTCTCGGTCCCAGTCGCCGTGTCATTACTGCTGTCACTCTCAGTGTCGGTGTCGTCCGTCTGTTCGCGCTCGTCCTGGCGGACGATCGCCTTCTCGAAGGCGTTGTGTCCGCAGTTGTCGCAGGGTGGATCGTCCTCCGCATGGGGTTTGCCACACCACGTGCACCGCCACTCCATTGTATAAGACGGATTCCTCCGTTACGATAAGTATATTGAATCTGAACGGATCGGGTACAGAAGCTGGGAGGCAGAAGACGGTGAACGGCCGGTGCGTTGGAGAGTCAAAGCGGAGCTCGAACGGGGGGACGACCACCGAACTCAGCGCCGCACCGGAACGCCGCGCTCGTCGAGATACGCCTTCGTCTCCTCGATCGAGTAGTCACCGAAGTGGAAGATCGACGCCGCGAGGCCGGCGTCCGCGCCAGCGTCGGTGAACACGTCGTACATGTCTTCGGGACCGCCACAGCCCGAGGAAGCGATAACCGGCGTGTCGACGGCGTCACAGACCGCGTCCGTCAGCGGCAGGTCGTAGCCGTCTTTGGTGCCGTCCTTGTCGATCGAGTTCACGAAGAGTTCGCCCGCGCCGCGGGACTCGGCCTCTGTGGCCCACTCGATCACGTCGATGCCGGTTCCCTCGCGGCCGCCTTTCTTGGTGCATTCGAACCAGCAGGATTCGCCGTCGATCTCGACGTAGTGTTCGCCGCGTTCGTCGAAGCGGCGTTTCGCGTCGACGCTGATGACGATGCACTGGTTCCCGAACGCGCGTGCGCCCTCGTTGATGAGTTCGGGACGTTCGAGCGCGCCGGTCGTGATCGAGACCTTGTCCGCGCCGGCCCGAAGCGTCTCCTTGATGTCCTCGGTCGTCCGAATGCCGCCGCCGACAGTGAGCGGGATGAAGACCTCGTCGGCGACCGCGCGGACGACGTCGAGCATCGTCTCACGCCCCTCGGCGGAGGCGGTGATGTCGAGGAAGACGAACTCGTCGGCCCCGGATTCGTTGTACGCCTTGGCCATCTCGACGGGATCGCCGGTGTATTCTAAGTCCTCGAAGTGGACGCCGGTGTAGACCGCGGGATTCCCGTCCTCGTCCAGATCGACGTCGATACACGGGATGATCCGCTTTGTCAGTGCCATTTCTTACCGGGTGTTGGCTCCCCGGGTAGTAAAGCCGTCTGGATCGGGCGAATGCAGCCTGCTGGCTCGCGGCCCGCGATAGCCGTCTTTAAGGATTCGAGCGCCGAACTCGGAGTATGGCAGACGACACTGACGATACAGCGGACCACGATTCGGGTGCGGACGTCGGTCACGACCTCGGTGCCGAGCGGACGACGGCCCCGATGAGCGAGTATTCCTCGCGCGCCGTCGGGATCGGATTTCTCGTTCTGATCGTCGGCATCGCTATTTCGTTCGGGATTCCGCTCGCAACGACTGGACTGTAGCTGTTTCTCGTACCTGTCTCTCTCAGTCCCTGTACCTGTCCCTGCAACCGTAGCCTCTCGGCTGTTCGCGTCCAAAACAAAGTCGTGGTCACTCGTCGAGTGAACGAACAGAGCGTTAAAAGACGTACTCGTCGTCGTGACCCATCATTCCGTCGTCTTCGAGGCCGGTACCGCCGGTCGTCTCCTCTTCGTCCATCGGCCCGCTGGTCTTGTAGGCTTTGATGCCCGTCGACAGGAGGTCCTCGATGGCTTCCTCGCGGTTGACGAACTCGCCTCGCTCGACCATCTGGGCGATCTGCATCTCGAGGTGTTCGGGGATAGTGATCTCTACTTTCGGCATCTGATTCGGCTTTCGGTGAGGGGGTATTTAGGTTTGACGGGGACTCTACAGAACTCGGAATGCCGTTCGTCCGACCGCTCTTCGGACCGTTCATCTGAACTCGTCTCGAAGACGCAGACGGCGCCTGTCCGGCAGAAGAACGCGTGACGGATGGGGTGAGCCGGTTGGGTGGCTCGAGTGGTGCTTAGGCCGGCGTCTGTCTAGCGGTTGCCCATCATTGAGTCGAGGGCGTTCTTGATCGTCGTCCCCGGCTGCGTGATGGCGTCTAACTGCTGGCGCATCTTGCGCTGGTTGACGTAGCTCGCGAACGCGAGGATCGTCGGCGGCCAGAGACCGATAAACATACCGCGATGACGGTCTCCGCGCAGGAAAAAGTAATACCACGAGAGACCGACGGACGCTGCAGCGGCGATAAATGCCGGCCCCATGGCCTGTTCACCGACCGCTTGTGCTGATTCTGTGGGCATCTCCCGTTCTGTCATCTGTTGTTTGTTCGCCATACGGTAGTGGTCTCGGGGAGACTGTACTAAGCGGTGACGAGGGTTTCGAACAGAAGGCCACGACTTGCACCCCCGAAGACACGGTTTCGGATCGTTCCATCCGCCCCGTCGTCGCGCTAATTCGACGTTTCCTCGAGTTCGTCTCGGTTTCTCAGTTCTATCCGGCGTTCGGCTGTCCAGCTAGCTGGCAGATAGTTCCGTGAGACGACTCGATCCGGACCGCGAGCGCCGTGGCGTCACACCTACGTCGCTCGGGACGAAAACATGACTATGACTACCGACCGAACAGACGCCGTCGAGAGTTCAGGTGTCACCGCGACGGAGTCCGATGTTCGAGATATCACTGACCTCTACCACGAGTTCGGCGAGGATCGGGTCCCGGCGGGCCAGCGCGAGACCTCGGCGTTTCCGGTACTCTCGAAGAGCGCCACCCCCGGCTGGGATCCCGATACCTGGGAGTTCACCGTCACCGGCGCGGTCGAGACCGAGCTGACGTTCTCGTGGGACGAGTTCCGCGACCTACCACACGAGACTCAGAAGCAGGACTTTCACTGCGTGACCGGCTGGAGCAAACTCGACTGTGCGTTCACCGGGGTGCCGTTCACCGAACTCGCCGAGCGGGCGGGCGTCACGGACGACGCCGTCCACGTCATGTTTTCCGCGCTCGACGGCTACACGACGGATCTGCCGCTCGAGGATTGCATGCGCGAGGAAGTCCTGTTCGCGTGGGCCTACGACGGCGAGCCGTTGCCCGAGGACCACGGCGGTCCGCTCCGCGTGGTCACGCCGCACAAGTACGCCTACAAGGGGGCGAAGTGGGTCGACGGCGTCGAGTTCCTCACGGAACCGGAACTGGGCTACTGGGAACGGCGCGGCTACTCCGAGACGGCGAACCCGTGGCGAGAGGAGCGATATAGTTAGGCTGAAGGCGCGTCGGTCCCGAACTGTGGTCGATGAATCGTACGTCGGGCGATGGGCAGCTGCCGGGGACAGTTGACCGGGAGGGTACGGGCGAAGCCGACACTAACGCCGGTGCTGATGCTGGTACTGGTGCTAATGCTGATTCGGATATCGACACCGACGCCGGGTCGAACGCCCGTTCTCCTCCCGCGCCGGCTCTCACCCCATCGTCTCTCCGTAGCCGTAGTCGTGAACTCACGGACGTTTCCTTCGGTGCGATCCTGGATACCGACGACGAGGCCCGCATCCAGTGGGCCACCCCCGACGGATTGGAGGTCGTCGGCCGCGGCGTCGCCGCCCGGTTTACCGCGCACGGCCCGGACCGGTTCGAGACCGTCCGCGAACAGGCCGCCCGGACGTTCGCCGAACTCGATCACGACGGGCCGACTGTCGCCCGTCCGCGCGCGTTCGGTGGGCTCTCCTTTCACGAGAGCCACGACGGTCGCGACACCGATACCGCTTCGAATACACCTTGGAGCGGCTTCGCCGCCGCCTCGTTCGTCGTCCCTCGCGTTCTCGTCACCCGCTGTGACGAGGCCACCTGGCTCACCGCCGTCGCCCGCGACGCCGAGACGGCAACCGAGCGATTGCACTCGTGGTACGATCGACTGGCCGATTTCCCGGCGATGCGTCCGAGCGGGTCGGCCCCCGGTGTCGCCGCGACCGAGCGCACGACCTCGCCCGCGGCGTGGACCGACCAGGTCGAACACGCACTCGATCGAATCGAGACGACACCGCTCACCAAGGTCGTTCTCGCCCAATCGCTGTCGGTCTCGCTCGACGAACCGATCGACGTGCCGGCGACGCTCGAACGCCTGCGCCGACAGTATCCGAACTGCTACCGGTTCCTCGTCGATCACGACGCCGATGCCAGTGGAACGTTCTTCGGCACACCGCCGGAGCGGCTCGTCTCGAAACGCGGCGACCACGTCGAAACCGAGGCGCTCGCCGGCTCCGCCCCTCGCGGCGAGACGCCCGAAGCCGACGAGGAATTCGCCGATCAACTCCGGGACAGCGAGAAGGTTCAACACGAACACGGGCTCGTCGCCGATGCGATCCGCGAGCAGCTGACGCCGCTCGCGCGCGAGTTGACCATCGACGAGCAGACGGTTCGCCGACTCGCGACGATCCAGCACCTGCAGACGCCGATCGACGCGACCCTCGACGGCGACCGGCACGTCCTCGAACTCGTCGAGGCGCTCCACCCGACCCCCGCAGTCGGCGGCATGCCGCCCGAGGCGGCCTGGGAGACGATCCGCGAGACGGAGACCTTCGACCGCGGCTGGTACGCCGCGCCGATCGGCTGGTTCGATGGAGACGGCGACGGCGAGTTCGCGGTCGGTCTCCGGTCGGGCGTCGCGACCGACGAGACGGTCACGCTCTTTGCGGGCAACGGTCTCGTCGCCGATAGCGACCCCGCGGCCGAGTGGGACGAGGTACAGTTGAAATTCCGGCCGATTTTGGACGAGTTACAGCCTGCGGGCGCGGACGGGATCGAGAAGGTAACCGGCAATGTGCACTCGCAATGAGCGCACCCAACCGCGCGACCCTCTGGGGTCGCATCCTCGTCGATGAACTCGCAGCGAGTGGGCTGGAGGCGGTCTGTCTCGCCCCCGGCAGTCGATCGACGCCGCTGACGGTCGCGTTCGCCGAGCATCCCGATATCGAGGTCTATTCGCACTTAGACGAGCGGTCGGCGGCGTTCTTCGCCCTCGGGCGCGCCCGCCGCACCGGCGAGCCGACGGCGCTGGTCTGTACCTCCGGGACGGCGGCCGCGAACTTCCACCCGGCGGTGATCGAGGCCGATCAGGCCCGCGTGCCGATGCTCGTTCTCACGGCCGACCGCCCACCTGAACTCCGCGATAGCGGCGCGAATCAGACGGTCGATCAGGTCGAACTCTACGGCGACGCCGTGCGCTGGCACGCCGATCTTCCGCTTCCGGAAGCCAGCGAGCGAACGGTCCGAAGCCTCCGCACGACGGCCGCCCGCGCGCTGCTTGAAACGACCGTCTCCGAACCCGGCCCCGTCCACCTCAACTGTCCTTTCCGCAAACCGCTCGACCCGATCGAAACGACCGGCAGCGAGGCCGTTCCCGACGAGTTCGCCGAGACGCTGGCCGGGGCGGGCCGGGACGGTCCGTTCGTCGAGACCGCCGCGGGGCGACACGCGAGCGAACCCGACGCCGACGGCACCGGTGCGCTCGAGACCCTTCGAACCGCGCTCGAGACCGCGGACAGACCGCTGCTCGTCGCCGGCCCCGCCGACCCGGTGACATCGTCGACGGGTGAACTCGATCCCGCGGCCGTCGTCGCCGTGGCCGATGCGGTCGGCGCGCCGGTGCTCGCGGATCCGCTGTCGACCGTTCGGTTCGGGCCGCACGTCGCCGCCGAGAGCGCTGCCGACGGGAATCGGACGGTCTACGGCGGGTACGACGGCTACATCGACGCGCTGCCGGCCCCGGCTCCGGATGTCGTCGTCCGATTCGGTGCCTCGCCGACCTCGAAGCGGCTCCGGCACGCGCTACGGGACGCCGACGTGCGCCAGTTTCTGCTCGATCCCGTCGGCGCGTGGCGCGAGGCGACGTTCACGGCCACCGACCTTCTCGCCGCCTCGCCCGGCTCTGTCTTCGAGAGTCTTGCAGCGTCTCTCGGGGAGTCCACCACTGCGAACCGCTGGCGGGCGCGATTTGACACCGCAGAGCGGCTCCACTGGGATCTCCGTGACGACGCGTGTACGACTGACTCGCTCGAGTCCGCGCCGTTCGAGGGTGCCGTCCTCGCATCGGTCTTCGAGGCCGCCCCCGATCCGGCGACGATTTTCGTCTCGAACAGCATGCCCGTTCGGGACGCCGACCGGTTCGCCCACCCGCAACCGGCCGACCTGACCGTGCTCGCAAACCGCGGCGCGAGCGGCATTGACGGGATCACGAGTTCGGCGCTCGGCGCAGGCAGTGCGACCGACGAGCCGCTCGTGCTCGTGACGGGCGATCTCGCGTTCTATCACGATTCGAACGGGCTACTCGCGCTGGAGCGCTGCGGCGTCGACGCGACGATCGTTCTGTTGGACAACGACGGCGGCGGCATCTTCCACGAACTCCCGATCGAGGCGGTCGATCCGCCGTTCACGTCGCAGTTCAAAACGCCCCACGGCCTCGCGTTCGACGCGCTCGAAGAGCTGTACGACCTCGAGTTCGAGCGCGTCGAGCCGGCTGCGTTCGAGGGTGCTTATCGCCGGTCGCTCGCGAGCGACGGCACGCAGGTGCTGTCGGTGTCGTTCGACGCGGACGCGAGCCACCGGCGGCGAGCCGAACTCGATGAGCGAGTGCACACTGCGGTCGCGGGGACGGACGACTCAGGGCCGTAGGGCCCACCAGACCACGACCGCGTAGCCGAAGGGGACCCACACGAACGCGAGGGCGAGGGCTCCGTAGATCGAGCCGAGCGCGAGCGGGACCGCATCTATCGTGACCGCGCCGGCCGGTACGAGCACGCTCCAGCAGCCGAAGACGCCGGTCGCGACCTGCGGCATCGTCAGCAGATAGCCGACGAGGCAGAGCGTACACGCTGCAACGATCGCGTTGACGAACAACGAGAACGCCGGCGTTAGGCTCGCGTATACGAACAACGGATACAGCGCCCAGATACAGGCGATCGTCACGACGGTCTGCTGGTCCAGCGACCGGCCGTCCCACTCGAGTTCGATTTCGTCGTCCCAGTCGTGGACGGTGTACTGGAACCCGGCGTCAGAATTCGAATCCGAGTTCGAGTTCGTGTTTGAACCCGAACCCGAACCCGGATCTGAATCCGATTCGGTGTCGGTCCCTCCTGAACTCGTCGTTTCTGTGGCTTGCCCGGTCGTCGCGTGCGTGTGCGTGCGAGTTCGCGATCGACGTGACCGTGATCGCGCGTTCGAGCTGTCCGCCCTCGACCGGGCTTCGCTCCACCCTTCCTCACGCGCGGCCTGCTGGCGAACCTCTTCGAACGACCAGTCCCCGGTCGAACGAGCGTCTCCCGTTTCTCGCCGTGTGTCGCCCGACTCCGATCGTGGCCCGGACCGCCGTGTCTGGCTCGTTTGCGACTCGCGGGTGCGCTCGTTCGCTGAACTCGGATTCGTGCGTGTCGCAGTTGCCCCGCGTTCGGCCGAGTGCTGGGTCGCCTGTACGTAGGTTTCGTGTCCGAGTCGGTCGTACCGCGCCCGCTCGGTTTCGTCAGTAAGGACGGCTCTGGCCGTCGCGACCTGCTGGAACTGCTCGGTAGCGTCGGGTTCGTCGCTGTGGTCCGGATGGGTCTCGAAGACGCGCTCGCGATAGGCCACCTCGAGTTCGTCTTGCGTCGCGTCGCTCGCAACGCCGAGCACGTCGTAGTACGTCTCGCCCACTGTCCATCTGTAGCCTGTTAGGAATCAAATATGTACTGGATGCGACTCGATATCCCCGTTCTGAACTCGGTGCACCGACGCTCCGAGCGGTCGTTTTCGACCGGATAAACAATTAATCGCTATATAGAATTGTGGCTAGCTCGAGCAGTACTACACGGTGTACGAGCTGCTCGCGACAGTCACCGAAACTATTATCTTGTCGTAAACTACCTAGAATTCTGTGGTTTACGAGACTGGAAACCGAACGGTCGACGAGGCGGTCGCCACCGTCCTCGCCGGCGGTGAACTCGACCGGACCGAGGCACTTGCCCTCATCGCTCAGCCGGTCGACGTGCTCGCACCGGCGGCGGATGCCGTCCGGGCGCACTTCGGTGACGACACGGTCGACGCCTGTAGCATCGTCAACGCGAAGGCGGGAAACTGTGCGGAGGACTGCGGGTTCTGCGCGCAGTCGGTTCACTTCGATACCGGGATCGACACCTACGGTCTCCTCGATCCGGACCGAATCCTTGCCGCGGCAAAGCGGGCGGAGCGGGATGGCGCACAGCGGTTCGGCATCGTCGTCGCCGAGAAGGGCGTGAGTAAGGAGCAACGACCAGCGGAGTGGGCGGATGTAATCCGTGCGATCCGTCTCGTTCGCGACGAGACCGCAGTCGAGGTCGATGCGAGTCTGGGAATTCTCACCGAGGAGGAAGCCGAAATTCTGGCCGAGGAAGGGATCGAACACTACAATCACAACATCGAGACCGCCCCCAGATACTTCCCCGAGATCGTCTCGACGCATTCCTTCGAAGACCGGGTGAAGACGCTCGAACGAGCGAAGGCAGCGGGAATGGATCTCTGTGCCGGCGTCATTCTCGGCATGGGGGAAGCGCCGACGGACCGGGTGGACGCCGCGCTCGCGCTCCGGGATATCGGCATTTCCTCGCTTCCGGTGAACGTTCTCAACCCCGTCGCGGGAACCTCGCTCGGCGACGAGTTCGGCGAGTCGGCGGCGATTACGTCGACGGAGATTATCGAGACGATCGCCGTCTATCGGCTGTTACATCCGCGCGCGAGAGTTCGGCTGACGGGTGGTCGCGAGGTCAATCTCGACCGGGACGAGCAGCACCGGCCATTCGAAGCTGGGGCTGACGGGATACTGACCGGGGACTACCTCACGACCGAGGGGCAGTCTCCCGGCGACGACCTCGAGATCGTCGAGCGGGCCGGTCTGCGGCCGAACATGGCAGCCAACGAGTTCGATCCCGAGGCGGTCAAATCGCGGGCCGGGGCGGACGACGATGACGAGGAAGCGACGACGGCGGCCGGGAGCGCGACGAGCAATGCCGAAATGAGCGATTGACTCTCGATGACCGACCTGCCAGACGAACACACAGCTACTGACAATCACGACGCAACGATGAACGAAATCAGATTCGCGGTACTGGGAACAGGAGGTATCGGCCGACGAACGCTCGAGGTATCGACGTACAGGGACGGGTTGACGCCGGTTGCAGCCTGCGACCGTCACGGCGTCGCGATCGATCACGACGGGTTGGACGTGGACGAACTGCTCGCCGCCACGGAGGGAAATATCGCCTCCGATGGGGGCGTCACCCGAGTCAAGGAAACCGGTGAGCAGAAGGGCGTTGCGGCCTCGACGCAGGCAGACCCGACTGCGACCCCGATCGACGATGTAATCGCCGAGAGCGACGCCATCGATGCGGTCCTGATCGCACTCCCGAATTTCGAGCACGAGTTCATCCCGGAGGTTGCGGATCGGTTCGTCGAAGCCGACTATTCGGGTGTTCTGGTGGACGTGCTCAAGCGATCGCGGGTCATCGGCATGCTCGACGAGCGTGCCGACGCGTTCGCGGAGTGTGGCGTTACGTTCGTTTGCGGGGCCGGCGCGACGCCGGGACTGCTGACGGGCGCGGCGGCGCTTGCTGCCCAGTCGTTCGTCGAAGTCGAGGCGGTCGACATCTGGTGGGGCGTCGGACTCAAATCCGGATACGAGGACAACCGCGGCACCGTCCGCGAGGATATCGCACACCTGCCCGACTACGATCTCGAAACCGTTCGCGAGATGGGAGACGACGAGATCGAGGCGGTGATCGACGACCACGACGGCGTCCTGGAGTTCCACGACATGGAACACGCCGACGACGTCTTGCTGGAGCGCGCCGGCATCTGCGAGGCGGCGGACGTGACCGTCGGCGGGATTCTCGACGTGACCTCGGACGAGAAGCCCACGACGACGACCGTCGAGGTGACAGGGACCACGTTCGACGGCGAACGAGGAACCAACACTGTCGAACTGGACGACGACACCAGCATGGCGGCGAACGTCAACGGGCCGGCCCTGGGATACCTAAAATCGGCCGTTCGACGGAATCGAGTAGGCGAGTACGGCGTGTTCGGCCCGGCCGAACTCCTGCCGCGATTCTAATGGCCCGACGATGACAGGCGACCTGAACTCGCGAACCGACGGCGAGGCACCGGCGGACACCTGCGGATTCGCCCTTGCCGACCGACTCGCGGCGCGCGACGCTCGCGGTCTCCGCCGGGATCTCCGACCCACCGACCGCGTCGCCGGCCGGGCGCGGATGGCGGCGGACCCGGGCCGCGGCTGTCCCGTCTACGGCGATGAACAACTCGTCTTCGGGTCGAACAATTACCTGGGCCTGGCGCGCGACGACCGCGTCGTCCGAGCCGCGCAGGAGGCGGCCGCCGCGGTCGGCACCGGAGCGGGCGCGAGCCGTCTCGTGACCGGGGATACGGGCCTCCACCGTGCGCTGGAACGCGATCTCGCCGAGACGAAAGGCACCGAGCGCGCCCTTCTCTTCTCCTCCGGGTACGCCGCCAACGTCGGCACCGTCGCGGCGCTCGACCCGGACGTGATCTTTTCCGACGAACTCAACCACGCGAGCATCATCGACGGCTGTCGACTCGCCGACGCCGAGACGGTCGTCTACGACCACTGCGATAGCGGATCGCTCTGCGAGGCGATGGCCGCTCGACGGGACGAGCGCGACGCCGGCGAGTCGTGGCTCGTCGTGACGGATTCGGTGTTCAGCATGGACGGCGACGTGGCACCGCTTTCGGCGATCTGCGACGCGGCTGACCGACACGACGCGTGGGTGATGGTCGACGAGGCCCACGCGACCGGGCTCTACGAGGGCGGCGGCATCGTCCAGCGCGAGGGTCTCGGCGACCGAGTACAGGTTCAGGTGGGAACGCTTTCGAAGGCGCTCGCCAGCCAGGGCGGCTACGTCATCGGAAGCACCCATCTCGTCGAATACCTGCTCAACGCGGCGCGGTCGTTCGTCTTCTCGACCGGCCTCGCGCCGCCGGCGGTCGGCGCTGCCCGCGAGGCGCTTCGAATCGCGCGCGAGGGGACGCGCTCTGCGCAACTGTGGGACACCGTCGACCGCCTCCGGGACGGCCTCGAATCACTCGGGTACGACGTGCTGGGCGAGACACAGATCCTGCCCGTCGTCGTCGGCGACCGTGACGATGCGCTCGCGCTCGCCGACCGGCTTTCGGACCGCGGTATCGTCGCACCGGCGATACGCCCGCCGACGGTGCCCGCGGGGACGAGCCGCATTCGCATCGCGCCCACGGCCACACACACTGCAGCCGAACTCGAGCGCTGTCTGGACGCCTTCGAACGCGCGGGACGGGAGCTTGATCTGGTATGAATTCCGGGACGAAGACGCCCGAGAACGCGGTCGCCATCGTCGGAACCGACACCGGCGTCGGCAAGACCGTCGTCACGGCGGGGCTCGTCGGCTGGCTTCGTGAAGAGGGCTACGACGCGCGTGCGATCAAACCCGTCCAGACCGGGTATCCGCCAGACGACGACGCGGCGTTCGTCGCCGAGGCCTGTGGAACCGACCGGGCGGCGACGTGTTGTCGTCGCCTCGAACCGGCGCTGGCTCCAGCCGTCGCCGCTACTGTCGCGGACGAACCGCTTTCGTACGACTCACTTCGCGAGGCAGTCACCGCTGAACTCGACGCGGCGACCCCGGGCGTCGTCGAAGGTATCGGTGGACTGCGAGTTCCGCTGGCGGACGACCGCGACGTGCTTGATCTGGTCGCCGACCTCAGTGTTCCCGCAGTGGTCGTCGCCCGGTCCGGATTGGGGACGCTGAACCACACCGCGCTGTCGGTGTCGGCGCTTCGCCGTCGCGGCGTCGACGTAATCGCGGTCGTCCTGAATCAGTACGACGGCGCATCGCTCGCGGAGCGGACGAACCCCGATGCGCTCGCGGAGATGGTTGATTGCCCGATTCACACGCTGCCGTCGTTTTCCGTCGCGGAGCCGTCGGCCGCCGTCTCGACCGTCAGTGCCGCGCTTCCGCGATCGATCTTGGACGAGATTCTTCCCGCGGACCGCGTATAATCTGTAATCTGTAATCTGTAACCGCGAGTTCACCGTCCGGGCCGTTGCACGCTGACCCGCGACGGGTGCGACGGGTTGCAGACGAGACGACCGGCGAGAACCGATACTATATCAGGACTCGTCCCCCACACACGGGCGATGGTTTCGGAACTCTTCGACGAGGACCGCTGGGAGCCGATCGACGAGTTCGACTTCCGCGATCTCACCTACCACCGGGCGGTCGACTCCGGGACGGTGCGGATCGCCTTCGACCGGCCCCACGTGCGAAACGCCTTCCGGCCGGGAACGGTGGACGAACTGTACGACGCGCTGGATCACGCCAAGCGCCAGACGGACGTGGGCTGTATTCTCCTGACGGGGAACGGGCCGTCCTCGAAGGACGGCGGCTGGGCGTTCTGTTCCGGGGGCGACCAGACGGTTCGCGGCGAGGACGGCTACCAGTACACGGGCGAGGACGAGGAGAGCGAGGCCGCGCGCGCTTCAGAGCAGGGACGCCTGCACATTCTCGAGGTGCAGCGGCTCATCCGCCATATTCCCAAGGTCGTCGTCTGCGTCGTACCGGGCTGGGCCGTCGGCGGCGGGCACTCGCTGCACGTCGTTTGCGACCTCACGCTCGCGAGCGAGGAGCACGCGAAGTTCCTCCAGACCGATCCCGACGTGGCGAGCTACGACGCCGGCTTCGGCTCGGCCTACCTGGCCAAGCAGATCGGCCAGAAGAAGGCCCGCGAAGTGTTCTTCCTCGGCAAAACGTACAGCGCCGAGGAGGCGGCAGAGATGGGCATGGTCAACGAAGCGGTGCCCCACGCTGAACTCGAGGAGACGGCCCTGGAGTGGGGCGAGCGTATCAACGCCAAGAGCCCGACGGCGATGCGGATGCTGAAGTACGCCTTTAACATGACCGACGACGGGATGGTCGGCCAGCAGGTATTCGCCGGCGAAGCGACCCGGCTGGGGTACATGACCGACGAGGCCGCGGAGGGCCGAGACGCTTTCGTCGAGGGTCGCGAACCGGAGTTCGACGAGTTCCCCTGGCACTACTGAGACGAACTGCCGGCAGTCAGTTCGCCGCACCCGCGAATTGCCCTGGGTTGCGTTGGGAAATCGATACAGTAGACCGTACGAGTCGTAGCGGCGACGGCAGCGGGCTGTCGCGAGTTCAGCGTGGGCGGCTTTTTCGTAGCGGTCGTTCGCTCGAAAGGAGTAACGCTTTGGACCCTGCGCGACGGTAGTGGTGACTGTGACGCTCCCCGACCGGTCTGCCCTCTCCCGCCGGGCGTACGTTCGGGCGCTCGTCGCCGTCGGCGGCGGGGCCGCCCTCAGCGCCTGTCTCGACGTGACTCGCGACGGAGACGACGATCCCGATCCCGTTCCCGCCGGCACGGACGACCCCGACTCGCTGCCGGCGCGCCAGCACGCCTGGAACGAGTTCAGCGCGCGCGACGAGGACGGGAACGTGCAGTTGCCCGAGCATCACGCGTTGGTTCCGTTATCGCTCGCGTCGGATGCGGCCGGCGACGCCGAGGGCAACAACGGTGACGACAGCACGACCGCGCCGAGCGAGGACGCCCGCCAAACGACCGAAACCGCGCTGCGGACGCTCGAGCGGGCCTACGAGTGGAGCCACGAGGGGCTGGTCTTTACGCTCGGCTACACGCCCGCGTACTTCGACCGGTTCGAGGGCTCGCTGCCCGACTCGGTCGATCTACCGGCACCCGAAGCACTGACGGCGCGCGAGGACCCCGCGTTCGACGAGTTCGACGCGTTGCTCCACCTCGCGAGCGACCGGCCGGACGTCGTTCTCGCCGCCGAGGAGGGCCTGTTCGGCGACCGGAATGAACTCAACGGAATCGACCTCGAAACTGACCTCACCGGCGTCTTCGACCGCCACGACGACCGCCGTCGGACCGGCTTCGTCGGCGCGGGGCTTCCGGCGTCGAAGACCGACGTTCCGGGCGTCCCCGAGTCGGTCCCCAAGGACGCACCGTTCCTGATGGGCTTTCGCTCCGGCTTCGCCCGCACGCAGGCGAGCGAGGACCGTGTGACGATCGACGCCGGCCCGTTCGCCGGCGGGACGACCCAGCACGTCTCCTCGATGGACATCCAACTCGACGTCTGGTTCGGTCAGGACAACCACCACCAGCGCGTCTCGAAACTGTTCAGCCCGACCCACGCCGCGGACGAACTCGTCGGCGAGGTCGGCGACGAACTCGCGGACACGAGCGGCGTAACCGACGACGGGATCGCATCGGCCGAAGACGCCGCGCGCGAACACGGCGTCGTCGGCCACGCACAGAAGGCCGCCGGGGCGAGAGAAGACGGCAACCCGCCGCTCCTGCGCCGCGATTTCAGCACTGTCGACGGCGATCGGCCGGGACAGCACTTCCTCGCGCTCCAGCGGGGCATCGGCGAGTTCGTTCGCGTCCGCGAGGCGATGACCGGCGCGGACCTCGACGTCTCGTCGGCGAACAACGGCATCCTCCACTACCTGTTCGTCAACAGACGGGGGAACTACTTGCTGCCGCCGCGGTCGTTGCGGGCGCTGCCGCCGGCGGCACCGAACTCGTGAGGGCCCCAAGACGCCCGTTCGATAGCGAAAACTACACAATATGGCTCCCGACGATCCGACCGCGGACGATTCAGCCGGAAGCAGCGATCGAAGGACGGCAATAGGCCCTGTCCTGGCCCCGGCTACGGACACGACTACGACGGCCACCCGTCGGACGCTTCTTTCGCGAACCGGTGCGATATCGGGAGCGCTCGCGACGGGACTCGCGGGCTGTCTCGGCCTCGGTGGGGGCGGAGACGACGAGGAGCAAGACGGCGACTACGGCGGCCGACAACCGACGGTGACCGTCGAAGACCCGCCGAACGCGGTCTTCCTGCCGACCCACCGGGAGGCGATGCGGGTCGGAGAGCCCGTGACGGCCGGCGAGTTCAGGTTCGTTCCGATGCTCTCGTATCCGCATCCGTTCTGGACGATCGCCGGCAGCGACGACGCGGCGGTCGAGCGCGAGACGCCAGATGTCGGGCGCGGCGTACACATGATGATCACAGTCCAGGATCGGGAGACGGGGCTCGTGGTGCCGGTCGACGACGGCATTCAGTTTCGGATTCGATCGGACGGCGAGCGGGTCGGCTCGCCGGTGTCGCCGTGGGCGATGCTCTCACAGGAGATGGGTTTTCACTTCGGGGATAACGTTGGGTTGCCGGGAGACGGAACCTACGAAGTCGAGGTGACGATCCCGCCGCTTTCGGTCCGGCGCACCGGCGCGCTGGCGGGGCGAGGTGAAGAGCGCGCGACGGGGACGTTCGAGTTCGAGTACGACGACGAGTTCAGAGACCAGGTTATCGGCGAGATCGACTATCTCGAGCGGGATCGGTGGGGAGAGCGGGGGGCATTGGAGCCGATGGGTGCCGGTGCCGATGGTGGTGGTGGTGATGGTGATGGTGATGATGGTGGTGATAGGAGTGAGAACGACGCTGGCGGCAACGCCGAACACGAAAGCGAGATGGATCACGCACACGTGCCGTATGCGACCGTTCCCGCGGTCGATGCGTACGCGGGAACTCGTCTCGTTGGCGACGCGTCCGCCGGCGCGGACGGCGAAGAGACTGCCGCCGCCGAACTCCCGCGCAGCGACGATGCGCCGATCGTCGCCGTCCTGTTCGAGGCCGACGCCGACACCGACGAATCGGACTTGACGCGCTTGGCCGGCGACGAGAACCGGACCCAGAACCCCGAGCAGTACCTCCTCGTCTCCCCCAGAACCCCCTACAACCGCGTGCCGCTTCCCGACGCCGCGCTCACCGCTTCCATCGAGCGCGACGGTGACCTTGTCGTGGAGCACGAACTCGAGCAGACGCTCGATAGCGAGTACGGACACCATTACGGCGTCGTGGTGTCGGGGACAGGATCGGATACGTCCGATTCGGAGTCGTCGTCGGCCATCCGTTCGGGCGACTCCGTAACCGTTTCCGTCGACTCGCCGCCCCAGGTTGCCAGACATCAAGGCTACGAGACGGCGTTTCTGGAGATGGAAGCGGTGACGTTCGAGGTGCCAGACGGTGCTGAGGGCGGCGACACCGGAAATTAGTCGATTAGCGTCGACGGTAGCCGTGCTGACAGGGCACATGTTCGGCTGCAATGCCAACGTTGACACTCTCTCGAGTCGGACACTTGACCCATGAGCACGGCTGAGGTCGAACTGTCACGTCCGAAGGCGTGGCTACTGGCTGCACGCCCGCAGACCCTGCCCGCGGCCGCGGCACCGGTTATCGTCGGCTCGGGCGTTGCGGCCGCCGAGGGCGTCTTCGAACTGCTGCCGGCGCTGTTTGCGTTCGTCGGTGCTGCGCTGATTCAGATCGGGACGAACTTTGCGAACGATTACTACGACGCGATCAACGGCGCGGATACCGAGGATCGGGACGGGTTCACCCGCGTCACGCAGGCGGGACTCATCCCGGCCCGGCAGGTCAAACTCGCGACGATTATCACGTTCGCGCTCGCGATCTGTTCCGGCACCTACCTGGTCTACGTCGGCGGCGTGCCGATCCTCGTCGTCGGCCTCGTGAGCGTCTTCTGCGGCTGGGCGTACACCGGCGGCCCCTATCCGCTCGGCTACCACGGGCTCGGCGATCTCTTCGTCTTCGTCTTCTTCGGCGTCGTCGCCGTCGTCGGGACGTTCTACGTGCAGGCCGCCGCTGCCGCCGTCGAACCCCTCACAACGACGCTTCCCGAGGGAACCGTCACTCGCGAGGCGATTCTCGCGAGCCTTCCCGTCGCCGCCCTCTCGACGGCGATTATCGTCGTCAACAACGTCCGCGACTTAGAAACCGACGCAGAGACGGGCAAACGCACGCTCGCCGTCCGACTCGGCTATCGCGGCAGCCGCATCGAGTTCACCGCGCTGCTCGCGCTGGCGTACCTCGTTCCGGTGTGGCTCTGGCTCGGCGAAGGACTCGGAGCGAGCGCGTTGTTGCCGCTCGTTTCGCTGCCTTACGCGGCGTCGATCGCGCGGACGCTCTGGACCAGAACCGACGGCGAGGCACTCAATCCCGCGCTCGAGGCGACCGGAAAGCTCCTCGCGCTGTACGCGGCGTTGTTCGCCGGGGGACTGGTGATCTAACCGTGGGGGCGGACGCGAACGCCAACTGCGATCTCGAACTCGCGTATCGGCGGTTCTCGCTCGCGCTGACGTCGCCGCTCGAAACTGCGGCCGGGTCGATCGACGTCCGCGAGGGGTTTCTGGTTCGGATCGTCGACGGCACCGACGCTGCCTCCCCGACCGCCGGCTACGGCGAGGCGACGCCGCTTCCCGGCTGGACCGAACCGATCGAGGACTGCGAGGCAGCGCTCGACCGCGCCGAGCGGGCACTCGAAGGTGGCGGACCGGAAGACGCGCTCGAGGCCGTCGCGGGAAACGGTGCGGCCCGACACGGCGTGTCGCTCGCGCTCGCAGATCTGCAGGCGACCCGCCAGGCGACGCCGCTGTACCGGTATATCGGTCAGGGACCGATGGTCGGCCGCGTTCCGGTGAACGCGACGATCGGCGACGGACCGCCGGACGAAACCGCCCATCAGGCAGCAGCCGCGGTCCAGCGCGGTTTCGACTGTTGCAAGCTCAAAGCCGGCTGTCGGTCGGTCGAGGCCGACATCGACCGCGTCCGGCGAACGCGTGAGGTCGTCGGCCCCGATGTCGAACTCCGCGTCGATGCGAACGAAGCCTGGACGTTCGAGGAGGCGGCCCGAGCGATCGACGCGTTCGCCGAGCTGGGCGTCTCGATTCTCGAACAGCCGCTTCCGGCCGGCGCGCTCGCGGGACACGCCGACCTTCGAGAGCGAGCGGCCGGCACCGTCTCGGTCGCACTCGATGAAGGCGTACTCGAACATGGCGTCGACGCCATCTGCGAGGCCCAGGCCGCCGACGTGGCCGTCCTGAAGCCGATGGCACTCGGCGGGATCGATATCGCACGGAAGATCGCAGCCTGGTTCGCCGAACTCGGCGTGACGCCGCTGGTGACGACGACGATCGACGGCGTCGTCGCACGAACGGGTGCCGTCCACCTCGCGGCGGCGATCCCCAACGTTCCGGCCTGCGGGCTCGCAACCGGCGAGTTGCTCGCCGAGGACCTCGGTCGCGATCCCGTGCTCTTCGAGAGCGGTGCCGCCGTCGTCCCGCAGGCGAAAGGCCTCGGCGTCGAAGGGGTGTGGCAGGAATGACTCCCGCGCACCTCGAGTGGCCGACGCAGGACCTCCTCGCCCACCGCGCGGCGGCGACGCCACAGCGCCGGGCGCTGATCGACATCGAAACGGACACCGCGTGGACCTTCGCCGAGTTCACCCAGCGGGTGGATCGAACGGCCACTGCACTCGAGGCGGCCGTCGATCGCGTCCCCGACAGTCGCATCGGCGTTCTCATAGACACCCGTCCCGCCTTCGCGACCCTCTTTTTCGCCGCGATGCGACGCGGCGCGACCCTCGCCCCGCTGAACGTCCGCGAAACCGCGTCCGAACTGGCCGCGAAAGCCGACCGGCTCGACCTTGACGCGCTCGTTTGCGAGCGCGAGACGGCATCGACCGCGAGCGAACTCGTCGCCGACTCGACGCCGATCCTGTCAGTTGACGACCCGACGACCGAGGGCGTCACGGCGTTGTCGGCTGGCCATCTCTATACCGACTCGAACGAGTCGAACGAGTCGACCGCAGGCGAGCCGCAGGTCGAGATCCAATCAGCTGAACTCGATCGTGATCACACACAGCTGCTCATGTTCACGTCCGGCACCTCCGGCGAGCCGAAGATCGTCCGGTTGACGGTGGGAAATCTGGTCGCCAGCGCGACCGCCTCGGCGTTTCGGCTCGGTGTCGATCCCGCCGACCGGTGGCTCTGCTGTCTCCCGATGTACCACATGGGCGGAATCGCGCCCGTGATCCGGTCCGCGCTGTACGGAACGACTGCCGTCGTCCAGCGCACGTTCGATGACCGCGCGACGGCCCGCGCAATGGACGAGTTCGGGATCACCGGCGTCTCGCTGGTCCCGACGATGGGCAAGCGGTTACTCGACGCCGGCTGGAAGCCGCCCGAATCGCTCCGGTTCGTCCTCCTCGGCGGCGCGCCGGCCTCGACGGAGTTCATCGAGCGCTGTCGCGAGGCGGGCGTGCCCGTCTATCCGACCTACGGCATGACCGAGACGGCCTCCCAGATCACGACCGCGACGCCGTCGGAGGCGACGGCCCACGAGGGGACCGTCGGCCAGTCGCTCGTCGTCACCGACGTGGCGGTCGTGGACGAGACCGGCGATCCCGTTCCGACCGGCGAGCCAGGTGAACTCGTCGTCTCGGGGCCGACGGTGACGCCGGGCTATCTCGATGAGGAACGCACGGCGGACGCCTTCTGCGACCGGGGATTACGGACGGGAGATGTCGGATACCGCGACGACGAGGGGCGGTTGTGGATTCTTAATCGACGCAGCGATCGCATCGTCACGGGCGGTGAGAACGTCGACCCCGGCGAAGTGATCGAGGCGCTGCGCTCTCATCCGAAAATCGAGGCGGCCGCCGTCGTCGGCCTCCAAGACGAGGAGTGGGGCCAGCGGGTGGGCGCGCTCGTCGTGCCGGGCGAGGAGACGGCATCGCTCGCGGTCGAGTCGGTTCGCAAACGCTGCGACGACCGCCTCGCCGGCTTCAAGCGTCCGAAGACGATCGGCGTCGTCGACGAACTCCCGCGAACGCATTCAGGGACGGTCGATCGGGACGCGGCTCGGGATCGATTGCGCGAGATCGGCGTCGACGTGACGGCGTCGCCCTGGTAGTCCCGGGTCGAGATCAGCGATCCGCTCCCGGGACGCTGGCGCAGCTCCGCGACGGCGGATGATTCCGAATCGGGCTACATACGGGGCGTCTCAGCGCGGGATCCGTCGAGGATGTCAACGGCGTACCCCGCGGTCAGTATTTACATCTGGACACCAAATACGAGCGTATGCCCCACGGTCAAGACGTCGAAGACGACACCTCGGAAATAACGTCGGAGTACGAGTGTCTTCAGTGCGGGCAAATAGTCGAGGCCGAGACGAATCCCGGCGAGTGCGAGGAGTGTGGCGGCGACTTCCAGAACCGGGCGAAATCGATCGAGTAGCGGCTTCTTAGTCGCTCCGACAGTTTCTTCGAGCGAACTCCGAGCGCACTCCGAGCGTGCAGCGGCGGACCGAAGTTAAGACGCTCGGTCCCCTAGTCCGGCTGTGTGTACACTGACGCTCGCCTGGCAGGTCTTCGACGACGCACCGGTCGCCGTCGCCGCGAACCGTGACGAGGCTCTCGACCGCGACTCGCTTCCGCCCAAGATATACGGCGAGGACCCGCTCGTCGTCGCTCCTCGGGACGCCGAATCCGGCGGCACCTGGCTCGGTTACAACGAGTTCGGCGTCGCCGCCGGCATCACGAACAAGTGGACCGACGCGGACCTCGCCGGCGACCGGTCGCGGGGATTGCTCGTCGCGGACGTCCTCGAAGCGCGCTCCGTCTCGGACGCAACCGCGATCGTCGAGGACGCGACGGCCGCCGACGAGTACGAGGGCTTCTCGCTCGTGATCGCCGACGCGGCCGCGGCCGTCTGCTACCAGTGGGACGGCGACCTCTCCGTCACCGAGTTCGACCCGGGCGTTCACGTCGTGGTTAACGTCGCCGTCGACGACGACGTCGATCTGCCGTCGAGTCGACTCGATGTCGGACGAACGCAGGCCGACAACGCACAACGGGTTCGCGCTGAACTCGCCGCCGATGCGGACGAATCCGTCACCGAGTGGCTCACCCGCGCCGGTACCGTCCTCGGCGATCACGAGTTCGGCGTCTGCGTTCACGGCGATGGCTATGGGACGCGGTCGTCCTCGCTGCTGGCGGTCGGACCGGGGGCAGCAACGCCGGAGCGGCCGGCCGAAGCGACCTATCGGTTCGCCGATGGGCCGCCCTGCGAAACGCCGTACCGGCCGGTCGAACTCGACCACGAGCGGTTGGTTGGGCCCGTAACCGGTGCCGATCAGGCGTTCGGAACGACGACTCGTCGAAACGAATGACACTGGCGTCGAAGGGCACATTTAAGCGGCTCCCTGCCTCTCATACGCACATGGACGCACACCTGCCTGTCGCGACGAGCATGGAGACGAAGAGGTGGTCACCGTGAGCGTCTCTGCGGCCGAAGCAGAACTCTCCGAGGACGAATACGCCGGCCTGGAACTCGTTCGCGAAACCGGCGGTATCCACCAAAGCGACTTCTGGAAAGAACTCGATGTCTCCTCGCGCAAGGGTAGTCGGATCGTCGAGTCGCTCGTCGAATACGAACTCGTCGACCGGGAGGACACGGTCTACAACGGGCACAACACCTACTACATCACGCCGACCGCTCGCGATCTGGATTTCACGCTCTTGATGGCCGGGGACATGCTCTCGCCGTTTATCGGTGAGGAGGAGGTCGATCCAAACAGCGATGCGTTCTCGCAGTGGATCATGAACCTCGCGTACGAGGAATAGATCGAATAGAGCGGCCGCTGCTTCGATTTTACGGAACTGTCGATCGGTACGTGGGACGCCGAGTTAGCGACGAAAAGTCCTGCCCCTTCCCCTGCTCTTGTCACCGGCCCGGGCCACTCAACTCAGTTGCTCGATTATTCGAGCGCGCTTGCGGCCCGGATGAGCCGTTCCTCACCGAAGGACGGGCCGACGAGTTGCAGGCCGACGGGGAGGCCGTCGGCGTCGCTTTCGCCGGCCGGAACCGAAATCGCGGGGAGATCCGCGAGGTTCACGGGAACGGTGTTCGCGTCTGCAAGATACATCTGCAGCGGGTCATCCAGGCTTTCGCCCTGTTCGAACGGGGTAACCGGCATCGTCGGCGAGGCGAGCACGTCGGCTTCCGAAAGCGCCTCGTCGAAGTCCTGTTTGACCCACGCACGGGCATCCTGCGCTTTCTTGTAGTACTTGTCGTGGTAGCCGGCCGAGAGTGCGTACGTCCCGAGAAGGATTCGGCGCTTGACCTCGTCGCCGAAGCCCTCCTTGCGGACTGCCGAGAAGGTCTCGTTCCAGTTGCCGTCGGCGTCGGTGGCAGGTCCGTACCGAACGCCGTCGAAACGGGCGAGATTGGACGAGGCTTCCGACATCGCGATCACGTAGTATGCCTCGACGGCGTGCTCGACGGACGGGAGCGAGACTTCGTGGTACTCTGCGCCCTGGGCCTCGAGTTCAGCGATGGCGTCCCAGAAGGTGTCGACGACGCCCTCGTCTGCGCCCTCGACCAGTTCGGTTGGGACGCCGATCGTGAGGCCGTCGACGTCGCCGGTTGCGGCGTCGGCGTAGCTCTCCCCGTCGAGTTCCACCGCTCGAGTCGTCGCGTCTCGGTCGTCCGGTCCTGCGATGACGTCGAGCAGCGCGGCGGCGTCTTCGACGGTCTCGCCGAAGGGGCCGATCTGCTCTAGGCTGTTGCCGTAGGCGACGAGGCCGTAGCGCGAGACGAGGCCGTAGGTCGGCTTGATGCCGACGACGCCGCAGAACGCGGCCGGACAGCGGATCGAGCCGCCCGTATCGGAGCCGAGCGCGAGTTCGGCCTCGCCGGCGGCGACGGCGGCGGCCGAACCGCCGGAGGAGCCGCCGGGAACGTGGCCCGGTGCGGCGGGGTTGTCGGTCGGGCCGAAGGCCGAGGTTTCGGTGGTCGTGCCCATGCCGAACTCGTCCATATTGGTCTTGCCGACGATGGTCGCGCCGGCGTCTTTGAGTCGGGAGACGACCGTGGCGTCGTAGGGCGGGACGTAGTCCTCGAGCATCGCAGACCCGCAGGTCGTCC
Source organism: Natrialba sp. PRR66 (assembly GCF_034808065.1). Lineage (NCBI taxonomy): Archaea > Methanobacteriati > Methanobacteriota > Halobacteria > Halobacteriales > Natrialbaceae > Natrialba > Natrialba sp. PRR66. The sequence continues at coordinate 1,183,650 of NZ_JAXHGN010000001.1, read as the reverse complement.
TGACGCCCTCGGTCGAGATGTTGTCCTTGAGGGCGACTGTGCGGCCGGTGAGTGGGCCGTCCGCATCGGTGTCGCCGTCGATTCGCTCGTCGGTGATGAAGATGGTATCAGCCATGTGCTGGTAGCGTCGATCAGGAGACGTTCGGCCCCTTGAAGAAGCCGTCCTCGGTCTCGGGTGCGTTCTGGAGTGCCGCCTCGCGGTCTACGGAGTCACGTACCTCGTCGGGGCGCATGACGTTCGTGAGGTCGGCCTCGCGCTCGACTTCCGGAACCTCGTCTAAGGTCTCGAAGTACTCGAGAATGTCCGCGAACTGGCCGGTGAACGCCTCGACCTCGTCGGCTTCGAGATCGACGCGAGCCAGGTCCGCGACGTGGCGGACCGCCTCGGGATTGACGGCGTCGGCGTCGTCGCTCATACGTGTCCGAACCGCCCTGCGGGGAGTAAGCGTTTCGATACGCTGGGCAGTGTCAGTGCAACGCGGCGGCGATCGGTGCAGTCGAGTTCACTGGACCCGCCATCGCGTGGCCTGGACTCACATAGTGAACGACGGATTACTCGCTCGGACGCGCGTTCACTACCTGTACGATCACAGTCTTTAAGTTTCCGACAGCCGTTACACTGGCTACGAGAGAGCGTTTTCAGCGACGGTTCGATCGGATTCATTACAATGACTGATTCCAGCATTCGAACTCGCAGCGACGAGCAGCGTCAGACCGAGCGAGCGGGTTCCGGCGAACGGACGAGCCAGCCGGCGGAGCGCGAACGGGACGAACAAGACCGAGAACGAGAACAGGAACACGAACACGAGCACGAGCAGTGTCCGGAGTGCGGTGGCCGCCTCGCCTCCGACGCCGAGCACGCTGAAACCGTCTGTACGGACTGCGGGCTCGTCGTTCAGGAAGGAGAGATCGACCGTGGTCCGGAGTGGCGGGCGTTCGATGCCGCTGAGAAAGACGAAAAGTCCCGCGTCGGTGCGCCGACGACGAACATGATGCATGACCAGGGGCTCTCGACCAACATCGGCTGGCAGGACAAAGACGCCTACGGCCGCTCGCTGTCGAACCGCCAGCGCCAGAAGATGCAGCGTCTGCGTACCTGGAACGAGCGGTTTCGTACCCGCGACTCCAAGGAGCGCAACCTCAAACAGGCACTTGGCGAAATCGACCGCATGGCGAGCGCGCTCGGTCTGCCCGAGAACGTCCGGGAGACGGCGTCGGTCATCTACCGACGCGCACTCGAAGAAGACCTGCTCCCCGGTCGCTCGATCGAGGGCGTCTCGACCGCGTCGCTGTACGCGTCGGCCCGACAGGCCGGGACCCCGCGCAGCCTCGACGAAATCGCCGGCGTCAGCCGCGTCGAAAAGGACGAAATCGCCCGCACCTACCGCTACGTCATTCGCGAACTCGGGCTCGAGGTCCAGCCCGCCGATCCGGTGAGCTACGTCCCTCGGTTCGCGAGCGATCTCGAACTCTCCGACGAGACCGAACGCCGCGCCAGGACCCTACTCGAGACGGCGAAGGAGTCGGGTATCCACAGCGGCAAGTCGCCGGTCGGCCTCGCCGCCGCAGCCGTCTACGCCGGTGCGCTGTTGACGAACGAGAAAGTGACCCAGAACGATGTCAGCGAGGTCGCGAGCATCTCCGAAGTGACGATCCGCAATCGCTATCACGAGTTACTCGAGGTCGACGGCGGCGCGCCGGCGTAGGGACGCCGACTCCCTCGATTTCCGTCGATTCCCGCCGTTCAATGAGTTATTTACCGACCGCCGTAGCGGGCTCGCAACAACTGTTGCGAGTTCAGGACGCGCTAATGAGTGCATACTCAAGCGGGTTGTCCTACTGGTGCGGGTATGGAGTGCGATAACTGCCAGGCAACCGACGTTGCATATACCCTTACGACGCACGTCGCCGGGGCGGCGGACGAACAGATCGACTTGCATTTCTGTTCGACGGAGTGTCTGCGCGTCTGGACGTAGCGCCGCTGGTGGCTATCCGCGGGGCCACCCCGCAGTCTACGCGACGAGTTCGTGTTGGCTGACATTCAATAGTCCCGCGTGAATGCTCTCCGTATGGCACGCACCGATAGCCACCCGCCCGCGACCGACGCGTCGGCCCTCCCGTCAGTTGCCGTCGAATCGATGACGCGCGATCTTCCGGACGTTCGCTTGCACGTCGTCGTCGGTGGAAACCCGGACGGACCGCTCGTCGTCCTGTTACACGGCTTTCCCGAGTTCTGGTACGGCTGGCGACACCAACTCGAGGCGCTGCTGGATGCGGGCTACCGGGTCGTCGTTCCCGACCAGCGCGGGTACAATCGCAGCGAGAAACCGACCGATGTCAGCGCGTACCGGCTGCGATACTTGACGCGGGATATCGTCGATCTCATTCGCGCCGAAGGCCGCGAGGCGGCATCCGTCGTCGGCCACGATTGGGGCGGAATCGTCGCGTGGACCCTCGCCACGCGCTACCCTGATGTCGTCGACCGACTCGTCGCCGTCAACGCACCGCATCCGGTCGCGTTCCAGCGCGTCCTTCGATCGACGCCCGAGCAGGTGGGGCGAAGTTGGTACGCGTTCGCGTTTCAGCTCCCCTGGATCCCCGAGCGGCTCCTCGAAGCCGGCGAGTTCAGTCTGCTCGAACGGCTGTTTCGAGGCACTGCCCCACCCGGAACGGTCTCGACGTCGGAACTGGCACACTACCGTCGCGCCTGGGGCCAGGCAGGTGCGCGGAGGGGGATGCTCAACTGGTATCGTGCGGGCGGCCGCTACCCGCCTGTCCGAGCGCGCGCCGGGACTCGAGACACCCTCGTCGACGCGCCGACCCTCGTCGTCTGGGGCGACGGCGATGCCGCGCTGGTTCCTGAACTCGCCTACGAGAGCGTCGGCGTGTGTGCACAGGGGCGACTCAAGCGCTATTCCGGAACCAGTCACTGGGTTCCCCACGAGGAACCTGCGAGACTCACTGCGGACGTTCGGTCGCACCTGCCGCTGTGACTCCACAACCGCGACATCGGTGCTGAACGCCGTTCGACTGCCTGTCTCGACCGACGATTCCCACGGAATAGGAACGCGCCGAACCTATTCGTTCGTTTCCTTCCAACCATCAGATACCGATTGCCATGGCGCAGGCGACACTCACCCTCACGTTGCCAGACCACGTCTGGATTCAGCAGGTATCGGCGGCGCATCCGAATACCACGTTTCGAGTTCTTGCCGCCGTTCCCGACACGGAGACGGGGTTCGCACTCGTCCGTCTCTCGGGTCCAGCGGTCGAGCACGCGCTACAGGACATGAACTCCCACCCGCAGCTCACCGAACTCACGCTCACCCAGCGCAGCGATGGCGAGGCCACCGTCCACTTCGAAACGACCGAACCCCTGCTGTTGTTCTCGTCTCGCGACGCCGGCATGCCCATCGAGCTCCCCGTCACGATCCAGGACGGTCGCGCCACCGTCACGGTCACCGGCTCGCGCGACCGACTCGCTGAACTCGCCGAACAGTTCGACCGGCTCGGGCTCCAGTACCAGATCGACACCGTCAGCGAACAACTCCACGAGAGTCAGCTTCTCTCGGACCGCCAGCTCGAGGTTCTCGTCACCGCCGTCAGGGAGGGCTACTACGACACGCCCCGGCGGTGCTCGCTGACGGATCTGGCTGACCATCTCGGTATCGCCAAGTCGACCTGCAGCGAGACGCTTCACCGCGCCGAGGAAGCGATCATCAAACGATTCGTGGATCAGATCCCCGAGACGACGGCCGACGAGTCACTCGAAGAACCGTTCGCCTGAAACCGACGCAAGGTGGACCTGTTAGCTGAAATAGGTGTTTGCGCGTCCATTTTTGTCCCTTTATATGTACGAATATGTTCGCCCCCATTCTCACGACGTGGAAATCGGCTCGACGGTTCATCGGGCTCAAGTTGTGAGTGCGCTGTAGAGGAACCGCAAATGAACGTATTCAAGTGGGTGCCGTTGCGTACTCACGACATGACTGGAATCGTATGTCAAGAGGTGTTCTAAGCAGATGAGTACGGACGATGAATCGTTCCACCCACTCGGCCAAGAGTGGGAGGATGAACTCGAGACGATGCTCGACGATACCGAGTACGATAGCGACCTCGGTATGGAGATGGCCAAGGACGCGATGCGCGTCACCAAGGGCGAGCTGTCGGAAGCCGACTTCCACGAGAAATATCACGAGGACGTGATGGATGAGTTCGGCGTCGACGACCGCCCGACGGAGGAGGCCTACGAGGAGGCCAAGAAGAACGCCGGCGGCTTCGCCGAGATGCTCAAGAGCTTCGACGGCGACGGCGACGAGAGTCGCCGCGACGTGATGAAGAAGATGGGCGTCGGCGCGGCGGCCGTCGGTCTCGGTGCCTGGGGGACCGCCGAAGGCGGTCAGCCGAACGTCGCCGACGAATCGGGAGGGCACGCAACCGAAGCCCACCGGGAGGGCGACACCCAGTGGGGCATGGCGATCGACCTCGAACGCTGTGACGGCTGTCTCTCCTGTGTCGAGGCGTGTGCCTCGGAGAACAATCTCGATCAGGGTGTCAACTGGATGTACGTCCTCGACTACGAGGACGGCGGTGCGGACACGAGCCAAAATCGCCTTGTCCGACCGTGTCAGCACTGTACCGACGCGCCGTGTGAGAAGGTCTGTCCGACGACGGCCCGCCACACGCGGGACAAGGACGGCCTCGTGCTGACCGACTACGACGTCTGTATCGGCTGCCGGTACTGTCAGGTCGCCTGTCCCTACGGGGTCAACTACTTCCAGTGGGACGAACCGGACGTTTCCACCGAGGAGATCGCAGCGAACCCGGAACACGATGGCGAAGGCGACATGATGGTCGACAAGCGCGGTCGCTGGGTCGACAGCCGTTCGCCGCGCGGAACGATGAGCAAGTGTACCATGTGCCCGTCCCGCCAGGACGGATTAAGTGGCGAGGATAAGGTCGGTACCTCCGCATGCGAGGACGCCTGTCCGCCGGACGCGATCCAGTTCGGCAACATGCGCGACGAGGAAAGCGACCCGCAGCGGTACCTGGATAACCCAAGCCGGAGCCGAACACTGGTTCAGATCGGTGCCGAGAGTGCAATCCCGGAGGTCGCCGGTCTCGAAGAGGATCTCGCGGATGCCGACGCCGATCTCGAGTCCGTTCTCGAGGCGTCCCAAGACCTCGACGAAGAAACGCTTCAGCTTATGAAAGCGACCGAGATCGTCACCGAGAACTTCGGCGAAGGCGATGCCGACTCTGTCGACTACGAGCAGAACATCATCGAGATCTTCGACGTGCTCGAGGAACACGGACTCGACCTCGACAGTCAGGAAGTGTTGGTCGGACTCGATCTCGCCGACGAACCTGACGAAGACGAAGAGTTCGAGGGCGCGGACGAACGCGATGCACAGAACGCTCTCGAAGCCTTCGCCGGTACTCCGGCGTCGAACTTCCGGCTGCTCGAAGACGTCGGTACCAACCCGAACGTCGCGTACCTCGGTAATGAACCCGGTCCGAACGCTGAACAGGTCGAGGGCCCGGTCGCATACGAGGATACCCACTACGAGCGTGCCGACGGATCCGAACCGAACCTCGTCGACAACCGCAAGGAGGAAGTCCTCGACGAGGGCACCGTCGGTGATGTCGGGGTGAGTTTATGAGCACCAAGACGCCATCCAAGGCGGATATTCTTCGCCCCATCGGGACGTTCTCGAAGAAGTACCTCGCGGTCTACAGCGTTGCAGCACTGGGACTCATCGCCTTCCTCATCGCTTGGGCCTACCAGCTCCAGAAGGGCCTGATCGTCACCGGCCTCGGGGACTGGGGTACCGGTGGCGGTGCGACCTGGGGACTGTACATCGGCGCGTTCATCTGGTGGGTCGGCGTCGCACACGGCGGGATCATCCTATCTGCGTCCGTTCGACTCCTCGGAATGGACCGGTATATGCCGGTCGCTCGTATCGCGGAGATGACGACGATCGGTGGCCTTTCGGCCGCCGGATTCTACATTCTGGTCCACATGGGCCGTCCGGACCGGATGGTCACGAGCGTTCTCGGCCACTTCCACATCACGGTTAACAACTCGCCGCTGGTGTGGGACGTGACCGTCATTACGGCCTACTTCGTGTTGTCGGCGACCTACCTCGGTCTGACGATCCGGTACGACGTCAACCGGTTGCGCGACGATCTGCCGGATAAATTCGAGCCGATCTACAAGATTATCACGTTCGGCTATTCCGAGAAGGAAGACGAAATCATCCAGCGGATGGTCTGGTGGCTTGCAGCGGCTGTCATCATCATGGCTCCGCTCTTGCTCCACGGCGGCGTCATCCCGTGGCTGTTCTCGCTGCTGCCGGCGATGCCAGCCTGGACCGGTGGCATTCAGGGACCGATGTTCCTGAGTATCGCGTTGATGTCCGCGATCAGCGGCGTGATGATCATCTCGTATACGTTCCGACGCGTTTACAACTGGGAGCACATCATCACGGACGACATCTTCCGCGGCCTGCTCCTGTGGCTCGGCTTCTTCACGCTGTTGTTCCTGTGGTTCCAGCTGCAGTCCGTTCTCAACGGCGTCTTCCTCGGCCCGCTCAACACGGCACACGCTGCCGAGGGGAAGATGGCCCACCCGGCCTACCAGGTCGCGATGACGATGATCTTCCTGACGCTCGTGTACATCTTCCTGCAGGCAATCCGTCCCGCCCTGTTCAGTAAGACGCGAGCGCTCATCGCCAGCTGTGCGATCCTGGCCGGGACGCTGACCGAGAAGATCCTGTTCGTCGTCGAAGGGTTCTTCCACCCGACGTTCGACATCTACACCGCAACGCCCGGCACGTACTTCCCGAGCCTGATCGAGATCCTGTCGCTCGTCGGAACGGCCTCTCTCGTTGCGCTCCTGTTCCTCAACCTCGCGAAGCTCGTCCCCGTGGTCGAGCTCCACGCGATCGAACACCTGACCGGCGGGCACGACCACGAGCATGGTCACGAAGAGACAACTAAAACCGAGACCGAACCGGAGGTGAAAGCATGAGCCTCATCCCAACACTGATGACTGCCCTCTCGACCGTTCTGTACCACAACTACGACGGTACTGAGGGCTTCACCGGCTTCGCCAACGAAGGGACCTGGGTCATCTTCGCCATCATCCTGGTTCCCGTCTACATCATGCTCATCGCCTGGTTCGTCGGGAAACCGCGCGATACGAAGACCGGACTGCTCGGCGTGACCTACCTCGTCGGGTTAACCACATCGATGTGGGTCGGCATGTTCTTCATTACCATGCTGATCGGCATCCTCTTCTACGGCGGTATGCCCGAACCGATCACCGCTCCCGGCCCGTAACGGAGCCCGTTCACCGACGACTTCGGTTCGATTTTTCTCCGTCGATACGCACACGAGTTCGTCTCGAGTGAACTCGAAGTGATCAACGTTTATCGTCTCTCGTTTCTCGTCGTCCGTCGACCGTCCAGTCCGGTCGCTCTGGTATCGTATCGGCTCTGTTCTCGTTCAACCGTTTGTCTCCGCAGTTTCCGGGTTCCGGTTTCCGAGTTCAGGTCCCGAATATATTCGATGATCGGCACGCGATGGGGCTCCGTACACCGATCGATAGGTCACCCTGAACCATCACACGTATCCCGCTCGACGCCCTCCAATTGACTAACAGACACAGACAGTATGAGTATCACAGAACACGAACTCAAGATCAAACTCGAGGGGATCGAAGACCCGGACATCGGCGAGGACATCATTTCGCTGGGACTCGTCAACGACGTTCGGATCGAGGACGAAACGGCCCGTATCTCGCTCGCGTTTAACGCGCCGTACGCGCCCTCCGAGATGGAACTGGGGAACCAGATCCGCGAAATCTGTGACGAGGCCGGACTTGAGGTTGACCTGCGGGCCCACGTCGGCGAGGAACACGGCTTCGACGACGAGGTTCTCCCCCGCGTGCGCAACGTCATCGCGGTCGCCTCCGGGAAGGGTGGCGTCGGAAAGACGACGGTCGCGGCGAATCTCGCGGCCGGCCTCGAAAAGCGCGGTGCGATGGTCGGTATCCTCGACGCCGACATTCACGGGCCGAACATCCCGAAGATTCTGCCGGTCGAGAGCGAACCCGGCGTCACGCCGAGCGAGGACATCGTGCCGCCCCGTTCCGACGGCGTGCGCGTCATCAGTATGGGCTTCATGACGGAGGAAGACGACGACCCGGCGATCCTTCGCGGCCCGATGGTCAATAAGTTCATGATGAAGTTCCTGGAAGGCGTCGAATGGGGTCGCCTCGACTACCTCATCGTCGACCTGCCCCCGGGGACCGGCGACGCGACGCTCAACCTGCTCCAGTCGATGCCGGTGACGGGATCCGTCGTCGTTACGACGCCTCAGGAGATGGCCCTGGAGGACACCCGGAAGGGAATCCAGATGTTCAACAAGCACGACACGCCCGTCTTGGGCGTCGTCGAAAACATGAGTTCGTTCGTCTGCCCGAGCTGTGGCGACCAGCACGGCCTGTTCGGCACCGACGGCGCGAACTCGATCGTCGAGAAGTACGACGTGCCGCTGATCGGCCAGATCCCGATCCACCCCGACTTCGGCGCGGAGGGCAGCGAGGGTGCGCTCGTCAAGGACGACGAGAGCCCGGTTCAGGAATCCGTCGAGGAAGTCGTCGGCGAGATCGCAGACCGGATCGGCGAGACGAACCGCCGAACCGTCAACGAGCACACTTCCGACGAACCCGACGACCGGTTGCCGACCGAAGTCGAAGACTGACGGCGACACACCGCGACCACGATTCCCGCGATTCTCACGATTCTCACGATTCTCACGATTCGCTTTATCTGTCTCGAGTGCGAACCACTCGGCGCATCATGCCCATCGCACTCGATAGATACGACGACGCCGTCGCCGATCTCGATCCGAACCCGGGCGACCTCGAAACGGCCGAACTCGTCGTCAGCGACGACGCGCTCGTCAAGGCCTTCGCACTCGGCCCCGGCGCTGAACTCGATGCGCACGAACACGGGACGAGTACGAACGTCTTTCACGTTCTCGAGGGAACGGTAACGGTCTTGCAAGGTGACGAGCAGGAACCGGTCGAAGCACCGGGTGTCGTCCACCACGAACGGGGCGTCGCTCACGGCGCGAAAAACGAGACCGACGAGACGGTGATCTTCACCGCGAGTCTGTGCCCGATGCCGTCCTGAAATCCTGCGGTCCTGCAGCCCTGATACAGACGGGAGCCGCTCTAGCCGTCCAAAAGCGACTCGACGTACCTCGTCACGTGGTCGTCCATCCGGCGTTTGTACCCCGCCTGCCGGGCCAGCCGATCGAGTTCACGAGCGACGAGGCTGCCGTACTGGACCGCTTTCTTGTCCCGCTCGGCGATTTCCGTCGGGAGGTAGTCCGCCGCGACCGCTCGGAGTCCACGCTTTCGCGTCTCCTCGTCCGCGAGGAGTTCGTCGGGAAGCCAAAGTGCCGCACTGACCACGTCGTCGTGGAGCACGGGCGCGACGGGTTCGAGCCCGGTCGCTTCGATGGCGCGAACGTCGCGCGGAAGCTGATCGGAGAGGCTTCGAATCTGTTCGCGGACGGCTCCGCGCGTCGTCTCGGCCGCGACGCGGTGGTCGAGTCTGACCACCTTCTCGTAGCCGCCGAAGAGTTCGTCCGCGCCCTGGCCGACCGCGAGCGCGTCGAACCCGTCGGCCGCGGCGCGCTCGCCGACCAGGTAGAGCGGGAGCGCGATCTGGATGTCCATCGCGTTCGTGCGGCCGGTGGCGCGTGCGACCGCGGGGACCGCGCGTTCGAGGTCGGTCGGGTCGAGTTCGACGACGGTCAAATCGCGATCCATCGCGTCCGCGGCGCTGCGGGCGGCGGCGATGTCGTGGCTGTCGGGGAAGCCGACGACGTAAAGCGGAGCGTCGAGGAGTTCGGCGACGAGCGCGGAGTCGACGCCGCCGGAGAAGGCGACGGCGACGCTGGTGGTGTCGGTTCTGAACTCGTCGGTTGCGGACAGGATCGCGGATTCGAGTTCGTCGAGTGCACGCTCGCGGTCGGTGATCGGATCGGGGTCCGGAAGCGTCCAGCGCCGTTCGGGCGTCGAATCGTCCGGGCCGGCGACGGCACCGGCGGGGAACTGGACGGGGTCGTCGAGTTCGGCCGGGTCGAAAGCCCACGCGTCGGTCGGGTCGCGGTCGGCCTCGACGAACAGCGGGACGCGCCCGAGGGTGTCGCGGACGAGTTCGCCGTCGAGTTCGCCGGCGAAGCCGGCGGTGCCGGGGAGCGGGTCGCCGGTGTCGAGCGCCGCGCGAACGGTTTCGGGGTCGGTACCGCGGAGTGATCGTGTCACTGGAACAGTCCCATGACGCTGTTTCGGACGCGGCGGGAGACGCCGCCGGCGGCCTGACGGAAACTGATTCGCCAGGGGGTTCGTTTGCCTTCGACGGAGGTTCGGCCGGCCGCAATGGCGTCGAGGATGGCGTCGACGGACCGCTCGTCGGCGTCGACGCGGGTGACGGCCTGGCCGACCATCTCGCTGATGTGGGCGTCGCTGCCGGCGGTCATCGGGAGGTTTCGGGAGGCGGCGTAGCGCTCGGCCTGGCGGTTGGCGCGACCGGTCAGGAGCCGCGAGTTGTAGACCTCGATGGCGTCGCCCATCGCGAGTTCGTCGCGCGAGATGCGGGCCATGACCCCGTGGCGGGATTCCTGGAAGGGGTGGGGAATCACGGCGAGGCCGCCCTGATCGTGGATCTCCGCGAGCGTCGTTTCGTAGGAGAGTCCGGGTGGGACGGCTTCCTCCAGGCCGAAGCCAAGGATGTGGCCGGCTTTGCTCGAGATTTCCATGGCTGGGATGCCGACCAGGCCGTACGCGGAGGCGCGGTCGGCGGCTTCGAGACTCGCGTCGATCTCGTCGTGGTCCGTCACGGCGATCGCGTCGAGGCCGACGGCTTCGGCCTGTTCCAAGATGAGTTCGATCGGGTCCCGGCCGTCGTACGACAGCGCCGAGTGGGCGTGAAGTTCGACCGACAGCACGCCCGTACGTTTATCTCGCCTGATGAAAAGCGCCTCGGTCCGCCGGGCGGTTCGTAATTCGCTGGCACATGTACGGATATCCACGATTATGGATATGGAAACCCATTTACTCCCCGGCTTTCATCACCTAGGTGAATGAGCCTTGCCGATTCGGATCGCGAACTCGTCGTCGAGGAGTTGGGGCGAGAGCCAACCCGAGCGGAGGCGGCGCTGTTCGAGAACCTCTGGAGCGAACACTGCGCGTACCGCTCCTCGAGACCGCTGCTGTCGGCGTTCGAGAGCGAGGGCGAGCAGGTCGTCATCGGCCCGGGCGACGACGCGGCCGTCGTTGCCCTGCCCGAGCGGGACGACGGTGCGGGAGACGGCACGACCGAGGAAACGGGTGCAACCGAGAGCGGGGACGGAGACGGAGACGGGTCGCGGACATACATCACGATGGGGATCGAGAGCCACAACCATCCCTCCTACGTCGACCCGTTCGACGGCGCGGCAACCGGCGTCGGCGGTATCGTCCGAGACACCCTCTCGATGGGTGCCTATCCCATCGCGCTTGCGGACTCGCTTTACTTCGGCGAGTTCAGTCGCGAACACTCGCGGTACCTGCTCGAGGGCGTCGTCGAGGGGATCAGTCACTACGGCAACTGCATCGGCGTCCCGACGGTCGCCGGCAGCGTCGATTTCCATCCCGATTACGAGGGCAATCCGCTGGTGAACGTCGCCTGCGTCGGCCTGACGAACGAGGAGCGACTGGTCACCGCCGAGGCCCAGGAACCGGGCAACAAACTCGTGCTCGTCGGCAACGCGACCGGCCGCGACGGCCTCGGGGGCGCGAGCTTCGCCAGCGAAGACCTGGCCGAGGACGCCGAAACCGAAGACCGCCCCGCGGTCCAGGTCGGCGACCCCTACGCCGAGAAACTCCTTATCGAGGCCAACGAGCAACTCGTCGACGAGGGCCTGATCGAATCCGCTCGCGACCTCGGTGCCGCCGGCCTCGGCGGTGCCTCAAGTGAACTCGTCGCCAAGGGCGGCCTCGGTGCCGAAATTGAACTCGAGCGCGTCCACCAGCGCGAGCCGAACATGTCCGCGCTCGAAATCCTGCTCGCCGAGTCTCAGGAACGGATGTGCTACGAGGTCGACCCCGAGAACGTCGATCGCGTCCGCGAAATCGCAGAGCGCTTCGATCTGGGTTGTTCGGTGATCGGCGAGGTCACTGAGGGCAACTACGTTTGTACCCACCGAGACGAGACCGTCGTCGACGTCGACGCGCACTTCCTTGGCGAAGGCGCGCCGATGAACGACCTCCCTACTGTGGAACCTGCAACGCCCGAGACCGACCTCCCTGACGCTGCAATCGAAGACGCCTTCAACGCCGTCGTCTCGAGCCCGAACACGGCCTCGAAGCGGTGGGTCTACCGCCAGTACGATCACGAGGTCGGCGTCCGGACGAGCGTGGGGCCGGGCGACGACGCGGCTCTTATCGCCATCAGAGAAGCCGAGCAGGGCCTCGCCATCTCCTCCGGCGCGGCACCGAACTGGACCGCCGCCGCGCCCTACGACGGCGCACGCGCAGTCGCACTCGAGAACGCGACGAACATCGCGGCTACGGGCGCGACGCCGCTCGCCGCCGTCGACTGCCTCAACGGCGGCAACCCAGAGAAACCCGACGTTTACGGCGCGTTCACCGGCATCGTCGACGGACTCGCCGACATGTGCGCGACCCTTTCGACGCCCGTCGTCGGCGGCAACGTCTCGCTGTACAACGACTCCGTCGCCGGCCCCATCCCGCCCACGCCGACGCTCGCGATGGTCGGGACGAAAGCGGGCTACGACGCGCCGTCGCTGTCGGTCCGGGCTGCCAACGAGAGCGAACTCCTCCTCGTCGGCGACCGCGCGCTCGACGGCGACGATGAAGAGTTCAGCCTCGGCGGTTCGGAGTACCTCGCGCAGTTCGACGGCAGCGATCGGTTCCCCGCGCTACCGAGCGAACCGGCTGAACTCGTCGAGACGCTGGCGGCCGTCGCGGACGACGAGGCGACGCTCGCGGTGCACGACGTGAGCCACGGTGGCCTCGCGGTCGCGCTCGCGGAGATGGTGACCGACGACGCCGGCCTCGACGTGTCGATTCCGGCTGGTGACGCGCTCGGGGCGCTCTTCCACGAACAGCCGGGTCGCGCGCTGATCCAGACCGACTCGCCCGCAGCGGTCCGGGAGGCGTTCGACGGCGTCGCCCCGGTCGTCTCCCTTGGCTCCGCGACCGACGACGGCACGCTTAGGCTCTCGGTCAGCGACGACCAGGTCACGATCGCGGCGGACGAAATCCGGGAGCGACGTGCGACCATCGAGACTGAACTCGCGTAGGGCGACGGGATCGTCTCGTTCCATCCCGATATGTTGATATATTTGTAGGGAGACTGCCCTGACGAACCGGTCGTCACCGTGACGACCGCCGGAGGACCCCGTTTCATGGCTACCGACACCCCGACCGTCCTGATCGTCGAGGACGAACCCGATCTTGCAACCCTCTACACCGTCTGGCTCGGCGACGAGTACGAGACGAGAACCGCATCCGACGGCACCGAGGCACTCGACGCAATCGACGCGGCCGTCGACGTCGTCCTGCTCGACCGTCGGATGCCCACCCTCTCGGGCGATACCGTCCTCGAGACGATCTGCGAGCGCGACCTCGACTGTCGCGTCGCGATGGTCACTGCAGTCGAACCGGACTTCGACATCGTCGGCATGGGCTTCGACGACTACCTCGTCAAACCCGTCTCGAAGGATGAACTCCTGCAGGTCGTCGACCAACTCCTGTTGCGCTCGACTTACGACGACCAGCTCCGGCAGTTCTTCTCGCTGGCCTCGAAAAAGGCTCTACTCGACTCCGAGAAGACCGACGCCGAGTTGCTCGCCAGCCAGGAGTACGCCGCACTCGAGGATCGCCTCGCCGTCTCCCGCGTCCGCATCGACGAGACGATGATCGCTCTTATCGATCAGGACGCCCACCGCCAACTCTGTCGCGAGTTCATGCGCGAGCCGATGGCTGAACTCGTACAGGGCGATGGCGAGAACGAGGGCATGACCGACACTGCAAGCGACCAGAGCAGTAACAAGCGATAGGACGCCCGCTACAGCGGTTCGAGCGTCGTTACGTCTCGCACTTCGATTCGGGTGCCGTTCGTCGCGTCGTCGACCGAGAGCGTCCAGTCGTGCGCATCGGCGATGGCACGGACCAGCGTGAGGCCGAGGCCGTCCATTCCCCGTTCGTCGGCGGCCGTCGGATCGAACGCGCGCTCGTCCAGCGTTGCGGGCCGTTCTGCGGCGGTATCGAGCAGGTAGAACCCGCGGGACTGTTCGTGGCCCGTTTCGGTGCCGATGACGGCCTGCGTTTCCTCGTGTGTCGGCTGGTCGTCGTCGATTCCGAGGAGTCCGACGCTGACGCGAACGGGGTCGGTAGTGTCGTCGGGACCCTCACCGCCGGCCTCGGCCCCGGCTCCGGCCCCGACTTCGCCTCTCGTCTCACTTGCCTCTTCACTTTCCGATGCCTGTGCGCGGGCCGCGATGTCGTCGAACGCCGTTTCCAGCAGGTGGCCGAACCGCTCGGCGTCGGCTCGGAGCGCCGCCGCGCACTCGAGTTCGAACTCGAGTGCCGACTCGTCGAGTTGCGAGTTCGCCGCGGCGTCTCGGATGGCTCGTTCGAGGAGGATGCGGTTTCGCGGGCCGACGGCGGTCGCGTTCCGGGCGAACTCGCGCACGTCGTCGACGAGGCGCTCCGTGCGGTCGAGCATCGTCGTGACCGAGTCCTCGGCGAGCGGGAACTCCCAGGTGTCGTTACCGGTCCGGGCTCGTTCGTCCTCGAGTGCGTCGGCGACGGCGTCGAGTTGGCGTTTTAGATCGGTCGAGAGGACCTCGGCGATGCCTTCGAGGCGTTCGGTCTGACGTTCGAGTTCGGTCGTGCGGTCGCGAAGCAGTTGTTCGCGGTCGGCCCGGTCGAGGGCTGCGCGGATGTTTTCGACGAGCGTCGAGAGCAGTTCGACATCGGTGTCGTCGAATCGGTCGGCTTCGAGGGAGCCGGTCATCAGGACGCCGTGGGTGCCGATCGGGGCAATGATTTCGGACCGGATCGGCGAGTCGGGATTGTACAGGCCCTCGACCGACGAGAGGTCGTCGAACCGCTCGACGCTGCCGGATTCGAACACGTCCCAGATGAGCCCCTCAGGCGGGGTAAACCGAGGGAGTCCACCGAACTCTTCGTAGGCCCCGGCGGTGCCGGCCACGGGATCGAGATACCCCTGTTCGTCGTCGAGCAACCAGACGCCGCTGATCGGCAGATCGAGCAGATCGCTGCCGGCGTGGACCGCAATCGAACAGATCTCCTCCGGATCGTCAGATTCGAGCAACCACCGGGTGATCTCGTGGAGCGAGGCCGCGACGCGCTCGTACTCGTGCTGATCGGTGACGTCGCGGACGATCCCGGCGATCGTCGCCCGAGTGTCCTCGACGGGGACGAATCTGAACTCGCCCACTCGATCCGCTCCACTGGCGTCGGTAAACGGCACCTCAACCCGGCGCGTCTCGGCCGTGCCGATGTCTACGTCGGTGATCGCGCGCCCGATTTCGACGGCGTCGTCGTCGTTGATTGCGGCTCGCTCCGGAATGATCTCGACGTGTTCGCCGAGCAGCACCGCTCGATCGACGCCGAGGAACTGCTCCATGGCCTCGTTGACCGAGACGATCTCTCGGTCGCCGTTGAGCGTGACGACGCCGTCCGAAATCGCCTCGACGGCGGCCGCGTGCTGGGCGAGCGTCCGCTCCTGTTGTTTGCGTTCGGTCACATCACGCATGTACACCGAGAGCCCGGTTTCGGAGGGGTAGGCCGTCGCCTCGAACCAGGTTTCGAGTCGCGCGTGATAGATGTCGAACGAAACCGGCGTCTGGGTATCCATGGCGCGATGAAAGCCGTCCGGAAACTGCGTCTCGACGGTCTGGGGGAATTCATCCCACATAACGCGCCCGATCAGATCCGCCCGCGAGCGTTCCAGCAGCGTCTCGGCTCGGTCGTTGAGGTAGGTGAACCGAAAGTCCGTATCGAGTGCGAAAAACGCGTCCGTAATACGGTCGACGACCGGCACAGACCGCAGTGTCACGGTCGCTCACCCATCGTCACCGCTACGTCCACGTCGGACCCTCCCCCGAGGGAATCGGCTCTCGTGATAGCCATTACCAGCTACTCTAGGGATACTTATCGAAGCCCGTATTTCAGTGTCGCGGCCGAGAACGCAACACAGGGTAGACAGGTTAGAGTGCAACTTTCGTCCCAACGTCGCGTGACACCGCTCGATCGAAAATCGCCTCGGCGCTCGCCGCATCGAGCACCGCCGACCCGACACTCTCGACGACGAGTATCTCCTCGTCCGCCTCGCGCCCGCGATCACCCGCGATGACGGCCCCGAACGGTTCGACCTCGCGGTCGACGTGGCCTCGAAGGTCACCCGTCTCTGCGGCTTCTTCGGGCACGTCCCCGAAAATCCGGGCCGCACGCTCGACCGTCTCGTCGTCGAGTTCACGCATCTCGGGCGTGTACGCCCCCACGGCGATCACGAGCGTCCCCGGCGCGAGTTCGTCGCCGGGGAACACCGGTTCCGAACTCGTCGTGGCGGTGACGACGACGGTCGCGTCAGCGATTGCATCGCGCGGGCTCGAAACTGGGTGTGCGGGAACGTCCAGTTCGGCCTCGAGTTCGGCGGCGCAGTCGACCCGGGAGTCGCTGGGGGCGTAGATGCGGATCGACTCGAGGGCGTCGGTCGCGGCGGCGATGGCGCGGGTCTGCCAGCGGGCTTGCTTGCCGGCACCGATGACGGCCAGGTCGATGGGGTCGTCGACGGCGAGTTCGCGGGCGGCGACCCCGCCGATACAGCCGGTGCGGGCGTTGGTAATGCGGTTGCCGGCGAGGTAGCCGACCGGTTGTCCGGTTTCCGCGTCCGTCAAGGCGAGCTGTGCGGTGACGGTCGGGAGTCCGCGAGCGACGTTGTCCTCGCAGACGGCGACGAGTTTCGTCGCGACGTAGTCTGCACCGTGGACGTACGCCGGCATACAGAGTCCGGTGCCGGTCGGTTCCGCGGGCGCGCCGGGGTCGAGACCGGTCCCGAACGGATAGTGCGGTCGATCGGGTCGTTCGACCGCGCCCGCGTGTTGCTTTTCGAACGCCTCGGCGACGACGGGCAGGAGCGCGTCGATATCGAGCACCGACGCGACGTTATCGGCAGAGAGTACGCGAACCATTGCGCTGTTCTACTCGACCGTTGGTCGGCGGCTACTTCAGTCTATGTTGCCGATTGAGGCGACCCGATTCTGAACAGCGGGAAAGATCGATCGCAGCCGAACGCTTATTGATACCGTGGCGGTAACCAACAGCGTACAATGAAGGGAGTCGTCATCGGCGGTGGAATCGTCGGCCTCTCGAGCGCGCTCGAACTCGCCGAACGCGGTGTCGACGTGACCGTCTGTGAGCAGGGATCGATCGGCACCGGGAGCACGGAACGGTCCGCCGGTGGCATCCGCGCACAGTTCTCGTCGCCGATCAACGTCGAACTCTCCCGCGAGAGCATGCGCGTCTGGGACGAGTTCACCGAGCGGTTCGACGCCGAAATCGACTACCGGAAGACGGGGTATCTCTTCCTCGCCCGAAGCGAAGAAACGGCCGCGGCGTTCGAAGAGCGAGTCGCGATGCAAAACGACCGCGGGGTTCCGAGCGAGGTTCTCGATCCGTCCGAGGCGTGCGAAATCTGTTCCGGGATCGATCCCGATCAGTTCGTCGCAGCGACGTACTCGCCGACGGACGGTTTCGCCGACCCGCACCTGGCGCTGCAGGCGTACGCCCGGGCTGCGGCTGCTGCGGGTGTCGATGTTCGGACGCAGACGCCCGTTACCGACGTGATTCGAGCCGGCGACCGCGACCCCGGCGACGGTACTGGCGGGGCGCGGGTAACGGGTGTCGAAACACCTGACGGACGCCTCGAGGCCGACATCGTCGTCAACGCCGCGGGGCCGTGGGCGCGCGAAATCGCTGCGATGGCCGACGTATTCTTGCCGATCACGCCCAAGCGCCGGCAGATCGCCGTCGTCCAGCCGGAGACGCCGGTCCCCGAGACCGACCCGCTGGCGATCGACCTCGAGAGTGGCTCGTACTTCCGGCCGGACCGCGACGGTGATGCACTCGTCGGCGGGCATTTCGCCGACAACGATCCGGCGTCGGATCCGGACGGGTATCCGCGGTCCATGGACTTCGAGTGGTCGATCGACGCGCTCGAAGCCGCCGCCGAGTGGACCACCTACTTCGGCCCGGAATCCGCGGTCAAGCGCGGCTGGGCGGGTCTGTACGCCGTGACGCCCGACGATACGGCCATCGTCGAGGAGACGGTTCCCGGTTTCATCACGGCGGCCGGCTTCTCCGGGCACGGCTTCCAGCACGCCCCCGCGACCGGCCAACTCGTCGCCGAACTCGCCGTCGACGGCGAGGCGTCGCTGCTCGGTATCGACGCGCTCTCGAGCGACCGCTTCGAGGGGACGGACGAGGAGAGGGCTGCCGAACGAACGGAGCGCAATGTCGTCTGAGCGCGGCCATCGGGTAACGCGACTACGTCAACTGAGACGATGAGCGAACTGCTCCTCTACATCGCCGCGAGCGTCGACGGCTTCATCGCAACGCCGGACGGCGGCGTCGACTGGCTCGACGAGTTCCAACAGGAGTCGGACGTCGCGAATTCGGACGACGACGGCTTCGACGAGTTCTTCGCGAGCGTCGACTGCCTCGTCATGGGATCGCGGACCTACGAACAGGTGCTCGAATTCGGCGCGTGGCCCTACGAAGACCGGCCGACGTACGTTCTCACGAGCCGCGAGTTGCCCCTCGCCAGCGACGCCGTGTCGCTGGTCGACGAGGAGCCGGCCGAACTCGTCGCCGACCTCCGAGCGAACCACGACAGAATCTGGCTGGTCGGCGGTGGCGCACTCGTCCGGTCGATGCTGCGTGCGAACTGCGTGGACGAACTTCGATTGCACCTCGTTCCGGTGAGACTCGGCGGCGGGATCTCGCTGTTCGGGACGGACGAGCCGCGACGCGACCTGGAGTTACTCGAGACGACGACCCGCGGAGGCGGTCTCGTCGAACTCCGGTACCGGATCGAGTCGGCGACCGAGCGCTGACTCCGGTCGTGTCGCTTTCTGTATAGACGAGTAATAGTTACAGCCGATCCCCGTAGACTGAATCGAAGCGAGTGTATACTGCCGCAAATGCGATGAAGACGCCGATTGCTCCGACAGCGACACCAATCCAGTCTCCGTATGGAACGCCGTATTCTAACAGGCCGATACCGAGTCGTTCTCCAACAACTGCCATCGCCATGATGACGCCGAATCCGAGGAGAAATCTCACAGCGAAATTCCGCTCTACGAAGTTATGTTCCATATTTAATGCTTCTCGTGAAACATTATAGGTTTTCCTCTGCTGTTCAGTGCACCGGTCTCTTCTGTTATGGCGTCCTTTTGCAGCGGTTACTAGAGGGGACCAGCATCCTTTTCTCGTCCGTCTCGAAACAGGGCGCTATGGGCCTTCAAGAACACTTTGAATCCGATATCCGCTTTTATTACGCGATCGGAATGTTCATCATTCTGGTCTATCTCGGTGGCATCGCCGCGGCGGCGGTTCTGGAACTCGCCGTTATCGATAGACGACTGATTCCGCTCACCGCCGGCTTCTTCCTGTTCATGTTCGTTTACTTCATCGCGATCAGCGTCCAACGGCTCGAACCGGACGAGGCGTAACCGTCGTTCCAGTGGGCGATGAGAGAGAATACGGGTCGAAATCGCGTCTACCGTACTGCGAGTTCACAATCACAGTTCACAGTTACAGACTCGAGGTCGCCCAGTTGCTCGCGTCGCGATTCCGGGCCGAGTGCATCGACGGGTGCGAGTGTGGTGGGTTCGATGGTGATGGCGGTGGTGGTGATCGTCTCGAACACCCGCCGGCACTCGGCTGGCCGCCGCGACGCGAGTTCAGTTCGTGAACTCGTTTCGCGGTGGCTTAGTCCGGCCCGGATCGGTCGGGGGCGGGGTCGGTGTCGGTGTCGGTGTCGGAGTCTAAGTCTGATTTTGAGTTGGAGGTGCGATCGGGATCGGGGTCCGGCGGGGCGACGCGACAGCCGCAGGGACCGGCGATGGCCTCGCCGGGGCCGATCATGGTTCGCTGTGCGATCGGCGTCCCACAGCGGGGACAGCGTGGCGGTTCGAACGGCTCGGAACGGCTGGGATGGTCGGTGTCGTTCGCACTGCTGTCGGTATCGCCGTCGGCGTCAGCGTCGTCACTCATCCCAATTGCCACCCGTTGTGCTCGTAATTCCGTGGAAGAACCTCGCTGCTGGTCGAATCGTACGATACATCAGTCGTGCGGGATGTTTATATCCCGTGAGAATGTACGCAAGCATGGCTTCAACGCAAGCCGCGTTTGGAAGCCACGTCTCGGATGCTGGTACATCCGGGACACTTTCGTGTCCGGTGTGGCTTCCGTTCTAATTTGTAACCTATAGTGACTTATATCTACCGCTGAGCGTCGGGAAGGAGTGTCACCAGTCGCGGCTCAGAAGAACTCGCCGAGGTAGACGGGCGTCTTCGGCACGAGTTCAGCGAGCGTCGACACAACTTCTCGGTCCGCTGCCTCCAGTCGGTTCGTCCGCGCGAGGTCGGTCGCGGAGCGGGTGCCGACGGCGAGTTCGGAGAGCGCGGCGATGTCGAGTGTCGCATCGGCCGTCGCGTCGTTGTCGCGGGTTTCGCTCACACGCCCACAGCGAGCGCGGCCGTCGGCCACCGTCAGCTCGAACAGCCCGTCGTTCCACTCCGCGAGCGGGTCCGTCACCGAAAGCGTGAGCGCGGTTTCTGAACTCGTCGGGTAGGAAAGCGACGACAGCACCTCTGCAACGTCGACGATCCGAACCATCGGCCCGTTCGTCACCGTCGTCTCGACCTCGTCGGGAGCCCGGACCGCCTCGCGGAACGGGGCGTCCGCCGGCAGCCGAAGCCGCACGCGCTCGACCTGCGAATCGTGCGTGTGACAGAACGACAGCAGCGCCAGGAACGCCTCGTGGTCCGCGGCGACGAGTTCCGAAACGGCCATCGTCCAGTCGCCTCGGTCCCCGTCGATCGTGTAGACGAGATAGCCCGCGACGCGGCCGTCGCGCTCGAAGGCGTAGACGTAGGGATCGACGTCGTGACCGCCGAAGGTGCGGTGTCGCCACCAGTCCTCGTCGCGATCGATCGCGAGCGCGTACCGCTCGGCGTGGCGCTCGTAGACCGGCACGAGTTCGCCGAACTCGTCGGCCTCGACCGGCCGAAACGAGCCCACCGACGCCGCGTCCGCCGCCGTCGCGAACGAGCACACCTCGGGATCGAACTCGTGGGTGACGATCCGGTTGCTCGTCTCCCAGCCGTACTTGTGATAGAAACCGTAGGAAAACGGCCACAGGACGGAGAACCGACGGTCTTGCTCGCGGTACTCGGCGAGCGAGTTCGCGAGCAGTTCGCGGACGTACCCCTGCCGGCGGAACTCGGGCGGCGTCGCGACGGAGGCGAGGCCGGCGATCGGATGCGTCTCGCCGCGGACGGTGGCGTCGAGCCAGTAGTGCCGACAGACGCTCCGCGGATCGTCGTCGGCCGCGTCCGCGCTCTCGTAGATCCCGCGGCGCGAGCCGCGCAGCGCACGCGGCGTGTCGTGGTCGTCCGGTTCGTACGGCGGGACGCCCGAATCCGGTCTGAACGCGTAGCTTCTGAACTCGTGAAAGACGGCTCGCTGATCCGAAAGAGGGCGGTAATCGACCATACGAACGCAAGCGGTGGCGACCGGGAAGAACGTTCCTGTGGTGTGTGGGTGCGTGGCTCGCCCGTCTAGATCTGTCGGTTAGACGTGTTCGTCGACGAACGCTTCGATTCGGTTCAACGCCTTGCGGAGGTCACCCAGCCCGGTCGCGTAGGACACCCGGAGGTGACCCTCGCCGCCCGCGCCGAAGACGTCTCCCGGCACGACTGCCACGCCCTGCTCGCGGAGCACGTCCTCGGCGAACTCCTCCGCGGTCCAGCCGTCGGGGACCTCGGGGAAGCAGTAGAACGCGCCTTTGGCCTCGAAGACGTCCAGCCCGATCTCGCGAAAGCGCGAGAGGACGAACTGGCGGCGACGGTCGTACTGACCGACCATCTCGACCACGTCGTTCGCACAGGAGTCGAGCGCCTCGATCGCCGCGTGCTGGGCCGTCGTCGGTGCCGAGAGCATCGTGTACTGGTGGATCTTATTCATCGCGTTGATCGCCGCCGACGGGCCGAGGGCGTAGCCCAGTCGCAGCCCCGTCATCGCGTGGGCCTTCGAAAACCCGTTGAAGACGATGGTGCGCTCGCGCATCCCCTCGAGCGTCGCGATCGAGGTGTGTTCCCCGTCGTAGGTCAATTCGGCGTAGATCTCGTCCGAAAGCACCGTCAGGTCGTTCTCGCGGGCGAACTCGGCAACCGGTTCGAGTTCAGCCTCGCTCATGATGGCCCCGGTCGGATTGTTGGGATAACAGAGGACGAGCAGGTCCGCGTCGGCGGCCCCGGCCACGTCGAGTCCCTCCGCCGTGAGTTTGAACTCGTCGGCTTCCCTGGTGGGGACCGACAGCACCTCGCCGCCGGCGAAGATCACGCCGGGTTCGTAGGAGATGTACGACGGCTGGGCGATCGCGACCGTGTCGCCGGGATCGACGAGCGCGCGGAAGGCGAGGTCGACGGCCTCGCTTGCACCCGCGGTGGTGATGATCTCCTCGGCGGGGTCATAGCCCAGGTCGAAGCGGTCCGCGACGTAGTCGGAAATCTTCTCCCGGAGTTCGCGTTTGCCCCGGTTTGCGGTGTAGGAGGTCTTCCCTGCCTCTAAGGAAGCGATCGCGGCGTCGCGGGCCGCCCAGGGCGTCGCGAAGTCGGGTTCGCCGACGCCGAGCGAGATCACGTCGTCCCGTTCCTCGGCGATTTCGAAGAACCGCCGGATACCGGAGGGCGGAACCGTCTGCACGCGGTCTGAGAGTTCGATAGGCATACTAATACTATTAGGGTGAGAACGAGAGTCGGTCGTCGTCCTCGCCGTCGCCGAACTCGATCCCATGTTCCTTGTAGGAGGTCATCACGTAGTGGGTGACCGTCTGGGTGATCTCGGGGACGGGCGCGACCTGTTCGCTGATGAACTGCGACACTTCGCGGATGGAGTCGCCCTCCACCTCCATGTCGAAGTCGTAGTCGCCGCTGACGAGTCTCAGGGCTTTGACCTCCGGGAATCGGGCGAGGCGCTCTGCGATGTCGTCGTAGCCGGTTTCGCGGTCGAGGCGGACGTTCAACTCGACTTCGGCTCGGACGCGCTCGGTTTCGAGTTCGTCCCAGTCGACGACAGCCTGGTAGCCGCGGACGACGCCTGCTGCCTCTAGATCGTCGATTACGGCGGCGACCTCGTCCTCCTCGAGGTCGGTCATTCGCGCGATATCGGCCGTCGAATAGCGCGCGTTCTCACGAAGCAACTCGAGCACCTCGCGTTCGCTCATACCACTGCGAAGCGCGACCGCGAGTAAAAACGTTGTTCTTTGTCGTTTTTCGTTATAGTGGTCGCGGCGGACGTGGATTGCGAACCGCGACCCGGCAGATTACCGATAATTCTTGAACAACAGCGCCCGCACGTCGTCTTTCGTCTGCACGTCCTCCGTCGACCCGTCGGGAAGGGTGACGGTGTAGCGGTAATCCGACGAAGACGACTCCTCCCACTTGTCGTCGTGGGTTTCGAGGAGGCTCATCATCTCGTCTAACATCTCGTCGTCGTCGGCGTCACCGCCGTCCTCGCTCTCGCTCTCTCCCTCGTCGTCTCCACCGTCTTCCGCGTCGCTATCGGCGTCGGCGCCCGTCTCATCACTACTGTCGGCCGAATCTGCAGCGGTATCGCCATCGCTCTCATCGTCATCGTCGTCACCGCCGAGTTCACCAGACTCGTCGTAGGAAATCTCCTCGAGCGCGTGGGGATCTGCCTCGCCGTCGATCGCCGCGCCGACGGACGCCGCCACGTCCTCGGTCGCGGAGAACTCCGCGTCGATGTCGATCGCGTCCGCAACCTCTTCGTCGATATTGTCGATCAGGAACTGTAACGCGTCCTGCTCGCGAACGAACCCGTACCGGCCGACAACGTCCCGAGAGATCTCC
The DNA here is from genome assembly GCF_034808065.1 of Natrialba sp. PRR66. Taxonomy (NCBI): domain Archaea; kingdom Methanobacteriati; phylum Methanobacteriota; class Halobacteria; order Halobacteriales; family Natrialbaceae; genus Natrialba; species Natrialba sp. PRR66. The sequence goes on along the minus strand of NZ_JAXHGN010000001.1, from coordinate 1,159,377 downwards.
TCGCGGAGTCGCTGGATGAACTCGTACTGTTCGTCGGTAACTTCGAGCGTTTGCATACCCCATCGATGCGGCGGCGGGTACAAATATGTAGGTTGTCGTGGAACACACGAGCGCTGACCGGTCGCTCGCGCGTACTCTCGTTTCGCTCACTCTCCCGGCACGGAACCTCGTCTCTCCGCTCGCCTGCGCGGCCCGCCGTTCATACTCGCGCCCTTGCGTCGGGAGTTATATGACGGAACCTGACAAAACGATTCGTATGGCGAAAGAATCCGATACCGAACTCGCGGCCGGCGATACCGCCCCCGCGTTCGAACTCGAGGGCACGGACGGCGAGACGTACACGCTCGAGTCGTTCGCCGACAACGAGGCGCTGCTCGTCGTCTTCACCTGTAACCACTGCCCGTACGCGCAGGCGAAGTTCGACCTGTTGAACGACCTCGCCGCCGAATACGACGAGGTCGCCGTCGTCGGCATCAACCCCAACGACGAGGTGGAGTACCCCGATGACTCCTTCGAGCGCATGCGCGAACTCGTCGACGACGGAACGGTCCGGTACGACGCCTACCTCCGCGACGAGTCCCAGGATGTCGCCGCGGCCTACGGTGCGGCCTGCACGCCGGATCCGTTCCTCTTCCGTCGGACCGACGGCGACGGGAGCGACAGCAGCAGTGACGGTACCACCGCATTCAGTCTCGCCTATCAGGGTCGACTCGACGACGCCCTCAATCCGGACGACGAGCCGACACGCTTTCACATCCGCGAAGCCATCGACTCGGTCCTCGCCGGCGAGGAGGTCGAACTCGAGTGGCAGCCCTCCCGCGGTTGTTCGATCAAGTGGAAAGACGAGTAGCTGAGAACTGGGTTCGTGGCGTCACTCGCTCACGATCCGAACGTCCCCTTCCATGGTGTCGTGTGGCTTACACCGATAGGTGGCGATCTCCTCGCTCGCCGTGACGCCGTCTAACGTCTGCGTTTCGCCCTGTTTTTGCATCAGATCGGTTCCGTAGTCGTCATCGACGAGTTCACCGGTTTCGTCCCAGAGTTCGATGTTGTGCGGGCGGCCGTCAGCGTTGGTCCAGGTGAACGTATACTCTTGACCGGCAAAGAGGACGAGCGTGGGGTTGGTCTCGCCGGCGATCGGATCGGGGGCGACGCCCTCCCAGCCGTTCATGACGCCGCGGAGTTCGATCGTCTCGACGTCCGTCCACGCTTCGGGGTTGACGTGCTGGTCGGTTTCGCCCTCGTCTTCAGCGTCCGCATCGTCGTCGGTCGTGCCGTTCTCGCCGCCGTTCTGGGTTTCGGTCTCGTTTTCGGTTCCGTTCCCGTCGTCAGCCCCGCTCAGACAGCCGGCCGCGAGGACAGTTCCCGCCGTCGCGCCCACGGTCCGCAGGACGGTCCGCCGGCGCTGATTTCGATTGCTCATCGTGTCGTCTTCGAGTATCTGCCCGAGCTAGTTGAAGCGCAGTGGACACTCTCACTCACTGAAACCTGCCCTCTAAAATCTGAAACATGAAACGTCTATTCACTTAGAGCGTGGCCGGCGTCGCAGGCTTACTGAACCGCCCGGCGATACTGAATCGGCCACGCCGATTCACCCTCCCCATCGAGTTCATCCGCGGCCCGCAGGCCGAAGTACGGATCGCGCAGGAACTCGCGGCCGACGAAGACGAGGTCGGCGCGTCCGTTGCGGACGAGCGCGTCCGCCTGTTCGGGTTCGGTGATCCCGCCGACGGTGCCGACGGCGAGGTCCGCGCCCTCGTCGACTCGTTCAGCCAGCGGCACCTGGAAATTCGGCCCGCCATCGATTCGCTCGTCGGGGTGGAGGCCGCCGGAGCTAACGTCCATTAGGTCGATCCCGATTTCGGCGAGGTCTGCCGCGAGACGGGCGGACTGCTCGGCGTCCCACGACTCGCGGTCGTCGAGCCAGTCGGTTCCCGAGATGCGGACGAAGACCGGCTTGTCGTCCGGCCAGACCTCGCGGACGGCCGCCGCGACTTCGCGGACGAACCGCGTTCGGTTCTCGAAGCTGCCGCCGTAGTCGTCCTCGCGGTGATTCGTCACCGGCGAGAGGAACTCGTGGAGCAGGTAGCCGTGTGCGGCGTGGACCTCGGCGATTTCGAAGCCGGCGTCGAGCGCCCGTTCTGCGGCGTCGCGGTAAGCGTCGATGACGCCTTGGATGTCCTCGACGGTCGCCTTTCGCATCGCCGGCCGATCGCCGGGGAAGGAGGGGTAGGCGTCGGGCGACGGCGAGAGCACCTCCCAGCCGCCGTCGTCGGGCTGGAGCGGCAGGTTGCCCTCCCACGGTTTTGCCTTGCTCGCCTTCTGCCCGGCGTGGGCGAGTTGAATCGCCGGGACGGACCCCTGCTCGCGGATGAACTGGGTGATCGGCTCGAGTTCGGTGGCATGTTCGTCCGTCCAGATGCCGAGGTCGTGGGGGGTGATCCGCCCGCGCGGTTCGACGGCGGTGGCCTCGGTCATGACGATGCCCGCGCCGCCGACGGCGCGGCTACCGAGGTGGACGCGGTGCCACTCGGTCGGGAGGCCGTCGGTCTCACAGGAATACTGACACATCGGCGAGACGGCGATTCGGTTCGGAATGTCGAGTTCGCGAAGCGAAAGCGACGATCGCAGATCGGCATCGTCGACATCGGAGTCGGTGGTTGCCATCGACGGGTTTAGCGATGGCGCGAAGAAAACGCCCGGGGACGGCGATGGCCTTGCCGACTCGCGATCACGTCGGCATGGCGCACGCCAGAGAGTCCCCCTCATTTATCGGTCTCACGACGGAGTCTGCAACATGGCACCACGGATTTCGCTTTCGGACCGGTTCGCCGGCGACCGACCGGTGATCGGCATGCTTCACCTCCCAGCGCTCCCCGGCGCTCCCGACTCGAGCGGGGATCGGGATGCGATCCGCGACCGCGCACTCGAGGACGCGAGACGGCTCGAATCGGGCGGCGTGGATGCGATTCTCGTCGAGAACTTCGGCGACGCGCCGTTCTATCCCGACGACGTACCCGCTCACGTCGTCGCCGATATGACCGCGCTGGCGTCGGTCGTTCGGCGCGCGGTCGACGTGCCGCTCGGAATCAACGTCCTCAGGAACGATGCCAACGCGGCGCTCTCGATCGCGGCCGCAGTCGACGCCGCCTTCGTTCGCATCAACGTCCACGTCGGCACGGCCGCGACCGACCAGGGAGTTCTCGAGGGACAGGCGCACGATACCGTCCGACTCCGCGACCGAATCGCACCTGCCGTGGCGATTCTCGCGGACATACATGTCAAACACGCCACACCAGTCGGCACGCCCTCCCTTGAGCGGGTCGCACGCGAAACCGTCGACCGCGGCAAGGCCGACGGCGTCATCGTCTCCGGATCGGGGACCGGCTCCCAGACCGACCGCGGCGACATTGAACGCGCCGCCACTGAACTCGCGGCACGGGATAGCCACGCCCGGCCGCCGGTCTTCGTCGGCAGCGGCGTCACCGAAGACACCGTCGCCACGTACTTCGATGCCGGCGCGGACGGCGCTATCGTCGGCACGGCGCTCAAGGAAGACGGCGAGACGACCAACCCCGTGTCGACGGATCGTGTCGAGGCGGTCGTCGCGGCGGCGCTCGACCCCTAACTCGCTCATACGGACTGCTGGCAGTCAGTTCTGGCGCACCCGCGACCGTCCGGATTGCGCCGGCAAATAGGCACAGCAGACCGTCTCAGAAGCCAACCAACAACGGACCGATCAGCACGCCCATCAGATGAACTCGGCGGGCGCGCAACCGGACCGGGACCAGTCCGATCACGGTCGCGACGACGAATATAGCGATGCCGAGCAGCCCCGTGAACAGATACGAGAGCACGAGCAGTAGCCCCAGGACGGCCGTCGAAATCTTCCAGTACGCAACGCGGCCGGCGAGTTCGAGATACGTCTCGCCGACGACGATCACGAGAACGAACCCGATCAGCCCGGCGAGGACGACGGCCACGAGGAGGATCGGTAGTTCGAGCGGCGCGTTCACGTTCTCGAAGGCGACCATGACGCCAGTGCGCGGCTGGCCGATGGCGACCAGTGCGAACAGCGCGAAAATCGTATTCGCGGTGTCGACGCCGCTCGTCGCGACGATATAGCCGCGATCGTCGGCGTTTCCAGGAACGAAGACGAGCACTGCAACGGCGGCGATAGCGGCCGAGATTCCCGGTATGTAGCCGACGATCGCACCCGCCAGCGAACCGGCGAGAGCCGTCGCACCGACGAGTCGACGAGACATCGCAATCTCGCCGTCGCGCTGCGGCGGAAGGCCCGACCCGGCGAGTGCATCGATCAACACCGGCGCTCCGAAGAGGCCGGCGAACAGCGGTGCGAGGGTCCCGCCCGCCTCGAGCGGTGCATCCGGCGAGAGGTCGAGGGTCAGCAGTCCCAGGCCCGCCGCGAGCGAAAACGAGAGCAAGCCGGCGAGGCGAGCCCGCCAGGTGAACTCCGAGGCGATCAACGCGACGACGACCATGGCCAGCACGAGCGACAGATTCGCTCGAACTGTCGGATACACCGCCGTCATCACCCGCGTGACCGGAATCGCGAGCGGCACCGCAACGAGGACGGCGAGCACGCTCCCGAGCGCCGACAGCCGGATCGCCTCGTATCCGCGTCCGTCACGCACCATTCGATGTCCCGGTAGCGCCGTCACCGCCATTTCTGCATCCGGCACGCCGAGTGCCATCGCCGGGACGGCGTTGAGAAAGGTGTGGACGACGCCAGCCGCAAGCATCGCACAGCCGATGAACAACGGCGGTCCAGGGACCGAGACTGCGACGCCGGCAAGCAGGAGCGCAAAGTTATTGGCGTGGAGCCCGGGAATCAGTCCGCTCAGACTCCCCAGGCTCGCCCCCGCCACCGTCCACGCGAGCAGTTGCAGGGTCAGGGCTGGGTCCGCGACGAACTCGACCGGGGCAACAGCCATCGCTTCATCTGGCCGCGTCTTCGGATTTAAACTCGCGCCCGCGGCGCGCTCTCGCCAATTCGCTTCCGCTCGGCTCGTCCCGACCCGCCTACGCCTGCGATGCGAACGGCCCCTCGAGCGCCGCGGGAAGCGAATCGTCGTCGAGCAACTCACCGACGCTCGAGACGATGCCGTCCGCAGCGGCGGCGTCCTCGGCGGCAACCGAACCGCCGTCGACGTACACGGTCCGAAAGCCAGCCTCGCGAGCCCCGACGATGTCCTCGTCGTAGCTGTCGCCGACGTAGACGAACTCGTCCGCATCGAGGCGCGCTTTCGCGAGTTCAAAGAGTTCGCGGTCGGGTTTGCGCACGCCGTGGCTGTTCGAGACGAGGACTTCGTCGACCCGGTCGTCGAGCCCGTGGAACTCGAGTTTCGCTCGCTGCTGCTCGCCGTCGCCGTTGGTGATGATGCCGGTCGGATTCGTCGCGGCGACAGTATCGAGGACGCGTTTCGCATCCGCCGTCACGACCGTCGCGTCGACTTCGATGTCGCAGTAGTCGGCGGCGAGCGCGGCCGGCGTCGCGTCGAGGTCGATCTCCTCTGCGACGGTTTCGAACCCGCGACGGTAGGGGTCGGGTTCGCAACGATCGAGCGCGGTGAGCAGGCGCTCGACGTAGGCTTCGTACGCTGCGTCGGTCGGCGTTCCGTGGGGGGAGACGGCCCGTCGAAACAGCGACTCGAACGACTCGTCGTACGTACAGAGCGTTCCGTCGAGGTCGAAGTACACGGCGGTTGTCACGAGTACGCAGTTACGCGAGACCGAGAAGTAACTGTCGGCGGTGGATGTCGAAAGAAATCGGAAGTAACCGTGTCGTCGCGATAGCGGGCCGACTTAGCCGAAGAGTTCGCCGAGGCCTTCGCCGTCTGCCTCGTCGTCTTCGTCGTCTTCGTCCGTGGTGTCCGGGACGTCGCTGGTTTCTTCTGCTTCTTCCTCGCCCTCATCAGCAGCCTCGTCGGCTGCGGCGGCACCGCCTGCAGCGCCACCGGCGGCGGGGACGGCGGCGGCCTCGGAGACAGCGTCGTCGATGTCGACGTCTTCGAGTGCGGCGACGAGTGCCTTGACGCGGGATTCTTCGACGTCGACGCCGGCGGCGTCGAGTACGTCGGTGAGGTTGTCTTCGTTGATCTCTTCGTCCGATTCGTTCAGGATGAGTGCAGCGTAAACGTATTCCATTGGTGTATCCTCCAGTTGTGTTGATTAGCCGAACATTGCGCCGAGTCCTTCCGCACCGTCACCGTCGTCTTCGTCGTCATCATCGTCATCGTCGGTGTCGGCCTCGGCGTCCTGGTCGTCTACCGATTCGTCTGCATCTTCGCCCTCATCGTCCGCGCCGGCCGCGCCTGCGGCGGGTGCGGAGACGTCCTGCAGTTCGTCAGGCAGGGCCTCCTCGTCGTCGATCTGGGCGGCGAGCGCACGAAGCTGTGCGTCGGCCTTGCTGACGAGGTCGGGCATGAGGTCTTCGTCCTCGATGGCGGCCTGCAGGCCGAGGCTCTTGGCCTCGCCCGTGGCCTTGGCGATGAGTGTCGGAGCCGTCGTCGCGGTCGGGAACGGCGCGTTGAGCGAGAGGTTCCGGGCGCGAGCGGCGGCCGTCTGCACGTCGCTCTCGTAGGCCTCGATGTCGATGTCGAGGTCTTCGGGGTCGAAGAGCACGCCCTCGGCGACGACTGCGCGAAGGTCAAGCCCGACTTCCTTGGGCTCGATGCCGAGTTCGTTGAGGACGTTCGCCAGATCCGCAGAGACTTCCCCGCCGGCCTCTAAGACCGTCGAGTCCTCCATGACCTGGATCGAACCGTCCTCGATGCGTGCGTTCGCGCCGATGCTCTGGAGTTCACCGACGAACGGCCCCGGGTCGACACCGGTGTCACCCTCGGGGATGACGATGTCGTTCGGGGCGACCTCGCCCTCGTTGATCGGGGCGGGCGTCTTCGAGGCCTCGAGTTCCTTGTAGAGGGCGAACGGATTGTCGTTCGTTCCGATCAGGCCGACCTGGCCCTCGACGTCGTCGACGAGATCGTCGAGACCAGCGGTTTCGAGCGCACGGACCTGCAGCGTGTTGCGGCTGACGCGCAACTCTGCGGTGCCGTGGAGATCACGGCGCATGTCCTGGAGCTGCTTCGAGGGAATGCCGGCGATGCCGACGATGCCGACGCTCTCGTAGTTTTCGATGAGTGTTTCGAGGTCGGCGACTTCCTCTTGCTTCCACTGGGGAAGGTTCTCCGTTTTGCGATCTGCCTGGGCGCTCATATTAGGCCACCTCCACGGATGGGCCCATGGTCGTCTTTATGTAGACGGCATCGATGTTCTGGGGCCCCTTCTCGAGGTCGGCGTGCAGGCGACGCAGGATGACGTCGATGTTGTCGGCGATGTCTTCGGCGTCCATGTCTTCGGCGCCGACGAGCGTGTGGAACGTCCGCCGGTCGCCGGAGCGAAGCTGCACGGTGTTCTTGAGTCGGTTGACGGTCTCGACGACGTCGTCGTCGGGCGAGAGCGGGTCCGGCATCTTCCCTCGCGGACCGAGGATAGTACCGAGATGCCGGGCGATGTCTTGCATCATCGCCTCTTCGGCGATGAAGAAGTCGGTCTCGTCCGCCATATCTTTGGCGTCGTCGTCGTCCAGATCCGCGACGTCGTCGACCGAAAGGACCTCGTCCGCGGCCTCTTCGGCGCGAACACCGGTCTCTCCTTCGGCGATAACGACGATACGCGTCTCCTGTCCGGTGCCGGACGGGAGGACGACGGACTCGTCAACACGATTCGACGGTTCGTTCAGGTCAAGGTCGCGCAGATTTATCGCGAGGTCGACCGTCTCGGTGAAGTTCCGATCGGGCGCGTCCTCGAGTGCGCGATCCACTGCGGTTTCGATATCCGAATCTGCCATCGTTCACCTCCGTAGTACGCAGGAGTGCTCCTACGGGTCAGTGAAACAGGCAATGCCTGTCTCTGTTGAGAGAAGTGCCATGTCGAACTTAAACCCGTCGAACTGGATTCCCGACCGGTTCAGTGTTCCACTCTCGGTCTCCGCAGAGCGTGCACCGACCAGAAGTTCTATGAAGAGTGACAGTGATGAATTCGAATATGTGGCCAGCAGATTTATACGTGGGGATGGGTGCATCCGAGTCCGGGTCCGAGTCCGCGGTCGTCGAGGTACTCACGTCGGGGGCAGCGGTTGAGGCGTATCGGTCACTCGGATCGCTCGGGCGGGTCGGGTTTCAGTTCGCCGCAACGGTCGTTCTCGCGTTGGTCGTCCTGGGATTGGTTCAGGGATATGGCACGCGGACCGTCGAAACGGCGCGACGAAGTCCCGTGATTTCGATCTGTATCGGCCTTCCGAGCGGGCTGGTCCTCGCCGGGCTCGCAAGCACCGGCTATATTCTCGTCGGACAGAGCGTCGGGATCTTCTTTGGCATTCCACTGGTTCTTCTCGGGGGAACGACCCTCCCGATACTCCTGGTGCTCGGATTCGTTGCTGTCGGACGGGCAACGATGGCCCGACTCGGTCGGGACCGGCTCGGCTCCGGAATTCTTGCCGGGGGAGCGCTCTGTGGCGTCGCAGGGTTTTCGATAGGGGCCACCATCCTCCTCGCCGTCCTGGTTGCCTCGCTCGGTATCGGCGCGTTCGTTCGCGTGCTGATGAGTGCCGGCGGCACGACTGCTCCGGATGAGCGCACCGTTCCGCCTGCAAACAAGATTTAAAAACTAATTGCCGCCTCTTTCCAGACACCTGTGTTCTGCAGCCCCATCACTTACCGCCCGCTACGGCGGTATTTCAGCTATTTACATCCGCGACGTGGGTGACCGTGACAGACGAGTCTCGACCCTCGATATCGACGGGTGAAAAATGAAATAACTCGTGACCACGGCCCGCCATCACGCGCCGTTACTAGCGGTCAGCGATATCCCGATTAGGCGAGCGCGTCGTCGTACTCGCCGTCGTCGACTTTCGCTTTGAACTCGCGGGCGTCCACGCCTTCGATGGTGACGCCCATCGAGGCGCAGGTGCCGACGACTTCCTTTGCGGCGTTTTTCGTATCGTACGCGAGCAGGTCGGGATGTTTCTGCTCGGCGATCGTTTTGACCTGGTCGATCGAGAGGTCCGCGACGAAGTCCTCCTGGGGTTCGCCACTCCCTGTCTCGAAGCCAGCCTCGTCCTTGACGAGTGCCGCCGTCGGTGGGACACCAACGTCAATTTCGAAGGAGCCGTCGTCCTCGTAGTCGACGGTGACGGGCACTTCAGTGCCGTCGAACGCTTCTGTCTGGTCGTTGATATCCTGTACGACCGCCTGCACGTCGACGGGGGTCGGTCCGAGCTCGGGACCGAGCGGTGGGCCAGGGTTGGCCTGGCCACCCGGAACGAGCACTTCGATGGTTCCAGCCATACCCGTCACAACCCGTGCGCGAGTTTTAAGGGTTGCTTTTTCGGGCAGTCCTCGTCTGTGACGGTCTGACGCACGCCTCGCAGTAAACCGCGGACACGCGACGGTGCTACTCGACGCTCTCCGCACGCCACGCCGCGAACGACTCGAGTTCAGCCGTCTCGTCGAAGCGTTCGATGCACGGAACATCGTAGGGGTGGGCGTCCTCGACGCGAGCCGCGAGTTCATCGTAGGCGTCGTCGGTGGTCTTCGCGAGGAGGATGGTCTCTTCGTCGCGGTGCACGTCGCCGTCCCAGCGGTACGTCGAGGTCGTCGAGAGTCGGTTGACGCAGGCGGCGAGGCGCTCATCGACGAGCATCTCGGCGAGTTCGGCGGCCGATTCGGGCGGTGCGGTGATGTAGACTGTTGGCATCGAGCGTCCTGTACGGCGTCGGGATACAAAGATGGAGCCACGGAGACGGTCGGGTCGGTGCGAGAGCGACCGACGGGCATCGACGCGCGCGGCTGTTCGAGTGTACCCGAACTGAATAGCGCCCCTGGAGAACCCGCTTGCTGCTGGCTGTCGGGCGTCAGCGATCGGCTGTCGCCTGCTGCAGCCGTTTTCCCGTTACTCGTCTGTCGCGACCGGGTTGAAGTTCCCGTTGATGTCCCACTCGTGGAGACAGTGCGGGCTGCCGACCTGTTTTGTGCCGCTCTCGCGGGCGATCTGCCAGGCTTCGAGGTCGTCGTCCCAGTGCTCAGCGCGCCCGCACGACTCACAGACTCGTGCGGTTGGTTTTCGCAACTGTACGCTCATGACTGGTGATGAGAACTGGACGCACATAACAGTATGGCTGTCCGGCAAGGTCTGCCTTCGACGTTCGTGAACTCGACGCCGGGTTTCGAAATCGATCGTCACGTTTCTGATGCCGTTCCGGATACTGGAATTCCCGGATTCCATTCGGGCTCCGACACCGACCGACTGTTCGACCGTCCGTCGCTCAGTAGACGGCGTCGACGATGTCGTCGCGAAGGTCCTCGAACTGGGCGAGATACTCCTGTCGTTCAGCACGGAGTTCGGCGATCGCTTCGTCGTAGTCGTCGACGTGATCGGGGACGTAGTAGTCCTCGATATCGAGTTCGGGAACGGATTCGGGGATGGTGAGACCGGTTCGGTCGTCGTCGGTCCACTCGATCGTGCCGCGGGCGGCTTCGGTGAGGATCGTGACCGATTCGGTGACGCCGATGTCCTGGGATCGTTCACCGAGATAGCCCGTGTTGATAACGTAACAGTCGACGTCGAGGATGTCGATCAGGTCGTGGAAGATGTTGCCTTCCTCGCCCTCGGAGCCGATGATGAACGGGTTCGTCCCGACGACGCGGATCGACTCGCCGGCCCGCGAGGGATCGCCGGCGCTTGTTTCGATCGATTCGCCGAGCATGAACGCGACGGCGGCCTGGTCGTTGCTGAGCTTCGCGACGGGGGGCATCAACGGGTTTCGGGTGATGAAAAAGACCTGGTCGATGTCGTCCAGATCGATCTCGTCGTCCGCGCTCTCGAGTTCGTCGCGGCGGACGACCGCGCGCGAGTTCGTCGTGTATCGGTCCTCGTCGAAGTGGACGGTGCCGTCGTCGTCGACAGCGACGTTCTCGAGAATGGCGGAGTCGTCGGTGGCGGCGCGGTAGAGGCCGGGCTGTTCGTCCTCGTCGAGGCCGATGGTTTTGATAAAGAGGCCGGTGGCCTCGCTGCCGGCGACCGAGCCGTCGGGGAGGAGCGCACAGACGTCGTCCTGGCGCATCGAGGCGTCTTCGGGGTCGTCGAGCCAGCAGCCGTGGGAGGTAAGCGTCGACTTGCCGGTCGCGGAGAGGCCCATGAACGCCTGGCCGACGCTCTGGAGGTCGCCGTCTTCGTCGCGAACGCGAACGTGCTTGCTGCCGGCGTGAAGGCCGAGCCCGCCCTGTTGTTTGATCCGGTACATGAACAGGCGGAGGAACGACTTCTTGGCCTCGCCGATGTAGTCGGTTCCGAGCACGGCGGTAAAGCCGGTTTCGGGAAGGACGCGGATCGCTCGCTCCTCGTAGTCCGGCAGGTGGACGGTGTACAGATCGGGCTCGCGCCCATCGGACGGCTCGAATAAGTTTGCCCAGCCCAGTGCGAGACGGGCGTGTTCGACGGGGACGAACAGTCGGCAACAGAAGGTCGCTTCCGGATGTCGCCCCATCAGCCGGTCGACACAGACCAGTTCGCGCTCACTCGCGAGTTCGACTGCATCCTCGACGAGCGCGTCGTCGGCCGCGGTGAACTCGTGGTCGACGGCGTTTTTCGTCCGGTCTGCGCTCCGCGAGCGGACGTCGCTGACGTAGGATGGCGATCCGAACTCGGTGGTCGTCTCCTGGTGGGAGGCGAGGTCGCGAAGTTCGGTGAGCGATGGATTGTGCCGAACGTTCGACGCTGTTACTGGGTCGGGAAGCTGTTGATCCAGCGGACGGGGTTCCGTCCCTGTTTCGGACATATACATAACCCACCACCATCCTGATGTATAAACGTGGAGGATTTTGCGCTGAGTGTGTCATGACTTCCCGAACCGTGAATCAATGTTTGGTGTTTCATACGTCTCTACGCCCGATATATAGTCGCCTCCTTCTCAACGGTATGATTGTCTGAAATCAGAGGTGTTTCGATGAGAACTCACATCAGAAATAATTCTAACTCCAAGGGAAAGACGTGCCGTTGTTTCGCGGTCTGCTGTGTCCACCCCGTCGGTAATCCGTGCGTTCTGGTCTGTGCTGTGTTGTCAACCACCAACTGAAACTAATGGGCATACATAAACAATAGTATCTCGTTACTACGCGCGATGGCCTCCCTGGATCGAATTCGTATTCACCCGATCAAGTCCCTCGATGCAGTGACGCTCCAGACAGCCACAATTCAGACTGGGGGTGGGCTGGCGTGGGATCGGCGCTACGCGATCGTCAAGCGAAACGGTGAGAACGAGCCCCTCGACGACACGCCACCGATTTCGAGTTCAGATCTCCCGCTGCAGGCGAGTGATACCTACGTCAACGGCAAGCGCGAACCGGCGGTTCACGGACTGCACATTGAGTACGATCTCGAGCGCGAGACGGTGACGCTCTCGGACGTTGACGATCCGACTGCAGACGGCGATACGTTTCACCTCGAACTCGACCGGGACTGTCTCGCCTCGTGGCTCTCCGAGTATCTCGGCTATCCCGTTGAGCTCGTTCGTAACGAGGCGGGCGGATTTCTGGACGATACCGACGCGTCCGGCCCGACCGTAATCGCCGGAGCGACGCTCAAGACGGTGGCATCGTGGTACGACGGTATCGATGCGGCGGAGGTGTGTCGCCGGCTTCGGCCGAACCTCGTGGTCGAGGGCGTTCCGGCGTTCTGGGAGGACCGCCTCTACGGCCCTCCCGGACAGGGAGTTTCGTTCACTATCGGCGCAACCACGTTCCAGGGGATCAACCCATGCCAGCGGTGCGTGGTTCCGACGCGAAACCCCGACACCGGCGAGCCGACCGACGGGTTTCGGGAAACCTTCGTTGAACGCCGCCGGGAGACGTTGCCGGACTGGGCGAGCGAGGAGTGGTTCGATCACTACTTCCGGATAATGGTCAACACGACTGTCCCCGAGGCGTCGTGGGGGACAGCGATCGAGACCGGGGACGCAGTTTCGGTCGGGAAGCGACGGCGCGCCCCGCAGTAGCTCCGTCAGCAGCCCCGCGCCCGTTTTCACATCTGGTACTCACAGGCAAAGTACCAAGAGTAACCCCTGGGTTGTCGTCGCATGGACTACGGTCTCGATATCGGTGCGGACGCGATTCGGCTGGCGAGCGGCCAGCCTGCGGCCCCGTCCGTCGCGTCGACACCCACGCTCGTGCTCGCGGCATCGGCGCTCGAAGGGACGCCGCCCGAGGGCGATACTGAACTCGTCGAAACCGCTGACGCAGCGTATCGCGTCGGTTCGGATGTACTCGCGGCGGCGGAGGCGGAAGACGAGGAACCCGAGTCGCTGTTCCGGAACGGCGTGCTCCCGCCTGCTCCTCACGGCGACGCCGCGTTTGCCGCACTCGTTGAGAGCGTCTTCTCCGAACAGGAGGCCCAGGGGCCGGCACAGACACAGTCGGCCGAAACCGGCGGTCGACTCTATTACACGATACCGGGCACGCTCGTCGACGCCGACGCACCGACCGACGCCCACCGAGAGACCGTCGCCTCGACGCTCGAAACTGTCATGAATCGTCACGGTGACGAGAACAAGAATGAGAGCGAGAGCGGAGGCGGGGACAGGAACGAGGACGAGTTCGGTGTCGGTGTGACGCCGATCAGCCGGGGCTTTGCGGTCGTCTACGACCAGTTCGCTGCGGACAACTACACCGGACTCGGAATCTGTCTGGGACCGCAGACGACGAGCGTCGCGCTGGCGTACTACGGCGTCCCGGTCCTCGCGTTCGCCGTTCCGCGGGGCACCGACTGGATCGTCGACCGGGCGGCCGATGAAACCGGTCACGCACCCGAACGGGTCCACAGCGTGCTCGAAACGTTCGAACTCGACCCCGACGCGGACACCGGCCCGATCGAGCGTGCACTCGCCGCGGCGTTCGACGACCTCGTCGGTGAACTCGGCGACGCACTCGGTGTGCAGGCGACCGAGGCCGACCTTCAGCGGGGCGTCGCTGTGCCGATCGCAGTCGCAGGCTCAGGTGCCGTCGAAGGGCTCGAGTTCCTGCTGGGCGGTCGATTCGATGCGGCGGGACTGCCGCTCTCGATCCGCGGCGTGCGACTCGCTGACGACCCCGAGGCGAGCCCGGCGCGCGGCGCGCTCGCAGCCGCTGCGGACGAAGTCGAGCCCTACGAGGACGTAACCTGGGGCGATGGGCCGAAGGATGAACCGTCGGACGAGCCACCGGAGAGCGAGCGCGTAATGCCGACGGTACAGGCCGACGATGCGACGCTTTCGTTCGACGATACGGGCACCGATAGCGACGCCGCCGGCGACGCCGCGGACGCCGCGGACGCAGCTATCGACACCCTGTTCGACCGGCTCGCGAACCGAGACGACGAGATTCGGGGCCTCACGGCCGATCTCGAACGGCTCGAAACCACCGTCGAGACCGTCAGCAATCGAACGGCCGACACTACCGACCTCGATGCCGTCGAAACCGAACTCGAGCGTGTTCGGGAACGCATCGACGACCTCGAAGCCGCGAGCGACGACCACGCCGAGGCGGACACCGTCGCTGAACTTGAGTCGACGGTAACGACGCTCTCGGAGCGCGTTGCGGACCGCGAAGACGAGATCGATACCGCGCTCGAAACCGCCGAAACGCGGGTGGACGGCGTCGCCGGTCGCCTCGAAGAACAGGCGACCCGACTCGACGCCGTTTCCGGACGGATCGAAGAACTCTCGGCCCGTACCGACTCGCGCATCGACGATGCCGACGCTGCGCGCGATGAACTCGCCGCGGACCTCGACGCGGTCGAAGAGCAACTCGCGGAGACGACGGCGGCGCTCGAAACGGATCTCAACGCGGTCGAGACCAGGACCGACGACATTGCGGCCGATACCGACCGCCTCGCAGACGAGTTCACCGCACTTGCCAATCGCTGTCCGGAGGGTGACCTCGCAACTCGTAGCGCTGTTACGGCGCTCGAAGACGAACTCGAATCCGTTCGGACGACCCTCGAAGAACTCGAGGAACTCGCGGATCGCGTCGACGCGGCCGAAGCGGCCAGCGAAACCGCGGACGCGGCGTTCGAGGACCGACTCGCGACCCTGGCCGACCGACTCGACGCAATCGACGAGCGAGTGGCCGACTCCGGTGACCGCCTCGAATCTGTCGCCGCCGACGCGGATTCCGTCGAAGCGGACGTGACGGGTGTTGCCGATGACGTAGACGACATCGAGAGCGAACTCGCTACCGTTGTGGCCGACGTTGCTTCGCTCGACGATAATGTAACGGCGCTCGACGAGCGGACAACCGCTCTCGAGGACGCCGAAACGACGCTCGAGGACTCCAAAACCGCACTCGACGAGTTCAGTCGTGACCTCGAGACGCTCTCGGCTGCCGTCGAGTCCACCCCTGCCGCCGCAACGGTCGACGACCTCGCCGCTGAGACGGACCGGGTAGCCGCCGATATCGACGCGGTCCGCGAAACCGTCTCGGCCGTCGACTCCGAGCAGACCGCACTCGAGGAGCGACTCGACGAACTGAACACCGCCCTCGAGGACACCGTGAGCCGAGACGAGTTCGCCGCGCTCCGTTCCGAACTCGAAGACCGCGAGGAACGGGCGTCGTCGCCGAGTTCACTCGGCGGCCCGCTGCTCGCCGGTGGCGGCGGCGCTGGCGTCGTCGCTGGCGCGCTCGTCGCACTCGCGGTACCCGGAACGGGCGGGGTCGGCGTCGCCGCAGCCGCGATCGGTGTCGCGTTGCTCGCGGCCGCCGTCGCGGTGACTCGGTAGACGACTCCTGTTCCGGCTGCGGGTGGTCACTTCCTCTCAGCTTCGAGCCGTCGTTTCGTCCTCGACGATCGAATCGTCCGCGACGTTCGGCGCACCGATCGCGAGCACGCGACTCTCCTCGACGGCCTCGAGTTGCCGCCAGGACTCGGGCGGGACGACCATGAACTCGTGTTTCGTGAGCGTGACGACGTCGCGTTCGGTCTCCCGTTCGACCGTCACATCGACGGTTCCCTCGAGAACGACGTACAGTTCCTCCTGCTCGTCTTGCCGGTGGTAGGTGCTTTCCTCGCCGCGGTCGTAGTGCCAGACGCTCGGACGCATCTGCTCGGGTTGCAGGTCGAGTCCGATGGGAAACAGCGTCGGTTCGAGTTCGTCCAGTTCGCGCGACTCGACGGTATCGAGGGACGCAACCGAGTACAGCGACATGGACGATAGGTCGACGACCGGGGGCAAAAAACCGCGGCAGGGACAGGAGTCTACTCAGTCGTGGATCGGTTCGACGTTTCGCATCTCGCCCCCGCACTGTCGACAGGTACTGACGAGTGCGTCGGCAACCGCTTCCCGGCGGCCGCACTGGACGCACTCGAACTCGACCGGTTCGACGAGTGTCATACCACCCGTAGGGATTGAGATGTGTTAACTCTTTTCGTGATGTGCGGGTCGGTCAGTATGCCAGAGAACGATGGCGAGACCCGTCGCGACGATAATGGAGGCGGTCAGCAGCCAGAACGCCGGCTGGAAGCCGGCGGCGTCCGAAATCACGCCGACGATCGCCGGCGAGATCGCACCGGCCGCCATGAGCAGCGTTCGGACGACGCCGAGTCCTCCGCCGGCCACGTCGTCCGGAATCGCCGACATCAGATACGCGCCCCTGACAGGCCGAAACCCGTGCGAGCCGATGCCTGCAGCGATGAGCGCGCCGCCGAGTACGATCGGACCGGCGGCGTTCGTCAGCGAGACGAACGCGATCAGCGCAAGCGACGCGAGACCAAGGGTTGCGGTAATAAGCGGCAGTCGGCCGACCCGGTCGCTCAGATCGCCGGTCACCAACTGCACCAGACTCGCCAGAAAGAGCCCGCTGAAGAGGACGTTCGCCATCCCGTCGGTCAACCCGACTTCCGTCGTTAGATACTGCGGCGCGAACGAGACCAGGCCGTTGTACGTAAACGAAAACAGCACGGTCAACAGTGCGAAGGCCGCAAACCGCGGGTCGCGAAAGAGCGACGCGTACTCCCTGAACTCGTCGAGACTAACGCCACTGGTCGTGCCGCCGTCCGTCGTTTCGTCCGGGACCCGCTGTGGCACGCGGGTCCAGAAGAGCGCGGCCAGGACGAGTCCACAGAGTCCGGCACTCAGGAAGACCAGCCGCCAGCTTGCCCCGAGCACGAACGGCACGCCTGCAACGAGCACGACGGCCCAGGGCGCGACGACGCCGGCGAACGCACCGAACGTATCCAAAACCCCGAGCGCGCGGCCGGTTCGCGCTGGATACGCTCGCGAGAGCAGTCTGACGGCGACGGTCTTGTGCGCGCCAGTCCCCGCGCCCATAACGAGCATCACGCCGACGAGGACGAGAAACGACGAGTCGACGACGAGGGCGAGTGCGGACCCCGCGGCGACGAACACCCCGGTCGTGATGACCGTCACCGAGCCGAGGCGGTCGGCGAGCACGCCCGAGGGGAACTGCATCGCCGCGTACACCAGCATGAATCCGGAAAACGCCGTCCCCAGGGCAGCGTTCGAGACGTGATACGTTTCCTGAAACGAACCGAAAAGCGGCGGGAAAACGTATCGCAGAAACTTCGCCAGAAACCAGATTCCGGCCGTCAACAACAGCGCGTCGAAGTGGCCGACTCGTCGTACCGCCGTCCTAACCGACATTCGGTTCTCGTTTCCCGTAGGACGGGCAGCCGACGAGAAGCCTCCGGTCCCGGCAGATCTCTTGGCTACCGCCACGGGGACATGGACGCATCGCGATCGGCGCTCGACCTGAAATGAGAATGTGGTTAAATCACATATTATTGTATTCTCCCCTAGCAGGCAGCATTTATATATGGATTCGTCGTACTCCGCTCTACGCATGGCAGTAACTACAACCGACTGGTCCGATCCCGTTTCGTGCCCGTTCTGCGGCGACGAACTCGCCTCGCCGGGCGCTGGCTTCGTCGATCACATCCACGAGAACGAAGCCTGTGAGGACGAGTTCACGTTCTGGCGCGAGAACGTAAGCGGGGACCTAGCGGGAGGGTGGGCGGGCTAAGCCGAGACTGGAGACTACGACAAACCACCGAGCCGTCAGTCGAAATCCGGCAGGTCCTCCGGCGGTTCGTACGCCGCCTCCCAGTCGATGTACTCTGCTTTTAAGGTCACCGAGACGACCTGTCCGAACTCGGTCAACGCGGCGTTGATCGCCGAGACGGTGCCCCAGGTATCGAGTTCGGGATGGTACTCCCGCGCCTGCCAGTCCTCCGGAATACCGGGTGCGTGGTAGCCGACTCGGTCGGCAAAGTCGTCCCAGAAGAAGTCGAACTCCGCGAAGAGATCGAGGTCGCGAGCGATACCGAACTCGCGTTGATCGAGGTTGGTGTCCGTTCGCCACTCCTCGAAGGCGTCCTCCCAGGCACCGTTCTCGAGGAACTTCTGAAGTTCTTCGCGGCGGTAGTCGATGTCCTCGGAGCCGCCGCTGATCGTCGCGTCCTCGTACTCGTTGGGATCGACGAAATCGAGCGTCGGCGGTTCTGGGGGGTCGACCGCGAGTGTCATACGTCACGCTCGGACTGCCGAGGGGTAAATACCATCGGTCGTTCGACGAGTTCGACGGGTTCGTTCGGCAGCCCAGGCGTCGGTTTCCCCCACAGTTATTCGGCTCGCCCGTGACACTCCCGTATGGGCAATCGTAGCGGGCGCGGCGCTGAGCGGGCCCCCGAAACCGGGAGCCGAGGCTACGGCTACAGCCTCCCGGAAATCTTTGCAATTACGTTCGTCCTTGCGGATGTAATCGTCATCGCGGTGGCGCTGTTTGCCGGTCCCCTGTATGCGGTCGTTCTCACCGTATTGCTCGTCGCCAGCGCGTTTCTCGTCTGGTTTCTCGCGCGACAGGCGTCCAAACAGGATCGCGAGGCCGAGATCGGTCGGTCCACTGACCGCGAGACGAGCGAGGACGCCGACTCGCCCGTCGGAACCGATCCGGTGACGACGCTCCAGCGCCGGTACGCCGAGGGCGAACTGACGGAAGCCGAGTTCGAGCGCCGACTCGATCGCGTTCTCGACGCGAACGAGCGCGCGGCCGACGCGGACATCGATACTGCCGATCTCGAACTCGAGCGGTCGTCGTAACAGGGATACGACGGGGTATCCGTCTCGACCGACGACACGTAGAATCCTGCTAATATTTATGAATGGGTGACATGAATCGCAAGTATGGAACGGCTCGCCCGCACGATCCGAACGAGTTCGTACGCGCTTGCACTCTTCCTGGTGGGTGTGATTCCAGGGAGTATCGTCCTCGGCTCGATAGTGGGGTTCTTCGGCTGGTCGCTCGCTGGCCTCCCGATCGATGGCGAGACGGTGACACCCATCGTGTTTGTCGTGGTGCCAGCGTTGCTTCCGCTGTCGTTGGTCGCCCGGGCGGCGGTCGGTGAGAGTGCCGTCGAGAAGGTGTTTGCGGCGCTTTCGGTGCCGTGTCTTTGCGTCTCGCTGTGGGCTGGCTACAGTAGTGTCGCTGCGTCCGGAATCGTCGGCATCAGCGGGGTACTCTCGTTCGGCGCGGGCGTCTTCCTCGCCCTCATCGTGCTCGCCGACGCCGTCATCGAGTGGCGGCTAGCGGACCCTCGCGCGTCGGTGCAGCGCTCCGGATAAACAGTGTGAACACGGAACAATGGTGCGGTAGCATTATACAATTCTACTGAGCAGTAGTCGCCATGCCGTCGTTTGTAACCCCACCGCCGCTCGAACGCGGTGACAAGATCGCGGTGATCGCCCCGTCGTCGAACCCGACGACCGAGTTCAGCGAGGTCTACGAACTCGGTCTCGAACGCCTCCGCAAGGTGTTCGACCTCGAACCGGTCGAGTTCCCGACGGTATCGCACGACGACGAGTTCCTGCTGGAGCACCCGGACGTCCGTGCACGGGATATCATGGACGCGTTCGAAGACCCGGACATCAAGGGAGTCATCGCCGTGATCGGTGGGAACGACCAGATTCGGGTGCTCGAACACCTCGATCCCGACGTTCTCCGGGAGAATCCGACGCGGTTCTACGGCTACAGCGATAATACAAACCTCGCGCTCTACCTCTGGAACCTCGGCATCGTCTCCTACTACGGCCCGACCGTGATGGCTGAACTCGCGATGGACGGGCACCTGTTCGAGCACACCGTCGAGTTCACCGAGCGCGCGTTCTTCGAGGAGTCAGTCGGCGAGATCCGCCCCGCCGGGGCGTTCACGGACGAACCCGGCGACTGGGCGACCCCCGAACTGCTCGACGAACCCCGCGAGACCGAGCCGAACCCGGGCTGGCGGTGGGCGGGCGGCGACGAGTCCGTTTCGGGACGAGTCTGGGGCGGCTGTCTCGAAATCCTCGACCAGCAGTTTCTCGCGGGACGATACCTGCCGGACGAGACCGAACTCGACGGAACGATCCTCGCGCTCGAAACCTCCGAGGAATTGCCCGAACCGTCCTGGGTTGCGGGCGTCCTTCGGGCGCTAGGCGAGCGCGGACTGCTCGAACGGTTCGATGGCGTTCTCGTCGGCCGGCCGGCAGCGCGATCTCATCTCGATGCTCGGCCGGCCGAGCGTCGCGCGCAGTACCGCAATCAGCAGCGGACGGCGATCACGAAGGCCTTCGAGCGGTACAATCCCACCGCCCCGATCGTCTTCAACGTCGACTTCGGGCACACCTGGCCGACGACGCCAATCCCGATCGGTGCGCGCGTTGAACTCGAGCCGGGAACCGAAACGGTTCGGTTCTCGTGAGGTTTGCAAGGGCCTCTCGAGCAATACCGAGATTTCGAGTTCCGGTGACCGCAGAACCGCAACCGAGTTCAGTATCAGTATGAAAGAGAGTTGGCTTCGGTTTGGTGCTGTCAGTCCCGGTTCCGATACTCGCGCTGTTCGTTCGCAAGCGCCCGTTCGCGTCGCCGCGCTCCCTCGTCAGTACTGACCGTGAGTTCGGGAACCGTTGTCGGCTCGTTGTCCTCGTCGATCGCGACGTAGACGAAGTACGACTCGGTCGTCTTCTCGCGCTCGCCGGTTCGGGGGTCCTCGCGCTCGGTGATCAGGCGAACG
This sequence comes from Natrialba sp. PRR66, assembly GCF_034808065.1. NCBI lineage: Archaea > Methanobacteriati > Methanobacteriota > Halobacteria > Halobacteriales > Natrialbaceae > Natrialba > Natrialba sp. PRR66. Next base: position 1,138,260 of record NZ_JAXHGN010000001.1, on the reverse strand, counting down.
CGGACGCTCGATTCGCCCGCATCGTAGACGTAGGCCGTGATGTGCGCCGTGTCGCCGACGGCGATCGGTCGTTCGAAGTTCATCTGGTTGACGCGGGCGGTGACGCAGGTCTCGCCCGAGAACCGCATGGCCGACATCGCGCCGACTTCGTCCATCCACTTCATGACGTTCCCGCCGTGGGCCGAGTCGAGCATGTTGGCGTGGTTCGGCTGTACCATCTCTCGGTTCTCGACGAGCGTCTCCATCAGATCGGTCATTGCCCGCAGTTTCCCCACGACGACAATCAGTCTTGCCGTCGCCGTACACGGCTGGGACGCGCTACCATCGCGCAGTTCGATACTGGTAAAAGTCGTGGCCGAGTTGATCCGGTAATGAGTAATGCAGGCGACGCCGACGCGCCGGACCCCCCCGATCCCGTCGCGGCCGGCGAGACGGATACGTCGCAGGACGGTTCCGTCACCGTTCTCGGAACTGCCCACGTCTCGCAGGCGAGCGTCGACGACGTTCGCGACGCCGTCGCAGAAGAGCAACCCGACGTGGTCGCCGTCGAACTCGACGAAGGCCGGTACAATCAGATGCAAGGCGGCGCTCCCGACGACATCGAATCCCAGGACCTCCTCTCGGGGAACACGGTCTTTCAGTTCCTGGCCTACTGGATGCTCTCGTACGTCCAGTCACGGCTCGGCGATCAGTTCGACATCGAACCCGGTGCCGACATGCGCGCCGCGATCGATGCGGCCGAACGCAACGGGAGCGGCGTCTCGCTCGTCGACCGAGACATTCAGGTAACGATCCAGCGATTCTGGAACGGCCTCTCGTTTACGGAGAAACTGAAGATGGTTGGCGGTCTCGCCCTCGGTATCACCGATCCCCGAACGATCGGTCTCACCTTCGGGGCCGTCGTCGGCCTCCTCACTGGCCTCCTCTTTGCCATCTTTATCGCCCCGATGGTCGGTCTCGGTGACTTCTTCTTGCTCGGGATCACCGGCTCGCCGGCGCTTCAGACCGTCGGTGCGCTCGGTCTCGGAACGATCGCCGGTGCGTTCGTCGGGCTCCTCTTCCTTCCCTCGATCAAGGCGGCCGACCGCTACGGCGGCGAGTTCATAAACGGCGTTTCGGCTCGCACGCTCGCCGGCATCGCACTCGGGGTCGGCGGGTCGCTGGCGCTTGTCGAGACGGGGACGTTCGTCGGCCCGATCTCGGCGGCGCTGTTCGAGAACGCCGGCAGCTACTCGCTCCGTAGCGTGGTCGGCGCGCTCACCGGGCTCGGCGTCGGCGTCTCGGTCGGGGCTCTCCTCGGAGTTCTTTTCGGCCTGCTTAGCGGCGATGTCGAGGAGGTAGAGGAGATCGATATCGAGGAGATGACCGACGGCGACGTCGTCTCCGCGATGATGGAGGAGTTCCGCCAGTTCAGCCCGCGCGGGGCGAACGCACTGATCGACGAACGGGACGCCTACATCGCACACAACCTGCATACGCTGCGCGAACATGGGTACGACGTGCTGGCGGTGGTCGGTGCTGGCCACAGAGCCGGTATCGAGCGATACCTCGAGCATCCGGACGAACTCCCGCCCATGGAGTCGATAACTGGAACGGCCTCGAGTCGACGCTTCTCGCCGTTGAAGATACTCGGCTACCTGGCTATGGTCGGTTTCGTCGGCTTTTTCTTCCTGCTGATGATGGCCGGCGTGCAAGACACGTTCTTGCTCCAGCTGTTTGCGGCGTGGTTCCTGTTCAACGGCATCTTCGCGTTCACGCTCGCCCGACTCGCCGGCGCACGCTGGACCAGCGCCGGCGTCGGCGGCTGTGTCGCCTGGCTGACCAGCATCAATCCGCTGCTCGCGCCGGGCTGGTTCGCCGGCTACGTCGAACTCAAACACCGCCCGGTCAACGTTCGCGACATCCAGACGCTGAACGAAATCGTCGGCGACGCCGACCGCCCGATCTCCGAGGCAATTGATGACATGTTCAACGTGCCGCTGTTCCGACTGATCATGATCGTCGCGCTGACGAACATCGGCAGCCTGATCGCGACCATCCTGTTCCCGTTCGTCGTCCTCGAATGGCTGGCCCCGGGTATCGGCGGCGTCGACGCCCTCCTTGCCGAACTGCTTCACGGAGCCGAAAACAGCCTCGAACTCCTTCGAGGGTTGCTCCCATGAGCGTTCAAACCGGTCGTCGGTCCGAACCCGAACTCTCCTTTAGCGACAAGGAACTGCTCGACCTGGCGCTTTCCTGGATCACGCTCAGCGTCGCGTTCGCGCTCATGCTCGCCCCGATCCACCGCGGGGCCACCATGGGAAGTTTCATCCTAATGGTCGGACTGAGCTTCGTCACCGTCGGCGTCGCCTTCCTGCTTCACGAACTCGCACACAAGGTTGTCGCCATCGAACATGGCCAGATTGCGGAGTTTCGCGCCGACTACCAGATGCTTTTCATGGCGATCATGAGCGCCCTGATCGGCTTTCTCTTCGCTGCACCCGGGGCCGTCTACCATCGCGGCCGGATCACGAAGCGCGAGAACGCGATGATCTCGCTCGCGGGCCCGGTCACGAACCTCCTGCTCGCATTGTTGTTCCTCCCGCTGATGATCTTCCCCAATCTTCTCGGGACGATCGGCCAGATGGGCGTCTGGATCAACCTCTTCCTGGCCGCGTTCAACATGATTCCGTTCGGCCCGCTCGACGGCAAGTCAATTTACAACTGGAACAAGGGCGTCTTCGCACTCGTCTTCATCCCGAGCATTCTGCTCGCGGGGTACGTCGTGTTGTTCGTCGGGCTGTTCTGATCTGCGCCGGCCTTGATTCTTCCACTTTCCTGCTGTGGCTTCGACGGACCGGTGATCTTTTGCTCGCCCCGCGCGGTCGTTCCCACATGACGGAGTCCGCGGACGACGGGAACCAGCACGACGACGAAGAACGGCTCACCTACGCCGACACCGGCGTCGACATCGACGCCAGCGAGGACGCGACCGCGGCCCTGCTCGAGGCCTTCGGCAGCGACCTCACGACCGAGTACGCCGGCCTGCTCGACATCGGCGACCGATACCTCGCCCTCGCCACCGACGGCGTCGGCACGAAACTCCTCGTCGCCGAAGCCGTTGGCGACGCTTCGACCATCGGCATCGACTGCATCGCGATGAACGTAAACGACCTCGTCGCTGCAGGTGTCGACCCCGTCGGCTTCGTCGACTACCTCGCGATCGACGACCCCGACGAAACGCTGACCAACGAGATCGGCGAGGGCTTGGCCGTCGGCCTCGAACGGGCCGACCTCACCATGCTCGGCGGCGAAACCGCTGTCATGCCCGATGTCGTCGAGGGTTTCGACCTCGCCGGAACCTGCGTCGGACTCGCCGACAAGGACGCCGTCTTCGACGGCGAGGCACAGGTCGGGGACGCGCTCGTCGGCTTCCCCTCGAACGGTATCCACTCGAACGGCCTCACGCTCGCCCGCGAAGCCGTCACGCGCGAGCACGACTACGACGACGAGTTCCCGCTCGTTCCCGAGCGAACCATCGGCGAGGAACTCCTGCGACCGACCCGAATCTACACGGACCTCCTCGAACCGATGTGCGACCACGGCGTCCATGCGGCCGCCCACGTCACCGGCGGCGGCTGGACGAACCTGCTGCGCATGGGCGACCGACGGTACGTGATCGACGACCCGCTGCCGGCACAGTCCATCTTCGAGTTCATCCAGCGGGAGGGCGCGGTGACCGATGAGGAGATGCACCGCACCTTCAACATGGGTACCGGGTTCGTCGTCGCACTTCCCGAGGATGCGGCGAGTGAACTCGCGGCCGAGACGGACGGTCGGATTATCGGCCGCGTTGCGGAAGGGAAGACGGTCGACATTCGCGGGCTATCGCTGTCCTGAGCGGTCTGGGCGGGTACTCGCTATCGATCGGCAGCCCCGGTATCGTTCATTTCGGACTGTTCTGCCGCCCCGGTCGCAGCGCGGATCGTCTCGTACTCCGCGTCGCCGTACGCGATGAATCGAACGTCCGTCAGCGAGTTCGGGTCGGAGGCGGCGATTTCGTCGCCGATGATCGCTGCGCCGTCGGCGAGATCGAACCCGGCGACGCCGCAGCCGAGCGCCGGGATCACGAGCGACTCGCAGCCGAGTTCGTCCGCTCGCTCGAGCGCGTTTCGGGTCGCCTCGCGAATGCTTTCGGCGGTCGCCTCCCCGTCGCCATAGTGAGGCATTGCGGCGGCGTGGATGACGTACTCGGCGTCTAAATCGTAAGCGTCCGTGACTGCGGCTGCCCCGAGCTCGACCGGCCCGCGTTCCATCGCCTCGTCGTTAATTTTCTCGCCCGCACGTTGGCGGAGCGCCCCGGCGACGCCGGAGCCCATCCGGAGACTGGTGCCGGCCGCGTTGACCAGTGCGTCTGCGGACTGTGCGGCGATGTCGCCCTGGATCACGTCGAACTCCATACAGTACGTATCCGGACCGAGGCCAATGAATCCGGGTGTCGCTTCTGCTTCGAGAACAGTACTCTCGCCGGCGAGTAGCCGGTCCGCTTACGCCGTGTGAATCCAGTTCCCGGCCGCCTGCCGGTCGTCGATGTCGTCGTTGGCGACGCCGTAGAACTTCTCGCGGCCGACCGGCGTCCGGAGTCGCAGTACCATGGTGTACTCCGTGACGGCGAACGCGGTAATCTCCCGATTCGAACCACGACACTCGAGTGTGAACTCGCGGGAGGCGTCGTCGTCAGTGGTCACACGAGTGCCGAGGGACCAACTCAGCGATTCGATGTTTTCGGGATCGATTCCGAACACCTGGGCGATCGCTGCCCGTCCGCGGTGTCGGCTGCCCGACCCCTGTGAGCAGCCATCATGGGAACTCATAGCCAAACGAACGAAACCAACCATGAAAAAAGATCCCATTTCGAAAGGCGACCAAAACCCTTTTAGATTTAGGCCCACCTAATCCCTCGTAATGGACGTGCCTGCCCGTAACGTGGACCCGACGACCGACGATGAACTCGACCTCCCCGCGGTGGCTGTTTCCTGCCACGAAACCCGGCCCGGGAAGATCGTCTTCACCGAGCAAGACAACAACGACGGCTGGATCGCGACCGACCTAACCGTCGACCTCGAGCCGTAAGTCCGATTCAGTCAGATCCGCTCGACACGCTGGCACCCGCTGGTTGGTCCAGTTATCGCGCCTTCGTTTCTCCAGTGTTCTCTGCCGGATGGCACGGACACCGCGACAACACTTCTCCTTGGTGGGATACTGGATGGCGTCATGTCGCCTATCAGTCGTCTATCGTAGGCACGTAGACGGGCAAAAATAATCCGCCGTCGACGCGGTCGGCTCCTAATACCTTAGTGCGTCGCCTCTTCGAGCACCAGCGTGTCGTCTTCGAGGTAGTGCTCGAAGTGGTGACCGTCGTCCTCGAGCGTCACGAGGATGTCCCGGAGGATTTCCGCAGTCGCGTAATCGCCGAGGTTCTCGGCGAGTTCGATGCTGTCACGCATCGATTCGATGATGTCGCCGTACATCTCGAGGTCGTTCTCGAACGCGGACCGGATGTCGAGGACGTCTTCGCCCTCGAACTCGACGGTTGCCCGCTCTTCCTGGTTCGATGGCCCGGAGACCGGGACGCCGCCGAGGGCCTGCGCGCGCTCTGCGATCTCGTCGGCACCCTCTTCGACGTGCTCGTAGGACTCTTCCAAGAACTCGTGGAGCGGCAGGAACTCGGCGCCCTCGACGACCCAGTGGTGCTTCTTGAGCTGGTGGTAGAGGACGTACGAGTTCGCCAGTTCGGTGTTCAACGCGTCGACGATCTGCTCGGCTTTGTCCTGTTCGAGGCGGAGTTCGTTCTCCTCGACGGTATCGGCCGATTGACGGACGGTCTTCTGAGTGCTCATCTCATTCGGTGATACACGCGCTTTCCACTTAAAGGTTTCCCCAACACAGAACATTTTTTTGGCTATCCGAAAACAGAGTTCTTGTAGCGGCGCTATTATTTGCTATAGTGGAATCGATGTATCGTTCACCACTACGGTCAAAAATTGTGCCGTTTTTTCGGGGCTGAGTAAACATTTTCAGTGTGGGGGTCGAAAGGGAACGTATGGCAACAAGAGCGGCACAGCGGCGAGAGCGGATCTTCGTCGATGGGGACTGGCTCGAAACCGACGAGACCATCGCAGTCTCGGACCTCGCCGACGGCGGAACCTTCGCTCAGGTCGGCGCGACCGGGCCGGCCGCAGCGCGGACGGCACTCGAAGCGGCCCACGAGATCAAACCCGAACTGCGCCAGACGACCGTCGTCGAGCGCGCCGAGTGGTGCGAAGCGATCGCCGAAGGTCTTCGCGAGCGCGAGGAAGAACTCGCCGAAGTTATCGTTCGTGAGGCGGGCAAGCCGATCTCCTCGGCTCGCGGCGAGGTCGGCCAGGCGGCGGAGCGCTTCGATCGCGCCGCCGAGGAGGCCCGAAACATCGTCAGCAAGGGCGAGTTCCGCGAGGGATCGACCGCGGGCCACGAGGGCTGGAACGCGATCGTCAAACACGAACCGATCGGTGCGGTGCTCTGTATCACGCCGTACAACTATCCACTTGCGACGACGGCATTACAGGTTGCCCCTGCACTCGCCGCGGGTAACAGCGTTCTGCTCAAGCCCGCAAGCAAGACGCCCGTCTCGGCTGCGATTCTCGCCGATGTCATCGCCGACGTCGACGGCATCCCGGACGGTGCATTCAACTTCGTTCCCGGTGACGCGAGCGAGATCGGCGACGTCCTGTCCGGAGACGACCGCATCAACGCGATCGCGATGACCGGTTCCTCGGGCGCGGGGAAACACGTCGCCGGCGAGAGCGGCATGGTCAATCTTCACATGGAACTGGGCGGCAATGCACCCGCTGTCGTCTTCGACGACGCCGACCTCACGGACGTTGCCGGCAACTGTGTCAAGGGCTCGCTGAAATACGCCGGCCAGCGTTGCTCGGCCGTCTCCCGCGTGCTCGCTCACGAATCGATCCACGACGATCTCGTCTCGCAGATCGACCGCACGATGGACGCCTGGGAAGCCGGCGATCTCTTCGACGAAACCACCGCCTTCGGTCCGCTCATCAGCGAAGACCAGGCCGAGTGGGTCCAGGAACTCGTCGACGACGCCGTCGAGAAGGGCGCAGACCTCGTCCGCGGCGGGGAGCGACGGGCCCCCGAGGGCGTGCCGGACGAACTCGCCGACCAGTTCTTCGAACCGACCCTGCTCGCCAACGTCCCCCACGACGCCCGTATCGTCGACGAGGAGCAGTTCGGCCCCGTCGCCGCTATCACGACGTTCGAAGACGAGGACGAAGCGATCGAACTCGCCAACGGTTCGGATCTCGCCCTCGACGCCGCGGTCTTCACTTCCGACTACGATCGCGCGATGCGACTGGCCGATCTGATCGACGCCGGTGCCGTCCGCATCAACGGTGCCCCCTCCCACGGCCTCGGCGACGTTCCCTTCGGCGGCAACAAGGACTCGGGTATCGGCCGCGAGGGCCTCGACGCCTCGATCCACGAGATGATGCGCAAGAAGAGCATCATTCTGTAGCCAACGCGACAGCCCCGCGTTGCTCGGCTCTCCGGCTCTTTGTAGTCTTTTAGCTTTTAGTCCTCTCGGACCAGGTCGCACTCACGGGTAGCGTCTCAACCGCCTGCCACACGGGAACGGCGATCGCTACAGAGCGATCTAGAACGCGACCGATCGGCTGGCAACGACCGTTTCAGTCTCACCGGCGACCACAATCGTCCGTACCGTCGTTTCGTCGCCCTCGTCGTACGCAAACGTCACGCTCTCGCCGACCGCAGCGATCGCGTCGCTTCTTCCCGCCCCGTCGATGATCTCGACCCGGTCGGCATTCCCGAGCGATGTGACTATCGTCGTGACGCGCCGGTCCACGCTATCGACATCGATGGTGACTCCCGCCTGTGCCTCCTGTTCGACCCGCTCTCCGCCCCAACTCGAGAGAGACGGAAGTTCAATTTCGGCGGTCGGAACCGTCGTCTCCGCCACGGCAACCGAGTGCAGCGCCTCGACCGAGAGCGTCTCGAACTCGTCCGCCAGGGAACTCCGTTCGAACTGGTCGGCGAGCGCAGCGGGGTCGGTGCCGTCCCCGGGTACCGCAACGAACGACACCGTCGACGTTTCTCCCGATACCGAAACGGCGTGACTGTATGCCGCAGGGTCCGACTCGCCGCCGTCTCCCACTCGCCCGACCGCGATCGCCGTCGTCTCGAGCCGATCGAGTACCGTCTCGAAGTCCGCGTCGGTTGCGACGCGCCGCACCGCGTCGTTTCGTCCGGCGTCGAGGATGGCATCGACGCCGACCCCCGCCGCTCGACTGGCGAGGAGCCACTCCGTCGAGACGGCGACTGCGCCGTCCTCGCCCTCGTAGACGGCGAACTCGTCGACCGACCACGTCGGCTCCGTCTGGACCCCGTCCCGGTCGAACGAGCCGGCGATAGCGACGTTGTCGTTCCCGCTTCCGGTGCCGAACGAGAGCGCGGCGTCGAGTTCAGCGCCGGCGAACTGGTCGGCAGCCGACACGCCGAAATCGTCGAGGCTGAACGCCGTCGACTCGCGAACGTCGGGACTGAACTCGGCGTCGTGCGCGCGAAGCGCGTCGAGGTCCGCGTAGTGGAAGACGAACTCGTCGTCGCCGGTCGTTTCGTCCGACGTGAGCGAACTGGGAACCCATCGTGCCAGTGCGGAGACGTCAACGCTAGCCCCGATCTCCGTCTCGAGGGATCTAGTCCCGTTCGCGTCGTCCGTCGTTCCGTTCGAACCGGACTCTGCTGGCGTCTCCGACTCAAAACCGTCGAGACAGCCTGCACTGATCGAGAGGACACCGATACTGCCGACCCCACCGGTCGTCACCAACAACCGGCGACGCGAATACTCGTCAGTCATCTCTGCTTCCACAAATTATAATTATAACAGGATATAATCCACGATCAGTCTCTGCGGATAGACGCGGTCCTCGAACGCAAGCGAGAGAGCGGACGGGAGGCTGCATCTATCCGATTGTCCTACTCTATGAGTACTGATCCGTCCATCCTCGTCGCTGGCGAAACGCTGATCGACTTCCTGCCGGAACGGCCCGGATCACTCACCGCGGTCGATAGCTTCGACCGTCGCCCCGGTGGCGCACCCGCAAACGTGGCCGTCGGCCTCGCTCGACTCGGAACCACACCGCTGTTCTGGACCCGCGTCGGCGACGACCCGTTCGGCCACTATCTCCGGGAGACGCTCACCGACGCCGGCCTCTCCGACCGGTACATCGAGTTCGATCCCGCGGCGAAGACGACGCTCGCGTTCGTCACCCACGACGCGGACGGCGACCGCGAGTTCACCTTCTATCGCGACGAAACGGCGGACACGCGACTCGAACCGGGCCGAATCGACGACGAGACGCTCGCCTCACTCGAGTGGGTTCACGTGGGGGGCGTCACGCTTGCCAGCGGCCCCGCCCGGGCCGCGACGCGCGACCTCATCGACCGGGCCGGCGAGGCCGGCTGTACGGTTTCGTTCGACCCGAACGCCAGACCGGAGCTGTGGCACACCGAGGAAACGTTTGCAAGCGTCTGTCGCGACGCGCTCGAGGGCGTCGACGTCTGTAAGGCAACCGCGGGTGAACTCGAGGCGCTCGGCTTTACCGGAGCGACGCCGACTGAACTCGGGCAAGCGGTGGTCGCTGGATCGACGGGTCCCCACACCGCCTTCGTCACGCGGGGCAGTGAGGGGGCCGTGGCCGTCGCCGGGCCGGATGCACCGTGGGGTAGCGGACACGCGGGAGCGTCGTCACTGGCCGTCGTCGAAACCGACGGCTACACCGTCGAGACGGTCGATACGACGGGAGCGGGCGACGCGTTCGTCGCCGGCATAATCACAGCGCTTCAGGGCGGCAAATCGGTGTCCGAAACGCTCGCTAGTAGCAGCGCTATCGCCGCGATTACGACGACCGAAACCGGTGCGATGACCGCGTTGCCGGACCGCGAGACGGTACGGGCGTTCCGTCGAGGGCGCTCGTAGTCCCCGCTTCGAGAGGCAGACCGCGGTGCACCGTTCGAGGCGGTGGCGATAGCACCGACGACGCATTGGGCACATCCAGGCGAACCACATATCTGGATTGACGGTGTGGCTTCGCTATGGCAACCGAACGCGAAGACGGCGGTGTCGCCTCGTTTGGCAAGACCGTAGTCGCTGGCATACAGGAGAAAAACGTTTCCTTCATGGCCGCTGGAATCGCCTATCAGGCGTTCATCTCGCTGCTTCCCCTTCTCGTCCTCGTCTTTTTCGTCGTCACCGTCGTCGGCGACGAGCAGTTCGCGGCCGAGGTCGCAACGGCAACGAGTGGCTTTCTGCCCGAGAGCGGTCAGGTCATGGTCGAGAACGCCATCTCCGAATCGCCGGCAACGGCGGGATCGACGCTCATCGGTGTCGTCGTTCTCGTGTGGGGGGCGCTCAAAATATTTCGCGGACTCGATACCGCGTTCTCTGAAATCTACGATTCGGCCGCGGAGAGTTCATTTGTCGGACAACTTCGCGATGCGGTGATCGTCCTCGGTGCGATCGGTGGTGCGTTGATCGCGGCAGGCGCGGCGAGTCTCGTCGTCGCGGTTTTCCCGGACGTTCCCTTCCTCGAGTTGGTGAACCCGATCCTTCTCGTGATCGTGCTCACGATCGCGTTCCTGCCGATGTACTACTACTTCCCGGACGTCGACGTCTCTCCCCGCCAGGTGCTTCCCGGCGTCGTCGTCGCAGCGGTCGGCTGGACGGTGCTCCAGTCGCTCTTTCAGGTCTACGTCTCGTTCGCGGGGAGTTCGGACTCTGCAGGCCCGGTGGGCGCGATCTTGCTCTTGCTCACCTGGCTTTACTTCGGCGGACTCATCTTGCTCGTCGGTGCCGTCGTCAATGCAGTCAGAAGCGGTCACTTCGATCAGTCGGACGCGGACGATCCAGTCCTGGAGACGTCGATTACCGCAACGGACCGTCCGTCCTTCGTCGACGACGCACAGCGCGACCGGACCCGTCTCCTCGATCGGATCGACCGCCTCGAACGCGAACGCGACCAACTTCGAAACGACCTCGCCGCCCAGCGCGCACGGCGATACCGCCTCGAAGATCGCGTCACCCACCTGGAAACGCTCACTCGCGATCTCGAAGACGAGACCGCGACCCTCCAGCGCGAACTCGACCAGCACGAGGACCCGCCGTGGAAACAACAGTTCCAGACGGCCCTCTCACACGTCGAGACCATCCGTATCGGTGTCGTCGAAGATCGAGGCGACTGACGGCGGTCACGACTGCGATTGCGGGACCGGACACGAGAGTCGCACTCGAGAGCGCTTATTACGCTCCCCGCCGACACCCCACACATCGTGTCTCACCCAGTACGGGCCGCCAGGCGACGGCTCTGTGACGACCACGCAGATACTATCGCAGCGATCGACGACTGTGCGGATCGCGTCACTACCTCCTGGGACACCGCTCGAACGACGAACCGCGACGCACTCGTCGACTCCCTGCGCGCCGAACTCGTGGCCGCAGGTATCTTCGATCGACTTCCGGCGGTCCTGGCAGCGGCCGTCGATGCGACAGCATCGGACCTGCAGGCAAGTCCCGTCCCTGCAGCGCCGTACGTCGTTGTAACGAGTCGCGGGCCGCTCCTTCGGGCGACGATCGATCCCGGGCGACTCGTCATCAGATTCGATGTTTTCGAAATCGTCCGCTCTGACGGTGCCGGTCATCGACCGGAGTACCACCGCGTAGACGGCGTTCGGCTGCACGTTTCGCTCGAACACTGAACGGATCACAACGAAAAGTAAGTCGGAGACGAGTCAGCGTTTTTACGGTGCAGTCGAAAGGTGCTATCGAATGTCGAACATGCACCCACGCGCACAGGCGTTCGCCGATCGGGCGCGCGACGAGTTCAGTTTCGAGCCGACGGTCGAGGAGTTCCCGGAGGGAACGAAGACGGCGGCAGACGCAGCGGCGGCAGTTGGCTGTCGGAAAGCCCAGATCGCGAGTTCGCTCGTCTTCGACGTGGACGGCTCGCTGGTGGTGTCGGTGACGAGCGGCGCGAATCGCGTCAGCGAGGCGGCGCTCGGCGAGGTCTTCGACGCGCCGGCGGCCGCGGTGTCGATGGCCGATGCCGAGCGGATTCGAACTGAACTCGGCTGGTCGATCGGCGGTGTGCCGCCGTTCTGTCACGAGCGGGCGGTCCCGGTCGTGCTTGACGAGACGTTGCTCACGTTCGAGACGGTCTGGGCGGCTGCGGGGACGCCGGAGGCGGTGTTTTCGATCGATCCGACGGCGTTGCAACAGTATGCAGATGCAGAGCCGGTGGCTGTTAGTGAGTAGACGACGGTTCAGTTTTTCGTCGTCACCGATGGGGCCTCCTGGTGAGCTACCGCCGAGTAGTTATTAATCTACCGTGCTGTATGATGGCCGGATTATTAACAGCAAGGTTCCGTATAATAACATATTTAGTCGACGGGCAATTGGTTCGGATATGGAACTCGAACGACGGACGTTTTTGGCGGCGAGTTCAGGATCACTCGCGGCCGGGGCACTGGCGGGGTGTCTCGATGACGTGGCTCGCGGGAGCGATGGGGTCGAGTCGGGGTATGCCGCATTTTTTGCGCTGTGGGATTGGGCCGATACCATTGGTGGCGATTCGGTGACGTTCGAAAACCCGGTCGGGACCGGCGAGGTTGGGCACGGCTGGGAGCCCGAAGCGGACTTGCTCGCGGAGATTGCAAAGAGTGACGCGTTCGTCTACCTCGATCTGCCGGAGTTCGCCTGGGCGCAGGAGGCGGCGGCGACGCTCGAGTCGGACTACGAGACGGTAGCCGTAATCGATGCGCTCGAGGGACTCGACGACGAGTTACTGGCGTGGAATCACGAGCACGATTCCGACGAACACGACGGGCACGATCACGATCACGACCACGAACACGAGGAGGACTCCCACGACCACGCTACCGATGAGGGAGACGACGCTGAGCACGATCACGACCACGACGACGGAGGATCTCACGATGGGCACGACCACGGCGCTGTCGATCCCCATGCCTGGGTCGACCCGGTCCTCGCCCAGCGTATCGTCACGACTATCGCGGATGGCCTCGCCGACGCCGATCCCGATAACGAGGAGACGTTCCGGGAGAACGCCGAAACGTACACCGACCGGCTCGCCGAACTCGACGACGAGTTCAGCACCATCACTGGGGAAGCCGAGCACGATGTCGCCATCCTCGCCGGACACAACTCCTATCAGTACCTCGAACACCGCTACGATATCGAGGTGCACACGCCGTCCGGCGTGTCACCGCAGGACGAACCGAGTATTACCGATATTTCGGAGACGATCGATCGCATCGAGGACCACGACATCGACACGATTCTCTACGATCGCTTCGAGGTCACGTCCGAGGATGAATTCCCGCCGCTCGCCGAGACGATCCTGGCGGAGAGCACCGCGACGAACGCGGTTCCGGTCACGTCCGGGGAGGGGACACTCCGGGCCTGGCAAGAATCGGGCTGGGGGTACGTCGAACAAATGGAAGAGCTAAACGTTCCCGCGTTCAGAGAAGCACTTGGAGCGGATCACTAGTGACTGCAGTCGTCTCTCTCGAGAACGTGACGTTCGCCTACGGCGAGCAGCCGGCCGTCCGCGACGTGTCCCTCACCGTCGATCAGGGCGATTTTCTCGGTCTTATTGGCCCGAACGGCTCCGGAAAGACGACGCTCTTGCATCTCATGCTCGGCCTGCATAGTCCCGACAGCGGCTCGATCGAACTCTTCGGCGAGCCCGCCTCGGCGTTCTCCGAGGGCGAACGGATCGGCTACGTTTCCCAGCAGGCGACCAGCCGCGGCGGCACGATGCCCGTTACCGTTCGCGAGGTCGTGACGATGGGCCGGTTCGCCCACGTGGGCCACGGTCGGCTGACCGAGGCAGATCACGACATCGTCACGGACGCCCTCGAAACGGTCGGCATCACCGCACTCGCCGATCGACAGGTCACGCAGCTCTCGGGCGGCCAGCGCCAGCGGGCGTTCATCGCTCGCGCGCTCGCCTCCGAGGCCGACCTGCTCGCGCTCGACGAACCAACCGTCGGCGTCGACGCTGAGTCCCGTGACGAGTTCTACCAGTTGCTCGACTCGCTCAACGACTCGGGCATCACGATCATCCTCATCGAACACGATATCGGCGTCGTCACCGACCGGGCAAATCGTATCGCCTGTCTCAACACGGAGCTATACCACCACGGCGATACCGAATCGTTCGTCGAGAGCGACGCGCTCACGGAGGCCTACGGGACGACCGGACATGTCGTCGAACACCATCATTAGTCGATCGAATGCGGGACCTCACGCCGCTCATTGGGAGCGAGACCGGTACCGAGACGAGTGCCGATGCCAACGCCGACACCGACGCCGACACGACCACCAACACCACTGACACACACCACACACGGATGCACGACACCAGACGACGACTCGAACTCGGCGGAATCGCGCTGACCGGCTTGCTCGCCGTCGCGATGCTCGGATTTCTCACCCTCGATTGGCTACAGGAGTATCCGTACGCGTCGGCGCTGTACGAGCAGTTCCGGATCGCCGGACGGTTACTGGACTACTACCTCGGGACGAACGTCTTCTCTCACCCCTACCTGTGGCGGTCGATGGCGACGGGTGTTCTCATCGGCGTCGTCGGGCCGCTGGTCGGGACCTATCTCGTCCACCGCGAGATGGCACTGATCGGCGAAACGCTCGCGCACACGGCGTTCGCCGGCGTCGCGATCGGACTGTTGTTCAGTTCGACGACGGACTGGAGCGGCTCGCTCTTGCTCGTCGCGCTCGTCGTCGGGATCCTCGGTGCACTCGGCGTGCAGTGGCTCACCGAACGCACGGACACGTACGGCGATGTGCCGATCGCGATCATGCTCACCGGCAGTTTCGCCGTCGGCACGCTCATCATCAGCTACGGACGCGGACTCACGGGGCTTAACATCCAGAACTTTCTCTTTGGCAATCTCTCCGTGATCACGCCCTCCGGAGCGCGGCTGATGGGAATTCTGAGCGTCGTCGTCGTGGCAGTCGTCGCGGTGACGTACAAGCAACTGCTCTTTATCACGTTCGACGAGCAGGCCGCTCGCGTCGCCCGGCTGAACGTCACCTGGTACAACACGCTGTTGATCGTGATGACGGCCGTCGTCGTCGTCGGCGCGATGCAGGTCCTCGGCGTGATCCTCGTCGCGGCGATGCTCGTCATTCCCGTCGCAGCCGCAACGCAACTCGCACACAGTTTCCGCGAGACGCTGTATCTCTCGATACTCTTTGGCCAGGTCTCGATCATCGGAGGCTTCGCGCTCTCGATCTCTCAGAGCCTCCCCGCCGGCGGCTCGATCGTCGTCGTCGGAATCGTCGCCTACCTGCTCGCCGTTCTCGTTTCGGACCAATCCGCAGCTGCGGTGTCGGTTCACTGACCGCTCGGCCCTCCTTCCGTTTCCCGCTCGGCACGATCGTCGATCCACCACCGGTTCGTCTCGTCAGCAGCCATGGTCGTCTTCTAATTCGGTATCGTTCATCGCCAGCACGTGGGAACGTCACCCTACGTTTAACACGACTCTCGGCGAATTCACTCACGATGGGACGGTTATCCGAGCTGTTCGCACCCGATACCGTCGGCGTGATCGGCGCAACCGACCGCGAGGGCGCAGTCGGCCGCGCGATCCTCGAAAACCTGCGCGACGAGTTCAGCGGCGAGGTCGTGCCAGTCAATCCGAGCCACGACACGGTGCTCGGGATCGACGCGTATCCGGATGTAAAGAGCGCGCCGGCACTCGATCTCGCGGTCGTCGTCGTCCCGCCGCCTGTCGTCCTCGAGACGCTTCGTGAACTCGGCGAGTCGGGGACCGAACACGTCGTCGTCATCACGGCGGGGTTCGCCGAGACGGGCGGCGAGGGAGCCGACCGGGAGCGAGAACTCCGCGAGATCGCCGCCGAGTATGACCTCAATATCGTCGGCCCGAACAGTCTCGGCGTGATGTCGACGCCGGTCGACCTGAACGCGACGTTCGGGCCGGAGGGCGCGCTGGACGGCTCTATCTCGTTTATGAGCCAGTCGGGGGCGTTCATCACGGCCGTCCTCGACTGGGCGAACGAGCAGGGGATCGGCTTTCAGGATGTCGTCTCGCTCGGCAACAAGACGGTACTCGACGAGACGGACTTCGTCCGCGAGTGGGGCGACGATCCGGAGACGGACGTCGTCATCGGCTATCTCGAAGACATCGACGCCGGCGACGAGTTCATCCGGACGGCCCGCGAGGTCACCGACGACACGCCGATCGTGCTCGTCAAGTCGGGTCGGACCGACGCGGGGGCGCAGGCTGCCTCCTCTCACACGGGTGCGATCGCCGGGAGCGAGCGGGCCTACGAGGCCGGGCTGGAGCAGGCCGGCGTCCTGCGAGCGAACTCGGTCCAGGAGCTGTTCGATGCGGCGCGGGCGCTCTCGGGACTGCCGGAGCCCGACACCGACGGGGTCGCCGTCGTGACGAACGCTGGCGGGCCGGGCGTGTTGACCACCGATGCGGTCGGCGACTCGACGCTGGGGATGGCCGAGTTCAGCGACGAGACGATCGCGGCGCTGACCGAGACGATGCCCGATGAGGCGAACGTCTACAACCCAATCGACGCGATCGGGGATGCCGACACCGACCGCTTCGGCGACGCGCTCGAACTCGCGCTCGACGACCCGAACGTCGGGAGTGCGGTCGTCGTCAGCGCACCGACGGCGGTGATCGAGTACGACGAACTCGCCGAGGTCGTCATCGAGAAGTGCGAGGAATTCGACAAGCCCGTCGTTACCTGTATGATGGGCGGCGAACGGGCCCGAAACGCCGAGTCGGTGCTTCGCGAGTTCGGGATTCCGAACTACTTCGACCCGGCCCGGGCGGTCGGCGGACTCGACGCGCTCGCGCGGTACCGGGATATTCGCGACCGAACGGCCGACGACCCCGAGCGGTTCGACGTCGATCGCGAGCGAGCCCGAGAGATTTTAGAGCGAGTCGAGCGGCGAGATGACAACCGCCTCGGAATCGAATCGATGGAGTTGCTCGAGGCCTACGGCATCCCGACGCCACCGGGAGAGATCGTCGACGATCCGGCCCGCGCTCGCGAAGTCGCCGAGGGCATCGACGGCGATGTCGTCATGAAGATCGTCAGCCCGGACATCACCCACAAGTCCGACATCGGCGGCGTGAAAGTCGGCGTGAGCGACGACGAGGTGTACGACGCCTACGAAGACGTGGTCGCCAGAGCGCGCAACTACCAGCCCGATGCGACGATCCTCGGCGTACAGGTCCAGGCGATGCTCGATCTCGAGGAGACGACCGAAACCATCGTCGGGATGAACCGCGATCCGCAGTTCGGCCCGCTCTTGCTGTTCGGCCTCGGCGGTATCTTCGTCGAAATTCTCGAGGATACGTCGGTTCGCGTCGCACCGATCGGCGAGCGCGGGGCCCGCGAGATGATCGACGAGATTCGGGCGGCCCCGCTGTTGCGCGGGGCGCGCGGTCGCGAGCCGGCAGCAACCGACGCCATCGTCGAAACGATCCAGCGACTCTCCCAGCTGGTGACCGACTTCCCGGCGATTCTCGAACTCGACGTGAACCCGCTCGTCGCCGGCCCGGACGGCGTACAGGCGATCGACCTGCGATTGACCGTCGACACGGAGGAACTCCGATGACTGATACCGATACCGACACCGATACTGAAACCGAACTCGAAACCGACACCGACACTGGAACCGGTACTGAACTCGACACGGACGCCACGACGACCGAGGCCGATCCCGATACTGAGACGCTCCTCGTCGCCTCGCTCGAGGAAAGCACCGGCAAAACCGCGATCACGCTGGCCCTCGCCCGCCTCGCACGGGATCGCGGCGAGCGGGTCGGCTACATGAAGCCGAAGGGCACTCGTCTGCAGAGCAACGTCGGCAAGACCCTCGACGAAGATCCGTTACTCGCGCGCGAACTCCTCGATATCGACGCCGAGATGCACGACTTAGAACCCGTCGTCTACTCGCCGACATTCATCGAGCAGGCCATTCGGGGACGCGAGGACCCCGCCGAATTGCGCGAGCGGGTCGTCGAAGCCTACGAGACACTCGCCGCGGACTGCGATCGCATGTTTCTCGAGGGCGGCGGCCGGTACGACCTCGGCGGAATCGTCGATCTCACCGATGCCGATATTTCGGCGACCCTCGACACCCGCGTCGTCCTCGTCTCTCCCTACCAGAAACCCGGCGACATCGACACCGTTCTTACCGCCGCCGACGCGTTCGGTGATCGCCTCGCCGGCGTCGTCTTCAACCGCGTCTCTGACGTTGCCTACGACCAACTCGAAACCGATGTCGTCCCCTTCCTCGAAGGTCGCGGCGTTCCCGTCGTCGGAATCATCCCCAGCGAACGGTCCCTCTCCGGCGTCACCGTCGCCGACCTCGCGGACGAACTCGGTGGAACACTCGTCGCCGAAGCCGGCACCGACAGCTACGTCGAGCGCTTCGCCGTCGGTGCGATGGGTGCCGACAGCGCCCTGCGATACTTCCGGCGAACGAAAGACGCCGCCGTCATCACCGGCGGCGACCGAGCCGAAATACACACCGCGGCGCTCGAAGCCCCCGGCGTCAAGTGTCTCATCCTGACCGGCGGCCACCGCCCATCCGGCGCTATCGTCGGCGAGGCGACCGACCGAGAGATCCCGGTTATCTCCGTCCAGACCGACACCCTCACGACCGTCGAACGCGCCGAAGATATCGTCCGAAGCGGTCGAACGCGCGATGCCGCGACGGTCGACCGGATGGAGACGCTGCTCGCCGATCACACCACAGTCACGTCGCTGCTCGACTCGACCTAAGCCATCCTGTGAGGAAAATCCCTGGCGCGTCGTCGGGCAGCCCACACGCCAGGATCTGCCGGTTTGTCAGAGGCACCCCGGCACTGACCGTTGTCCTCGGACTCTTATCCCTTCATCTGTCGAAATCTGACCCAGGCCATTCTTCTTCGACTTAACTGTTTCTGTGTTTTATATACTAGTAGGTGATTCGAGTTCAGATACCTTGTTCCAACGGACCACGATTCACCCGACTGCGCCGCCGTCTTCAAACATTGCCTGGTAGCACCGACCGCAATCGGTCACCAGCCTTATACCGCTGTCACCCGACGACTCCCTATGGTCGGAGCGCCGCGATTGCTCGCCCTCGTGGACCGACGCGAATCGCTACTCCGCCACCTCGCAACCACTCCCGCTCGCCCCAGCGACCTCGCCGCTGCACTCGAGTGTTCCCGTTCGACGGTCGACAGAGCCCTCTCGGAACTCCAGGACGCCACCCTGGTCGAACGCGACCCTGATCGGGACTCGTATCACCTCACCGTCGCCGGTGAACTCGCACTC
This sequence comes from Natrialba sp. PRR66, assembly GCF_034808065.1. Classification (NCBI taxonomy): domain Archaea; kingdom Methanobacteriati; phylum Methanobacteriota; class Halobacteria; order Halobacteriales; family Natrialbaceae; genus Natrialba; species Natrialba sp. PRR66. The sequence goes on along the minus strand of NZ_JAXHGN010000001.1, from coordinate 1,118,795 downwards.
GAAGAGTTCAGCCAGTTTTCGACGCGACTCGAGCGAACGGCGTCTGCGAGCGGCCTGCTCGCATCGCTGCCGACTGACGGCGATTGCTGGCTGCCGTGGCAATTCCTCGACGCGGCGACCGTCGTCACGAACGCCCGCGACCCTGCACGACTTGCAGCGTCGCTTCCGGCGGGAATCGACCGGCAGACGCTGCGAACCCGTGCTGATTGTACTGGCGATTCGGATGGAGAGAGCACGACTGAGAGCGACCTTCCAACCCGGACGCTCGAAGCGCTGCTCGCCCTCGGACGCAATCCACACCATCAGGTGCTCGTCCCCGGCCCCATGCCCTGTCTCGCCAGCGCCTACCGCGCCACGGCTCCTCCGACCCCGGACGCAGCCGCTTCCGACGACGCTGACCCCTCCCGTCGTGAATTCGAGATTATCGGCCCCAGTGCAGTCATCCAGGGCCTGCTCACCGAGTTCCGGGAAGCCACCGCCGACGCCCTTTCGAGGGGCGACCTTTCCCTTCACGAACTCGACTCAGCACAGATACCACCGTACGGGCTGGTCGTCATCACGTGGGAGACAGCGACTGCCACCGGGGTATCCGAGACCCCTGAGACACCCGAGACATCCAAAACATCCGTAACTACCGACTCGACCGCCGGCAGTCCGTCCTCCGCTCGCGGTCCCTCCTCACCGACGCCGGCCACCCGCTCACCGTCGCCAGTCACTGAACTCGTGATCCTCATCGTCTGCCCCGACACCGAACTCGAGGGCTTGCTCGTCGCAACGACTCACGAGGCGTGTACGTGGGCTCGAGAGTTGATCGAGTCAAGACAAAAGGCAGCACAACGGCTATCAACGCCCTCTCCGGAGTGATGGGTGTGGGCCACTAGCACGAGTCCGTCAACAAGTGACTGTCGCGTCTGACCAACAATTAAGAGTTAGCCGCGCATGGACCCAGACATGGACGACACACCCCAGGAGATCACCTCCCTCGTCGGGCGCGAGGTCTACTCGAACAGCGGCGTCTTCGTCGGCGAGGTCGAAGACCTGCAACTGAACGTCGACGGCCAAACCGTCACCGGGCTTGCACTCGGCAGCCTGAACTCGGAGCTATTCGCCGAGGAGTCGACGACGGGACAGGGCGTGATCGTGCCCTACCGGTGGGTTCGGGCGGTCGGTGACGTAATCCTCATCAACGAAGTCGTCGAGCACGTTCGGGACCCGGACGAAGAGGAGTCGGAACTGGTGGCCTGATACGGACTGCTGTCAGTCATTTTCGGAGCGACTGGGAGCCGTCCTGCGGTCGCTCCGGAAAACAGTGACAGCAATCCGTATGGGTCGGGTCGTTAGCCGCCGTTCGATCCTTCCGTTCCGTCGACACCCATCGCATCGAACAGCGTTCGCTTGACCGCTTCCTCGGTCAACTCGAGCAGCGTATCCCGCGTGTCCTCCGAAATTTCGATGCCGGTAAAGATGCCGAGCGGGATCTCCGCACTGGCCTGGGTCGAGTGGCCGGCGGTCTCACCCATCTCGCCGTAGGCGTCGTCTAACACCTTACCGATGTTGATCCGGATGTCCTTCGAACGGCCCGCGAGGAAGATCGTCTCGTCGGCGATGCCGAAGACGGCCGTCGTGGTGACGCCCTCGAGATCCAGCAGATGACTCGCTGCCTGCGTTAGGGCCTCACGGTCGCGGACGAGACCGGCGTTAGAGACGAGGTGACTCCCCTGGACATCGCGGTTGGTGATCGCCTCGGCGAGCACGTCCAGCGTCTCCGGGGACATCGACGGTGATTCGACCTGTTCGAGGGTGTCGTGGTTGGCAAATGGATAGAGATAGGCCGCAGCGGTGAGATCGGCGGGGGTTGTGTCGCGTTTGAAATCCAGCGTCTCCGCGCGGATGCCATAGAGCAGGGCCGTCGCAACCTCCTCGGAGACGTTCATATCGAATTCCTGGATGTACTTCGTCATGATCGTCGAGGTCGAGGACATGTTCGGCCGGATGTCGACGAACTCGGGCTCGAACTCCTGTTCGGCCTCGCGGTGGTCGATCACGGCATCGACGGAGAGATCGAGTGCGGTCGACGTTTCGCGGTCGACCAGGGCGACGGTGTCGTAGACCGAGTGGTCCTCGATTTCGTCCCATTGGACGAGGTCGATGCCGAGGAGGTTGACGAACGCGCGGTTTTCCTGGTGGCCGACGTCACCCAGGTAGATGATGTCAGATTCGACGCCGAGGTGGCTGGCGATCGCCTGTAATGCGGCGGCGCTCGCGATGGAGTCCGGATCGGGGCTGTCCTGGGTGATGATTCCGAGCCGCGTACCAGTTTCTTCGACGAGTTGGGCGAGTTTGCCCGCGTTGTACTCGAGTTCACCTGACTCGAGGGCGCGAAGTGCGGATTCGGCGATGACGGAGGAGGGGTTGATGACGATGTCAGCGCCGAGGTCGGCGAGTTCGTCGCCGGAGACGGGATCGCTCGCGCGGGCGACGAGGAACTGGTTGTCGTTGTTGGCGCGGATGTGTTCGACGGCCTGTTTGTTCGCTTCGACGTTGGACGCGAGGATGAGGACGACATCGCGATCGGCGACGAGATCGGCGGCTTCGGGTTCGCGGATGTCGGCGGTACGTGCGTCTAAGTCCTGGTCGCGGAGGGATTCGACGCGGCTTTCGTCGCGGTCGATAATCAGAACGTCCTTGCCCTGTTCGACGAGTTCTTCTGCGACGGCGTACCCGACGCTCCCGCAGCCTAAGATAGCGTAGTCAGAGATCGATGAAATGGTTACCCCCGTACTCATGTGAACGTGTGGTCGGACCGACCGCACTTAACCTTCCCGAAGAGTGTGACGTTATGGTACGGTGGATAGTTCTCCGATCGTGAGTTGGTGTTCGTTATAGCATTGTAGCGGGTGTCGTGACTGTGGCGTGTGACGGAACGCGTTTCCGGGTTGGTTTCCGGCTCGGAGCAGAGGGGGTGGAACTCGTGTGAGTGGAGACGAGACGATGTGGGCCGCTATCGAGCAACCGGTGGTGGGACGTGCGTGGGCCCCTCTGTCATAACGGTCCTCAAGGGAAACGTATTTTACCGGCCGAGAAAAAGTCGGAGGTGAAGGGCCGGTAGCTCAGTCCGGCAGAGCGTCTGACTCTTAATCAGACGGTCGCGTGTTCAAATCGCGCCCGGCCCGCTTCTCCGCAGCGTGCATCCAATTCCCAAGGGTGTACCGTATCTCTTGCTGATATTTGATTGCCATTGCGGGTGGGTAACTTGGTGTCGGGTTGTAAGAGTCTTAGCGTCCATATCCTCAGCGGTGACGTGATACTGCGCAGTGAAGCCACTTATACTGTCGAGCAGAACTATATTATAATTTGTCACTCCGTGTCTCGAAGCATTATGTTCAGCCCTACCTCAACTTCCCGACTCTCTTGTTGAACGATGACACCGACTGGTTCCGCAAAATCCAAAGTTACGAGTCATCGATATGAGCGACCCGTTGATATCAAAAAGTCGTTAACTATAACATCAAATATTTTTTATTATAGTATAAAAAGATAAAATAGTTCCGAATATAATACCTGAAATACCTAGGAGGAATAACGTGGCAAAATCATTATAGAGGGTAACTACCTGAAGACATGCTAGTCCAACTAATGTTATTTGAATTCCGAGAGTCATCAATATCTGATTATTCTTGAGGGGCATTTGTACTAGTATAATTTATTGCAGTATAGTGGTAGTTGTCGTATTCGAGACGAGCTAATCGATTTATTCAATCATCTCTGATTGATATACCTTAATATCGTTACCATCTGGATCAGTCACAACTGGATGCTCTGTAACATCAAAGGAAGGATCGAATTCAATCATAGGATTCGACAAGTCACAAACATAACTATTCAGAGCAGATATTATCCACTCATCATATGCGGAATCATCATCATCAAATTACCACTACTCTTCGCAGTAGTGGTTCCCATAGGCGTACCTAGCATTCCAGATGCACTTACTGCCTTAAGCAGGGTTCCTCCCTGCATACTATTATGTACTAACAATCAATTATTGAATCTGTCTATCTTATTCACTTATAATACTAAGAAGTGTTGGGTTTGTTCGAAGCTGGTTTGAGAGAACAAGATCAAGGAGTCAATTATAGGGGTTGTACTTCTTGACGGTCAATACGATAGTTCCCAGAGAGTATTACCGACTACCGATCGTCTCGAACGCCGGCGGGGAACTCGTTGCCCGATAACTCCACGGCACCGGAGTCGCTCGTGATGCGAAGCGAGTTGGCGTTCGCAATCGGCTGGGCGGCGGAGTTTTCGATCGTCACGTCGGCCGCGCCGTTGACGACGATCGGTGTGTCTCGCGTTTCGAACTCGCTGTCGGAGATGGTGTAGTTCTCGCCGCGGAGTTCGATGCCGCGCCGTTTGGTGTCGCCGGGTTGGTCGATATCGAGCCCGGTGAACTGGCAATTGTGGCGCTGACAGAAGATTGCGTGCCGAAGCGTGGTCCCGGGTGCATCGCCGGTGACGCGGACGTTCGACAGGTCGACGCCGCCGCCGTCCTCGCCGAGGATGCGAACGGCATTTGCGCTCCCGGCCATGTCGACGGTGACGTTTTCGATGGTCGTCGGCCCGTTGCCGGAATCGAGTCGGATCCCGTTTGCGGGTTGTGCACCGACGCTGATATCGGTGTTCGAAATGGTCGTTTCGTCGACATCGCTCATGACTCTGATGGCGTCGCCGTTTGGTTCCGGGACGGCGATCGTCGCATCTTCGATGGTAAATCGATCGCCGCCGTCGAGTCGGATCGCGTGTTGGCCCGCCGAGCCGTGTGGGTCGTCGTCGACGACGACCGTTGCGCCGCTGACCGCGGCGGTCGAGCCGTTGAGTCGGATCGAGGCAGTCCCGCTGTTTCGGAAGTAGCCACCACTGATGCCGACGCGACCCGTCTGGTTCGAGGAGTACAATCCGTTATCGGGGAACCCACCCAGAATACAGTTCTCAAACACGAGCGTCCCGCGGTGGTTCCCGTTGACGTGGATGCCGGTTGCGCCACGCCACATGTTGCCCTCGTTCGGCGTCTCGTCGACGTGGACGGCACCGTCAGGCGCCTGGAAACAGTTGACGAGTCCCTCGCCATCGGGGTCGAGCACGTTGAACAGGCCCGGCCCCCAGGTTCCGCTGTCGTGGACGCCATCGATTCTCACGTTCCGAACGATAAGGCCGTCCTCGACCTCCGCGTTGATGACGCGAATACCCGTCTCCGATGCGGTCTGGTCGACGTCGAACCCTTCGAACCGAAGATCGTTGCCGGGAACCTCGTGCGTTCCCAGTCGGAATAGTCGGTATTGTGGGCCGTCGAACTCGTGATAGTTTGCCGGAACGAGCGTCGCGTCCTCCCCCACGAAGCCGACGTTTTCGAATCCAGTGAATCGGAGCTGTTCGTCCATGTAGTATCGCCCTTCGGGGAACTCGAGGAGCGTATCGTCTCCAACGTGCTCTCGAAGGACGGGCGTAATTGATTCGTTTCCGTCGGGGTCTGCACCGGCTTCAACGACGTCGATGACGGTGTCGTACTGACTCCGTACATCGTCGTCGGCCGCTGCTACTGAGCCGACGCTGGCAAGTGAGGCCACCGATCCGGCCGCAACGAGACTGCCTTTTAGATACGATCGTCGACTGAACTGCTGACTGCGTCCGTCGTTTGAAGTCACGTCCTCCCTTCTGGAGGTTGGGGTATTACGTATATTCTGCGTAAATTTTCTATTAATTCCCAGAGTATTCGAACGACGATTGACCGTTCGTCAACAGCGACGATAGCTTGCGATTTTGCGAGTTACTCGCGTTCGGTTTCGCTGTTCAAAACAACGTGACTGTCTCCGCTGCTGTGGTGAGCGAAACAGTTCTGCTTCCAGAACGATTTTAGCGCGCTGCAGGCCATCGTTTTTCACGCTGATTTCGGCGTAACTGACTCTAATGCTGGTTTATATACCATCGATAGTGACTGTCAAGATTGTCATCGCTAATATCTTTGGATGAGGGGTTATTGCGCTCCTTATCCTACGATTGAACCGAATCCATGACATCGATCGCAGACATCGAGTTCACGGCTGACGGGACCGGACTGGGCGACCTCTTCGAGGCCGTTCCCTCACTGACCTGCGAGATGGAGAGTGTGATCGCCTCGCAAGGACACGGGCTCTGGCTCTCAGGGCCCTCCCAGGAGATGATCGACGACGCGTTGGCGACCTCGTCCGCGATCGATGAGTACTCGCTGATCAACAGCGACGACGACCGCTGGCTGTACGACATCGAGTTCACACCGGAAACGGTCAACGTCTTCGAGCTGGTTATCGAGGAGGGCGGGACCGTACTGAGCGCCTCCGCATCGAACGGCACCTGGCTGTTGAGCGTTCGCGTTCTCGAACGAGATCACGTGAGTTCGCTCTATGATCGGCTCACCGAAGACAGCGTCTCGCCGACGATCGTTCGCCTGTTCGATCTGGAGTCCGAGAGCAACTCCCAGTGTGGGCTGACCGCTCGACAGTACGAAACACTGGTGGCCGCGATCGATCACGGGTACTTCGAGATCCCACGGGAGGTCTCGATGCAAGAACTATCAGAAGAGCTCGATATCTCTCACCAGGCGCTGTCCGAGCGATTGCGTCGGGCCTATCGAGCGCTCGTCACGTCGGAACTCAACGTCACCGAGGATGCACCGATCACCGAACCGATGCCCTCCGACTGACGGACTGACGATGCAGGTGGAACCGCCGTCGAGGAACGGGCTGGAACATCACCATTAATAGTTGCCCGTCTGTCTATCCGGTATGGATATCGACAGCGATGGCGGCGTCCTGACAATCACTTTTGATCGGCCCGAGGTCCGCAATGCGATATCTCGCGAGACGGCAACGACGCTGGCGGAGACGATCGCCGACGCATCCCCCGATGAGTATCACGCGATCGTTATCACCGGCGACGGCGATGCCTTCAGCGCCGGCGGCGATATCGAGGCGATGGCGACGGAGCCCGACCCGCCGCGTGAGGCCTACGAAGACCTCACGAACTCGTTCGGCCGCGTTGTCGAAGCCATGCTCGAGTGTCCGGTTCCGATCGTCGCGAAGGTCTCCGGCGACGCGGTCGGTGCTGGGCTTGCGATCGTCGCGCTCTCGGACATTGCTTACGCCACCGAGGAGGCGACCTTCTCCTGTGCGTTCGTCCGCGTCGGCCTCATTCCGGATACCGGCGGCACCTTCATGCTCCCGCACCTGATCGGCCTGCGCGCCGCGAAAAAACTCGCGTTCACCGGCGAGTTCGTCGACGCCGAGCGCGCCGCGGATCTCGACCTGATCAACGAAGCGGTTCCTGCGAGTGAACTCGACGGGAGAGTGACCGAAACTGTCGAGCGACTCGGTCGACGACCGACGGACGTGATCGGCATAACGAAGCAGGCGATGCACGAGAACCTGGGTCGTCGGTGGACCGAGGCGCTAGATTACGAGAATCTACTCCAGGGACACGCTCGCGAGACCGATTCTCACGAGGAAGGTGTTGCTGCGTTTCTCGAGGGGCGCGATCCGGCGTTCAACGAATAGGCGCTCCGTAACCACAGATAGTTGGTAATACGGGTGTTCTTGCGGTTCTACCGTTTATGGGAGCTACTGCTGTGGTATGGGCACGCAAGCCAGCGCAAGCAGCACCGTCTTGGTCGTCTTTGACGGACATTTGAGTGCAATGTCTCCACAATTTACGGACGACGACGTCGGCAAGAGCGTCATCAACGCCGAGGGTGATGAGGTCGGTATCATCGCCGACGTCGAACACGGCACCGCGCACGTCGAACCGGACCCCGGAATCACGGATACGATCAAGGCGAAACTCGGGTGGGGTGGAACAGACGATGCGTATCCGCTGCAGGAGAGTTCAGTCGCAGATGTCACAGCGGACGAAGTCCACTTGCAGAGTGATCTGTCCGGAACAGGGGCTGGTATGAGTAGTGACACAGCCGCTGGGGCTGGTACCGGTGCCGGCTCGAGTCAAACGCGCGATACCGGGATGGATACGGACACCGGGAGGGGAACCGATACGGAAGGACGGACGGGGACGACGCGCGAGGATCGCGAAGACGATAGTGGACTGACGGACGACGATGACGAATTGATCGGCGATAGTGACGACGATAGCGGCTTAATGGACGATGACGACGATGATAGCGGGCTGATGGACGATGACGATGACGATAGTAGCTTGATGGGCGATGACGATGATGACCGTCGTAACGACACGCGATAACCCATCGTCCTCTCCCAACCAGTGAATCAGTTCTCCAGCCAGCAACGATTTCCTCACCCGACGCGCCACCAGTTGCCGGTCACTTCGGCTCGCCGTGTGACACGCCGTCGCGTTCGTCCGCTCGCCGCCGCCGCAGTGCCGCCCGTGCGTTCGAAGCCTCGTAGCCAAAGAGGACGCTCTCGCCGTAGTGTTCTGCCACTTCGAGTGCGCGGATCAGGTTCTCGACCTCGACGTTGACCGCGTACAACTCGATACTGAACGGCGTCTCGAGTTCACTTTCGAACCCCTTTGCGATCGTCTCGAGCCAGTAGGTCGTCTCGTAGGCCATATCGTACAGCGGCACGACGAACTCGTCGACGTAGTCTTCGAGGGCCGCGAGGTCGAGGCCGGCCCGTTCGTAGAGGTGACCCGGATACGGGTCAGGGTAGAGCGTTAGATAGACCCGTCCCGGTATGCGATCGGCGGCTTCGGCGACGAACTCGGTGATGACGCTCGCGCGCCACTCGTTTCGATCTTCGTATTCGCTCTCTGCAAATGCCTGCTCACAGACGCCACAGCGACAGTATTCGGGTCGAGGAAACCCGACGTCGTCGAGTCTCACGTCCTCGTTCGCCTCGACACAATCGTCGATGATTTCGAACAGCCCCTCACGATAGTCCTCGCGCGAGGGACAGATGTAGGCCCAGTCGAAGTACCGGCGATCCCTGGTTGCGGGTCGCCCCATGTCGTCGACCGGAACGAGCGACGGATCGGCGTCTGCGGCCGCGTTGTCGCCAAAACAGGAGACCATGTTCACCCCGTCCGCGATCGGCTCTGCGGACCGGCCGGTCACGTCCTTGACCTCGTAGAAGCCGCGGTCGAACTCCGGCCACTGGACCTCTTCAGCGTTGCGGGTGACGACGCCGTACATAGCTCACGGTACGACGCCGTCCCCGTAAGCCGTTCGGATCGGGGTGATCGTAGTCGTAGTCGTAGTCGTCTCCACACCCGGACGCCGCCGTGTCCTCATCCTCAGCGTCGTAGTCGTAGTCGTACGAGTATGAGTACGCGAACCGACCCGATAACTCACGCGCGGGTCAACTGTGAACTCGTGTGCGTTCTGTGGGTGTCAGAACGATGTCTCGGGTCGGTTCGGTCGTTTCTGAAACAGTGCAGGTTCGTTCTTACTCGGCTGGCTCGTATTCGATTTCCTCGGTGTCGATCTCCGACGAGCTGGTGAAGACGACCTTCCAGAGGACGGCGATAACGACCAGGGCAAGCAGGACTTTAACCGTACGTGACATATCCGCCTAGAGTTTCGGTCGGCACCTACTTAGCTATTCTGGATAGTCCTCTCGATTCGAAAATGCACATATTCGACATCGGTGTAGGGCGTCCATAGAGTCGCCGATTGGCTGGACTGGTGGGCCCGGTCGTTGCGGTCAGGCCGCGTCGATCAACGATGCGATCTCCTCTCGGACGATCGTCTCACAGTACGCACAGCGAACGCCGTCCGAGAGCACCTCGAACCGCGATGTCACGGGTTCGTCGCCGGTCGTGATACAGTCCGCGTTCGGACAGGATAACACGCCTTCGACGTACTCGGGGCGCTCGACGCGATGCTTTTCGACCACCTCGTAGTCACGAACGATGTTGATCGTTGCGTCGGGCGCGATCAGCGAGAGGACGTCGACTTCGTCTTGACTCAACTCCCGGCCCTCGACCTTGACGATGTCTTTGCGCGCGAATCGATTCGACGGGACGTTCATCCCGACGGAAACCTCCTCGCCCTCGGTCCCGTCGATACCGAGAATCGCGAGGACGTTAAGCGCCTGACCGCCGCGGACGTGATCGATGACGGTGCCGTCCTGAATCTTGCTTACCCGGAGTTCGTGTGCCCCGTTGTCGTCGTGATGGTCGTGGTCGTCACTCATCGGCTTCACCTCCGTCACCATTCGCGGCGTCAGCCGTCGCTGTCGCTGCCCCTGTCTCTGTCTCTGTCCCTGTCCCGTGATCGCGCAAGAACAGATCGAGCAACGCCATCCGGACCGGCACGGCATTGTGTGCCTGCTCGAAGTACGCCGCGTACTCGGTATCGTCGATCTCGGGGGCGATTTCGTCGACGCGCGGAAGCGGGTGCATAACCGTCAGATCATCGCTTGCAGCCTCGAGCGTCTCGGTGTCGATCTGGTACTCACCCGCGACCTTCTGGTACTCCTCTTCGTCCGGAAACCGCTCCCGCTGAATTCGAGTCACGTAGAGCACGTCGAGCGAGGAGAGGACCGGCTCGAGTGCGTCGTGTTCTCGAATCTGTGTGTCCTCGCCCTGCTGGTGGAGGTCGTAGACAACCTCACGAGGGAGTTGCAGGCTCTCAGGGCTGATGAAGTGCTGGCGCGTATCGAAGTTAGTCAGCGCGTAGGCCAGCGAGTGGACGGTTCGGCCGTACTTCAGATCTCCCATAATGCCGATAGTCAGGTCGTCGAGTCCCGCGTTCTCCTGGATCGTATAGAGGTCGAGCAGGGTCTGGGTCGGATGGTGACCCGCGCCGTCACCGGCGTTCAGCAGGGGGACATCGACGAACTCGCTCGCCATCGCCGCGGCTCCCTGTTTCGGATGACGCAGAACGAGCGCGTCGGTGTAGCCCTCGATGACCCGAACCGTGTCTGCGAGCGTTTCCCCCTTTTTGACGCTCGAGGATTCGACGGACCCCATGTCGACGACATCGCCTCCGAGCCGTTTCATTGCGGTTTCGAAGCTCATCTTCGTGCGCGTACTCGGCTCGAAAAAGAGGAGTCCGAGCAGCGCGTTCGCGTGGCGATCGGCGACCGCCTCCGGATCGGCGTCGATTTCGGCCGCCCGGTCGAGAACGGTCTCGATGTCCGCCCGCGAGAGTTGTTTGCTCGTGATGAGGTGATCGTGGCGCATTCGTTCGTGTTGGCTCCTCCATTCCCCTTGAATCCCCCCATTCCGACCGGCGTTGTGACTCGTCAGTCCGCCCCGCAGTACTCCAAAGGCAAAGAATTATACAGGAACTACAGAAAGACACCACAACCGTATGGTAGATCGGCTGGAAACCGGGATCGACGTGCTGGACCGAAAACTCGATGGCGGGCTCCCCCCGGGCTGTCTCGTCGCGTACACCGCCGCCCCAGCCAGCCAATCGGAACTCCTGCTCTACGAGCTCACCGCCGCGCGTGGAACCCTGTATCTCTCGACCGAACGCTCCGAGGAAACCGTCCGTCACGCCGTTGAGAGTTCACCCTCCGATGTCGGCAACCCGACGATCAGACACGTTTCCAGCGACACACCGATCGAGGAGACCATGCAACTCATCGGCGCGCTCCCCGACGGCGCAAACCTCATCATCGACACGATGAACGTCCTCGAACGAACGGACACGGACGAGTTCATCTCGTTTCTCGACGACCTCAAGACGCAGATGCTCGACAAGAACGGAATTGCCGTTCTTCACTGTCTTCGGGGCGATGCGCCCGCGAACCGAACTCGGACCTACCACGCCGTCGACGCCGTGTTCGATCTCCAGACGGCGGTGTCCGGCGCTGAACTCGAGAACCATCTCACGATTCCGAAGTTCCGCGGTGGCGGACAGCCGACGAAGGCGATCAAACTCGAGCTGGTCGAAGAGGTTGCGATCGATACGAGTCGGGATATCGCGTAAGGCCGCGCCATACGTCTCGACTCCGCGGCGGGTGATCCGCACTTTCATCGAGTCATTGCTGTCCCGTCGGAAACGGCGTGATCGCGGCGGTTCGCTCCTCTGTCTGATTCTGCCAAAACGTGGCTCACAGCGGAATGAGTAACGGGTTCTGAGAGATACGGATGCGTCTCAGTTGCCGTGGATAACTGGCCGAAATGCTGCTGAGAACGACCGGCTACCGGCTTACTCTTCGTCCGCTGCGCCTTCGAGTTCGTCGACGATCTCGTCGGCGTCGACGTCGGCGTCTTCGAGTGCGTCCTCGATGTCGCCGCCGCCCATACCGCCGCCCATGCCGCCCATCATGCCGGGCATGCCCATGCCGCCCATGCCGTCGATGACCTCCTGGACGATGACGCGGTCGACACCGATCTGGTCGATGATGTCCTGGCCGATCTGCTGTTTGCCCATCATCCACTGCTGGTTCATCGTCATCTGGGGCGTCGCTTCGAGGTACAGCGTCTCCTTCTCGACGAGTTCGGTTTCGAACTCGGGTTCGGCGTCTTCGTCGTCGTCCTCTTCGTCCTCGTCGGGTTCAACGGGGACTTCCTCTTCGACTTCGTCGGTCTCGATCCAGAGTTCGGGTTCGAGACCGAGGTACATCTCGAACAGGCCGGCAGCCTGCTGTTCGCGATCGTCGACTTCGTCGAGGATTTCGTACTCGTACTCGACGTCTTCGCCGGCCAGCGGGTGGTTGAAGTCAACGCGTGCGCGGCCGCCGATGATCGTGCTGATGTAGCCCTGCTGGCCGTCGACCTGGACGTTCGCACCGGGGTAGCGGTCGTCCTCGTCGATCTTCTCCGCGCTGACGGTTTCGACGTTGTCCGGGTCGTACTCGCCGAAGGCGTCTTCGGCGTCGATCGTCACGGTGCCGGAGTCGCCGGGCTCGCTGCCGACGAGTGCGTCCTCGACGCCCTCGAAGATGTGGCCCTCTCCGATGACGATCGTGCGCGGTTTGAACTCCTGGTTCTGGTCTGCGACACCCTCCTCTTCGGCGACCTCCGGATCGGTCGTATCGACCAACTGGTCACCGTCGGCGGTGTATGCAGTGTATTCGAGTTCGACGAAGTCGCCGTTTTGAAGCCCTTCGGCTTCGTCAGCGTCTCCGTCGGCTTCCGCTTCGACGTCATCGGCCTGCTCATCGAGCTCGGCCTCCTGTTCCTCGGTCATACGTGGTACGTCCCGCCGTCGACATTTAAGTACGACGCTTTGGCTCGAGAGTGACGAACGGGTTCGGTCGAGGGACAGTCCGCCCGAGTGCCCGGAGCGACCGATACTTACCGCCGCTGCCCGTTCGCCCACCTACGAACATGTATGAGGTCGAAGTGAAGGTGCCCGCCGAACTCGACCGCGTCCGGGCACGACTCGAGGATGCACCACTCGAGGTAACGCCACAGGGGGCTGTCGTTCAAACGGACACGTATTACGACGCACCGCACCGATCGTTTCCCGAGACGGACGAGGCACTTCGAATCCGGAACGAGCGCCACCGGTCCGGCCCCGCCGATCCGAGCGAGACGGCCGACTCCGACGCCGAACCACGCGACGACACCGCCGAGGAGACCCGAGTTACCTACAAAGGTCCGCTCGTCGACGAGGAATCGAAGACACGCGAGGAAGTCGAAACCGCCGTCGGCGACGCCGAGACGTTCGACGCCGTGCTGACGAATCTCGGCTTCGAGGCTGCCGCAACGGTTCGCAAGGAACGCGAGCGATACACGGTCGTGCCCGCGGATGGTGAGGGGGACGAGTTCGAGTTCACCGTCACACTCGATGCCGTCGACGACGTGGGCGAGTACGTCGAAGTCGAAACCGAACTCGAGGACGAGCGTGCGCTCGAGTCAGCACGGGACGGCGCATACAACGTCCTTCGCGCGCTCGAACTCGATCCGGACGACCAGATCCGGACCTCGTACCTGGGGTTGCTGCTCGAGTCGTGAGCGTGCGGTCGCTGAACGCGAAAACACTCGGATAACTCCCGGGTATTTTCCGGTGCAGCACTGTTTCCGCAAGTTATAGAAACTCGCTCCGTTTAGTGCCGGCAATGAGCGAGCGGAACATCCGGGTCGAGCCGATCGACCGGCAGGCCGTCGAGGATCAGGAGGTCGAAATCGTCGAGCGAAAGGGGATCGGACACCCGGACTCTATCTGTGATGGGGTAGCCGAGAGCGTCGCCGGCGCGCTCGCCCGCGAATATCTCGATCGTGTGGGGGAAGTGCTTCACTTCAATACGGACGAGACGCAACTCGTCGCGGGCGAGGCAGCACCCGCGTTCGGCGGCGGTGAAGTCGTCGATCCGATCTACCTGCTGATCGTCGGCCGCGCAACCAAACACTACGAGGGACAGACGATTCCGACCGAGACGATCGCGTTGCGGGCCGCACGCGAGTATCTAGAAGAGACGATCCCGCAGCTCGAATACGGCGAGGACATCGTCGTCGACGTAAAACTCGGCGAGGGAAGCGGGGATCTACAGGACGTATTCGGCGAGGACGAGGTGCGTGTTCCGATGGCCAACGACACCAGTTTCGGCGTCGGCCACGCGCCGCTGACCGAGACGGAGCAAATCGTCTCCGAGGCCGAGTCCCGGCTCAACGGCGAGTTCGCCGCGGAGAACCCCTATCTGGGTCCGGACGTGAAGATCATGGGCAAGCGGGAGGGTGACACGATCGACGTCACCGTCGCGGCGGCGATGGTCGACGAGTTCATCGCGGATCTCGACGCGTACGCGGACGCCGTCGAGTCGGTCCGCGCGTTCGTCGCCGAAGTTGCGGGCGACCACACCGACCGCGAGGTCAACGTCCACGTGAACACGGCCGACGACTACGAGGAAGGGTCGATCTACCTCACGGTCACCGGCACGTCGGCCGAACAGGGCGACGACGGCTCCGTCGGTCGGGGCAACCGCGCGAACGGGCTCATCACGCCCAATCGGTCGATGTCGATGGAGGCCACGAGCGGCAAGAATCCGGTCAACCACATCGGGAAGATCTACAACCTGCTCTCGACCCAGATCGCGGAGGAAGTCGTCGCCGAGGTCGACGGCATCCGCGACCTGCGCGTTCGCCTGCTCAGCCAGATCGGCCGTCCGATCGACCAGCCCCACGTCGCCGACGTGCACGTCGTCACCGCCGACGGCGTCGCCCTCGAAGACGTGGAAGACGAAATCAACGCGATCGTCGATACTGAACTCGCGAACGTCACCGAGATCACGCGGAAGGTTATCGACGGCGAACTGACGACGTTTTAGGTCTCGTTCTCGGGGAACCTATTCAGTTGCGTTCTCGGTTGTTGAGTCCGCCGACTCCACCGACTCCACCGACTCCGACAGTTGGCGTACGGTCGAGCGCACCGCCACAACGCTTTCTCGCTGTTCGCGCGTCGACTCGGAGATCGTCTCGAGTTCGTCGCGGAGGCTGTTCATTTCGTCGACGGCGAGGTCGACCGTCGCGGCGATTTCCTCGCTGCCGGCGGCCTGATCGTCGATCGCGGTCGCGACTTCGCCGACGCCGGCCGCCGCGTCGTCGATCGCGGTGGCGATGTCGTCGAGTCGGGCCAGCGCGTTCTCGACGCGGTCGACGCCGTCGTCGATCCGGTCGGTCGTCGTCTCGAACTGGTCGGCCGTGGACTCGATTTCCGCCTGCACGTCCTCGATCGTCGCCTCGATCCGGCCCGCCTGTTCCTGGGTATCTTCGGCCAGTGACTTGACCTCGCTGGCGACGATGGCGAAGCCGGCACCCTCCTCGCCGGCCTGTGCGGCCTCGATCTGGGCGTTGAGCGCCAGGATGTTCGTCTGGTCGGCGATGCCGTCGATAACGTCGACGATCTCGCCGATTTCATCGATGCTCTCGTGGAGCGTTTCGATATCCGCCGACACGTCTTCGGCGGCGTCCGAAACGGACTCCATCGTCTCGATAGCGCCGCTCGCAGCGTCTGCGCCCTCGTCGGCGAGATCGGCGGCCTCGTCGCTGGTTCGTTGTACCGTTTCCGTTGTCGACGCGATCTCTTCGACGGTCGCGCTCTGGTCCGAGACCTCCGAGGCGATGGTCTCCATGCGCTGGGTCTGTTCGACGCCGAGTTCGTGAATTCGCTCGATCGTATTGGTGATCGACTCCGTATTCGCCTCGAGTTCGACGACTTCGGACTGGACCTGTTGGGAGACGGTCTCCTGTAATTCCTCGAACTCCTGGCGCTGGTGGACGAACTCGGTCACGTCCGGCGTCGCCTCGAACGCACCGATAGCGTTCCCGTCGGGGTCCCGAAGCGGAACGGCGTACACCTGGTGGTAGCGATCCGAGTGTGGGACCGTTCGGGTATCGTTCTCCTGAATCGGCTCGTTTCGGCGGATGACCTTCTCCGCGAGGGTCTCGCTCTCGCCTTCGGTTTCGAAGATGTCGTAGGCGTTTTCCCCCAGGACGCGGTCGGCACCCGTCCCGTTGAGATCCGTCATCGCCCCGTTCCAGTTCGTGATCTCGCCGCCCGCAGCGACGGCGAACGCGCCCTCGGGGAAACAACCGACGAGTTGCGTGTACAGCGACCGCCAGAAGTCCCGCTCCCGCCGGAGTCGACTGAACTCGTCAACCTTGTCGGCGCTCCTCCCGTCGGCACCGGCACCTGAACCGGCACCGTCATCGGCTCCACTACCGCTTGCTCGCTCGCCGTGTGCTCTCTCCTCGACCGAGGCAAGATACTGCTCGAGCAGCGCGCTCTCGCCCTGACTGTGACCGGTTCGTGTCGAATCCACCGCTTCAGTACCCGTTCGTGTTTCGCGTGCCAACGGCTCGCTCATTACGCTGGACAGTCCGTCCATCGACTATAATCTCTCTGGCCATCTCCGTTCGATGACGTCGCCGTCTGAGATTGGTTCCCACGAACTTGTCGCTCGTAACCCCCTTATGGCCCGCCTCCCTAACGAGGGGCATGCATCCGCCGGGAGCCGACACCGTCCTCGTCCGCCACGGGGACGTCAACACCAAGAGCAATACCGTCAAGCGGTACATGGAGGACCGCCTCGCCGAGAACATCGAGGCCCTCCTCGCCGACCGGTCGATCCCCGGCGAGGTCGAACGCCGGTGGAATCGCCCGCTGATCCACACCGATGAGGAGCGCGTCGACGCCGCGACCGACGCCGCGACCGACGCGTTCGGCGTCGTCTCCGCCAGCCCCGCCCTGACGGTCGACACCGCCATGGGCGAAATCTGTACGGCGCTCGCGGAAACCGCCCGCGCGTGCTACGACGGCGGCACGTTCGCCGTCGACGCCCGCCGGGCCGACAAGAGCCTCCCATACACGAGCGAAGAACTCGCCCGCGAGGGCGGCACCGCCATCTGGGAGGCCGTCGAGGACGAGTTCAGTCCCGAGGTCGACCTCGATACCCCGGACCTCACCTTCGGCGTCGAGGTCCGTGAGGACTTCGCGTTCATCTACCTCGAGACGGTTTCGGGCCCGGGCGGCCTGCCGCTCGGGGCCCAGGAGCCGGTCATCGCCCTGATCAGCGGCGGGATCGACTCGCCGGTCGCGGCCTACGAGCTGATGAAACGCGGGAGTCCGGTCGTCCCGGTCTACGTCGATCTCGGGGCCTACGGCGGTATCGACCACGAGGCGCGCGCGATGGAGACGGTGCGGACGCTCTCGCGGTACGCGCCGAACTTCGATATGCAGGTCTACAAGGTCCCCGGCGGCGAGACGGTCGATCACCTCGTGGAGACGATGGAACAGGGCCGGATGCTCTCGCTACGGCGATTCTTCTACCGAACGGCGGAGCACCTCGCCGAGCGGGTCGACGCCCACGGCATCGTCACCGGCGAAGCCGTCGGCCAGAAGTCGAGCCAGACCCTCCAGAATCTCGGCGTCACCAGCCGCGCGACGCGACTCCCGATCCACCGCCCGCTGCTCACCCGGGACAAACCGGAAATCGTCGCTCAAGCTCGCGAAATCGACACGTACACGCAGTCGACGATCAACGCCGGCTGCAACCGCGTGGCACCCGACCGCGTCGAGACGAACGCTCGGCTCGAACCGCTGCTCGAACACGAGCCCGACGACCTCTTCGAGCGAGCCGAAGACGCGGCGAAACGCGCTGAACTCGTCGAGCCCTGAACACAGTCCGCTGGCTGTTTTTGTAGCGTGTGTCCGTACTCACTCCTTCTCCCGGTCAACCCCAACTGCCTCCTCGACCGAGTCGAACCCGTCGCGTTCGAGGAGGGCCACGAGCCCGCGGTTGATCCGTTTCGCGGTCGAGGGGCCCCGGTAGACGAAGCCGGTGTACAACTGGACGAGCGACGCGCCGGCGCGGATCTTGCGGTAGGCACTCGCGGCCGAATCGACGCCGCCGACGCCGATGATCGGCAGGTCGCCGTCGGTGTGGTCGGCGATCGTGCGGATGACCGCGGTCGAGCGCTCCTCGAGAGGTTTGCCGCTGAGGCCGCCCCACTCCTCGCGCCGCGGCGAGGCGAGGTTCTCGCGGTCGGTCGACGTGTTCGTCGCAACGATCCCGTCGAGGTCGAACGCCTGAACGATGTCGACGAGTTCGAGAATCGACTCGGCGGGTTCGTCGGGCCCGATCTTCACCAGGATCGGCACGTCCGCGTCGGTTTCGGCTTCGAGTGTCTCGAAAATCTCTCGGAGGTGGTCGGGGGAGGCCTCGTCGAACTCGTCGGGCGTGTTCGGACAGGAGACGTTGACGACGACGTAGTCGGCGAACGGCGAGAGGCGGTCGAAGACGCGCCGGTAGTCCTCGACGGCTTCGCGTTCCGTCGACGAGTTCATCTTGCCGATGTTCACGCCGAGTGGAAAGTCGGGCGTGCCGTCGGTCTCGAGCCGGGACTTCACCCGCTCCATCCCCTGGCCGTTGAACCCCATGCGGTTGACCATCGCCTCGTCCTCGCGCAGGCGGAACAGCCGCGGCCGGTCGTTGCCGCCCTGCGAGTAGGGTGTCACGGTGCCGATTTCGACGAATCCGAAGCCGAGCGCGGCGAGCGCGTGGGTCACCTCGGCGTTCTTGTCGAAGCCGGCCGCGATTCCGACCGGGTTCGGAAACGTCGTATCGAACAGGTCGACGCAGAGTGCGGGATGGTCGTACTGGTAGGCCGCCGCCATGGCCGCCCGCGTCGGCCGGGTGGACTGTGCCGCCCGGAGCGTCCGCTTCCCGAGACCGTGGGCTGTCTCGGCCGGAAGCCGGAACGCGAGCGGGCGAACTCGCGAGTACAGCGTCATCGACAGCCACTCGGTGTGGCTGGTAGGTAAACGTCCCGGGACGGAGCCGCCAGGGGCGCGTGCGAGTTCGCTTCCGTTTCAGGGGTCGTCCGGATCGTCAGTGCGGTCAGCCGTCGGCCCGAACTCGGACGCGAGCAGTTCCGGAACGTCTTCGGGCGTAACGTCCGAGTACCAGGTGTTTCGCGGCTGGATCGTGATCGCGACACCGTCCTCGCTGCACAGGCCGAGACACGAGGTCGTCCCGACGGAAACCGCCGTCCAGAACGCGTCTCGCTCGCGCAACCAGTCTTTGACCGCCGCAACCGTCTCCTCGGCACCGACCGTTCCGCAACTCGCGTGTGCCGACTCGCGGGCGTTGGTACAGACGAAGACGTGCGCGTCGAGGCGCTCGCGCTGGCGCTCGGTCCGCTCGTTCATGAACGCGAACTCGTGGCGAGAGCGACTCGCTGCTCGGTGCTCGTTCGGTCTCGGGCCCGGGCCTGGAGTCGGTCGAAACAGCCGGCGACCAGCGCCCAGAGCGCGGCCTGGCTGAGTGCGGTCAGTCCCCGAAATCCGGTGACGAGTTCGCCCGGGAGTGGGCCGTTCTCGACGATCGTCGGTGCTGCGAGGGTTGTCACGGCCACGAGAGCGACGATCGGGAGGGCTGCAAGACACAGTCCGAGCGGGCGGCTTCGTGTCGAGCCACGGCGGTAGCCGTAGATCGCAGTTGCGGCGATGAGTGCGCCCGCGAGCATGAGTCCGCCGTAGATGGCGATGCGGATCGTCGGGGTGTACGCCTGCTCCGCGCCGGGCGTCGTCGGCGGTAGAACGAGCCACGGGACGCCGGAGACGGCGAGAAATCCAGTGCCGGCCAGCACGTAGCCCTTGACCGACCCGCGTCCGGGGAGTGCGGGTTCGAGGAAGTAGAAGGCGAGTGCGAAGGCGGTTCCGAGCAAGATGCCCCAGAAGACGCCGCTACCGATGCTCACGACAGCAGTCGTCGTTTCGCCGACCGCGTGGGCGTGCTCGCTGGCAGCATGGGCATGTTCGCCGGTGGTATGTGCGTGCTCGGCGGCGTGGGCGTGCTCGTGGCCGCTTTCAGCGCCGCCGGCCCCCTCGGCGAGGGCTTCCATGTATCCGACCAGCGGATTCGCGACCAACATGACGTAGAGGCCGTAGGCGATGCCCGCGATTGCACCTGCGAGCACGCCCCGTTTGAGGTAGTCGACGAGCATCAGTGACAGGTCACACCGACTGCGTGTCGGAAGTTGTGCAGCGAGTCGTGAACGAGCGGTTCTTGGACGAACAGGAGTGTAAACGCCAGCGTCGCAACGAGCGCGAAGACGAGCGCTAATTGCGCGGTCGTGTGATCGTTGCGGGCGGTTCCGATTCGATCGTGAACGGTTTCGGTCTCCATAAAGTCAACTTTCTCTACTGAAAGTGCAATTGTAAAGATGCCGGTCGTTCATCGATCGTCGCGCCTTCAGTCGGCGTCCGTTACCCGGTCACGAGACCGAGGCTGCCCGTCCCAACATCGCGATAGCGTCGCCCAATCGTGCTGGTAGATAACGAAATCGTTTTCCTACAGCTACCGCTTGAATCGACTAACGACGAGAGTCATGAGTATTCAACGCCGGTCACCAGGAGGGATGTGCCGTGGCGGCTAAACGAGTTCTCGTACCGCTGTCGGACACGGTGACCGTTCGACAGACGGTCGGGTACGCCGTCCGAGCCGCACTCGAGGACGCCGATGCGGTCGAGTTCCATCTCGTTGCCGCCCTCCCCTACGATGCAGCGGTCCCGGAGGGGCGCTCGCTGACCGAGGACGCCGAACAGTTGCTCACCCGCGCCGAAAACTGGGTCGAGGAAGACGTAGACGACACGGACACGACGGTCGAGATCGAAACCGCCGTGGTCGGGACGAACGAGTATCTCTTCGGGCCGCGCGACTTTGCAGAGGTATTCGAGGCGTACGCGACGAGCCACGATATCGACCGGATCGTTCTCGACCCGGAGTACCAGCCGGGACAGACGGCACAGCTAATTCAACCTCTCGAACGTGAATTCGACGCCCTCGGCCTCCCCTACGAGGAGGCACCCGTCGACCGCCCCGCCCGTCACGAACGTCTGATCGGCGGCGGGACCGAACGGTTCGACCAACTGTTTGCAACGTTTTGGATCTCCTACGGATTCTATCTCATCCTCGGCGATCCAACCTACCCCTTCGACCTCGTCACCGGCGCTGCGGTCGCCGGTATCGTCTCGATTTCGCTCGCGTACGTCACCTTTACCTTTCCACTCGGCCGGCTCCGGTCGCCGCTGCGGACCGTCCGGTTCGCCCTGTACATCCCGTATCTCCTCTATGAAATCGTCAAGGCGAACCTCGCCATCTCGGTCGTCATCCTCCGGCCGTCGATGCCGATCGAACCCGTCCTCACCCGGGTCAACGCACGCGTCAGGGGCGGCCTTCCACTGCTCGCGCTCGCAAACAGCATCACGCTCACCCCGGGCACGCTGACGGTTCGCGCCGACGACCAGCGACTGATCGTCCACACGCTCATCCCCGGCGCTCGAGACGACCTCTTCGACGGCGCGCTCGAACGCGCCGTCAGATTCGTCTTTCACGGCCGCTCCGGGGCGCGCATCCCCACCCCCCGCGAACGTGACGATACCGAGATCATCGGTGGTGACGACGTGTGAGCCCCGCGCTGTCTCCGGCGGCGCTTCCGACCCCCGAGAACCTGGCGCTCACTGAACTGTTCGTCCCGGCAGCCGCGCTGTTCGTCGTCCTGGCCATCATGCTGTTCTACCGCGCCGTCGCCGGGCCGACGACGCAGGATCGGCTCCTCGCGGTGAACGTCCTCGGGACGAACACGGTGGTGATCCTCGCGTTGCTCTCGGTCGGCCTCGACGAACCGTGGTTTCTCGACGTGGCCCTGGTCTACGCGCTGTTGAACTTCCTGATGGCGATCGCCATCTCGAAGTTCACCGTCGAACGGGGTGGGGTCCTGTGATCGACCAGCTCCAGTTCTGGGCGGTCTTGCTCTGTCTCGCCTTCGGACTGTTCTTTACGTTCGTCTCCACCGTGGGCGTGCTCCGCCTGCCGGATGTCTACTCGCGAGCACACACCGCCTCACAGACGGACACGCTCGGCGCGGGGCTCTCGCTGGCTGCCGTTGCACTCGCGCTCGGCTGGGAGAGCACGACGATTTACACCGTCCTGTTGCTGTTCTTCGTGTTCCTCACCAATCCGACGGCTGCACACGCGATCGCGCGCTCGGCCGCCGAATCCGGCATCACGCCGCTGACGGCCGAAGATGAACTCGAGTCCGAGACGCCCGACGACGGGACGTCCGCTGCAGGCGACACCGCCGTCAACGCCGGCGAGGAGGGGGGTGACCACGCATGAGCGCCCTTGCGTACACGCTTGCCATCTTCATCCTCCTGACCGCCATTGCGACGGCGCTGTTCAGAGACGTGCTCTCGGCAATCGTCGTCTTCGGTGCCTACAGCCTTGGGATGGCCATTCTCTATACGTTCCTGCTCGCCCCGGACGTTGCCATGACCGAGGCCGCGATCAGCGCCGGCGTGACGACGATCCTGCTCCTGTTGACGATTTCGCGGACCACGCGACCGTCGACGGACCGGATCTTCGAACGGGTCAACGTTCCCGCCGTCGTCGTCGTCGGTGCGTTCGTCACGGTTCTCGGAACGCTCGTCCTGCCGGAGATGTACGCAGTCGGCGATCAGACGGCACCTATCTGGGGCTGGCCGGGTCTCGACATCTCCCCCTCCGTCTACTACCTCGAGAACACGGTCGCCGACACGCACGCTCACAACGCCGTCTCAGCCGTTCTCGCATCCTACCGCGGATTCGACACGTTCGGCGAGGCGATCGTCATCTTTGCCGCCGCAATTGCGGTTCTCATCGTATTGAAACGGGAGGTGTTCACGTAATGTCACGATCAGAAACCCAGTCCGATACCTACTCGGAGAGCCACGTCATCCTGACATCGGTCAGGATTCTCGCCCCGTTTACGCTTACCTACGGGCTATTCCTGGCTCTCCACGGGACAGACACTCCCGGCGGGAGTTTCCAGGGTGGCGCGATCATCGGTGTCACCGTCTTGATGCTCGCGTTCGCCTTCGGGATCGAACCGACCCGCAGATGGCTCAAAAACTCATTCATCACCGGGCTCGTTACCGGTGGCGTCGTCATCTTCGCTGCGACCGGTCTCGCAACGATAGCCCTCGGCGGTGCGTTCCTCGATTTCGACGCGTTCACCGACGCCTTCGGACTCTCACACCACTGGGGGATGGAAGCCATCGAAGTCGGCGGCGTTGCGCTGATCGTCTCCGGGGTCGTCGTGACCCTCTTCTTCGCGATGGCGGCGGGCTTTACGCCCGAACGCTACAACGCCGTCCAGGAGGACGGTGCCGAGGTGAGCGACGATGATTGACACTGCCCTCGACATCCTCGCCTCCCGCTACGCCTACGCCCTGCTGTTCGTCCTCCTCGGGACCGGGCTATACATGGTGATCGCCAACGAGAACCTCGTCAAGAAGCTGATCGGTGTCAACCTCTTTCAGTCCGCGATTTTCCTGTTCTTCATCGCGATGGCCTACGTCGACGGCCGCGCCCCGATCATCAAGGGCAAATCACACGGCGTCGGCGAAATTGCAAGCCCGCTGCCACAGGTGATCGTCCTGACCGCCATCGTCGTCGGCATCGCGCTGACGGCGGTCGGGCTCGCGCTAATCATCCGGATCTACGCGGAGTACGGCACGCTTCGCGAGGACACCCTTCGGGAGGTGCGCGCCGATGAGTAGCGTCGACCTCCTCCTGCCGTTGCTCGTCGCCGTCCCCATGTTGCTGTCGACGGTCCCGATCATCCTCGGCCTCCGCTTCGACCGAACCGGCTGGTCCGTCGCCGCACTCACCACGACCGCCCTCGTCGCCGCGACGACCACCCTCGCAAGCGTCGTCTACACCGACGGCGTGGTCACCCACAGACTGGGCGGTTGGTCGCCGGCCTACGGCATCGAACTCGTCCTCGACGAGTTCTCCGCGCTGATCGCGGTGCTGGTCGCTGTCACAGCCGCCGGCGTCCTCGCGTACACCCGCGTGGGCGGGCCGCGCGGGAACACGTTCTACAGCGGCTACCTCCTGTTGACCGGCGGCCTCCTCGGGATTTCGGTCACCGGCGACGTGTTCAACCTGTTCGTCTTCCTCGAGATCGTCGGCCTCGCCACCTACGCGATGATCGCAAGCGGCGACGGGCCGGAATCGGCTGTTGCAGCCCTGAAATACCTTATTCTGGGTACCGTCGGCGCGTCGATGTACCTGATCGGTGTGGGGCTCATCTTCATGGCGACCGGCACGTTAAATATGGGAGTGCTTGCGGAGGTACTCCCGGCCGCCGTTGAGCGCGATCCGACCCTCGTTCGGGCCGGCTTCGCCTTCATCTTCGTCGGCTTCTCGATGAAGGTCGCCCAGTGGCCGCTGCACACCTGGCAGCCCGACGCCTACCAGCACGCCCCCGACGGCGTGACGCCCGTCATCGCGGCACTGGTCTCGACGGCCTACGCGTACGCGTTCGGCCGCCTGCTGTACTCCGTCTTCGGCCCCGAGTTCCTCACGTCCACGCCCTATCTGACTGAACTCGTCGTGACGGTGGGTTGCGTGAGCGTCGTCGCGGGGAGTGTACTCGCGGTGATCCAGACCGACGTGAAGCGGATGTTCGCGTTCTCTTCGGTCTCGCAGTTCGGATTGATCGTCGCCGCGTACGGACTGGTCACGGAGTCGGCGTTCATTGGTGCGACGATTCACCTCGTCGGCCACGCGGTGATCAAGGCCGGACTGTTCGCCGCAGCGGGCGTCATCGCCATTTGCTACGACGCACGGACCGTCGACGAGTACGCCGGGCTCGCGGACGAGCACCCCATCGTCGCCGGGACGATGGCGCTGCTGCTGGTCTCGTTGATCGGCATTCCGCCGTCGGCCGGCTTCGTCGGCAAGTGGTACATCGCGCTGGGTGCCGTCGAGGCCCAACTGTGGCCCGTCGCGATCGTGATCCTCTTTAGCACGCTGCTGACGCTCGCCTACAGCGCGCGGTTGCTCGAGAAGATGTACTTCACTCCCGCGACGCCGCTCGAGGCACCGCACGTCCCGGAGTCGGTCGCGACGGACGGCGGCGAGAACGAGGATAATGCCGAGACGGCTGCCGGCGCGGACGCCGCGAACGACGGCGACGACGGAACTCGTGACGGCACCGAAACTGCCGCTCTCGATGCGACCGCCACAAACGGTGATCGCAATACCGTCTCGTACGGCATGCTCGCTCTGGTCGTCGCGTCTGCCCTGCTTGCGATCTCGCTCGGATTCGCGGGCGGATTCCTCGCCGGCTTGCTCGATCCGTCGTTCATCACGGAGGTGTTCAACTAGATGTCTGAGTCAATTCTGCCGCTCGCTGCCGTGCTCACCTCGGCAGTTGCGGTCGTCCTGATCGTCGCATCGTATCGCCGTCCGAACGTCCGCGAGGGATGGTCCGTCCTCGCGGCACTGACGCAGTTCGGAATCGTCCTCAGCATGCTCCCTGGCGTCCTGGACGGAACCGTCTACGAGTGGAGTCTGCAGCAGTCACTCGGCGTCGAGTTCCTCGCCGGGATCGACTTCGTCCTGCGGGCGGACCTGCTGGGAATGTTGTTCGCACTGCTTGCGAGTTTCCTCTGGATCTTCACGTCGTTCTACGCCACGGGCTACATGCGCGGGCTGGACGAGCACGACCAGACGCGGTTCTTCGCCGCGTTCGCGGCGAGTCTCTCCTCGGCGGTCGGCATCGCCTTCGCCGGGAATCTGGTGACGATATTCGTCTTCTACGAACTGCTGTCGCTCGTCACCTACCCGCTCGTCGCTCACGACGGGGACAGAGAGGCCCGGATCGCCGGCCGGAAGTACATCGCCTACACCTTCTTCGGCGGCGGCGTCATCCTTCTGGCGGGAACGGTCATGGTCTACTGGCTCACGAGCCAGACCGGCACCGCGACGACGGCCTTCGAAAGCGGCGGTATCGGTGCCCTCGCTGAAGGCGCGGCAACCGACCCCACCGCCGCCCAGATCACGTTCTACCTCCTGATCACCGGCTTCGCCGTCAAGGCCGCGGTGATGCCGCTTCACTCCTGGCTCGCGGACGCGATGGTCGCGCCGACACCCGTCTCCGGCCTGCTACACGCGGTCGCGGTCGTCAAGTCCGGCGCGTTCGGTATCGCGCGCGTCATCCTCGAGGTGTACGGCCCCGAGACGATCCGGGACCTTCCGCTTTCGGTCCCCGGTATCGGCGAGGTCGGCCTGAACGTGCCGCTTGCGATACTGGCGGCGTTTACGCTGACCGCCGCGAGCATCATCGCGCTGCGGAAAGACCACCTCAAGCGCCGGCTCGCGTACTCGACGACGGCCCAACTCTCCTACATCGTCCTCGGGCTGTCGATGCTTCACCCCTACGCGATCCTCGGCGCGCTGTTTCACATCCCCGCCCACGCCTTCGCCAAACTCACCCTGTTCTTTTGCGCCGGGTCGGTCCACGTCGAGACCCACACCGACTACATCAGCGACATGGCCGGCATCGGCAAGCGCATGCCCCTGACCATGTCCGCGTTCACCATCGGCGCTGCCGGCATGGCCGGCATGCCGCTGATCTCAGGCTTCGTCAGCAAGTTCTACATGCTCCTCGGAGCCGGCTACGTCGGCGGCGAGTACTGGCTCTTTGCCGCCGCGTTGCTCCTCTCGGGCGTCCTCAACATCGCGTACTTCTGGCCCGTCGTCTACACCGCCTTCTTCGAAAGCGAAGACCGCCACGACGCCAAACCGCTTCTCGAGTTCCCCGCCGGCGGCATCCGCCAGTTCGTCGGCGATGAACTCGCGACCGACGGCGGCAAACGCGACGAGGAAACGGAACTGAACTCGGACGGCGATAACGGTGCCGGTGCCGATTCTGATGCTGATTCCGAAGCCGACTACGAGTACGCCGTCGACCGGTATCCGAGCGATGCGGACGTTCCGGGCGGCCCCGGGGGCTCACCCGCCGAGGACGATGTGGATTCGAGTGTAAAGACGGGTACGGAGACCGCTGGTTCCGGTCACGATCACGGCCACGCCGGTGCTCACGACGACCACCACGAACACCACGGCGGGCCGCCGGCTGACGGCTGGACCCGCCACTCGCCGCTCACCGAGAGCACGTGGCTCATGCTCGGTCCGATCGCAGTCATTGCGACAGGGGCGGTCGTCCTCGGGATTATCCCCGGACACGCCGCCTTCCTCGATCTGGCGACCGAGATCGTCACGTCGGTCTTCGACGCCGACTCACTCGAGCAGTTACGGGGCCCGCTTTCGGCGGCCCTGGAGGTGAGTTCCTGATGATCGAGTCCGAACTGCTGACGATGGCCTACCCGCCGCTGTTGGTGTTCGCCGCGGCGATACTCGTCTGGCTGTTGCCACGCGCCGTCGGGTTCACGTTCGGCGCGCTCAGCCTCGCCGCCGTGCTCGCGATTTCGCTGGTTGTTCCCGAGGGGTCGTACCTGACGGGAACCTTCCTCGGGCACTTCGACGTCGTTCCCTTCTTCGTCGATCCGTTCTCTCGGTTCGTCGGAATCGGCCTCGGGCTCCTCGGCGTCTGCACCGTGATCTACGCCTATTCGAGCGGCGCGAGCCGCACGTTTACGGCGATCGCGCTCTCGTACGTCGCGTCCTCGATCGGGGCGGCGTTCGCGGGCGACTGGCTCGTGCTGGTGTTCATGTGGGAGATCATGGCGATTACGAGCACGGTCGTCGTCTGGTACTACGGCGGCGATGCGGTGCGAGCCGGCTACCGGTACGCGCTCTTGCACGGCACCGGCGGCGTGCTGGTGATGTTCGCCGTCGCAGCCCACTACGTGACGACCGGGACGTTCGTCTACGACCTGAGTGCCGGACTCGCGGACGGATTGCCCCAACTGCTCGCGATGCTCGGGATGGGAGTCAACGTCGCCTTCATCGGGCTGCACTATTGGCTTCCTGATACGTATCCACGGCCCAGCTTCGTCGCGTCGGCGTTCCTCGCGGCCTACACGACGAAGACGAGCGCCTTTATCCTCTATCGGGCGTTCCCCGACGACGGACACCTCTTCCTCGCGTACATGGGCGGCTTGATGTCCATCTACGGCGCGACGTTCGCCCTGTTGCAACACGACATGCGAGCGCTGCTGTCCTATCACATCCAGGCACAACTCGGCTACATCGTCGCGGGGATCGGCATCGGCACGTCGATCGCGACTGCTGGTGCGATAGGCCACCTGTTCAACAACATCCTGTTCAAGAGCCTGCTGTTCATGGCCGTCGGCGTCGTCATCTACCGGACCGGCGAGAACGATCTCTACGAACTCGGCGGTCTCTGGCGCGAGATGCCCCTGACGGCGATCGCGTTCGGCCTCGGCGCGTTCTCGATCACCGCGATTCCGGGCTTCAACGGCTACGTCAGCAAGGGGATGCTCTTCGACGCGGCCGATCCGCACTACTTCGGCGCACCGGAGTACGAGGCGCTGTACTGGCTGTTGTACATCGGAGCGATCGGAACCTTGCTCTCGTTCATCAAACTCGGCTACTACGTCTTCTTCCACGGCGAGAGCGATATCGAGGTTCCCGACGCCAAGCCGGGCCAGGTGATCGCGATGTTCGGCCTCGGCGGCGCCTGTCTCCTCTTTGGCGTCTGGTGGCAGGGCTTCGCCGACCTGATGCCGGTGATCGAGGAGTCAACGCACACGTTCATGGCCAACGGTGCTGAGAAACATCTCCACCCCTACAGTCCGAGTCACCGTCGGACGGCTGCAACGCTGACCGCCATCTCGCTCGTCACCTTCGTGATCGTCCGCAAGCCGCTCTCGAAGCTCGAGTTCACCGATCCAGGAAGCATTATCTACCCTATCGGCTACTATCTGGGCCGGTGGTCGATGCTCGCGACGACGAACCTGTACGCCGCCGTCGACCGCCTCGCCGTCGCATTCGTCAAGCGGTGGTACTGGATCGGGAACAACCCGGTCCTGGCCGTCGATGCGGCCGCCCGTCGGCTGCCGATGGTCGACGTTGCAGAACGCCAACCAGCGGATGGCGGCCGTCCGTCCACGATCCACCTCCGGGCGGGAATCGGCACGACGGTATTGCTGTTGACCGTCGCGCTCACGATCGTCATCTGGTTGCTCGTCTGAGAACTCGAGTTCAGCTCGCGGCGGGATTTCGGATCACCGAACGGAATGCGGGACGGTGTTTTGCTGTCGGTTCGCAACTGCGTTCGAGGAAAGCCGACCGCTGGGGTAGCGAACAGGCCTGTTACTCGCTATCCCACGGCCAGGGGGAACTGGACCCGCGCTCGGGGATCGTGTCCGCCAGGTCGGGGTCGCGGGCGAACAGCGAGCCGTCGGCGGTCTCGGCGAGGAGCGTTTCTACCTGCGCTCGCATGTGCCGGACCATCTTCCCTTCCATTCGCTGGCCGCGGTCGTCGACCTGGCCGGTCATCTCCAGTAGGGCGCTGCCGTACCCGCGGATGCCGTACGCGTTGCGAGCGATGTTCGCACCCGTGCCGCCGGGATACTGCGACATATTCGCGAAACCGAACTCGTCGTCGACCTCGTCGTACATCGCCCAGTTCATCCGCTTCGAGAGTTCGACGGCGTCCGGTTGGGCTGCGGCGGCGATCGGCCAGAACGTCGACGCGCTGATTGACTCGCCGTCTTCGTCGACGTAATCCCCGGTCTGGGTGTGCAGGTCGGCGACCCACTCGGGTTCGAGATCGGTGACGTAGTCGATCATCGCCTGCGTTTCCGGCGACGGGTTGTCTGTCGCGCCGGGCTCGTAGTCGTGCTGTCGGTTCGGATCGATACCGTCGGCGTTCGTCCGCTGATTTCGCATGCCGCCGTCGGGGTTGTGCATGGGAAGCGCGTGGACGGTCAGTTCGTCGCGGACCGGCCCGGTGGCGTTCCCGCCCGCGGCGAGCCGTTGTAGAACCTTCAGGAGTGCGACGGTCCCCGTCGGCTCGTCCCCGTGTTGCTCGCTCGTCAGGAAGACGTCAGTGTCTCCGTCGCCCACGGTCGCGACGACGAGTTCACGTCCCTCGATACTGTCGCCAATCGTCTCCAGGGAGACGGCTCCCTGGCTGGTGTGTTCGTATGTCGCCAGTTGGTCCATCACGTCCGCGTGCGTGTGCCACCGCGAGTTCTCTCGCGGATAGTCCTGTGCGCTTGCAATCCCGATACCGGGCCCGAGTACGCTCGTTCCGGCTCCGGCGATGCCGCCGATCAACGAAAGTGCGTTACGCCGCTTCATAATTGCCTATGACTGTAACTGATGGTTATATTTAATTCTTGTATTACAGTCCTGTCAGGTACGCCGATAAATACAGCCGACGGTTGGTGATAGCGACAGCGAGCGGGAGGATCAGATTCGAAGAAGAGGTGTCAATCGACGAGGGATTCACTCACCGCTCGGTACCGGCAGTCCGTCGAGCGCGAACGCACGAGCGGGACGAACTCGTCTCGGTTCTCGACGGCTGTCAGTTCTCCTCGGCTCCGTTCGGTTTCCCATCCGTGTCGGTCACGTCCGTCACATCGATTCGGAGCGGTTCGTCGACTGGAACGGCGATCGCTCGCTCGCCGGTCGAGATCCGCAACGCCGGCTGTTCGTGCGTCGCCTCGCGCCGCGTTCGCTCGCCGTCGGCCGGCCGCCCGTTCGTTCGCTCGAGTTCGCCGCGGACGCCGCGCGGGGTCAAGTAGTCGCCGTCGACCGCGAGCCCG
This sequence comes from Natrialba sp. PRR66, assembly GCF_034808065.1. NCBI lineage: Archaea > Methanobacteriati > Methanobacteriota > Halobacteria > Halobacteriales > Natrialbaceae > Natrialba > Natrialba sp. PRR66. The sequence continues at coordinate 1,087,804 of NZ_JAXHGN010000001.1, read as the reverse complement.
ATGTCCGCACAGAGGCGTTTGAGCACCGATCGGGCTCCTTCGGTCGTGATCGCCGGCGGGGCAATGGCTCGTTCGCGGGCGAGTTCGGTCGCCGTCGCGTCCGCGAGCAGGGATTCGATCTCGCGCTCGTCGTACCCGCGGTCATCGAGTACCGTCCTGACCCGGCGGGCGATCGAGGGAGCGTGTCGCGTCGGAAAGAGGGGCCAGTCGTTCGAGGGCGGATCGAGGACGACCCGGTACCGGCGCAGCGGCGTGCGGGCGGGGGCAAAGAGGGAGACGTCCTCCAGGCGCTGGGATTTCCCGAGGACGCGAATCGTCCCAGTGTAGAAGTCGACGTCGTTCCAGGTCGCGCCGGTCCGTCTGTCGTCTTCGGGCACGCGAAACAGTTCCGAGCCGCGGACGGCGGAGTGGGCGAGGAGCGCGACCATGGCGTACTCGCGCAACCGCGTTCGCCGTTCGACCGGGTCCTGTCGGGTCGTCTCCGAGAGGGCGCGGTTGCGGACGTGGGTTTCCAGTCGGCGGCGCTGTTTGGCACTCCAACTGTCGGCGTCGTCGCGGTCGGTTGCACTCGGCAGGGCCGATTCCGCGAGTTCAGTTGCGGCCGGATTCGTTTCGAGGATGCCGCCGCGGACGCACCACGAGAGGAAGGCCCGGACGACGGCGAAGTAGGTCCGAGCGGACGAGGCGGTGTAGGTACCGCGCTCGGTCTGTCTGTGTAGCTCCTCGGCGTAGGCGCGAGCGTGATCGCTCTCGAGGGCGAACAGCGAGGTCAGACCGAACTCGCGGTCGAGCCAGTCGGCGAATCGACGGAGAATGGATTCGGCGTTCGACGCGTACGCGCCCGCACCCGGCCCGTCGGGATCGCCGACGGCCTTTCGCTGGAGGTAGGCGTCGACGGCGTCCGTGACGGTGACCTCGGCGCTGCTGTCGCCGGCGGCCGGTTCACGGTCAGGCACGCCGGCTCACTCTCCTTGTCCCGTCGATGCGACGACAACGGCGGCCGAGACCGGAATCGTCGCGTCCCGTCATCTGTGTCTCCTACTGCGTCGGCGCGGTAAATCCGTGTTTCGGTGACCCGAGTTCAGAAAAAACACCACCATTTTTCAGATCCTGATTAGTTGGGCTAAATATGGAGACTCGACGGTGGAGAGTGAAGATTGGCAGTTGGGGAGCCATAGCGGTTGGTATCCTCGGGTCAGCCATCTCCCTCACGTTCTTCGAAACGGGTGGATTCCTCTACATGGTTCTGTTTAGTATATTTGGCATCGGTGGTGCATTGCGACTTAGCGGTCGTGCGAAGCTCTACTCTTATTTGCTCCCTGTCATGGGTTTCCTTGCCTTTTTCCTCTCACTAGCGCGCTATCTCAGAGACGGACTTACGACACTAACACTCGCGCTCTTGCTTCTCACTATCGTCGTATTTCTGCGGAGTCTTCAAGGCTACCGCGCTTACTCCTGATACAGCGTATCTCCGATAGACGGCCGTACTGTCCGTACTGATGTGTTACAGGCATCTGAATAGAACCTGTGTTACTATCGACTGGCAGCGCTGCTTACTCGAGATAGCCCAGATCCGCGAGCCGCTGTTCGACCCCCTCATCCGCGGTTTCGACGACTTCACCGTCGTTGCGTCTGTCGTAGGTCGTCTCCCCGCTCGGATCGACACACGGGAGCACCGTCCCGTCCATGCGCTCGTCCGCCGGGACGCCGAGCGTCGCCAGGACGGTCGGTGCGATATCGAAGAGGTGTGCGCTTCCGACGCCAGCGGCGCAGTCGACCCCTGCACCCGTGACGGCGACCGTCCCCTCGAGTTTGTGGTTCCAGGGCTCGCTCGGCGGCCCGAACTGCTCCTCCCGCAGCGTCGCCGACAGGAAGTGCTCGAAGTCCGTCGGAATCGTCACGATGTCGACGGCGCGCTCGCTCTCGGGGCCGTGGAAGAACTCTTCGCGCGGACGGACCGCCTCGAAAACCGGCTCGCCGTCCGGCGTCCGCACCGAGCGGAGGGCGTCGATAACCCGCGTGCGAACCGCCTCGTACTCCGCCTGCGGTACCTGGCCGTTCGGCTCGCGGCCCTCGAGATTGAGCCGGACCCCGAGTTCGATCCGCGAACGCACGTACGCCTGCGAGTTCGGAAAGTCGACCTGGGTCGCGCCCGCGCTGACGAGCCCCGACGGGACGGCAGCGGCGACGAGGTCGGCGAGGCCGAGGCGCTCGAGAATAGCGCCGAGTCGCTGGCTCGTGAGGCCGGCTTTGGCGGCGGCGGCCATCGTCCGCTCCGACAGGCCCGGATCGCGTCGTGTCGTCTCCTCACCGGCCTTGAGGGAGTCGTCTCGGACCGTCGCCCAGGTGGGCATTCCCTCGCCGCCGTCTTTCGTCTCGACGTAGCCCTCCCGGCGGAGGTGTTCGTTCGCCCTGAACTCGTGGCCCGCGTAGGGGCCCATGCCGTGATCGCTGGCGACGATGACGGTGTCGGGGTCGTACGTTTCGAGGATGTCGGCGAGCTGCCGGTCGAGTTCGCGATAGATCGCCCGAATCGCTGCGTCGTTTTCGGGCTCCTTGTGGAAGATGGAGTCGGTCACCTGGAACTCGAGGAAGCCGAACTCGGGGTCGAACCGGTCGGCCAAATACCGGAACGCCTCGCCGCGCATGCGGACGCAGTCGCTGGAGGCGCTGGCGAGGTCGTCGGCGTCTTCGTCGGGATAGACGCGGTACTCGCCGAGTTCGTCCCTGACGTCCGCGAGCAACCCGTCGGGGTGGCAGGCCGGGTCCTCCGGTGCGGTGTAGCCCGGGATCAACGCGCCGCTGAACTCGCGGGGCGGGTGCGTGACCGGGACGTTGACGACGACGCTCGTGATGTCGTGCTCGGAGAGCAACTCCCACAGCGCCAGTTCGCGCACGTCGCTTGCGTTGACCACGTCCCAGTCGTAGCCCTCGAAGGAGAGAAAGCCGAAGACGCCGTGCTTGCCGGGATTCTTCCCGGTGTACATGGACGGCCAGGCGCTCGCCGTCCACGGCGGAATCTGGGATTCGAGGGGGCCGCTCGTCCCGTCCTCGTAGAGCGATTCCAGCGTCGGTACGTCGTCGTTGGCAAACAGCGGCTCCAACACGCGGTCGCAGGCTGCATCGATCCCGACGAGCAGGGTCTGCAGCGAGGAATCGTCGTCCATTGCCGTCGTCTCCGCGGCGGTTCCCTTTCGTTATGGGCGGGGTTACCGCGAGCCGCCAGTTTCTGGGCCTCCACCGGGATCACGATCACCGAAAGCCACCGAGGACCGGGTGTCGGTCAGCCGCCGTGAAACGACGGGTAGCCGCGTCCTACCCTCGTCTCCTCTCCCGTTCCTGGTCTCTCCGCACTCCCAACCCTCTCGTCTAACCCAATGCCGACTACTTGACCGAATCGTACAGCGACGCCACCGTCCGCATTCCCCACGACCCGTACTCCAGACTGTAGTACGTCTCCAGCTCCGGATTGAACTTCGCCTTGTACCGATTGATTCGGCGCGTATCCGCGCCGACGAGATCGTACGTCTCGAGTTCGCGATCGCGGGCGTCCTCCATGATCGCCCAGTCGAGCAGGTCGTTCGTCGGCACGTCCACGTCCGCATCCGTCCGGACGCCGCCCATCCACCGCCCCGTCGTGTCACCGTATTCGAGCGCCAAAATGCCGCCGACGAACTCGCCGTCGACGCGAAGTGTGTACGGTCGGACGTGCCCGTTCGCCGTTCGCTCGGCGAGGTCGAGGACGAACTCGGCCGGCACGTCGAAACCGATTCCCTGCGATTCGTACCGGTTTTTCACCTGCTCGTGAATCAGGCGAATCTCCTCGGAACCGCCGACCGCGACCTCGTAGGCGTCCTCGTCGGCGTTCGTGATATTGCTCCGCGCGTCGCTGCTGAACGACTTCAAGAGTTCGTTGCGCTCTCGCGTGAGGTCAACCGCGTAGGTGTACTCCGGCGTCGCGTCGAACTCGTTCCACTTGAACGGCCGCGAGTCCGCGACGCCCGTGCTCGTCCTGACGTGGGCGTACCGCGGCGAGAGTTCGGTTCGAATCCAGTCGAGACAGCCGTCCGTGAACCGCTGACGACGGCGCTCGCGCTTTCGCTGTTTCAGTTTGCCCATGTTCAGAAACGCCGGGCCGAGGTACGGCACGCGGATGTGTGGCGGCGGCGAGAACACCGTCGTCACGAACTGTTTCCGGAGTTCGAAGACCGGAAAGAGGCCGACCGGTTCCTGCCCCTTGAACCCGATCAGCGGATGGAGCGTCGCGCCCGAATGGTTCGCCTGGACCTCCAGGGCCTCGAGTTCGTGACACAGCGTTCCCTGCGGGGAGCGCTCGACGAACTCGTTCCAGCGCTCGCGGTCCTCGTCGGTCGCAGTGCGAACGTCGATGCTCATCGCGTCACCCCTCCGTGTAGCCGACGAACTCGGGCGTCGATCGACTCGTTCGGAGCGCTCTCGTGGGATGCCTGCAGCGTCGCTCGGCCAGTCATACCGACAGCCTCGCACCGCGAGCACTTTGTAAGCGGCCCGTTTCCACCGGCGACGATCCGACGAGCGGGGCGAACGAGGAGCGAAAGCGGCCACGAGCGGCGTTCTGCGGGATCGTGCGACGTGGGGAGTCTCCGCTCAAGTTCTCGGTTCGGATCGGCCGGTTACGCGACTCGTAACAATGGTGGAACCAGTCGACGCCCGGATAACTGCCTCATACATGAAAGAGCGTTTGACGAATACGACCGAGCCGTCCGCCGCCGTCGGCCAGGGACCCAAAGCTATCGCGTCCCGCCTCCCGACCGACTTGATCGGCGTCGCCGGATTCACTGTACTCGCGGCCGCCCTCCTGCTCGTCGTCGAGCTCACGATGCCGGTCGCTCGCGTCGCGATCGGGTTTCCACTGTTGTTTCTCGCGCCCGGGTACGTAACCGTCTCCGTGCTGTTTCCGCGGGACGAGCCGCCGGCGCGGACCGAACGCGTGCCGCTGATCGGGCAGACGCTGACGGTAACCGGGACCGAACGCGCGGCGCTCTCTTTCGGGCTGAGTTTTGCGCTCCTGCCGCTGCTCGGTCTCCTCATCGCTGCTACACCGCTCGTGTACACGGTAACGGGCGTCGTTGGAACCGTGAGCGGGTTCGTTCTCGTCGGGACCGCTCTCGCCGCTGTACGCCGCGCTCGCGTGCCACGATCCGACCGCTACCGGTTCAGTCTCGGTCGTATCATCGACGCGCTCTATACGGCGGTATTCGGCACGAGTTCACCCGTCCACACGGCGGTCAACGTCGTGTTGGTCGTGAGCATGCTCGTTGCGCTCTCGAGCGTGGGGTACGCGCTCGTCGCGCCGCAGGACGGCGAGCAGTATACGGATATGAAACTGCTCACGGAGGACGACTCCGGTGAACTCGTTACGGCTGACTACCAGACGACGACGGAGCCCGGCGAGTCAGTTCCCATGACGATCAGCGTCGAGAATCAGGAGAACGCCGAGCGGGAGTATACGGTGGTCGTGCAAGAGCAATGGGTCGAGGAGGGGAGCGGAAACGTGTTCAACCGAACGGAACACGAGCGATACTCGTACGAACTCGGAGACGGGGACCGCGAACTCACGAACGGCACCGTGACGCCGGACGCCGAGAGCGGGACGGTTCGAATCGCGGCGTTGCTCTACGAGGGCGAGGTGCCGGAGTCGCCGACGATGGCGAACGCCGACCAGTCGACGTACCTCTGGACGACGATCGAGGAGGCCAGTGGGGACGAAGATACGGACGGGTAACAGTAACGGCAACGAGACTGAACTCGCCGTTGACGACGGGTTCGTTCTTCGGCACACGACAGTGCTATCGACCGCTGCGTACCGTCGCAGCGTCGTGCTGACTTCGAAGACAGCAGGGTTCCGTTGCCACTATTACCGACTGCAACCGTCTCCACGCCGACCGCACACCTGCTTCCCGAACTCGTTCCAGATACCTTCTCTCAAATGAGGGTATCTAGAACGAGTATCACGCCACAGGCTGCTATTGCTGTGCCGCCGACGCGTCCGATCAGAACGGAGACCTCGCTCATCTGGATATCGACCGGACTTTGCGTTGTTCCGACAGACTTCGTCCACCGGTTGAATAGATCGATGAGTGGATGGTTTATAATCAGCGGGATACCAATAAGGATCAACAGCACACCTGACAGCACCTTTGCGAGGGGAGTCACGTGATACGCATCCGATTCTACCCGTATGTATTGTCCGATACACGCTATTTGAAAGGGTTGGACGACGGGGTACGCGGCCACTCAACGTCTCCTTCGGGCCGCTACCCTGCGGTGGCCGTCTCGATCCCTCACTCTTGTCACTACACCATCCCTGCTATCGCTTCTTTGCCAGCGCCCGTTGCAGGGAATCTGGAGCGCAATATAGTAGCCACTGAAAGTCAGTGCACACCTGATCGTGCGACAGCTGTACGATCAGTGTGTAAACCGTTTCAGTTGTTACTATACGCCTCGTTTCGTCGGGTAACTCCGGCCGCTTCGCACTGTTTCTCGTATCGAACGAACGGTACACGCAGACTTACGGTCAGCAATCGGTGAATAACAAGGATAGCTATCGGATAACGTCGCAGCAGCACCGAATGTCTTCCCAGTCAGCCGCCTCTGACGATCCGTTTCGGAAACTCGCGCTCGCTATCGGCTTCCTCACGGTCGCCGTCACCGCGTTTCTCGCCCACGAGTCGCCGGCGGCCGGATACGAACTCTCGATATACACGATGACCCCCGACCAGGTCTGGGTCGGTCTGCTCGTGGCGATGAGTATCGCCCTCGCCGTCGCGTTCGTACCGGGCAGGCGCTCTGGCGACGGTAACGACGCCACCAACGGAAACGACGGCGACGAACCGTCGCGCGGACTCTTTACCAGCCGCCTGCTCGCTCTCGGACTCGGCGGGCTGGCGATGACCGTCTTCGCCGCACTGCCCATCATCCGCGGCTACCGCTTTTTCGGGCACCACGACGCGTTAACGCATCTGGGCTGGGCTCGCGCCATCGCCGAGGGGACGATCGTGCCGTTCGACCTGTACTATCCCGGTATCCACACCGTGACCGTCCTGGTCAACGCGGTCCTCGGCACCTCGCTGGAACACTCCCTGATGCTGACCGTCTTCCTCTCGCTCGTCGTCTTCTGGGTGTTCGTCCCGCTCTGTATCGGAACGGTCGTCTCGGACCGACGAGCAGTCGTGATCGCTACGTTCTCCTCGTTCTTGCTGTTGCCGATCACGACGATCTCGATGTTCATGACCGCCCACGCGATGTCACAGGCGGTGCTGTTCTCGGCGCTGCTGTTCTACCTGTTCGTGAAGTATCTCCGCGCGGACCGGACACTGGCGTCGGTTTCGGCCGTCGGCATCGCGCTCGCAGTCACCTCTATCGCGACCGTCGTCTACCACCCGCAACTCGTCGCCCACTTGATCGTCGTCTTCCTCGGAATCAGTCTCGTCCAGTTCCTCGCCCGGCGGATCGCAGCGACCGGTCGGATCGCCTCGCAGACGCCCATGTACGGCCAGTCACTCTTTCTGGTGGCGCTGTTTCTCGTCTGGACCTCGAATCACGGCTTCTTCGGCGGCATAATCGACCACTTCCTCGGTTCGGCGGTCGAGTTCATCCTCGCGGGGAGCAACACTGCGGGTGATTCGGTCGCGATGCAGGGGGCGTCGCTCGGTGCGATCGGGGGCAGCCTCGTCGAGATCTTCCTCAAGTTATTCCTGCCACAGCTCGTGTTTTCGATACTCGCTGGCGGATTGATTCTCGTTGCCGTCTTCGTCCGAGGCTCGGACTGGCTGGCGAGGATTCGACCCGAAACGCTGTACTTCGGGGTCGCTCTGGTCGGGCTCGTGCCGCTGTTTGGCATCTACTTCCTCGCGCCGGATTCGACGATGTACTTTCGGGTCTTCGGGTTGATGATGGTCTTCGTAACCCTCCTCGGTGCGCTCGCAATCTACGGCCTGTGCAGTCGTTTCTCGGGTACGAGCCGCTGGCGACAGTCTCGGTTCGTTCCCTCGGGACAGCCGCTGCTCGCCGTCGGCTTTGCGCTCTTGCTCTTGCTCTCGCTGGCTGCCGTCTTCTCCTCGCCATACACCTACACGCCAACCGCACACGTCAGCGATCAGGATATCCAGGGCTACGAAACGACCTTCGACGATCGAGACGCCGAGGTCGATCTCGTCGGATTGCGAAACGGTCCGAACCGTTTCGACGACGCCGTCAACGGGAACGCAGAGCGCATGCGAGTTCACCGGGACGTTCCCGAGTCGACGCTCGGCAGGAATCTCACCGAGGAGTTCGAAGAGGATCGGTATCTCGTGTTGACCCAGTACGATTACGATCGGGAGGTGATTGCCTACGGTGAACTCCGGTACAGCGACGCGCAGTTCAGTGCCGTCGAGAACGAGCGGGGGGTCAGCCGCATCCACTCGACGGACGAGTTCGAGCGCTACTACGTCGATACCGAGATGGGGGACACGTAAGGAACTGAGCGGCTTGCACGACGCGTTTCGAACGGGTTCGGTTGGTCCGTTTTCGAGTATTGTGGGCACTCTGTTGTTTCGGTGTCGGTGCTGTCGCGGTGTCGCGCTGTCGTGGCAGCGCTGTTGTGGCGGTGATGCTGTCGTGGTGTCGGCGCTGTTATAGGAACAAGCTGTACCGTTCCCGGAGCGGTGTCGCTCTCGGTGTCTTACTGGTTCCTGACGCGTGTTCGCTGGCGTCCCGCCTTCGATTGCGGAACCCACTACTCACTGCTCGCGACGGAGTGGACGCGAGATTCGGTCCCTTTCGAAGACGCAGGCACCAGTTACCGCTGTGGCGGGCAGCCGAGGAAGAGTTCCCAATTCGGCTGCTATAGCGCCGTTTCCGTCGGATCTGGTGGGAAAACGATCCTGGGGATCGGTAATAGATCTATAACAATACCACTGTCTGTGCGTCTTTCGCAGGAGAATGACAGTCAAAACGGCAGTAATCGGCGCGGGAACAGTTTCGGAGGTTCATCTGTCCGGCGTCGCCAAGAACCCCCAAACTGACCTCGTTGCGATCTGTGATCTCGACTTCGAGCGCGCGCGCCAGGCGGCACGGCAGTACGACATCACGCCGTATGCGGATATCGATGACCTGCTCGACCAGGAATCGCTCGACTGGCTCCACGTGTGTACGTCGGTCCAGAGCCACCTACCCCTCGGCAAACGCGCGATCGAGGCCGGCGTCCCGCTGTTGATCGAGAAGCCGGTCACCGAGACGATCGAGGAGATCGAAGAACTCGAGGCGTTCGCAGCCGAACACGACGTGCCGGTGTCGCCCGTCCACCAGCACGTCTTCGATCCGTCGATGCGGGCCGCCCGTCGGCTCATCGACGCGGGCGAACTCGGACAGATTCGCGGCGTCGATCTGATCTACACCGGTCTCTCTTCGCCAGACGAGGCGAACCGCGGCACCTGGGTCTTCGATCTCCCCGGCGGCGAGTTCGAGGAAGGACTGCCCCACCCGCTCTACTCTGCACTTGCTCTCAGTGGCTATCCCGAGAGTGAGGACTCGATTTCGAGTCTCACGCGGCTCATCGGCGACTACGACGACGAGTTCGCCTACGACGCGGCCCAGTTGCAGTACGTCACCGAGGACGACGTGTTGTGTAACCTGAAGATGCTCTCGAGTTCGAAGCCGCGACACGAGATTTACGTCCACGGCTCCGAGCAGTCGATCCACCTGGATCTGATTCTCCAGACGGTCCAGACGGTCGACGACGACTATCACCTGTCCTCGTTCAAGAAAGGAAAGGAGGCGGTCACCCGCTCGGCGAGCTACCTGTCGGGGCTCCTTTCGAACGCCAAACTCGTCGCCGATGGACAGCTGAACGACGACTGGGAGACGGCGACGCGAATGAACCCCCACTACGCGCAGTTCGACCGGACCGCCCGCGCGCTCGAACGCGGTGCCGAAATGCCCGTGTCGCTCGAATCGTCGAAGTGGACGATCCGCTTGCTCGAAGAACTCCGCCGTGCGAGTACACCGCCCGTTCGTACCCCAACGCCGTAACACGCGCTGCGCTCACGACACAGTTATTAGATAGCTAATATATGAAGGAGAAGCTCCTCTCCGGGTTTCGAGCGACGCTCGGCGCAGAGATCGTTCGAACGGTCGCAAAGGGCGTTCTCACCGTCTCGCTCGCCCGACTCTTCCTGACGCCGGACGAGTACGGTATCCTCTTTCTCGCTATCTCCGTCTTCAGCGCGTCCTTGCTCTGTAGTCGACTCGGTATTCCCCGATCGACGGCTCGGTATATCGCGGAATACCGCGAAACCGACCCCGGACAGGTCCCCTACCTCGTCCAGAGTTCGCTGCTGTTCCTCGGTATCGTCATGCTGACCGTCGCCGCCGCGGTCACGGTCTTTCACCAACTCCTGGCCGATCTATTCGGCGAGCCGGAACTGGCTCCCCTCCTGTTGCTGGGTGGCGTCTACATCAGTGCCTGGACGCTGAACTCGTACGTCCACACGCTTTTCCAGGGGTTCAATCGCATCACCTGGAGCGCGAGGGTGACGATCATCACGAACGCATCGACCCTTCTGTCCGTCGTTGCTTTCCTCCTAACCGGAAGCGGCGTGATCGGCGCTCTCACCGGCTACATCATCGGGTATGCGCTCGGCGCGGTGTACGGACTGGTCCTCCTGTATCGCCTGGTCGCCGAGTTCGACCGCGCCGCCGAACCCGAACCCGGACTGCGCCGGCGATTGATCGAATACAGCCTCCCGCTGACGGTTTCCGACGGCGCAAACGTCGTCTACAAACAGGTCGACACGCTCCTCATCGGCGCGTTTCTCACGCCGGCCGCGGTCGGCTACTACGTCCTCGCCAAACAGATTTCGGACTTCGTCATCGCGCCTGCGAGTTCACTCGGGTTCACCGTCTCGCCGTCCTACGGCGAGTACAAGGCAAACGGTGAACTCGAGGAGGCGGCGCGGATGTACGAAACGACGTTCAAACACAATGTGGTGTTCTACGTGCCGGCGGCGGCGGGGTTGATCGTCGTTGCGGACCCGCTGATCCGGTACGTATTCGGGTCGGAGTATCTCGGCGCGATTCCGGTAATCCAGGTGTTCGCGCTCTTCATCGTCTTCCAGTCGATCGACAAGATCACGAACGACGCTCTCGACTATCTCGGGCGGGCGACCCACCGAGCCGTCTCGAAGGGTGCGACGGGCGCGTTCAACTTCGGGCTGAATTTGGTCCTTATTCCAACGATCGGCGTGGTCGGCGCGGCGATCTCGACGGTCGTGAGTTACGGGATCATGGTCGCCGTGAATATCTATCTCATCCACACTGAACTCCCGATATCGCCGCGGTACCTCGCCAAGTCGGTCGTCATGGTCTCCGGGATCGCACTCTCGATGGCGCTGGTCGTGCTGTTGGCGCTTCCCGCCGCGACGAACCTCGTCTCCTTGCTCGCCGTTATCGGACTCGGCGTTACGCTCTGGGCACTCTTCTCCGTGACGAGCGGGCTGGTAGACATCCACAGCGTTCGTTCCTGAATAGCAGCGACCCAGAGTTCCGTTTCGAGGCGAATTAGGTCAGCACCGACCGCTCGCCGTAGCCAGTATCGTGAACCGCTTCGGGGTTAAGCCCGAGACACTCCCCTTACTTCCCTGTGGTTCCCGCCTCTAACGGCCTCTGTTCAGTGTTTTCTGGTGAATTGGACGCGCCGTACTCCGTCTCCTCTCGGGGCGTTCGCTTTCGTCCTGTTCTCTCATAGCCACTATATATTGGGATATAAAATCTAAGGAGTGAACATTCATGCGGTTTTTATAATAATATCACGAGTAATTGACTGTTATATTGGATTATACTAAGGGAAACAGAAGGTTTATGTTTACGACTTCAAATTCCCTGACTGTATGGCACGCGATACGGTACTGGATGACGACGGATCTAGCGATCGGAAACCACCGGAAGGCAGCCGGGCAACGGAGAGTAATAGCGGATTACTCCACCGGCGCAGGTACCTCGGACTCGTCGGGTCTGCGGCGGCGGCGCTTGCAACGACGGTTGGAACCGGCGCGGCGGCCGAAGACTACGAGGAGATCACCGTCGCAGCAGGTGACTCCCAGACGGTGCGTCTCGACGATGGAGAGACGTTTTCGAACGTTCTCATCGACATCACCGCCTCCAACGCTTCCTTCCACATCCGGGCGATCGCGGACGACTGGGAGATCCGCAACATCGGCTTCCGCGGCAACTGGGATAGCACGGAAAAGGAGAACGCGATCATCTGCCAGGTCAACAGTGCAAACGCGACCGGGCTGATCGAGAACGTCTACTTCATGGGGAGCGAAAACGACGACACCTACCCAGGGATCACCGGCATCAACGTCGCAAACGGTCACGCCGGCGACCTCGAAATTCGAAACGTTAACATTCAGAACTGCCCTGACAACTCGATCTACGGGAGCAACCCCGGCGACTCCTCCGCTCACCCAAGCGGTTCCGGTGGTGGCGGCCCGGTCGTCATCAAGGACTCCTACGCTCGCAACTCCAGGGCCGGCGGATTCCGCGTCGGCACCGACGGCTCGCGCGTCGAAAACTGCGTGATCACCGAGTGTGACAAAGGCATCTGGGGCTATTACGAGCACGCGGAGGTCGTGGACAGCGACATCTCCAACTCCCACCACGCCGACATCGTCTGTGGGGCTCCGGACTGGCAGAAGGCCCAGAACGCAGAAATCACCGTCACGGACGCCCGGTACGGGTCGGAAAACAATCGCGGCGCAGCGATCCACGGCTCCTCGGCCGGCACGCCACAGCGCACCGAACCGGGTGACGTCGACGGCGTTCCACTGAGTCCGGAGGAGGCCGCTTCCGGTTCGTCGTCCACGTCCACCCAAACGGCCGACGGCTCCGACGACACGACTGACGACGAGAACGAGGGCGAAGAGGGAAATGAGAACTCGGCGGACGAGCACCTCCTCTCGTTCGTCACCGAACCCGGTGCCCGGTACGCAGGCTATGAGTTCAGTGCCGAGGGATCGGTCGAGTTCACCGAAGCGCCAGCCGAGAGTCCGTCCGGGAAGCCGATCGAAGGTGGCACGTACGTTGCCGAGGACTTCATCGAAGACGGCGACGGCGACGAGACGTGGCACGCCGGCGGCGTGACCGGTGGCGGCTACGGTGATGCCTTCTGCGTCGCGGGCGCGGTGACAGCGATCGATATCGAACAGCCCGACGTCATGTGGGTTGAACTCGACGGCGAGAAGGTATCGCCGGAGACGGTGATCGAACGGACGAGTAGTGGCGGCGGTAAAAGCGAAGACGAGGATGAGACCGAATCCGGCGATAGCAACTAGGACGGATCAGCCGGTCGGTCGAACGTGATCGTCATCAACGCGAACGGATCGACGGCGAGACATCGTTCTCGTTCGCGGTCACCGGCGATATCCAACACACGTCGTATCCGGGTTCCAGGTCGGCACCATCGACGGCTCCGCAGACAAGGGGACGATCGAAAGCGGCTGTGATGCCTCCGAGTTCAGCGGTGAGATTACGAACGTCCGACTCGCCGGGAACGCCGATGTCGACTTCGAGTACGACGTGCGATAAGGGGCGTCTGAGCGGCGACTAGCCGATCCCGTTCGGCATTTTCTTCCGGTCCGGATACGTCTGCGACGAGCGACTGCCGGTTCTTCACCACGGTAGGTGGTGCCTATAGCTGTCCACCCGCGCGGAAACGCACTGAGGACGATTTGACGAGACGGCTGTGCGCCCTGCAATCGGGCGGGCGATGCCGTTCCGCGGTGACTATCAATGGCTGCATCGGATAACCGTCTCCATACTAATAGTTCACCTTGCCAATCACTTCGGTGTGCGAAGTCGTTGACACCGTCGTGACGGTCTCGACCGCTCGAATGGCCTTCGACAGCACCACACTCTAACACATGGGCAGTGTACTCATCTCGATCGACGCCGAACTCGCGTGGGGGTTTCACGACCTCGATCAGCCGCCAGTAGAGAGAGTGCAGAACGCACGCTGGGGGTGGCGACGCCTCCTCGAACTCCTCGACGCCTACGAGGTCCCGGCGACCTGGGGCGTCGTCGGTCACCTCCTGTTAGAACGCTGTGACGGCCGCCACGCCGGCCATCCGGCCGCGCGGGACGGCTGGTTCGACCGCGACCCCGGCGGCAGGGCCACCACCCACGACCACTGGTTCGGCATGGACCTCGTCAACGCCGTCAGAGACGCCGATGTCGAGCACGAACTCGGCTGTCACTCGTTCTCCCACGCGTGTTTCGACCCCGAGGTGACCGACCGCGCCGTCGCCGAGGCTGAACTCGCGGCCTGTTTGACTGCGGCCCGCGATCGAGGCCTCTCGTTCGACTCGTTTCTCTTCCCGCGAAACGACATTGGGTATACGGAGCTGCTGGCCGAGTACGGGTTCAGCTGCTACCGCGGTCGCTCGCCGGCGCAGTGGTACGACAGGCCGTGGTTGTATCCGATCGGCAAGTTCGCAAGTTATACGGCCGGGATGACGCCCCCGCCGCTGGTGACGCCGGAGGTCGACGAAAACGGCATCGTCAACGTGCCGGGATCGCTGTGTCTGTTCTCGTTCGAGGGACTTGCGCGATCGATCGTCGAGCCGGTCGTCGGCGATCCGGTGGTTCGGAAGGCCGCACTGGGTATCGACGCTGCGGCGGCGGGCGATGGAATCTGCCATCTCTGGTTGCATCCGAACGATCTGACGACGCCTCGACGCGTCGCCCGACTCCGGCGGATTCTCGAGATCATCGACGAGCGCCGTCGGGAGTCGGATCTGCGCGTCGAGACGATGCGAGCGGTCGCTCGGCGAACGAAACGACGGGCGGCCGACGGTTACAGAAGCGAGCCGGCGCTCGAGGCGGCGAAACCGGAACGAAGCGTCCAGCGAATACGGTAGCCGGGAGGCGCTTTAGAAGATGGTGGTCGCTACTTCAACGAACCGGCCACGCGCTCGTAGGCCGATTTCGCGAGCGTCATCTCGAGCCCGGCGGACTCGACGACGTAGTACGGCCGGAGGTTGCCGTTGAACTTGCCCTTGTACTCACAGAGGCGTTCGGTGTTCGCGCCGACGAGATCGTAGCCCGTCACCGACTCGAGTTCGGGATCGGTGACGAGATCCTCAAGGATCACGCGGTGCAGGCAGTTGTTGACGCTGACGTGCTCGTAGGAGGCCGTGACGCCGCCTTGCCAGTAGTAGGCCAGGTCGTTCGAGAAGAGGGTGATGATGCCGCTCTTGTACGTCCCATCGGGCGTGCGCGCCACGTACACGCGCCAGCGATCGTCGTCCAGGTTCGAGAGCAGGTCCCGAAGGAAAGGCCGGGTCATCGGCGCGGTGTCGTCGTACTCCTCGTACTGGTCCACGACATCGTCGTAGATCCGCAGCGCCGCGTCGATGCCCTCGGTTTCGATCGAGAGGTCGAGTTCGTCGTACCGGCGCATCTCGTTGCGGAGGCTCTTGCTGAACCCCGCCATCGCGTCGTCGAGGTCGGCACAGTCCTCGAGATCCACGACGTAGGTGAACTGCGGTTCGATCGTGAACTCGTTCCAGCCGTACGGCCGCGGATCGGCGTAGCCGAGCGGACAGGTCATTCGGAACAGCGTCGAGCGCCTGTGCGTTTCGAGGTCCTCGAGGACGCCCTCGGCGAGCGCGGCATTTATCCGCTCCCACTTGCGCCGTTTAGGACTGTTCGGGTTGATGACTGGCCCGAGTCGCGGGACGCCGAGGGAGAGCGCCGGCGAGAAGACGGTGCGGCCGACGGACTTCTCGTCGACGAAGACGGGAAGCAGTCCGACCGCCTGCTGTCCCTTGAACGCGCCGTACAGTCGCAGGTCGCCGCCGGTGTGGGCGTCGAGCACGGCGAGTGCGTCCGGATCGTGAAAAACTTCGAAACCGCTCCGTGGAAGTGCGTCCCCCCACTCCGAGAGGTCGAGTCGTTCGATTTCCATGTAGGTCCGGCTGCGATGACTGACCGTTTTGTTACCACGTGGTTACCGCCCCGTAACGCGTCCGATCCACGATCTGCACGCTGGCGGGACCGATCACCTTCGTCCCCGGCGAACTGACACCGCCCTCGCGGTCACGTCGCAGCAGCCGTCTCGAGCGCAGCCACAATTCGCCGCCAGTCCGCGCCGGCCTGCGCCATCGAGAACTCGTCTCGGACCGCGGTCGCGTTCGCCGCGAGCGACGCCCGCAGGTCCGGCTCGTCCAGACAGCGCGCCATCGCCGCGGCGTACGTCTCGGGCTCCCGATCGGCCACGACGAGGCCGTTCTCGCCGTCCGTGACGGCGTCCGGAATCGAGCCGACCCGCGGAACGACGGGAGCGAGTTCAGTTGCCATAGCTTCGAGGAGGACGAGCGGCAGCGCATCCCGCTCCGACGTGAGGACGAAGGTTTCCGAACGGTGGTAGTACGCGAGCGGGTCGTCGACCCAGCCCGCGAGTTCGATCCGATCGTCCAGCCCCCGAGCCCGAATGTCGGCCGCGACCGACTCGTAGAGCGGCCCGTCGCCGACCATCACTGCGCTGAACTCGCGTTCGGTCGCGTCGAGTTCGGCGGCGGCGGCGACGAAGCGGTGGGGGTCTTTCTCGGCGCTGAAGCGGCCGACCCAGAGGAAGTCGACCGTTTCGCCGGTTGTTTCGTTCCTTTGGTCTTTCTCGTCCGCGTCTGTGTCCGTGTCTGTGTTCGTGTCCGCGTCCACGTCTGCGTCCGTTTCCGCGTCCGAGACCGAGCCGCCGCCGGTCGCGCGATCAGTGGGCGGGCGGTATGTATCCGCGTCGATCGGGTTCGTCAGGCGCTCGATCCGCGCGGACGGGACGCCACACCGGGCGAGCCGGTCGGCGTGGTCGGAGCCCGGAACCGAGACGATATCGAACCGTCGGAATAGCCAGCGTACGAGCGGGCCGTACCACTGCGCGGCGTGGTGATCGAGGTCGATACCGATGATCCCGAGGTGCGCCGGATAGCCGTAGACGGCCTTCAGCGCGAGCGCGTAGCAGCCGTAGGGAAACAGCGAGATCGAGGCGACCGCGTCGTAGTCGTTCCGGCAGCCCTCGTACAGCGCGAGAACGAAGAGGAGCGCGATGCGAAGGAGGCGGGGACCGACCTGGGGCACCGCGACGTTTCGCGCCGCGTCGACGCCCTCGACGGGAGCGAGCGAGACGAGCGTCGTCTCGCCGGCCGCGTCCGCGAGCGGGCCGTAATGGCGTTCGTTCTTGTGAGCGAGTCCGGTCACGACGAGAACTCGTTGCGTTTCGGCGACCTCGCGTTCGAGTTCGGGTCCGGACGCCGCGCCCGCTTCGGACGACCCGCCGTCCGCGCCATTCGCCGACGCCGCCGATCCAGATGCCGTCTGCGGCGCGCTACCGACCCCCCGCCGGCTCATCGCTTCCCGTCGGCTGACTCTCGATCGTCCACGAGCGCCGTTCGATCCGTCCCCCGGGCCGCGTCGTCGCTCGCCAGCATGAACTCCGAGAGCGCGTAGGCCATCCAGCCCTGACACCACCGCATCAGGGTCACGCGCTTCGTGTGGTGGCGATACTGCCGATAATAAAATCGCCCCTCCTCGCCCTCGACCCGCAGGTTCGCGAGCACCCACCGGAGAATTCGCTCGGCGAACTCGAGTTCACCTTCGCGCGTGAAGACGAGCATCCCCTGCGTGCTGGCGTGGATGTCGCGGGGATAGGCGTTGCCCTCGTCGAAGTTCGGGGCCCCGTCGAGTTCGAACAGTTCCTCCCGGTAGAACTCGAGCGCCGTCGAGAGCGTGTCGGCGTAGCGCCCGTCGTCGATCGCGTCGCGGTAGCGCTGGAAGGCCTCGATGACGAACCCGTTGTGGTGGCTGTCCATCGAGAGGTGCGACGCCGAGGCCGGGAGCCGGTAGGGCCAGCCGCCGACGTCAGTCTGGGCCGCCGCGATATGGTCGAGAATGTTCGTCGCGCGCTCGCTGAACTCGTCGTCGCCGAAGAACTCGTAGAGGTCGACGAGCATCGCAGCGCCGACGGCGGCCGCGTTGATGGTGTAGGAGTCCTCGGGGTGGTTCATGTGGTAATCGATCTTCGCTCCTTCGTCGACCTCCCGGTAGTTCAGGTCCTCGACGAGGAAGTCGGCCGCCGTTCGGGCGAGGTCGGCGTACTCGCTCGTGGCTTCGTCGTGGCGGGCGGCCTGCAGGAAGGCGCGGACGGCGTAGGCGGTCGAGACGATGTCGGGGTCGCTCGGCACGCCCTTGGTGTGAAGGTGCTGGATCGGATGGCGGTGGCCGCCGCAGAAGCCGCTGTAGTCGGTGATCCGTTCGTCGGCGAGCCAGTCGGCCAGTCGGTCGGCCTCGCCGAGCGGATCGCAGGCCGGCGAGACTGCATCGCTCCGTCTCGCGAGGTCGTGGTAGTTCAGGTTGGCCATCGCGAACAGCGCCGCGCCCTTGTAGTTGCGTTTGCACTCGACCCGAAACAGCGGTCTGACATCGACGGGCGTGCGTTTGACCGTCTCCTGAACGACGAGATTGAGCGCGCGGTTCTCGAAGGGAAGCGACTGAACGAGCCGGCTGCTCAGTCCGTCGCCGTAGTCCGGCCCGACGTAGTCGTGTCGTCGGGCGTAGGCGAGCGTTGCATCGAGGACGGGACCATACTGGTCGAAATCGATCGTGCGCGCCCCGGTGCTCGCCGACGAACCGCCCGCGGCAGCGGCGTCTCTGGGAGTGTCGGACTCGGTCGTCGCGGTGAGGTGGGAACGTCCGTGCGACTGCATCTACTGATCGCTGGCCCGTGCGAGCCATTAGTATCCGCTCACTACCCGACAGACGGACCGGCCGCCGATCCGGTATCCGACGAGTTCGTCTCGACCGGACAGTCCGTCGAACTGGTATGCAGGCGATAACAAACCCGGTCGGTGAGCCACGTCGGACAGAGACGTGGTCTCCCCATGAACTACCTGTTCTTTACGAATACGCCGGCACACGTCCATCTGTACAAACACGCGATACGCGAGTTGCGCGAGCGCGGCCACGAGGTCCGTATCCTCGCCCGCGAGTACACGTGCACGGTCGAATTGCTCGAATGGTACGACCTGCCCTACGAGGTCTACGGCTCCTGTGGCACCTCGAAGGGGTCGCTGCTGAGTCGGTTGCCGGTACACTATGCTCGGGCGATCCGCCTCGCCCGTCGATTCGATCCGGATCTCATCTTCGGCATGGGCGGCTACGCAGCCCACACCGGCGCGTTGCTTCGGACGCCGACGGTCCTGCTCATCGACTCCGAACCCGCGTCGTTCGATCACACGATCTCCACGCCGTTCGCTCGCGTCGTCCTCACGCCGAACACGTTCCGCAAGGACCTGGGCGACCACCACTACGTCTTCGCAGGCGTCAAGGAATGTGCCTACCTTCATCCGGACATCTACGAGCCGAATCCCGCGGTCCGCGACCGCCTCGGACTCGACGCCGACGAACCCTACGCGATCTTGCGGCTCAACGCGTTCGGCTCCCAGCACGACGTGGGCAAATCGGGGATCACGGGCACCGATCGGCGTCGGATCATCGAGCGACTGGCCGAGGACGCGACCGTGCTCGTCTCCGACGAGGGCGGGACGACGAATCTGGAGGGCCTCCCCGCCCGTCCCTTCGACCTCCATCCAGCCCTGCTTCACGACGTGCTCGCGGAGGCCGAGTTGCTGGTCGCCGACACCCAGACGATGGTCACCGAGGCTGCGATGCTCGGCACGCCCGCGATCCGGTCGAACTCCTTCGTCGGCGACGACGACATGGGCAACTTCGTCGAACTCGAAAACCAGGGACTGATCCGCAACGTCTCTTCGGCGGACGAAATCCGCACCGAGATCGACACCTACCTCGGGACCGACATCGACGAGACGTGGTGCACACGACGCGACGAGTTCCTCGCGGAGACGGTGAACCTCACCGACGTGATCGTCGATGTCGCGACGGTGGACGGCCACGTCGACGGACTCGAGTCGGTCCGCCAGTTCGGCAATCACCGGCGACAGGAACCGGCGAGTTCAGTGGGCGTCGGCAGCGACTGAGCACGGGTTCTTCGACTGCGACCGACGTGTTTTTCCTCACCCTATCCGAGCGTATTGGTAGCACGATACATGTCTATTTACCGTTCACGAGCGGGAAAAGCGAAGCTGCTGGCGGCCTACGACGACGCCGTCGACCGTCTCGACGTCGAGGTCGACGAGCGCCGGATCGAGACGCGGCACGGATCGACCCACCTTCTCGTTACGGGGCCGTCGGACGGTCAGCCGTCGTTGTCTTCCACGGCGGCAACGCGACCAATCCGATGACGCTCGCGTGGTATACGGGACTGGCCGACGACTATCGGCTGATCGCACCGGATACGATCGGGCAGCCGGGAAAGAGCGCGGAGACGCGCGTCGACCCGAACGGAAGCGGCTACGGCGAGTGGGTCGTCGATATTCTCGATGCGCTCGACATCGCGTCGGCGTCGATGATCGGCACCTCGTACGGCGGCGGCATCGTCCTCCGGACGGCCGCGGTCGCGCCCGGACGGATCGACCGCGCCGCGCTGGTCGTGCCCGCGGGGTTCGGTACGGGGTCGCTCGTCTCGATGCTACAAGTCGGTCTGCCCGCCGTACTCTATCGGCTGGTTTCTCGCGACCGGCTGTTGGACCGAGTCTGTTCGGCGATGGTCACACGGCCGGGTTCGAACCCCGTCGTCCGAGACACCATTGCAGCCTCACTGCGACACGTCGATCTCGAGCGCACGTTCCCGCAGGCGACCGCGGCTGAACTCGAGCGGTTCACTGCGCCCGTTGTGCTGGTCGTCGCCGAAAACGATCCGTTCTTTCCACCCGAGGAGATCGTCCCTCGCGCCCGCGACCGTCTTCCATCGCTCTCGCGTGTCGAGCGCATTCCCGGCGAGAAACACATCCTGTCGCCGGCGGCCCAGGAACGAGTCACCGACGTTATTCGCGAGTTCTACGGCGGCTAAAAGAGGCTGCGGCGCTATTCTCGACGCCGAGTTCGGATCGCCGCGGCCCCGATGAGGGCGACGATCACGCTCAGCGCGACGACCGGACCGAAGCCTGGCATCGGCGATTCGGTGATGCTCGACGGCTGCTGTGGCGCAACGGTGAACCCGCCGAGCGACGACACCGACGCGGTGAACTCGTAGCTGTCGCCGGTGGCGTCCCGGACGGTCGTCTCCGATTCGGCCCAGCCGTCGCCGCCACGCTCGTAGAGGGCGAGTTCATCGGGTTCGATGCCCCGTTCGTTCAGCAGATCGGCGGCGACGCTGAACGTGACCGTCCCGGAGACATCGCTGAGGTCGTCGTCGCTGGTGACGGAGAGATGGCCGAGGGATTGCACGTCGTCGGGTGACTCCGGCAGGCCGTCGGGCTGGTTGCTTTCGAACTGAACCGTGCTGTTCGATGGGAGGCCGGTCGCCTCGATCCCGTCGAACCGGACGCCGTCCGTCGTTCCCGCCGTCGGCTGGAGGTAGACGGTATCGTCCCCGCTCGCGCCGTCGATCGTAGCGGTGATGCCGTCCCCTTCGGTATCGGGACCGCTCGTATTGCCGTGGCGCTCGTACGTGACGGACGGTCCGTCGCAGGTCCCGGTTCGGATCGTCACCGGCTCGTCGAGGGAGGGAAGCGTCGCGCGGTCCGGATCGTCGGCGTCGCCCGAGAGCACGACCCAGTCCTCGATCTCGCCGCCGTCGTGGAAGTCCGGATCGTACAGGTCGTCCGCGTCGGCGAACTCGGCATCGTCGTTGAACGCCGGCTGGACGGTAAGACTGAACGGCCCGTTGAGACCGCCGTTGATCGCACCCCCGTCAGTTCTGCCCTCGGCCCAGATGAGCGAGGCCCCGAGCCAGCCGTCGCCGCCGTACCATTCGGCCATGTTCGTCTCACCGGTGTAGTTGTCGTCCTGGACCGCCCACGCGCTCTCGTGGGGAACGCCGACGAACTCGAACGTCGCCACGCCGCCGGTGGTATTGCCGTCGACGCGGTCATTGACGGTGACGAGACTCAGCCCGTCGGTCCCTTCGTGAAGGAAGAGCAGGCTCGTGTTGTCTTCCTGAAGGTCTTGTGTCCCGTAGGAGCTGTACATTCGATCGGTGTCGTTGGAATGCGTCTCGTGATTGCGGTAGTCGTAGAACGATTCGACCGTCTCGCCGGTCGAGAGCGGCTCGATCTGCTGGCAGCGATCGCCCTGTTCGACGACGTACGTGTCGGTCGGCGGTGCGTTCACCTGTGGGGCGACGCTGGATTGGCTTCCCCGCTGGGCGACCCCGCCGACACTGGCGCAGACGAGAAGGACGGCGACCGCGAGTACCGGGAGCACTCTCGCGCTCATGAGTGGGACTCACCCCGCGTTGTCGGCGAGCACGGCCGTGGCGTCGTCCGCTCGTGCTCCCCCGCCGGCGCTTGCGGATCGTACTCCGTCCGACCGTTCTCCCGGACCGCTACCGGTTCTGAACTCGGTCCGTCGGCGTTCGAGAGCCGAGCCGTCCGTTCGTCTTCGATTCGAGTATAGAGTTCTGCCGGCGTTCCGACCCAGCCGCCGAGTTCGAGCGCGCGTTCGACCAGCCACCGGTAGCACTCGCGGTAGCCGGGGAACTCGCGGTCGTTGAAAAATCGGGGGTGCCAGAGCACCGTCATCACCGCGTCGTTGCGGACGGCATCGAGCAACAACCGTTCGCAGGTCCGTCGGGCGGCCGCCGGATTTGCGTCCGGATCGGGAAGCGCCTGGTCCATGATCGTCAGCGGGAAGACGACGAACTCGTCGTCGAAAGGTCGGATCGGATGATACCCGTTGTGGAACCCGCACTCGGTCGTCGATCCCAGACTCGTATCGTACGCGAGTCCGATATCCCGATAGTGCTCCCACGTCTCGGGAACGGAGAGCCGAAGGTGATGTTGGCGGCCGCCGGTGATCGGATGTCCGAGGACGGTTTCGAGTTCAGTTTGCTCGACGTCGAGTCGGTCGCGGTCGTCGCGCGTGTGATAGGAGCCGTGGAGGCCGACCTCCCAGCCGCCGCGATCGAGGTCGCGGATGACGGTTTCAACGTCGTCGGCGTCGAGTCGGTATCGGCCGAGGTGTTGCACCCAGTGTGCCGGGGAGAGCCACTCGCGTGGCGGCCGCGCCGCAAGCAGGTGTTGTTCGTTCAGGAAGTAAAACGCCGATCGGACGCCGAGGTCGTCCTCGAGTGCCATGATCTCCTCGAACTGCCAGTAGGGATTCTTCGAGGAGAGTGCCGTTTGCAGGTGATAGCGCGGTCGCTCCTGCGTTGCGTAGTACAGCGACCGAACCCCCTTGTACGGGCGGTCTACGTCGTGAGTGAGACAGAGGGCGAACTCGGCGTCGTCGGGGAGGGTCCTGACGCGGGGACGATGGTCGGTAGTAGCCGTTTGCTCACGGGCGCACTCGCGCTGGGCCGGTGAGCGATGGCAACCAGTCGTATCGCTCATGCTGTCTAACACGCATCGGAGCCGATATGATAGTAAATGACAACATTACGCTCGCAGTGATCGTGCGACTCTCACGAACGATCGGTACCGAGACCATACCCGGTCGTCAGCGACCGCCGGTGACGACTCGAACGCAGCCGCGTAGACACTCTCGGACGACCGGTGCGCCGTCGTAAAGCCACACCAGCGCCGCGATCCCGACGAGCCCGAGCTGCGCCCACCGATACGCCGGCAACTCGCCCGCGAGCAGGCGCGCCAGATACTGCCCGAACAAGCGTCTGAACTCGTTGACGAATCCCGGGCTTGTGCCGGTCGATTCGACGGTTTTGACGGGCCACAACAGAATGTCGAATCGAATCTGTCCGCCCCGGTAGTAGGTGTCGAGCACGTCTCCCGGCAAGTGCAACAGATACCCGAGGCCGAACGCGAGGCCGACGCGCGGCCGACCGGCCGACTGCGCGATCGCGCCGACGATGAGTGCGAGCGGAACCGCCATGAAAACCGAATGGCCGAGCGCGTAGCCCGCATCGAAGATCCCGAACTCCCAGGCCAGCGGCTTATCGATGATATCGGGGAGCACCGACGCGAACACGACGGCGAATGCCTCGAGTCCACCCGGCGAGCGCCGATACACGAGGTGACTGCACAGTGAGTAGGCCAGATAGCCGACGATTGCGTGTTCCCATGGCCACATCAGTGTACGTCAGCCACCTCGACCCGTTAGTTATGCAGCTGATAACCCGCTGTGCCAGCGGTTTCGTCACCGACTGTGGACGCCGACTCCCACCCGACTCTCGCCCATCCGTCGTCGATGACGCCTGCCACACAGCGTTTTCTCGGTCAGAAAAACCGGACCGTTTTTCATAGCGATGCCGAAACGATCAGCTACCAGTGAGTGAGGATACCGATTTATCGACCGTTCTCTCGGTACTCGACGACGAGTACGCGCGAGAGATCCTCACGCATACGAGCGTCGAATCCATGTCTGCCAGTACACTGAGTGACCGATGTGACGCGTCCCTCCCGACGATCTATCGGCGACTCGATCGTCTCGAGGAGTGTCGGCTCGTCACCGAGGAAACTGAACTCGCCCCGGATGGTAACCACTACAGCGTCTACAGTGCGAACCTCGACCGACTCGAACTCTCACTCGAGGACGGGGCGTTCGATCTCGAATTGTCCTATCACGAAGAAGACGTCGCTGACAAGTTCACCCGGATGTGGGAGGGAATGCGATGAGCAACGAAGCCGTCCCGCTCACCGATGCGACGATGTTCGAAGTATTCACCGTCGTGAGTCTCTTTCTCGTCGCCCTCTTCGGGACGGTTATCGCCTACCAGGCCTATCGCGGCTACCGACGGAACGATGCTGAGTCAATGCTCTACCTTGCCATCGGGTTACTCTTGTTGACGCTTTGTCCGTTCCTCGTCAACATCGTCATCAATACGGCGACCGATATGGCACGGATCGTGACGGTCTTTGCCGAGAACCTGAGTCGCCTCCTCGGTCTCGTCGCGATCATGTACTCGCTGTACGGCCAGCATTGATTCACCGGGGTGACATCCTCCTCGCCGTTTACAGGTAGTAGCCGCTGCGAGTCACTGTACACCCGATCGGTCGATTGTATCCCCTTCTTTGTGCTCTTGCAGGACTTACACCCCTTCTGACCGGTACAGACGGGGCTGGCGAATCGAGTTCAGTTTGCGAATCGGAACCAGGTTCAGTTGGCAGGGCCGAAGCGGGCGGGGAGCGCGACACAGACAGTGTGGACCCACTGTCGAGGGAAGTGGAGGTGAGGGTGGGTGGGGTTCGAACGGGAACACGGCGGTGTGGGGGTGGCCGTGCCGGGCTAGGGGCTCCGTTCGAATTAATTCGGGCGAGGGGGACCAACGAGGTGCGGGATTCGATCCGTTATGTCCCCCACATTGTTCGTTCGACTGTATCGTATTAGTGTCGGGCGAGTATTTTCTGAGTCGGAAAACGCGCAACGGGAGAGCGATTTCGGTCGCGCATTGAGAGCGAGTACTAGCGATGGAGGGCGAGCGCGGTACTGGCCGAGAGCACAGCCGCTGGTGCGTAGACGAGGAAGCTGACGTCTCGAGAGGGGTGGTCAGACGGTGTGCTGTATCGATTTCCCGGCGCGATCCAAGACGGTTGCGGGTGCGCCGGCACTGGCTGCCAGTCGTCCGTATCAATCGTCACTCGGTGCCGTTTCAGGACGGTAGCCGCGGCTGATCGCCTTCCAGCGGCCGGTCGAAAACCGGTGGTAGTTGATCGCTGCTGGAGCGGCCGTCTCCGCGATAAACGAGAGGTAAAGTCCCACCAATCCGATCGGTGCGATGTTGAGTCCTGGAAGCGGTCCGATCGCGGGGATGACCAGTCCCTCAGCACCCAGGTATGCGAGTGGAATCGCGAGGACGAACATGCCAATGAACTGGCTGAAGAACGGCCAGAGCGTATCGCCACTCGCCTTGAGCGCTCCCGCTGCTCCGGTCGAGACGCCCTTCAAGATAATCGCAAGACAGGCCGCATAGATGAGCGAGACCGCAGTCGGAACCGAGAGATCGGCCGGATTATCGGTAAACAGCAGGACGATCGGCTCGGCAAACACGAAGACGACCGCGGCGGCGAC
Organism: Natrialba sp. PRR66; assembly: GCF_034808065.1. Lineage (NCBI taxonomy): Archaea > Methanobacteriati > Methanobacteriota > Halobacteria > Halobacteriales > Natrialbaceae > Natrialba > Natrialba sp. PRR66. Next base: position 1,061,689 of record NZ_JAXHGN010000001.1, on the reverse strand, counting down.
GACGTAGATCGCGACGGCGTACAGGATGATCTCGTGACCGTAGCGTTCGGCGCGCCCCTCGTCGCCGAGGCCGAGTTTCTGTCCGACGAGACTCGAGGCGGCCAGCCCGAAGCCCCAGCCGGGCGTGTTCATCAGCCCCCAGATGCGACGGGCGATGACGTAGGCGGAAACGGTCTGTTGTCCGAACAATCCGACGATCGCGAGCATCGGGAACTCGGCGACCGTCCAGACGGACTTGCTCCCGAGAACGGGAAGCCCGATTTTCGCCAGGTCCCGGATGGACTCCTCGTGGACGTAACTCCCGAAGGGATCGATACTGACCGGGAACGTCCCCACGCCGGGGAGACCGCCAGCGACGAGGGCCCCGGTGAACGCGGCGGTGACGACAACGTTCGCGAGGACGGTTCCCAGCGCCGCCCCCTCGACGCCGAGACCGAGCCCAAAGATGAGGACGGCATTGAGAACGATATTCGAAATCGCGCCACCCGCGCGGACGATCATCGGTGTCCACGCGTCGTCCATGCCGACGAAGGTACGGCTCCCGATGAGGTTGAGCCCGGCGAAGGGAATGCCGAGGCCGACGATTTTCAGGTACTCCGCCCCCAACTCGATCGACTCCGGATCGCTCCCGATCACCGAGATCAATTCGGTCGGGTACGTCCAGAACAGGACCGTCAGCGGGAGCGTCAACAGGAGGACCAGGAGTGAACTCGATCGCACCGCCTGACCGAGCGACTCGAACGATTCGGCGCTGTACCGCTGTGAGACGAGCGCGATAGTCCCCCCTGCAACGCCGCCGCCGACTGCAAACGCGAGCCCCCAGAACGGCGAGGCGAAGCCGACGCCGGCGATCGCCGTCGAGCCGACCGCGACGCCGACCATCGCCACGTCGACCGCGTTTTTCGACATGCGGGCGAGACCGGTGACGACACGGGGCCAGGCCAGATCGGCGGTACGGCGAGCTCGATCGGCGTCCAGAACGCCGAGACGGGCGAGCGCGAGTCCGACCCAGTAGATACACAACCGGATCGGATTGGGAACGCGACGACTCACAAGAACCGTCTCGGCCTAGTTCGGGGGTACAAAAGTGCCTTGGCGACGCGGCAGACGCGGCCGATTTCGGCTCGCTATCCAATCTCATATTCCGGATTCGATGGTACTGAATACGATTGATGAACTCGTTTACCGGGCGCAGCGAGTTCTCACGAACACCCACCTCTCAGCAAACCGTCCCGAGTTCAGGACTTCTCGGAAAGAACCGTAGTATGTGCGTATCGGATATGTCGTCGCGGCTGTGCCTTCGCGTGGGGACTTCGAGCGAATGCGAGTCGCTGAACTCTATGCCGAGTTGTCGCTCATCGGCCTTCCCGTCCCAGTATGCGCCGAAAGCGCTCTTCACGAGGCCGATTACCGATCGTGACGGAGAGTCGGCCGGCCTCGCGTTGGGCAACCTCCACCGCAGAGAATCGGACGGTGGCGTCCCGTTTTCCGGCCGACTACGGCTTCCGTTCCGGAAGCGTCGCCGTCGCCGTCCCGGTAAGGAGCGTCGTCCCGCTCGCAGTCGTCGCCTCGACAGCTGTCTCGACGGTCCCGTCTCCTGTCACATCGGTCACCTCGCCGCTCGCGACGATCGTCTCGCCGGGGAAGACCCGCGACTGGAATCGAACGCCGAACGAGGAGACGGCAGCGCGGCCGAACCAGTCGGTGACGACTCGCGAGGCGACGCCGGCCGTGAACATTCCCTGGCCGAAGACGCTCTCGTTGCCCGCCTCCCGAGCGTAAGGTTCGTCGTAGTGGATCGGATTGAAATCGCCGCTCGCGCCGGCGTACGCGACGAAGTGGCGTCGTTCGAGTTCAGTGACGACGACCGTCGGGCCGGTTTGTCCGGTGTCGAGGTCGTCCGCTGACCGCGGCGGTGCGACGGATTCTGGTTCCGGCGGCGCTGGCGACGTATCGCCGGTGGACTTGCTGCGCCCGCTCTCGCTCTCGCTGTCGTCGTCGACGGCTCCTTCCGTTTCGATCGCCGTCGCGCGGTCGGTGAGAACGAGTTCACCCGACTGGTCGCGATACTCGGTTTCGAGCACGGCGAAGGTCATCGTGCCGGCGCGGCCGCCGTCACGCTGGTAGATGTCGGTGAGCGTCGTCGTCCCGGTCAGTTCGTCGCCGGCGAGCAGCGGGCGGGCGTACTCGTAGGCCTGTTCGCCGTGGAGGACGTACTCGGGGCGAAAGCCGAGGTCGAACCCGTAGTGTCCCTCGTCGATAGCGGCCCCATCGTCCGCTCGGTACCGCGGAAAACGCTTGACGCGCGGATACGTAAGCGGTGCCGGGACAGCGTCGAAGCCCCGTTCTCGGGCGACGGACTCGTCCCGGAACACCGGGTTCGGGTCCGTGATCGCGCGGGCGAACTCGGCGACTTTCCCGGCTTCGACGCGAAAGCCCTCGACCGTTCGGTGCGAGTCGCCGACCATTGCCTCGAGTTCAGCGAGCGGTTTCGTCGGCATCGCCGTCACCTCCGTCGCGTCCTGTGGTGGGCATTGCCAGCAGGGTTCGTTCGACGAACCCATAAGCGTACACCAACCGGTGGCTAGCGGGTTCTGTCGGGTGGCTGATGGCACTCACGGTCAGTCTCGGTAGCCGCTTTCTGCGGGCCCTGCGGAACGTCTATAGTGGTCGCTAGAGTATTCCTGACACATGCACGATGCAGTTATTGTCGATGCCGTCCGCACTCCGTTCGGCAACCGGGACGGCTCGTTCCGCGACACGCACCCGCAGGATCTGGCGGCGAAGCCGCTCGAAGCGCTCGAACGTCGAAACGAGTTCGATCCGGAGACGATCGAGGACGTCATCTACGGCTGCGTGACGCCGATCGGCGAGCAGGGGGCGAATATCGGCCGCCTGGCTCCGATGGTCGCCGGCTGGGGCGACGGCGTACCCGGCGTTCAACTCAACCGCATGTGCGGGTCGGGCCAGCAGGCTGTCAACTTCGCCGCGGCGAACATCATGGCCGGCCAGCACGACGTGTTGGTCGCCGGCGGCGTCGAACACATGACCCGCGAACCGATGGGCTCGGACGGCGACGGCGTCACGGACACCTACTTCGACTACTTCGACGAGGTCACTACCCAGGGCGAGGGTGCAGAACGGATCGCCGAAGACTACGAGTGCAGCCGCGAGGAACTCGACGAACTCGCCGTCGACTCCCAGCGCCGCTGGGCCGAAGCCTGGGATGCCGGCCGCTACGACGACCAGGTCGTTCCCGTCGACACTGAACTCGACGGTAAACCGGTTCGCGTCGAGCAGGACGAGCACCCGCGACCGGAGACCGATCTCGAGACGCTCGCGGAGCTGCCGCTCTCGTTCCGCGAGGAAGGGACCGGCGTCCTCCATCCGGGGAACTCGTCCGGTATCGTCGACGGTTCGTCGGCCCTGTTGCTCGCGAGCGCCGAGGCCGCCGAGCGCCACGGCTGGGAGCCGATGGCTCGCATCGTCCAGACGGAAGTCGTCGGCGTCGATCCGATCACGATGCTTACCGGCCCGATTCCCGCGACCGAGCAGGTTCTGGAGAAAGCCGACATGGAACTCGAAGACATCGACCTGTTCGAGGTCAACGAGGCCTTCGCATCAGTCGTCGCAGCCTGGCTCGCGGAAACCGGCGTCTCCTGGGAGCGAGTCAACGTCAACGGCGGTGCCATCGCTCACGGCCACCCGCTCGGGGCGACCGGTGCCATGCTGCTGACGAAACTGGCACACGAACTCGAGCGAACCGGGCAGGACACGGCCCTGTCGACGATGTGTATCGGGTTCGGACAGGGGATCGCGACGATTATCGAGCGGGTCTGAGGGGTTCCCTCGCCGTTTGCTTACTCGTCGAGTTCGTCGATCCGCAGATTCTCGTCGAACTGGAGGGTGTTCTCGATCTCGGCTTCGTCGACGTCTTCGAACGCCCAGCGAGCGATCGAGCGGCGGTGGACTTCGTCTGCGCCGTCGACGATGCGGAACGCGCGGACGTTCTCGTAGAAGTGCGCGATCGGGAGGTCCTTCCCGATGCCGTTGCCGCCACAGCACTGCAGCGCGAGGTCGATCGTCTCCTGCGTGACGTTCGCGGTGAACAGCTTCGCCATTGCGACCTCGATGCGGGCGTCGCTGCGGTCGAGTTCGCGGGCGGCGTGGCGGACCATCGTTCGCGCGGCGTGGAGTCGGGTTTCGGCGTCCGCGATCCGGTGGCGAAGCGCCTGTTTTTCGTCGAGTGTCGTGCCGAAGGCCTCGCGTTCGCTGAGGTAGGCCTTCGCGATGTCGAGCGAGCGCTCGGCCATGCCGGAGTAGCGCATGCAGTGGGTGAGTCGGCCGCCGCCGAGGCGCATCTGGGCGATCTGGAAGCCCTGGCCGGCGTCGCCGACGGTGTTCTCGACGGGAACGCGGACGTTCTCGAACTTCACTTCGGCGTGGCCGCCCTCGCGTTCCGTGATGCCGTGGCCGCCGAGGTGGGGTACGTTTCGAACGACTTCGACCCCGGCAGCGTCGGCGGGAACGAGGATGATCGAGGTGCCCTCGTAGGGATGGGCGTTGAGGTCCGTTCGGGCCATGACCAGGTAGAAGTCGGCGTTCAGCCCGTCGGAGGTCCACCACTTGTGTGCGTTGATGACCCACTCGTCGCCGTCTCGGGTGGCCGTACTCTGGAGCATTTTCGGGTCGGAGCCCCCGCCCTGTCTCGGTTCGGTCATCGCGAACGCGGAACTGATATCGCCCTGCACGAGCGGGCGAAGCCACCGCTCTTTCTGCTCGTCGGTGCCGACCATCTCGAGCGTGTGCATGTTCCCCTCCTGGGGCGCGTTGGCTCGGATCGCGAGCGCGCCGATGAGCGACCGGCCGACCTGTTCGAACGAGGGAAGCATGTCGCTGAAGTCGAGCCCCTGCCCGCCGTACTCCGTCGAAACCTGCGGCGCGAACAGTTCGCGGTCTTTCGCTTGCTCCCAGAGACCCTCGATTTCGGCCATCGGAATCGGCTCCTGGGTCGCAAGCGCCTCTCGCTCGTGCGGGATGACGACCTCGTCCATGAACGATGCGACCCGGTCCGCGACGGCTTTTGCCGTATCGGAATCGTGGTATTCCATACCCAGTCATTCCCATACTCCATTGTAAATGTACACGCCCTGTCCAGACACCATTGTAAATACGACCAACCCGGGCGAACTCGGCCCTGACTGGCGGTTAGTTCCCCGCCACACCGCACTTCGGTCCTGTCGTCGTTCTGTCGCCACCCAACGTGTCGGCCCGGGGTACGTTTTAATATTGGTATATGATATACAGGGACATGGATCTGGACGAGACGAGTACTACCGCAAGGAAGGGCAATGCTGCACGGATACACGACGAAACGGCTCGCCATCACGGCGACGCGGTTGCCGTCGAGTACCACGGAACGGAACTCACGCACGACGAACTCCGCGAGGAGAGCGCTCGGTTCGCCGGCGGACTGGCCGACCTGGGTATCGAACCCGGTTCGGTCCTCCTCCAGTACGTACCGAACTGTCCCGCAGCCCTGATCGGCTCGCTCGGCGCGCTCAAAGCCGGCGTCGCCGTCTCCCCGGTCAACCCGCAGTATCGCCGCCGTGAACTCGCCTCCCAGCTCGAAGATACCGGCGCGGCGGCGGTCTTGACCCACGCTTCCCTGGTCCCCCATCTGCGGGAAGGACTCGCGGCCGTCGACGCCGATCCGGTCGTTATCAGCGTTGCAAGCACCGACGACGGTCACTCCTTCGAGTCAGTTCGTGGCGAGGAACGGCTCGTCGAGCGGGCCGCCGATGATATTGCACTGCTCCCGTACACCTCCGGGACGACCGGCAAGCCGAAAGGTGTCCAGTTGACCCACCGGAATTTTCGAGCTCAGCTGTTCTCGACCCTCTCTCAGGAACAAGCACTCGCACCCGAGGCTGTTCGCAGTCTCGCCTGGCTCCCGCTGTATCACATCACCGGCTTTACGCACACCGCGTGGCAGCCCCTCGTCCGCGGCGGCCGGGTGTTCCTGCGCAGCGCCGCAAACTGGGATGCCGACGCAGCGATGTCGCTGATCGAAACCGAGGCGATCACTCACTTCATCGGCGTCACCGCCATGTACGTCGACATGGTCACGAGCGACGAGTTCAGCTCGTTCGATCTCTCGAGCCTCGAGACGGTCAGCGAGGGTGGGGCGAAGCTCTCCGTCGCCGTCCAGCGGCAGTTCGAGGAGACGGCCGGCGTCGACATTCAAGAGGGGTACGGCCTCACGGAAACGCACGGCGCGACTCACAGTCAGTCGAACTCGACGTTCGGGCCGCGCCACGGGACGATCGGACAACCGTTACGGATGACCGACTGCAAGATCGTCGACGACAGCGGTGCAGAAGTCCCGCCGGGTGAGGCGGGCGAACTCCTCGTCCGCGGCCCGCACGTGATGTCGGGCTATCACGATCGGCCGGACGCAACCGCGGCCGCGTTCACCGACGACGGCTACTTCCGGACCGGCGATATCGCCCGCCGGGACGCCGACAACTACTACGAGATCGTCGACCGGAAAAAGCACGTCATCGTCACCGCCGGCTACAACGTCTATCCGAGTGAACTCGAAGAACTCCTCGCCGAACACGACGCCGTTGCGGAGGGGGCCGTCGTCGGCATTCCGGACGAACGGCGCAACGAAGTCCCCAAAGCGTTCGTCGTCCCGACGCCGGACGCCGAGCCCGGTGTCGATATCACCGAGGCGGACATCACGGAGTACTTTCTCGACACCGTCGCGGCCTACAAGCATCCCCGAGAGGTCGAGTTCATCGACGAACTCCCGCGGACGGCCTCGGGAAAGATCCAGAAATTCAAATTGACGACGGACCACGAACCGACGGACGGCGAGTGACGTGTCGTTGTGAACGCTCTCGCTATTTCCAGGTGTTTCTTGTCTTCATATGTGTTCTATCTTTAGAAAGTGGTTCTAGAGTGGTGGTGTCGACACTAACCGGTGGTATTACAGTATCTGGCCGAAACGAACGGCTATGAGCGAAGCCGACGCTGTCGATCGCGTTGCGGAGCCGGCTACCGTCTCCACACTTACCGAGGAGCTTCGTGCACTCGGCGTCGAGGCCGGCGAGGTGGTGCTCGTCCACTCGTCGCTGTCGTCGCTCGGCTGGGTGGCAGGCGATGCCCAGGCCGTCGTGGAGGCCCTTCGAAATGCTGTCACGCCCAGTGGGACGCTCGTCATGCCGACGCACACGACCCAGTACTCCGACCCTGCGGTCTGGTCGAACCCACCCGTCCCGGACGACTGGGTCGACACCATCCGTTCGTCGCGACCACCGTTCCGGCCCGCCGCCACTCCGTCGCGAGGAATGGGTGCGATTCCGGAGTGTTTCCGAACCTACGACGACGTCGTCCGGAGTTCGCACCCGGTCTACTCGTTCGCCGCGTGGGGCGCGGACGCCGAGGCGGTCGTCTCCGAGCACGGGCTCGATTACGGACTCGGCGAGGACTCCCCGCTGGCGACCGTCGGTGAACTCGGCGGAACGGTCTTGCTCCTCGGCGTCGGTCACGACTCCAACACGTCGTTGCACCTCGCGGAGTATCGCGCTGCACTCGAGCAGGAGACGACGAGAAACGCCGTTCCGGTGCTCGAGGACGGCGACCGAGTGCAACGAGAGTACGTGGACATCGCCCAGTCGACTGATGACTTCCCCGAAGTCGGGGCGGCGTTCGAACAGCAGGCGGGATCGGCAGTGACGACTGGGACCGTCGGTGTGGCGACGGCTAGACTCGTGTCCCAGCCAGAACTCGTCGACTTCGCCGTCGACTGGTTCGAAGCAAATCGGTGATGCGGTCGGCCGCGAACGGTGGTGAGTCGTGGGCCAACCGGTGAACGAAACGCTGGCGAGTGGGGAGAGCGAAACAATAACTCATAAGCCAGTCTGTCGCTAATCCAGAGGTGGATCCGCAGTCCCGTGGTGTAGTGGCCAATCATCTGAGCCTTTGGAGCTCAGGACGGCGGTTCGAATCCGCCCGGGACTACTTTGCGCCGAACAAACTCGTGAGGCGAAAGTATCCTCGCGGATTCGGGCCCAGAGGACGAGCGGAGTCGAGTCCTCGCGGTTCGAATCCGCCCGGGACTATTTTATCGCGAGCAATTCCGCAAGCGGCGACTCCGCTCGTGACTAGTTTGTCGCGACCGAACTCGCAAGCAACGAGTTCACCCAGTCGATTCGCCAGCCGTTCTAGCGCGAGTTCACCGGCGGGGCTGGCAGCGAGTGGGCCGGGGAAGGCTAAGTCCGTCAACGGTGTCGTCTCTTCCAGAAGATCAAATGAGTCGATCGACAGTCTCGACGCTTACGACGTCAGTCACGGAGCGCGATCATAGTCGCGGGCCGGACGATGCGCCGTTGACGCTCGTACAGTACGCTGACTTCGAATGTCCGTCCTGCGGGAACCTCTACGACGCCCTCGAGCGGCTACAGAACCAACTCGGCGATCAGTTTCGAGTCGTCTTTCGCCACTTTCCGCTCACATCGGTCCATCCGCATGCGCTGCGCGCTGCAGAAGCGGCCGAGGCGGCCGCCGCCCAGGGAAAGTTCTGGGAGATGCACGACGTTCTCTACGAGAATCAGGGGGCGCTCGCGGCGGACGATCTGGTCCGCTACGCCGCCGAAATCGGGCTTGATACGGATCGGTTCGTCCGCGAGTTAGAGAACGGCACTCACCAGGAACGCATCGAGGAAGACGTTTCGAGCGGTGCCCAAAGTGGCGTCGACGGGACGCCGACGGTCTTCATTAACGGCCGTCGGTACGATGGTCCTGCTGAACTCGACGCGCTGTACGAGGCGATCGTACGGACGGGAGATATCACCGCTATCCAGGCGTCGATCCGGCATCGTGGGAGGGCGTTGCGCGATACGATCGACCGTTCACAAAGTGGGGCCCCGGCCGCGGGTGCGGCCATTCGCGATTACTTCTCGGCGGACGAGATCTTCCAGCGGATCGTCGCCACCGCCGACGAGGAGTTCAGTCGGAGCAATCGGCTGTTATTCATGAGCGGGCTGGCTGCCGGGTTCGCGGTGACGCTGACGTTTCTTGCGCGATCAGCGGTTACTGCGGCGGTTCCGACCGATTCGGGGGAGTTGATTGGGAATCTGTTCTATCCGGTCGGCTTCGTGCTCATCGTCATGGGGCGGTATCAACTCTTCACCGAGAACACGCTCACGCCGGTCACGCTCGTGTTGACGCGCATCGCGAGCGTCCGAAACCTACTTCGACTGTGGGCGGTTGTTATCGTTGCGAACGTTCTCGGGGCGGCTCTCGGCGCGTTCGTCCTTGCGACCACGGGTGTGTTCACGCCCGAAGCCGCCGCGGTCGCACGGGGCTTCGGCGAACACGCGTTTGCGACCGGCTGGTGGGATCTCTTTTTCAAGGCGGTGTTCGCGGGGAATATCGTTGCAGCGATGGTCTGGCTAGTGCACGCGAGTCAGGATACAACGGCGCGGTTTCTGATCATCGTTTTTCTCATGTTCTTGATCCCGGCGACCGATCTGTTCCACTGTATTACCGGCATGTGTGAGGTGCTTTACTTCGTCTTCCGCGGGCAAGAAACGCTCTGGGCTGCCGTTGGAGAATTCTTCGTCCCGGTTACGCTCGGCAACATCGTCGGTGGCGTCTTGCTGGTTGCACTGCTTAACTACAGCCAGACGGCCGAGCGGCAATACCCGGATCGAGATGCGAGTCAGCTCAAGCTCTCCTGGGCGGAGTGGTTATACAGTCGACAGACGGGCCACCCTCGGTCGCCATCGTTCAGTGGCGAGAACGACGACGAATTGACCGAGTAAGATAGAGCGGGAACCGATACTGCAGTTGGCGAACGGAGCGTTCGCTAATCGGGCCCATTACAAAATCGCGGTTTTGAAGGGTTTAACGAACAGATAATGAAGGGCACCGTCTCCGTTGGATTGAGCTAAGACGCGTGCTCGTATCGACCGGCGAGTGGCTGTGGTCCGTCGCAGACTGGACGCAGTACCGGTCGAGCTAGCACAGCAGTACTACATACCAGAGGCATGATACGATGAGTCGGACGTCTAACCGCGACGAGATGGTATCGAATGAGAACAGTACGGACGGCGAGTCGAGTTCACTCGAGACCTTGGTGATCGGCATCGATGCGGGTTGTTTGCCGGTGTTCGAGCGGTTGTTCGAAGACGATCGGATTCCGACGATCGAACGGTTGTGTTCCGACGGCGTCACTGCGCCACTCGAGTCGCAGATCCCGCCGTGGACGCCGAGCGCCTGGCCGTCGGTGTATACCGGCGTCAATCCGGGAAAACACGGGGCGATCGGATTCGTCGGCTACGACGGATACGACTGGCACGTGACGAGTAACGACGACGTCGCCGCACAGCCGCTGTGGACGTTACTGGACCAACAGGATCGGTCGAGCGTCGTCGTCAACGCGCCGGTGACGCATCCGCCGGACGAGTTCGATGGTGCGATCATTCCCGGATTCCTCGGTCCCGAAGATCCGCAGTGTCATCCGGCGGGACTGCTAGCGGAGGTCCGGGAGGCGATCGGCGAGTATCGGGTCTATCCGAACTACACACGTGATGACGAGTCGGTTCCGGAGTCGGTGAAGATGGCGGAGTACCAGCGGCTGGCTCGTATGCGCGGAGCGGCCTTTCGCTATCTGGTCGACGAGTACGACCCGGATTTCGGGTTCTTGCAGTTCCAGAAGACGGATACGGTCTTCCACGAGTTCGCGGGAGACCAAGAGAAGGTCGAGACGATATACGAGGCGACGGACGAGGAGATTGCGCGCGTTCTCGAGGCCTGTGATCCGGACCGGGTCTTCCTCGTGAGCGATCACGGCATGGGGCCGTATGAGGGCTACGAGTTCAGGCTGAACGAGTTCTTGCGCGACGAGGGATTTCTGGAGACGACGACAAGCGGGAAGGGAATGCCGTCGTGGACGCCGATGCGGCGGCGGCTCCGTGAGGGTGAGGAGTACGATACCTGGGAGCCGGGGACGGTCGCTCGGGCGGCGTCGGTCGCCGCGCAGTTTGGGATTACTGCCAGTCGGATTCGGACGGCACTAGAGCGCGTCGGACTCGCCGACCTGGCCATCAAGTACGCGCCGAGCGGCGTGTCGCGGACGGCGAACGAGCAGGTCGATTTCAGTTCGTCGAAGGCTTACGTTCGCGCTCGCACCGAACTTGGCGTTCGGATCAACCTCGCGGGGCGTGAGCCGATGGGTGTCGTGCCGCCGTCGGAGTACGAGACCGTTCGCGAGGAGTTGATCGAACTGCTTCGCGGTGTCGAGACGCCGGACGGCGAACCGTTCTTCGAGACGGTCGAGCCGCGAGAGGAGTACTTCCACGGCGAGCACGTCGAGGAGACGGTCGATATCGTCACGGTTCCGACGGATTTCGAGCACACGATTTCGGAACAGTTCCGCGAGAACGCAACGACCTACTTCGGCCCGGTCGAGCCGTGGAACCACAAGCTCGATGGGGTGTTCGTCGCTCTGGGTGAGGGGATCGACGAGACGGCCTCCCTCGAGCGAGCACATCTGTTCGACGTTGCGCCCACGGTCATGGCTGCGATGGGGGTTCCCTACAGTGATCGGATGGACGGTGAGGTCGTTTCGGCCGTCGAACCGACCGACGCGATCGAGTACCCGGAGCATGAGGGTCGAGCGAGCGGTGGACTGACACGGGGCAACGAACGAGACCAGAGTCAGAGCCAGGACCAGGATCAGACTGGACCCAATGCCGACGACGACGTGACGGAACGACTTGCCGATCTTGGCTACCTCAATTGACTCACCGGGACAGCCGTCCCAGCGTGACCCACGTACCGTAGTTGTACACACAGCCGGATGGAGATTCCCTTTCGCTCAATTCTCCTGTACGACCGTTTCACCGGTTACAGTCAGTACAACGGCGCTTAGTGACACGATAAGTATGAGTTAGTCAGACTGAGTGTCAGGCAAACGGTTACATGGGGTTTATTGCAGAGATCAATGTCGCTCACGACGAACTCGTATTGGTACCGACTATCGAGCGACATCCGAACGTCATGATCAGATACGAGTATGAGGTTGAAACCGACGACGCGGTAACGTACTTCGTCTCGGTGTTTACCGACGAGTACGGGCGACTCGAAACCTCGATGGAGGCCGATCCGACCGTCTCTAACCCGATCCGTGTTGCGACGTTCGACAACCGAGTGATCTACCGCGTCCAACTCGAGACCGAGCGTGAACTCGTGCCGGAGCGCTGTGCCAAGCGCGGGCTGTTCGTCTTTACGATCACGAGCGGTTCAGGCGGCTGGAACGCCCGCGTTCACTTTCCGGACCGGGAAGCGTTGATGGAGTTCCGAGAGTACTGTCGTGAGCAGGACATCGCTTTTCGGGTGGACCAGTTATACGAGTCGTCGGCTTCGGACGATGGAACGTACTTTCTGACTGAGCAACAACACGAGATTCTGTCGCTCGCCTACTATGCGGGCTACTACGACATTCCGCGAGAGGCGACACAGGACGATCTGGCGGAGCAGCTTGATATTACTGATTCAGCGGTATCACAGCGGTTGCGGCGGGCTGTCGCGGAGTTAATTGGTGCGACGCTTGATGACGATCGGACGCCGGACGAGTCAAGTCCGAGTAACGATTGAGGAGTGGTTACTGGGTAGCTGTCGGCTCCGGTGTCGATCAGGCGCGTATTTGAGTACACGTGTGATCGACTGGTCCGATGAACGGAAGGGAGTATGACTGTGATCGGTGACTGTAATGACTACTCGGGGTAACTCGTAGCCGGGTAGTGTTTGTTCAGGATTTGGCGACTATCCGTTTGTTCGATAGGTCAGCTTGCGTTTAACCGGGAGTTCGTCGGTGTTGATTCCCGATAAGATCTGCCGTTTCGTAAAGTCAATGACGGATTATTTGGGTATTATACGCGTCATAGGCCCAGGTATCAATCACGCTTGTTACGGGCTATCAAAGGCGATACTCGTAGAATTGCAACACGTACAATCGTTGCAATTCTCACGCCAGTGATGGCTGTGTGTTCAGAATATTGAGATATCAAACTTAAAGACTTGCTATCCTAATCCATAGATACTCGGTCCAAAGATTACTCAAGTAACTTGGCTATCAATGTCGAAACGAAGTGGTATGCGGAACGCGATTCAGGGGAGTGGGGATGGATGGAACGATTCGGCGACAGCGTCTGACGACACTGCTGCGACAGCGACAGGGGAATCGGGCTCGAGTGGTGGGTCCGGCCGATCGCGACGGACGTTCTTGCAAGGTGTCTCGGTTGCCGGCGCAACAGTACTTGGCCTCGGAGCGGCAACGACGAACGGCGCAGCCGTACACGAGTACGGCGAAGAGTTCGATACCGTCGTGAACGTTGTCGACGCGGGGATGGACAACACCGGGCGACGCTCGATCACACCTGTACTCGAGGATCTCCGTGCGGACAACACGTTGCTGATCTTCCCCGAGGGCGAATACTACATCGACGAACAGTTCCGGTTTACCGGATTCGAGAAGTTCGGTATGGTCGGGGATGGAGCGACGCTCGTGCCGGCGAACTATCACGAGTTCGATGGCCCGCAGTTTCGGTTATTCCGTCTCGGCGTCTCCTATAGACCGGGTGGCCACCTGCTGTTCGCAGGGTTCGATGTCGACCAGACGGCACCGGATACGGGGATTCGGGTCATCGAGGCGACAGCCGAAGACCACCTCGAAGTACGGGACGTGACGATTCACGGCGAACACGACAGCGGGACGTGGGGTCCTGGTATGTTCGCCATGTCCGATTCGGACGGCTACGGCATCATCGAACGATTCCGTGCGCCCGATGGTGGCGTCCACGCGGATCAGACGCCCAACGCGGGGAATATCTGGCGCGGCCCGATCGGAATCGAAGCGAACACGAACGTCGGCCACCTCGAGTTCAGCGATTGTGAACTCGGCGGTTTCCCGGATAACGGGCTGTACGCGATTAACGATGAGGGGACGATCGTCGTCGACGGCGGCGAGTTCAGAAACAGCAACGGCGCGAACGTTCGCGTCGGCGGTGAGGGAAGCGTCGTCAGGAACGCGACCGTCGAAATCGATCGGACGCGGTCGTACGACCGCGGACAGCGGGGCGTTCGACTCGAGAACGGGAAGAACCTCCAGATCGACGATGTCGATATCTCGATCACGTCGCCTCAGCCGACCAACCACGCGATTTCGGTGATGAATACGTGTCAGTCTTCGAAGATCAAAGACACGGATATCGAGATCAGCGGTGATCGGGTGAACCACGGGATCGTCGTCTCGCCGGAAGCGGGCTACACCTACATCTACGACGGCGAGATCGATTACAACGCCGCGGGTGGCTATCCGCTGTGGATTCGAGACAGCGACCGGGACGAACGGGTACTCGTCGAACTGCTCGATATCCACGGCGAGGCCGGCGTTACCTCGGCCGGTTTCCGTGACGGAATCCGGTGTAGCCGGGATAACTGTCGGTTCAGTCATGTCTCCGTCGACCAACCGGGTCGCCACGGTGCCGACCGGAACGCCGTCTTCCTCAACGGAAACGATGCGACCTTCTACAAGTGCACCTTCCGTGCGAACCAGTATCCGTACATCGACAACGGCGACGGGAACCTGCTCCGGAACTCGACGGTCGAATCCTACGAGGGCCAGGAGGGGGTCCGGCTCTATCCGGGCATCGATAACCCCCAGTTCAAAGTGAACGAAATCGTCAACGGAATCGACGATCTCGGTGCGGACGACGTTGTCACCTGGAACAATACCATCGCGTAACGAACGGACGACGCGACCGGGCGTGACTCGTCACCGCTGCACTCTCGGTCTCGCTTGCACCGCGTTCGAGCACACGCTTTTCACGACCGAGAAGACGACGAGGACCGCTACCCGTTCGTCGCTCGAATCGCGTCTCGGAACGTCACGACCTCGAGATCGAGTTCGTCGACCCATTCGAGGGTCTCGCGGATGCGATCTTCCGTGACTTCTTCCTTGAACGAGTGCGCGCCCAGGATCGCGATATTCTCCTGTCTCGCCGCTCGGTCGAGTTCAGTCTGGACCGTCTCTTGATTGGTGAACTCGATGAAGTAGGCCCGGTGGGTATCGAACGGGTCGAACGCGTCGCGGTCGTTGTGCATCGAATCCGGGTTCACGTTCGCGATTCCGTCGTAGTACTGCTTTGCGTGCTCGATCGCCCATTCGTCGACGACGTCGTAGGGTGCGAGCAGCGTGTCGACCGTCAGACCGTGGTCCTCGAGCGTGTTCTTCGACGTTTCGAGGAAGTCGTTCATGACGTCGTCGGGGTATCGCTCGACGGCTTCCCCTGCACTGAAGGACTCGCCCAGGGCCTCGCCGAGTTCGAGATAGCCGCCGGTGTCGTCCGTGTTCGAGTTGACGATCGTTCGGCGAACGCTCGTGTCGCCGTCCGTGATTTCGATATCGTTCCCGTGATTGAAGCCGTGGCTGCGCTCTTCGGGATAGATGCGGGTGTCGTCCGCCGCGGCGTCCTCGACGAGTTCGAACTCGCCGAGTGCGGTATGGGAGGTCGTGTGGGACATGATCTCCCAGCCGGCAGATTCGAGTTCGTCGAGTTGCTCGATGGTCATCCAGTCGGAGCCGTCGAAGTCTTGACGGCCCATCCACTCGGTGACGACAGCGGTGCTCGCAGGCGCGTCGAACTCTTGATGGACCGGGAACGCGGTCTCGTAGTCTGACATCGGTCCGTCGTCGTAGACGAACACGACGGCTCCGCCGTCGATCGTCGGTACGTCTTCTCCATCGGTCTCGTCGCCGTTTCCGTCGGTTTCGTTTCCGTTTCCGGATTCGTTTCCGTTCTCGCCGCCCGGTTGAATCGCGCTACAGCCAGCACCCAGTCCAAGACAGCTGACACCAGCCGTGGCGATGAGGTGGCGTCGCGTCAGTCGGCGACCTGTCGAATCTCTCTCCATCGGTTAGTGTCACGGTTGTGGGTACAGTCCTATACTTATCGGTCCGGTAATCGCGCCGTCGACGGGCAATCACGTTGCACGCCTCGTTTAATCGCGGTATAATAAGGCCGCCACAGCAGCATCGTTTCACCACTGTGGCTTTCGCTCGCGAGTTGTTGGGGGTTCGATTGCAAAACACAATCACTGGACAGCGATCGCTGGAGGACAAGCAATGAATAGAAGCCTCGCTAGTGGCATCTTTTCGGTCGTCAGTACAAAAGTCATCGTCCTCGTCGTCACGGCACTTTCGACGCCGCTTCTGTACCGGTTTCTCGGTGCGTCGGGATTCGGTGACTACTCGTTTCTGATGTCGGTGTTCGCGATTTACATGATCTTCGTCAGCTCCGGCATCACCGACGGCGTCAGGAAGTTCCTCGCCGAGGATCGACCGAAAGCAAACTGGAGCAAACACGTCGTCGGCTACTACTTTCGTCTCGCACTCGTCCTTTCGGCCGCTGGTGCAGTGCTCATGCTTCTTGCCGCCTATTTCGACCTCGTCGGAAGCGCCTTCGGCGGCGGGTTGTCGCAGTACTTCTACGCGCTCGCACTGCTCGTCATCACCGCCCAGTTTCGCGATTACGCACGCAAGACGCTCATGGGATTCGGCCTCGAACGGTACTCCGAGCCGCTGAAAGTCCTCGACAAGATCGGCTTCGTCATCGTCGCCATCCCGCTTGCCTACCTCGGTGCTGGTGTTTTCGGTGCACTCGTCGGCCACCTCGTCGCGAGTACCCTCGTCGCGGCCGTCGGCCTCGCCCTCGTTCACCGTCGCGTTTCGCTTTCGTCAGTGTTCGACCGACCCGGCGACACCTTCCCCCGGAAGACGATGCTCACCTTTAACTCGATGAGCATCGCACTCGTCTTCCTCCTGATGTCGCTCTATCACATCGATATCATCATGCTCCAGCAGTTCCGCGCGAGTGCCGACGTCGGGAACTATCGCGCCGCCCTCGCTATCGCCGAGTTCCTCTGGTTCGTCGGCATCGCCCTCCAGACCGTGTACGTCCACTCGACGTCGGAACTCTGGTCACAGAACCGCCACCGACAGATTACTGAACTCGCCTCTCGGACGACGCGATACACGTTTCTCCTGACGGCGATCATGGCCGTCGGCCTCGCGTCACTCGCCGACGTCGCCGTCCCCCTCTACTTCGGTTCCGAAGCGAAGCCGGCGATCGAGCCCCTCCTCCTCCTGCTCCCCGGCGCGCTCGGATTCGCGCTTGCAAGGCCGATCCTCGCCATCTCGCAGGGGAACGGCAAACTCCGGTATCCGGTCGCAGCGACCGGGGCTGCAGCCGGCATCAACCTCATTCTCAACGCGCTGTTGATCCCCCGCTTCGGGATGCACGGTGCGGCAGTCGCGACGAGCATCGGGTACGGCTCGATGTTCGCGTTTCACTGCCTGAGCGCCCGCGTTATCGGATTCGATCCCCTCGCTGACGCCCGACTCGGACGTGGTGTGGTTGCAGCGCTGCTCGCTGGCGCACCCATTTTCTCGCTCTCGATGGCGATTACGAACCCACTGCTCGCGCTCGCGGTCGTCCCGCCGGTCGGCTTCCTGACCTTCGTCGGCTTCGCGCTCCTCGTCGGCGCGCTGGACCCGACGGAGCCGTTCGAAATCCTCGGGATGCTCCCCGATCCGATCGGTTCGAAAGCGGATGCGATGAACAACCGAATCGATCGGCGAGTCAGTAGTACTGATAGCCCCTCACGCGGCTGGTTCCAGCGCATCCTCTTTATCGTCGGCCTCTCGCTGCTCGCATCCGGACTCGCACTCGGACTGCTCGGCCCGGCACTTAATTCCCTTCTGTGAGCCGGCCATCCCGAGTTCATGTTCTCACTCCACAGCGAGTGCAGCCAGGACGATACTGAACTCGTTTCCGAGGAGTGCGGTGAACAAGCGAGTACACGAGCGCGCGTCAGGTGCCTCGCGCGCACCCGCATGGGTTACAATCTCATAATCACAATTATACTCTTCACTACTCGATCGGCACCGCTCACCCGCCACGAGACGTGGCACGCGAGAACGGTCGCAGGCGAGTTCACGAAATCGCTTCGCCGGTGACGGGAGAGACGAGGATATTCGATGTCCGCTTGGGTGGTCACCGGGTCGGGTTGGCTTCTCAGGCCGTACAACGCGGCGGCTAATTGTGCGGTCCGTGTCCGATGGAGCGACGAGTGTGACAGTGACACCAGAGCGGAGAGCGGAGTGCGGAGTGAGCAGTAAGGAAGAGCCGCCGCTGAGATCGAGATTTGGGCTGAGTGAACTCGTGCGGGAGCGAAGCGTTCGGGGATGGATCCGTGACCGGAGGAAGTAAGCGAGCGCTAGTACACTTGCGTCTCGAGGTGCTCGCTCTGGGCCATATCGAACACCATCGCGAAGAGCAAGAGCGCGATGCCGAAGACGAAGACCAGGAAACTCGCCATGCCCTGGAGGAACGGAAGCGTCAACTGCGAGAGAGCGATGAACAGCGTCCAGAGTCCACCGCCCACCCCGACTGCGGTGGTTCCCGCACCGAGTAGGTAAAAGAGTGCGAGCGGGTGGAAATCGAGGGCGAGGTATTTCGTCTTGAGCCGCCAGAAGAAGTTCGTGAGGAGCATCGTCGAGACTTTCGGAATGTACTCCGAGTAGGTGATGCTCGACTCCTCGTCGCCGTAGACGGCGGGCATCGACACGTCTGCCACGGCCACGTTGTTGACGTTTAGCTTCACCAGCAGGTCGTTGCAGTAGCCGTAGTATTCGTAAAGTGCTTCGAGTTCAATCGCTTCTAGAGCCTCTTGGGAGATGGCCGTGTACCCGTTCTGGGGGTCCATCGTCTTCCAGTAGCCGGAGGCGACCTTGGTGAGGAAGGTAAGCATGGTGTTGCCGATGAACCGAAAGCGGGGCATGGCGTCCCGATATTCGGAGACGAGGAGCCGATTCCCCTTGGTGTAGTCGGCGGTGCCATCGACGATCGGATCGAGCAGCCGCGACATCTGGGAGAGGTCCATCTGGCCGTCCGCGTCGACGGTGACGGTCGCGTCGACGCCGTCCGCACGAGCGGCGAGGTAGCCGGTTTTGATCGCGCCGCCCGCACCGCGGTTTTCACGGTGCTGGATCGGGACGACGCGGCCGATCGGATCGTGGACGATGGCTCGGTTCGACAGGGCAGAGGTGCCGCCATCGGGTGCGAGTTCAGCTCGGTGGGTCGCGGCTGCACGGTTCGAGTCGGTCTCGGCTGTGCGTTCGTTTCGATCTGCCCGAGCTGCGTCGTGGATTTCCTCCCAGGTGCCATCGGTCGACTGGTCGTCGATGAGGTACAATCGGTCGACGTACGCCGGCATCTCGCGGATCACGTCGCCGACGAATCCTTCTTCGTTGTAGGCGGGGATCACGACGCCGACGCTGGAGTCTCGGTACATCTAGGTAGTGCCTCCTGTGACTGTGTTAGGCATCGGAGAGTTCGGATGCGGTGACGACATCGACATCCGCGGCATCGATGTACTCGAGGAGGTCCGCGAACGCGGTTTCGGCCATGCCGTCGGGACCGATTTCTTCGAAGTGCAAGACTGCGAGTTGCCCGTACGCTTCGGCGTGATCGACGTACGTTCTCGTCGTCGCACCCGCCTCCCCGGAGAAGAACCCGAGGTTGTACGGGTCCGAAATCGGCAGTGCGTTCGGAGACCCACCGTACCGGAGCGCTCGGTCGTGATACTCCTGAACGAGTTCACGCGTCGTCGAGCCGAGAACGTTTCGTGGGGTGATGAAGGTCCCCGCGCCGTCTTCGAAGCCGCGGGTCTCGAGCCAGCCGGCCGTCTGCTCGATTATTCGTTCCTGCTCGTCGGCGGAGAAGTCAGTGATGTTCTGGGAGCCTGTTCGCGGACGGGCGGCGAGATCCCAGCCGGCCTCGGCTAGCTCGTCGAGTTCACTGAGCGAGAGTCGGCCGTTGCTGTCGTTGCCGACGGCTTCGGGGATCACGGCTTCGACGCCGGTGAAGTCGTACGTCGAGAGGTGCTCGAGTGCCACATCGTAGTGGCTCTGGAGCGTTCCGTTGAACAGGAGCATGACCTTGCCCGTGTCGGGGCGAGGGGCGGTGCGAAGGTCGTCGATCGAGCACTCGATCGGGCCGGAGTCGCTGCCGCGTCGGCGGGCCGAGAGGCGGATCTCGCGGACGGACGAGAGGTCGGGGTTGCCGTCGACGTCCGTCGTGCCGAAGTCGACGCGGGTCCAGCTGTCGTTTGGCCCGATGAGGGTGCGCCGGAGCCGGTGAACGATGTTCGAGTTCGGCGCGAAGAGTTCGAGCGTCAGCGTGAGTTGGTCCTGTTCGGCGAATTTGACCGCCAGCGAGAGGTTCGAGTCGCTCAGGTCCGTTCCGCCCGAGATGGTCCGGTAGATGCCGGCGTATTCGGTCCCCTCGGGTGCGGTGAGGCGGGCGGACTGGGAGCCGCTGTAGGGGTCTTCCTCGTCGGCTTCGAAATCGCCCTCGTCGAGCAACGTGACCCAGTCGTCGAGGGTATCGAAGGAGTTGATGGTTTCACCCGGCAGGTCGGCGGGATCGGCGTAGTGGAACGTCGTCCCGTCGCCGGAGTCGTCCGCGTCGCCGTTTGAGTCGGCGTCGGAATCGTCGTCACCGTTCCCGCCACCCCACTCTTCGATACTCGAGAGGCAGCCGGCGACGCCGAGTGTGCCGACCGCCGCGGTCGCCGCCACGAACGATCGTCGATTACTGTTCGTCATTGACTCTATCGAGAACTGGTTGGGTCTTTCTTATACACCTCTTAGCGCCCACAGCGACCCGGATCGTTGCCGGGGACCCAACCTGTGGGTGGGCAAGGAATCCACCGGTAGCGGTGCTTATGCGCTCGATAATAATGGCCTGGGGCCGGATAGCATCCCGAAATGGTACACGAACAGTCAGAGCCGCGCGTCAGCGTCGTGATTCCGACGTACAACAGAGCCGAGACCCTGCCGACGGCGATCGATAGCGCGCTCGAGCAGACGGTCGAGGAAATCGAAGTCATCGTCGTCGACGACGGCTCGACGGACGACACGCCAGCGGTGCTCGCGAGCTACGACGACCCGCGAGTGCAGCCGGTCGTCCACGCGGACAATCAGGGGGCAAACGTCGCCCGGAATACCGGTATCGACCACGCCCGCGGCGAGTACATCGCATTCCTCGATTCCGACGATGAGTGGCGTCCCGAGAAACTCGACCGCCAGCTCGAGACGCTCGAAACGCGCTCGGAAGAGTGGGTCGCCGCCTACTGTGACACCGCGCTGGAACTTCCCGAGACGAGCGACAAACTCCGCGGTCTCGCCGCCGCCGTCCTCTCCCGGTCGGACGCAGAGCCGACCCGGGAGGGCGGCGAGGAACTGATCGGCGAAATCCTGGCGGATAACGTCCAGCCGGGGGCCGGCTCGACCCTCCTCGTCGAAACCGAGGTTGCCCGCGATATCGGCGGCTTCGACGAAGAACTCGACCGATTCCAGGATCCGGAGTTCTGTCTGCGCATCCTCAAGGAAGGAAAACTCGCCTACGTCGACGACGAACTCGTCGTTCGCGAGGAAACGGGCCATCCGCCGGCGGCCGTCATCAAAGCCGCCGATCAGCAGTACCTCTCGCGGTACGAAGACGAGGTCGACCGCTTCGAGGATGACGGATACGACATTCGTGCGCGTCACAACCTCCTCCTCGCAAAGCGATACCTCGCCGAGGGCCGATTCCTGCGCGGCGCGTGGCATCTCCGATCCGCAACCCCATCTCGACGTCGCTATCCGGGGCTGTGCTGGGCTGCTGGAACCGGCGTTCGACGGCGCCCGAAGACAGTCGTCGCGACCGCGTTCCTCTTTGCGCTGCTCACTGTCGGCCTCGTCACCGCTGCCTCTCGAATCCCGCTGTGTAGTGCGACCGCAAACAGTCCCGATGTCGACGAGTTCTCGACGGACGCCGGTTCGACGCTCGCCGACTCGGAGTCGGCAGACGAGTAACCAACGTTCCATCTGGACCAACTGAACTCGCGGCCGTGAAACGATCTTTTCCGCTCGGTAACTAATACCGTCGCGCTCCCAGCGGAAGTCATGAACGTCCGAACGCTGTATCATACGGCTCGAGGGCTGCAGGGACTCGCGGGGACCGAGTACGATAGCGACGTTTCCCCACCGCTTCGGCGTCGGCTGTGGCTCTGGCGGCGCGGCTTCCTGAGTCGCTCCGATGCGATCTACGATCTGGACGAGGAGTCAGCGCAGGACTACGTCAACGACTATCAGCGGTTCGTTCGAACGAAGCGCATTAACGGCACCTGGTCGGTTGCGCTGTCGAACAAACTCCTGTTTCATCGGGTGATGCAGCCCTTTGACGAGCAGCGAATGACCGTCTACGGAATGGTCACTGGCGGTTCGTTCCACTCGGTCGATACGATGGCCGAGCAGTCGGAACTAACCGACGGTGGAAGCGTCGTCGCCGAGTCCACGGGTGATGGAGGCGTGACGGGGAAGGGTGACGCGGGCGACGAGTTCAGTCGAGCAGGAGACCGGACGCATAACGCCGCTCAACGGGTCGTCGAACGCCTCGAAACCGAGGGCGAACTGGTGCTCAAGTGGGTCCACGGCGGCGGCGGGAACAACGTCTTGCTGTGTTCCCGGTCCTCGGACGGCTACCGGGTGAACGGCGAGCACCACACGGAGACGGAGTTCCGCTCGCTCGTCGCGAACCTGGACGAGTACCTCGTCTGTGAGTACGTCGAGCAGGGGGATTTCCCGGCCGAGCTGTATCCGGAGACGCCGAACACGCTCCGGTTCATCACGATGTACGACGAGGCCGATCACGAGCCGTTTATCGCGGCAGTGATCCATCGAATCGGCACCAGTGACTCGGAGCCGCTCGACAACTTCACGCAGGGCGGGCTCTCCGCAGCCATCGATCCCGAGACGGGTGAACTCGGGGCCGGTGCGCGGCCGCCGGCACACGGCGGTGCGCGCGTGTCGTGGCACGAAACCCATCCGGACACCGGGACGCAGATCGAGGGCAGGCAGGTTCCCGGCTGGCAGCAGATCCGCGATTCGGTGCTCGAAATGGCGTCGACGGCCTCGTTCCTCCCGTACATCGGCTGGGACGTGATCGTCACCGACGACGACGGATCGTTCTCGGTTATCGAAGCCAACAGCTATCCGGGGCTCAAGTCGATCCAGGTCCACGGCCCGCTGCTGGCCGACGACCGGGTGCGGCGGTTCTACGAACAACACGACGTGTGCTAACAGGGTACATTACATGTCCGGAGATATGTCGACGAATAACAACTTACTAGCCGGGCGCAGTATAGGCGCACTCACCCCGATTACACCGACCAGACCGGACAGTTGTGGACTTAGAACTGTTCGGCGGATTTCGATACTCTACTCGATCCAACCATTTCGCGAGCGGAACATAGTCGCACAATCGTCTTAGATGCGCTATAGTGAACACTCCCCCTTCAAAAGGGGGGAGTGGTATGCAGCGGGATTCGATATCACGACGAACAGTATTGTCCCTTTCTGGACTGGCAGTCACAGGCGCAGGTATTGCGACCGGTACGCAAGTACGGACGCAGGCCCAGGACCAATCCGACCCGGGATCGACTGACGAGGCTGACCTCTCTCGTTCTTCGTTTACGATTCTGGAGGGAACGGACAGCGAAACGACCGTCAACGTCACGGAGGCTCCAACCGACGGTCCAACGGTTTTCGTCATCGGTGGCATCCACGGCAACGAGACCGCCGGCTACATCGCCGCCGAAGAGATTACCGAGTGGACGATCGACGCCGGGACGCTGGTCACGCTCCCCCGAGCGAACCCCGTCGCCATCGAACGCACGACTCGCGTCGACGACGAGGGCGTCGACCTCAACCGACAGTTCCCCGAGGGAAGCGACCCCAGAACTGAACTCGCCACCGCGATCTGGGATGTCCTCTCCGAGTTCGATCCCGACATCGTGATCGATCTGCACGAATCGCGCGGGATCTACGCGGGCGACCCCGTCGACGGCGTCGGACAGGCGATCTTTCACTCTCGCCGGGACGATGTCGCCCAACTGGCAGCGGACACTGCCAACGCGGTCAACGACATCTATATCGACGATTCGAACCGCGCGTTCCAGACCGGGTACTACTCCGCCCCCGGCAACGATCCGAGCGGGCTCCTCGTCCACAAGGCGTCCCGCGAGCTGAACGCCGATACCTTCCTCGTCGAAACCGTCTCGACCCAGAACGAACTCGAAACGCGAGTTACCTGGCACTCGGCGATCGTCGAACACCTGGCCACCGACGCGCTGTTCCCGGCGGATGAACCCGACAACGGCCACGAGCCAGACGAACCACTCGACGAAGAGGAAGAACCGGACGACCCGCCGGCGAACGAGAACGATCCGGACGAGACCGAACCCGACGATGGTGACGATAGGAGTGGTGAGAACGGCGGTGACGGCGAGAACGACGACAACAGTAGTGACGGCGACAACGGCGACGGCGACAACGGCGAAAACAGCGAAAACGGTGCGGGTTCCGGCGACAACGACGGCAGTGACGACAGCGACAGCGACATCCCAGCGGATCACACCGCCCCGACCGCAACAATTCGCACCGAGCCAGCGAACGCTGCCGACCGAACCTTCGCTCCCGACGAAACCATCACCCTCGATGCCACCTGTTCCTCTGCTCCCGACGGTGAACTCGTCAGCTACGAGTGGAGCATCCAGAACGACGGCACCTACGACGAATCCGGTCAAACGGTCGACGTCACGGTCAGTGCCACCGGCGAACACCGCGTCCTCTTGCGCGTCACCGACGACGCCGGCGCACACGATACGACCGAACTGACGCTCACCGTCAACTAATACTGTTAGACAGCACTGTTTGAAGACCGGTCGCTCGAACTCGGCTGCCTTCAACGGCGACAGCCGGACCGTCGCGACCGACTTCTCACTGAGCACCGAGCGACGACGACAGCAGTCGTACTGATCGACGTGCTGCCCGATAGCACTCGAGAAACAGCCCGTCTCTCGGTTCGAGTTGCGTTCAGTACCGCTCGCGACCCGCGATCCACTCAAAACGGGTCCGTTCGTAGCTTCCACAGGTCATCGAAGTTGATAACCTCGACATCCGCAGTATCGACGTACTCGAGGAACGTCTCGTAATCGCCCTCGGGCATCGTATTGTTCGCGTCGAACTCGTGGAAGTTCAGGATCGTACACTGGTTGTGCGCCTCGGCGAGGTCGACACACCGTTTCGCCGTGCTGAGGTCGTGTCCGATCGTCCGCGGCAACGCCATCGGATCGAACCCGTAGACGGTCGTCGTGTTGACGTTCCCCGACTGATTGAACCCGCCGCAGTAGTGGTAGTCCGTGAGGTACTCGAGACTCGTCTTGTCGTAACTGTTGTTCGGATAGACGATATAATCCGCACCCTCGAACTCGTTCTCGATAAACCAGTTTTTGTCGCTCCGGATACGGTTCTCGAGTTCAGTCTCGTCGTCGTACTCGTGCAGTGACGTGTGCGTTCCGTGGACGACGATTTGATCGCCCGCTGCCTGTCGATCCTCGAGTTCCGAAACGGACATGATGCCGTTGCGCCCTTCCACTACCCACCGCGGGACGACCGCCTGGACCGCCGTGAAGCCGAACTCGTCGTGCAGCGGCGCGGCAGTGTCGTAGAAGTCGCGCGTGCCATCGTCCCAGTTCAGCATGACGTAGCCCGTCTCTGGTTTCTGGTGGGTCCGAAGGTCGTCGACCCAGATCTCGGCCTCGTCCATGGAGTGGAGAACCCGAATTTCGAGCCGGTCGGCACTGTCCAGCGTCGGCGCGACATCGCTCTCTTCGAAGACGCCGGGGCTTGCGCGGAACCAGCCGACATCGGGAGTGCGATACGTGATCTCGCGAAGCGAGTAGACCCGGGCGCTTCCGTAGGAGTCGACGACGCGCAGGTTAACTGTGATGTTCTGGGGCGTCGTGGTCCGAACAGCAAAGGAGTAGTCGTTGCCGGTCAGATCCGTTTCCGAGATATCGCGTTGTGCGACGATAGTCTGGCCGTTCTCGCTCGTCAGACGGAGGCTTTGAGAGCCGTCGAAAGAAATGTCTTGGTCGGCCTTACCCGATCCGCGCGTGATCTCCCAGGCGTCGATATCCTCGAAGTCGTCGAGGGAGTCGCCCGGCTGGCCGTACTCAGTACGGCTATTGTACTCGGTTTCGAGGGGCGGAACGCCGTCGGCGAGTGCGGCGACATCCGACGCCCCGTTCTCGGCGGACTCGTTTCCTGACGATCCGTCGTCGACCGGTCCGCCGCGCAGTGACTTGAGCCGGTCGGTACAACCCGCCAATCCGGCGACCGCAGCAACGCCCGATCCGGCAAGGAATCGGCGTCGCGTCGCGCGTCCATCTGTCATGGTGCTCAACCGTACCGATAGTGACGGCATTATTATGGCTCTGATAGGCACCTGCGCGGTGTTCGTGCGGCTCGACTAAACCCCTCTATTTCGACCGTCTTGGGCCTTAGCAACGGCATAGTTAATGGGAACTCGATCCCAGATCAGAGGAGAGACAGACCCGCGGGGACGGCCGGACCGTTCCGGCATCTCCGCGACGAAACGCCGTCTACTCCCACCACAGCGGAGAGTACTAACATTAACGATGAACAAGGAACTGTTTGGTGTATTCGGTGGTAGCGAGACGTTCGAGCGGTTTCGATCGCGCGACGAGTTCGACGAGGTGCTCTCGGGACCGTCGCTTACAGTTGCGATCAGAGATCCCGGCCTCGACTATCCGGGCTGGAGCGCAACGTCTGCGGACGAAACCGGCTGCTGTGTGATCTGGGGCGAGGCCTACGTTCCCGGTGACGAGCAAAACGCCGCACGCTGGCTGCTCGACCAGTACGACGCGAACGGCCTCGATGCACTGGACACGCTCAACGGTTCGTACCTGGCCGTCCTCGATATCGACGGTGAAACGCCGTTCGTCGCAACGGATCTCGTGCGCTCACGGGAGTGTTTCTACACCGACGACCCCGGTCCGCTCGTCTTCGGCACCGACGCCGCCGAAGTCGGACGGACGATTCCGGACCCCTCACTCGACCGGAACGGTATCCTCGAGTTCCTCCATATGGGCCTCGCGCTCGGAGAGAAGACGTGGATAGACGAACTCTCGCGGCTTCCGATCGATAGCCGGCTGACACCGCACGGCGTCGACTCACTTTCCCGGTTCGTCTACCGACCGGCCGACCCCGACGCCTTCGACTACGTAGACGAACTCGCATCCCGACTCGAACGGGCGCTGCGGCGGCGCTCGTCGAATCCCGGGCCGAAGGGGCTCTTGCTCTCTGCGGGGTACGATTCGCGCATCGTGCTCTCACAGGTCGACGACATCGACCACTGTTACACCGTCGGCTCGCCGGATGCACAGGAGGTGCAGGGTGCAAAACGGGTTGCGAACCAGTACGGTGCAACACACACCGCGTTTCAACCGGACGAACGCTATCTGCTCGCCGACGAGTCCAAGGTCCAGTACTCACAGGGGATCAAAGAGTCGCTTCATATTCATCACGCCGGCTATACCGACGAACTCGCGGACGAAGTCGAGACGATGTACCACGGCCTGCTCTGTGATACGTTCTTCCGCGGGCACTTTACCGCACAAGACGGGGTCGACGTACTCGGGACATGGGTACCGTTTCAGCGACTCGATCCCGATCCCGATCCGGTTGCGGTCTTCCTCGACAAGTACGGGTACAGCCGCGAGCAGAGCATCGAACTGACCGAGCGGACGGGGATCGACAACGATCCGGAACAGTTCGTCGAGGAGGCGATCGCCGCCGAATTCGCCGCCAATCGCTCGCGCGCAGATTGCATTCAAAACGCCCTGACCTGCTGTGGCATCGCCAACCAGCCGTCGGTTCCGTTCCACAACCACCTTGCCGACCAGTTCTTTGCCCCGTTTCTGGCAACCGATCGTGAACTACTCGAGTGGCACCTCCGAACGCCCCCGCGCCTCCGGACGACCGAGACCTTCTTACAGGCTTGCAAACAGCTCGATGACGATATCCTTCGCCACCGGCCGCCGGATCGTCCACACGACGGCA
Source organism: Natrialba sp. PRR66 (assembly GCF_034808065.1). Classification (NCBI taxonomy): domain Archaea; kingdom Methanobacteriati; phylum Methanobacteriota; class Halobacteria; order Halobacteriales; family Natrialbaceae; genus Natrialba; species Natrialba sp. PRR66. The sequence goes on along the minus strand of NZ_JAXHGN010000001.1, from coordinate 1,033,584 downwards.
TGCTGCTAAACGAAGTTGAGGGGTTCGTCAGGCGCAAGACGCCGCTTCTGACCTCGTTCGAGCCCCCGTGGCCCGACCGGCGAACGCTCTTCGAGAAACACGGGTTCAATGACCGACTGCTCGGCGAGTACGAGAACATCCACCCGATAGCACCCAGACACAAACTCCGCGTGGCCGACCTGCAAACGTGGCTCGACTCCTGGGATGCAGTTGCTAGTGACACAATCCCATGGTTGCAATCACCACCACGGATTATGTCCTAGTACAGCACCCGAACGACCTGTTTCTTGACATCGGGAACGAATCCTAACGATTCCTCAAACAGCCGCTAACAATCATTTAGATCGTTTACCAGATTTGAATCGTGAGAATACTTATATACCACGAAGGTTTAGGCTGGAATATGCGTCTGACGCCGTCTTGGTTGTGCTCTTCGTCAGCCCACACGGTCGAAGAGCAATCAGTAGATGGCGATTCACCGGGGGCCTCACTGCACACTATCGCCGGCGTGGCTGGTTCCAGTCCACGTCCCAGGACCAATACTGCCACCGCTAGGACCTCCGCAAGCCCGAGTACAAGTACAAGCACAAGTTCAGGCTCAGGTTCAGGGTCAAGTCCACCGACAGACCGTGACACGGACACTGACACCAACGGCAACCACACTGCCGACTCCACTCCTGCTGCGGTTCCCGACTCCGATGAAGAACTCCTCGCGCTCCTTGCAGACATGCGAACCCCAGTTACTGTCGATGAACTCGTCGACCGACTGGTACATAATGCTGACCAGCAGGAGACAGCACATGCGTCCGCGGTACAGTCGACACGCACTCGAACGCCGTCAAATCCATCAGCGGTACAGCAATCACAGTCGACATTAACATTCTCGTCGACCCCGCCGACCCCGCCGTCTTCCGTCCCGATCGAAACGTGGGCGACTATTCACGAACACCTGCATCAGAAGCGCCTTCCTGCGCTCAACGAGGCTGGTTCGATCACGTTCGATCCGGAACGTGGTCTTGTGGAACTTCCCGAGACGACTGCAGACGAACAGTCATTTTCGCCGCCGCTCCTTGGTCCGGTTCTGGTCGGACTCCTGTTTCTATTTGTTGCACTCGCATCGGCATCAGTACTGACGGCAGTAACGCTTACAGTGGCTGCAACGACGTTTGCAGTGTGGATGTTCCCGGTTTACGGGCTAGTATAAGGAGTGTCGTTGATCGGGGTCGTCCGGGTCAATTGATGAACCGACTGGCAGTGACCAGTGTGAACAGCAGCAAGATCAGCGCGCTCAGCCCGATTCCTGAAACGATCGAGAGAACTGGGAGTTCGAGGACAGCACCCAGCAGCGCGACGTAACAGACGGCGGTCGCACCGATGTAGTAGTCGTCGCTGACGGAGATCGTCGTCTCGTCGCTTTCAGTTGACTCGTCCGTCTGCTCGTCGACCTGCAGGTACTGATCGACTTCGTCCGCGAGCGGCTTGCGTTCGACGATCCCACGGTTTTGCTGATAGTCGATGACGCCGGCTTCGTCCAGTTTCGAGAGGTGGGACTGATACAGTGGGATGTAGACGCGCTGGCGCTCTGTCGAAGTGAGCTCTGCAACCGTCGTATCGTGTTCCCACGCAGCTACCTGCTCTGCAACGTCACGCATGCGGACGGCTTCGTCAGTACCGCGGAGGTACCGCAGAACCAGCCGACGGCGTTCATTTTGCAGCAGGTGAAATATTTCGTCTTCGGTGAACGACTCCGCGTCTGAAACGTCGGCTGCATCATCAACTGCGTCGTCTGCAGTTTCGTGCCCGTTCTGTTCTTCCGAGCTGATATGTGTTGCTGTCATCGAACCAGTCTTCCCTAATCAGGTGTGGGTAATAAAGTGTAGAAACCGAACATTCCAATTGAATCGGTTTCACGATATTTCATCGACCGGAATTCGATTTTGTGCCATTTCATAACCCCAGCAATACGCTCATTTGGGCTATATATCGCCGGTCTCAAAATACTCGCTCCTATTAATTACTGCTATTACAGGGTGAATACTTCAAAACACTATCGCTGAATTTTCGACAGTTCCGTTCAGTGTGACTATCCAGAACCAGCGAAAGACATTAGTCCAGACCATATGTCTGGATTGTGGTACAATGGGTAGCATTCGGGGGTAATTTCACCGGGTGAGCGGCCCTTACCTGGGCGATAATAAACCTCCTTGGACCCGTCGTCGACACCATGAGCGACACCGACTGGTGGTTTCTCGACCTGGCGATCGTCATCGCGAGTACTGGTGCCCTCTCACTCGGGCTTTTCCTCCCGCTTCCAGGTCCTGTTCGCATCGGACTGGCACTCCCGCTGTTACTTTTCCTTCCCGGGTATGCGCTTGTCTCCGTGCTGTTTCCGGACGAAGCCGCCGACGACGACCAAGCGTTCGACGAGGAAAAAACGGGCCTTGGGAACCCCTTATTGCATACCCGCGGTCTCGAACTCACTGAGCGGGTTATCTTGTCAGTTGTGTTCAGCGTTGCGCTCGTTCCGGGAATCACCCTTCTTACCAGCATAACCCCTTGGGGTATTACCTTCGAACCAGTGCTTTACGGGATTACGCTGGTGACCATCATGCTGTCTCTGTTCGGAATCGTCTCTCGCTACCGGTGCTCACCGGATCGACGATTCGCGATGACCCCTACCGAGAACTCGCTGTTTTTCACACAGGTTCAGAATCGAGCGTACTCCGGCACGAATCCGCGCCCGTATAATCTCGGAATCGCACTCGGTATCGCCGTGTTGCTTTTGAGCGCAGGGTTTGCCGTTGCCAATCCTGCACAGCACGGCGACGGCTACACCGAGTTCGCAGTCGATACCCAGGAAGTCGACGGCGATATGCAGACGATGTACAATGACACGTACACGGCTGGTGAAACGCAGGAGCTGACGGTATCGATCACGAACGAAGAGAACACGGAGCAGACGTATACGACGGTGATGCTGTTACAGCGGGTGAACGAAACCGACGGCGGTGATTCCGTGACTGTCGCGGAGGAAACGCAACTCACCACTACCTCAACAACGATCGCCGATGGCGAGACAAGTGAACCGACACTCGAGTTCACGCCGTCGATGCAGGGTGAGTCCCTTCGGCTGACGCTCTTGCTGTACAAGGGTGAGCCGCCATCGGATCCGAGTTCGGAGTCCGCCTACCGGGAGATCCAGCTCCCGATCGTCGTCGAATAGAACCGTCGCTCGACGGATTACGGCCCGGTCAGTCCTATCATTTGTTCCAGTCGTCCGCTCCGGTCTGGTCGCTCTCGAGTTCTCTGAAGACCGGGTTTCGACGGGTTTGTCCCGAGTCGCGTCGGCGATCGATCTGACGGTGTGTTGAACTCAGTTCACCGCAACGTTCTCCCTGCTCTTTGCTGTTCTTTGCTGTGGAACTCCTGTGGTACCATCAACCAGACCCAGACACGGTGGCCAGCTACTCGGGGAAGTCGATGATGAGCCCCGTCTCGATCCACGGCTGCCCGAGCAGACCCGGTCGCGGGACTAGCTGTGCGATTCGCAGTCGATATCTACCGTCGCCCGGAGAGACGTACAGTCGTTTGTATCGGACGGCGTGGGCGAGGGTGTCACCAGGCGTCCACGAATACAGCTCTCCGGGACCCTCGTATCCAGGGTCCAACGAATACAGTTCGTCGATCCGCTTGGACGGTGGGGTTACGTTGGCCACCGAATCGGGCGTTCTGTGGAGCCCGTATAACAGCCCAGCACGGGTCAGCTGCCTGTCGTGCTCACCCTCGTACCGATCGAGGAGCGCACCGCTCAGTCGGAAGTCGGTCCAGAGTCGGTCCGTCCGATTCGCGTCGTTCGTGTTCGCTCCGGGAAAGCGACCGTCCTCGATGAGCCGGCGGATCGCCGCCTCGTCGTCGAGTTGTGCGGGAGAGAGCGGCAGGGCATCTGCAACCGTCTCGGGCGGCCACAGTGGGCCGCCACGCACGTAGGGGGACTCCACGCTGGCCGCGGCAGTTGTTCCGGACGCGTTCTCACCGCGGACCCCAAGAAAGCGCGGCTCAACGAGCGTCCGCTCCCCGAACAGCGTCGACCGTCGGCCGATAACCACGCCGAATACGTCGAACATGCGGTCGGTGGTGGATTCGTCGATCCCGGTATACTGGACGCCGAGGAGGTGGGTGACGGACGCCTCCGGCAGTTCTGATCCAGACTGGTACTCGCTGTACCAGAGCGTCCCGACCTCGGGCGTGGTGTCGAGACGCCGCGTGTCGAACTGCTCGATATCGGATCGGTGAACGGGGTTATCAGTTACGTATCCGACCACGCCGATACCGCCAACACCGGCGGCACCACCGATTCCGAGGAGCTGTCGTCGGCTGAGAGTGTCTCGAGTCATGCGCTCGGTCGCTTGCCGCTTCGTGCCGGACTGCGTTCGGACCCCGGGCAATCACGAGCGGCCGTCCTGCTACAAGCGTTGCGGGCGGCTGCGAGCGCCACCCGCCGACGGTCGTCGATAAGCGGGCTGCGGAGGCGAGGACCGTTTCGTCAGTGCGGCGGTTCGGCAAGTCGTCTGCTCTGTTCTGTTCACTGCTTTGAAATATATCCTGTGGTCTCCGGCTGACCGCGTGGCGGGTCGAGTAGTTACCGGAGCAACAATCGATCCCACCGGTGCCTGTCAAGAACAGCGTGCGAATATAGCGGATATCTCGATCGATGAGCGCTCGTATATTCTCGATTTGCTCGTCTGAAACGGCTGTGAGAACGAGCGTGCAGACTGACCGGTACCGATGCATCTATCCTTCATCTTGACTACGGCTCCCAAAATGACAGAGTCGATCACCGTTCACCTGATCGGGGATTCTACGATGGCCGAGAAAGCGGCGAGCGAACGTCCTGAGACCGGTTGGGGAACGCCCTTCGCCTACTGTCTGGACGATTCGGTGACAGTGGAAAACCACGCCCGCAACGGGCGCAGTACTCGTACGTTCTTGGAGGAGGGGCGCTGGAAGCCCGTGGTGCGTCGCTTGGGTGAGAACCACTACGTGTTCGTCCAGTTCGGCCACAACGACGAGGTGCCCTCGAAAGAACAGCACACGACCGAGGAGCAGTTCGTCACCAACCTCGAAAAGTTCGCCGAAGAGACACGCGAGTGCGGAGCAACGGCGGTCTTTCTCACGCCCATCGCGCGCCGTCACTTCGACGAGGACGGCGAACTGAAAGACACCCATCGAGTCTACTCGGAGCTGATACGAGACGTCGCACGGGCGCGTGACGTGCCGCTCATCGACGCGGACGAGCGGAGTCAGTCACTCTTGGGAGAACTGGGGCCGGAGCGATCAAAATCCCTCTACAACCATCTGCCGCCGGGTGAACATCCCAACTATCCCGACGGAGTGGCCGACAACACGCACTTCAGTGAGTCCGGAGCCCGCCAGATGGCCGACCTAGTACTAGACGGGGTCGAAGCATTGGACCTCGAGCTGGCTACCCACGTCGTCCGGGACGATCAGTACTTGTGACAGTGGATACAATCGGGGGCTATGAACTCTCGATCGGGGCCGGGTGTGAACGGGGAAAATAGCGCGGTGACGAAACCGACCGACTAACTCGCCGGCGAGGGCGTACACATGGTTACCTCGCCGTTCGTGTAGACCGTCGCCTGGTCCGGACTACAGAGCCGATCCTGACTGACCTGTTCGATGCGACCCGGGCCGTCGGCGGTACCGAAGTACGTCGCATCGGTCGATTGCTCGGTCCGGTAGACGACGTAGTCGTGGTCGGCGGACCCGCCGTCGGGGACCGTCGCCGTCGTCGTCGACGGATAGGCTCCCGTCCGACTGAAGACCGTTTGATACGGATGGTCCGTGTGGAGTTGTTGATCGGGTCTGATATTGTCCCCGTCAGGGCTCCCCGTGAGCTCTCCGATGCTGTCGACGGCGGCGAGTTCAGCTTCGCTGTAGGCGAGTTGTTCGTGCTGCTCGGAGAAGACCGGATTCTCGGTGTTGCTTTCGGCGGCGAGGAACATCGCGCCGGGGTAGATGAGCGCGAACAGCACGAGGCAGGTGACGACGATGCCGGGTGAGAGGTTCCGAGCGAACGTGCGTAGCCCGATCGCACCGAGGATGGCCATCGGCGCGTAGAGGAACGCGAACCAGCGCGTCGGAATGAAGTTCCGGATGCCGAACATCGGCAGGACGAGGACGAACACGAGCATGATCGCGGCGGCGAGCAGGAGGGTGAACACCGACTGTTCGGCCCGGCGGCGGTGGACGACGTAGAGGCAGCCGACGAACGTCGCACCGAGCAAGAACAGGAAGCCGAGCACGTCGATGTAGGGGACGAGCTGTTCGAGAAGCGTCGGTGCGGCGGCTTCGGCACCGGCTTCAGCGCCGCTCGAGCCGCCGCTTGCGATGTTGAGGAAGCCGGCACTTTCCTCGAGCGTCTGCGTGAAGTAGCTTAGAACGGTTGCCAGGAACGACTGTTCGCGATAGGGGGTGAGCGACCAGACGAAGATCGTCATGCCGAAGTTGAAGACGACGAGGCCGATGAGGTTGACCGGCTTCTTCGCGCGGAAGACGCTCGTATCGAGCCGCGTGAGCCCGAAGGGGCCGACGACGAAGACGACCTGGGCGACGAAGGCGGCGAGCAACAGGACGAGCATGATGAACGTCGACACCTGGTGGGTGAGAATGACGGCGATGCTCGAGAGGAGCAACAGCGAGAAATCGCGTATCGTGTACTCGATCCGCATCACGCGGATGAGGGCGTACAGGACGCCGAGGAAGAACACCAGCCCGAGGCTCGTCGGAATGAGGTGCATGCCCCAGTTGGCGACGTGGCCCGCGAACGCGAACAGCGCCGTCGCCAGAACCGCCCAGCGCGCCGAGACGAGCAGGTTCGTCGTCGCGTAGACGAGCAGCACCGACAACGGCATCACGATCCCGACCGACAGATACAGCGCGAGTCGAAGCGGCACGTCGAGGAGGAGCGACGACGCGACGACGAGCAGGTGGTAGAACGGCGAGGCGTAGTGCTTGTCGTGAGAGATCGCGCTCAGGGACTCCTGGGCGTGTATCGAATCGACGAATCCCATGTGCGTCCAGATGTCGATTCCGATGTAACCGGGTGTGGCGTACAGCGCCGTGAACCGGAAGACGAGCGCGAAGAGAACGATCTGTGCCAGTAACAGTCGCTGGTTGAAGTCTCGTGAACTCGTAAAGAGGATCTGGACGAGGATGAGCGTCGCGAGCACGCCGGCGAGTCCGAAGAATACCGGCGTCCGTTCGCCCTGAAGACTGGTCAGGACGATCAGCCCGCCGAGGCCGACCAGGACGACGCTCGGAAGCGCCATCGAAACGCTCGTCGGCAGTCGCGGCATCGTCGTTTCGCGGTCCTGCTGATACAGCGCGACGAGGTAGAGCCCGCACGCGATGGCCAGCACGAACGGGACCGTATCGAGGTAGACCTGCGAGACGAACAGTTGGAGCGGGAGCATTGCCAGTGCGAGTAGCAGTCCGCCGATCGCCGCGACGCTGTCCAGTCGGAGCGGGCGCAGCTCCGACAGCGAGCTATACCCCACGAGAAACACCTCGTTGGGAAACGGCGGTCTCGTTCGACTCCGTCGTCCCGAGTAACCCTTCGTAGAGGCTGACGAGCCGGTCACCCATCGCGTCGAGGCTCAACCCGTCGATTCGCTCGCGTCCGTCCGAGGGGCTGCCGTCCTCAAGCGTGGCCGCGAGTCCGGCGGCCAGTTCCTCGTCGTCGTCGCTGACGACGCAGTTCGAGAGGTGCTCGATCGTGTCGCCGACGAAACCAACGTCCGTCGAGACGATCGGCAGGTTGCAGGCGGCGGCCTCCTTGACCACCATCGGCCCGCTCTCGCGCTTCGAGGTCACCAGCAGTACATCGCTTGCGTTCATGTAATAGGGAATCTCCGTGTGGTTGACGCCGCTTACCGTTCGCAGTTCGATTTCCGCATCGGCTCGCTCGACGAGTCGCTTCGCCCGTGAGAAGTCCTTGACCGACCGCGACTGATCGTAGGGAAAGAGCGCAATCTTCCGCTCGCCGTCGGTCTGCCAGCCGACCCGTTCGCGCGCCCTTTCCCGTGGGATCGGTCTGAAGAGTTCAGTGTCGACGCCGAAGGGGATCAGTTCGTGGTCGGTCTCGAGTTCGCGCGCCATGACCGGACTCGGAACAACGGTGGCGCTTGCGTGGCGTGCTCCGAACCGACTGATCGACTGGAGCCACTCCCGGTCGGCCATGAGGTCGGTTCCCCACAGCGTCAGGACAACCGGTCGGGTCGGCTGAGCGAGCGCGAACGGAGCGACGAGCCCGTAGTTCGCGTGGACCAGGTCGTAGTCGTCGGACCGAAGTTCGGCGAGAATCCGCGGATAGAATCGGGCGTAGTCGAGCGGCGTCCGTCCCGAATCGCCGTGGTGTTCGCCGGGGACGCCAACTACCGTACAGTCGACGCCGCGATCTTCGAGTACCGACACCTGCTGATCGAAAAACGGCCGTGGCGTGGTCACTACCTGAAGTACCTTCATCGTTTGCTCACCTAGCCGAGATTCGCTGCGTGTTTTGTCTGTGTCGGACGCCCACCGCGGGCGGTCGTCTCGAGCGTCCGGACGATCACGTCCGTCACGTCGACACGTTCCGTGAGCAACCGTTCGCGCCGCGTTGCCCACGGGTCATCCTCGCGCTCGACGATCGACACCGCTTTCTCGAGTGCCTCCACGTGGCGGTTCTCGTCGTTGAACTCGAACAAGAGCCCGTATTCCGAGTCGAGTTCGGCCGTGTAGCCGAGCGAGAGCGAGTTCACGTAGACCGACGGGGTGCCGAGGACGGCGGCTTCGGCGGCGGTCGTCGCGCCCTCGCCGACGACGACGTCAGCGTAGGCGAGCAGATCGTGCATCTTCTCGGGGGGCGTCTCCAGCTGGTAGGATTCGAGCTCGGCGGGCGGCTCGCCCTCTGCCGTAAGCAAGACGGTCGCGCCGGCGTCCTCGAGTCGGTCGACGACCTCGTGTGGGTCGTCGAAGCCGCCGTGACCGACGTCGTGTGAGGCCTCCCAACTGCTGAGGCGGACGACGGCGAACTGCTCGTCACGCTCGATGCCGGCCAGTTCGAGGACGGACGGGTCCGGTTCGAACCGGTCGGGGTGGAGATACGCCAGTTCGTGGTAGCCCGGGTACGAAACCTGTTTCGAACCGATCTCGTCGCGGTAACACGTCGGGGTACAGATCACGTCCGCGAAGGGGTAGCCGAGGGACGTGATGAGCGTCGCGTGCTCGGTGTCGTAGAAGACGACGCTCTCGGTCCGGAGTGCCGTCGCGACGTGGGCGGCGGCGACGCCGCCGATCGCGGTGATGACATCCGGGTCGATCGCTCGTGCTCGGCGCAACAGTCGCGCCTCGTAGGTCGCTTGGACGGCCGCCAGGGAGGGCAACGAGTTCGCATCGCCAGCGAGGACCTCGTGGTCGATACCGGCGGCCTCGAGCAAGTCGATCGCGACGCCGCTCTCCCGGGCGAAGACGTGAACCTCGTGGCCGTCGGCCTGGAGTTCGTCGATCGCGTTCCGGAAGAAGTGGACGTGTCCGGGGTGTTGGATCGTGACGATAACGCGCATCGGTGATCAGTGGGGTGCCTCCGTGTGTGACGTGTGTGGCGTGTGTGATGCGTTCGTCCTGTGCGGACTGCGAGACGGGTGCGGCGCGTGCGGCCCGTGTGGCGCGTGTCGGCTGCCGTCCGCCGCGGCGACTCGCGTCACAACCGCTGTACCCGTCGCCGCAACCGACCGCTCGAGATCGGTCACGATCCCATCCCCCCGTCCCATCATACTCGTCGGTAGGTGAATCCAGCGTCGACGGCTTCGTCCTCGTCGATCGCGCCCGCAACGTCGATCAACGCCGGATCGTCGGCGAGTTCGCTCGCGACCGCTTCTGGATCGAGCGTGGTGAACTCGTCGTGGGGCGTCGCGAGGACGATTGCATCGAAGTCCTCGAACGAGAGGTTCTCTTGGACCTCGAGGTCGAACGTCTCGCTTGCGGCGTCGGGGTTTGCGATCGGGTCGAACCCTTCGAGGTGGATGTCGTACTCATTGAGCGTGTCGACGACTTTGGAGACCTTCGAACTGCGGAGGTCGCCGACGCCCGGTTTGTACGAGAGACCAAGGACGAGCACGCGGCTGTCGCGGAGCGTCTTGTGACACTGGTTGAGGGCCTTGATCGTCAGGTCGGCGACGTGGCCGGGCATCGCTTCGTTGACTTTCCGACCGGTCTGCATCAGTTCGGGGTCGAAGCCTTCCTGTTCGGAGCGGTAGGAGAGGAAGTACGGGTCGACCGGGATACAGTGGCCGCCGACCAGTCCGGGTTGATAGTCGTGGAAGTTCCACTTCGTGCCGGCAGCATCGAGTACATCATGCGTGTCGACGTCCATGTGCTCCAGCGCGACCGAGAGTTCGTTGACGAAGGCGATGTTCAGATCGCGCTGCGTGTTTTCGACGACCTTCGACGCTTCGGCGACCTCGATCGACGGAGCGCGGTGGACGCCGACGTCGACGACGGACTCGTAGAGTTCGGCGACGTCGTCGAGGACGGCTTCGGTCTGGCCGCTGACGACTTTGACGACATCCGAGAGCCCGTGTTCTTCGTCACCCGGTGTTGCCCGCTCGGGCGAGTAGCCGACGAAGAAATCCTCGCCGGCGGTCATGCCGGATGCGTCCTCGAGTTTCGGAATGAGCACTTCACGGGTCGAACCGGGATAGACCGTCGATTCGAGGATGACGGTTGTGCCGGCGCTCATCTTCGAGCCGACCGTCGTGCCGGCACTTTCGACGAAACTCAGGTCAGGCCGGTCGTCGTCCCGGATAGGCGTCGGGACGGCGATGACGACGTATTCGGCGTCGCTGATCGCCGTCGCGTTCGTCGTGTAGGAGATGTCGTCGTTCTGGACGGCCGCATCCGAGAGGTCGCCGGTCGTATCCTCGCCGTCCTGCAATCGCTCGACGGTGGTCTCGTCGACATCGTAGCCGATAACCTGATAGTTCGACTGGGCGAAGCCGACTGCAAGTGGCAGGCCGACGTAGCCGAGCCCGACAACGCAGATCGTCGCTTCGCGCGTTCGCTGGTCGTCTTCGACGTGCTCGAGGGTCGTTCCAGACTCAGTCTGGTCGACTACCTGACGGCCATGCGTTCGCTCGTCCGTTCGGTTCTCGGTGTCGCTTATTGTCGGCGTCATGGTGTATCGTGTGGGTAGGTCGTCGCTGACCGGCGCACAACTCGTGCGGCGGCGGTTCGGTTCAGTTTGTGTCCGGTACCTCGAGTCCCGCTGGAGCGGGATCGCTCTCGATTCAGACAAGCATGGATGACCGGTTTACTATAGCGCTGATAAACTGTTGCAGCGAGAACACTGATTCGGAATCCGACTGCTCGGCAGTGCTCGGTGGCGATATGGGCAATTTCGAGGTAACTGGACAGCGAGCGGCTTAGCAGCCTACTAAACGTGTTTGTATCGACCCATAATGAAGGTCCCCTAGGTTGGACTCTCAGTGCGGTCGTCGTGACTGCAGTGAGTCGCCGAGATCACTCACGATCACCCATCAGTCGCGAATCGGCCGCAGTGGATCGACACACCAAAGAGGCAGACGTTGCGGACGAACGCAATCGCAGTCACAGACACAACGTAGATCAGAACCGCGAAATCCATGGCACCAACACCCAGAATCTGGTTCGATACCGGACCGCACGCACCGATGGAGGGAAGCGATCACTCCATCGATACGGTCTCGGTTGCCACACCCGACGTAGACACGGTTGTCGCGACGATACCCCTTCCTGGGTTGGGCGAAATGGCAGGTGGATCGTCGTACTGGCCGTCGGCGATCCGTGGCGCGTCGATCTGGGAGGTGTCACTGATCGTGGTCCTGTTCCTGCTGATCGCCGCGCTGGTCGGCATCCGCATGCTTCAGGCTTTCTCCACGCGCGAGCCCGGCGCTACCCAGTCGCCGAGCGCTGACACACCCGCTCCCGGTGCGGTTGGATCGACACGCTCCAATGCGAATCCGAACCCAAGTGCAGCCCCAGCGGCGGGAGCACAATCAGCCGAGCAACCACGCTCGTACGAAGATGTCGTGTCGGCAGAGACGCCCCCAGAGCTGCTCAGCGACGAAGGGCGCGTCGTTCGACTACTCGTGAAACACGGCGGCCAGATTCGACAGCACCAGATCGCCGACGAAACAGGCTGGTCGAAGTCAAAAGTCAGCCGAATTCTCTCGAGTATGTACGATGACGGCACGATCGAGAAAACTTCCGTTGGACGCGAGAACGTCATCTCGCTCCCGGAGCGATCGGATGGCGAGCCGACGGGCACCGGCCCCGGGACGACGACGGACAATCCCAATAACCCGGTCCCGTAAGCAACCCTCTGTTATAGCAGACACGGCACACCTACAGCCACACCACCACCCCTACCCTACCCCTACCACCCTCTCGAAACCAACGCGTCAGTAGTGCCGTCTCAGTTCTCTCAGCGCTCGGTCAGTCCGATTGGACCATTCATCGTCGCTCGCTTAGTTTTCGAACCGGCTCGGACTCCCGACCGGCATCAAAACCGATTCGGATCCCCGATTGACAGCAATTCGGTCACAAACACGCGCATTCGTACCATCCAAGACGAACCCAGTGGCAATGCGCTTCGACTGGTTCTTCCCGACTGCCCGTTTCCAACCGAGACACAATCGCACGACAGCCCATCGGTGAATCGAGTTCACGATGCGCTCGTTTTCGAGGCCACACGCTGTATGCCACATGCCAGCCCGTTCGTGTCCACGATGTACAGCCGAGAATACCAGTGTGAGTGCAATCGTCTCGGCAGACAGATACTACAAGCGTCCATCGAGACGACTGGTCGGGTCACCACAGAGGTTGATCGGTCACAACGACACGCGTCGCGTTCGATAGTCCTGCCGCGTCTGAACTCGTAGAGATCCATCCGGACACCACCCTTAGCGGCCTGCTAAACGGAACCTGTGCTGTGCACAACAGTCGAGCGGAGAGTCGCCATCGTGTTGCGAAGTCAGTGCCTCTCGATACAGGAAACGCCTGACCCGATACTACCCGTTCGAGTTCGTCTATCTCGTATAGCTGCTCGCCAGCGTCTCTATCCGGAGAATATCCCGTAACTTCGGTGCAGTACATGTAACGGCGACCGTCTTATTCGCTCTATAGTAATCCCTGCAGGACTATTCGATTCGAGTAGATGCCCGAGACGTCCGGCACTGGACGGGGCGGGTACGAGCACATATATCGAGTTCAACGTACTATGATCCAGAATAGCACCGAATCCCGGTCAGCTGTCTCGAGCCGAGTTACTAAGGATACGACTGTCGCAGTCGATGCCGGTATCGGTGCCGGAACTGAAGCCGATACGCCGGTTCAGTCTCGCGGTGTGACATGGACGTGGAACGTCCCGAGCGATCGAACGGAGGTGAGCGGCTGATGTGTGGCATTATCGCGCGGATTGGACACGGTGAGGCTGCGGAAACGCTACTTACGGGTCTCGAGAACCTGGAGTACCGCGGCTACGACTCCGCCGGAATCGCCGTTCAGAACGGCTCTGGCGTCAAGGTACACAAGTGTTCGGGGGAGGTATCCGAGCTCAAGGCGCAACTCGACGGCCAGCCCCACGGAAACATGGGAATCGGGCATACGCGCTGGAGTACGCACGGCCCGCCGACCGACGAGAACGCCCATCCCCACACCGACACCGTCGGCGACGTGGCAGTCGTGCACAACGGCGTCATCGACAACTACGACGAGCTCAAGGCTGATCTCCAGGCGAAAGGCCACGAGTTCGAGAGCGACACGGACACGGAGGTCATCCCGCACCTCATCGACGAGTACCGGGATTCGGCCGAGGATACGGAAGTCGCAGTCCGTCGAGCCGTCGAGACGCTCGAAGGCAGTTACGCCATCGCCGCGATCGTCGACGGCGAAGAGCGCGTCTACGCGGCTCGAAAGGGGTCGCCGCTCGTCCTCGGACTCGACAACGACGAGTGGTTCCTCGCGAGCGACGTCCCGGCGTTCCTCGATCACACGGACGAGGTCATCTACCTCGAGGACGGCGATCTGGTCACGCTCGATCCCGACACCTACCGTATTACCGACCTCGACGGGCAACCGGTCGAACGATCGGTCGACACCGTCGACTGGGACCCGGAGGACGCCGGGAAGGGTGAGTACGACCATTACATGCTAAAGGAGATCCACAACCAGCCGACCGCGCTCTCGAACACGATCGAGGGTCGGGTCGAGAACGGTGACGTAGCGTTCGACGCCCTCCCCGCAGGCTCGTTTGCAGAAACCGAAACAGTTCAGTTCGTCGCCTGTGGGACATCCTATCACGCCGCGATGTACGGCGCACAGCTCCTCCGAGAGGCTGGCCTCCGGACGGAAGTCGTCCGCGCGAGCGAGTACGACTCGACGGCCGGTCCCGTTGACGAGAACACTCTCGTTATCGCGGTCACCCAGAGCGGCGAAACTGCGGACACGCTCGATGCGGTCCGCACCGCAACCGACCGCGGCGCACGGTCGCTCGCCGTCACCAACGTCGTCGGTTCGACCGCCGCTCGCGAGGCCGACGACGCCGTCTACATCCGCGCCGGCCCCGAGGTCGGCGTCGCCGCGACGAAGACCTACTCCTCGCAGGCCGTCACCCTCGCGCTGCTCACCCAGCGCATCGCGGCCGACGTTCCCGAGGCGACCCCCGCCGCGGATCGCGAGGAGATGCTCGCCGAACTCGAACACCTCCCCGAGTACGTCGAGCAAGTGCTCGAGTTCACCGAGGCGGCTGAACTCGCGGACGACCTGCTCGACAGCGAGTCGTACTTCTTCATCGGGAACGGGCTGAGCCGCTCCGTCGCGCTCGAGGGGGCGCTGAAGTTCAAGGAGATCACCTACGAGCACGCGGAGGGCTTCGCGTCGGGACAGCTCAAGCACGGGCCGCTCGCGCTCGTCACCGAGGCGTCGCCGATCTTCGCCGTCGTGACGGGAGACGGTGACGAGAAGACGAAGACGAACGCGATCGAAGCTCAGTCCCGCGGTGCGCCGATCGTCGCGGTCGGGCCGGACGATCATGGGCTCGTCGACGTGGCCGATGCGACCCTGTCGGTTCCGGACACCCACCCCGTCTGGGCGGGGCTGCTCGCGAACGTCCAACTCCAGCTCGTCTCCTATCACGCTGCGGACATGCTCGGCCGACCGATCGACAAGCCACGGAACCTCGCGAAGAGTGTCACTGTCGAGTAACGCCGCTACGATTCTGTATCGATAGTCGATATCGAGTGAGCCGAGTCGGTGCTGTTCTCCTGGTTCTGGCCCCCGAGTAACTGAGTGACTACATCAGGCTTCGAGACTGGTCTGGTCGGTGTCTCCCTGTTCCACCGGGTTCGAGCGGGCAGTACGCACGGATACGAACACGGGGTGTCCCAGCGCGAGCCACCACGCGATGCGTTCCATCAACCCGGTACCCGTCAGTGCTTCGACCGATCACTGACGGATCGACACCACCATACAGAAGGTCGGCGGCACCACTCGATCTCACATGGGACTCGTCGCCGAATTCGAAATCACCTGCGAGGCGCTCCCGCTCGTCGAGGTTGCAACAGCCGTGCCAGCGGCGACGATGGAGGTCGACATTCAGTTCAATCACGGGAACCGGCCGCCGTTCATCGTTCACGTAACACGCGACCCTGCCGATGCCGTCGAAGACGCCTTCGACACGTCCTCGTTCGTCGCCGAATACACACTGATCGGGCGGGCAGGGAACACGTCTCGATATCAGGTACTCCCGGCCGTTGGACTCGAGGCGCGGCTCGGCGACCACGTGGCGGACCTCTCGGGACTCCGTGCGCTGGCCACCACCGACGCCATCATCGAGCGAATCTGCGTCACGCCAACTGGATGGATACAGCGTGGCTGGTTTGCCGATCGAAACGCGTTCGCCGAGTTCAGCGAATTTTGGCAGCAAAACGCTGGATTCACTCTCAGACGGCTTACCCGCGATGGTGAGCCCGAAGCGCCTGGCGACGGACTGACCGATCCCCAGCGGGAGGCGCTTCGAACCGCGTACGAGATGGGCCACTACGAAATCCCACAGTCGGCATCGCTCGACGATGTCGCCGCTGAACTCGGGATTACGGCGTCGTCGCTCTCCGAGCGCCTTCGACGTGCACAGACTCGGCTTATCGAGACGACCGTCGGCTCGACGTGGCCACCGTTACCGGAGTGACTCCCGAACTTCTGGTTCTTGTGGTCGGATGATTGACCGACGATTTCGAGACGCGTGTCGGTCGGTCCCGAATCCGGAGTCTACCGAGACAGATAGTGCCGCCGACTGACGGGGCCGGTCGTGCAGACGAATGACAGTCCGTCCGTAGACCGTTTTTCCGGACCGACGGCGGGTGTGGCGAGAGAGGAAAAGAAAGGTTGTGGTGAAAGAGAGAGAAGAAAAGAAAGCGACTACTGCTGCGTATCGCGTCTCCCGTGGTCGAAGATTCCCGACAGCGATCGATGCGGTCGCAAGCGATCCGATCCGGGTTGGTCGTCTTCAGGCGATCAGCGCCGCCTGTGACGGTCGCGTGAAAGCGTGACGCCGACGGGACAGATTCCGACGGCGAGGACAGAGCGCAAGCGCTGCGCGCGGCACAACCGGGGCGCGACGCGACGACGGACAGCACTGCGAGGCGATCCGTCGATGGACCCGCCCGTCTCACAGTCGAAGTAGTATCTATTCTGACAGTTATCCGACTGGGAACGGAATCAAACCGTCGGTCAGTCTCACCACCGAAAACGAGCGATCGAACGGGATCGTTAGTTCGAGTCGAGTTCGATCGAGACGTCCTGGTCTTCGTCGAGGTTGACTTCGAACTCGGTTTCCTCGTAGCCGTCTGCGGAGACGACGACGGTGTACTCGTCGGATTCGGCATCGAGTTCAGCGGTACCGTCGTCGTCAGTCGTAGCGTCTGCGTCGGGGCCGAAGAACTGGTAGCCGCTGTAGAGTTCGACGGTTGCGCCTTCGATCGCGCTGCCGTTGGCGCTATCTTCGACGGTGGTGGTGAGTGTGTTGGTGTTGCTATCGTCGTCGCTGTCGTTGTCGCTCCCGTTGTCGCCACCGTCCTCGCTTTCGAGGGTTAGCGTGGCGCTTTCGTCGCTTCCATCGACCTCGACATCCGTTTCGCTCTCCTCGTAGCCGTCCGCGGAGGCGGTGAGCGTGTACTCGCCATCGTTCACGGTGAACTCGGCCTGACCGTTGTTGTCGGTCGTCACGTCGGTCGTTCCGCTGTCGCCAGTGAGTTCGAGGGTGGCACCCGAGATGGCGTTCCCGTTGTCGTCTTCGACGGTGGTGGTGAGCGTCTGGGTGTTGGTTCCGGAGTCTTCGTCGCCGTCGCTGCCGTTGTCGCCGTTATTGTTATCGCCGTTATTTCCGTCTCCGTCTCCGGCTCCGTCTCCATTGTCGTCACCGCCGTTGGAACCGTTTCCGTCGTCGTTGCCGCTGCCAGTGTCGTCGCCATTGCCGCCACCGCCGTCGCCGCTATCGTCACCGCCATTCTCATCACCGGTGTCGTCACCGCCATTAGCACCGTCGTCAGTCGCGTTGCCATTGTCGGTATCATCGGCGTTCGATCCAGCGTCCTGGTCGTCAGGGCTGTCGTCGTCGTCACCGATCGAACCGAGCGTCTCGTTAATCGATGCACCACTCGCTGCAAGCGCCAGCCCAGCGACGAGCAACACGACGCCAGCAGCCGTTAGCAGGAGCTGTACACCCGTCTGGATCGATCGCGCGTCTGCAGTCTGTTGGCGGGTATTGCGGGACATGTCTGTCAGTAGTCGGTTTGGTGGTCGGAAGACGGCCCAGGCTCCGTTCGGGCCGTCACGCACGGACCATCGCGTTCAGGTTCAAATTCACTCTCGTGGGCGGTCCAACTCGCGTTCTCGCCTGGAGACTGCAGTGCAGTCTCACCGCTCCTGTCGGGCCTGCTGTAGTCACGGTCAAGCCCCGTCTGCGGCCGGGGCGATGCCCCTGACAGCGCACTGAGCAGCAACGGTTGACTCTGGCGGCGTTGCATTACCAGAACAGTTCTCGCTTTCGGCGGTTCACTATACAGTTGCTAAGGTCGTTCTATTGACCTGAACGAGGCCGATCCGTACTAGCGGTCCTGTCGTACAGGCCTCCGGGCATTACAGCATCCCAGAGTAGTACTGTTGTGGGAATCACGACTGATTTTCTTCCGGTATCTCCGTACTTCCCGGATCTCAACTGTCCAGTTGCAATCGGCCTTGGCAGCGACCGGACCTCTCCTACAGTAGACACCTGTATGCGGCCGATTGATACGGGACTTCGTCACGCCGGTTCCTTCGGCCGAATAGCCTCTCGTCGCCTCTGCGGAAGAGTTCTTCGTCGGTATCCCCGTTATTCTAAATTCCCATCAACCAGGTCCGAAGGTGTAACCACGTCGAGACCGCGATTTTCGAGGTGGTCGAGCAGTTCTTCGAAATCCTCGAGCGGCATGCTGTTCGAGCCGGCCTCCCCGCCGTTCGACGTGTCGACGATGCGGGGAATGCGAAGCACCGTGAGTTGCTGGAACTGGTCGCACAGGTTGATCGCACGCCGAACGCCGCCGTGGAGGTCCGGTCCCCAGATCAGCGGCGTCATGTGCAGGTTGGTCGGCGGCGCGCCAGCGGGAGAGGCCCCGAACAGGAACGCCGATTCGTGGCTGTCGCGGAGGACCGTCTGCGTCGCTGCGGCCATTCGGTCGTTGGGCGCGAAGAAGTGCCGGGAGCCGTCCTCGTAACCGAGTTCAGCGAGTTCGTCTCGGTTGCTTTCGATGACCTCCTGTTGGCGGTCCTCGGGCATTTCAGGCAGCGGGGTGCTGACAGACGGGTACGAGCAGATGTCCCAGCCCCGTTCGTCGAGTTCGTCGAGTTCGCCGAGTCCCATCCGGCCCTGGCCGCCGATTCGGTCGGAATCGACCGGTACTGCAGCGGACCAACCGCGTTCTTCGAGCCTGTCGGCTGCGAGTTCGTAGTGCGAATCGCGGCCGTCGTAGAACGCGAGGACAGCTTTCCCGTTGTCGACGGCCTCGGTCTTCCGGAGGTCGTCGACCACGATTCGGGTGCCGTCCTCGGGCCCGACGGCGACGATGTTCAGCCGCCTGACGTTCGCGAGATCGGGTTCGCCGTGTTTCTGAATGTACCCGAAGTCGAGTCGCGTCCACCCCTCGAAGTCCGACGGGATGTCACGGATGCTGGTCAGGTGACTCCCGCGTTCGGGAGCCATGAACTCGAAGTGAATCTTGGTGACGGAATCGGTTTTGACCGCGAGTGAGGTGTCCCAGCCGTCGAGGTCGATACCTCGCGGGAAGTCGATGCGCATCGCAGCCCGGTCGCCGTCGCCTTCGACTGCGAGACCCTGGGAGCCGGTCGGGGCGTCCGACACGGTTTCGAGTTCGCCGGTAACGGCGGTCCAGTCGTCTGCTGTCTCGAAGTCGGAGATGACCTCGCCGTCATCGATCGCGGGCCAGCCGCCTCCGTTGCCGTTCCCGTTTCCGTTCCCGTCGCCGTTTCCGTTGCCGGAGCCGTCGCCGTTTCCGTTGCCGTCTCCATTGCCGTCACTATCGTCGGAGAGGGCGTCGAGACAGCCTGCGACCGTCGCTGTCGATGTCACGCCTAGTGCTGTGACCAATTGTCGTCGAGACAGTCCACGAGTCATGTCTGTATCGGCACAACTCCTGCAAGGGACTTTCTAATGAAGGTGTTAATTCCGCTGGAGTAAACTATTCCGGCGTCGATAGCAATCCCAACCGGTCGCCGTCTCTCCGTCGGACTGCTCGATCCATCGGGAACGATGACTAACCCTTAATCGAGTGATAAACGCCGTGTGGAGACCAGCACCGCCCCGTGAGATCATGGTATCGGCGGGCCTGCAGTCTCCGGTGGGCCTGCCTACTCCGGTGGCCCGCTCTCACCCGCCGCCGGCAACCCCACGTCAACGGGCCGGTCGGGCGTCCTCGACTCAGTCTCGACCGGGAGTTCCGTCCAATGGGTCCCACTCCTCATCGCCCTCGTCATCCTCGTCATCCTGATCGCTTTCAGCGTCTCCCTCCCCGTCGCGCCACCGTGACTCGAGTTCAGAGCGCACGTCGGCCGCATCGAGATCGGCCTCGCTGAACTCGGTCGAAACGTCGGCCGGCAGTTCGGGTGGCTGGCGTTCGTCGGTGGTCGGCTCCGATGCTGTCTCCGGGTCGGCCGTCGATTCGGCGGTTGTTTCGGCCGCCGTTGTCGCCACCGCAGCCGAGGTGGTCGTCTGAGCTGTCGTGGCCGACGCCTTAGTTCCCGTGTTTGTCTCCGAAGACGCGGTTGTCTCGGTCGTCACCGTTCCCTCGGAGTCTACTGTCGTCGCGGAACCGTCGACGACGGACTCGCCGTTCGATGGGGCTACGGACGCCGTCGTCGTGTCGGGATCCTCGCTTGCGGTCGATTCGTTCGTTTCTGTCATGTCGTCCGTTGCACCAGTCTCATCGGCCTCATCCGTCCCGTCCGTTGCATCCGCCTCATCCGTCGATTCCGTCGAATCGATCGAACTGGAGCGATCGGGCATCATATTCGGCGCGAAGACAGCGATGAGCAGCGAGAACGTACACAACACCACCACAACCGTGACGATGAGCGTCCGTGTCGTCGGACGCTGATCGTCGGGTTCGGGCCGGTCAGACGAGTTCACCATTCGAGACTCTCCAGACGTGACGGTGAGCCTTTGTTAAGCGTCGCCCACACCTGTAGCCCTGGATTACGGGGCTTGTTACCCGTGCTTTGCGCCGCGTAGGTTCGGTGCCGACCGGTGGCGAACAATGATATGGACGGCACCCAGAGTGGTGATAACGAGTCCCGCTACATGACAAACCAGTACGATCACGCGCAGGTCCAGGAGTTCTGGCAGTACGTCTGGGAGCGCGACGGGGTCGCCCGCCTTTCGGACGACGCCGTCGATCCGACGTACGTCCTCGGCATGTTCCCCTACACCTCCGGGACGCTGCACATGGGCCACGTCCGGAACTACGCGATCACTGACGCCTACGCTCGCTATCGCCGGCTACAGGGCGACGACGTCCTCCATCCGATGGGGTGGGATGCCTTCGGCCTGCCCGCCGAAAACGCGGCCTACGAGCGCGCGAGCGACCCCGAATCCTGGACCCGCGCGTGCATCCGCCGCATGCGTGAAGAACTCGAGACGATGGGCTTTGGCTACGACTGGTCGCGGGAGGTTACGACCTGTGAGCCCGCCTACTACCGCTGGAATCAGTGGCTGTTCAAGCGATTCTACGAGGCCGACCTCGTCGAGTTCACCGGCGCGGCGGTCAACTGGTGTCCGGACTGCGAGACGGTACTGGCCGACGCGCAGGTCGCAGTCTCCGACAGCGATAATGATGGCGATGGCGATGGCGATGACGACCATCACGACGGAACCCGCGTCTGCTGGCGCTGCGAAACGCCCGTCGAACGGCGCGAACTCGACCAGTGGTTCTTCACGATCACCGACTACGCGGACGAACTCGCCGACGGCCTCGACGAACTCGACGGCTGGCCCGAGGGGGTTCGGGAGATCCAGCGCAACTGGATCGGCCGCCAGGACGGTGCACGACTCGCGTTCGACCTGTCGAACGCCCCGAGCGCCGCCGAATCCGTCGACGTCTTCAGCACCCGCCCCGAAACCGCCTTCGGCGCGACCTTCCTCGCCGTCTCGCCCGAGCACGACCTGGCGACCGCACTCGCAGAGACGGACGCGGACATCGCGGCGTTCGTCGACCGCGCACGAACTCGTGAGGGGGCGTCCGGACACGCCGACCGTGACGAGTACAGCGACTCGGGTATCGAAACGGATGCGACGGCGGTGAATCCGCTGACGGGCGAGGAGCTACCGGTGTACGTCGCCGAGTACGTTCTGGGTGACGTAGGAACTGGCGCGGTGATGGGCGTGCCGGGACACAACGAACAGGATTACGAGTTCGCGCGCGAACACGATCTGGCGGTGGAGATGGTCGTCGTTCCCGCGGCCGACGCGGCGGACGACGTGGCCTCCGGACCCGGGAACGGCCCCTACACCGACGAGGGCGTGCTCGACCTCGGGACCGGGACGGATAGCGAATACGACGGCCTCGCGAGCGAAACGGCTCGAGAAGAACTACTCTCGGATCACGAGGCGATCGAACCGGACGTGACCTACCGCCTGCGCGACTGGCTGATCTCCCGCCAGCGATACTGGGGCACGCCGATTCCGGTCGTCCACTGCGAGGACTGCGGCCACGTCCTCGTTCCAGACGACGACCTCCCGGTCGAACTCCCCGAGTTCGTCCAGACGACCGGCAATCCGCTCGACGCCGCCACGGAATGGAAGGAGACGACCTGTCCCGACTGCGGCGGGCCGGCCGAGCGGGAGACGGATACGATGGATACCTTCGTGGACTCCTCGTGGTACTTCCTGCGCTTTCTCTCGCCCGACCTCGCGGACGCGCCCTTTGACACCGAGCGGGCGAACGAGTGGCTGCCGGTCGACATCTACGTCGGCGGCGACGAACACGCGATCCTCCACCTGCTTTACATTCGCTTCGTGACGCGGGCGCTTTCGGATCTGGGCCTGCTCGATCGGCGCGAACCGGTCGAGCGGCTCGTTAGCCAGGGGACCGTCCTCTACGAGGGCGAGAAGATGTCCACCTCGACCGGCAATGTCGTCACTCCCGAGGAGTACGGCGCGGAGACGACACGGCTGTTCGTCCTCTCGGCCGCCCATCCCGAACAGGACTTCGAGTGGACTGCAAACGACGTGCGCGGTGCCTACGACCTCCAGCAGACCCTGTACGGAATGGCGACGGCGTTCGTCGATGAGGGGACGACCCGAGTCGAACGCGCGCCCCACGACGACTACCTCGACCGAGAGATCGACCGCACGATCGCCGCCGTTACCGACGAGTTCGAGCGGCTGCGATTCCACCGAGTGGTCACCGAAATTCGTGAACTCGCGGCGCTGCTTCGACGCTACCGATCGTTCGACCGCGTCCACGGCGACACGTATCGACGCGGACTGCTGACGATCGCCACGCTCATCTCGCCGCTTGCTCCCCACCTCGGAGAAGAACTCTGGAACATTCTCCGCGGCGAGGGGCTGGTCGTCGAAACCGACTGGCCCTCGTTGGCTACCGCCGGCGATTCCTCACCCCCAGCTACCGATGCTGCCGATACCGCTCCCAACGGAACCTCCGCAACCGATGACACCCCCGCAACCGCCGGCCCTGACGCCTCGACGGCCGGGACCGAGATCGAGTATGAACTCGAGCGACGACTCGTCGAAACGACGCTCTCGGACGTTCGAGACATCGTCGATGTCGCGTCGATCGACGACCCGGAGCGGATCGAGCTGGTCGTCGCACAGCCCTGGAAATACGACGTTCTGGCCCATCTCGGTCGGGCCGAGGACAACGCGGTCGCCGTCGACGTCGTCCTCGACGAACTCGAGTTCAGTGTGCCAGTCGACCGGGCGGCCGTCGCCGAGTTCGTGCAGACGGAAGGCGACCGCGCCGGGCAGTCGTCGCTTTCCGCCCGGCGTGAACGCGGGATTCTCGACCGCGCGTCCTGGCTCCTCGCCGACGAGTTCGGTGCGTCCGTCGTGGTTCGACAGGCCGATGCCGGTGGACCGACCGGGCGTCCTGGCGACGCTGAACTCGACACCGACGAGTTGGCACGGCGAGCGCGACCGGGGAAGCCGGCGATTCGAATCGAGTGATACGGACTGCTGTAAGTCAGTTCCGGAGCAACCGCAGGACGGGCGCGTTCGCGCCGGTAAATCGTTACAGCAGACCGTATGAACCGGCGGACGCGGCGGTGACGCGGAGAGAGGAGCCGTCCATTCCCGATTTTCGGGGCGTTCGTACGGATACGCGCGTCGGTTCGCGACGACCTGTGGACGATTCCCGGACGCGGGGTCTAACAGCAAGACAGATACGGCATCTCTCCTAACGGTCAACAATGGCAACCGCGGACGCACAACAGCGACTTCGGGAGCGGCCGATCGGAGCGACAGTCTTTCTGACGGTCGTGGGCTATACGCTCGTTCTCGGGACCTTCCTCCTCGACGTGCCGCTGTACCCGGAACTGACGAACGCACAGGTCAATCTCCTCACCCACGCGATCGCGGTTATCAACACGGCGACGACGATACTGCTCGTCGCCGGCTGGTACTGGATTCGGGCCGGCGAAACCGGAAAGCATCGGATGGCGATGATAAGCGGGTTCGCGTTGATCATGCTGTTTCTGGTCGTCTACCTGATCAAGGTCGGCGGCGGCGGCACGAAACTCTTCCAGGGTCCGGGCTGGGCCTACTACTCGTATCTGATCATGCTAGCGATTCACATTATCCTCTCCATCGTCTCCGTTCCGGTCGTTCTCTACGCGCTGATCCTCGGCCTGACGCACACGCCGGCGGAGTTGAAACAGACGGCCCACGCCAGCGTCGGCCGCATCGCCGCTGGCGCGTGGATTTTGAGCCTCGTCCTCGGCGTCGTGACGTACGTCCTGCTCAATCACGTCTTCACCTACGAGTTCAGCGCGATGCTCGTGCCGCTGGTTTCGGTGTGAGGCGGTCGGCCGAGGCCCGCTTTCGTATCGATACGCAGCCACCCGTCCCAACGGGAAAGAACGGTTCAGATGCGAGAAAATCACCGTTTCAATAGGGTTTGAGGACAGGGTTTACGGGGATCGGCAGTGTAGGTGGATCGACATGGATTCGCCGTCGCGGGACCCTGACGCCGAACGATCCCAGCAGTTGCGCCAACAGCAGGTGTTGGCCGAACTCAGTGATCGGTCACTCGACGTCCGACGTGGTGCCGTGCGTGCTGGGATGGATGCAGCTAGTGAGCGTATCGACTCTGACACCAACTCTGGCTCCGGCTCCGACGCCGACGACCACGGGAGCCTCACCGAGACGCTCGATGAACTCTTTCGAACGGCGACAGAGCGAATCAGATCGACGCTCGGCACGGATTCGTGTTACGTTCTCGAGGTCGATTCGGCACACGAGTTCTTTCACGTTCGTGCCGGTGCGCGCCGGACCGGTGACCTGAACGGGACGGGGCCGATTCCGGTCGATCCCGACACGCAACTCGGGGCGACACTCGTCTCACCCGAGCCGATTCTCGTCGACGAGTTCACGACTGACGACCGGTTTGTGCATGCCGGACCGCCGGTCGAAGACGAGGCGGCGAGCGGACTCAGCGTCAGGATCGATACGGGCCGCCGTGATCGCGAGGCGGACGGACGCGGTGTGTCCGCCAGCGGCGCTGCTCCCGGTACCGACGAATCGCCTCGGGATGCGGCTGGCGGCCGCGGTACGTGGGGTGTCCTCGGCACATATTCGACGACGCCGCGCGAGTTCAGCGAGGGAGAGATCGCGTTCGTCGAGGCCGTCGCGAATCTGCTCGCGCTGACGGTCGAGCGGACGCGGGCGGAGCGACGCCGGAAGGAAGAACAAACGCGCAGAAACAACGTGCTGGAAACATCGCCGATCGGGATCACGCTCATCAATGCCGAGGGACGACACGTCTTCTCGAACGATCGGGCGGAGGAGATTCTCGGCCGGTCGATCGAGGAATTAGAGACGTACACGCACAACGACGAGCGGTGGGATCTCGTCGACGAGAACGGCGAGCAGATGTCGTTCGATGAGCTCCCGTTCTCGCGGGTGAAAGAGACGAAGGAGCCGGTGTACGACGAAATCGTCGGTATCAGACGCTCCTCCGACGAGCGAGTGTGGCTGCTGATACACTGCAGTCCGCTGTTCGACGCAGCCGGCGAGTTCGACGGCGTCATCTACGCGTTCAGAGACATCACCGAGCGACGTGAACTCGAGAGCCGACTCGAAGAGATCCTGGGCCGGGTCGACGAGGCGGTCTGTGCGTTTGACGAAGATCTGCAGTATACGCACGTCAACGAACGGGCCGAGGAGTTGCTGCAGCGCCCGGCGGATGAACTCCTCGGTGAGAAGCTCTGGGAGCAGTTCCCGGAGTCGACGAGCGAGAACGTCGTCCGGGAGAGTTTCGAGCGGGCGATGGAGTCGCAGGAACAGACGAGTTACGAACACTACTACGAGCCGGCCGGTCTCTGGCTCGAGGTGACGATTTATCCGTCGGAGACCGGTGCGTCGGTGTACTTCCGGGATATTACGGATCGGAAGAAGTACCAGCGGCGGCTCGAGGAGTCGAATGAACGACTCGAACAGTTCGCCTACGCTGCGTCGCATGATCTGCAAGAGCCGTTGCGGATGATCACGAGCTACTTGCGGCTCATCGAGAATCGGTACGCGGACGAGCTAGATCAGGACGGCCGCGAGTTCATCGAGTACGCAGTCGACGGTGCAGAGCGGATGCAGGAGATGATCGACGGGTTGCTCCAGTTTTCGCGGGTCGAGACGCAGGGGGAGCCGTTCGAGCCGATCGACCTGGACGACGTTCTTGCGGACGTGCGGCGGGATTTACGGATGCAGATCGAAGAGAGCGGAGCCGAGATTGTGGCGGGTGAACTGCCGCGCGTGGAGGGAGACGGCAATCAGTTGCGGCAGGTGTTCCAGAACCTGTTGTCGAACGCGATCGAGTACTCCGGCAACGAGTCGCCCCGAATCGAAATCTCCGCCCACGATACGGGCAAGGAGTGGGTGATTTCGGTGAGTGATAACGGACTCGGGATCGAACCGGACGATCAAGAGCGGATCTTCGGGTTGTTCCAGCGCCGTCACGATAGCGACGAGCAGACGGGTAGCGGGCTCGGGCTGGCGCTCTGTAAGCGGATTATCGAGCGCCACGGCGGCGAGATTTGGGTCGAATCGGAGCCCGGGGAGGGGGCGACGTTTTCGTTTACGTTGCCGACGCGGTTGGGTTCGAAGCGAGAGTCGGCGTCGGGGTCAGAATCAGCCTCGAGTTCACTGAACTGAACGTCGTCGAGTTCGGTTAGTCCGTTTGCGGGATCGATCGTGCGCCGAGTGCGAAGATGATTCCGGCGAGGACCGCGAGGATGGCGAGGTTCGCCAGTGCAGGATCGACACCGGCGATCGTAGCGGGGTTCGCACCGGGATCGGTCACCGCTCGGACGCCGCGCGTGAAGTACGTCAGCGGCGAGAGGTTCACGAGCGGTTCGAACCAGCCGGGTAACTGCTCGAGCGTGATAAACGTCTCCGAGAGGAACAGGAGCGGGAGGCCGATGCCGTTACTCGCTGCGACGGCCCCGTCCTGTGAATCCGTGTAGCTGCCGAGTATTGCGCCGACGCCACAGAAGCAGACGACGCCGACGAGGATGTACGGCACGAGCAGGGGCGAGAAGGCGATTTCGGCACCCGTGAGGACGATCACGAGCCCGAGGATGAGGAGACTCGCCAGTCCGATGATGACGGCGTTGACGACCGTCTGGGCGAGCAGCCACTCCGCGCGGGTCAGCGGCGTCGTCGCGAGCTTTTCGAAGCGGTTGCCCTCGCGGTGGCGCGCGACTTCGCTGCCCATCCGCGACAGCGGCGTAAAGAGGACGACGACGGCGAGATAGCCCGGCACGTAGTAGACCGGCGGCTCTGCGAACAGCCCGCCGCCGGCGGGGTCGGTTCGGACGAGAGCCCCAAAGATGACGATCAGGATTACGGGGAAGAAAAACGTGAAGAAGACTGCCGTCCGACGGCGGATAAACGAGCGCCAGCCGGCTCCCGTCTCGGCCCGGACGCGGCTCGCGACGCTCACGCAGTCTCACCCGCCCGCGGCGCATCGCCGAGTTCGTCGTCGGTCGGTTCGTCCGCGTCCAATCCGCCACCCCGCCCGGTTCGTGCGCGCTCGGCCGAATCCGCGAGCGTCAGGTAGACGTCTTCGAGGTCGGGTTCGGCCCACGCGAGTCCGGAGTACTCGATCCCGTCGGTTTCGAGGGCGTCGACCACGGTTCCGATGTCGGCGGGCGAAATATCGCGGACGACGACGCCCTGGTGGTCACGCTGTCGGCCTCGAGCCGGTCGTTCGACGGCAAACGGGAGATCGGCGAACGCGTCCGCGGGTGCGTCCGTCTCGATTTCGAGGCGGCTCGTTCCGCCGTGTTCGTCGATCAGTTCGGCGGGCGTGCCGCGGGCGACGAGTTCACCGTTCGAAAGCAGGCCGACGCGGTCCGCGAGCCGTTCGGCCTCGGCCATGTCGTGAGTCGTCAAGATGACCGTCGTCCCGGCGTCGGCGAGGGCCTCGATCAGCCGCCAGACGGTGCGCCGGCCGGCGGGATCGATTCCTGTCGTCGGCTCGTCGAGAAAGAGCACGTCGGGATCGTTGACCAGCGTCGCGCCGACGCAGACCCGACGTTGCTGCCCGCCAGAGAGGTCTTCGTACCAGGTGTCGGCCGCATCGACGAGGCCCACGTCGGCGAGCACGTCGTCGGGATCGCGGGTCTCCTCGTAGAGCCCCGCGTAGTAGGTCAGGAGTTCGCGAACGGTGAGCCGATCCGGCGGCGAGAACGCCTGCGGGAGGACGCCGAGTCGGTCGCGGTCGACGGCCGCTGGCGGTTCATCGAGCACGCGCGCCGATCCCGAGTCAGGATCGGTCGTTCCCGTCAGCGCACGGACGAGCGTCGTTTTGCCGGCCCCGTTCGGGCCGATGAGTGCAAAGACCTCGCCGCGGTCGACGGTCAGCGAGGCGGAATCGAGCGCGACCGTCTCGCCGTATGTCTTCGCGAGTTCAGTCGCGGCAACGACGGCAGACATACGAATGGCTACCCACGCCGTCCGGGTAAGCGGTTCGATTCCCGCGCTCTTGCCCACGCAGGCTCAACCGTTACCGGCGCGTTCGTGATACGGTTTCGGCATGACCCAGCTCGGCTACACCCTCTCGAGCGAAGAGCATGGTCCGACTGAACTCGTCGAGTACGCCCGCCGCGCGGAGGAAGCCGGCTTCGACTTCGTCTCGATCTCGGACCACTTTCACCCGTGGATTCCGGCGCAGGGGGAGTCGCCGTTCGTCTGGAGCACCCTCGGCGGGATCGCGACGGCGACCGACGAGATCGAGGTCGGGGTCGGCGTCACCTGTCCGACGATGCGTATCCACCCGGTCAACGTCGCGCAGGCGGTCGCGACGGTCGAGGAGATGTTCGACGGCCGGTTCACCTTCGGCGTCGGTACCGGCGAGAACTTGAACGAACACGTCACCGGCCACCGCTGGCCCGAACACGACGTTCGACTCGAGATGCTGACAGAGGCCATGAACGTAATGAGCAGCCTTTGGACCGGCGACAATACGAGCCACCACGGCGAGCACTACACGGTCGAGAACGCGCGGCTGTTCACGGTCCCGGACGAGCAGCCGACGACGATCGCGAGCGCCTTCGGTCCGCAGACGGCCCGCTGGGCCGCAGAACACGGCGACGGACTCTGGTGTTCCGGACCGAAGGGTGCGGTGGTCGACGAGTACGAGGACGCCGGGGGCGACGGCCCAGCCTACTCCCAGTTGCACATCTGCTACGCCGACAGCGAGGACGAGGCGATCGACACCGTTCACGAGTACTGGCCGAACGGTTCACTGCCGGGTGAACTCGGGCAAGAACTGCCGACGCCGGCGCACTTCGAGCAGGCCACGGAGATGGTCGACTGGGACGATATCGCCGAGAGCGGGACCACTACCGATCCGGACCCGCAGGCGCACATCGACAGTATCGAGACGGCGGTCGACGCGGGGTACGATCACGTCTACGTCCACCAGATCGGCCCCGAGCAGGAGCGGGCGATCGAGTTCTACGAGGAGGAGGTGTTGCCGGCGTTCTGATACGGGTGCGGTGCGGTCGTGAACGGTTTGCAAAACAGTTGCTCAGGGATCAAATCCGTCGTAACAACTGGATAGTAACGACGGTCTCCGGGAGTGGTACCGGTATGTCTGATTGGGATCGCCGTTCGGTACTCGCAACCGGTGCAGCGCTTTCCGTCGGAAGCGGGATGACCTCGATCGCCGCCGGCCGTAACGACTCGGAGGAATCCGCCGCCGAGTCGCTTCCGGACCCGTCGCTGGAACCGAATCCGGATCAGGACGAAGACTGGGCGTCGTTCGCCGGCGACGCCAGCCACAGCAGGAGTGTCGACGCCGGCACCGAGTTCGATGCCGACGCGCTCGAGGCCGTCTGGTCCGTCGGGTCGACCGGACCGGTCGCCGTCGCCAACGACACCGTCTATACCTCGACTGCGGACGGCGTCGCTGCGTTCGACGCGGCCGACGGAACGCTCGTCTGGGAGAACACGACCGTCGACGCGAGCGAACCGGCGGTGGTCGGCGAGACGGTCTACGTCACCGGCGATAAGGTCGTGGCGCTCGATAGCTCGGACGGGAGCGTCCGCTGGGAGAGCGAGTTCGACACCGACGCACTGCTCGGGAGTCCAACGGTGGCCTACGGCGCGGTCTACGTCGGCGTCGACGGGACGCTGTACGCCCTCGAAACCGACGACGGGTCGGTTCGGTGGCGCAAGGAGTCGATCACCGCACCACCGGACCCGGAGGCAGACGAGGAAGCGGAATACGAGTTCACCAGCTACACCGCGGCGGCGAACGGGGTCGTCTATGCCCTGTCGTGGGGCGGTGCCGTCGCGTTCGAGCCCGAAACCGGGGCCGAGGTGTGGCTCGCTCCGATACCGTACCTGGGGACGGCCGCGAAGAACACCCAGGTTCGAGCGACGGCGAGCACTGTCGCCGTCGGCAACTCGGAGGCCGAGTGCGTACTCGTGAACGCACAAACCGGCGATGACGATATTTTGGTCGCATCCGAGAGTGTCGATTGGGCGCTCGACGACGAAATTTACGTTACCGGGACCGACCACCAACTCGAGGTCGGCGCGTACGAACACGAGTACTACTGGCAGGTCGAGAGCAACGCTAACGCCGGCCACGCCGCCATCTATGGCGAGACGGTGTACGTCTACTTTAGCGATGCTGGCTCCGAAGGCGAGGACGCGCCACCGTACAGTACGGACCTCGTCGCGCTGAACAAGCACGACGGAACCGAGCAGTGGGTCCTCTCGAACGACGACGTTCCCGTCGGCCACGTTCGCGCGATCAGCGACGGAACGATCTACGTCGACCGCAGCGGTGAACTCGTCGCGCTCCGAGAGGGGGCAGGTGATGAAGACGGGAACGATGGGGGCGATGAAGACGGCAGTGACGAAGACGGCAGTGACGAAGACGGCAGTGACGAAGACGGCAGTGACGAAGACGGAAGTAACGAGGGCGGTGACCAGGGCGACGGCGATCCGGCCGATGGCGGTGGCGACGGGAACGAAGGGGCGGACGAGGGAGATGACACGACCGAGGGAAGTGACGGAACCGACGGCGGGAACGGCAGCGATAACGGTGGTTCCGACGGCGGTAGTAACGGGAACGGCAACGGCAACGACAGCGCCGAAAACGGAACGTCCAACGAGACGGACGGAAGCTCCGGGGACGATACCGTTCCCGGCTTCACGACCGGTGCCGGCATCGTCAGCGGTGCGCTCGGCCTCGAATGGGTTCGCCGGCAGGCCGATTCGAACGCGGACGACTCGACCCAGTAACGGGCGCGTCGGCGGTCGCTGACGTGTGACTGTCGGCGCTGTGCTCCGTTCTGTAGCTCACGATGAGACGGTACTGCTCACTGAGAAGCGAAATTGCAGAAAGGCGACGGCCGTCAGACCGCGGTTACTCGTCCTGATACAGCGGGTATGCTGCACAGAGTTCGTCGACCTCCTCGCGGACCGACGCGATCACGTCTTCGTCGTCCGGCTCGTCGACGACGCGGGCGATCAAGTCCGCGACCGTTCGGCAGTCGTCCTCGTCGAAGCCGCGCGTGGTCAGCGCCGGGGTGCCGGCGCGGATGCCGCTCGGGTCGAACGGCGAGCGCGTCTCGCCGGGAACCGTGTTCCCGTTGAGGACGATGCCGGCGTCCTCGAGCGCCTCCTCGGCGTCGCCGCCGGAGGTGTCGGGGTGACTCTCGCGCAGGTCGACGAGCACGAGGTGATTGTCGGTCCCCTCCGAGACGAGCGAGAAGCCGTGTTCGGCGAGCCGGTCGCCGAGCGCTTCGGCATTTGCGACCGTCTGTTCGGCGTACTCCTCGAACTCGGGCTCGAGCGCTTCCTTGAAGCCGACGGCCTTGCCCGCGATATTGTGCATGAGCGGTCCGCCTTGGCCGCCAGGGAAGACGGCCGAGTCGATGTCGTCCGCGTACTCCTCGCCGGTCATCACGATGCCGCCGCGACCCGAGCGGATGGTCTTGTGCGTCGAACCCGTGACGAAGTCGGCGATGCCGACCGGCGACGAGTGAACGCCCGCGGCGACGAGGCCGGTGATGTGGGCGATGTCGGCGAGGTGGAGTGCATCGACGCTGTCGGCGGCCTCCTGAATGCGCTCCCATTCGATCTCGCGCGGGTACGCGGAGTAGCCCGAGACGATGATATCCGGTTCGAACTCCTCGGCGTGTTCGGCGAGGCCCTCGTAGTCGAGGTAGCCCGTCTCGGGGTCGACCTCGTACTGCTCGACGTCGTAGAGTTGGCCGACGAAGTTCGCCGGGTGGCCGTGACTGAGGTGGCCGCCGTGGTTCAGATCCAGCGAGAGGATCTTATCCCCGGGTTCGAGCATCGCGAAGTAGACGGCCTGGTTCGCCTGCGTCCCCGAATGCGGCTGGACGTTGACGTGTTCGGCCCCGAACAGTTCTTTGGCACGTTCGATCGCGAGTTCTTCGACCTCGTCGG
Organism: Natrialba sp. PRR66; assembly: GCF_034808065.1. Taxonomy (NCBI): domain Archaea; kingdom Methanobacteriati; phylum Methanobacteriota; class Halobacteria; order Halobacteriales; family Natrialbaceae; genus Natrialba; species Natrialba sp. PRR66. The sequence continues at coordinate 1,000,778 of NZ_JAXHGN010000001.1, read as the reverse complement.
CGAACTCGCAGCCGCCGTAGTAGCGCGAGCCGGGATAGCCCTCGGCGTACTTGTTCGTCAGCGCGCTTCCCTGGGCGTCGATGACGGCGCGACTGGCGTGGTTCTCGCTCGCGATCATCTGGAGCGTCGATCGCTGGCGGTCCACCTCGCCCTCGAGCGCATCGGCGACGGCGGGATCGACCTCTCGAACGTGCTCGTGATCCATATCCGATGTGGTGTCTGGCTGCTGTATAAGTGTACCTCTCTTCGGCAAAGCGGGCCACGAACGCAAGCGGTACCCTCGATCGATCAGCACGATCATGTCGTCTGTTATTGATTAACATCCGATACAACTAACTTGACTGCGTTGGATGTACCGCACCGGATGCTTGCGTGGGACGCCCAACAGAATGGCCTCTCCGTCACCGACAGCGATACCGCTGCCCTTGCCGTGACCGGGACCGAGTTCAGTATCGACGAGGCCGACCCGCCGCTCGACGTTCCGCGGCCGGTCGACGAAACCATCGCGGTGACCGCACGCGAACTGCGCTTGCCCCACGCCGTCGTCTACGCGTTCCCCCGCGAATCATCGACGCCACTCGAACTCGATCCCTGCGGCGACCCGCTCTCGCTTTCGCCCGGGGAGTACGTCGTCGACGTCGACACCGAGATCAAAACCTACCTGCAGTTTGCCGGTGCGGCGCGGATCGAGCGAACGGACGACTTCGAGTCCGTCGTCGTCTCCTTTCCCGAGCGAACGCGCGTCATCCTCGGCTTTCGAAGTCGCCACGAGTTCCCCACTGGAACGATCACCGTTCCGGACTCACCGGCGGCCCTCGCGCAGGCGGTTTCATACCTTTCGTCCTCGCACAAGACGACGGGACCGGACCGCTCCTATCCGACGCTCCGGGGCCACCCGCCGCTACTCGAATCGGGCGACGAACTGGCGATTCCTGACTGCGTTCGTGCCGACACGCCACAGACTGGAACCGAACTCGTCGTCCCGCCCGAGTACGAGTCGCTGTACGTCACTGCGCCGCTGGCGTACTACCTGCAGGCGCGCGTTCGAACGGACCCAACGATCAACGGTCCACGGCTTTGCCTTCCCGAGTACGATGTCGAACGCTCCCTCCCCGGCCCGCCTCGACTCGAGCGCGAGGTCGAACAGTTGCTTCGACAGACGTTCTTCCTCGACTGTCTGGTCCGCAACGCCGGCCCCTACGGCACCGAACTCGCCGAGTCCAGACTGCTCGAGATCCTCGATCTCGACAGCGAGTCGCTGTACGCGGCCCCGCCGCAGGACCGACTCGCGACCTACCTCGACATTCCCTTCGAGGCGATCGAACACCGCCTGCCCGACTGGCACCTCGCGACGTACGTCGCCCCCGAGTTCAGCCGCGTCGAGACGCTGCCGTTTCTGCTCGATCGGATGAGCCTGCTCTATCGACCCCGAACGTCGACACTCGAGGGGCGTGAACTCGTCGAACGATCGCTCGAGGCGTTCTACCGCACCGGCGAGCGGGCGGGGACGGGAGGACAGGTTGCGTCCGTCGACATCGTCAAGCCCGAACTGCGCCACGGCCGGGCCCACGGCTGGCTCGCCGACGGCGTTCCAGTCGACGTCTTCACCGCTGCGCCGGAGGCCTACCACAACCGGCTCGCGTTCCTCGATCGCACTTGCGGAGAAATCTCCGTCTGCGTCGTTCTCAACGACCCGGACATGGCCGGCGAACACGACGACGTGGCCGAGATCTACCGCTCTCGGTCCGGCGACCTCCCGATGACTGTCACCGTCGAGGACGGCCTGACGACGGCCGAACTCGCTCGCGTCTTCGAGACTGGCCACGACTTCGTCCACTACATCGGCCACTGCGAGACCGACGGCCTCTGCTGTCCCGACGGCACGCTCTCGACGGCGAGTCTCGACCGCTGTACCGCTCAGACGTTCTTTCTCAATGCGTGCGGCTCCTTCTACGAGGGACGAGCACTGATCGAGAAGGGCAGCGTCGCCGGAGCCGTCACCGTCACCGAGGTCCTGAACGAGCACGCGATCAAGGTCGGCTCCACGTTCGCGACGCTGCTCGTCAACGGCTTCAGCATCGAACGAGCGATGGAACTCGCACGCCGGCGCATCATGATGGGCAAGGACTACACCGTGGTCGGCGACGGCACCCACTCGCTTACGCAAGGCGAACACCGCGTGCCCACCACCCTCCGCATCGATGAACTCGACGCGGAACACAGACGCTCCTCGCGCGCAATTCGGAACGGCGATCCGGATGCGAGCACTGCAAGCGCTGCAAGCGCCGCAAGTACCGCGAGCAACGACACCGACGGTACATCCCAGCCACAACAGACAGCACGAAACGATCAGCCCCGATATCTCGTCACCTTCGACTGCTACTCGACCCGCGTCACCGGCTCCTATTACTTCCCCCACACCGCCGACAACGAGGTCGCCTACCTCTGTGGCTCCGAGTCCAATTTCATCGTCTCGAAACCTGAACTCGTAACGTTGCTCAAAGAAACGGAGGCGTCGGTGATTTACGACGGCGATATTTACTGGTCGAACTCGCTCTGGTCGCACTTCGACGAGTAGCGATGAGTAGATCGGTTCGCCTACGGACCGCCGTACGTACTCACGCGCTCTGCAAACAGCGTATAGTCGTCCGAACGGGGACGAGAGAGCAATCCATCACTCAGCTGGCAGGGCCATACATCCATCCAGAGTCGGGTACTACTGAAACCCATGCAGTCCGATATTACCAAGACACTCTTATATAATTATTCTAATTAATTCTCGCAATCAGATACGGATTAAACGAAGGCCGTCGATTCCGTTCATCGACCGACCATCCTGTTGTTCTGAGAAACCTATAGCTATAATGAACAACAACGGGACAAAAATTACCCGTTCGTCAATCAGGTGAGAAGTTCTGCCGTGAAGATGGCCACCAAAATTAAGTACTGGGACCTCGTTTACTTCTGCAGAGAGATGGCTTCGAATTTACTCAACCACCAGATTGACGATATACTCGAATCAGTCCTCGAAGACGCAAGCGGTGACGTCTACATGGTCAACCCCTCGCGGGATGCCATCGAGGAGTTCATCGCTGTCGCGACGGCGCTCGATGGGTCGCTCCCGTCGGTCCACATGCTCGCCGACGAGCGTACCCTGAAGGCGGTTATGGACGATTTCATCGTCGCCTCGAACGCGGCGGACCTCATCAGCGAGGGCGCACTCGCACTCCACACGCTTGAGGAAGCGCCGGAGAACTCGCTTTTGGTCACCGAAGACCGCGTCATCGCCGTCGTCCACGCCGGCGACCGCGTCGGCGGCCTCGTCACCGACGACGACAGTTTCGTCGAGGACACGTACGACACCTACGCCGCCCGCTGGGAAGACGCACCCGCCTACAACCTCCGGACGCCGCCGATTACGGACGTTCGCGAGACCCTTTCCGACGAGATCAGCCCCGAGGCCGAGGACGACTTCACCGCGATCTTGAACTCGCTCGAGACCGCTCGTGGCGACGGCGACGGGCTCGACGAAGTGACGATCTCGCTGCTCGTCGCGGCCAAGAACGAGGCGTTGCTGTACGACATCAGCAAGTGGGGCGAGGACGTTGGCATCGCGTCGAAGGCGACCTTTAGCCGCACGAAGACCAAGCTCGAAGACATGGGCCTGATCGACACCGAGAAGGTACCGATCGACGTTGGTCGGCCGCGCCTGCGCCTGAAGATCGGCGATGACCGCCTCCGCGAGGCCGACAACGGCCAGCTCGCGACGGTCGCCCAGTCCATCCTGAACTGAGACTGGCCGACACCGACTGTCGCATCACTGTTTCTCGCTGAACTCGGTGTCTTCTATTCGGCGGACAGCCGGTAGCCGGTGTCGCCGGATGACGCAAACCCCAAGTTCTCGCCGCGTGAGTCCACGACTATGTACGAGGCCGTCCACGCCCACCCCGACGGACAAAGCACGGTCGCCAGATTCGCGAAGACGGCGGCCGAGTTCGGTTTCGAGGGCGTGGTCGTGCGCAATCGCGCGGACGAGCGGGCCGAGTTCGACGCCGAGCGGATCGGGGACGAGTACGGGATCGACGTGGTCGAAGGGATCGAAATCGATGCCGACGATATCGAACAGGCAAGCGGTGCGGTCGGCAACTACCGGACCGACGAGACGATTGTCGCGGTCGCTGGCGGGACGCCCGCGATGAACCGCTTTGCCGTGGAAAACGAGAAGGTGGACGTGCTCGCCCGGCCGATGGCCGAGGGGGGCGATGTGAATCACGTGCTCGCGAAGGCAGCCGTCGAGAACGGCGTTCGCTTCGAGTTCGATCTCTCGGGCGTCCTTCGCACCCACGGCGGGCGACGTGTGCGGATCATCCAGTCCTTGCAAAAGCTCGCGGATATCGTCGACCACTACGACGCTCCCTACGTCGTGAGCGCGGCGCCGCGGTCGCACCTCGAACTCCGCGCGCCGCGGGAACTGGCGGCGCTCGGCAAGCAACTCGGTCTCTCGAGTTCGTTCGTCGAGGCGGGACTCGAAGAGTGGGGGCGGCTGGCCGAGCGCAACCGACGGATCCAGTCCGAGTCGTTCATTGAGCCGGGGGTCGAACGAGGGAGGTATGAAGAGGAGCATTGAGGATCACGCCGCCCGGTTTGACGAGATCGCAAGCGAGTACGACGACGAGAGTTCCGACGAGTATCGCGCGTGCGCGAATATGGTTATCGAGTACGCCGCGCCCGATGCGGACGATGTCGTTCTCGATCTTGGGACCGGAACGGGCGCGATCGCGCTCGCGCTGGCTCCGGACGCCGCGCGCGTCGTCGGGCGAGACATCAGCGAGGGCATGATGTCGGAAGCGGAGACGAAAGCGGCCGACGAAGGGATCGAGAACGTCGTGTTCGGCCACGGGACGTTCCGAGAGCCCGAGTACGACGGGGACGTCGATATCGTAACGTCGAACTTCGCGATGCATCACCTGTCGGACGAGGAAAAGCGCGAGGCGATTTCGGTGATCGCAGACCTCGGTCCGCGCACGTTCGTCCTCGGGGACGTGATGTTCTTCGGCGAGCCGAACCCGGACGAGCCGTTCTACTCGCCGGAGGTCGACGATCCGGCGACCGTCGGCTTCCTCGCGGATGCGCTTACGGACGCCGGCTTCTCACTGTCGGCCGTCGAACGCGTTCACGAGCAGGTCGGCGTGTTGGTGGCCGAGCGCGGCCGTCCCGACGCGGCCCAGAACGAATGAAACACCTTCCAAAGCACCTCCGGCCGCGCTGGCGGTATCTCGCGGTCGAGATAGAAAGTTGGCCCGACGCCACGATCGACCGCCGGGCGTTTCAGCGCGAGTGCTGGTATGCGGGCCAGAACTTGCTCGGTGATCCGGGGAGCGCACGCGCCGGGCTGTCGGTCCTGCAGTTCGAGTTCAGTGCCGATGCAGGCGTCGGTGAGGCGCTCGTCAAGGTCAGACACGGCTGGACAGACGAAGCGCGGGCGGCGCTCGCTTGCATCGACGAAATCGACGGACAGCCGGTCGGTGTTCGGGTCAGCGGTATCAGTGGCACGATCCGTGCCGCTGAAGAAAAGTATTTAGGGCGACGCGGGCAAGATTCTGAAGAGAGAAACGTCGTGTTCGGGAACGAGGAGCGAGTCGCCGTCGTGCGCGATGGATCTGTAGACGTGCGACTCGATGCGGCGTTCGCGGGGACGACAGACCTCGATTACGATTTAGCGTGATACTATGCAGGGACAAGCCCAACAGCAGGCGTACGACCGAGGCATCACGATCTTCTCGCCCGACGGCCGACTCTACCAGGTGGAGTACGCCCGCGAGGCGGTCAAACGTGGCACGGCGAGTATTGGAGTGCGAACCGACGACGGCGTCGTGCTGGCCGTCGACAAGCGCGTTCCCTCGCCGCTGCTCGAAGATTCGAGCGTCGAGAAGATCCACAAGGCAGACGACCACATCGGCATCGCGAGCGCGGGTCACGTCGCCGACGCGCGTCAGCTAATCGACTTCGCGCGCCGACAGACGCAGGTCAACCAACTGCGCTACGGCGAACCGATCGGCGTCGAAACGCTGACGAAGGAAGTTACCGACCACATCCAGCAGTACACCCAGGTTGGGGGCGCACGCCCGTTCGGCGTCGCACTGATCGTCGGCGGCGTCGAGAACGGCGAGCCGCGCCTGTTCGAGACCGATCCGTCCGGGACGCCATACGAGTGGAAGGCCCTCGCCGTCGGTGCCGACCGCAGTGAACTCCAGAGCTATCTGGAAGAAAACTACGACGACGAGGCTGACTTAGACGGCGGTATTCAGCTCGCACTCGACGCGCTCGCGTCGGTCAACGACGGCTCGCTGCTCCCGAGCGAGGTCGGCCTTGCGACCGTTGACGCCGAAACCGAGAGCTTCGAACAGTTCGAACAGGACCGCATCGCGGACCACTTGACCGAAAACGATCTCCTCGATGAGGGCGACGAGGACGGCGAATCCGAAGAGTAATCGAGCCAGAGACTCGTGACGACCCGCTCGGTCGCTCGAGTTCACGATCATCAGATCTTGACCCGACTCCCCGATTCCTGACAACTCGCGCTACTGCACTCGTTTGTCACTGTTTCGGGATTCGGATTCGTTCGACGGCTCCGAGCAACTGCCTCGTCTCAGGAAAAACTCTTTTAGGAAGCCGGAGGAACGCTTCGGTATGATCTCTCTTGACGAGGCGGTGACAGCGCGACTCGAGTCACACGGGGCGCGTTTTGAAGTGTTGGTCGATCCGGATGCGGCTCTCGCGATCAAACGCGGCGAGTTCGAGGGTGACCTGGAGGACGTCATCGCTGCGGAGGACGTTTTCGACAATGCCTCTCGTGGGGACCGCCCCGCCGAGAGCGACCTCGAGAAGGTCTTCGATACGACGGATCCACTGGAGATCATCCCGGAAGTTATCACGGAGGGAGAGATCCAGATTACGGCCGAGCAGCGACGCGAGATGCAAGAGAAAAAGCGCAAACAGCTGGTCGACACCATCGCGCGCAACGCGGTCAATCCGCAGATGGATAATGCGCCACACCCGCCGGAACGGATCGAAAACGCACTCGAGGAAGCGGGCTTTACCGTCGATCCGATGGAGACGGTCGAATCGCAGGTCGACGACGCGCTGGACGACCTTCGACCGGTGATCCCGATTCGGTTCGAGGAGGTGACGATCGCGGTCCAGATTCCGGCGGAGTACGCGGGCAGCGCGCAGGCCCAGGTCAGACAGTTCGGCGACCTCGAGCGCGAGGAGTGGCAGGCCGACGGTTCCTGGATCGGCGTCGTCACCTTCCCCGCAGGGATGCAAAACGAGTTCTACGACGTGGTCAACGAACACTCGAGCGGCAACGCTGAGACGGAGTTGATCAAGGACAAGGATGATATTCAGACGCGATAGTCAGTGGCGCGTCGTGACGGTACCGGTGTGAGACCGGAAGTCCCTGAGACTGGAAATCCAACAGCGACACTGCAGTATTACAGTCCCGGACGTTCTGTTCTAACCCGGTCTACGTACCGTTCCCGGACACAGATGGCGTCAGACGGTCTGCCATACCGATTTCCAGCGCAGTTGCAGCGGTTCGAATTCCTTTGGAACTGACTGCCAGCAGCCCGTCTTAGGCGCGATGGTATCCGATCAGAAAGCCGATCGTAAAGCCGACGGCGATCGAGGCGACGGAGAGGAGCGAGTCGATCCAGTGGGCAGTGACACCGGCATTTGACACCGTCTGTTCTTGTGTCGTGATAAGCCCGGCAGAAAGTCGATCCCAGTCCACGATAACGATGCCCTGGGACTGGAGATAGCGAACGACCATCAGTTCGATGCCGAAGATAATGGCGATCAGTTTAGCGACTCGCTTTGTCCCAAAGCCGAGCAGTCCGCCGAGGACTGCGCCGGCGATGAACTCGAGTGCGAGCGTCGTCGGGTCGGCGGAAACCATCACCGCGAGTATTCGTATCACAGATAATGACTGTTTTGATCCGATTTCCGTCGAGCGAGCGGCCGGCGAACCGGCGGTACAACGACGAGTTCAGCGCGGGCACGGGATTCAAGGCGGTTGGAGACGTACAGTGGAGTATGATTGTCTTGCGTTCAACGGAGGTGGCCTGCCGGCACCCCGAGCGTGGTTGATGGCGTCTCGTCGCCAGCCCGGTCGCGGTTGCAGTTGCAGTTGCAGTTGTACCCGCACCAGTGCTCGCGTGCGCGCATGGAGTCTTCGTCTCGGCAACAGCGGCGACACCCGATCGAGTCCCAACCACAACAGTCCACGCTTCGTCTCGGTAGCACCGGCCGAGAATCGAGTACACTGTCCACGCTGCTCTGTGGCTGTGTCCCTGCAGCGGCAGTGGTCTCATCTGTGATACGTCTCACCAACGGTAGTAGCGGCTTTCGTCCAGACGCCGTCAGTACCAGTACAACCACCACCATCCGACCCAACCGCAGAACCACCGACAAACCCGAAGTGACCCCTGCAATCGCATTCGAATCCGCATGAGAGCACTCATCGCCAAGCGCGTCGACTCCGGAACGCCAGACACGAGCGAGATCTCCGACCTCGCCGCCGCCGCCGGCTACACCGTCGTCGGTGAGATTACCCAATCCCGCCGGGCTGACCCCGCACTCCAGATCGGCGAGGGCAAGGCCGAAGAACTCGCCGAAACAGCCGCCGCCACGGACGCGACGACCGTCATCTTCGACAACCGGCTTGGCCCCTACCAGACGTACAACCTCGGCCAACTCCTGCCCGAGGGTGTCGAAGTCATCGACCGGTTCACCCTCATCCTCGAAATCTTCGGCCAGCGCGCTCAAACTCGAAAAGCCCAGCTCCAGGTCGAACTCGCCGAACTCCGCTACGAACTGCCCCGCGCCGAGGCCAAGACCAGCCTCGCCAAACGCGACGAGCACCCCGGTTTCATGGGGCTCGGCGAGTACGACGAAAGCCGCGAGCAGGACATCAAAGACCAGATCAGCCGCATCACCGACGAACTCGAGCGCATCGAACAAACGGAGGAACACCGCCGCGAACGACGGCGCAACTCCGGGTTCGATCTGGTCGCGCTCGCGGGCTACACGAACGCCGGCAAATCCACGCTGCTCCGCCGACTCGCGGCCGATCTCGATGTCGACGAGAACGAGGATCTCCACCCCGACCTCGACTCGACCGCCGAATCCCAGGACAAGCTGTTCACCACGCTTGGAACGACCACCCGCCGCGCCGACATCGACCCGCGCGACGTGCTCGTAACCGACACCGTCGGTTTCATCAGCGATCTGCCCCACTGGCTCGTCGAATCCTTCAAATCGACGCTCGATTCCGTCTACCGGGCCGACCTCGTCTTGCTCGTCGTCGACGTGAGCGAAGACGTCGACGACATCCACGAGAAACTCGTTACCAGCCACGACACGCTCTACGAACGCAACGAGGCCCCGATCGTCACCGTCCTCAACAAGATCGATGCCGTCGACGACGCTGAACTCGAGGAAAAGCAAGAGGCGTTGTCCGCGCTCGCACCGAATCCGGTCACCGTCAGCGCGCGGGAGGGGACGAACGTCGACGCACTGCTCGATCGGATCGACAACGAACTGCCCGACTGGGAAAAAGAACGGCTCGTGCTGCCGATGACCGACGAGACGATGAGCGTGGTCTCGTGGATCCACGACAACGCCCACGTCGACGACGTTACCTACGGCGACGAAGACGTTCTCGTTTCCTTCGAGGCGCGACCCGCGGTAATCTCGCAGGCGCGCTCGCGTGCGAGCGAGTTGCAGACGGCGACGCCCGAATCAGCCTAACCTGATCGCTCCACTCCCGCCGGATAGTAGATTACCGTATGAAGAACGATTTGAGCGCCACGTTCGAGGAGAGCGGTCTCGACGACCACGCGTTCGTGTACGTCTCGTATTCGTCGGGGCCGGTCGATGAGTTCTACTTCACCATGGTGAAAGATGGTGGCGAGTGGTACATTTACCAGTAGCGAGCGCGGATCACCGTAATCGACATGTAGTCGGATAGACACTGCTGTGCAGGAACTGCCAGCTACCTGCCGCTCCCAGTACTGGTCGATACCGTCGCGCCGCGAACGTTCCGGACCCCTACCATATAAAACAGTGACCTGTGTGCAGTAGGGTATGGAACGTGTTGCAGTCATCGGCTCGTCGATGACCCAGTTCGGGCAGCGAGACGAGTGGGTTCTGGAACTCCTCTCGGAGGCGGGACTCGCCTGTCTCGACGACGCGGGCGTCGACGCGGCGGATGTCGAGCACCTGTACGTCTCGAACATGGCGAGCGGCGAGTTCGAGGGACAGACCGGGATCATGAACGCGCTGGCTCAGGACATCGACGCGACGCCGGCGTACACCCAGCGGGTCGACCAGACGAGTTCGAGCGGCGGGGCGGGCATCTACGCCGCCTGGCAGTCGGTCGCGAGCGGGGCGAGCGAGATGACGCTGCTCGTCGGCGGCGAGAAGATGACCCATCGAACGACCGGCGAGGCGACGGACGTGATCGCCTCGTTGACCCATCCGGTCGAGTACAAACACGGCGTGACCTTGCCCTCGTTCGCCGGCCTGACGGCTCGGCATTACCTCGATCGGTTCGATGCGCCCCGCGAGAGCCTCGGGAAGGTTGCGGTCAAGAACCACAAAAACGGCGTCGACAATCCGCACGCGCAGTTCCGGAAGGAGGTCGATCTGGAGACGGTGCTGGAGTCGCCGATCGTGGCCGATCCGCTCCGACTGTACGACTTCTGTCCGATCACGGACGGGTCGGCGGCCCTGCTGTTGTGTCCCGAATCCGTCGCCCAGGAGTACGCCGACAAGTACGCCGTCATCACGGGTATCGACGGTGCGACGGACACCCACGTCGTCCACGAGCGCGAGGACCCGACCGTAATGGGCGGCGTCGTCGAGAGCGGCGAGGGGGCCTACGAGATGAGCGGCCGCGAGCCCGACGATATCGACGTCGCTGAACTTCACGACATGTTCACGATCCTCGAGTTCCTCCAGATGGAGGGACTCGGCTTCGCCGAGCAGGGCGAGGCCTGGGAACTCGTCGAAGAAGGGGAGACGGAACGCGACGGCGAGTTGCCGATCAACACCTCCGGCGGGCTGAAATCGAAGGGTCATCCGCTCGGTGCGAGCGGCGTCGCACAGGGGGTCGAGATCTACGAACAGCTCGTCGGCGAGGCCGGCCCACGGCAGGTCGAGGCAGACGTGGGACTGTGCTGTAACGTCGGCGGCTTCGGCAACTGCGTTATCACCACTATCATGGAGGCAGCACAATGACGATGGACGCCTACCGGTACGAGGACGGCACGATCAGCTACCCTGGACATCCGCGCGGCCCCGACGGCGCGGAGCCGGTGGAAACGATCGATCTGAGCGAGTTCACCGCGGAGGTCATCACGTGGACGACCTCGACGGCGACGCCCCCGGGCGTTCGTGAGCCGAACCACTTGGCGATCGTCGAGTTCACGATCGAGGGCGAATCAGTGCGCGCGATCGGACAGGTGACGACGGGCGAGATCGAGGTCGGTGACCAGGTCCGGCCGGTCTACGCCGATGAACTCCGCGAGCCGGGTGCGGGCATTCGGGAGCCGGCGAGCCAGGAGTGGGACGGCTATCGGTTCGAGCCGGTCTAACGTCCTCCAGGTCGTATTCTATTCGCCGTTGCCGTCGGTATCGTTGCTGCTGGAATCGTTGTCGCTGCCATCTGTCTCGTCGTCATCGTCTGCAGTGGCCCCCGAATCGTCGCGATTATTGTCGTCGGCGTCCGGTTCGCTCGACTCCGTATCGGGATCGCGAGCGTCCTGCCCGTCATCGGCCGGCGGCTCCTCGTCCGAACTGTACCGATCCTTCAGCGTCTCGAGTTCAGCGTCGACATCGACGTTCGAGCCGTTCGCCGCCTCGGTTTCGTCCGTCGTCTCATCGCGTGGGGGGCGACCGTCACCGATGTCGATCTGAACCACATCGGTCGTCCCCGTCTCAGTGCTGTCGCCACTGGTATCAGGAGTCCCGTCATCGGGACCGGACTCGCGGTCGGCGGTCGCTTCCCGGAGGCGAGTATCGACTTCGTCACGAAGCCGACGCGCCTCTGTGAGCAGTTCACGGGCGTCTTCGTCCGCGGGAAGGGCGTCCGACGAGGCCGCCCGCTGGAGTTGCGTGAGGACCGTATCGAGCTGTGAGAGGGTCGTCCGACGAACGTCGGTGGCGCGCTCGCTCGTCGTTTCGGCCGCCGCCGACGCGCGGTCCCTGGCCTCTCGTTCGGTTCGAACGAGGTTGAGGCCGCGCTGGAACGCCTCGAGTGCGCGCACGCTCGATTCGAGGGCAGTGATGGCGGCGGGTATAGCGAACTCGTCGGTGAACGCGAGAACTTCCCGGGGAGACGGTGGCCGGAGCGGTGGTCCGGATGGCGATGCAGGTGAGAACGGGGACCGGCGGTCGCTCTCGGCGAGTTCTTGACGGAGTAGCTCGATCGTGTCGGTGAGTTCGCGAACGGCCGTCGCGAGATCCTCGTCGGGGTCGGAGCGAGGAGCACCGGAGTCGGAACTGGAGTCGGCGTTGGAGTTGGAGTTGGAGTCGGGGTCGCCCATACCCCCTGTATGGGGTCACGGTATGAAAATCCGGCTGTCGGGAGGAGAGAGGCTTCCGACCGCGAGTCGACCGGCTGAACTCGGACGGCGGCGAGCACCGTTTTTCTCCCGTATTCATCCCGAAATATTATGTGTGATCGGTGTCTCTGTCAGCGAAGATGGGGTCAGAATCTGGGGGTTCCGACGTCACGGAGACGGACAGCGCGACGGTGCCAAGGGGAACCGTTGACACCGAGACGGAGATGACCTTCGCACAGACCCTCGATGCACTCAAACGAGAGGGGAGTTCGGTCCTGGTCGTCGGTGCTGACAGCCAGGGGGCACACGAGGCTGTCTGCCGGCGGCTCGCAGGCGTTCACCGAGAGTCAAGCTCAGACTCAGACTCAAACTCAGACACAGACTCGGAGACGCTGGAGACAGCTGACTCGCGCGGCGTCCAGTATCGACTGCGCGTCACGGGCACCGTCGATGAAACAACCAGCGCGGACTCTTGGCAGGACTGTCCGAACCAGTCGACCCGGACGCGTACGATTTCGACGGCTTCCCTCGATCGCTCCCGGCCCGGTCACACGCACCCGTCCGAGTCGTTGCCGGGTGAGCAGCCGCTAATCGGCACGCTCGGCCTCGAAATTATCGAGGCGATCGACGAGTTCGACCGAGAGACGGCCGACCGCAGACCGGCGGGGCTTCGTCTCTGTCTGGATTCACTGGTCACGTTGCTCGACGAGCACGACACGGACGAGGTCTTTCGACTGTTGCATCTGGTGACGACCGCCACGACTCATGCTCGGGGAGTCGGTCACGTCCACCTGCCGCTCGACTCGGACCACGACGCCGTTGCGCTGCTCGAACCGCTGTTCGATGCGGTCGTCGAACTGCGAACGCGCGACGGTATCGACGAACAGCGTTGGACGCTGCGCGATCGCGAACTGGTGACGGAGTGGATGCCGGTCTGATCGGTCCTCCTTTCGTGGCACTCGATGGACGTCGATCGCGTACCCGCCAGTACGGCTTCGATCGATCCAAGCACTTTTCTCTCCGCCACTCCCCTCCACTGGTGTGCGAATCGAGAACAGTTTCATTCCCGTTCGCGGCGTCGGCGAGGTGACCGAACGCCGCCTCTGGGAACACGGAATTACCCACTGGGACGAGTTCGACGGTAGCGTCGTCGGTGACACGCTCACGGATCGGATCGAGACGTTCATCGAAACGGGCCGAGCCCACCTGGAGCAGGGTGACGTCGCTCCGTTCGCGGAGTCTCTTCCCGCTTCGAGTCGCTGGCGACTCTACGAAAACGCCCGCCAGAACACGTGCTTTCTCGACATCGAAACGACCGGTCTTGATGCAAGTCACCACGACGTGACGACAGTCAGCCTTCATCGCAACGGCGAAACGACGACGTTCGTCAAGGGCCGAGATCTCACGCGCGACCGACTCGCGACTGCACTCGACGCCGCATCGCTGCTGGTCACGTTCAACGGCCAACGCTTTGACGTGCCGTTTCTCGAGACTTGCTACGATCTGGACGTGACGACGCCGCACGTCGACCTCATGTACCCCTGCAAGAAAATCGGCCTCGACGGCGGACTCAAAGCGATCGAACGGGACGTCGGTATCGAGCGCGACCTCCCGGAGATACACGGCCGCGATGCCGTCCGCCTCTGGCGGGAGTACGAACGCGGCGACGACGCCGCACTCGAAACCCTGATCGAATACAACCGGGCGGACACGCAACACATGAAACCGCTTCTCGAACTCGTCACAGAGCGGCTTCACGAGCAGGTGTTCGAATCGGCCTGTCGTGGCGAATAATTCTGGTCCCGGCAACCAGTACGTATACGGGTGTCGGACCACCATCCTTCTCCATGACTCCCGGAACTGAGCCGGACACGGCAACGGATACCTACGTCGTCGACATCGACGTTCGGCTTCGAGATATCGACTTCATGGGCCACGTCAACAACGCTACCTACGCAACCTACCTCGAACAGGCCCGAGAGGCCTACTTTCAGGACGTTTTCGACACCTCGCTCGCCGATATCGATACCGTTCTCGCACATCTCGAAATTGACTACAAACAGCCAATCGAAGCCGACGCAGCCGTCTCCATCGCACTCTCCGTCGGTGAACTCGGTACGGCGAGTCTCCCGCTCACGTACGAGATTTACGCCGACGAGTCCCTGGCAGCGACGGCCACGACCGTCCAGGTCTTCATCGACCCCGGTACCGGCGACTCACGGCCCATTCCGGAGGCCTGGCGTTCCCAGCTCGACTAGTCCACCATCGTTTTTCGATCGAGAGACCACCTCGCCGGTGGAGATACTACGATGATTCCTCTCGCAAGGTCACCTCACCATCGCCCGTAATAACGACGTGGTAACCATTGAACGTGAACTCGACACGGCCCGAAATTCTATCGGACCCGTCCTGTCGCGGTGCAAACAGTGCATCCAGTGCTTCGGGATTGACGACAGTATAGAGGGATTCGTACTCGGGCGGTTCGATGTCTGTCGGATCGACTCCCTCTCGTTCGGCGACTGCAGCGATTACGTCGAAGCTAAGCGACCGTGTCTCGGCGGTCTCCGAACGATCGACTGAGAGTAGCATTGGCCGGACTCTTTCCTCGCCCATATATAAATCCACTGGCCTCAACCCAAGCTTGTAGTATATGTCTGTTGTCTACTGTCTGTAGTTGTACACTGATGTATTTATTTCTATGAATATAATAGATAATATAGTTGAGTTCAGCCCAGTTGAGACGTTTCAGGGAGGCGTATCCACCAAACAGGTACTCGTTGTAGGAGGCGGAACACGCCACAGTTTCCGGCGTTCGAGGCTAATATTGAAGCCGACCTTTGCCGTGAGTATGACGACGCCGTGGTAGTCTCTCAGTTGATGACGGTTCCGGGAACCGAGATCCATTCGATTTCCTCGTCTGCTCTCTTTGTACTGTGTGAGGATACTCGGCCAGATACGTCGGCTGGTCACGATTGCGGTGCAGGCTGGGGGAAAAGTCACCGTCGAGTTCTCGAGTGATCGATCGATAGATGCGATCTGGTTCGTCGGGCTGCACTTCGGTTGCGCCGACGGCGAACCCACCCCGCCCTTATCAGATGTGAACTCGACCAACCGTTCGACGCGGTCGGTGCGCAATCCGAGAGGATACTCGATACCCATCCGCGTGGATTCAGCGGTAGAACGAGTGTTGAACCGGCGGGCCGAATTACTGGCGTTCTCCGAATGCCGGAATGTGTCGATACCAGCCGGTAAGCTGTTTGAGCCTACGGATTTAAGCCAGGGGTGGGATTTGAACCCACGAAGTCTCGATTACAAGTCGAGTGCATGAACCGCCCATGCTCCCCTGGCGCAGTCCGTTGGTTAGCAATCCTCCTTTGAATGTGTATCGTTTTCGGTTTCTGTTCGGCGATCCGTTCGACCGGACCGCTCAGTCTCGGAATCAGTATCCGCCCCGGCTGTGGGCTCCTCGAGCGATCGTTTCATCGCCACTCGATAGGGTTCGTATCCGTGCGCTCGGTAAAACCGCCTTGCGTCCTCGTTTTGTGCCATCACTTCGAGCAGCAACACCTCCGCGCCCTTCGATTCGAGTTCAGCCGTGGCGGCCTCGAGTAGCGCGGACCCGATGCCCCGGTCGCGATAGGCCGGGTCGACGTAGAGATTCGAGAGGGTGCCGCGCGTCCGCTCGAGTTCGAGACTGCCGCGTTCGAGTGAGACGGAGGCAAAGCCGACGATCGCGTCGTCGACGCGAGCGACGAGAAGGCCGTCGGCGACGCGGTGTGCGGCGAGGGTCTCGCGCATCAGTTCGCGGTTGGCCGCCGCGCGGACGGCCGAGTCGAACTCGCGCTGGCCGCGGGCGAGGCGGACCCAGAGATCGGTGACCGCTTCGAGATCGGCGCTCGTGGCGTGGTCGATAGTCAGATCGTCGCTCATCGTCGGTTGTCGGTCATCGATCTTCGGCGCGGTTCAGTGGCCATTGTCGAGGTCGGACGCAGCGTCACCGGGACGCTCGAGCGCGCTCACGGCGGGGAGTTGATCGGCGGTCAGCATTTGCAACGCGGCACCGCCGCCGGTACTCACGTGTGAAAAGCCCTCGACGCCGAGTCGGCGGAGCGCCGAGGCAGTGTCGCCACCGCCGACGATACTCGTCGGCACGCCCGTCGCCGCGCCGTAGAGCCGTCTGGTTCCCAGTTCGAACCGGTCGTCCTCGAAGACGCCGGCCGGCCCGTTGAGGATAACGGTACCTGCGTCCTCGAGAAGCCGCTCGTAGTAGGCGAGCGTCGACGAGCCGATATCCATCGCGGCCTCGCCCTCCTGGGGCGGTAACGCGTTGACACCCAGTTCGTGGCGGCTGTCGTCGCGGTCGACAGCAACATCGCGCGGCAGCGCGATCCGGTCGCCGTAGGCGTCGAGCAAGTCGCTGGCGCGATCGATCTCGTCCCAGTAGCCCTGTTCGTAGATGAAATCCGAACTCGCGTCGCCGAGGTCGACGCCGTCGGCGATAAGGAAGACGTTGGCGACGACGCCGGCGGTGAGGATGTGATCGGCGAGGTCCTTCTCGAGAACGCTCCAGGCGACATCGATTGAATCGGGGACTTTCGCGCCGCCGAGGACGTAGATCCGCGGTTCGGGCGTCTCCTCGATCGAGCCGAGTACGTCGAGTTCGGATTCCATGACGCGACCCGCGTAGCCCGGCACGACGGTCGGAAAGCCGACGAGCGAGGGCTGCGAGCGGTGGGCCGCGGCGAAGGCGTCGTTCACGTAGGCATCGAGGACGGGTGCGAGATTCGCCACGAGCTGTGTTCGAGCAGCGCGGTCCGGATCGAATTCCATGTATTCCTCGCTGTAGAAGCGGGTGTTCTCGAGGACGACGCAGTCGCCGTCGTCGAGCGAGCGGACGGCATCGCGTGCGGCCTGGCTGAACGTTGCATCGACGTAGTCGACGGGACGGCCGAGCAGGTCGGAGAGACGGTCGGCGTGTGGAGACAGGGAGCCGAAATCGTCACCGCCGGGTCGGCCCTGGTGGGCAAGGACGGCAACCCGACCGCCGCGCTCGAGCAATTCCGAGAGCGTATCGACGTGAGCACGGAGCCGGGCGTCGTCGGCGAGAGACCCGTCGTCGGCGATCGGACTATTGATGTCGACCCGAACGCCGACGGTTGTCCCTTCGACGTCGAGGTCGTCGAGGGTATCAATCATTGTCGGTCAGTCCACCGCGGCACCCGAAAGGTCTTTCTATCGGAGAGATAGTCTCCGTCTGCTGTATCCGTGAGTCGTGATTACAGCGACCATGATAACGGTCAGTGTCCTCGCTCACGTAGCGCCAGCCCCTTCCCTCGCTCACCGAGACTGGCCAGTCAGCAGTCGGCTTCGAAGGCTGCTAGCTGAACTCGTCTGCGGGCGGAACTGTGTGGTCTAGAGCGCCACGAGTCGGGATGTCATACCGTCCGGCAATCGGTACAGACCAGTTGGCCGTTCGCATCCCAGAGTTCGTCAGCGAGTGAGCCACAGGATTCACAGACGCCCTGCGTCGAATACTCGTCACCGCCGTTTGGCTGCAGTTGGGCCTGTGTGTCGAGTTCGCCTCTCGGCGTCGTGGCGGCGAGGCGTTCGTCGCCGCGATCCTGATCGGCGACGGCGCTCGATTCGGGGTCGGTCGTTCGTGGTGGCGTCATCGTCGCCTGGAACGAGCCGGCGGCAGCGATGACATCGCGTTGGGTAACGACGCCACGGAGTTCGGTATCGCGTTCGACGACGAGATTGCGGATGTTTTCACGAGCCATGATCGTTGCTGCGTCGGTAACCGACCGGGCCGGGTCGATGGAGATGACGGGGGCGGTCATGGCTTCGCCGACGGTCGTTTCGGCGGGATCGCGGCCGGCTGCGACGAGACCGAGGACGTCCCACTCGGTCATGATGCCGACCGGGTCAGCGCCGCGGACGACGAGCACACAGCCGGTGTGTTCCTCGCGCATGAGCGTTACTGCGTCCTGAACGGTGTCTGACTCGCTGACACCGACGTATTCGGTCGTCAGGACATCCCTGACCGACAGTTCCGATTCCATGTGTGAACACACCGCGCGGTCGGGCTAAAAACTACCTCCACCACACTTAAGCGGCCACACACCGAAGTTTTCTGCTTCTACGACCGCGGATATCGATGTCAGCGGGCTACCAGTCTACTTCGACTCTGGTTCCGTCTGCCCGACAGATTTCGAGCGCGTGTTTTGCAGCGAATCCGGCGTCGTGAGCGTTCTCACCGCGCCCAACGCCGACCTGGAGTTCGACATCGACGGCGTCCTCGACGTGGTGAATCGCGTCCTCGTAGTCGCCTTCCGTCAGGTTCGGACAGGAGACGATAATGTTGTCGCCGCCGACGAAAAAGGAGAGGCTCTCGTGGGCGGTGCGCATGTGTCGCATGAGTTCCGCGTAGCCCTGTTCGATTTCGATGAACGTATCGAAGGCGTTGAGCTCGTCCGTGTAGTTGCCCGTCGCGTTGATAACGTCGAAGTGGGCGATCTGGACGTCGTCGGCGGTCTGGTGGGCAGTTTCGATCGCCCGTCCCTTGAGACACTCGCGCCGACTCTTGTCCTGTGCGCTGCCCGCTTCCTGTACCAGCGTGGTCGCATCGGCAAGCGCCTGGACGGGCGAGGTGCCGGTCGCAACGCCGAGACTGAGCGTCACGGGGTAGCGATTGTTCACCGACTCCTGAAGGAGTTCGTGGTCCGCCATCGAGAGCCCGTTCGTAACCGCGATCATGTTGTCGAACCGACTGAAGAAGACGTAGCCACCACGGTTGCCGACGAACTGGGAGATGTCGGCGTAGAGTCGCGATTGCATCGTCTGGAGGTCGGCTTCGCGTCGCGGCTCCGGCGTCACCGTCCACGGCCCATAGTTGTCGATCTGAACGAGCGTTACCTGCGTGTTAGTCACGGTGCCCGAAGGTTTCGAACGCCATCGTATAAGTGATACGTAATCCAGATTCGTGATGGCGAACGGTCGTTAGCCGTATTCAGCCGCGACGGTCACAGCATCACTCCGAGTGGGGCCGAGTCGAACAACGGCGAGACTCAGGCGTGTTTCTGCTCCGGATTTACGCCCTGCGGGTGGTAGTCCCAGAAGCCCCCCTGCCGCATCGCCGCGCCGACCGCCTTGTGCATGTCCGTAATCGTCTCGAACTCCGCCTGCTCGACGAACTCGAAGATCTCACTGAGTGGGACGACCGTCCGGTAGTTCACCCGGATCGGATCGTCGCCGTACTCCGCGACGAACTCGTCTCGATCGAGCGGGAAGTCCTCGTCCTCGTCGACCTTCTTGGCGATAACTGCCATGTCGTACTTGCGCATCCCCTCGCTGCCTTCCTCGCCGTCGGGGTCGTGTGGCCAGTCCGAACTCATACCCGGATGTGTGCAGGGGTCCCGCAAAAGGGTTACTCTTGGCCGTCGGCAACCAGCAATCGTTATACCGCGAGCGTCCCCAGAGGTGGGTGATGGCGCTTGGACTGAGCGAGGCGCTGCGGTATCCATTCCGCGGCGATCGCTCGCCGGATCTATTCGTGATCGGTGGTCTGCTCGGACTCGTGACAGTTATCACAGGGCAACTGAGTGTAGCACTGAGTGCATCGAATCCACTTTTCGCACTTCCGTTTGCCGTCGTGACGGCAGTGACCGCCGTCGTCTTGTTGGGCTATCTCCTTCGCGTATTCGAAACGACAGCGGCCGAGAGCGAGACGCTACCGTCGTTTCGTCCGCTCGGATCGATACTCCAGCGCGGGTGTCGACTGGCCGTCCTCTCGATCGGCTACGCGATCCTTTTGAGCGCCGTCTTTGCGGTCGTCCTCACGGTGTTTACGCGACTCCCGTTCGCTGCAGAATCGGTCGGATTCACCGGATCGATGGTGTTTTTCCTGCTGTCGACGACGACGCTCGTCGCCGTTCTCGCGATCGGGTACGCGTACTCGGTTGCCGTCGGGCGTACTGCCGAGGGGGCGACGATTATCGAAGCGATCGATATCCGCTCGCAGCGACCGATTCTCGTAGACGGCGGCTACGCTGTTGCGTGGACGGCTGCACTGGTCGTCGTAGTCCCCGGTTGGGGATTTCTCGCAGCGGCGTTCTCCCGGCGAACGATATTCGGGGTTATCGCGGTCTTTCTTGCCTTCTACGCACATCTCGTTTCGATCCGCGTTCTCGCGCGCGGCTATCGAAGCGCAATGGGACGTGACACACCCGCCCCGGATCGAGACGGGGAACTGACTCGGTAGGCGGATCGAAAGATCGAAAAAGAGGCCGGGTCAGAGCTTCGTTTCCGGAATCGTCGTCGACTCGACCGTTCGGTTACGCAGTGCGTGTCCGCTCTGTCGGTCGAAGATATGCACCGCCGATTCGGGGATGTGCGCGTAGACGGTCTCTCCCGCCTCGACGTGGTGCATCCCGTCGACCGTGGCGACGAACGTCTGTGTCTGCTCGTCACCGATGGTGAGGTAGACGTTATTTTCGTTGCCCATCGGTTCGACGACATCGACGACCGTTTTGTAGGTGTGGGCCCCGTCTGCGGTGGATTGGAGGTCGATGTCCTCCGGGCGAACGCCGAGGACGAGTTCAGCGTGGGCGCCCGCAAGCGCGTCACCAGTTTCGTTCGAGAGGTCGTACCTGAAGTGGTCGTGGACGAGCTGGCCGTCGTCGCGGGTTACGTCGAAGAAGTTCATCGAGGGTTCGCCGATGAAGCTGGCGACGAAGAGGTTTGCGGGTTCGTGGTAGCACTCGAGTGGGGTGCCGACCTGCTGGAGTTCGCCGTCGTTCAGGATGGCGATTTTGTCGGCCATCGTCATCGCCTCGGTCTGATCGTGGGTGACGTAGATGGTGGCGACGTCGAGATCGTTCTGCAGGCGTTTGAGTTCCGTGCGCATCTGTGCGCGGAGTTTGGCGTCGAGGTTCGAGAGGGGTTCGTCGAGCAGGAAGACCTCGGGGTCGCGGACGATCGCGCGGCCGAGGGCGACGCGCTGTTGTTGGCCGCCGGAGAGGTCGTCCGGTTTGCGTTCGAGGAGCTCCTCGATGCCGAGCATGTCGGCGGCGGACTCGACCGTTCGTTCGATCTCGTCGTCGGGCATCGTGGTCGACTCCTGCAGCCCGAAGGCCATGTTTTCACGGACGGTCATGTGCGGGTACAGCGCGTAGGACTGGAACACCATCGCGATGTTCCGGTCTTTCGGTTTCGAGTCGTTGACGACCGTGTCGCCGAGTCGGACCTGGCCGGCGCTGATCGATTCCAAGCCGGCGACCATTCGGAGAGTCGTCGACTTGCCACAGCCGGAGGGGCCGACGAGGACGAGGAATTCCCCGTCTTCGATCGTGAGCGATACGTCGTCGACGGCGGTGATTTGGTTGCCGTCGCGTTCCGTGAACACCTTGGTTACGGCGTCAAGTTGTAGGTCTGCCATCGTTTTGATCTGTGAGTTGTGATCACATCGTCTGTCCTTTCGCGAACTGTTCTCCGAACATGATGTACACGAGAATCGTCGGGAGCGCTGCGATGAACGCACCTGCCATCTGCACGCCGTAGTCGGTCGCCATCGCGCCCTGGAGTGCGTTTAACTCGAGGGTGACGACGTAGTTCGCGCGGTCGCTGAGCAGGACGAGCGCGAACAGGAAGTCGTTCCAGATTTGCGTGAACTGGTAGATCAGCGTCACGGCGAACATCGGGACCGAGAGCGGCAGGACGATCTTCCGGTAGATTCGGGCGAGGCTCGCGCCGTCGAGGCGCGCCGCCTCGATGAGTTCGTCGTCGAGCGTCTGGTAGTACGATCGAAAGAGGACCGTACAGATCGGGGTCCCGTAGGCGATGTGGGTAATTATCAGTTCGACGAGTTCACCGCGCTCGTGGAGCCCGGAGATGTCGACGATCGACCAGAACTGACGGAGCGGGACGAGGACGGCCTGGTAGGGAATGAAGACGGCCGCGAGGAACAGCGCGAGCAAGAATGCCTGCCCGCGCCAGTTGACCTTGGTGAGGCCGTAGGCGGCCAGGCTGCCGAGCAGTGCCGAGAAGACGGCTGCGGGGATCGTCAGCGCGAAGCTGTTTACCATCCCCATGGCGAGTTCGCCGCCGGCGGTGAGCCAGGGGTCGATCGTGATCCCCTCGATTGGCGGCTGGAGCGGCGAGGTCTCGCGGTACGCTTCCTGGGTCTTGAACGCGGTCGTCAGCCCGCCGTACAGCGGGGAGAGGTAGCCGATCACGAGTGCAAGCAACGCGCCGTAGAGCGCGAGCCGACCGGGTCCGATAGCCGGGAGACGAGAGGAGTCGTCGGTCGCTGGTTTCGGTTCCGTGTCCGTGTCTGTCTCCGTCTGCGTGTCCCTATCCGCGTTCGTGTCGGTATCCGCGTCCGCATCTATATCTGTGTCTGTGTGAGCGTCGGTATCGTCCGTCATTAGAGTGCACCTCGCTTGTACTGCGTGTAGGCGTACGGTCCGATGATCGTCAGTGCGAGCGCGAACAGGACCACGGCGATCGCAGCGCCGTAGGCCCACTGGCTCGAGGAGAACGCCTCGCGGTACATCGTGACCGCGAGGATGTCGACGGAGCGACCGGGATTGGTCCCGAACATCACGTAGATGAAGTCAAACGCCTTGAGCGCGAAGACCATCAACACGACGACTGCGCCGATGGTCGAGGACCGAAGCTGCGGGATGATAACTCGCCAGTACAGCTTCAGCGTCGACGCGCCGTCGATCCGCGCGGCTTCGTAGTGTTCGTCCGGAATCGCCCGCAGCCCCGCGAGGTAGACGATCATACAGTAGCCGCTGAACTGCCAGATGAGCGCGACGATCACCGCCGCGAGTTTGAACTGCGGGTTGCCGATCCAGTTGTGCGTCAGCAAATCGAGTCCGAAGACGTTCAACGTCGTATTGATCACCCCGTTCGACGCGTACATCCACGACCAGAAGATTGCCGTCACGACGAACGACAGCGCCATCGGTAGCAGGTAGATCGTCCGAAACACGTTTTCGAAGCGAATCTTCCGGTCGATGAGCAGGGCGAGCCCCAGCCCGACGACCAGCGACGACCCCGTAAACGTGATGAGAAGCAGGATCGTGTTCCAGAGCGACGCTCTGAAGTTCTGGTCCGCCGGCAACTGGCGATACATCTCGAGCGAGAGATCGGTATACTCCGGTTGTCCGAGCCCCGACCAGCCAGTAAACGAGATGGCGATGTTCCAGGCGATTGCCCCGTAAACGAACAGCAAGACGAGCAGCGTCGGCGGCAGCCAGAACGGCATCGACTCGACAAAGTCACTGTCTCGAAGCCGGCCGGCGAGCGACCCTTGCGTCTGCGTTCCCTGGGACTGCTCCGTCGCCGTCTCGGATAGCGGGTTGAGCCGTCGGAGGGAGTTCCGTAACGAATCCATAGTAAATCCCTCTTCCAGCGTTACTGGAAGCTATTGCCGAGTTCGTTGTACGTCTCGTCGACGTTCCAGTTATCGATGAAGTTCGAGAACGCGCCCTCGACCTCGGTCTGGATATCCGGCGCGACTGCCAACCCGTGGGCGATCGACGGCGGCTGTTCGTCCGACTCCTCGAAGTCGGCCATCTGATCCTGGAGGAACGGGGTGAACGCTTCGTCCGAAACGTCGGTCCGCGGCGGAATCGAGCCCTTGGCCTGGTTGAACCGCTCCTGTGCGTCCGCGGTACCCGCATAGCGCAGGAATCGCACGGTCGCGTTCGGCGACGGGTTGAACTTCGGGAACACGAACGAGTCGATGACCATCACGTACATCCCGTCGGTTCCCGGGAACGGGACGTAATCCCAGTCGTCTCCGTACGCGAGTTCTTCGTCGGTTTCGTACTGGCCGGCGGCCCAGTCTCCCTGGTGGAAGAACGCGGCCTCGCCGGAGTTGATGTAGTCGCTCGCGTCGTCCCAGTCGTTCATCGAACTCGCGTCCTCGTTGAAGAACTCGCTGTAGTCGACGACGAGTTCGAGCGAGTCGCGGACTTCGGATTCGTTCTCCTCGACGTTCCCCTCGATGACCGAGTCGTACACATCGGTGCCGTACTCGCCGAGCAGGACCTGCGCCCACAGCTGCAGCGTCGACCACGACGACTGGGTCTGTTGGGCCATTCCGACGTAGCCCGCCTCGTCGGCGGTCTCCATCGCGTCGATGAGCGCGCTCGGACTGTCGATCGATTCGGGATCGATGCCGCTGTCCTCGATAACGTTGACGTTGTAGAACAGGTTGTTCAGCCGGTGGATGTTGATCGGCACGGCGACGAAGTCGCCGTCCGGCCGCGCGACCTCGATCGGCCCGTCGAGGTACGCCTCCTCCATCTCGTCGTTCCAGACGTGTCCCTCGATGTCGTAGAGCAGGTCGTCGGCGGTGTAATCCGCGAGCGCCTGGCCCGGCCAAACCTGGAACGTGCTCGGCGGATCCTGGTCGACGACCCGGTTTCGAATGTCCGCCTCGAGCGCGCTCCCGGCCCCTCCCGGTGACGGCGAGGACTCGACGGTAATATCCGGGTACTCCTCCTCGAACCCTTCGACGAGCGCCTCGAAGGCTTCCGCCTCCGCGTCGGCCGTCCACCAGTGGCCGATCTCGACCGACTCGAACTCGTCGGGATCCTCCTCGAGGAGTTCATCGAGCGGTTCGGCCTCGTTGCCGCCACCGAGACAACCCGCCGCCGCAGCTAGCCCGAGTGCCCCCGTCGCTTGCAACACCCGCCGTCGTGAGCGTCCGTTCGTGGTAGAATTTTTTCTAACCATAGTCAACCCTTCTACTGTATGCGAGATGTGTACATAGTAATAAGGCCTTTGATAATGATGGACAACATTGATTCAGAATATAGTTAATTATATACTCGAGAGAATAGGCCGATAACGGCGGTTCAGCGGACGATTCGGCTATACGACTGATTCTACGGCGCTAGTTGCGCGAAACAAAGGAGTTCGTCCGACGGACGGTTCCGAGGCGGGTCGGTGAGGACCGAGTTCAGAGATCAGCTTCGGCTCCGGCTTCCGGCTGTTGGTCCGCTTCGGCCTCTTTCTCGACCGGCTGTGGGATGGGCCGTGATTCGATCGATTCGGCTTGGCCTGTCTCGCTCGAGCGATAAATCGCGTCGATGACGCGCTGGACGGTGAGCGCCTCATCGAGCGTATTCGTCGTCGGCTCGCTTCCCGTGGCGACGGCCGTCAGGAACCGCTCGTCCTGCTCGAGATAGCCAGTTAGTCCCGTATCGCCCGTACAGGTTGTGTCAGTGTAGTGATCGGCGCCGGTTGCACTCGCACCGAGAATCTGGAGCTTCGTATCGCCGATGTCGAACTGTGCGCCGGCCTCGGTGCCGCGGATTCGGAAGTCCATACTCTCCTCGCGGTTCGTCGCCCACGCGGCCTCAAGCGAGATCGTCTGTCCGTCGGCACAGCGGATGAACGCGCTGACCGAATCGTCGACGTCGTACGTTTCGGCGTTTGCATCCCAGTTGTCGCCGAATCCGTCGGGGTCCGCGTAGTCCTCGCGCCCGCCGAACGTCGTCCTGGCGATGCCGGAGACTTCGGTGATGTCGGGGAAATCGAGCGCGTACAGTGCGAGGTCGAGCGCGTGAACGCCGATATCCAGCAGCGCGCCGCCGCCCGAGAGATCCTTGTTGGTGAACCACGAGCCCGGTCCGGGGACGCCGCGTCGCCGCACGTAGTTGGCTTCGATGTGGGTCAGCTCGCCGAACCGACCGCGGGCGTGGTGTTCCTCGAACATCGCCATCGAGGCCGCGTGTCGGTTGTGAAAGCCGACCATGCAGAATCCGTCCGATTCCGCTTCGGCCGCTGCGATCCGCTCTGCACTCTCTAGGGTGTGTGCCAGGGGTTTTTCGACGAGCACGTCACAGCCGGCCTCGAGCGCGGCGACCGTGATCGGTTCGTGAAATCGGTTCGGCGTCGTCACGACGACCGCATCGACCGCATCGTCGACGACGAGTTCGTCGTGCGTTTCGTACGTTTTCGCGTTGAACTCTGCGGCGAAGCGTTCGCGCTGTTCGGGGACGAGATCGACACCGGCGACGACGGTGGCACCGAGTTCTTCGACGTTTCGTGCGTGGTGGTGACCCATGCCGCCGAGCCCGACGATGCCGACGCCGATGCTCGTTCCGTTCACCGAGAACCACCCTGTCGTTGTTGTGAGGGTGGTGTGAGGCGAGAAATGAGGGTGTTCGATGTCGTAAGCGCCCAGTCCCAGTTCATAGAGAGACGCGGGCAGCGATCAAAATAAGGGTTGTGACCGACCCATCTCTCTGCATTACTGTGAATTATTTTATCTGACATGAGTCGGTGGTGTGGCACGTGAATGCAGGACAGACCAGGTGAGCTAAGGCCGTCGATGGTGGACCCACATCCAATGTGTACGATTACGATCTGGAACGAGTTCAGACACGAGCGCGAGGACGAGGAGGTCGCGGCGGTGTATCCGGAGGGGATTCACGAGGCGCTTGCAACCGTGTTTACCGGCGAGGAAGCCGAGATCGAGGACGGCGTCGAGTACGAGGTTCGGACGGCGACACTCGACGAACCGGAACACGGGCTCACCGAGGACGTACTCGACGCGACCGACGTGTTGCTCTGGTGGGGACACGAGGCGCACGACGAGGTCGAAGACGAGGTTGTCGACCGCGTTCAGGAGCGCGTGCTCGAGGGGATGGGCTTGCTGGTCCTCCACTCCGCACATTACTCGAAGATATTCAAGCGGCTGCTCGGAACGTCGTGTAGCCTCCAGTGGCGCGAAGACGGCGGCACGGAACGGCTGTGGGTCGTCGATCCCGGCCACCCGATCGCGGACGGGCTGGACGAGTGCATCGAGTTGCCGGAGACGGAGATGTACGGCGAGCCGTTCGACGTACCGGAGCCGGACCGACTGGTCTTTACGAGCTGGTTCGAGGGCGGCGAAGTGTTTCGAAGCGGCTGTTGTTATCGTCGCGGAAGCGGGCGCATCTTCTACTTCCGACCGGGCCACGAGACGTATCCGATCTACGAGAACGCGGAGATTCGGCGGGTGCTCCGAAACGCCGTCGCGTGGGCGAGTCCGACGGCGGGCGCGCCCCGATCGTTCGGCGAGCGCGAGTGACCAGCCCCCGATTAGCCGCTTCGCTGCGTGTCGACCAGTTCGGTGACGACCTCGAGTTCGGTTCCCGTCGCCGTTTCGAGTCGTTCACGCACTTGCTCGGCGAAGTCGGGTGGTTCCGTCTCGCCGGGCGGGCGTTCGACGAGGACGGTTACGACCGGCACGTCGCCGGTGTAGAGGTCGATCAGTTCGTACTGGACGGAGAGTTCTCGTAGGACGAGCTCGTCGAACGGTGGCTCGTCGCTCATCGCGTCGAGTTCGGTTCGCGCGTCGTGTTCGACGGCTGCAGTCTGGTAGGTGCCGTAGGTGACGCCCCCGAGGATCACCGAGAGGACGGCGATAGCGACGACCAACACGACGATCCGCGATCGAAGGCGACCGTAGACGCGGTCGACGCTCCCGACGCGGTGCGGTCGGTAGCCGGAGAGCCAGAGCAGGAGTAACGCGGTGAGGTTGATCGAGAGCAGGTTGACCAGAACGAGCGTGCCGGCGGTGACGACGACCTCCGGATGCCCCCAGGCGATTCCGAGGCCCACCGTCGCGGCCGGCGGCACGAGCGCGACGGCGATTGCGACGCCGACGAGGACCGAGCCGACGTTGCGGATGAGGCTGATGACGCCGGCGACGCCGGAGCCGAGCGCGAGAAACAGCGCCAGCGCGTTCGGCGTGATCCGCTCGCGGATCTGTGGTACCGTCGTGATGTCAAAGCCCGGCGGCAACAACACCGTTCCCCTGAGGAGCCACCCCAGCAGCGCCGCCGTTGCGACGGCGACAAGAAGGCCGACGACTTGCAAGACGACCCCGCGTCTCGCGAGTTCGTCGTCGTCAACGACGACGCCGACGCTCGCCGCGAGCGCGGGTCCCATAAGCGGTGCGACGACCATCGCGCCGATGATCGTCGCCGCGGAGTCAAGCAACAGGCCGGCCGTCGCGATGACCGTGCTGACGATGAGCAGCGTGTAGTACGTCGAACTCGCGGGCGCGAGCGCCACCGCCTGGGACTGCAACTCTTCGCGAGAGATTCGGGTGCCGGAAAACCGGCCGAGCAAGTCGTCGGTCCGGTCGGAAACGATCGTCTCCGCGGACGTGACCACCGTGTAGGAGGACTCGTCGAGGCCGGCCTTCCGAAAGTCGGCGACGAGCGGTTCGACGGCGGCCGGCGGGACGGGAATCGAGACGAGCGCCTCGAACTCGTCGTTACTCGTCTCCTCGGAGACGGCGTAGTCGACGCCGGCCGCCTCCGCCCGCTCGAGGACGAGTTCGAGATCACCCGCTGGAACGAACACCTGGACGAGGCGCATACTCCCAGTACGACGGACACCGGCATAGGCTGTCGTCACGGGATCGTGACCGTCAGCGACGCTGACCGCTCGTCGTCTCGGGTTCGATGGGGGCCGACAACGCCGTGAAACAGCGACCCAGTACCGGCGAATCGGTGCCACGATGAAACGACGAATCAGCGGGCGACGCGAAACGGGAAGCCGGACACTCAGAACGTCTCTCGTCCCTCGTCGGTGATCACGCTCTCGAGCAACGCCACCGGCGTCGCGTCGTAGGTCGGGTTCTCCACGTCGAATCCCTCCGCCGGTTCCGGCATGACCTCGCTACCCGACCTGAACTCGTTCTCGAAGACGAAGCCCTCGCCGACGATCTTCGAGGCCGATCCGAGAACGGTCACCGGAACGTCGAGTTCGCTCGCGGTCGCTGCGATCGGGAACGTCCCGACGCGATTGTAGAGGGTGTCCTCGACGATGCAGTCCATGCCGACGACGACGCGGTCACACTCCTCGAGATAGTAGCCGTTTGCGCTGTCGGCGATCAGCGTCGCCTCGACGCCGTCGAGGTCGGCGAGCCGGCGGGCCGTCTTGCGGCCGATGTACCGCGGTCGCGCTTCGGTGACGTAAACCTCGAAGGTCTTGCCCGCGTCCGTCGCCTGTTCGAGCGCCTCGATGACGGTCGAGGAGTAGTCGTGGGTCAGCAGCGTCGCGCCGTCATCGAGGCGGGAAACGGCGTTCTCGGCCGCCCGCTCCTTGGCGGATTCGACCCGCGAGACGACCGCGTCGATCTCCTCCTGGGTCAGTATCTTCGCTTCCGTCACGGTCTCGGGGTCGGCCTCGGTCACGGCCGCCACGACCTGGCGAACCGCGTTCTGGAGCGACGCGTGAGAGGGGTTCGCCCGCCGGAGCACCGAGCCGTTTCGCTCGAGCGCGCGAACGTACTCTTCGGCGGTCGCGAACTCCCGATCGAGCAGTTCCTCGAGCGCCCGCGTCGCGTTTACGGCGACTACCGAGGAGCTGTGCGTCTGCATCTCCTGAATCTCCTCGACCGTCTCGTCGATCATACCTGCATGGATTCCCGTAAGCGCAAAAGGTGTTCCGGGTCCGGCGATCGAATCAGCCCTGTTCAGTCAGCGATCGACACCGCGAGTTCACTCCGCAGTCCAGTCCCCGAACTCGAAGAGCCGCTGTAACTCCCGTTCGATCCGTTCGGTGAACGCGGAGAGCACGGCCTCGAACTCCTCGTCGTCGACAGCGCCGACTCGCTCCCGCGGGTTCTCGGGGAGGGCGACGCTGAACTCGCCGCTGCCCTCGTACACCGGTTCGCTCTCGCTCAACACCTGTCGGTCGATCGCTCGAAGGACCTCGGAATCGACCTGCCCGTGGAGTTGCTGGTAGGCGTTCGAATACGCCTCTTCGAGTTCGTCGAAGTAGTGGACGTACTTCTCCTCGAACTTTTCGGGGTCGAACTCGGCTGTCCGTTCGGCCTCAGCCTCGGGTTGAGGGTCGGGATCGGTCATGGCCGTCCGTCCGGTCGCCAATCGGTAAACAGTTCGGTCCCGGCGGTGGCGGCAGTCACGGCGACCGCATCCTTACGGTTCGCGCCGTCCTAGATCCGCCACCGATGGCTTCCGTCACCGTCCGATACACCTGTCCCCACTGCGACGCCGTCCACAGCATCGAACGCGGTCCCGACCTCGCGGACCGCTCGGTCACGAAACACGCACAGCCGGGCTGGGAGTACGCCACGCCGACCGACGGCCTGGCAACCCGCGAATCCGCGGACGGAATCGCCTTTCTCTGCGGCGAAGACGGCACCGTTACCGATCGTGAGGGGAGCCCGATCGACGGCTGTGGCCGCCCGTTCTACCTCAATTTCGTCCGCTACGAGCGCGGCGTTGAACTCGAACCCGACCCGCCGACCTACGGCGGGCCGCGGTTCGACTTCAACCCCTGATCCCTGAGTCGACCGGCCGTGTCGTCGCCCCCGCGAACACAACCCTTTTCGACGCCCGGAGGTACCTTCAAACATGGACGAAGCCGCCGTTCGCGACCGCCTTCGGTCGGTCGATGATCCTGAACTCGGCGACGATATCGTCTCGCTCGGGTTGGTCAACGACGTGACTGTCGAGGGGGACGAGGTTGCCATCGATCTCGCACTCGGCGCACCGTACTCGCCAACTGAGTCCGACATCGCCGCCGAGATCCGCGAGTTGCTCGTCGCGGAGGGACTCGAACCCGACCTTTCCGCGAGTATTCCCGACCGTGACGACTTCGAAACCGACGAACAGGTCCTGCCGAACGTCAAGAACGTCATCGCCGTTGCCTCCGGCAAGGGCGGCGTCGGCAAGTCGACCGTCGCGGTCAATCTCGCCGCCGGGCTCTCGCAGTTGGGGGCGCGCGTCGGGCTTTTCGACGCCGACGTGTACGGTCCGAACGTGCCGCGGATGGTCGACGCCGACGAGCCGCCGATGGCCACCGAGGACGAGACGCTCGTGCCGCCCGAAAAGTACGGCGTGAAGCTGATGAGCATGGCCTTTCTCACCGGGAAGGACGATCCGGTCATCTGGCGCGGCCCGATGGTCCACAAGGTCATCACGCAGCTCACCGAGGACGTCGAGTGGGGCCACCTCGATTACCTCGTCGTCGACCTCCCGCCGGGCACCGGCGACACGCAGTTGACGATGCTCCAGACCATGCCGGTCACCGGTGCCGTCATCGTCACGACGCCCCAGGATGTGGCGCTCGACGACGCCCGCAAGGGCCTCGAGATGTTCGCCAAACACGACACCGTCGTGCTCGGTATCGCCGAGAACATGTCGACGTTCGCCTGTCCCGATTGCGGGGGCGAACACGACATCTTCGGCTCCGGCGGCGGCGAGGAGTTCGCCGAGACTCACGACATGCCGTTTCTGGGCTCGATCCCGCTCGACCCGGCTGTCCGCGAGGGCGGCGACGGCGGCGAGCCGACCGTCCTCGACAACGATAGTGAGACCGGCGATGCGTTCAGAACGATCACCCAGAACGTCGCGAATAACACGGGGATCGTCCACCGGCGCGGCGTGTCTCAGGCAAGTCGGACGGAGACGCCCTCGCCGGACCAATGACCGACGAGAGCGCGGACGATACGGTTCCGGAACCGGATGCCGGTGAAGACGGCGCTGAGCGAGACGACGATGCTGAAATCGACGAGTTCAGTCCGGACCCGGAACGCGTCGAGCGCATCCGAGCCATTGCCGACGACGTGCGCGGCGAGTCGAGCGAGAGCAAGCAACTCGCGAACATCCTGTACCGGACCAGCGACCTCTACGACGCGGACGAAGACACGTCTCCGGAGGAGATCGTCCGCAACGTCAAGTTCATTCTCGAAGTCAACGAGCGCGGCGGGCTGGGTCGCTGACGCTCCGTGCAGTCGCGGTGCTTTTGGTCGTCCCCGCCGAGATCCGAGTGTGGACGCGAATCAGCAAACGCGGGCGAACCCGTTCAGCATGGACGAGCAGTGCCGGAACTGCCCGGCGCTCTGCGAGACGCGCACACAGGTCGTCCACGGCTACGGCGACGTCGGTGCTGACTTCCTGTTCGTCGGTGAACGCCCGAGTCGAGCGGCCGACGAGAGCGGGATTCCACTCGTCGCGCGCGATTCCGCGGCGGAGTCGGGTACCGAGGTGGACACCGGGGCGGACGCGGACACCGACGCGACGGCCAGCACGGACACCCCCGACGACCTCCGCCGCATCCTCGAACGGCTGGCCCTCTGTGACACCACCTCTCCTCCCGACCAGCCCGAACTCGAGAACGTCTATCTGACGTCTCTCACGCGCTGTCGCCATCCGGAGCGGCCGCCGACCGACGAAGAAATCGACACCTGCGAACCCTACCTCAACGCCGAAATCCGGATGATAAACCCCGAAATCCTGGTCCCCATCGGCGACCGAGCGCTCTCCGTCCTCGGCACCGACTACACCACGACGCCGGCGGACGAACTCGTCCTTCCCGACGCCCACGCGACGACGATCCGCGGACGCGGCTTCGAACTCGTGCCGATGGAAGCGCCCCGCGACCAGTCCCCGACGCAAACCCAGGCCTGGATCGAACACTTCGTCGACCTCATGGCGTCGGACTATCGGCAGACGAAGGGGCGACAAAAACGGTAACGAGCGCGATACCGGACCAGAAGCCGCGAGCGCTACCAGTACGGATTCTGCCGCCACCGCTTCGAACGCGCGCCGAGGAGTACCAGCGTGCCGACGACCGCAATGACAATCCCGAGCGTCGCAACCGACGGCGCGAACAACCGGCCGGGAGATTCGAGCAGGTAGCCAGTTGTGAACCCGTAGACGCCGAGCGCCGCCAGCACGCCGACGACTCCCGTTCCGAGCAGTCCCTCGATCGTGAGTGATCGATCGGTCATACGCGGGTGCACAGCCTCCACCCCTATAATTCGTCCGAGTTTCCCGGTTCGATCCGCACAAAGCGCCGCGTTCAAGAGTTCAGGTCCCGGACGAGTCAGTATGATCGTCGTCGTTCCCGTCGACCCGCCGTGGCCGGGGCTGGTCCTGCCGTCGCTCGTCGAGTCGACACCGCTCTCCGAATCAGCGGCTGTGACGCTCTACGAAGCCGCCGTCACCGACGTGGTGCGGGCCGCCGAGCAAAGCGGCGGCGACGTCCTGCTCAACTACCGCGACGAGGAGACGATACCGGACGCGGCCGCTGAGGCGGGAACGGGAGACGCTGAGACCGCGGTCCGTGAACTCGCTGCGGCGGCGCTCGAACCGACCGACGCCGAGACCGTCAGATTCGAACGCCAGGTCGGCTCCACGCACGCAGCCCGCATCGGAAACACGGTCACGCACTTACTCGAGCGCGATCAGGCCGACGCGGTCGGCGTCCTCGAACCGACGGTCCCGCTCGTCGCCCGAACTGAACTCGACGGGGCGGCGATGTCGCTACGCCGCCACGACGTCGTCCTCGGCCCTTCCTCCAACGGCCGGGCGTACTTCGCGGGCTTTACCGAGCCGATAGACTTCACCGACGCGTACGAAACGCCGGCAGTCTCGACGCTCGCAAAACGGACGGCAGCAGCGGAGGCCGACCTCAAACTCGGCTTCGCGCCCATGCTCCCGACTATCGCGACCGAGTCCGGGCTGTGTGCAACCATCGCCACTCTCGAGGCGCGCCAGCAGGCTGGTCGACCGGGGACAGACACAATGGCTGCCGCCGTTGCTGAACTCGGGTTGACAGTCGGCCCGGACGAAACGCTCGAGCGGACAGAGACCGATAACCCTTTTTGAACGCACGGGGAAGACGCAGGTGAGGTGGGGTGGCAGAGCGGCCTATTGCGCCTGCCTTGAAAGCAGGTGGCGTCAGCCTCTTGGGTTCAAATCCCAACCCCACCGTTTTGCGACGAACGAGATTGGATCACGGAAGTGCTTCGTACCGACCGTAGTTTCCGTCCCCAATCGTTGCCATTGGGACCGTATTTATGAGATCTCCTGTGTAATCTGAATTAAACCATTTCAGTCACGCGCAGCGAAGTGTGCCTGGTTCGAGGTGGTCTCCTTTCCGCTGCTGTTACTCTCCACGCGTTCAAGCGGCTACCACCCACAGCGCAGGTGCCCCAATTTCGTCGCTCGTTCGGATCGTCGGTGCTCAGCGGACATCAACACTACCTACCGTGGAGTCCGCATCGTAACAACCGCTCAGATGACCGTTCCCGCAGACGGTGACGGTAATAAATACATATTGATACATAGAGCTATTAAGTGGGTTACTTGTAGTCCGATGATTCTTTACCGGGTATGCCACAATCCTATCTCTGGCAGTGTTCGATCCACAAGCCCGATCGAATACGTGGGGGAACCGGAGATGTCCATTCGACCCGGGAGTGTCGCACGACTGGCACTACCCAGAGATATACTCATATTCTTGATGAGTGTTTAGCTGCGATCCGGAGCCAGTTGAGCAGACGTGACGCAGTGGAACGTGCGATAGAGTCACACGAGTTCGTTCGGACCCCGATAAGAGAGTCTGAACTGTCAACTGAAACGATCACTTTCCAGCCCTATGCCGAAGCCTGATACTCTCGGACAACTCGGTTCACAGACCGATCGCATGCGAACGATCGCCACGGATGTCGACGGGACGAGAGGCGTACTCGGCTGGTTACGGACGGCTGTTCGACGGGCTGGGTGTTCGGTATCGAATGCAGTGCCCAGTGTGGGACGCAATTGTGAGCCACCGGTTCAACAGAGACCGATCGGCGGAAATCGACCGACACGATTTGAACTCGATCACGTGAGCGGTCAGCCACGTCGATTTGGGGGGACACTGTCGCATGGGTGCGATGGGGTGCATCAATGAGCGACAGAGACCTCACGAACCCCGAGTACTACCTGAACCGGGAACTCTCAGAACTTGCTTTTCAGGAGCGTGTTCTTTGTGAGGGGATGGACGAGCGCAATCCACCACTCGAACGGCTTCGGTTTCTTGCGTTCTTTACCAAGAACACTGACGAGTTCTTCATGAAGCGCGTCGGTGGGCTCAAACAGCAGATCGAAGCCGACGTGACCGAGACGACGCCGGATGGTCGAACGCCGAAACAACAGTGGCGCGAGGTGCTTGATACCGCACGTCCGCTTTTTCGCCAGCAATCAGTGTATTGGCAAAACACGCTCAAACCTACGCTCGCTGATGAAGGTATCGAGATTTGCGATCTCGACGAGTTATCGGCGGATACGCGCGAAACGGTACGGACGTACTTCGAGGAGTCGATACTGCCAACGCTGACGCCTCTTTCATTCGACCCGGCTCACCCGTTTCCGTTCATTTCGAATCTCTCACTTTCTCTTGCTGTACTTTCGTCGGACGAGGCTGATGACCCCACGTTCACTCGCATCAAAATCCCATCAAACCAGCCGCGGTTGATAGCGATTCCCGACAGAACGGATCGGTATATTCTCATCGAAGAGTTGATCGAAGCAAATCTTGATCTACTGCTTCCCGATCTCGACATCCGCGACGTGTCGAAATTCAAAGTGACTCGGAACGCTGAGGTGCGGCGTAACGAAGAGGTCGCTGAGGACCTCATCGATATGGTTGAGGAGGTTCTCGAGCAGCGTCGCTTTGCGACAGTCGTCAGGCTGGAAGTCGATGCCGATATGCCAGCCGAGTCGCTTTCGACCCTCAAAGCGCAGCTTGATGTGCATGATCGGGAAGTGTTCTATCGGGAGGGACCGATCGATTTCGAGGACTTTTTCGAACTCACTGAACTGGACCGTCCTGATCTCAAGCGGTCTTCGTGGACCCCACGAGCACATCCCCGATTTCGATCGGTGACAAGCGATACTCAAGACGGACCGATGGCTATCTTTGATGAAATCCGAGAGGGGGATGTCCTTGTACATCATCCGTACCACTCCTTCGAAGGGACGGTACAACAGTTTCTCAACGCGGCGGCAAACGACCCCAACGTGCTCGCAGTGAAAGCGGCCATCTATCGGACGGCGAGTGACTCGAAAGTGATACAAAGTCTCATCGACGCCGCCAAGAACGGCAAGCAGGTGGCTGTGATGGTTGAACTCAAGGCTCGCTTCGACGAGAAGAATAACCTGGAGTGGGTTCGACAACTCGAGGAGGAAGGTATCCACGTCGCCTACGGGACCGTCAACCTGAAAACGCATTCTAAGACTGCGCTCGTCGTTCGGCAGGAAGACGACGGTGTTCGACTCTACTCACACGTCGGGACGGGAAATTACCACTCGGAGACGGCAAAGGGGTATTCTGATCTGGGGTTGGTGACCGCCAATCAGGACATTGGCCACGACCTCACGAAGGTATTCAACTTTTTTACCGGCCCAACGCTCGATGATCGCTTCCGGAAGCTCCTAATCGCGCCTGTAACGATGCGCGAGCGGTTTACGGAGATGATTAGACGGGAAGCTGACCATGCCGATGCGGGCCGACGGGCGCGGATCGTCGTGAAGGTAAACGGACTCGAAGATCCCTCGATGGTCGAGGAACTCTATCGCGCTTCAAGAGCCGGTGTTGAGATCGATCTGATTGTTCGGGACATCTGTCGGCTCCGCCCTGGTATCGAAGCGTTGAGCGAGAACATCACTGTCCATTCGATTGTCGGCCGATTCCTCGAACACGCTCGAATCTTCTACTTCGAAAACGGTGGCAAGCCTGAATGGTACATTGGGTCGGCCGATTGGATGACACGGAATCTCGACTATCGGGTGGAAGCCGTTACTCCCGTTCAGGAGACACAACTGCGTAGACAACTCCGGTTCATTTTGGAGTCATCAATGGCGGACAACCGCCGTCGGTGGGTGATGCAAAGCGACGGAAGCTACGAACAAATCACCCCGGATGATGACTCCATACGGGACATCCAAGAGATACTGATGACAGCCACGAAAGCGGCTCTCGATCGCGGAAGTGAATCGGGACTGATGGTCGATACAGATCTCATCGAGGGGGACCTCCTCATTGCGGACGCGTCCGAAACCGATGCAGATGCCGGTCGCGAGAAATCGGATAACTCTACGCACGACGAGACAATCACTCAGGCCCGGTCAGACGGCGGAGAGAAACCTGTGTTCGACGCGTATTCCGAGTACTGGTATCGTCCTAACAGCGAAATCTACGACTGGGCAGTTCGAACAACTGACGGCGACCGCCGATATTTCAAGACACGTGAGGGGGCACGGAACCGTCTCCGATCGGAGTACGTATAACGCCGATATTTCCGAACACGGTTATTCGAATTCGGAATATCTAGAACGTTGTCGGAGTGTGTCCAACCTCACGGTAGAAAACCGATTCAAGCCGGGTGAACGACTTTTGAGTCGTCTCGCTCTTGGTGAGTTGTCGTCTGGTCGGTAGTGATAAATTCGTCATACCGGTAATTGTAAGCCGTGAGCATGCCACCATAGACACAGCCGGTGTCGAGGCCGACGGCGAACTCTCGCTCAACCGGACGGTTGTGAACGGTGTGTCCGAAGAAGACACGATATGGACCGTCATAACTCTCGTACCAGAACGGTCCATTATACCCATCACCGTGTGGTGCACGCATCGTCAATAGCTCTTCAACGGAGTGGTTTTTCAATGTTCGCTTGGGGTCAACGCCACCATGGACAACGAGTGCGTCCGCAAAGGAGATAACAACAGGGAGCGAGTCAAAATACGCACGATCCCCCTCACGGAGCCATTCAGGATCCTTGCGGCCACGCACGATTTTCTGCTCGTTGTTCCCGCGAACGCTGATGAAACGACTATCTTCGCGGACAAGATCGATCACACCGGGGCTATCGGGTCCCTTTCGCACCAGATCACCGACGAAGATAACGAGATCGTCGTCGTTCAGGCCGAGGTCCGAAAGAAGCGTCTCAAGAGTGGCCCGGCTTCCGTGGACGTCTCCAACGACGTAAATATCACTGTACTCATCGACATCGAACCGTTTGTGGTGTGATTCGACACCATCGCTGAACTTCGGTACTGTGTTCATGAGAAACTGTTTGGAGTGGGTGGTGGGTCGATCTCTATCGGCGTTCAGACATCTATTCTCCGTAACCGGGTTAAGCTGTTTCTAGTAGCAGACTATACGTCTATGTATGAGTCCCCTCTAGAGAAGAGAGACCAGAAGCTATCGGACTGACGAATATTCGTCGGATCCAAACCCGTGAATAGCTCTCCTCGATACACCCACGCAACAACTGTTGGTACACACAAGACGCCGACGCCCCGTGACGAAACAACAGTATAGAGCTGCTGGTAGTCGGACCGGCTGTTCTCGAACGCTACTGGTAGGAAAGTTCGAGTTCACGCGCGCGTTCTAACAGTGATTCGTCGTAGCGCTCTGCGGTTTGGGCCGGTCGCCGGTCGTCGATCGCACGGACCTGCTGGACCGTATTTTCGAAGTTCTTGAACGTCGCTTCGTCGACCATCTGGCCGTCGATGGTGACCGCGCCGGTGCCTTCACGTTTGGCTTCGTTGAACCGTTCGATCTTGTGCACGTCGCGTTCTAGTTCGGCGGGCGTGGGCATGTGGATCGTGTTAGCCTGGATGGTCTGTTTGGGATAGAGCGACCAGGAACCGTCCAGACCGAGCCGGGCCTCGTGTTCGACCTGATCGGCGTACTCGTCGGCGTTGTAGTAGGTCAGCCCGGCGCGTTCTTTGAACAGGTCGTCGAACGGGCCGCCGATCGAGAGCAAGTCGCCGGCGCTGGCCTCGTTCGAGAGTTCTTCGAGCAGGCCGTCCCAGCGTGGGCGGCCGTCGCCGAGGTCGCGCCCGCCGAGTTCGGCGGTGTAGTCGACGGGACCGAAGACGAGCGCGGTGAGTCGCGATTCCGCGCCGAAGGCGGCGATCTTTCGGAGGTCGGACTTGGCCCGGCCGGTTTCGACGATGATCGAGAGGCCGATCGAGTTGTCCGGATAGCCGTGTTCGGACTCGGCCTCGGCGACGACCTCGGCCGCTCGCTGGACGTCCTCAAGTCGGCCGACCTTGGGGACGACGACGCCCTCGATGTCGTCGCCGAGTTCGTCCACGAGCTGATCGATCTGGTTGCGGCCCTTCTCGCGGTAGTCTGCGTCCTCGTAGCTCCACTCGACGCGGGGCCAGATTTCGCCGGGGAACTCGTACTCGGGGACGCGGTCGATGGTGTTTTCGAGCCCCTCAGCTTTCATGTCGGGAGCGGTGCCGTCCTCCAGGTCGGGGACGAGCCAGTCGGGTGCCTGGAAGCCCTCGGCCTCGAGGCCGGAGACGAGGTATTTCGCCGAGTCGTCTTTCGGGACGGCGGCCGGTGCGGTCTGGAAGGTTCGGCAGAGTCGGATGTCGTCGGTCATGTCTGGATTGGCTGTGTTGTCTGGTGAATCGGATCGCGGGTACTCTCTCTCTCTCTCAGGCTGTGCGTTTTCGAATCTCGGCGATTCTGGTTCCCGAATACACGGGTTCGTCGTCCTGGTTGAACGCGATGTGTTCGAACCGGACCGTTCCCGCCACATCGATCGAGGCGTCGTTGTCGGCCGAGAGCACGCGCGTGAACGCGTAGACGGTGTCGCCGGGTGCGACGAACGTGTGGAACTTCTCGTCGTCGAAACCGACCTCGCGCCAGGTTCGCTCGTCCGAGCGAGCGTGGCCAAGCGCGGTCGAGCGGGTCACGTCGCCGTAGGTGACGATGTCGCCCGACGGCGAGTCGCCCATCACGTCGACGTTGTGGTGCTGCTTGGCCGTGTTGAGCGTCGCCAGCGGTAGCGAGGCCACGGTCACGTCGTCCTGGGTGCGCCCGCGCTCGTGGCGGTAGGCGACGGCAGCGTCGCGTCCTTCGGCCGTCTCGAGCGCATCGACGAAATCCTCAAAAAAGCCCCCATCGGGGGTGACGAACGTTTCGGGGAGACCGGAACCCTCTTCGTCTCCGTCGGCATCGGCCGCTGTAGCACTCCCGCCGCCGTCCGTCGCGACCGGCTCCCGCCGCGGAATCATATTCGTCCGCTCGTACGAGCACAGCACCTCGCCCGTCGCGGCGTCTTTCCCCCTCGTCCGCCAGGTAACGATGCCGAACTCGGGGCGCGAACTCGAGGTCGCCGTCGAGACGACCTCGCTTTCGACGCGGAGTTCGGTGCCGGCGTACACGGGAGTCCCGGGGTATCGCACATCCGTCCGTCCGAGGAAGTAACCGCCCTTCTCGCTCAGGTCCTCGACGGTGATGCCGAGCGTGGCGGCGGTGAGGTAGTCCGGGTGGATCGGCGGCTCGTCGAAGCCCCGCTCCGCGGCGGCGTCGGAACGCCAGTAGGCCGGATCGTGGTTGAGCGTCTGGCTCATCCACGCTTCGTTGCCCCAGCGGGTGAGTGTCAGGCCGGGGTCGTGTTGAAGGCGGTCGCCCTCGGCAAAGTCCTCGAAGCAGTTGCCCTTCTCTCGCGTCTCGGATTGCTCGAGTGCCCGCGCGAACGTGTCGGAATCCGTCCAGTCAATCGGTCGCAGTTCGTTTCGCTCTCCGCTCCCGCTCCCGGTTTCGGAATCCCGTTGTGATTCCCTAGTCATCTGCAGTCACCTCGTCGGCGTCGAGTTCGGATTGCCGGCTTCGGTTTCGGCGCGCGATCGTCCGCCGCATCTCGTTTTCGACGATCATGTAGCCTTCGTCGAACCCCATGCCGGGCTTTGCGAGGACCTGCGCGGCGTCGGTCGCGAGCGCGACGTGTGCGCAGGCGCGTGCGGACGTTGCCGTTTCGTTGCAGGTGCCCCCGAGGTACGCGCGGGTCTCGGTCCCATCGCAGTAGCGGACGGCTTGCCCGCTGCGGTGGACACTACCGAGGTCCGGCGTCTTGATCTGGACGACGTCGGCTGCGCCGGCATCGACGAACGCCCGCACGTCTGCGAAGGTGTTGCACCACTCGTCGGCGACGATATCGACGCCGACGCCGGCCTCCTGCAGTCCCGTCCGAAGCTCCACCATCGCCTCGATCTGATCCTCGC
This sequence comes from Natrialba sp. PRR66, assembly GCF_034808065.1. Lineage (NCBI taxonomy): Archaea > Methanobacteriati > Methanobacteriota > Halobacteria > Halobacteriales > Natrialbaceae > Natrialba > Natrialba sp. PRR66. The sequence continues at coordinate 959,310 of NZ_JAXHGN010000001.1, read as the reverse complement.
GACCGCCGGCGTCCATCGGTCCCTCGATCTGGATCGGGTACGGCCCCGCGGCGTCCTCGACGGCGGCGAAGTACTCGACTACCTCGTCGCGATCGTAGGGGCCGCCGAAAACCTCCCCGATCATCCCGTACACGTCGATGTGGAATCGCGGCTCGTAGTCGTCGGGACCGAGTTCCTGCGAGCGCTCGGTGAGCCACTCGATGAACTCGAGCAGCGTCTCCCCGTTCTCGCCGATCTTCTCGACGCTGTTGATCAGCGCGTGCGGAAGGACAGGGACGCCCTTGACGAACATCTTCTCCGTGTTCGTGTAGCGGTCGTCCCCGGACTGGCCGAAGACCGGAACGGGTTCCGTCGCGGGGGCCGTGCCGAGTGCGTCGGCCAGTACGTCCGTGCGCGTCGTGCTCTCGGCTGCGGCGGCTGCCGCGAGCAGCGCCTGGGACACGCCGTAACGGATCGCAGTATGGAGTTGGCTCCCGCCGATCGCTATCTCCTCGAGGCGGTCGACGTTCGCCAGAAACTCGCTTGCGTCTCGTCCCACAAGCGTTTCAGCGACGGGTCCCTCGACGACGGGCGCGAACTCGTCGGCCCGAAAGAGCGGATCGCGTCCGCCCGCGCCGGAGTACTGGACCGCGGCGCAGTCGCCGCGGTGGGTCGTGCCGTCCGCGAGTTCGATGTCGACGATGAGGGTTTCGCCGGCCTGGCGGATTTCCTCGAAGCCGTCGGTGACGGGGTCGCCGGTGTAGGTGAACCCGTCCTGCTGTGCACCGTGCTTGATCGCGCGCTGGTCGTCGAAGAAGAACCCGGCGTAGCCGGGGGTTGCGTGGATGGCTGTGATTTCCATTGTTGGCGTTGAGGTTTGGGTTGGGTTGGGTTGGGTTGAGGTTGAGATTAGGGTCAGGGTTGGGGTTGGGATTGAGGGTAAGGTGATGTTGCGGGTGACTGGTACGCGTCGTCTTAGACGTCCCCCGCGTTCTGGGGGCGACCGATGAGTTTTCCGTCGCTGATCGCGTCGACGTCGTCTGCAACCATGCGAAACGACTGGTCGCGGCCTTCGGTGTCCGCACGCCGCGAGAGTCGCGCCCCGTGGATCTCCTTGATGTCGTCGTCCATCGCGAGGTCGGCCCACTCGAAGATGCGGACGCGGCCGTCGTCGTCCCGCGCGGGGAGGACGGCCCCTCTCGCGCTGTCGCTCGGTGCGAACGGCACGTCGAGTGCGCCCGAGTCGAACGCCTTGATCGTCCCCTGGACGACGTCGCCGTCGCCGTGCTCGAGGATGGTGTCCATGAGACACCGCGTTTCGCGCTCGATCAGATCCTGTTCCTCCGCGATACCGTCGATGTCGATCTCCTGCTCGATCGCCATGTCGATGACCTGGCGCGTCGTGCGCAGTCCGGAGGCGTTCGCCTCTTTCGTCGGCACGCCCTGGAACTCCTGGGGGGACTTGGTGATGACCTTGTCCGGCCGGGCGATGGCGGCAGTCATCCCGCCGAGGCTGATCACGCCGTTGGCGCGGGCCTCGTCCGGCGGGAAGCCGCCCATCCACTCGTGGAAAACCGTGGTGACGACGACCTCGTCGGGCAGGAACTCGTCGCCCAGTTTCTGCAGGGCGTTCAGCGCTGCAACGTCCTGGACGACGTTGCCGACCTGGCCGTAGCCCAGTGTCACGGAGCGCACGCCCTGCGTGGCGGCGAGTTGTCCCTCGACCAGCATGATCGCGATGGCGATCGACGGCGGCACCAGGGTTCCGGTCAGCGGCCCGAACGGCTCGCGGTTGATCCGCACGCCGCGTTCCGTGTAGGCTCCCGCGAGCCGGTCGACGAACTGCCACTTCTCGATGGTCTCCTCCAAGCCGTGGCGCTTGGTGTAGGGGATGTTGTACGAGATCGGACCGCCCTCGAAGCTCTGGAAGCCGCCGGCGAACGTGATGGCCGCCAGCAGGCGGGCGTCGGGCGTCCCGTGGCGAACCTCGATCGGGGCGTCAATCGCCTCGATCAACTCCCGGCAACCCGAAACGCCGTGGTTGACCGCCGGGAATCCGTTGAGGGTGTCCTCGCCGCTCTCGCGGGCGTTCTCGAGTCCCTCCTGGGCCTTCTCGTACTCGTTATCGCGCGTGTACGAGTCGATCGTCGTCGGGAGGAGATCCGCTTTCCCCTCTCCGTGGAGGTACTCGAGCAGTTCGACCTGATCGTCGAGGCGCGGCACGCCGGCCCGCGGCTGCAAGAGTGGTTTGGTCGCCTCTTCGAGAACGTCGGCGAAGCGCTTGCTCGCGGGAAGCGACTCGTGGTACGCGATCGCCTCGTCGAAGTCGACGTCTGCACCCGTCGGCCAGTCGGCCCGAATCTCCTCGTCGATACGCCGTAGCTCCTCGGCCGGAATGCGTTCGTCTCGTATCATCTAGGAACTGATCGTCGCGCGCTCTGTCTCCGTCGGCGTAATCTGGAGATCCTGGCGGAGCGCAGCGATCGCTTCTTCTGGGTCCGTCTCCGAGTCGAAGACCCGGTCGAAACCGAGTTCTTCGAACGTCGCCCGCGTCTGCTCGAAGTCGTCCTGGCCGACGGCGAGGTTGCCGCCGATGTAGGTGTGCGCATCGACACCCGCATCTTCGAGCACGCCGTGGAATCCCTGGCAGTCCTGCTCGGCGTGGCCGTAGAGCGACGAAACCAGTACGGCCTCGGCATCGTGTGCTACCGCGGCCTCGGCGAACTCTTCCTGGGAGGTCTGGACGCCGAGGTTGATGACGTCGAAGCCTGCTGCACTGAATGCCTGCTCTAGGATCGTAATGCCGACGACGTGAGCGTCCGAGCCGATCACGCCGAGGACGACCGTTTGGGACATCGTGTGCAGAACCATGAGGAACTTGGGTATAAACCTAATGATCTTCCATGATAATATTCCTTAAACACCTTAACAGCCCCTCTATGTCACAAGTTCACACCTACATGATCGATGGTAAAGGTTTAGGTGGCGGTATCGCAACCACCCACACCATGGGCGCACTCTCGAACCTGCGCGTGCTGGACCTAACCCAGGTCCTCGCCGGCCCGTACTGTACGATGTTACTCGCGGACATGGGTGCCGACGTGGTCAAGATCGAACGTCCCGGCGGCGACCTCATCCGATCGAACCCCCCGTTCGTCGACGATCCCGACGAAGAGGCCTACGGCGGCTACTTCCAGAGCGTCAACCGGGGCAAGCGAAGCATCGAACTCGACTTCACCGACGCGGACGACCGCGCGGACTTCCTCTCGCTCGTCGAGGAAGCCGACATCGTCGTCGAGAACTACCGCGCGGGCACGATGGAAAAGTACGACCTCGGCTACGAGACGCTCACCGAGTTCAATCCGGAACTCATCTACTCCTCGATCCGGGGCTTCGGCGACCCGCGCACCGGGGAAACCGACCGGCAGGGCCAGCCCTCCTTCGACCTCATCGCCCAGGCCCTGGGCGGCGTCATGGAGATCACCGGCCAGGAAGACGGCCCCCCGACGAAGGTCGGTCCCGGCATCGGCGACCTCTTCACCGCCACGCTGAACTGCATCGGCATCCTCGCCGCCGTCAACCACCGCGCACAGACCGGCGAGGGCCAGTACGTCGACACCGGCATGTACGACTCGATGATCAGCATGACCGAACGCGCCATCTACCAGCAGTCCTACACCGGCACCCCGCCCACCAGACAGGGCAACTCCCACCCCACGCTGTTCCCCTACAACGCCTTCGAAACCGCCGACGGCCACGCCGTCATCGCCGCATTCGGCACGAACCACTGGACCGAGGTCTGCGCCGCCATGGACCGCGACGACCTCGCCGACGACTACCCCACCACCGCCGACCGACTCGAACACCGCGAGTTCTTGCGCGCCGAACTCGCCGACTGGGCCGCGGATCGAACGACGGACGAACTCGTCGCTGAACTCGAGGGGAGCGTGCCCGTCGCGCCGGTGCAAAACACCGAGGATATCTTCGACGACCCGCACGTCCACGCGCGCGATATGCTCGTCCCGGTCGACCAACCCGGCACCGACGAGGTAGTCGAAATCGCCGGCTCGCCGATCAAGATGACCGAGACGCCTCCCGAACCGCGCGGCCGCGCCCCGCTGCTCGACGAACACCGTGAGGAGGTCCTCGATTCGACGAACGAGCGCGCGGACGCAGAACGGGCTGCCGACGACTGAACGCGGCTCGCGTCCAGTCTCGGTTTTCGTCGGCCAAGCCACTATTCCACTAGCGGACCGACAGCAACGATACGGATCTCTACACTACAATAGCACCAGCCAGAAAAGCTGCCAACAGCCCCAGTGGACGGGCCGGTGCTCCTGAACTCGGGATCGAGGTCGTTTGTGTTCAGACGACTTCCTCGAAGTCGTGGTGACCGTTGATCTCGACGCCCTCGTCGGTGATCTCACAGAGGAAAACGCCGTTGCCGGAGCCGGTGTCGCGTTCGGCGGCGGACTTGATCGCGCGGGCGGCGATCGTCGTCGCGTCATCGTTCGAGAGGCCGTCCTCGTACTCCTGTTCGAGCAGGCCGTAGGCGAGTTGCATTCCGCTGCCGGTGACGGTGTAGTCGTCTTCCATGACGCCGCCTGCGGGGTCGATGCTGTAGACGTGGCTGCCTTCCGAATCGACGCCGCCCAGGATGGGGTGGATCGCGAAGAACGGACCGCCGCGAGCGAAGTTACCGGCGAGCGTCGCTAGCGCGTCGATGCTCATCGGCTCCCCGCGTCGGGCCTCGTAGAGGTTGACCTCGGCGCGGAGACTCGAGATAAACGACTGGGCACCGCCGACGCTACCGACCATCGTCAGCGCGCCGGTCGGGTGAATCTGCTCGACCTTCTGGACGTTCTTGTTCGAGACGAACCGGCCGCCGAGGCTGGCGCGCATGTCCGTCGCGATGACGACGCCGTCCTCGGTCGTGATGCCGATCGTCGTCGTCCCCGTCTTGTTGACGTTGTCCAGATCGGCTCGCGAAAGGTCGTTCTGCGGCAGCGATCCGACCTCCGGCGCGTAAGGGTTCGAATCGTCGGCCAACTGATCGACCGTCCGGGAAAACTCCGAATTATGCTGTGGTGCTCGCATTGACCGAAGATTACGACCGGCACGATATAAAACATCGGCGGTCATCGTCCTTGTTTCCGCTTCGTCCGAGTTCAGCTTCGGCTCGGCGCACTACTGGATACTCGCGTCGCTACCGGGTCGAAACGAACAGCCGAGCAAACGAGTTCAGCGAGTGATCAGGGCTGGGAGGCGTCGTAAGCGGTTTCGACGGTGTCGATGAGTCGGTGGATGGGCAGCGTGATTCCGGCCTGGCGGGCGGCGATTGCGAGCGGCATGGCGACGATACCGGCCACGATGCAGAGTTGGTACAGTGCGAACAGCGTTGCGCGGTAGACGCGGGATATCATCAGCGTTCAGTCGTGGGACAGACGGAGGTGATATATAAGCGTTTGTAAGATGGAAAAATCATAATGTTTGTTAATTCCAGATAGGGGCGACGCCGTCCTGCGATTCAAAACCACTTTCAGTTCGAGCAACTGAACCTGTACTCGTCCCGACATCCGGCTATGCAGGCGGGAATCGACTGGCTCAATTTGCATAACTTACAGGGATGATCGGATTCGCGTGCGCGCCAAGTCGCTGGCACACGCGGGTAATACTGCCGGACAAAACTATTCACACGTCGATCGCACTCGAACGGTCGTCGCCACAAGCGACGCTCCGTGAGACGCGATCGAGTGTTCACTGACTTTCGTCTGGCAGTATAAGCAACACTCGTGCGGTTGCTCTCCGGTCAGCATCGAACCGCAAGACAGGAAACCCCCCGGACCGACCAGGAAATATGGGCAATTACCTCGTCGCGATGGAAGCAGCATGGCTCGTTCGGGATGTCGACGCGATCGACGACGCGATCGGCGTCGCGGTCAGCGAAGCCGGCAAACGTCTCAACAGCGAAGATATGGACTACGTCGAAGTCGAAGTCGGCGCGACGGGCTGTCCCGCGTGCGGTGAGCCCTTCGATTCGGCGTTCGTCGCAGCCGAAACCGCGCTCGTCGGCCTCGCTCTCGAGATGGAGGTCTTCAACGCCGACAGCGAGGAACACGCCTCCCGAATCGCAAAGAGCGAAGTCGGCGGCGCGCTCCGAGATGTCCCCCTCTCCGTCGTCGAAATCATCGAGGTCCCCGAGGACGAATAGCCCCCGCGACACCCTGCTCCGGACGCGGACTGCCAGCCACCCAAAGGACTTTCTATAACCCCTGGTTATTCACCGATATGGAACTTCCCACGCCCGCGGACCTCCGCCAGCGCCGGACCGAACTCGAGTTAACGCAGAGTGAACTCGCCGACAAGGCCGAGGTCTCTCAGCCGCTGATCGCCCGGATCGAGGGCGGCGACGTCGACCCCCGCCTCTCGACGCTTCGACGGATCGTCAACGCGCTGGAGAAGGCCGAAAGCGACGTGGTGCGCGCGGAAGACTTGATGAACGAAGCCGTCGTGAACGTGTCGCCGGACGACCCCGTTACGGAAGCCGCACGCAAGATGGAAGAGGAAGCCTACTCGCAACTCGCCGTAATCCAGGACGGCATTCCCGTCGGTTCGATCAGTCAGAGCGACCTCGTCCACCTGGACGCTGCGGCCCGTGATGAGCCGATCGCGGACCACATGAGCGAGAGTTTCCCAACCGTCTCGAAGGACGCGACGCTCGATGAGATCAGTAATCTGCTGGAGCACTACAAGGCCGTCATGATCACCGAAGCCGGCGAGACGGTCGGCATCATCACCGAGGCGGACATCGCTTCGCGGTTCTCCTGATTCATCCCGTCGCCCACCCCGCCGAATCCGCGGTTACACTCGACCGGTGCGGACGTGCGCTGAACGATGCGGCCCGCGCGCCACTCACTCGACGGACGGCCGCGGCGCGCTCTCGTACCGTTGCATCTTCGCCGATTTATCGGAAATCGTCTCGTACAGGTGCTGGAGCGTCTCCTCCGCGGCGAGCAGATTGTGTTCGTCGAGAAACTGCCGCCCCTCAGCAGTAAGCCTGTAGAATTTCCAGGGATACCCCTGCTGGCGCTCGTCTTCGGACAGCTCTACCCCTTCGAGCATCCCGGCCTCGATCAGTTTCTGGACGTGTTTGTACACGGTCGCCTCGCTAACGCTCGGATTCAACTGCTCGAGTTCGTACATCGAGGGGAGTTGCTCGGGGTGTTGCAAGACGTTCATGAGCAGTGCAAATCGCGTTTCTTGGGTGACGAAGTGAAGGAGCTCGCGGGTGTTCGGTCCCTCGGACGTGCCGAGCCGGGTACTCATACGGCGGGCTACGTGCTGGGACACCAAGTAAGTTACTCTGGAGTAAATCACTCTCAAGTAAGATACTGAACTCGTCGAATTCCGATTGATTTCCGATACTTGTCCCTTACTTTCTCGGTCCTGGGGTCCTCTATCGTCCCTTTCTCGATTGAGAACGAAGAATCGGAAAATCGGAAACGACCCGGAAACTACTATGGTCGATTGCCGACACTCATTGCACATGACAGACTCAAAGCCAGCCGTCCCCGAGTCGGTCCTCACGAGTGCCTACGAGCGACTCGACCGGGAGGACATCTCGCTCGCGGACAACGAGGCCATCTTGCACTCGCTGAGCGAGCTGACGCCGATCTACGAGAGCGACCGCTCCTATTTCGTCCTCGGTAGCTACGACCGCGAACCGATCCGGCGGCTCAACCTCGTCGTCGACCGGTTGAATCGACGATCCGATGCCTACGCGTTCCGGATGGTCGACGTTCGCGGCGAGTGGGAAAACGGGATTCAGAAGTTCTGTCTCATCGCGGATCTCGTCACGCACGTCGTCGGCGTCGCCGAGAAGGAGCCGAGCGACTTCCTCGTCGAACAGGGGCTGCTCGCCGGCACGTCCGAGTTCTTCGAGAAGAGTCACGTCCTCAAGCGCGAGTACCCGGACGGCGAGGACGACCATCCCTTCGGCTGGATGCAGGACGGCGTCTTCGACCTGCTCGAGTCGGAGGGGCGACTCCACCGCTGGGAGACCGAGGCGGACCTGGTCGCCGCCGCCGAGGAACTCCCGTGATCGAGTTCGGCTACGAGTGGCCCGACACGGGAACCGGTTCGTACGGCTCCTCGAGATAGGCCATGTCGGACGCCGACAGCGAGATATCGAGCGCTTCGACGGCCTGCTCTAAGTGTTCGACGCTGGTCGTGCCGATGATCGGTGCGTCGACCCAGTCCTTGTGGAGCAGCCAGGCAAGGGAAATCTGTGCCATCGTGACGCCCTTTTCGGCGGCGAGTTCGGCGACGCGGGCGTTGATTTCGGGGCCGCCGCCCTCGCGGTAGGGGTGGTCGTACAGGTATTCTTCTGTCTTGCCGCGCGTCGTCGCGTCGATGTTCTCGTGGGGACGCGTGAGGTAGCCGCGGGCGAGCGGCGACCAGGGGAGGACGCCGACGTTTTCTTTCGCACAGAGCGGCAGCATCTCGCGTTCTTCCTCGCGGTAGACGAGGTTGTAGTGGTTCTGCATCGTGACGAACCGGTCGAGTCCGAGTCGGTCGCTCGCGTACAGCGACTCGGCGAACTGGTGGGCCCACATCGAGGAGGCACCGACGTACCGAACGTGGCCGCGGCGGACGGCGTCGTCGAGCGCGCGCATGGTCGTTTCGATCGGCGTGTCGTCGTCCCAGCGGTGGATCTGGTAGAGGTCGATCGCGTCCACGCCGAGGCGCTCGCGGCTGGCGGCGAGTTCCTGTTCGATCGCCTTTCGCGAGAGCCCGCCCGAGTTCGGGCCGTCGTCGCGCATCTGGAAGTAGGTCTTCGTCGCGACGACGGCCGCATCCCGGTAGTCGAACTCGGCGAGTGCGTCGCCCAGGATGCGCTCGGATTCGCCCCGCGAGTACATGTTGGCCGTATCGAAGAAGTTGATCCCGAGGTCGATGGCGCGCTCGATGATTTCGGTGCTTTCCTCCGCTTCGAGGACCCACTCGCGCCAGTCGCTCGACCCGAAGCTCATGCAGCCGAGACAGAGGCGGCTGACCTCCATGCCGGTGTTTCCAAGCGTCGTGTACTCCATGTGCAAGGCTCGACGAGCGGGAAGAAAACAGTTCTGTCCGGGTCGGGGCTGCGACCGTCGCCGATCGTCGTCCCGAGAGTCGGAGTTCGCGTTAGACGATTCCTCGAACCAACGAGCCGAGCACCGGCAGCCCGATCGCACTGCCGACGGTGAGATAGACGACCGGCCGCATCTCGAGAACAGTCGCGGTCGCGCCGCCCAGGCTGATCACGAAGACTCCGAGGGCGACCAGCCCGAAGCCGGCCGCGGCGGCGAGCGCGCGCCACAGGTTCGCGGAGACGAGACCCACGAGCGCGCCCGCGAGTACGAGTCCGAACCAGTGGAGCCACGCGAGCGCGAGCCCGATGACGGTCGTCAGGACGAGCGCGACGGCGCGCTGGCGCGGATCGGCTCTTACGACCGCAAGCCGACGCCCGAGTTCAGCGACGGGCGATCGGTTCCCATCAGCGGTGCCGGCATCGGTGTCGGTGTCGGTGCTGGTGCTGGTGTTGGTGGCGGTGTCGGTATCGTCATCGGCGTCGGCAACCGCCGTCGGTTCCAGCTCGGCGCGGTCGCCGTCGGTCGAGTCGCCGTTCATGAGCCGTCCTCCACGAACGAGACGTCCACCTCGCCGCCATCGACCGTCCGATCCATCGCTTTCTGCTCGCCGTTTCGCCACCGGTCGAACTGGTCGTCGTAGTGCTCGGAGAAGTAGTCGCCCGAGTTCCCGCCGGGGAGAATCGCCGTCGCGTCGCCGCCGGGTTCGACGACCATCCGCCAGCTCGAGCCGACGGCCGAGTCGACGCGGTAGTTTTTGACCGTCGCCCGCGACCCGTCGACCGGCCGCGTCTCGTAGTCCAGAAACGGCGCTTCGACGCTGAACGGATGCTCGATCGCCCGCGTCGAGTTCCAGTCGCCGTACGTGTCCCAGCCCGCTTCGTCGAGTTCGTCTCGCGCGGTCTCGAGTGCGGCGACCATCGTCTCGGCCCGCGAGCGCTCGGCGAAGAATTGGCTGTCGGCGGGGAGCGTCGCCACAACCCAATCGTTCGGGTAGTACGAGTCGTCCAGTCCCGCGTCGTCGAACGCGGGTTCGAAGAGTTCTCGCCGGTAGTGTTCGAACCAGCGGGCGAAGACGAGCGCACCGCGGGAGTCGCGGTCCATACGGTAGTCCCACGATTCGAGGGCATCGCGGGCGTCCACGAGCCCGCTCGTCTCGCTCGTTCGAACGGCGTCGAGAAGGTCGGGAACGAGTTGGGCCGCCCGGCCGTCGTACACGTCGTCCTGGAGGTCGCGGTGGAAGTCGAGATCGGTCGGTTCGCCGCCGTCGACGCGCTCGTCGAGTCGGTCGTAGATCCGCCGCCCGCGGTAGGGGGTGGCGTAGGCGGTCCCGACGTAGTGGGTGGGGTCGTCGGTCACGCGCTGGTTCGCCGTCGCGAGTACATCGGGGTCGATGACGTGGGGTTTCTCCTCGAAGGGGACGAATCCATCCCAGGAGGACTCGCCGAAGGGAGTGAAGCCGTCCCACTCCCCCTCGCCCGCGGAGCCGTCGAAAATCCGGTTTCCGGCCACCGCCTCGCCGTCGACCTCCCGAATCGGGAGCTTGCCCGTCGCGTAGTACATCGTCCGCCCCTCGGCGTCCGCGTAGACGAGGTTCTGCGTCGGCAGGTCGAACTTTCGGGTCGACTCGAGCACGTCGTCGAGGCCGCCGCTCCGACCGAACTCGTAGATCGCCTCGGTCGTCCGGGTCGCCGTGTGGCCGGTCCAGGCGACGCCGACGGTCTGGCCCTCGCGCTCGAGGACCGGCCCGTGAACCGTCTTCCTGACCGTTATCGTGCGGTTCTCGCCGCCCGCGACGGCGAGTTCGCGTTCCTCGGTCTCGAACTCGCGCCACTCATCCTCGTAGCGGTAGCGCTCGCCTGCCTCGTCGAACTCGTACTCGTAGCAGTCGAGTACGTCCGCGCCGACGTTGGTGAACGACCAGACGCCGCTATCGTTGGCTCCGGCGATGACGAACGGGACGCCGGGAAAGGTCACACCGCGAATCGAGACCTTGGGCGTCTCGACGTGTTGCTCGTACCAGAGCGGCGGCGTCATCAGGGTGAGATGCGGGTCGTAGGCGACGATCGGGGTTCCGCTCTTGGTGTGCTCGCCGGAGACGACCCAGCTGTTCGAACCGACGCCCGGCGGCGATTCGAATTTCGAAAGCCAGTTCAGAAGCGCCGGGCCGACGGCGGCAGTGTGCTCGGCAGCAGTACCCGTATCAGTATCAACGTCAGTACCGGTCTCGGTCTCGGACTGCCGTAATCGGCCCACAGCGTTCGCGTCTTCGCCTTCGGTTCCGTTGTCGGTCGCCGCTCCGGCTCCGTTTTCGCGCCCCGTCTCGCCGTCACTGCGTTCGTCTGCATCTTCACTCAGTCGCTCCCCCTCAACTGCGTCCCGAAGAATCGGCACGTCGTGATCCAGCCGCTCCGGATAGAGTTCAGCCGTGGTCTCCTCGCCGAGTCGATCCGCGAGCAGCGCCTGCCGCAACTCGGCGAAATTCCCGGTTAGATCCCACGAGATCTGTTTCTCCATCAGCATCGAATCGACTGGCGTCCACGGCTCCGGCTCGGCCCCGAGCAGTTCGAACTCGAGGGGGAGCTGCCCGTCTCCGATCACCGCGTTGACGCCGTCCGCGTAGGCCTCGATCAGCGGCCCGGCCGGCGTCTCGGCAACGTGGTCCCAGGTCGCCTCGGCCGCTCCCGCGAAGTCCATCGCGATGTGAAACGCGTCGTCCTCGACGGTCGACTCGCCGACGAGTTCGGAAACCTGTCCGCGCATGACCCGCCGCTGGAGGTCGAGCTGGAAGAGCCGATCGAACGCCTGCGTGTACCCGACGGCGAAATACGCCGCCGCCTCGTCGTCGGCCGCGACCGTCGGCACGCCGAACTCGTCGTAGCGGACGCTGGCCTCGCCGTAGGGACTCTCGACTGTGTCCGGGAGTGACCGATTCGCTGCGTCCCAGGCGTCGCCCGAGAGCGGTGCGAACTGATCGAGTAACTCCCGGGCGGACGTCAACGTGAGCCCGCCAACACCGGCGGCCAACACCCCGGCGAGGACACCCCGTCGCGTGGTATCAGTCTTCACATCCGATACCTGTTGCTAGTGGTACATAACTGTCCTGTTGGGACGATTCTCCGGGAGGTGTGACGGTCGCGGTGCCACTACGCAGCAAAACTCGGCCGGTTCCAGCCGATGTGCGCGCTGAACTCGGCCAGCGCCGGTCTGCGGAGACTCGCGAACTCGGCCGGACAGCGATAACGCCACGTTAGCTAGTTCGTTTCCGAACTGCTATAGTACTCCACGCTGTAGGGACTGTCAATCGAATGTCTTCCCAGCAGATCGATACCCGCGAAACCGACGCCGGTGCCTGCTCAGTCATCGAATCGCTCGAACAGATCGGCTCCCAGTGGCGACTGGCCGTCCTCCACGAACTGCTCTCGGGCGAACAGCGGTTCAACGAACTCAAGCGCTCGACCGGCGCGAACGCGCGAACGCTCTCGCGCGTCCTCGACGATCTCGGCGAGACCGGCTTCGTCGAGCGCCGCATCGAGGAGGACGCCCCGATCGCGACCTATTACAGCCTCACCGACAAGGGCGAATCCCTCGAACCCGTCTTCGACGAAATCGAGTGCTGGGCCGGTACCTGGCTCGAGGACGAGTCGGCGCACGAACAGAACTAATCGGACGGCAGCAACGGCGTTCAGTCCTCTTGTTCGAGTTCAACGAGCTGTAGCGATCGGTCGAGGTGACAATCGTCGTGTGGCGGGTCGCCGAGCATCTCGCTGATCCGGTACTCCTCGTCGAAGTCGGCACCGTCGGGCTCGCAGAACTCGTGGCTCGGGCACTCGACGTACGGACAGGGGCCGGCGAGACTCGCCTTGCTCCCGGCGAACGCCCCCTTCGTCGGAATGTTCGCGCGCACGGGGACGGGTTCGACTTCCACGGCGCGGACGCCGCCGTCGTGCATCGCACATTCGAGCGTCTGTGCGTTCTCGCGAACGGACGTGATGCGATAGGTCGTCCCCGTCGAGAGGTTGAGACACTGGCTCCGGTACGGACAGCCGGCACAGCCGTCGGCCTCGCCCTGGTAGATGAACTCGGTTCCCGGTTCGGCGAGCCGGGAGCCGACGAGCGTGACAGTAGACATAGTAGAGATAACTCACCACTCGCGGTTAAGCCTCACGTCCCGCCGTCTGGATCGATCGCTGAACGCGTCTCACCCTCTCCCTCACCCTCCCCCGCTCTCGCCAACTGATTCGCGTCCAGTGAACTCGTCGAGTCGCGCGAAGTACTGTTCGCGCGGGACCTGATAGCAGTCTCTATAATCGATTTCGCCCGCGTCGAACTGCCGGGCGAGTTCGAGCGCGGCAGAGAGCGCGTCGGATCGCGTTGAAAATTGGGTACCGCCGTCGAGGGTGATCTCGGGTTCGAGATAAAGGGTAACGTACCAGTCGTTTCGGCCGGTTGTGTCGGTTGGATTTTGGCCGGGGCGACGCGTGCGCTTGCCGTGGGTGAGATACAGCGTCGGGAGACAGGGGGCGGGGAGGTCGTTGCCGTTGAAGATATCGGGACGGTACGCCAGGACGAGGCGGCCGTCCTCGCCCTCGGCCCAGATGTCCCAGGAATCGGGGAGTGCTGCGAGATCGGTCATAGTGAAGGTAGGAGGACTGTCCCTAAATCTCCGTCGTCGCCGAGCGCTGAGTAGCGTTTCAGTTACTGCAACGAACCCGACTGTTGATATCCGTAGACATATCAGGTCCGGTACCGGAGCGCGCGCGAGTGGACCACGGCAATGCAGGCCGGCCATTTACGTCGCTCGGCACGAACTGTGGTCCACGATACCATTCGTCTGTAGAGAATAGTGGCATATATCTCCCGTAATAATCTCCTAATAAATACCTTTTGGGGCCAACGTTAAGTACCTGGATTACTCACTCATTAAATACTATCGGTATCCGTCCGTTGGACCGATTCACCCCACGCCCACCCTGGTACGTTGCCCACGCTTCCAGACGTGGTCACCGGCCATCGGTGAATGGTGGGAGTTCACACATGACAGAGAAAGCCGCTGTCGCCCGCATGGGTATGCCCTCTTCGAGAGCCCCCGTCTCGTTCCGGAGGGTAGCCGCGACGCTGAGGGTTGGCGATCGGACCGACTCTCGGCTCACGACCGACGGGGATCCACAACTGGCAATGATACAATGACCGGTGACATCGAGACACTCGAGCAACTCAGCACGGAGTACAAGGAATCGATGCCCGCGGACCTGCGGGAGACCAAGTCTTTCGACTGGTACCTAGAAGCGGTGTACGACGACCCGAAGATCACCCGGAACGCCCATCAGCGCGTTGCGGATATGTTCGACTACTATGGGACGACGTACGACGAGACCGAAGGCGTCGTCGAGTACCAGTTAGCCAGTGAAGACCCGTTAAACGACGGTGAGAACACCTTCTACGGGACCGTGATCCACCAGTCGATCCACGAGTTCGTCAACAAGGTGAAGTCGGGAGCCAGACGCCTGGGACCGGAACGGCGGATCAAACTCCTGCTCGGCCCGGTCGGCTCGGGGAAGTCCCACTTCGACAAGCAGGTTCGGGAGTACTTCGAGGACTACACGATGCACGAGGAGGGGCGGATGTACACCTTCCGGTGGACGAACCTCTGCGATGTCATCAAAGACCAGGACCCCGCCGACGATACGGTTCGGTCGCCGATGAACCAGGACCCGCTGGTCCTGTTGCCGTACGAACAGCGCCAGCGGGTGATCGACGATGTCAACGAGCGCCTGGATGCGCCGTACACGATCCAAAACGAGCAGTCGCTCGATCCGGAGAGCGAGTTCTACATGGACAAACTGCTCGCGTACTACAACGACGACCTCCAGCAGGTGTTAGAGAACCACGTCGAGATCATCCGCTTCGTCGCCGACGAGAACAAACGGCAGGGACTGGAGACCTTCGAGCCGAAGGACAAGAAGAACCAGGACGAAACGGAGCTGACGGGTGACGTTAACTACTCGAAGATCGCCATCTACGGCGAGTCGGACCCGCGCGCGTTCGATTACTCGGGAGCGTTCTGTAACGCGAACCGCGGCATCTTCTCCGGCGAGGAGTTGCTCAAACTCCAGCGCGAGTTCCTCTATGACTTCCTGCACGCGACCCAGGAGCAGACGATCAAGCCGAAGAACAACCCGCGGATCGACATCGACCAGGTGATCGTCGGCCGGACGAACATGCCCGAGTACAAAGACAAGAAGGGCGACGAGAAGATGGAGGCGTTCAACGACCGCACCAAGCGGATCGACTTCCCGTACGTCCTGTCCTACGAGGACGAGTCCCAGATCTACCAGAAGATGCTGAACAACGCCGACGTGCCGGACATCAACGTCGAGCCGCACACCCTGGAGATGGCCGGCCTGTTCGGCGTCCTCACTCGGATCGAGGAGCCGGACGCCGAGACGGTCGACCTCCTCTCGAAGGTCAAAGCCTACAACGGCGAAATCGACGAGGGCGACGACATCGACATCAAGAAGCTCCGCGAAGAGGCGGAGCAGACGGCCGAAATCGGCGAGGGAATGGTCGGTATCTCGCCGCGGTTCATCGGCGACGAGATCGCGGAGGCGATCATGGACTCGAAGCACCGACAGCGCGGCTTCCTCTCGCCGCTGACGGTGTTCAACTTCTTCGAGGAGAACTTAGAACACCACGGCTCCATTCCGGAGGACAACTTCGAGACCTACTACCGCTACCTCGAGACGGTCCGCGAGGAGTACAAGGAACGCGCCATCGAGGACGTGCGCCACGCGCTCGCCTACGATCTCGACGAGATCCAGCGCCAGGGCGAGAAGTACATGGACCACGTCATGGCCTACATCGACGACGACACGATCGAGGACGAACTCACCGGACGCGAGCAGGAACCCGACGAGACGTTCCTGCGCTCGGTCGAGGAGAAACTCGACATCCCCGAAGACCGCAAGGAGGACTTCCGCCAGGAAGTGAGCAATTGGGTCAGCCGCAGGGCGCGCGAGGGCGAGGCCTTCAACCCGCAGGACAACGAGCGCCTGCGCCGCGCCCTCGAACGCAAGCTCTGGGAGGACAAGAAGCACAACATCAACTTCTCGGCGCTGGTCTCGGCCAACGAGTTCGACGACGACGAGCGCTCGGCCTGGATCGACGCGCTGATGGAACAGGGCTACTCCGAGGGCGGCGCGAAGGAAGTGCTCGAGTTCGCCGGCGCGGAGGTCGCCAAAGCCGAGATGGAAGACTAACATGACCGGACACGACTACGTCACCGAGGCCGATCGCGAACTCGAAGAGACCTACGAGGAGCCGATGAGTCTCGCGGCGTACGTCGACCGGATTTTCGAGAACCCGACGATCGCCTCGCACGCGTCGAAGTACCTGCTCGAGGCGATCGAAGCCGCCGGGACCCGCACGGTAGTCGAAGAGGGCGAGGAGAAAGAGCGCTATCGCTTCTTCGACGATCCGCACAACGACGGTGAGCACGCGATTCTCGGCAACACGGAAGTGTTGAACGGGTTCGTCGACGACCTCCGGTCGATCGCCGCGGGTCGCGGCAAGGACGAGAAGATCATCTGGTTCGAGGGCCCGACGGCGACGGGCAAATCGGAACTCAAGCGGTGTCTCGTCAACGGCCTCCGGGAGTACTCGAAGACGCCCGACGGGCGACGCTACACCGTCGAGTGGAACGTCACCACCGCCGAGACGGGCGATCGCGGCCTGAGCTACGGCGTCGATCCGACCGCCGGCGACGACCAGAACTGGTACGAGAGCCCGGTCCAGGCCCATCCGCTGTCGGTGTTTCCCGAGCAGGTCCGCTCGCAATTGCTCGCGGATCTGAACGCCGAACTCGACGACCACGTCCCCGTCCGGATCGACACCGAACTCGATCCGTTCTCGCGGGAAGCCTACGAGTTCTTAGAGGAGCGCTATCGTCGGGAGGGCAGCGACGATCTCTTCTCGGCGATCGCCGACGACGAGCACCTCCGCGTGAAAAATTACGTCGTCGACCACGGGCAGGGCGTCGGCGTCTTGCACTCGGAGGATGAGGGCCGTCCGAAGGAACGACTCGTCGGCTCCTGGATGCACGGGATGCTCCAGGAACTCGACTCGCGAGGCCGGAAGAACCCGCAGGCCTTTAGCTACGACGGGGTGCTGTCGCAGGGCAACGGCGTCCTCACCATCGTCGAGGACGCGGCCCAGCACGCCGACCTCCTCCAGAAGCTGCTGAACGTCCCCGACGAGCAGTCCGTCAAACTGGACAAGGGGATCGGGATGGACGTCGACACGCAGCTGCTGATCATCTCGAACCCCGATCTGGAGGCCCAGCTCAACCAGCACGCCGACCGGAACGGCATGGACCCATTGAAGGCGCTCAAGCGCCGCCTCGACAAACACCGCTTTGGCTACCTGACGAACCTCTCGCTCGAAACCGAACTCATCCGCCGCGAACTGGCGAACGAGACGGAAATCTGGGAGGCCGAGAGCTACGACGAACTCGAAGCGCGCATCCGCGAGCCGGTAACGACGACGATCAAGGGCCAGGACGGCGACACGCGAACCCGCGAGTTCGCCCCGCACGCGATCGAGGCGGCGGCGCTGTACGCGGTCGTCACGCGCCTGGACGAGGAGAACCTGCCCAACGGGCTCGACCTGGTCGACAAGGCGCTGATCTACGATCAGGGATTCCTCCAGGAGGGCGACACGCGCCGGGAGAAAGACGAGTTCGACTTCGACGACGACGGCAACGACGGCGATCACGGCATCCCGGTCACGTACACGCGCGATACGCTCGCGGAGTTGCTCCAGACAGAGCGGGACCGCCACCACGCCGAACTCGATGTCGAGAACGTGGTTATGCCGCGCGACGTGCTGAACTCGATGGCCGAAGGGATGGCGAACGCGCCGGTCTTCTCGACGGGCGAACGCTCGGAGTTCGAGAACCGCGTCGTGCCGGTCAAGAACTACGTCTTCGACCAGCAGGAGTCGGACGTTATCGAGGCGATCATGCACGAGAAACGCGTCGACGAGGAGACCGTCGCCGAGTACGTCGAACACGTCTACGCCTGGGAGACCGACGAGCCGCTGTACAACGACCGCGGCGAAGAGGTCGAGCCGGACCCGCTGAAGATGAAGCTGTTCGAGATCGAGCACCTCGGGCGGTTCTCCGAGGACGAGTACCAGGGCAATCTCCCCAGAGAGAGCGTCAGGAACTTCCGCCGGGAGAAGGTGATCACGTCGCTGAACCGCCACGCCTGGGAGCACCGCGACGAGGATTTCTCGGCGGCGAACGTCGACCTGACAGCGATTCCGGTCATCAAGAGTGTCCTCGAGAGCCACGACTGGGACGACGTCAGCCGGACCTTCGAGGACTTCGACCCGCGCCAGTGGGACGACCCGCCAAGCGGGACCGAGACGGCCGCCGTCAAGGAGTCGACGATCGAGACGATGGTGGCGGAGTTCGACTACTCTGCGGCGTCGGCCGAACTGACCAGCAGACACGTCATGGGACAGGTGAGCTACCGATGGGATTGACAGCTGAGACCGTAAGCGAGCGCGAGATCACGACCGAGGTGCAATCATGGGACTAAGAGACGACCTCGACCGCTTCCGCGAAGTCGGTGAACAGCGCCGCGAAGACCTCGCCGACTTCATCCAGTACGGCGACCTCGGCGGCGGCCGCCCCGACCAGATCAACATCCCGGTCAAAATCATCTCGCTGCCCGAGTTCGAGTACGACCAGCGCGACCAGGGCGGCGTCGGCCAGGGCGAAGACGGCACGCCCGACACCGGTCAACCGGTCGGTCAGCCACAGCCCCAGCCGGGCGACGACGACGGCGAGGACGGCGAACCCGGCGGGGAGGGCGGCGACCACGAGTACTACGAGATGGACCCCGAAGAGTTCGCCGAAGAACTCGACGAAGAACTCGGACTCGACCTCGAGCCGAAGGGCAAGCGCGTCGTCGAGGAGAAAGAGGGGCCGTTCACCGACCTCACGCGCACCGGCCCGGACAGTACGCTCGACTTCGAACGGATGTTCAAGGAAGGCCTCAAGCGTAAACTCGCGATGGACTTCGACGAGGACTTCCTTCGCGAACTCTGTAAGGTCGAGGGCATTACGCCGCGAGAGATCTTCGAGTGGGCTCGCGGCGAAAATCTGCCGGTGTCGATGGCCTGGATCGAAGAGGCCCACAGCGACGTTCCCGAGGACGAGCGGGGAACGTGGAGTTCCATCGCGGAAGTCGAGGCGAACGTCGAACGCGAGAGCGTCCAGCAACAGATCCGCCGCGAGGGAATCAAACACGTCCCCTTCCGCCGTGAAGATGAACGCTACCGTTACCCCGAGATTATCGAGGAGAAAGAGAAGAACGTCGTCGTCGTCAACATCCGCGACGTTTCCGGGTCGATGCGCGAGAAGAAACGCGAACTCGTCGAACGCACCTTCACGCCGCTGGACTGGTACCTCCAGGGCAAGTACGACAACGCCGAGTTCGTCTACATCGCCCACGACGCCGAGGCCTGGGAGGTCGAGCGCGACGACTTCTTCGGCATCCGCAGCGGTGGCGGCACGAAAATCTCGAGCGCGTACGAACTCGCCGCCGAACTACTGGAGGAGTATCCCTGGAGCGACTGGAACCGCTATGTCTTCGCGGCGGGGGACTCCGAGAACTCCTCGAACGACACCGAGGAACGGGTGATCCCGATGATGGACCAGATTCCCGCCAACCTCCACGCCTACGTGGAGACCCAGCCGAGCGGGAACGCGATCAACGCCACCCACGCCGAAGAACTCGAGCGCCACTTCGGCACGGACGCCGACGACGTGGCGATCGCATACGTCAACGACGCCGACGACGTGACCGACGCCATCTACGAAATCCTCAGCACGGAGAGTGAGACCGATGAGTGACAGAGCGAACACCGGTGATTCTCATGCGTAAGCGAAACACCAACGCCGACAGATTCCGCAAACAGGCGATCGCGACCGACCTCGAGGAACCGGTCACCGAGGCCCGGAACCTGGCCGAAAAACTGGGGCTCGAGCCCTACCCGGTCAACTACTGGATCATCGACTACGACGAGATGAACGAACTCATCGCCTACGGCGGCTTCCAGTCGCGCTATCCGCACTGGCGGTGGGGCATGCAGTACGACAAACAGCAAAAGCAGGGCCAGTACGGCGGCGGTAAGGCCTTCGAGATCGTCAACAACGACAACCCGGCCCACGCGTTCCTTCAGGAATCGAACACCGTCGCCGACCAGAAGGCCGTCATCACCCACGTCGAGGCCCACTCCGACTTCTTCGCGAACAACGAGTGGTTCGGCCTCTTCACCAGCGGCCGCGCCGACGAGAAACAGGTCAATGCCGCGGCCATGCTCGAACGGCACGCGCGGGCGATCGACGACTACATGTCCGATCCCGATATCGACCGCGCCGAGGTCGAGAAGTGGATCGACCACTGCCTCAGCCTCGAAGACAACATCGACCAACACCAGGTGTTCGAGCGCCGACTCGACGTCGACGGCCCGGCGGCAACTGCTGAACTCGACGAAGACTTGGCCGAGAAGCTGGACGAACTCGAACTCTCCGAGGAGATCAAAGGCGAGGTGTTCGACGAGGAGTGGCTCGAACGCTTAGCGGGCGAGGACGGCGGCGTCACCTTCCCCGAGGAGCCACAGAAGGACCTCCTCGCGTTCGTCCGCGAGCACGGCAAACGGTACGATTCGGAGGCCGAACGCGCCGTCGAGATGGACGAGTGGCAACGCGACGTCCTCGACATGATGCGCGCCGAGGCGTACTACTTCGCCGCCCAGAAGATGACGAAAGTGATGAACGAGGGCTGGGCCGCCTACTGGGAGTCGACCATGATGACCGACGAAGGCTTCGCCGGCGCGGACGAGTTCATGAACTACGCCGACCACATGGCGAAGGTGCTCGCCTCGGGCGGACTCAACCCCTACAGTCTGGGCATGGAACTGTGGGAGTACGTCGAGAACACGACGAACCGTCGCGAGGTCTTAGAGCATCTGCTTCGGGTCGAGGGCATCACCTGGCGGAATCTCTCGGACGTCGTCGACTTCGACGAGGTGCGCG
The DNA here is from genome assembly GCF_034808065.1 of Natrialba sp. PRR66. Taxonomy (NCBI): domain Archaea; kingdom Methanobacteriati; phylum Methanobacteriota; class Halobacteria; order Halobacteriales; family Natrialbaceae; genus Natrialba; species Natrialba sp. PRR66. The sequence continues at coordinate 938,097 of NZ_JAXHGN010000001.1, read as the reverse complement.
AGCACCTCGAACCGCCCGCGGTGATCGATACGATCACGCCGGCGACGCTCGACGAACTCGAGAGCGCGGACGTGCCCGACGAGTGGATCGACCGCGACGCCCTCGAGCGGGCTCGGAGCGGCGAGATCGACGTTGAACGGTACCCCTGGAAGGTCCTGACCTACGAGGGACTCGCCCGACGACACTACTCGCTCGTCAAGCGCCAGCACCGCGGGTTCCTCTCGCGGGTCACCCAGAACGAACTCGAGCAGATCGGCCGCTACCTGTTCGACGATACCCGCTACGACAGCATCGAGGAAGCGCTCTCGAACGTCGAGTTCACCGCGGGCTGGGACCGGCTCTTTGACGTGCGTGAGAGTCACAACGACGTGACGTTCCTGGACGAGTTCCTCACGCAGGAGTTCATCACGGAGAACAACTACTTCACCTACGAGCACTCGAAGGCGACGGGGCAATTCCACGTCGCGAGCGACGCCGCCGAGGACGTCAAGAAGAAGCTCCTGTTGCAGTTTACCAATTTCGGCAAGCCGACGATCGCGGTCTACGACGGCAACTACAACAACGCGAACGAACTCCTGTTGGGCCACCAGTACAACGGCGTGATGCTCGATCTCGGGAAGGCGAAGGAGACGATCAAGCGTATCTTCGAGCTGTGGGGCCGGCCGGTGAATCTGCTGACCATCGTCAAGGAGATCGACGAGCACGATATCGAGGTGGCAAAGCGCCGGAACAGGGAGCCCGAAGCCGAAGAGCAGGGTAAACTACTGCGATACGACGGCGAGGAGGTGACGGTCGAGGATCGCCGCTGGGAGGAGGTCGAGCATCTCGCTGCCGACGATGTCGACTACGATACGAAGCCGGAGGAGTGGCTCGCCTGAGACGGACTGCTGTCAATCAGTTCCGGCGCACTCGCAGGATAGTCGCGGTTACGCCGGGAAATCGGTACAGCAGCCAGTCTGACTCACCGTGACGGTGGCAGACGGATCGGACGGTCGGCGGACACGCAGTCGACACCGCGCCGGGAGAGCAACGTTGCGGTATGTTGCTGTTTGACTGGCCATGCGTGGATTTCGAGACTGACAGTTCTCGCTCGCGAAACGAGTCGCGTCGTTAGACAGCGCCAGTAGCTCGCACCGATCGCGTCGCAGTCGAGTTCAATCGCGGTCGTGATGGGTGTTTCGAGCCGACGGCTGACGAGGAGGCCGATGGATTGACTCGGCTCGCGTTCGCGGATCGCTCGCAGTTCCGAGGGGAGAAACGAGGTCAGGAGAACGGGGTTGTCGATGCCGTCGATCGCATCGAGCACGTCCGCCGCGAGGCCGCGTTCCTTGAGTTCGAGGTGGAGTTCGAGACCCGGCGGAAGCGCCTCGAGTAGTTCTGCAAGCGTCGGAATCCGCTCGCCGGAATCGAGGACGGTGTGTGTTTTGAGTTCTGAGAGGGGGGTCGTTGCGACGGTGGCAGTGTCGGGAGTAGTTGTCGTCGTATCGACAGCACCACCGATAACCCGCTCGACTGTCGCATCGTGGATGACGACGAGTTCACCCGATTGACAGCGGCGGATGTCGACCTCGACGGCGTCCGCGTGGTCGGCAGCGGATTGGACGGCGGCGATTGTGTTCTCGGGAGCCGTCGACGCGAAGCCGCGGTGGGCGATCAGTCGCATTCGACCCACGTGATGTGGCTGGTGGACTTTAGCGTTCTGTTCTCCGCGCTATTGGTGCCCTGCGAGCTACCGGTTCCGGTGATGGGGGTCCAATGGCACGGCGGATACGTATACTGTGTGAACACTCTTCTGTTCGTGCCAGTTATTCGACCAAATCAATTAGCATCCACGTTTAAACAGATGCCATGAGAACAGGGCAGTACGTGTCCCCTGCATGTATCGTTGTGGAGTTTCAACGTTGCACCTTCCGTGGTGGCTGAACGATGAGTGATCCACGATCGGAACCGTTCGAAATCCTCCTCGTCGGAGCCGATCCGAACGACGATCATCCCATCCGCGATGCCTTCGAAAACCTTCCAATCGATAGTTGCGTCACCGTTACCGACGATGCAACGGCAGGCCTCGCCGAACTCGAGCGCCGCCAAACGGACGAGACGGCCCCGTTTCCGGCACTCGTCCTGCTCGATATCGACCAGCCGTCCGTCGACGGCCACGAATTCCTCAAAACGGTCAAAGCGGACCCGGTACTCGTCCGGCTCCCCGTGATCGTACTCACGGCGGCAGACGATCCGGCGACCGTTCGCGAGAGCTACGAACTCGCGGCGAACGCCTCGCTCTCGAAGCCGTCGAGCCCCGATGAGTTCGACTCGCTGGCCGAGACAGTGGCGTCCTTCTGGTTCGAGCAGGTGCTCTTGCCGCCCATCGACACGTCCTGAGCGGCCCGTCGCGTGCAGCTTGCAGGCACCGATCATCACGCGCTTCGGACGATCGCCCCCGGTATTGATCGTCCCCGCCGTTGGAGGGACAGCCATGGCACCACAATCAGCCTTCGAGGTCGATTTCACGGATACCGTCGCCGTCGTCACCGGTGCAAGCGGTGCACTCGGCAGTGCTGCCGTCGACCGATTCCGGACAGCGGGCGCGACCGTCTGTGCCGTCGATGTCGTCGCCCCCGACGACGAGGACAGCCTGCTCGACCGCGACCCCGCCGACGAGGCCGCCCTCGCGTTCTACGAGGCCGACCTGACCGACGAAGCCGACGTCACTGAACTCGTCTCCCAGATCGTCGACGACCACGGCCGAATCGATCACCTGCTGAATATCGCAGGGACCTGGCGCGGCGGTGACCACATCGAGGAAACGTCCCTCGATGATGTCGAACTCTTGCTCGATGTCAACCTGAAGACGGCGTTTCTCGCGTCGAAACATGCCCTGCCGCACCTTCAGGAAACTGAGGGGTCGATCGTCAGCATCAGCGCACGCTCGTCACTCGAGGGCGGCGAGGGTGACGGTCCGTACCGCATCACGAAGGCCGGAATCCGCCTGCTCACGGAGACGCTGGCAGAGGAGAATCGCGGCACCGTCCGGGCCAACTGCGTGATGCCGAGCGTGATCGACACCCCGATGAACCGCGAGATGATGGCGGATGCGGATCACGACTCGTGGGTCGATCCGAGCGACATCGCGGACGTGATGGCCTTTCTCTGCAGCGACGGCGCGACGGTCACGAGCGGCGCTGCGGTACCGGTCTACGGCGAGGCCTAAGCCGCTCACTCGGCCGGGAGCCGCTCGGTCTCGGACCTGATCTCGTCGTCCTCCCGCCACTGGTAGTACCGGTAGGTCTCGCCGGCGATTTCGACCAGCGAGACGTTCGCACGCGCTGGAACGCCGGCGGGGAACTCGTCGGAATCGAGCGCAGCATCAGGACGCTGGGCGGCGGCATCCGCGTGCGCATTTCCCTCCGTAGCTGACTCCGAGTTCACCGCAGCATCGTAGCCACCCGCCGCATCGTCACCTCCTTCGGCCGGGGTCCGTGGTTCGGCAGTCGAATCTTTCCAGTCGGCGAGCGCGATTGCATGCTCCGCGACGGCGCGGAGCGTCTCACCGTCTCTGTCCTCGAGTGCCCCAGCCAGTTCGGCGTCGAGTTCGACCGGCGGCCGTGGGCGGTCGCGTTCGTTCATTGCACGCGGTTGTGCGCCCGTCCCGAAATCTCATCCGGTCTCCGCTCACTCGCCGGTTCGGCGCACGCTAACCGCCGGCGAGCATCGATATGGAGGGACCTTGCGGTCGCGACGCGAGTCGGAACCGATACCGAATCGAAAATCGAAAGACGAGACGCGAGGTGACAGCAGATCAGTGAGCCGAAACCCGCACCCGAACTCGCGGGGTGAACACCAGCGAGCGGCGGTTAGAACGTTTCGAGGTACCGGTCGAGTTCCCACTGCGAGACGTCGATCAGGTACTCCTCGAACTCCTGGTTCTTGGCTTCGACGAACTTCGGAGCGACGTGGTCGCCGAGCGCGTCGTAGATGACATCGTCCGCTTTCAAGGCGTCGACGGCTCCGCCGAGGTTCGACGGCAGCGTTTCGATACCGTACTCTTCCCGTTTCTGTTCGTCGAACTCGTAGATGTTCTCGCGAACCGGGTCCGGACAGTCGAGATCGTTCTCGATGCCGTCGAGACCGGCGTGGATGAGCGCGGCGAACGCGAGGTACGGGTTACAGGACGGGTCGGGGAAGCGGGCTTCGATTCGCGAGGCCGCGGACGTGCGGGCCGCGGGCTTGCGGATCAGCGCCGAGCGGTTGCGGTCGGACCAGGCGACGTAGACCGGCGCTTCGTAGCCCGGTACCAGCCGCTTGTAGCTGTTGACCGTCGGATTCGAGACCGCCGTGATCGCCGGGGCGTGCTCGAGGATCCCAGCGAGGAACGAGTGAGCCGTCTCCGACAGATCGAACTCGTCGTCCGCATCGTGGAAGGCGTTCTCGCCGTCCTCGGTAAAGAGCGAGAGGTGGGTGTGCATTCCCGAGCCGTTGATCTTCGGGATCGGCTTGGGCATGAACGTCGCGTGGTAGTCGTGCTGGGCGGCGATGGCGCGAACGACAGTGCGGAAGGTGGCGACGTTGTCCGCCGTCGTCAGCGCGTCGTCGTACTCGAAGTTGATCTCGTGCTGGCCCTCCGCGACCTCGTGGTGGCTCGCTTCGACCTCGAAGCCCATGCTCTCGAGGCCGTAAATGATGTCCCGGCGCACGTCGCTCGCGAGGTCCTTCGGCGCGAGGTCGAAGTAGCCGCCCGCGTCGTTGGTCGTCGTCGTCGCGTATCCGTCTTCGTCCTCCTCGAACAGGAAGAACTCCGGTTCCGGCGCGGCGTTGACCGTGTACCCCATCTCCTTGGCGCGGTCGAGGGCGCGCTTGAGCACGTAGCGCGGATCGCCCTCGAACGGCTCACCCGTCGAGGTGTCGTAGACGTCGCAGATCATCCGGGCTGCCGCGCTGTTCTCGTCGTTGCGCCACGGCAAGATTGCGAACGTCTCCGGATCCGGCTTCAGCCGCATGTCCGATTCCTGGATCCGGACGAAGCCCTCGATCGAGGAGCCGTCGAAGTAGATGCCCTCGGTAAACGCCTTCTCGGCCTGACGTGCCGGCACAGAGACGTTCTTGACGGTTCCGAGGATATCCGTAAACTGCAATCGGAGGAAATCGACGTCCTCCGTCTCGATTTTGTCTAACACGTTCTGCTCTGCCGTAGTCAGGTTCCCGTCTGTCATCTTTTGTTCGGCTCAATCCACGGGACCCACTACTAAAACTCTACTGTTGTGGGCGAATATCCTTCTTCACATGGATTCGTGGATGTTTGTCCACAACAATTCGAGTTCAGCCGAGAGTGGCACATCCCGTGGCAAACGTTGCGCTGCAGGTTGACGAATGGTTGTGACAACGCGTCCGGCACAGATTTCCTCGCGGAGTCCCGTCACCGACTATGAACGAGTTCACAGCCACACCGGTGCAACTCGACACTGAAGCTGAACTCGATGCGTTCATCGAGCGTCACGAGACTCCACTTGTGGAGTTTTACACGGAGGCTGCCCGCTGTGTCAGGCGATGGGACCAGTACTCGGCACCGTTGCGCGGTCGACAGCCGTCGCCATTGGGCTGGTGAATCCGCGGGACGATCTCGAACTCGTTGATCGGTTCGAGATTTAGTCGGTACCGACGCTGGTGTTTTTTCGAGCGGGCGAACCGATCGCAACGCGTGCTGATGGATTTCTCGGCGGTGACGAGGTGGTCGCGTTTCTCGAAGCGAACGCCCCTGTGGCCGTGGCGGACGGCGGTTGATCGGGGCGAGGGCCGGCTATTCTGCTGTTGTCTCGTCGGTCTCGTTGGTCTCCTCCCCTTCGCCTTCGTCGGTGCCGTCGTCTCCCGCCTCCGACTCTTCCGCTTCGGGCCCAGATATCTCGGTCGGGTCCACCTCACCCGCGAGGAACTGTTCACCGAGTTCAGTGATGTCGTACATTCCCGGCGCGTGTTTCGTCAGTAGATCCCGTTTCGTGAGTTCTCGACACCGGTAGGCGGCGTGCGGGCTCCGACAGATCTTTTCGGATTCGATCTGGTCCGGCATGAAGAACTCGTCCTGGCTCAGGAGTTCGAGAATCGGCTCGTCGGCGGGGTCCATCCAGTCGGCGGGCACTTCGGTATCCGGTTCGGTATCTGGTTCGGCGTCCGATTCGGTGTCGGAGTCGTCGTCCGCTGTCATGGCGCGTTGTACGCACTCTGCGGGCAAGAAAGAACTGATCGGAAACGGGTTCGGTCGAGACGAACCCTCGGGACGCGACCCCGAGCGATTTACGAGGGGTGTTGGTGCTGGATGCGCTCGGCAATCGTATTAGGGACGCGCGTGCCGCAGTCGGCGCAGTTCCAGTTTCGGGAGACGGTCCCGGGCTCTTTCTCGAGGTCGTGATTGTACTGGATGACGGCACCACAGTGACAGGTGTAGGTCGTACGGGACATGCGTATGGAGGTCGTAGTCGCGCGGTGCAGAAGTTTCTGTCACGTAGTAGACGGTGTGAGATGATCGCGTTGGTTTCGATTGCACGGGAAGGTGGTGGTGCGCAACGATGAGTCGCTGTGGATCGCAATCGAACGCTTCTCGATTGCGATTGCGATGCTCACTCCGTCTCGTCGAGCAAGCCGAGTTCAGTCGCGACCAGATCGGCGATTTGGTCTGCGATGTCCGGATCGACCTCTGCGACGGCTTCACCGTCGTGAAGTTGGGCGTTGTGTCGCTCGACCGCGTCGGCGACGTTCGAGAGCGGGACGCGAGAGGTCGTCTCGCAGGCGTCACAGACGATCGGGACGCGCGCGGAATCGGTATCCGTCTCCGTGTTATCGCTCGTCATTGGCGGGTATCTCGTGGCAATCAGCAAAGAATCATCGGTTTTACGGGTTCTCAGCTATCCGCGCCGGCGAGCCACGACAGCGGCGAGCAGCGCGCCCACTGCAGCGAGAACGCCGAAGCCAGGAACCGTGTCAGTGTCGTTCGTGGAATCGGTTCCGCTATCGCCGTCGTTGTCGCCGGTATCGGTGTCGGAACCGGAGCCGGTGCCAGTTCCGTCGTCGGCGTTGCCGTCCGTCTCGTTGACGGGGATGTCCGCGTCGCCGTCGAGTTGCAACACGGCGACCATATCGCCGTGCGAGCCGTCGGGCGTGTACGTCCAGCTACCGCCGGCTTCCTCGTAGGGTTCGGCCGCTTCGAGCGGATCGATGTCCGACTTCCAGTCCTGGTTGGCTTGCTGAATGTAGCCGACGAGTTCGATCTGGTCCGCGTGGGGGCCCTCGATTTCGACTTCGCCGTATTCGACGGTCTCGTCTTCTGGGAGTCCGTGCCATTCGACACAGTGTGAGTCGAGGTAACCATCACCCTGCGGGAGTTCGCTCGTGCCGAACTGATCCCCGTCCATCGGGCGGTTATAGTTGTCCGTCAGCGGGTACTCGACGGTGAACGGATCGGCTCCCTGGTGCCAGGAAAGCGACTCGCCGGTGGGAATCGTCACGGTCGTGTCCGGTACCGATTCACCGGAGACGGGTTGGCCGGCCTCGTTGACCAACGTGACGCACATCTTCCCGGAGCCCTCGCCGAGGTAGGGCATGCGGTAGTCGTCGCGCGGGTTCGTGTAACTGATCCAGCTCCCGTCGTCAGCCGCCGCCTCGAAGTACGGGTCGCCTTGCTCCGGAACGGCCTCGACGTACTCCTCCTCGGAGACGTACTGTTGCGCAATTGCGGACACGGGGTCGGAACCGTGTCCGGCCGCGGCGGCACCGACGGGGCCGAAGGCGGCGACTGCGCCGAGAAGGGCGCAGATACCGACGACGAGCACCGCACGGCGGCCGGACGGAGCGTCACGCTTCATAGCGATCGCCTCCGCGACGAATGCGGTATCGTGGGCGTCGGCGACGCGTTCGGTCGGTCGGCCGAGTTCACCGATTCGGGACCTGTTTCCATCAACGGGTGTCGATTAGTACGGGTCTGTGACAGTCGTCTGCGTGGAGCTGTCATCTCGTCGGCATACTGAATAGACCGTTGTAGGTATGTGCCGGTTACCGACGTCTAGGCACTCCGTACCGTCACCTGAACGTGAATTGTGGTCAAGAACGTGGCTCTTATGCATCGCTCGCCCGTATCCCGGTTCGATGACCGAGGGGGACGTTGCGGCTTTCTCACGTCTCGGCCCGACAGTCCGCGGAGCGCTCTCCGAGCGCGGATTCTCGACGCCGACGGCACCACAACGGCTCGCGATTCCGCCGCTCGCCGCCGGCCGGAACACGCTCGTGATCGCACCGACCGGGAGTGGCAAGACCGAAACGGCCATGCTCCCCGTCTTCGACGACCTCGTCGACTCCCAACCCGAGGGATTCGGCGCGCTCTACGTGACGCCGCTGCGGGCGCTCAACCGCGACATGTTAGAGCGCCTCGAGTGGTGGGGCGAGTTCCTCGACCTCGAAGTCGACGTTCGCCACGGCGACACGACCGACTACCAGCGCAGCAAGCAAGCCGAGGACCCGCCGGACGTACTGATTACGACGCCCGAAACCGTCCAGGCGATGCTCACCGGCGACCGCCTCCGGGACGCGCTTGCGGACCTCTCCCACGTCGTGATCGACGAAGTCCACGAACTCGCGGCCTCCAAACGCGGCGCACAGCTGGCGATCGGGCTCGAGCGCCTCCGCGACATCGCCGGGCAGTTCCAGCGAATCGGACTCTCGGCGACCGTCGGCGACCCCGACGAAGTCGGCCAGTTCCTCACCGGCGGCCGGCCCTGCGAGATCCGCGAAATCGACGTCGGCAGCAACGTCGACGTGACCGTCCGCGAACCCGAGATCACCGACGAGGACGAGCAACTCGCCGGGCAACTGATGACCGAACCCGACACGGCGAGTCACGTTCGCCTGATCCGCGACCTCGTCGACGAACACGAGTCCACGCTCGTCTTCGTCAACACGCGCCAGACCGCCGAGGCCCTGGGCTCGCGCTTCAAAGAACTCGACCTGCCGATCGGCGTCCACCACGGCTCGCTCTCGAAGGAGGCCCGGATCGACGTCGAAGACCGATTCAAGGCCGGGGAGCTGGACGGTCTGCTTTGTACCTCCTCGATGGAACTCGGAATCGACGTGGGCCGCGTCGATCACGTGATCCAGTACAAGAGTCCGCGGCAGGTCGCCCGCCTGCTCCAGCGGGTCGGCCGCGCCGGGCACCGACGCGACGAGGTCTCGAGCGGCACGATCGTCACCACCCGACCCGACGACACCTTCGAAGCGCTGGCGATTGCCCGCCGCGCCCGCGACGGCGAGGTCGAACCGGCGCGGATCCACGAGGGCAGCCTCGACGTGGTCGCAAACCAGATCCCAGGATTCGTCCAGAGCCGCGGCTCGGTGCCCGTCCGCGACGCCTACGAGACCGTCAGCCGAGCGTATCCGTTCCGCGACCTCGCGCCGGAGACGTTCCACGAGATCCTCGGTGAACTCCACCGCAACCGGATCGTCTGGTTCGACGAGGGCGAGGACCGCCTCGAGACCACCGGCGGCACCTGGCAGTACGTCTACGCCAACCTCTCGATGATCCCCGACGAGGAGACCTACGAGGTCCACGACATCGCCTCGAGTTCACAGATCGGGACCTTAGACGAGCGGTTCGTCGTCAACTTCGCCCAGCCGGGCGAGGTGTTCGTCCAGCGCGGCGAGATGTGGCGTATCGCAGAAATCGACGACGACGAGGCGCGGGTGAAGGTCAGCCCGATCGAGGACCCCGCCGGCGAGGTGCCATCCTGGATCGGGCAGGAGATTCCGGTCCCCGCGGCGGTCGCCCAGGAGGTCGGCGAGATTCGCGGCGTCGCCGAACCGCAGTTCGAAGCGGGCGCGGACGCCCGCGCCGTCGGTCGCGAACTCGCCGGCCGGTATCCCGCGGACGAGTTCACGCTGACCGAGGCCTGTACGCAACTCGAGCGGCAGGTCGACGCTGGTTCGGGATCCGGTTTGCGGTCGGGAACTGAGTCGGAATCGGACGGGGCCGCGCCGATGCCAACCGCGGATCGGATCGTCCTCGAACGCCAGGGCCGAACCATCGTCATCAACGCCTGTTACGGCCACACGGCAAACGAGACGCTCGGACGCGTTCTCTCGTCACTGCTCGGTCAGCAGGCTGGCTCCTCGGTCGGCCTCGAAACTGACCCCTACCGGATCGAACTCGAGGTACCCACGTCGGTCGCGACGAGCGACATCGTCGAGGTCTTCGAAGAGACAGACCCCGAGCACGTCGGGGCCATCGTCGAACTCGGGCTCAAGAACTCCGATGCGCTCGCGTTCCGGCTGGCGCAGGTCTCCGCCAAGTTCGGCGCGCTCAAGCGCTGGCAGGGACAGGGTTCGGGCCGACTCTCGAACGACCGCCTGCTCGCTGCACTCGAGGATACCCCGATGTACGACGAGTCGATCCGCGAGGTGTTCCACGAGGATCTGGACATCGAGCGGGCGACAGCGGTTCTCGACGGCGTTCAGGCCGGCGAGATCGAACTCGTCACCTACCGCGGGCGGACGCCGGTCGGTCGGGGCGGCCGTTCCTCCGGCGGGAAAGAGTTACTCGCCCCCGAGAACGCCGATGCGGGGGTCATCGAGACCGTCAAGGAGCGGCTGCAGGACGACCGGATCATCCTGCTGTGTACGCACTGCAAGGACTGGAAGGTCACGACGAAGGTCAAGCGCGTTCGCGACCAGCCCCAGTGTCCCGAGTGCGGGTCGACGCGCATCGCCTCACTGAACCCGTGGGCCGACGAGGTCGTGCAGGCGGTGCGCGCGGAAGAAAAGGACGAGGAACAGGAGAAGATGACCGAGCGCGCGTACCGCGCGGCGAGTCTCGTCCAGAGCCACGGCAAACGAGCCGTCGTCGCGATGGCGGCCCGCGGCGTCGGCCCGCACAACGCCGCCCAGATCATCAACAAACTGCGGGAGAACGAGGACGAGTTCTACCGCGACATCCTCTCGAAGGAACGCGAGTACGCGCGGACGCAGTCGTTCTGGGATTAACCGGAGTCGTTCGTTTCAGTTCACGCGTCTCCCGGCGGAACGATCCGAATCTGCAAGAAGAACTATTAGATAAACCTGTGTCACTGCCACCATACATGCCATCTCACAGCGTTCTTCTCGTCGAAGACAGCGAGTTCCTCACGGAACACGTCAGCAAGACGTTACGGGAGGAACACGGCTTCGAGGTCGACGCGGTGGCGACGGCGGCCGCGACGCGGACGGCACTCGCAACGGGGGACTTCGACTGCGTCGTCTCGAGTTACGAACTCCCCGACGAGACCGGAATCGAACTCGCGTGCTCGCTCTCCGAGGAGAGGGTTCCGTTCGTACTCTTTACCGGGAACTCGCTCGAACCGCTCGTCGACGAGGCACTCGCGGCCGGTGTTTCCGCGTTCATCAGCAAGAGCACCCACGCGACGGGCGAGATGAACGTCTTTGCGAACCGGATTCGACTCGCGATTCGGGCAGGCACGTAGCGTGATCCACACCTGTATCACGACACGAGCACCCCATCCGTAACGACCATACAACTCGCTCACCTTCTCCCGCTATGAACCTCGCGCCGGGAGCCTGGAAGTACGCCCTCGTGCCGCTGCTCGCCGCCCCCTTCGCGTTCATCTTCAGCGTGACGGCGAGCGTCGTCGCGCTCGCACTCGGCGTCGGAACGCTCGCCTTCTTCCGCGATCCGGAGCGCACGCCGCCGCCGACCGGCGTCGTCGCCCCCGCCGACGGCACCGTGTCCGTCCTGCGCGAGGAGGGCGACCGCGTCCGCCTCGGCACCTTCATGAACGTCTGGCACGTCCATGTCGTCCGCGCTCCCTTCGCCGGAACGATCACCGACGTCGAACACATCCCCGGCGCGAACAAACCCGCCTTCTCCAAGGACTCCGACCGAAACGAGCGCGTCCACGTGCGGTTCGAGACCGACGCAGCCACGAACCAGCTGCCGACCGACAGCGAGGCGACCGTCACCTTCATCGCCGGCGCGTTCGCTCGCCGAATCCACCCCTATTGCGAGGCCGACGATGAACTCGACCGCGGCGACCGACTCGGCCACATCGCCTTCGGCAGCCGCGTCGACGTGCTCTTTCCACCCGCGGTCGACATCGACGACATCGCCGTCGATCCCGGCGACTCGATGACCGCTGGTGAGACCGTAATCCTCGACGATGGCCCGTTCGGGGAATTCGATGTCCTCGATGCGTAATCCGCGCCATTTCCCTGCTTCTCTCGCGTAACCCGCGGCCCACGACCGCACCAGGCACGCGACAGCACTCGAGCGCACTCGAGCGCACGCCACACAAACCGCCGCTACGGCGTATCGACGTTCCCCCGCGCCGCCTCGAGATGTCGGCGCTCGACGACGACCTCGTCGGCCCGCTCGTTCGCTTCGCCCGGACTGAACTCGTCTGCAACCTCGCGGATCGCCTTCATCGAGGCGTCTCTAACAAGGGCTTCGAGGTCCGCGCCGGTGTAGCCTTCGAGTTCAGCAGCCAGTTCGTCGAGGGCCACGTCGTCGCTGAGGGGCTTGCCGCGGGTGTGGACCGCGAGGATCTTCTCGCGGGCCTTGCGGTCGGGGTCGCCGACGTAGACGTGGGTGTCGAGGCGGCCGGGTCGGAGGAGGGCGGGGTCGATCTGGTCCTTGCGGTTGGTCGCCGCGAGGACGACCAGGTTCGGATTCTCGCGCATGCCGTCGAGTTCGGTCAGCAGTTGCGAGACAACGCGTTCCGTGACTTCGTGGCCTTCGCCGCGGGCGGCGGTGATGGCGTCGATTTCGTCGAAGAAGACGATGGAAGGGGCGGCCTGGCGGGCGCGTTCGAACACCTTTCGGATGGCCTTTTCACTCTCGCCGACGTAGCGGTCGACGATTTCGGGGCCGTCGACGCGGACGAAGTTCACGTCGGTTTCGCCGGCCAGCGCGCGGGCGAGGAGCGTCTTGCCGGTTCCCGGCGGGCCGTAGAGCAGGACGCCTGAGGGTGGTTGGGTGTTCGTCGCCTCGAAGAGGCGGTCGTAGGTCAGCGGCCACTCGACGGATTCCCGAAGCGTCTGCTTTGCGTCCTCGAGCCCGCCGACGTTGGTGAAATTCGTGTCGGGCGACTCGGCGACGTACTCGCGCATCGCCGAGGGCTCGACGGAGGCAAGCGCCTCGTCGAAGTGGCGCTTTTGTACCGTCGGATTCCGGTTCCACGCCTCGCGGTCGTCCGTCTCGGCCGGCCGATCCCGAATCGCCGCCATCGCGGCCTCGCTTGCGACGCCGTCCAGATCCGCGCCGACGAAGCCGTGCGTCCGACGGGCGAGGGCGTCCACGTCGACGTCGTCCGCGAGCGGCATCCCGCGGGTGTGGACCTCGAGGATCTCTTTGCGTCCCGTTTCGTCGGGAACGCCGATCTGGATTTCGCGGTCGAACCGGCCGCCGCGGCGGAGTGCGGGGTCGATGCTATCGACGCGGTTCGTCGCGCCGATGACGATCACTTCGCCGCGCGCGTCGAGGCCGTCCATCAGCGTCAGCAACTGACCGACGATCCGATTTTCGGCGTCGCCGTCGTCGTCTCTCGTCCCCGCGATCGAGTCGATTTCGTCGAAGAAGATGATCGTCGGAGCGTCCTCACGCGCCTGCTCGAATGTCTGGCGCAGCTGCTCTTCGGATTCGCCCTTGTACTTCGACATGATCTCCGGCCCCGAAATCGTCACGAAATGGGCGTCGACCTCGTTCGCGACCGCCCGGGCGATCAGCGTCTTCCCGGTCCCGGGCGGGCCGTAGAGCAACACGCCGGAGGGCGGTTCGACTCCGAGCCGCTGGAACAGCTCCGGCTCCGACAGCGGGAGTTCGATCATCTCCCGCACGAGTTCGAGTTCGTCGTCCAGGCCGCCGATGTCCTCGTAGGTGACGCCGGAACTGGCTGTGCCGTCTGCCGGCTGCTCGCCGGTGGCTGGCGACGAGCCGCTACCAGCCGTGGCTGTGCCAGTGCTCTCGCCGTCACTCTCGGGGGTGGTGGCTGTACTCGAGCCGGTACTGCTACTGGTATCGGTACCGGTACCGGAGGCCGCCCCACCACCCGCCGAGCCAGTGACGCGGACCGTCGTTGAACTCGTGATTCGAACGTCGCCGCCAGGGGTCGTGTCGACGACGGAAAATGGTTCCTGGCCGACGCCTTCGATTCTGATCTGTTCTCCGGCGCGCACCGGTCGGTTTCGCAGCGTCTTGGCCGCCTCGTGTTCGGCGACTTGCTGCTGGCTGGAAGACAGCGTCGGTGGCGGCGTTAGTGTCACGCGCTCAGCGTCGCGGATCGAGGACGTGTCCTTCGTCCGGATGGTGACCGTATCGCCGACGTGAACGCCGGCATTGGCGCGGGTGTCGCCGTCGATCTGAATCGCGTGCTCCGGAATCGACGCGTCCGCCGGCCACATTTTTGCGACGGTCGTCTTTCCACCGTCGCCCTCGCCTTCGATGACGATCGTATCGCCACTGAGAACGCCCAGCTGTCGGCGAGCAAGCTCAGGTATTCGGGCGACACCTCGGCCTGCATCGCGCTTCTCGGCCGCTTGGACCGACAGCGAGATGCCGTCGGAATCCGACCCACTCATACCCGGTTCTTTCGGCCACGTCGCCTTGAGAATTACCCACGTCACTCCCATCTCACGATACGTTTCATCGAGACGGTATCAGCTCAGATTTCCATCCCGGCAGCACGTCCCCGTGTGCCGGAGCAACGCCTTTGGGTATTCGTGGCCAACTCGCGATATGGTGGTCCAGACCGAGCGGGACGACGCCACCTGGTACGAGTGTGAAACCTGCGGACTGCTCTTCGACGAGAAGTCCGATGCAACGGCGCACGAAAAACGGTGTGACGGAGCTGATCCGAGCTACATTCAATAAGTTCTGTACTCGCGACGGTCTCGATGAGCCAGCAGCCGATTAATCCGCAGGCGGCCTACTTGAGCCGCTCGCGATGAGACGCAGCGAGTTCACCTGCGCGATCTAACGTGTGCGTCTCGGTCCAGCGGACGCGGTCGCCGTCGCCGTAGGCAAGCGCCGTCTTCAGTTCGTCGCGCAAGACACCGTGGCCGACCGACAGCACCGTGCCGGACTCGTCGCCGAGTTCGTAGACGCCGGGCCGATCTGGTGCACTTGCGACAGCCTCCCGATCGAGCGTCGTCCAGGCTTTTTGTAGCGGCATGTTACGCGGTGGAGTCCTCACGATGCTGCTCGGGAGTGTCGTCCGACTCGCCGCTCGTGAACTCGTCGGTAGTGGATTCGTCGGTAGCGGATTCGTCGGTAGCGGGAACGAGTTCGTAGGCGTGTTCGCTCAGTTCGTCCTCGGCGAAGACGAACACCCGTCCGTCGACCAGCGAGAGGTCGGCCTCGACGCGGATCGAGTAGGCGTCCGTCGAGACGGACACGCCCGGATACAGTACTTCTTCGTCGTCACCGCTGAGTATCACGCGACCGACGCCGGTCGTCTCCAGGATATCGTCGTGGGTGTCCCGGTCGTTGACGTAGGTCATGACGCCCTCGACGCCGTCGGGGTCGGTGACGAGGACGTGGACGTCCTTCCCCGGCGGGGTCTTGATCGACTCCGTGACGGGTTCGGGCGGCCCGTGGTAGAAGACTTCCCGGCCGTCGAGGTACTGGACGACGACCCCGCCCTCGACGAGATTGACGGTGATCGTACTCGGAGCGACGTTATTGCGTGCGCTCATTGTTCGCTCGTTCGGGCGGAGTCGGGAAAAGCGGTGTGTTCTCAGCGGTCGCTATTCAGTTTCGGTTCCCATCCAAGAGAAGACTTGTCAGAACCGCCAGCCGTAAGTACGCACTCTGTGAGTCTTCTCGTATGGACGGCCGCGCCGTCGCACCCGCAGCCGGAACGGTCCTCAACGCACTCGCGACGGGGACCGGTTCAGCCTTCGCGATCGATCTCGAGACGACCGCGACGGTCGAACTCACCGACAGTGGCGAAACCGTCGGCCGGGTCGACGGCCACCCGGACGCGGACACGACGCTCATCGAACGCTGCGTCGACCTGACCCTCGACGAGTTCGCCGCGTCGGCCGGCCTCGATCGGTCCACCGTCGGCGCTCGCGTTCACACCGAAAGCGAGGTCCCGATGGCCGGCGGGCTAAAGAGTTCGAGCGCCGCGGCCAACGCCACCGTTCTCGCGACGCTCGATGCACTGGCAGTCAGCGACGCCGTCGATCGCATCGACGCCTGTCGACTCGGCGTTCGGGCCGCTCGCGAGGCCGGTGTCACCGCGACCGGCGCGTTCGACGACGCCAGCGCGAGCATGCTCGGCGGCGTGACGATCACCGACAACACGAGCGACGAACTGCTCGCCCGCGACGAACCCGACTGGCACGCGGCGGTCTACACGCCGCCGACGCAAGCCTACAGCGCCGATGCCGACATCGCCGCCTGCGAGCGCATCGCGCCGATGGCTGAACTCGTCGAAGAACTCGCACTCGATGGCCGCTACGGCGAGGCGATGACGGTCAACGGCTTCGCGTTCTGTGGCGCGCTCGAGTTCTCGACGGGACCGATGCTCGACGCGCTGCCGGACGTAACCGGAGTGTCGTTGTCCGGAACCGGACCCAGCTACGTCGCCGTCGGCGACCGCGACACGCTGGCCGGCGTTCGAGAGCGGTGGAACGAGCGCGAGGGAACGACACGATTACTGCAGACCCGAACAGACGGGACACGTATTCAAACATCATGACGCCAGATTCAGCTTCGAACGGAGACGAGATCGCAAGCGAGAACCGAACACCGGACGAGATGGATCTCGAAGAACTCCGCGAGGAGATCGAGACGATCGACCAGGAGATCGTCGAACTGATCGCCCAGCGAACCTACGTCGCGGATACGATCGCGGCGGTCAAAGACGAGAAGGACCTGCCGACGACCGACGAGAAACAGGAGGAGCAGGTAATGGAACGAGCGG
The DNA here is from genome assembly GCF_034808065.1 of Natrialba sp. PRR66. Taxonomy (NCBI): domain Archaea; kingdom Methanobacteriati; phylum Methanobacteriota; class Halobacteria; order Halobacteriales; family Natrialbaceae; genus Natrialba; species Natrialba sp. PRR66. Next base: position 921,151 of record NZ_JAXHGN010000001.1, on the reverse strand, counting down.
GGCAGAACGCAGAGCAGTTCGATGTCGACGCGAATCTGGTGAAGGCGATCTTTCGGTTGTTGATCGAACTGAACAAGGTTGAACAAAGAGAAAATAGATAACCCCCCACGGTTTTACTCTCTCACCCTCATGGACGAACGGGGATGTCATTGCTCGCGGTTAAGTGCAGACCGAACAGTATCGTAGATGCCGTCAGGATCCGGCTTTTCGTACGAACTATCTGGCCATAGATCTCTCATATCAATGGACATCTGAGAAAGAAGTCTTGAATATTAGGATGGTCTGCGAAGAACACCCACAGTCTTACTTCGTATCGAGATAGACCATTATTCCCCATTCTGCATGATGAATTTCACAAATTTGAACAAGGTAGAGAAGCGACAGAATCGGTAGCGCGATAGAGATATTACTACGTACTACGTCACTCATCAGCCGGTTCTAGCGGGACTCGTTCCACCTCGATGTCCGCGTAGTCCTTTTCCGAGGAGAGCACGTTCTGCGTCCGCGTCTCTGCAGTCGCGGCGTGGAACGCATCGAACGCCGTCATTCCCTCATCGTAGTAGTTGACGGCCTTCAGAACGATTTGTCGCTCTTCCTCGTCTCGGACAGGAACGAGTTCGAGCAGATTTGCCACGAGTGGGACGTACTCAAACTCGTACCGTTCTCGGGCGAGAAGGAGTTCGAGATAGGAGAAGGCGGACGTTTCGATGTCGTGCTCGCCGAGTGCTTCTTCTGCTGATTGCTGCAACCAGTCCGAGTTGTTGGCGAGCGCAAGTAGAAAGTCGGTTTCGACGTAGACCGTCATCTATCGTCTCCGTTCTCGCGGGCCTCCGCTTTCGCTTCTGCTTCGATGTCCGCCCGAATATCATCGACGGACGCGTCACGTAACTCGCCTGCCGCTTCGCGGACTGCAGCGAGCGGGTTGTCTGCAACCGGAACGAGTTCGATTCTATCTTCGTACGTGACGATGTGGTACTTCTCGCCGTATTTTTCTCGTACGTCTTTGGGGATATACAGCCTCCCCTGCCCGTCCGTTTCTGCTGACATGGATATGACTATGGTGGCACAGGTAAAGAATCTTACCACCAGTAGGGAATAGATGGTACAAACACCGATATTCCATCTATTCGCACATTGAGTATTATCTATCTTAACAAGGTCGAGCAACGCGAGAATCGGTAACGAGTTCGATCTATCGATTATTGATCCGCCATACTGTTTCAACAGACTATTTCAACGGCTGTTTGTACACGTAGCTAGCCCGCTCCATCCCGGCCCGCTCCTCATAGAAGCGATGGGCATCCTCACGCTGGAGTCCAGAAGAGAGGGCGACGAGTTCACAGTTTCTCTCCTCGGCCCAGTCTTCGATAAACGAGAGGAGTTTCATACCATGTCCCTTCGACCGATGGTCGGCGTCTGTTACCAATTCGTAAACCCACACGTGGCGACCGTAGTACATATTCACCTGGATCCCAACGCCAGCGAGCGAGACGATTTCGTCGTCTACTGAGACAGCGAAGAGTCGGTACCCATCATCGGTCATTTCACGGAGATAGTCAAGGTAGGAGTCTTCGTTCAGATGGGTCCGCAATTGGGACATCACTGGAAACGCGCCTAACCACTCTGCTTCGGTCTCTAACTCGTGGACCTTCGTCTTGGCCATCTCTCCAAAAGAAGAGAAGACGACCTTAGTCGGTTTTGGTAGTGACACTCATCATCAAACGTACGTGATGAGAAAGCGCCGAAGGAGACGAACTCTATAACGTCAGTCGGAGACCTGAAGACGGTTGGGCAACACGAGAATCGGGAGTACCCAACGGAGAGCGACATCGTTTATCAGCCGGTTCGACCGGGACTCGTTCCACCTCGCTGCCCTCGTCGTCTCTCTTTGATGAAAGGACGGACATCATTCGTGTTTCATGCTCGGGACGCTCGGGATCTGGCATCCCGATGAAAAGATACGGAGTCCCGAATCGCCGTCGGTCAGACTTCGACTTCGGTGACGTGTTCCGCTTCGATTTCGTCGCGGGTGTACTCTTTCCCGTGTTGTTCGCGAACGTGATCGCGCGTGATTTCGACCAGTCGGTCTTTGTCCTCCTCCTCCGTCCGCATGAGGAAGACACAGCCCGAAACCTCGGTGTCACACGCTACCTGTAGCGCCGTTATTGTCTCTTCGTCGGAGTGTTCGATAGCCATGGTGCAGTCCCCGCGAGAGGGTACGCCGTGAACTCGCATGTAGGCACCGAGTGGGCGGTATGCACGCCCTGACTCGCGTGCAGTTGCTGCAACCATCTACGGCTACGAGCCGTCACACATCACTCGCTCGTTGATTCGAGCGTGAGCGGTCGCGACTCCCGCCGATAGCGCTCGAACGTCGATTCTGCCCACTCCCGAGTCGCCGGTGCGTCGGTGTCGAGCAACAGTTGCACCGCGCCGCTGTGCTGGTCAGCACAGCTAACGGCGACCCGATCGTCGAAGAGACTGACGCCGTAGGGCGGCAAGTCGTCGTGCACGCGGACCGTGAGATTCCCGCTTTCGAGCGGCCCGGCGCAGTGCTCCCCGTAGGTCGCGAGAATGGAGCGGTCGACGCTCGGCGGGTCGATGATCTCCGTCCGCATCCCGTCGAGAACTCGCTCTCGAAGCTCGTCCTTACAGGGTTCGAGCAGGGCGATATCGAACCCGACGAACCGAAACTCGTCTGTCTCCTCGAACAGGGATGCGAATCGGTTCACCGGCCGGTACGGCGAATCGACCGCGGCGGCCGTCACGACCGCGTCGGTCGCCATCTCGACGGTGAACCCGCTTTCCTCGCTCGGAAGCCACTCCCAGGTATCGCGAAGCTTCCGCTCGGTTTCGAGCCGGTCGATCAACTCCCGCAGCCCCGCCGCGACGAACGCGCCCAACTGCGTCGTTTCGTACCGCTTGCCGGTCCGTCTGATCCAGTTGCGCTCTTCGAACGCCCGCAGCGTCCGCCCGACCGTGGACGACGACGCCCCCGTCTCCCTCCGAAGCGCAACTCGACTCCGAGGCCGGTCGGCCAGCGCATCGAGCACGGCCACGCGATGTTCCGACCGCGCGAGGAACTCGATGTCGTCGAGCGGCGTGCTCGTGGCTCTCGACATCATGGTACTAATACGCACACGCTCGACATAGCTGTTCGGATCCTGAGGACACTTCGATCGCGCACCATCTCGCCGCTGAGGACTCAAGCGTCGCATCTCTGGCCGCTTGACTTGTCCGACGAGCAACTGAACTCGTGTGAAAACGAACGATAGTCCCGTCTGGCAGGTTAGAGATACCCTTCCTCGGCGAGCCGTTCGATACCCTCCTCGAGTCGCTCTTCGCTCGCCGCGTAGGAGATGCGGGCGTAACCGGGCGTCCCGAACGCGCTGCCGGGAACCGTTGCGACGTGGGCGTCCTCGAGCGCTCCCTCGCACCAGGCCTGATCGTCGTCGGCCACGGGAAGCATCATGTAGAACGCGCCGTCAGGAACCGCAACGTCGACGTCGTGGTCGTCGAGCAAGTCGATAACGAGTTCACGTCGCTGGCCGAAGGCGTCGACCATCTGGGTGACGGCGTCGTCGGTGTGTTCGAGGGCTTCGACGCCGGCGTGTTGGACGAAGTTGACGGCCGACGACACGGAGTGGCTGTGGAGTTTGCCGGCCTGGCCGATCAGGTCCTCGGGGCCGGCGAAGTAGCCGAGTCGCCAGCCGGTCATGGAGTAGGCCTTCGAGAAGCCGTTGACGGTGATGGTGCGGTCGGCCATGCCGTCGAACGTTCCCAGGCTGGTGGGTTCGACGCCGTAGGTGATCTCCTTGTAGATTTCGTCGGAGATGACGGTGATGTCGTGTTCGACGGCGAGGTCGCGGACGCCCTCGAGTGCGGCGTCCGTGTAGACGGCACCGGTCGGGTTCGACGGCGAGTTCACGATGAGCAGCTCGGTTTCGTCGGAGACGGCGGCTTCGAGGTCGTCGAGGGCGGGTTCGAGCTGGAAGTCGGAGTCGGAGAGGTCGACGCGGGTGAGGTCGCCGCCGGCCATCTTGACCATGGCCTCGTAGGAGACCCAGGCGGGGTCAAGCAGCGCGACCTCGTCGCCGTCCTGAATCAGGGCCTGGACGATTTCGTAGAGCGCCTGCTTCGCGCCGGGGGTGACGATGATTTCCTCGGGGCCGTGGTCGAGGCCGTCAGCGGCGAGTTTGTCCGCGATGGCTTTGCGGAGTTCGAGGATACCGGCGGAGGTCGTGTAGCCGGTGTGGCCGGCGTCCATTGCGTCCTGGCCGGCGTCGACGATGTTCTGTGGCGTCGGGAAGTCGGGTTCGCCGACGGACAGATCGACGACGTCTGCGCCCTCTTGCTCGAGTTCGGTGGCGAGCGCGGAGATGGCGAGGGTTGCGGACGGTTCGACTCGGGTCAGGCGGTCGGTGAATTCCATGGTCATTGCTGGAACTGAGTTCGATTTCGGGATGCGTCGTGGTCGTTTTAGTCGGTGGTACGCGACGGTGACTCGGGATCGGGTAGTTCGTCGACGAGATCGAGCGCGCTGTCGACCGCTTTCGCAGCGTTTTCGATGCGCTCGCGTGACTCGGCCGCGGACATGCCGGGGCCGGTGACGCCGAGTGTGACAGGAGTATCACGCTCGAGGCTCACGTCTGCGAGCCGCTGGGCGGTCGCGTCGGAGATGACCTGATCGTGGTCGGTGTCGCCGGTGATGACGGTTCCGATGACGGCCACGGCGTCGACAGCCTCGAGTCGCGCGAGGCGGTCGGCTGCCAGCGGGGCGTCATACACCCCGGGGACGTGGACGATGTCGTGCACCTCGGCTCCCGCAGCCTGGGCTGCCTCCGCGGCTTCGTGCTCCATCTGCTCGGTGATCGGTCGATTGAACTCCGCGACCACCAGTCCGAGCGCGGTCATACGCGAGCCGAGGTGAGCGGGCGTAAAAGAGGTACCGTTCTCGCCGAATGTATCCTCAAGTTGGAACCGATGCCACCGGCCGGCTGACCCGAAAATCGGACCGGGCTCTTATCACCTGTAACGGACGCACGTCTAGCGTTTCTGTACTGTCCAGCAAATGCCGCACAAGGGTTTAGGAGTACATATCGAGTAGATCCTGCTAGCGGTACTACCCACCACCATGAGTGCAAGTCCACACCAGAACCTGGCCATTATCGGCCACGTTGACCACGGGAAGAGTACGCTCGTGGGACGACTCCTCTACGAAACGGGGAGCATCCCCGAGCACGTCATCGAACAGCACCGCGAGGAGGCCGAAGAGAAGGGGAAAGGCGGCTTCGAGTTCGCCTACGTCATGGACAACCTCGCCGAGGAGCGCGAACGCGGTGTCACCATCGACATCGCCCACCAGGAGTTCTCCACCGACGAGTACGACTTCACAATCGTCGACACGCCGGGCCACCGCGACTTCGTCAAGAACATGATCACGGGCGCGTCCCAGGCGGATCACGCCGTCCTCGTCGTCGCCGCCGACGACGGCGTCGCGCCCCAGACCCAGGAACACGTTTTCCTTGCACGAACGCTCGGCATCGACGAACTCATCGTCGCCGTCAACAAGATGGACGTCGTCGACTACGAGGAATCCACCTACGATGAGGTCGTCGAGGAGGTTACCCAACTGCTCAATCAGGTGCAGTTCAACACCGAGGACGCCTCGTTCATTCCCGTCTCGGCGTTCGAAGGCGACAACGTCGCGGACGTCTCCGATAACACGCCGTGGTACGAGGGTGAAACCGTTCTCGAGGCCCTCAACACCTTGCCGGAGCCGGAGCCGCCGACGGATGCACCGCTTCGCCTGCCGATTCAGGACGTGTACACGATTTCGGGTATCGGAACCGTCCCGGTCGGCCGCATCGAAACCGGTATCATGAACACCGGCGATACCGTTTCCTTCCAGCCCAGCGACGTGGGCGGCGAAGTAAAGACGATCGAGATGCACCACGAGGAAGTGCCGAAGGCCGAACCCGGCGATAACGTCGGGTTCAACGTCCGCGGCATCGGCAAGGACGATATCCGCCGCGGCGATGTCTGCGGCCCGGCCGACGATCCGCCGAGCGTCGCCGAGACCTTCCAGGCCCAGATCGTCGTCATGCAACACCCGTCCGTGATCACGGCCGGCTATACGCCGGTCTTCCACGCGCACACGGCACAGGTCGCCTGTACGATCGAATCCATCGATCAGAAGATCGACTCCTCGAGCGGCGAAGTCGCCGAGGAAGACCCCGACTTCATCCAGTCGGGTGACGCTGCTGTGGTCACCATCCGACCCCAGAAGCCCCTCAGCATCGAACCGTCCAGCGAAATCCCTGAACTCGGGAGCTTCGCCATCCGCGACATGGGCCAGACCATCGCGGCCGGCAAGGTCCTCAGCGTCAACGAGAAATAACGCAGCAAGCGCGTTCGACCCGCAGATTCGCAAACTCGGCAGTTCGCGAGTTCGGGATCGGTCATACTATCGGACAGCACTATTTGAAGATCGGTTGCTCGAACTCGGCTGTTTCCAACGGAAATAGCCGGATTATCGCGACCAACTCCTCACTGACTTCTGTCCGACAGTATCAGTAGTGGCCCATCACGCCACGGTCGCGAGTTCGCTCGACCAGATGCAAAAAGACGAGGTAGCCGCCGACGAGGTAGCCGGTGCTAGTGACGAACAGCGCGACGAGTTCGGTGGGCGGAAACTCCCAGAGTCTCGTTCCGTCTAGCATTGCGAGGGTGATGAGGTTGCTTCCGGGGCTGACCGGGAGGAAGGCGAGAGCGGGTCCCTGGACCGCACCGGGGGCAGCGATCAGGCCGGCAAAGCCGAACCGAAGCAGTTGCTGGACGTTTTCGAGCCGTTTGTAGAGCAAGGAAAGTCCGGCAACGGCGTAGCCGACGCCGATCGCCGGTAGGATCGTGACGACGAGCAGCGGCGCGACCGTGAGCAGGTCTACCGAGACCGATCGACCGGTCGTGACGACCATGAGAGCGAGGAGGACGAGCGCGAGACCGCTACTGAGGACGATATTGAACACGGTTGTAACCGAGAAAATGCGACCGAGACCGGCGGGCGAGAGATACAGTTGTTCGAGCGTGCCCCATTTGGCTTCTCGCATGATGCTACCAGCGACGTCGAAATACGCCGCACTGGTAGCCAAAAAGAGGAAGAAACCGACGACGATGACATCGAGAGCGGCCTCGGCATCCGCGCCGCCGAGCGACCGGCCGCCGAGAAAAACCACTGCGAACGTCGCGTACATCCCGACGACTCGCATGAGCGTATTGACCCAATATCGTCTCAGAAGGACGACCCGCTTTTCGATGACGGCGGCGACGAGACGCAACTGGTTAGTCATCGGCGGGCCTCCGCTCGGTTTCGATAAGCCGTAAGAACACGTCTTCGAGGTCCGGCTCGAGCGTCTCAACTGAGCCGAACGTTGTCCCCGAATTTCGAAGCACCGCCATTAGCTCGTAGAACTCGTTTCCCTGCACGCGGGTCGCGTCGAACCGGTGTGTCACGGTAGTCCCGTCATCGCGGCTCGTCCACGCCGTCGCGCCGAATCGTTCGGTGAGGGTTGTTTTCACATCGTTCGATAACCACCCGGTGACGGTCACGCGGACGGCTCGCGTCCGGAACAGATCGAGCAGCGTCTCGACCGTCTCGTCCGCCAGCACCGACCCGTCGTTCAGGATGATAACTCGGTTACACAGTGATTCGATGACCTGCATGTCGTGACTCGAAACGAGAACCGTTCGCTCGTTCTGGTCCGCCAGTCGCCGGAGTTCCCGGCGCAGTTCGAACGAACTCTCCACGTCGAGGCCCAGCGTGGGTTCGTCGAGAACGACGAGCGGCGTCTCCCGAACGAGGGTACACGCCAGCGACGCCTTCTGTTTCATTCCGCGGGAGAGTTCGTTGACCGGATCGTCGGCTCGGTCCGCGAGACCGACCTGTTCGAGTAGTCGATCGATCCGGTCGGAATCGGCCCGTTGACCGCCGATCCGGGCGAAGAATCGAATGTTTTCGCGAACGGTAAGCCGCCAGTAGACGTTCCGCGCCCCTTCAAGCATCGCGGCGACGGACCGGGAGGCGGCAGCCGGGGATTCGGTTACATCGACGCCGTCGATGCGTGCTGTTCCACCTGTCGGGCGGATCAACCCGAGAAGCAACTTGATCGTCGTCGTCTTGCCGGCCCCGTTCGGACCGAGCAGTCCGACGATCGTCCCTTCCTCGATGGCGAACGATACGTCGTCGACCGCAGTCGTCATCCCCGCGTCGGTCTCGTAGGTTTTCTCCAACCCGTCGACCGTCAAAAGCGGTTCCGACCGATCGCGGGCGGCCGACCGCGTTCCGTCGGACTGTCGATCCAACACGGGTTCGTTCGCGACCATGTATTACGATGCTAACATCAGTCGGAATATGTCTTTGGAATAACAGGTGAATACTATTTCCCGGCCAGTCGGTACAGTTCGTTCGCTCACCGATTGCCAATTCTTAAGCGGGGTCACCGTCAATGCCCGCCCAATGACGACGTTACAGACGCCAGGACCAACGATCGGCGTCGTCGGTGGCGGCCAACTCGGGCGCATGCTCGCGGAGGCGGCAGCACCGCTCGGCGTCGAGGTCGTCGTCCTCGATCCGACGCCCGACTGCCCGGCCGCACCGGTCGCTCGAGACCAGATCGTCGCCGACTTCGACGACGAAGCCGGCATTCGTGAACTCGCCGCTCGCGCCGACGTGCTCACCTTCGAAATCGAACTCGCAGACCAGGACGTCTTAGAGCGCGTCAGCGAGGACTCCGGCACGCCGGTCCACCCCAAGCCGGCGACACTCGAGACGATTCACGACAAACTCGTCCAGAAACACGAACTCGAGGACGCGGGCGTTCCCGTCCCGCCGTTTCGCAAGGTTACGGACGCCGCCGACATCCGCGCCGCGATCGACGACTACGGCGCGCCGGTCATGCTCAAGGCTCGAACCGGTGGCTACGACGGCCGTGGGAACGTTCCCGTCGAGTCCAAAGCGGACGCCGAGGCCGCACTCGACTCCGTCGCCGGCCCCGCCATGGTCGAGGCCTTCGTCGAGTTCGAGCGTGAAATCTCGATCATCGCGGTCAAGGGCAAGAACGAAATCGCGACGTTCCCGATCGGCGAGAACGTCCACGAGGAGGAGATCCTGCGGCAGACGATCGTGCCGGCGGGCTCCTCCGATGTGGTTGCAGAACGCGCCCGCGGGGTCGCCTCGGATGTCCTCGACGTGATGGAGGGGCGCGGCGTCTACGGCATCGAATTGTTCGAAACGAGCGACGGTGAGGTCCTGCTCAACGAAATCGCCCCGCGCCCGCACAACTCCGGCCACTGGACCATCGAGGGCGCACAGAGTTCGCAGTTCGAACAGCACGCGCGGGCGGTTCTGGGGTGGCCCCTCGCCGCGACCGATCTCCGCTCGCCGACGGTGTCGGTGAACCTGCTCGGTGACGTCGAGGAGTCCCAGTCTGCGACGTTGCAACACGTCGACCGAATTCTCGAGACGCCGGGTGCGGCCCTCCACTGGTACGGCAAGCGAGAGGCGCGTCCCCTGCGAAAGCTGGGTCACGTGACGCTATCCGGACGCAACGACGAGACGACAGCCGAATTACTCGAGGCCGCGCGCGAACTCGAGGAGTCCGTCACGTTCACGTCGGAGTGACCGCCAGTACCTACTATGAGTGACAGCGTTTCCGACCTGATCGACCGACTCCACGAGGAAGCCACACAGGACCGCCCAGCGGCCGAGACGCCGGACGTTGGCATCGTAATGGGCAGCGATTCCGATCTCGAAACGATGCTGACCGGCGGCGAGCGCCGCGGAGCCTACGACGCGTTCGTGGATGAACTCGGCTTTGCCGAGCAGACCGACTACGAAAACGCCCCCGACGAGCGGTTTACGTTCGAAACGTACGTCACCTCGGCCCATCGGACGCCGGACCTGATGGCGGCCTACGCCGAGACGGCAGAAGAGCGCGGACTCGACGTCATCATCGCGGGCGCGGGCGGCAAATCCGCTGATCTGCCGAATATGACCGCCTCGATCGCGTATCCGCTGCCGGTAATCGGCGTCCCCGTCCAGGAGAAGTCCGTCGACAGCGTGATCGGGATGCCGACCGGCGCGCCGCTCGTCGCCGTCGACGCCGGCAAGTCCTTCAATGCCGCCCTCTCTGCCGCACAGATCCTCGCACGTCAGCACGACGACGTGCACGATCGTCTCGTCACCTACCACGACGGGCTGCGCGACGGCGTCGGCACCGTTTCGCGCGAACTCCACGACGAGGGAACGCCTGCGTTCCGAGAGCGCGAACGGTAATCGGCGAACCACCTGCCACTACTCCGGCGTGGTCGTCCAACGTTCATCGTTCTTCATTGGCGCTCCTATCGTCCGTACTCGGCCACATCGCGATTCGCTCGCGTGGAAACGACTACGGCGAATATACGCCGAGTATACAGACAGACAGTTTATCCCTGATCTCTCGGCTTGGCCCGTGTTGACCCGGAAAACGAACAATCAACCCTTATGTGCGTGCGGTTTAAACTCCCGAACGTTACGGAGATGAACGATTGGATAGCGATCGGGGCGCTCGCGCTCGTCGGAGTCCTGATACCCCTCAGTATGATGGCGGTATCGGCGCTGCTACGTCCGAGTGTGCCCGAAACGAGCAAACGTGCCACCTACGAGAGTGGTGAGGTTCCGACCGGCGGCACGCGCGTCCGGTTTAACATCCAGTACTACATGGTTGCGCTTCTGTTCCTCGTCTTCGATATCGAAACCGTCCTCCTGTTTCCCTGGGCGGTCGTGTACCTGGATGCCATCGAATCGGATGCCGTGTCACTGCTCGATATCCTCGGCCCGATGGTGCTTTTCGTCGCAATCCTGCTCGCGGGACTTGCATGGGCGTGGCGAAACGGTGCCGTCCAGTGGGCACAGACACCTCGTCAGGTAGACACGGAGCGGAATCGACCATGAGCACGAGCACGACCCAGACACCATGAGTAGCGACGAACCACAACAAACGATTCACGACAGCACAGCGCCGTCGACGGACACCCGTGAGGCCCGGATCGGCGAGGGTGTCGACGATCGCTTCAACTCCAGACTTCGCGAGGCGTTCGGCGCATCCCCGTTCATCCTCACGAAGTTCGACGAGTTCATGAACTGGGTGCGCGGGAACTCGATGTTCATGCTCCAGTTCGGCATCGCCTGCTGCAGCATCGAGATGATGCACACGTACGCGATCAAACACGACCTCGACCGATTCGGGGCCGGGGTCCCGCGCGCGTCGCCGCGACAGGCCGACGTGATGATCGTCCCGGGAACGATCGTCTCGAAGTTCGGCCCGCGCATGAAGCGCGTCTACGATCAGATGCCCGAGCCCAAATTCGTCGTCGGGATGGGGTCCTGTACGATTTCGGGCGGTCCGTTCCAGGAAGGGTACAATGTCGTCAAGGGTGCCGAAGAGATCATCCCGATCGACATTCACGTCCCCGGCTGCCCGCCGCGGCCTGAAGCCCTGATCTACGGCGTCCTCAAACTCCAGGAGCGGATCAAAAACGGCGAGTCCTCGGCCGTCGTCGTCAAACCGTACGAACTCGAGGAGTTCGGCGACCTGCCGAAGGACGAACTGGTCCAGAAACTCGCAGACCAGATCGACGAGGACGACCTCGTCATGCGGTACAACTGGGCTGATTCACCATGAGCACGGGCACGGAATCCGAGGCCGAAACCGAGCCGGAGCTGACACAGCCAGCGTCCGGCACCGACGAAGCCGAACTCGAGGCGCTGCTCGGTGACCGCGCAATCGCACGCGAAGAACACCTGAACGCGCCGGGATTCGTCATCAATCCCAACGACGTGCAGGCCGTTCTTTCGGACCTTCGGGACGAGGCCGGCTACGACCACCTCTCGTGTGTCACCGCACAGCAGTACGAGGACCGGTACGAGTCGATCTACCACCTGAAGAAGTTCGCCGATCCGACCGACGAACTCAGCATCGTCGTTCCGACGACGACCGAGAATCCGGTCAGTCAGAGCGCCGAACCGGTGTTCCGAACGGCCGACTGGCACGAACGAGAGGCCTACGACCTCATCGGCGTCGAATACGAGGGGCACCCGGACCTCCGGCGGATTCTCCTGCCCGAGACCTGGCAGGGACATCCGCTCTCGAAGGATTACGACCAGGAAAAACCGCAGCTCGTCACGCTGACAGAGCATCAGAACCCGATCCAGCCCGACCACCGAGAGGCCGATTCGGACACGATGTTCCTGAACATCGGGCCGCACCATCCGGCAACTCACGGTGTCCTTCACGTCGAAACGGTACTCGACGGCGAGACCGTCGCCGATGTCGAGCCGGATATCGGCTATCTCCACCGGTGTGAAGAGCAGATGTGTCAGTCGGGAACCTACCGCCACCAGATCATGCCCTACCCCGACCGCTGGGACTACGTCTCGGCGGGCCTGTTGAACGAGTGGGCCTACGCGCGGGCGATCGAAGATCTGGCCGACGTCGAGGTCCCCGAGTACGCGCAGGTCATCCGGACGATGGGCGCTGAACTCTGCCGGATCGCCTCGCACATGCTCGCACTCGGAACGTTCGCACTCGACGTCTACGGCGAGTTCACCGCGACGTTCATGTACACGTTCCGCGACCGGGAGGTCATCCAGGATCTGCTGGAGGACCTGACGGGCCAGCGGATGATGTTCAACTACTTCCGGGTCGGGGGCGTCGCCTGGGATCTGCCCGAACCGCGCGAGGAGTTCTTCGCGCAGGCGCGAGACTTCCTTGACGAACTCCCGGCGAAGGTCGCGGAGTACCACGACCTGATCACGGGGAACGAAATCTTCCAGACCCGGTGTATCGACACGGGCGTCTTAGAGCCGGACGTCGCGAAAAGCTACGGCTGTACGGGCCCGGTCGTTCGCGGCTCCGGCGTCGACTACGACCTCCGTCGTGACGACCCCTACGGGTACTACGACCAACTCGATTGGGACGTCATCACGCGCGATGGTTGTGACAACTACGCCCGCGTCCTCTGTCGGATGGAAGAAGTCGAGGAGTCCGCAAAGATCATCGAGCAGTGTCTCGATCTGCTCGAAGAATGGCCCGAAGACGAACGCGATGTCCAGGCCAACGTCCCCCGGACGCTGAAGCCGGACGCCGACACCGAAATCTACCGGGCCGTCGAGGGTGCCAAAGGTGAACTCGGCATCTACATTCGCTCCGACGGCACGGACAAGCCCGGTCGGTTCAAGATCCGAAGTCCGTGCTTCTCGAACCTGCAGGCCCTCGGGGAGATGTCCGAAGGGGAGTACATCCCCGACCTGATCGCGTCGCTCGGCAGCCTCGATATCGTCTTAGGTGAGGTGGATCGATGAACGCGGCGACAACCACGCCGCTCCAGTCGGACGTGCTGTTACCCGAGCGTCTCGGCGATCTCACCGGCCTGAACGAGTTCGGTCTCGCCGGCGAGTTGCTCTCGACGCTCATCGGTGCGGTCATCGTCGGGAGCCTGATCCTCGCGATGACTGCCGTCGCCGGTCCCTGGGCGAAGCGAAAGATAACGGCCTCCTTTACGGACCGCATTTCGATCAACCAGATCGGACCGGCCGGCATCGGCATCATCATCGCGGACGCAGTTCGGATGCTCTCGAAGGAGAACATCATTCCGGAGAACGCGGACCGGCCGGCCTACGACCTTGCGCCGATCGTCATCGTGGGATCGGCGCTCCTCGGGTTCGCCGTGATCCCGATGGGAAGCGGCATCCAACTCGCGGATCCCGAGGTCGGCCTGGCGTTTGCCTTCGCCGTCGCCGGGATCGCCTCGATCGGACTCGTGATGGCCGGCTATTCGTCGGGCAACAAGTACTCACTGCTCGGCGGCTTGCGCGCGGTCGCACAGAACGTCGCCTACGAGATCCCACTCGTCGTGACCGGGATGTCCGTCGTGCTGTTTGCGGGCTCGCTGCAGATGAGTACGATCGTCGATGCACAGAACACGCAGACGCTCGTCGATCTCGGAGTCGTCTCGATTCCGGCCTGGTACGCCCTCGTCAACCCGTTCGCGTTCGTCCTCTTTCTGATCGCGAACTTCGCCGAGGTCGGACGCAACCCGTTCGACATGCCCGAAGCGCCGGCTGAACTCGTTGCCGGATACCAGACCGAGTACTCCTCGGTCTACTTCGTGCTAGTCTACCTCGGCGAGTTCCTCCACATCTTCCTCGGCGGGGCGATTATCTCGACGATCTTCCTCGGCGGCCCGGCCGGACCGGGGCCCGATGCACTCGGCATCGTCTGGTTCACCCTCAAAATCTGGGGCGTGTTCTTCCTGACGCAGTGGCTGCGTTCGGCGGTGCCGCGCGTACGAATCGACCAGCTTATCGAGATCGGCTGGAAGGGACTGCTCGTCCTCTCGTTTGCGAATCTCGGACTAACCGCGGCAATCGTAGGGGTGATAGCATGATCGGGGTACTCAAATCGATGGCAACGACGATGAAACACGCACTGGACGGCTCCACCTTCACGGTGGAGTATCCGAGCACGGCACCGGACGTATCGCCGCGATTCCGCGGCGTCCACAAGTTCAGCCAGGAACGCTGTATCTGGTGTCGCCAGTGCGAGAATGTCTGTCCGAACGACACGATCCAGATCGTCATGGACGACAAGCGAAACGGCGAACAGTACAACCTCCACATCGGCCAGTGTATCTACTGCCGGCTCTGCGAGGAGGTCTGTCCCGTCGACGCCATCCTGCTCACGCAGAACTTCGAGTTCACTGGCGATACCAAACACGACCTCGTCTACAACAAAGAGGAGCTGAAGTCGGTACCGTGGTACAAGGATATCGACCCGCTCGAGTCACGCGAACCGGACCGGGGCGCGTGGATCGGCGAGGGAGACGGGGAGGTCGATTACCAGTAATGGGTCGCCCGTCCCCGAAACGGGCAGTCTAACACAACAATGATATACGAGCAGATCGCGTTCGCGCTGTTTGCGTTCATCACGCTCGCCAGCGCGCTGGGTGTGGTTCTCTTGCGAGAGCCGTGGCACTCAGCGCTCATGCTCGGCGTTGCGCTGTTGAGCATCGCGGTCCACTTCGTGATGCAGGCGGCCGAGTTCGTCGCGATGATGCAGGTTCTCGTCTACGTCGGCGGGGTGCTCATCCTCATCACGTTCGCCGTGATGCTGACGGAGCGTGAGGACGCGACAGACGATACGGAGACGAACGCCGACGAGGTGGTACAGACATGACGACCAAGCCGCGACTCCGGGTCGGGCGGGTGCTCCTTCCGGGCGTCCTCGCGGTCGGCCTCTTCGGGCTGATGGCGCTGATCGTCCTGAATACGAGCTTCG
Source organism: Natrialba sp. PRR66 (assembly GCF_034808065.1). NCBI lineage: Archaea > Methanobacteriati > Methanobacteriota > Halobacteria > Halobacteriales > Natrialbaceae > Natrialba > Natrialba sp. PRR66. The sequence goes on along the minus strand of NZ_JAXHGN010000001.1, from coordinate 905,777 downwards.
GCGGGAGCCAGGGATTCCCCGAGAGCATTGCGATCACATCTGAACTCGGGTACGCGATGTTCGGACTCGACGAACTCCAGTCCACCGCGGGATCGATTCCGAACACGGAGTCGTTCCTTGCGGCGTTCTTCCTGATCGCCGTCGTCCTCGATGCGGCCCTCGACGGAGCGATCGTCCTCGCAAAGCGCGAGGAGGGAGGGAAACCGGTCGTCGCACTGCCGAGCCAGCGTGACGATGCCGAACCGGTCAGGTCCGCGACGGGACGCGAGACGGTCGCAGACGGCGGCTCGGATTCAACCGGGAGTGTGACAGCTACCGGATCCGACGCCGATTCTGCCGCTGATTCGACGACCGGTGGCGATGGCAACGACGATAACGATGGCGACGGCGACACAGGAGGTGACGCCTGATGGCGGTCGAGGTTCAGTACTACGTCCTCCTGTCGATGGCCCTGTTCTCGATCGGGCTCTTTGGCATTCTGACGCGTCGCAACGCACTGCTGTTTCTGATGTCCGTCGAACTCATGCTGAACGCGGCCAACATCAATCTGATCGCGTTCGCGTTCTATCACGGCAACCTCACCGGGCAGGTGTTCGCCCTGTTCACCATGGCGCTCGCCGCCGCAGAGGTTGCGATCGGACTCGGAATCTTGCTGGTGTTGTACCGTAACTTCCGTGACGTCGATGTCACGGTTCCAACGACGATGAGGTGGTAAGATGGCAGGAACAGGTGCATTCGGTTACGCTCCGGCAATCGCACTGTTCCCGCTCGTGGCGTTCGTCGTCGCGCTAACCTTCGGCAAGTACATGCCGAAACGGGGCGCGATCGCGGGCATCCTCGCGACGGCAGGCTCGCTCCTGCTCTCGCTGTGGCTGCTCGTCACCGTCGCGGGCGGCGAAGTATATCACGAGACGCTCTACGAGTGGGCTGCCGGCGACGTACTGACCGAGGCCGGATCAAACGGGATCGAGTTCACCTTCGGACTCTTGATCGATCCGCTGTCGGCGTTGATGCTCGTCATCGTCTCGCTGGTCGCGTTCCTCGTACACGTCTTCAGTCTCGGGTACATGAACGCCGAGGGCGAGACCGGACTGCCGCGGTACTACGCCGGACTCGGGCTCTTTACGTTCAGCATGCTCGCCTTCGTCTACGCGGACAACCTGCTGATGGCGTTCATGTTCTTCGAACTCGTCGGCCTGTGTTCGTACCTGCTGATCGGCTTCTGGTTTCGCACCCGATCGGCACCCTCGGCCGCGAAGAAGGCGTTTCTGGTCACTCGCTTCGGTGACTACTTCTTCCTGCTGGGCGTCGTCGCCATCGCGTCGACGTTCGGCACGGTCGCGTTCGCCGGGGAGAACTCCTTCGTCGTTGCCGCCGAGACGGCGATCGAAAACGGCCAGACGCTGTTCGGCTTCGATGCGCGGACCTGGGTGACGATCACCGCCTTGCTCGTCCTCGGGGGCGTCATGGGCAAGTCCGCGCAGTTCCCGCTGCACACCTGGCTGCCGGACGCCATGGAAGGTCCGACCACGGTCTCCGCACTCATTCACGCGGCGACGATGGTCGCGGCCGGCGTCTATCTGGTCGCCCGGATGTTCGGCTACTATGCGCTCTCGCCGACCGCGCTAACGGTCATCGCGTTCGTCGGTGGCTTCACCGCGCTGTTTGCCGCGACGATGGGCGTCGTCAAAGACGATATCAAACAGGTGCTGGCGTACTCGACGATCAGCCAGTACGGTTACATGATGCTCGGACTCGGCGTCGGCGGCTACGTCGCCGGCGTCTTCCACCTCATGAACCACGCCTTCTTCAAGGCGCTGCTGTTCCTGGGTGCCGGCGCAGTTATCGTGATCATGCACCACGAACAGGACATGTGGAAGATGGGCGGTCTGAAGGACAAAGCACCCATCACGTACTACACGTTCCTCGCCGGCGCGCTCGCGCTCGCGGGGATCATCCCGTTCTCGGGCTTCTGGTCCAAGGACGAGGTGCTCTACGACGCCCTGATCGTCGGCCTCGAACAGCCGGTGATCCTCGTCGCTTACGCGATGGCGCTGCTCGCGGTCTTTTTCACCGGTTTCTACACCTTCCGGATGGTCTTTCTCACCTTCCACGGTGAGCCCCGGTCGGAGACCGCCGAGGACCCGCACCCGGTCGGCTGGTCGATCAAGGCCCCGCTGATCGTGCTGGGTATCCTCGCCGTCGTCGCGGGTCTCGTCAACCTCGCACCGCTCGCGCAGGTGCTGGGTGCCGACATCACGTTCTTGGAGCACTGGCTCGACGGCGAGTTCGGCTCGGTCGAAGGGCTGACCTACCACGCCTACCACGAGACCGTCGCCTTCGACGAGGGCGCGATCGGCTCCGAGACGGTGACGATGCTGCTCGGTGCCGGCCTCTCGCTCGGACTGGCACTCGCCGGTGCGCTCACCGCACACACCCTCTACAACGTCCCCGAACCGGTGCGCCACAAGGAGCGACTCGGCGGCGTTCGCCGGACGCTCGAGGCGAACTACTACCAGGACGAGTACCAGGTATGGATCGCCGAACGGGTCACGTTGCCCGTCGCTCGCATGGCAGACCGGTTCGACCAGTCCGTCATCGACGGCCTCGTCAATAGCGTCTCGACCGCGAGTCTCTTCGGCGGCAGCCGGCTGAAACGAGTCCAGACCGGCCTCGTGACGAACTACGCGGCGCTGTTGGTGGCCGGGTTCATCGGCCTCCTGCTTCTCCTCGGCACGCTCGGGGGGTGGTTCCTATGATGATCGAAGCACTGATCGCGGTTGCACTGCTCGGCGCGCTCGTCACGTTCGTCGCGCCGAACCGCATCGCCGGCAAACTGGCGTTCGCCATCAGCCTGATTCCGACCGCACTCGCGCTGTGGCTGTTCTCGGCGTTCGACGGCAGCGGCAACGCCCTGCTCGGCGGTGAACTCGCGTTCTCCTCGAACGTCGAATGGATTCAGTTCGGCGACTACACGATCTCGTGGTTCGTCGGCCTCGACGGCATCAGTCTGCCGCTCGTGGTCATGACGACGATCCTCGTCACCCTTGCGATCGTGAGTTCGTGGACGCCGATCGACGAGCGCGAGTCCCAGTTCTACGGCCTCCTGCTCTTTATCGAGGCAAACCTGATCGGCGTCTTCGCCGCACTGGACTTCTTCGTCTGGTTCATCTTCTGGGAGGCCGTCCTCATCCCGATGTACTTGCTGATCGGGATCTGGGGCGGTCCGCGCCGGAAGTACGCCGCGATCAAGTTCTTCGTCTACACGAACGTCGCCTCGCTCGTGATGTTCGGCGCGTTCATCGCGCTCGTCCTCGGTCTCGGTGACGGGGTCACGAGCTTTGCGCTGCCCGAAATCGCGGACGCGATGGTCAACGGCGGCGGCGTCCAGACGGCGCTGTTCGGCGTCGATCCGGGCACGCTCACCGCGATCGTGTTCGTCGCAATGTTCCTCGGCTTCGCAGTCAAGGTGCCGGTCGTCCCGTTCCACACGTGGCTGCCGGACGCCCACGTCGAGGCTCCGACGCCGGCCTCCGTTCTGCTTGCCGGCGTGCTACTGAAGATGGGGACCTACGCGCTGTTGCGGTTCAACTTCACCATGTTCCCCGAGCAGGTCGAGGCCTACGCGGTGCCGATCGCCGCGATCGCGGTCATCAGCGTCATCTACGGCGCATTGTTGGCGCTGGCGCAGACGGACCTGAAACGGATCGTCGCCTACTCCTCGGTCTCCTCGATGGGCTACGTCATCCTCGGCCTGATCGCGTACACCGAGTTCGGCGTCAGCGGCGCGACCTTCCAGATGGTCAGTCACGGACTGATCTCCGGGCTGATGTTCATGGCCGTCGGCGTCATCTACAACGTGACCCACACGCGGATGGTCACCGACATGTCCGGACTGGCGGATCGGATGCCCGTCGCGGCCGGCGTTCTCGTCGCTGGCGCGTTCGGCTACATGGGACTGCCGCTGATGAGCGGCTTCTACGGCGAGTTCACGATCTTCTTCGGGGCCTTCGGCTCCGAGTTGCTCGCGTACTCGCAGGTGTTTACGGCGCTTGCGATGTTCGGCATCGTCATCGTCGCCGGCTACCTGCTGTTTGCACTCCAGCGGACGGTCTTCGGACCGTACCACCTGGAAACTGACTACGAGATCGGCCGCGCCGCGTTGCACGACATCGCACCGATGTTCGTGTTGCTCGGACTGATCATCCTGCTTGGCGTGGCCCCAGAGTTGATCTTCGAGATGATGAAAGACGCAGTTACTCCGATTCTGGAGACCGGAGGTGGACTGTAATGGCGATCTTCGAACTTCCCGGCTGGACGGCACTCGCCCCGGCAGTACTGCTCGCGGCGACGGCGCTTGCCTTGTTCGTCATCGATAGTATCTCGCCGACGACGACGAACCGCGGTCTGCTCGCCGGCACTGCGACGGCGGGCTCGCTCGCCGCACTCGGCGTCGCGGTCTGGTTCGTCCTGGCCGGCGTCGGCACGCCGACTATCGACGGTGGCCGCGGCGTCATCGACGTGCTGGGCAACCAGTTCGTCGTCGACCAGCTCGCGCTGTTCTTCATGATCGTCATCACCGTCGTCACGGCGCTCGTGACCGTCGCGAGCTACGATTACATGGAAGAGCACGCCTACCAGGCCGAGTACTACTCGCTGGTCTTGCTCGCCGCGACCGGGATGGCCACGATGGCCGCCGCCAATAGTCTGGTAACGATCTTCATCGCGCTCGAACTCTCGAGTCTGCCGTCCTACGCGCTCGTCGCGATCCTCAAGGACAACCGCGGCAGCGTCGAGGGCGGTCTGAAGTACTTCCTGATCGGCGCGCTGTCCTCGGCCATCTTCCTCTACGGCATCTCGCTGGTCTACGGTGCGACCGGGCATCTGCAACTCGAAACCATCGCGGATGTCATCGGGAACGGCGACGCGAACGACTACGGCGGACTGCTCGGTCTCGGCATCCTCATGCTGATCGGCGGTTTCGCGTACAAGACCGCGAGCGTCCCGTTCCACTTCTGGGCCCCGGAGGCCTACGAGGGCGCGCCCGCACCGATTTCGGCGTTCCTCTCGTCGGCCTCGAAGGCGGCCGGTTTCGTCATCGCGTTCCGCGTGTTCACCGAGGCGTTCCCCGTCGCCCAGACGGCGAGCGTCATCGGCGTCGACTGGACGGTCGCGTTCATCGTCCTCGCGGTCGTCACGATGACGCTCGGGAACTTCGCCGCCGCAACCCAGGAGAACGTCAAACGCATGCTCGCATACTCCTCGATCGGCCACGCGGGCTACGCGCTGATCGGCCTCGCCGGCATCTCGGCCGACGGCGGTGCACTCGTCATGGGCGCGGCGATGATGCACCTGCTGGTCTACGGCTTCATGAACACTGGCGCGTTCCTGTTCGTCGCACTCGCCGAGTACTGGGGCGTCGGCCGTACCTTCGAAGACTACAACGGCCTCGCCCGACAGGCACCCGTCGCCTGCTTCGCGCTCGGGATCTGTCTGTTCAGTCTCGCCGGCATTCCGCCGCTTGGCGGCTTCTGGAGCAAGTACTTCCTGTATACCAGCGCACTCGACGCCGGCTTGCTCGTCGTCGCCGTCGCGCTCGTGGTCAACAGCGCCCTCTCGCTGTACTACTACTCTCGGCTGATCAAGGCCGTCTGGATCGAAGACCCGATCGCCGAACGCGACTCCCTCTCCCAGCCGATCGGACTGTACGCTGCGCTCGTCGTTGCAGCCGTCATGACGGTTGCACTCCTGCCGATGTTCGGCCCCGTCGCCGATACGGCCGTCAACGCAGCAACTGCCGTGCTCACCTAACACCTAACAGCGAACCCCTGACTCCTGGCCTCTCTATCCTGTCGCTTCTCCACTCGAAAACCCCCGTGTTTGGCGTCGGTTCGAGTTCACGATAGCGCACGTGGGTGTGGTCGTGCGGTCTCGCCCGAACTCGGTACCGGTAGGTTTTACCTCTCTGGGTCGCAAGCCGCGATACATGGTTTTCCGGCTCGTCCTCGGGTGCGGAACCGTCGGCCGCACCGTTGCCGAAGCGCTCTCTACCCGCGGCCAGAGCCATCTTCCGGGCCACACACACGGTTCCGACGCTATCAATTCACCTCCCACTTCCACTTCCACTGCCGCCAGTCCGAGCACGGCACCAACTGCTGCGTACACTACTGCCAGACAGTCTGCACTCTCCCTCGCCGCCAGGACTGCAACAGCAACCAGTCCGGCCGACCGCCTCCTCGTCATCACCGCCGACCAGAACGTCGCCGAAACGCTCCGCGATGAGAGCATCCCCGCCCGCCGTGGCGACCCGACCGATCCCGACACCCTCGCAACCATCGACCACCCCGATGTCATCTTCATCGGCGGTGACCGAACCGATACCAACCGCCACGCCCTCGAAACCGCGAGAGATCAGTTTCCCGCCGCTTCGATCACCGCCTACATGGGCGGGAACCCGACATCCGACGATCGTGCCAGGTTTACTGAACTCGCGGATCACACCGTCGATGCCACGAGTGCACTCGTCGAACGGGTGTTGGAGGAGACGACGACATCGGAGGCCGAGGCGGCGCTCGGGCTGCAACGGAAGTTAGTGACGATCGACGGGCCGCTCGCGGTCGTGATGCACGACAATCCCGATCCGGACGCGATTGCGAGCGCGGTTGCGCTTGCCGATATCGCCGAGTCGGTTGGCGTTCCCGCCGATGCCTGTTATTTCGGGGACATCTCTCATCAGGAGAATCGGGCGATGGTGAACCTGCTGGGGCTGTCCCTGCGGAACCTTTCGCCGGGCGAGACGCTGGAGACGTACGAGGCAGTTGCGCTGGTGGATCACTCCCGTCCGGGGGTTAACGACCAACTTCCCGAGGAGCGCCCGATCGATATCGTCATCGACCACCATCCGCCACGGGGGCCGATCCCGAGCGAGTTCGTCGAGTTGCGCGAGTCGGTCGGAGCGACCAGTACGATACTGACTGAGTATATCGACCGGTTCAGTGGGACGTTCGACTCGGCGACGGCGACGGCATTGCTGTATGGCATTCGGATCGACACGAACGACTTTACGCGGGAGGTCTCGCCGGCGGACTTTCGGGCAGCGTCGGTTCTCCGGCCACACGTCGAAACGTCGATTCTTCGTCGGATCGAACAACCGACGCTCGAAGGCGAGACGCTCGAGACGATTGCGCTGGCGATCAAAAACCGGGTCCAGCGCGGATCGGTCGTCGTGGCGAGTGCCGGCCGGATCGGAAACCGGGACGCGCTTCCCCAGGCGGCAGATCAGTTGCTCGCGATGGACGGCGTCGAAACGACGCTCGTCTTCGGGTTCAGGGACGAGATGGCGTTTCTCTCGGCCCGGTCCCGGTCCAGCGATGTCGATCTCGGGGAAACGCTCCGGGACGGGTTCGACCAGATCGGGAGCGCCGGCGGTCACGCGGACATGGCCGGTGCCCAACTCGAGGTCGGTATTCTCGGCCAACTCGACGACGAAGCGGAGGTCGAATCGATCGTCAACGTTGCAGAGGAAGTGATTACCGACCGGTTTTTCGAGGCGATGGAGACGCGTCCGGGCGTCCCGGTCAGTACGGACCACCGGGCGAGCGAGTGGCTGTTCGAGGCGGATGCCGACTGGGTGGAATCGCCGGAGTCGGTTCGATCGCCCGTCGAAACGGACGACGACGAGGAGTGACCGCCATCTGCGGACAGTAACAGTACTTTTGCGCACGGACCCGTTACCACCGGTATGGAGATCGTGTCGGACAGGACAAAGCCCCAGGTCGAGGAGTACATGACCCGCGACGTGGCGACCGTCTCGCCCGACGCTACCGTGGGTGACGTTGCAGCGCGGATCGCAGAGAGCGACGAGCACAGCGGCTTTCCCGTCTGTGAACGCCGCCGCGTCGAGGGCTTTATCAGCGCTCGCGATCTGCTGCTGGCCGACGACGACGACCCCATCTTCAAGGTCATGACGACCGACCTGCTCGTCGCTCACCCCGAAATGAAAGTCACCGACGCCGCCCGAGTCATCCTCCGCTCCGGCATCCAGAAACTCCCCGTCGTCGACGACGCGGGCAACCTCGTCGGCATCATCTCGAACGCCGACGTCATCCGCAGTCAGATCGAACGCGCAACCCCCGAAAAGGTCGGGAAACTCGTCCGAACGCTCGAACAGATCCACGACATCGAGCTCGAACAGGAACGCCGTACCGTCGCGATCGATCAACTCACCCCCACCCAGGGCCGCGTCTACGCCGACGAACTCGAGGGACGCCAGTACGAACTCGAACGCGGCCTGGCCGAACCCCTCGTCGTTATCGACAACGGCGGGACGCTCTTGCTCGCCGACGGCCACCACCGCGTCCTCGCCTCCGACAGACTCGGCATCGACGCCATGGACGCCTACGTCATCGTCATCGACCACGAAATCGAACTCGGAATGGCCAAGACCGCCGCCAACGAGGGACTCGAAGAACTCGACGATATCGAGGTCGTCGACTACGCGCGCCACCCGCTGGTCCAGACGACGAAGCGATTACAATCGGCGGCGAACGACTGATCGCAATCGACCGTCTCCGCTCCGCGGAGCCTGCACATCGTGTTGGACGATTATCCGCCGTTTCCGTTGCCGGCTCGTGATGCCACCATTACGACTGCAACCAGTGTCAGCAGCACACAGCCGATCGTCACAGCCCCGTAAAGCGCACCCGTTATCGGTGACACGACGACCGTTGCTCCGTTCACGGTTATCGACTCGAGTTCAGCGTGCCGGGGAAGGAGAAAGCCCAGAACGGCCCCGAAGACAGCAGTGACGAGGACGATCGTTCCGACCGTAGCGAGAACGAGCGTGCGTCCGGTGACGGTTCTCCCTGTCGCCGCGATCGGCTCGCCAGCGGGCGGCGTCTCGCTTCGGTCGTCGGTCATGATCGTCGTTCCCTCGACATCGGATACAAACTTTTGTTCGTGTCCGGTGTTTGGACGGCTGTGACCGAGAAGGAACTCTTCGCACTCTTGCTCGTTGGGATCGCACTCTTGATGGGAACGGCGGGATTCGTCTTGATCATCAATTGAACTCGTGCCGGCGTTCGAGTCGCCACACTCCGGGTTGCATAGCGATTCGGAGGTGAGCGTACTTTGATTGCTGTCTATACGCGGTCATTCGAGGCCTGCGAGTCGACTCGTTTCGAGAGTGTCTCGGAAGTCTCGGAAGCGGGGGTTTGAATCGTGACCGGATTCGGTCACCGCCACGACGAAGCGAGCCATCCCGTCTCCGATCACGGCGTTTCCCCGCGCGTGTGGTCGTCACTCTCGATTACGCGTGCGGCAATGGCCGTAACGACCGCGAGTGAAACGGCTATCGAGATCAAAATCGCGAACTGAATCGTCGACTGCAGCGGGGAGAATCCCCACGGATTGAACACGGCGAACAAGCCGGTGAAGAACACGATAATCACGAACGGGATGAAGTTGACCGCGAGGTCCAATGCGAGTTCAGTGTCGAATGCACGGCGGCTCATGTGTCTGTGGGTGTGTTGGGTGTGGGTTTTGGTCTCGAGTGGCGATTACGTCCGATAGTTTCGATGTCTTGATGTCTTGATGTCTTGATGTCTTGATGTCTCGACAGTTCCGCTGATTTTGAGAGTTCCGAGAGTTCGATAGTGACCGGTGTTGTTTCAGCGGTATCCGGATGCGGTCTCTTTTCGATATCTTACCCGTGTTGATCACCCCGTTCGCTTCCGCGTTCGCGGTTCCGGCGCGAGCGAACGCGGAGGGCGACTGCGCCGACAGCGGTGATGACACCGGCGGCGGCGATTGCGATTCCACGTCTCGCGAGGCCGGTCAGTTCGTCGGCAGGAGCGACCGAGAGCGTTCCGGTGCCGAGTGCGTACAGGAGCCCGCCGAGGACGACGAAGGCGATACCGAATCCGATTGCGAGTGGCCACGGCCGAGCGACGCGGGCGGACTCCGTGAGGAAGCCGGTGACGCTCGCGGCGAACAGGACGAGGCCGGCCACGGCAACCGGGAGCAGGGCGACGACGATCCCGACCTCCGAGAAGACGAGGCCGAGAGCGACGAGCAGCGGCCAGGGACTCGTGGTCGCCGATCCGGTACCGTGTGCAGAGTGGTCGCCCATAGGGAACGGTATGATACCCTCGCCGTAGTATCTACCCCTACCGATCACAGAACGGAACACTCTGTATTGCTAACCGGTACGTGATCGGGACGTAATCAGGACGAGCGACAGCGCGGGTTCGGAGCACCACCGCACCGAGTCGAACTCGGCGTTGGAACACTACACACCACTCACAGCACTTACGGCACCTAGACGTCGCGATCGACGACGAACTCCGTGAACGTGTACAGCCGATCGGTCGTCTCCGCGTCGAGATCGAGTTCATCGACGGCTGCACGAGCATCGGCGGCGAGTTCGAGTGCGTGCTCGCGGGCGTACTCGATGCTGCCGGCGTCCTCGATGATCGACAGCGCCTCAGCGAGTTCGGCGTCGGTGTTCGTCTCGGCTTCTAGAATCTCCTGCAGGCGCGTCGCCGTTTCCGGCGGACTCTCCTCGATGGCGTGGATGACCAGCAGCGTCTTCTTGCCCTCGCGAACGTCGTTGCCGAACTCCTTGCCGAACTCGCCGGCGCGGCCAAGGGAGTTTTCGATATCGAGGATGTCGTCGCCGATCTGGAAGGCGACGGCGGTCAGTTCGGCGTAGGTGGCGGCGGCCCGTTCGACGCGTTCGGGTTGGTCGGTGATGATCGCGGCGAGGCGGGCGACGATGCGGCCGAGGCAGCCGGTTTTGCACGCGCACATCTCGAGATACTCAGCGGGCGTGATCCGAACCTCGCGCTCGTTGTGCCAGCAGATGTCCATGCCCTGGCCGAGGTGGGTGCGGTTGAGTTCGTCCATCAGCATCTCGTAGGCGGCGAGTCGCTGTTCGGCCGGCAGATTCCCGGGGTCTTCGGTCAGGATCTTCAGCGGCAGGAAGTAAAGCGCATTGCCGGCGTTCAGCGCGACGTCGCGCCCGTAGATGTGATGCAACGCGGGTTCGCCGCGGCGTTTCGTCGCGCCGTCCTCGACGTCGTCGACGATGATCGTCCCGTTGTGTAGGATCTCCGGAATGCACGCGTAGGGGAGGTACTCCGTGGGGTCCTCGCCGAAGCCCTCGACGAAGACGAGAAAAAGGACGGCGCGCCAGCGTTTGCCGCCGCGGTCGAGTAAGTCCCAGAGCGGGTCCGACAGCGCCCGCTGAAGAGCGTCCGGGTCGTAGGCGTAGGTCGGCTCGCCGAAGAACGATTCGAGGTACTCGGTGTCGATCTCGCGCGGCACGAGATCCGCGATCGCCTCGTCTACGACCGGCCGCCACTCGGCAAGCGTCTCCCGCATACACGCCCCGAGAGCGAGCGAGGTAAAAAAGATTCTCAGTTCGTCCTGAACGTCCGGTCTCACCGCACGTGACGCCATCGCATACGAACTGGACCACGCTACCCGGCAAACGGTACAATTACCAGCCCCGCCGAGATACCCGCCACTATGACCACCTGGATCGGCGACGTCTTCACCAGCGACGCTGGCTGGACGCACCTGGAACGACTGGTCGACATCGGCAATCGAATGGCAGGCAGCGACGGCGAGCGAGCGGCCGCCGAACTGACCCGCGACGCGCTCGCCGACGCCGGCGCGCGAAACGCCCGCCTCGACCCCTTCGACATTCAGGGCTGGACGCGCGGCGAGAGTTCGATCGTCGCTGGCGAGGAGACCGAACTCGACTGTATCGCGCTCCCCCGAAGCCCGGCCGACGGCGCGACGGCCGAACTCGTCGACCTTGGGTACGGACTGCCGGAGGACTTCGAGGACGCCGATCTCGAAGGGACGATTGCAATGGTCCGCAGCGACATTCCGGACTACTACGAGCGCTACATCCACCGCCGGGAGAAGTACTACCACGCCGTCGACCAGGGGGCCGTCGGTTTCATCTACCGCAACCACGTCCCGGGCTGTCTTCCGCCGACCGGCAGCGTCGGGACCGAGGACGATCCGATCGGCGACATCCCCGCCGTCGGCGTCTCGAAGGAAGTCGGCACGCGCCTGGCCCGCCGGTACGACGGCGAGGAGCTCACGGTCAGCGTCGACGCGGACATCGCGGCGGCCACGAGCCAGAACGTCCACGCCGAACTCGGCCCCGAAACCGAGGAACGCGTCCTCGTCACGAGCCACGTCGACGCCCACGACATCGCCGAGGGCGCACTCGACAACGGTGCCGGCACCGCAATGGTCGTCGAACTCGCCCACGCGCTTGCCGCCCGCGAGGACGAACTCGAGACGCGCGTCGAGTTCGTCGCCTACGGTGCCGAGGAGGTCGGCCTGGTCGGCTCCGGCTACCACGCCGAACGAACCGACCACGACGAAATCAAAGCGATCGTCAACAACGACGGCGTCGTCCGCGACCGGACGCTCTCGCTCACGACCCACGGCTTTCCCGAACTGGCGGACGCCGCGAACGCGGTCGCCGAGCGCCGCGACCATCCGATCGAGACGGTCCCCGAACTCGGTCCCCACAGCGACCACTGGCCGTTCGTCCAGTGGGGCGTCCCCGGCTACCACGCGAAATCGACCGCCGACGAGGTCGGTCGCGGCTGGGGCCACACCTTCGCCGACACGCTGGAGAAACTCGAGGTTCGCACCCTGCGCGAACAGGCGATCTTGCTCACCGACCTCGTCGTCGAACTCGCAGGCGACGAGCGGACCGTCGAACACCGACCGGCCGAGGAAATCGCCACCGAACTCGAAGCGCAGGGACTCGCCGAAGGAAGCAAACTCACGGGCGACTGGCCGTACGACGACTGATCGAACCCCGCGACCGGCCGCTCGATAGTAACCCGCAGCCACCCGAGGAGAGATGCACCGCAGAGATCTGGGACCCCACGCTTTTGAGCACGCCACGCGAACTGCTTCGCATGGACGCTGGCACGTGGTCTCCCGATGAGTCGCCGGTTATCGGCCTCCTCGAGTTCAGTTCGAACGAGTCGCTTCCAGCGACCGACGCGTTCGAGTCGGCGCTCGCCGCGGCCGACGCGACGATTCACCGGGGTGAACTCGAAGCCGTCCTCGATGCGGAACCGGCTCCGACGCTGCTGGTCGCAGCCGGCGAGTCGGCGCTTTCGGCGCTCGCTCGTGCAACCGCCACCGCCTTGCTCTCCGCTCCAGTGCTTCCGGTCGGGTCGATTCCAGGCGTTCGAGCCGCGCCTCGCAATCGCGCTCCCGACGCCCTCGCCGCGGCACTCGACGGCGACGCGACAGTTCGCCGCCAGGACGTGTTGGAAGCCGACGCGTTGCTCGAGGGCGACGCGAGCCACTCCTCCGTTCGAGCGCTGTTCGATCTCACCCTCGTCACCGACGAACCCGCCTCCATCTCCGAGTTCTCGATTCGAAGCCGGGACGAGACGGTCGACTCGGTTCGGGCGGACGGCATCGTCGTCGCTACCGCGGCCGGCACGCACGGCTACGCGAGCGCCGTCGACGCCCCGGAACTCTCTCGGGCGGTCGACGGCGTCGCCGTCGCTCCGATCGGACCGTTCGTGACGAACACCCGCCGGTGGGTTCTCCCGGATCATGAACTCGCGCTGACGGTCGACCGCGACGAACAGCCGGTGACGCTGGTCGCCGACGACCGAGCGATCGGCCGCGTTGCCGTGGCCGAACCGGTTACCGTCTCGGTCGTTGAGACGCTCCCGGTGCTCGCGGTGCCCGATACTGTACTCGAAGGGTGAACTCGGTCCGACCGCAAGCGCCTCGAAAACGAGTGGAAAACAACGAGAAACCGCAACTACGTGTTCGACCCGCCGGAATCGCGCTGGCCCTGCGTTCGTGATCGCTGTCACAGTTCGGGACGTGGGATCGCCCGCCAGCTGAACTCGCCCCAGTTCAGCCTGTCCACGCCCGATCGCTCGCCGTTTAACTGTTGTACGGCTCTTCGTCCCGGTGGTTGTCCGGATTCGTGTTGTCGAGTGCGTCCGCCTCGCGCTCGTCGGATTTGTGCTCGATATCCTGTCGGCGCTGTTCCTCGTCCGCTCGCTCTCTGGCTTCCTTCTCCTCCTCGGTGAGCGCGTCGTCGTCCTCCTCGTCGTCGGTTTCTTCGTGGGTTAGTTCGACGTCCCGTCCGTGTTCGTCTTTCCCGGTCCTGTCGGTCTGGCCGGTTTCGCTTGGGTCGTCAACCATGGTGATCCCGTTCGGGGCTATCGTCGCTCGCCGAAAAGGCGTTCGGCTTGCGTGAGTCGACCCGCAGCCAGCGCCGCGGCGCTACCAGGGCTCGCCGGAAGCGAGATCGATCTCGCTGTCACCCCTCTCCGAAGGACAGATGTCCGCGAGGACGCAGTCGTCGCAGTCGGGGTTCCGGGCCGTACAGGTCGCACGGCCGTGATCGATACAGAGGTGGGTGAACTGCTGCCAGTAGCCCTCGGGGACGAGTTCCATCAGCTCCTGTTCGATCGGTTCGGGGTACTCTTCCTCGGTCAGCCCAAGTCGGCGAGAGAGGCGCTGAACGTGCGTGTCGACGACGATTCCCTCGACGACGTCGTGACCGTGCTGGAGGACGACGTTCGCCGTCTTGCGCCCCACGCCGGACAGATCGGTGAGTTCGTCCATCGTATCGGGAACCTCACCGTCGTGTTCCTCGACGATCGTTTGACAGGCGCTGCGGATGTACTTCGCCTTGTTGTTGTAGTAGGTGATCGAGTTCAGTTCCTCGGCGAGTTCGTCCTGGGGCGCGTTGGCGTAGTCTTCGGGCCCGTCGTACGTCTCGAAGAGGTGTTCGGTTTCGGTGTTGACGCGCTCGTCGGTGCACTGTGCCGAGAGGATGACGGCGATCAGTAGCTCGAGACGGTTCGAGTACCGGAGTGAAATCGTCGAGTCCGGATACGCCTCCTCGAGTCGATCGACGACCTCCGCAGCCTGATCCGTGCGGCTCTCACGCGGCGTTCCCATGCAGCGTTCGTTGCGAGAGCGTCCATTTGAGGTGTTCGGTTCGACCCCAGCAATCCGGCGGGCGTGCCGGGGCGGGGCGTATTGCAGGGGAGTGCGTTACTGTGGCATGCCGTGGCTGTTGCGGACGGACGAACGCGTGAGCGGTGGTTCGTTCCGGCCGACTAGTTGCACCGCTTTCAACGAACAGGTGGTATTATTAGCCGCGTTGTGTGACTCGTTCAAAGAACGAGCGATCACACATCACCGGCGCTCTCCCCTGGCGGGAACCGAGACGAGTGGCTGACGTATACGCTTCCGTCTCGCCCGCGCTACCTGCGATACGATACCGATGCCATCACGAAACGATACGACGCCGTCGACCGATTCACCGGACGAGAGTGACGTTCTCGAGACGCTGGTCGCTGCACTCCGCGACGATCGAAACGATCCACAGCGACGGGCGCTCCAGCGCGCGCTCGGTCTTCCCGACACTGCACCCGCGGGCGAAACCCCCGATACGTCAGGTACTGTTCCCGGTGTGGCCGACTCCGCTGACAGTGTCGTCGGCGCTACTGACGAGACCGGCGCTGACGCAGCGTCGACTGACACCTCACTCGAAGACGTCCAGACCGAACTCGAAGCGACCACAACCGAAATCGAGCAGCTCCAGGCCGACATCGCGGATCTCAACGCGGCCGACAACGTCCTTCGGCGTCGTCTCGAGGGAACGCTCCAGCCCCAACTCGATTCGGTCACCGACCGGCTCGAAGCACTCGACTCCCAGTTGGAGCACCACCGATCCGAGACGACAAGTCGTCTGGCCGGCTTCGAGGCCACTTGTACCGCTCTCGAGGACGCCGTTGCCGAACTCGAGGCCGACGTCGACACCTACGGCGACCGCCTCACCGAACTCGAGACGCGCATCGACACCGTCGAACGCACCCTCGAATCCAGGACGGACGAGTTGGCCACCCAAACCGACGATGCGGAGGTACGGCTCAAACGCGAACTCATCTTGCTGCGGTCGGCCTTTTCAGGGGAAATCGAACGCGTCGACGACACGATCGACGCGCTCGAGGCGACAGTCGAGACAGATCACGATGCTCTCAGCGATTTCGATACCACATTGAGCGAACTTGAAACTCGCCTGGCTGCACTCGAAGCCGAAACTGACGCCGCCAGCGACTGGCGTCGCTCACTTGGGGACGCGATCCAGTCGTCATCCGATTCGGTAGCGAGCGACGAGCAGTAGTAATTCGTTTTCGACGCCCGCGTGAAGCCACCAATCGGATGCCGTGAACTTTAAGCGGCCATCATCCGCCTATCCGGGTATGAAAGCGACCGCGATGGCCCACCCGATTCAGGGGTTGGTCAAGTACCACGGGATGCGCGACGACATCAAGCGACTCCCGTACCACGACAGCATCAGCGTCTGTACGGCCCCGAGCCACACCCGCACGACAGTCGAGTTCTCGATGGACTACGACGAGGACACCTACGTCGTCGACGGCGAGGAATTAGAGGGCCGCGCCGCAGAGCGCGTCGACGCCGTCGTCGAGAAGGCCCGCGACCTCTCGGACGCCGCGCACACGGTCTACCCCGTCCGCCTCGAGAGCGAGAACAGCTTCCCGACGAACGTCGGGCTCGGCTCTTCCTCCTCCGGCTTTGCCGCCGCCGCGATGGCACTGGCCGACGCGGCCGAAATCGACGCCGACAGGCCCACGATTTCGACCATCGCCCGCGTCGGCTCGGCCTCGGCCGCGCGCGCCGTCACCGGCGCGTTCTCCCACCTGCACACCGGACTGAACGACGAGGATTGTCGCTCGGAGCGCTTGCCGAGTAATCTCCACGAGGAGTTAAAGATCATCGTCGGGCTCGTCCCCTACCACAAGGAAACCGAGGACGCCCACGACGAGGCCGCCGACAGTCACATGTTCCAGGCCCGCAACGCCCACATCCACGGCCAGATCGCCGAGATGCGCGACGCGCTTCGCAACGACGACTTCGAGGGCGTCTTCGAACTCGCCGAACACGACTCGCTCTCGCTCGCGGCGACGACGATGACCGGTCCCGAGGGCTGGGTCTACTGGCAGCCGGCGACGCTCGCGGTCTTCAACCGCGTTCGCGAACTGCGAGAGGAAGAGGACATCCCCGTCTACTTCTCCACCGATACGGGCGCAACCGTCTACGTCAACACGACAGACGAATACGCCGAGGAGGTCGAAGAGGCAATCTCGGACTGCGGTGTCTCGACGACGGTCTGGGACGTTGGCGGTCCCGCCAGACTCCTGGACGAGGACGATCACCTGTTCTGACGGCTGCATTTCGAGTTCGCGGTCCGCGAGTTCACGACTCAACGGATTCGGCCGCCGCGCGGCTACGCTCGAAGCGCCCGCACCGACTCGTTCGTCCCGACGTACAGCGTCTCCCCCGCGATCGCGAGTTCAAGTGAACTCGCCACGTCGCGCCGCCAGAGTTCATCGCCGGTCGCGGCGTCGAACGCGACCAGCGGAACTCGGTCGTTGGCGAACGGCCCGACGTAGACGGTCCCGTCGGCACTGACCGGTGGCTGAAGACCCGCCTCCGGTTCGTAACGCCAGCGTTCCTCGCCGTCGACTGAGAACGCGGCGAGTTGTCCCGCCGATCCGATGGTACCTCCTCGAATGTCGGACGTACTCACGTACACCCGTTGTCCGTCGACTGACGGCGATTGAGTTGTTCGTGCCGTGGTGAGTTCCGTTCGTCTCGTTCCGTCAGTCACATCGTAGATCGAGAGCCGGCCCCTATCCTCGCCGTCGCCGGCGTAATTATGGCGCTCTGATCGAACTACCAGCCCGTTCGCTACCGCGGTCGATCCGTAGGATTCGTAGGGAAATCCATCGTCGACCGTCCAGCGCGGACTGAACTCGGCGTCGACGATATCATACGCCGTCAGCGAGTAGCGCCCGGCATAGACCGGCCCGCCCGCAGTTATCGGGCTCGCAGCGTCCAGATCCGCCGTGGTGATGATGTCGCCGGTGTCGGCGTGGAGTCGGGCGACGGTATCTCGACCCGTGGCGTAGACCCACCCGTCGCGTTCGAGGGGCGTGTAATAGTAATTGTCGTCGTCGAATTCAGTTTCCCAGATCGATTCTCCGCCCGGGGTGAGCGCGCGGAGTTGATCCTCCCTGAACTCGTACAGTCGGCCGGCGATAAACGCGAGGGTCGCCCTGTCCTCGCGCGGTTTGGTCCATTGCGTTTGGCCGGTCGCCGCGTCCAGCGCCACGAGTTCACCGTCGGTTCTGACGTACACGGTGTCGTCGGCGACGATCAGCGTCCGAAGCGAGTTCTGCTCCTGCCCGTTCTCGTGTTCGTACGTCCACGCGATTTCGGGCTCGTCCCGAGGCGGTGTCGCGTACGGGTTGTGGCTCGTCTGGGCGAAATTATACCCCTCCATCGGCCACTGACCGGGGTCGGGATGCCAGTCGGGGGAGAGTCGCCGGTCGGGTTCTCCGAGTCGCCGTTCTCTGAGTTCGGTTCGGACCGTCGAGCAGCCGGCGAGCGCACCGAGCGAGAGGGACGCGGTCGCGATGAACTCGCGTCGACGCCAGGCCGGCGGTGTTGCGTTGGAGGGCACTACTGGTTAGTGTGAAGTACATTCAGATATACTTTTCATACGGAAAAGGGGTGGTGCACGTCTCGGTTCGATCGTCCGATCTCGTGGTCGATGTGGGCCGCTGCGCGTCGTTGCGGGTGTGACTGTGTCGCGTTACCACCGCGGGCGCGTGTATCGCATCGCCCGGAGCGCCATGCTAATCACGAGCAGCGCGATGAACGCGACGGCGAGCCACTGGCCAGTGTGGGTCGTCAACGCACCGCCGATCAGTCCGAGGAGATCGGCGCCGACCGCCTGGCCCAGGGCGAAGAGCGCGACTGCGAGACCACCGAGGACGACGATCGTCTGCACTGCGGTCGACAGCAACCATGCACCGATGCTGAACCGCGGACCGCGCCGTCGATCTACCGGCGACCGCTCGCTGGTGGTTTCGGGTTCGGTAGCCGCCGACTCGGATCGGTTGCGTTCGGCGTGCTGTGACATGGGCAATCACCCCGATCTCCTGTAGCCGCGAGGAACGGATTATTATAGCCCGAATAACACGGACGGACGGTTGAGAACGGGTCTACCGGTTTCCCCGCACTGGGATCCCCTCCCTGCGGCCGAATCGAAATTGCACTGTTTGACAGACGAAACGGTCCACTGTCAACAGGTGATTACTCGAGGCTGATGACGACTTTCCCTCGATGCTCGCCGGACTCGACGTATCGGTAGGCCTCGCGGACATCGGCGGCGTCGAAGGTACGGTCGATCACCGGCTCCATTTCCGAGGCGGCCATCGCCTGGGTCATCCGATCGAACATCGCGCGGCTGCCGACGCCCATCACGCCCTCGACGGTGAGCGCCTTGTGGAGAATCGGGCCCGGGTGAACCTGTCCCTCCTGCCCGGCGAGGACGCCGATGAGGTGGACGTGCCCGCCCGGAGCGGCCGCCGCGAGTGACTGTTCGAGCGTTCCCGGGCCGCCGACCTCGACGACGTGGTCAACGCCACCGCCGGTTCGCTCCCGGACGAGTTCACCCCAGTCGGGCGTTTCCTCGTAGTTGCACGTCCACGTCGCGCCCAGGTCGCGGGCGCGCTCGAGTTTGTCGTCGCTCGAGGAGGTCGCGAAGACGTCGGCTCCGTGGAGTGCTGCGAACTGGAGGGCGAACGTCGAGACGCCGCCGGTTCCGAGCGCGAGGACGCGCTCGCCCGCGCCGAGCCCGCCGTCTTCGACCAGCGCGCGCCAGGCGGTTAGCCCGGCACACGAGAGCGTCGCCCCCTGTTCGTATGAGAGGTGATCGGGCAGGGTCGTGAGGCTCGCTGCGGGAAACGTGACGTACTCGGCCAGCACACCGTCGACGTTGCCGCCAGTCGTCCGGGCGATCTTCTCCCGCGTTCCGGGACCGTCGATCCAGTCGGGTGCGAACGGCGTCGCGACCCGCTGGCCGTCCGAGAGTCGGTCGACCTGGTCGCCGACCGCGACGACCTCCCCGGCACCGTCGGAGAGCGGAACGACCGGCAATTCCGCGCCGGGGTAGGCGAGTTCGTCGTTGGCGATCGCCAGATCTCGGTAGTTGAGCGAGGCGGCGTGGATTCGAACGAGCGCCTCGTCGGCGTCCGGCTCCGGTCGGTCGCGCTCGGTTTCGACGATGCCCGCGTAGTCACTCGTCGCCGCTTGGACTTCGTAAGCGTCCATCAACAGAATGGAGGGGGACCGCCGGACTTCGGTGCTCCGCTTAGCGACCGTTTTGCTGGTTCCACGACGGGGCCCGCCCTCGTCACATCACGTCCAGCGATCCAATCCCGTCTGCGTGAGGCTCTCTTCGATGCGCTCGAAGCCCCGTTCGACCTCCGTCGGATCGACCCCCCACTCGTCGGTGACGTACTCCCGAGCCGCGTCCAGATCCGGATCGAGCGTCGTGCTGAACTCGTAGTCGTCGGTCACGTTCGGCTCGCGGAAGAGTTCGCGGACGCGGTCGCCGTACCGAATCGAGTCGCCGCGGGCCTCGAGCACGCTCCAGAGGTCCCCGTGCTCGGTGATCTCCGCGATGGCCGTTTTCGGGCCGATCCCGGAGACGCCCTCGTTGAAGTCGGTGCCGATGAGAATGGCGGCGTCGATGAGCTGTTCGAGCGTCAGGTCGTGGTGGTCGAGCGTCGCCTGGAGATCCATGCGTTCGGGGTCGCCCTTGCTCGTCAGTTGGCGAAGCGTGAGCGGCGCGCCGAAGAGCAGGGCGTCGTAGTCCTCCGAGCCGACGTAGTCGGCGTCGCCGCGCCGGGCCATGTGCGCGGCCTGGGCCTCGCCCTCGGCGGGAGCTTCGACGATCGGCACGTCGAGCAGTTCGAGGAGTTCGCGGCTGGTCTCCTGAATCGTCGGGGTGAGCCGCTGGGTTCGGGA
Organism: Natrialba sp. PRR66; assembly: GCF_034808065.1. NCBI lineage: Archaea > Methanobacteriati > Methanobacteriota > Halobacteria > Halobacteriales > Natrialbaceae > Natrialba > Natrialba sp. PRR66. The sequence continues at coordinate 884,849 of NZ_JAXHGN010000001.1, read as the reverse complement.
CTCGAGTTGGGCGATGGCGACCTCGTCGCCCTCCTCGCGGGCGGTCTCGAGTTGCTCCTCGTAGGTTTGGCGCTGGTCCCGCCGGGATTCGATCTCGTCTTCCTTGAGCTCGGAGGGGCCGCCGTCGAAGACCATGACCGGCGTCACGTCGTTTTCGAAGAACTTGGGCAGTCCCTGGACGATACCGACCAGGTTGGCGACCTCGGTCCCGTCCGTGGTCGTGTATTTCGCGCTGTTGGTCCACTTGACCGTCGTCGTCAGATAGCGGTAGAGCCAGTTGTGCGCGTCGACGGCGACGACACCCTCGATGTCCGCGAACGGAACCTCCTCGATGACGGCGATGTCGCGCAAAGCAGCGTTTCCCATTGCCTCTCTATTCGGGCGAACGGGTTTTGAATCGTTGGCTTCCGTCGCGAGTTCACTCGCCGTCGGAATTTCTCAACGATAGAAACACTTTTAATTTCTACGCATGCAGTTTCGATACGTACCGTGAAGAACTCCGTCGAGAACGTCAGTCGACGGGCAGTTCTCGCCGGTGCGGGATTGCTACTCGGCGCGGGCTGTCTCGGCGCTGAGCGGACGCCCGGGACCAGTGATACCGACTGGCGAATGTACGGCCGCGACCCGGGTCGGACGCGGTTCGTCCCGAACGCGTCCCTCCCGCGCGACGGCGTCGATATCGCCTGGGAACGCTCGGTCAGCGCCTCCGGCTGGTACCCGCCGGTCGTCGCGAACGAAACCGTCTACTGCCAGTACAGCAACGGACTCTTCGTCCTCGACGCCGCGACGGGGGAGGGGACGCGTGCGAGCACCTACGGGCCGTTCGGCCGTGATATCTTGCCGATGGCGTTCGCCTCGACTGAACTCTACCGGGACGGCGTGTTGGTCGTTCCGTATGACACCGTCATCGGCGGCTACGCTGCCGGCCGCGACGGCTGGCCAGACTCGGTTTCGGGGATCGGCCAGGAACGCACTCGCTGGTGGCTCGACGGCGACTCGACGAGCACGTCTCGACTGCCCCCCAGAGCTTCCGCCGGCGAGTGGCTCGGCTCGCCGCTCGTCGTCGACGGGACACTCGTCTCGCTGCATCCACGGTCGGCGACGCTTTCTGCGAGCGATAGCGACGACGGAAGCAACCGCTGGCGATTCAACCTCGAGACGGTCGCCGCCGACGGATACGTCGCCTCCCCGGTCGGCCACGTCATCGATACGACAACCGGCACCGTCGTCGTCAAACTCCGGACGCGGCGGGAGGAGGCCGCCGTCGTCGTCCCGCTGCTCGTCGGAATCTCCAGCGAGAACGGGTCGCTCGAATGGCAAACGACCACAGACGAAGTCTCATCCGGCGACACGAAACCGGGCGTCGAACCCGCAGACAGTCTCACAACGCGCGACGGCACTGTCTACACGATCGACTGGAACACATCGACCCGAGCGCTTCGTCTCTGTGAACTCGACGCTGCGACCGGTGAACTCGGCTGGACGAAATCGCTCGACCGAACCGAACACATCGGTGTCGCCGTCGACGAGGCACGGCTCTATCACGTCGGATTGATCGACCGCGAGGAGGTACCCGAGACGTTCCGTATCGTCGCACTCGACCGCGACAGTGGCTCCCGACGGTGGGCTGTGACGATCGACGATGCGCCGTTGGATCCCCGACTTCCGTACGGGGCACCGCCGACGGTCGCCGACGAGCACCTGCTCGTTCCCGGCAAGCGGGGACTTCACGCACTCGATCGGGGAACCGGCGAGACCCTGTGGACGTTCACAGAAATGGTCCCGACCAGCGGCGGTGGATCGGTCGAACGCAGCGGGATGACGCCGGCCGTCGTCACCGACGACCGCATCGTGATCGGAACGACGCTCGCGCTCTACGGACTCGAATAGTATGTCGACACCGAACGATTCGAACGACAGGACGCCGACTGGCACCGAACCGTCACAGCAGCCGGCGGACGATGCTTCCGTCGGATTGATCGGCCTCATCCGAATCACCATCGCCGTGCTCCGCGCTCGACCGTCGTTACTCGTCCCCTTCGCGCTCGCCGGCGTGGTCGGAGCGACGAGTGCAGTCGCCAGGATCGAATCGCCGTATCCCGTCGATATGGTGGCGTTTCCTGCCAACGGCGTCGTCCACCTTTCGGTCGCACTGGTACCGGCACTGGAGCCGATGGTCGAGGTGAATTCGGGTCTCGTTCTCGGGCTGAAGCCGGCGTTCCTGGCCGTACTCATCGGCTGGCAGGTCGGACTCGCGCTCGCGGTGACGGTGGCGTTTGCGGGGGTCGTTCGGGCGGCGGCTCGTTCAATTTCGAAAACAGACGCAGTCTCATCGCCGTCGGCGACATCCGAAGTCGGGGCTGACGAGAGCAGGGAACGCATTCCGAGTCTCGTCCCGTCACCCGTCCGACTCGGTTGGCTCTTCGCGTACGTGCTCGGGATCCAGATCGTGCTGCTCGCCGGTCTTTTCGTGGTTGGAGCGTTCGGAATCGGACCCGGACCCGGATCGACTGGACTCGGTCTGCTTTTCGGATGGCTGTTCGTCGTCGTTCCCATCGCGAGCGGACTCTTTCTAACGCCCGCAGCGATCGTGATCGGCGGCAAACGCCCGATCGAGGCTGCGATTGAGAGCGCCGCATACGCCGTGAGACGTCCGCTCTCGGTCGTCGCGTTACTCCTCGCTACCGGCTATCTCGGCACCGTCCTGACCGGCGTCTTTCACGGCGGACCGTCCCCGCGGATCGGCGTCGCACTCGGAACGTTCACGAGCGTCGCCGTCGGCGGGACACTCCATGCAATCGTCGTCGCAGCGGCATACGTTTGCTGGTCAGCCGACAGCTAGCGCGGCGATTCCGCGTCAGTCTCTCCCGTCGCTTCCGGTGGTGGCTCGCTTCCACACCGGGAGTCGAGAAACGAGTGTTCGGCGTCGGAGAGGTCGCGGCTGCGGAACTCGTCGAGACCAGCCTGATACGCGTCTCGAGTTCGGCCAGCGGCTTCCGAAGTAGCGGATTCACCGTTCGCAGTGTCGGAGGGGGCAGCGGTCTCGCTATCGATCGTCGCCGTCGGTGGATACTCGAGCACGAGTTCGGCGATGCCGGTCGTCTCGCCGGTGTAGCCGAAGCCGGCGCGGTAGAGCGCCTCGTAGGCGAAGGGGTTGTTGACGGCGATGCGGAGGCGGTCGTAGCCGCGCTCTCTCGCGCGGTCGCGGACGAGGGCGACGAGTTCGGGACCGATTCCCTCGCCGCGGCGGTCGCGGGCGACCGTGACGTATCGCAACCAGAGCGTGTTTTCGTCGGTTCGGTCCTCGTTGAACGCGATAGCTCCAACGGTGGTGTCGTCCTCGCGGGCGACAGCCTTCCCCGTATTCGTCATGACGAACTTGCCGGCGTAGCTGAACCGCGTGTGATCGAGGCGCAGTTTCGGTCCGTCCGGCGGCCACGCGAGCAGTTCGTAGTCCACGGTGGAATCGAACGGTCGTTGGGACGAGAGCCACTAATAGACACCGGAGTGATGCGTTCTTGGGGAATTACCAGTAGATATTCCAGTTGGACAAACCATTATAGCGCCGGTTGTGGTACGACACCCAGAACCAGTATGAGTGCCGAATCCGATACACAGTCCGCAGTCGGTATCGAGAACGCGATCGGCTGGCCGCTCGGGAGCGCGCTCGGTGGGGCGATCGGTGCGCTCGCGTTCGGGCTCCTCATGTGGGTCTACGACCCGGATACCGTGTCCGCTGCGATCCCCGGCATATACGGGCTCGACCCGGTCGGTGTCGTCGGTTGGGGCATCCACATCGCTCACGGAATTCTGCTGGGGCTCCTCTTCGGACTGCTCGTTACTCGCAACGTGTTCCTCGGCGTGATCATGACGAGTCCCGAAACGGGCGCACTCTCGCGAACCGGCCTCACACTTCGCCTCATCGGGGCCGGATTCGTCTTCGGATTGGCTATCTGGGCGATCCTGCCGTTGCTTGTCCTCCCCGTCTGGATCGAAGCGATCGGCACCGGTACCGCGACCGAGTTTCCGACCACTGCGATCGAGAGCATGCTCGGGCACGTCATCTTCGGGTCCGTTCTCGGTCTCGTCTTCGCGCTCGTCACCGACCTTCGCTCGCGCTCGCCCGGGACGCCACTCGAAGGGTAGTCGGAGACGACGGCGTACGGTGGAACGCCCACCAGAACAGTGTCGACCGGGATTGCTCAGATCGGGATTGCTGCTGCTCGGGAATTTGTTCGCACCAGCAATGTGCACATCCGTTCGTCAAAAATGCGCGGACCGGGATTTGAACCCGACTGCAAGACGGTCGTCCTCACTTCGTTCGGACGCTGCGACTCGCGCGCTTCAAATCCCTCTTCGCATTTTCTCCCCACGTCTGTTCGTCAAAAATGCGCGGACCGGGATTTGAACCCGGGCCATGAGCTTGGAAGGCTCAGGTCCTACCACTAGACCATCCGCGCGCACTCCCCGGTTTTGGCTCCACGTTTAAGGCTCTTCCTTTTCGATCTGATCGCCCGCCCGGAGCGGGGTCGCACCCACGAGTTCACTCCTGGGTTCCGGCGACGACCGCATAGCAGTTCCCGCTCGAGAGCTCCCACTCGCGGAGATCGAGCGCGCTCCGTTCGAGGTCGCGTTCGAACTCGGGCGGCGAGTAGATGTGATAGAAGCGGTCGACGGTCTCGCCGCCGGGGAGGGTCCACTCGACCGTCGTATCGAATCCCGTCTCAGCGGCGTCGTCGCTGTCGAAGCGGTCGTGAGCGGTCGACCAGACGCTGACCAGCGCTCGGCCGTCGGGTCGGAGGACGCGCCCGAGTTCGTCGAGGCTCCGCCGTCGCAGCGCCCGTGTTGGAAGGTGATGGAGGGTTGCCACGTAGATGCCGACGGTGATGGCATCCGTCGCAAGCGGGAGCGTGGCGGCGTCGCCCTGACAGAGAGCGACGCTGAACTCGTTCGTGCGGGCGCGTTCCCGACCGGTTTCGAGGAGGTTGCGGCTGATGTCGAGCCCGAGGACGCGATCGACGGTGTCGGCCGCGGCGAGCAGTTCTGCGTGGCGACAGTTGCCACAGCCGAGGTCGAGACCGACGATCGGCCGGGTCGCCGAATTGGCTGGTGCAGTCCGCTCAGTGAGTGCATCGGTCGTTTCGATGAACGACTCGACTTCGGGCCAGGCGTATTCGCGGGTCGTTGCGAAGTGACTCGCGATGTGATCGTAGGTGTCACGGACTGTGCTGGGGGTCGCTCTGTCGTCCTCCTCCATTATCGGGTGTCGGCCACGGGTGTGCAAAAAGCGTTGCGTTCGATCGTTCGTACCAGTCAGACAGATTGTTCCACTGCAGAGAGTGTCTGCAGATCGTGTCTGTCTACCGACGTGATTAGCTGTGCGTTACGTTCATACGATGGGAGCGCTAACCGTGAGTACGGAATGAGGCGCGAGCATTTCACGTTACACGTCAGCAATATTGACTGGGTCGAAACTGGCGAGAACCCGAGCAAACCCTCGGTGTCGATCGACTTTACCGGCCCAGCAGCGACACTCCGTGAGCGCCTTACTGGCCCCGACAACGAAATCCTCGACGCGGGTGAAACCGACGTCGCCTTGCGGCTCCAGGAACCGCTCGGAAACGACACCACCGGCGTCGTCAGCGTCACGAACCGCATCACGGGCGATTTCATTCTCGAACTCAACGAGGACGCGGCCGATGTCCTTCAGTTCATTCGTGCGGCCCGTGGGTACGGCGAGGGTGCGGCCGACGACGAGGGCCGGTACGAGGTCGAAATCACGCTCGATGGCGACTCCTTTGTCACTTACGACAAGCGAACGTTTCTCGTCTACGACGACGAAGGCAGTCTCCTCCGACAGCACAGCCTGATCCCGAGCGGCGTCGAACTCTAGATCGACCGCGCCAGATTCTCCCCCATCCGAATCGGACTGCGCCGTCACGTTCGAAACCGACTCCGCGGTCAGCCGCGCCAGTCACGGGACACACTGCCGGCGCTTGTACATCCGAGCGCGTATCTGCCGCCGGCAGTTTTGCGACCGACCGCCACACAATCCTTAAGCCGAAACCGTTCGTACTTGTGGGTATGCATAAGGACGAACTCCTCGAGCTACACGAAGAACTCGTCGTCATTATGGAGTACTTCGAAGAGCGCGAGGAGGTCGACGAGAGCCTGTTCGAAGCGTACCACCAGCTCGATGTCGATCCCTCGCATGTTCATAAATCAAAGAGTGAACACAAACACGCCGTCTTCGTTCTCGGAAACGCACTGGCGGGGGCAATGAGCGAAGACGAGTTCTCGAGTGCGGGCCGAATTGGCAAGCGAATGAAAGAACTTGCCGAGGATGCCGAGTCGAAAATATAGGCGAAACGTATTTGTTGCACTTCCCGCTTGTTGAACTATGGACTCGCGCACGCAAGAGCGCGTTGAGGAGTGGGATTCTCGCTCGTTCAGTGGTGGTTTCGACGGCCTCTCTGATCTCGCTGACGGTGGCTTTTCGGGAGCCGTCGCTGCGGGTGGTTCGTGGCTGTATATGCTTAACGGCCGCATCGTCGGCGTTCTCGGCGGTGAAATCACGGATTTCGAGGATGCTACGGGAACCGTTTACCAGGCACCGCACCCGTCGTTACCGTTGCTCTGTACGATGAAAGCGCACGGGGGCAACGTTCAGGCGAAGTACTACACGAACGAAACGCCGCTCCGGGAGGTCGACGAGACGCTCCAGAGCGGATCGTTTACCGGCTATATCGAACTGAGCGAGAACGTTCTCAGCGGCGATTACTACGCGGTTTACTACGGTGGTCGTCGGATGGCAGCCGCCTACATCGGAAACGCAGAACGGCTGATTACCGGCGACGAGGCGTTCGAGCGAGCCGACGATGAGATCGGCATCTACGAGGTCATCGATGTCGAAATCGAGGTCACTGACGTGCCGGGAACAGAAGCGCCAGCAGTGGAGACCGGGACGGAGACGGACACGGACGACAGCGAAACTACCGAAGGCAGGGCGGCGACGAGCCAACACGCAGACGTATCCGACCCGGCGGCGGACGACTACGGGCCCGCCGACGACACGAGCACGGCGGAGCCGACCGCTGACCCGACCGAGTCAGCGATCGATCCGATCGACGTTTCCGGCACCGAGCCGGCCGTCTCGGGAAGCGGTATCACCGCGAGCGGCGATTCGGAACTTACAGCGCCTGATTCCGACGACTCGAACGGAATCACGGCACCGGCAGATGGTGTCAGTACAACGGATGCCGACTCACCAACTGACCCCACACAAGCACAGTCAGGTGCTCCGGACGAGTCCCCGGCCCAGGGCGGGATGACGGCCAATCCGGACCCAGAGACAGTCGAAGCAGCAGCGGAGGAACTCGACCAGAACGATATTTCGTGGCTCGAGGACGACGGGGACAAGGGGGACGATGCTGACGACTCGGAGACAACAACGCCATCCGCCGATCCCGACACGGAGACAGCGGATTCGGCTCAACCCCGAACCCAATCCCAATCACAGTCCCAGCCCCAGCCCCAGGAACGAACGCAGGAACAGCCGAACGGCCGCCGGCAGCACCGGAACCAGCCCCAACCCCAGGAACGGAATCGGGATCGAGAGCAGAACTCCCCCTCGTCTCGGTCACGGGACCCGACCCAGACTCCACACCGGTCCGCCGACCCCGCCGCCTCCGCCGACCCTGACGATCCTGCCGGTCCCGTCGATCCTGACGCAGACAACCCCGACGCAGCAGAACTCGACCAGCAGTTCGAAGCCGAAGAGCAGTGGCGCGAAACCCGGTCGATCCCCTCGCTCGATCCCGACAACTCGGCGACTGCGGACGCGGACGCAGATGCAGAGCCCACCACCGGTGCTCAGTCCGCATCCGCTGTAACGGCCCCAAACCCCGCCAATAACACCCAACAAGCCCCTTCAGACGACGACCGAAAGACCCCCAAGACGAACACTGAAACCCAATCGAGTTCATCGTCGTCTGCTCGGGGATCGCACTCGACGGAAGGAACGCGACGATCGAACAGTTCGGACACGGCATCGGCTGATGCTACCCCAACTGACGACCGACACAAACGCCAGCTCACCCAGTATACGCGCCGAATCGAAGAACTCGAATCGAAACACGACGCGCTCGCGAACAAGGCTCGCGAACTCAAATCCGAGCGTGACGAGTTACGGGCCGAAAACCAGGAACTCGCGGCGACGATCGAACAGCTTCGCGGGCGCGTTTCGGAACTCGAGACCGAACTCGAGCAGGCTCGGGCGGGATCTGGCTCCGGCTCCGGCTCCCGGGGACCAGTCGATGCCGAGACCCACCTTTCCCCTACACAGGCGCTCTCGGGGACGAACCTCTTCGTGCGCTACGCCTCCAAGAGTCAGCCGACCCTTGAAACCGCACACGACGGCGGTGCCGACCGGAGCGAGGTCGCGACGAACCTGCGCCTCGAACACCACACCGAGTTCGACGCCGCGAGCGTCGCCGTCGAAGACCAACCCTACGAGGCGTTTCTCACCGAGACGATCGAACACCGCTTCGTTGACTGGCTCACCGAACGAGTTCTCTACGAGATCCGCGATACCGGCCACGCCGACGGCATGGCCGACCTCTACGATGCGATCCCGCGCATCGACCGCGCCGAACTCGGAGCGACGATCTCGCTCGCGGACGACGATACCGACGATGTCCCCGACCAGGTGACGTTCGATGTCGTCGCCTTCGACAAGATGGGGAACCCGCTCGTCCTCGCGACGTTCAACGACTCGCGCGAACCCGCCAGCCAGGAACTGCTCGAAGAACTCGAGGAGGCGGCTTCGGCAGTCAAGGCAAATTATCCGGATCTCGCGGCCGCCGTCGCCGTAACATCGAGTTACTTCGAGCCCGGCGCACTCGAGGTTGCAGAACAGGCAACGAGCAGCGGCTTTCTCAGTCGCGGCTCGAAGTTAAGTTACGTCAACCTCTCGCGAAAGAGCGGCTACCACCTCTGTCTGGTCGAATCGCGCAGTGAGGGGTTCCATATGAACGTTCCAGAACTCTAGTCGACGGCGTTTGCTATCACCGAAACGGTCCAGTAGTATCCACCGCTATCACCAGATGAAAGCGGACGCAAGCTCTCGCTGGTGACAATAGGACGGATCGAGAGATACTTCACCGACCGGAGATAGTCGTGCGGAGCGGTGAAGGATCGAGATTACTCTGTTCGAGGCAAGCTAGCGCTGTCGACTGATCAGTTTCCAGGCGTTAGCTGTCGGCCTCTGCGACGTCTTCGATCTTCATGCCCTCGAGCTTGTCGACGATGTCGTCGATTTTGCCATCGAGTTCATCGACGAACTCGACGGTACGCTCGGTTTTGATGGCACCCTGGCTGGAGGGCTCGATGAGGTTTTCTTCCTCGAGAACGCGGAGGGAGTAGCGAACCTTGTGGTGGGGGTAGCCGGTTTCGTTGGACATCTTCACGATACCGATGGGTTCGTTTTCGATGACCATCTTCAGGACCTGCAGATGTCGTTCGAGCATATCGACTTCCTTCTCAAGTCGGTCTATCATGGCATTTGTTAACTTGTCTTTGTAGCTTTTAAAAGTTACTCTCTAGGAGAGAGATGTCCACTCTCAACTCGGTGGTCGTTTTTGAGAGTAGTTAACGCTTCCGCTTGCGATCCACACACATGAATGATGATGATCTATTTGCCGGATAGCGAGTGTGTGCGGACGAATTCGGGGCAGCTATCAGTTCACCCCCTCTGTCGGCCGTTGCAAACGTGGATGGATGCGTGTATTCTCACGCTCGAGTATCGGAGATACACCCATAATCGTGTATATGTTGGCGATCTCGTTCCGGGTGACGCCCCGGTGATACCGTAATCTGTTTATCGGATCGGCAAGAACCCGCCGCTGTTATGACCGTCACAATCGTCGGGGCTCAACTCGGCGACGAAGGCAAGGGCGGCGTCGTCGACCTCTACGGCGACACCGCCGATGTCGTTGCCCGCTATCAGGGCGGCGACAACGCTGGACATACCGTCGTCCACGACGGTGAAGAGTACAAGCTATCGCTCGTTCCGTCGGGAGCCGTCCGGGGCAAGGTCGGCGTCCTCGGAAACGGCTGTGTCGTCAACCCCGAGACGCTGTTCGAGGAGATCGATGCGCTTCGCGAGCGCGGGTTGGACCCGGACGTTCGCGTCGCAGAGCGCGCCCACGTGATCCTCCCGTACCATCGCGCACTCGACGGGATCGAAGAGGAAGAAAAAGACGACCTCGCCGCCGGCACGACCGGGCGCGGCATCGGTCCCACCTACGAGGACAAGGCCGGCCGACGCGGCGTCCGCATCGGTGACCTGCTCGATCCCGAGGCACTTCGCGACCGACTCGAGTACGTCGTCCCCCAGAAGAAAGCCCTCGCCGAGGAGGTCTTCGGCAAAGAAACCGGCGAGGCGTTCGATATCGACCATCTCTACGACACCTACCGCGAGTTCGGCGAGCGCCTCGCTGAGGAGGACATGACCGTCGACTGCGGTACCTTCCTCCAAGAGCGCATCGACGCTGACGAGAGCGTCATGCTCGAAGGCGCACAGGGGACCTCGATCGACATCGACCACGGCATCTATCCCTACGTCACCTCCTCGAACCCGACCGCGGGCGGGGCAACGGTCGGAACCGGACTCGGCCCGACGGTCGTCGGCCAGGGCGAGGTCATCGGCATCATCAAAGCTTACCTGTCGCGAGTCGGAACCGGCCCGCTTCCGACCGAACTGGGCGGCGTCGAGGGCCAGACACCCGACTACGATCCCGCTGAGGCCAGTGCGGACGAGGAAGAACTCGCAACCTACATCCGCGATGAGGGCGGCGAGTACGGCACCGTCACGGGTCGCCCCCGCCGTGTCGGCTGGCTCGACATGCCGATGTTGCGCCACGCCGCGCGCGCGAACGGCTTTACCGGCCTCGCGATCAACCACATCGACGTGCTCGCCGGCCTGGACGAGGTGAAAGTCGGCCACAGCTACGAGTTCGACACCGCCGACTCGGCGAGCCATCAGAACGCAGCCCGTTCCGATGACGGCGACGAACTCCTGACGATGCCTCCGACCACCGAACAGTGGGGCCGCTGCGAGGCGACGTTCAAGGCGTTCGACGGTTGGGAGGACGTCGACTGGGCGGCCGTGGCCGAGGAGGGCTACGATGCGATTCCGGAGAATGCCCGCACCTACCTCGAGTACGTCAGCGATGAACTCGAGACGCCGATCTACGCGGTCGGCGTCGGGCCGGGACGGGAGGAAACCGTCATCGTCGAGACGCCCGACGAGTAGCGACTCGACGGTCTTCGATTTGTCTCCGATCTGCTTCTGGTCACAGCCGCTCCCGTGACAGCGACGGCTACGAGATCGGGTACAGCAACTGTTTTTGCTCTTCCGGCCAGTAGAACTGTCCGTCGTAGTATATCGGACGGATCGTGTTCGAGATGTACTCGTTGAGACCGTCCGGTTTGATTTCGTGTGTGATCGTCGCCGGAATCAAGCGCTTTCGTTCCGGCCGGTTTCCCCGCCAGTGGGCACCGACCGGATCAACCGGGAACGGGACGGAAACTCCTTCAATAGTGCCTTCTGGGGACGTATGTAAGGTCTGAATCTCCGACGGTCGCCACTTCGCAACGAATCGGTGCGTTCCGTCTCCGACGACGATCCCGCCGTCACCGCCGGCACCACCGGCACCGCCGCCACCACCGTCATCACCGGAACTGACGGTCGCACAGGTGTGTGCCGTCGCGAGGCTCTGGCCGTACAGGAGCAGTTCGCCGATCGTCGTCGAGATTGCAGCCTCCTCGTCACCGCTGTCCTCGGTCGGCGCTTCCGGCGTGCTGTAGCCCGCCACACCGGCGATGCTTCCCGTCTCGACGAGTTCAGTTGCAACCGTCGTGGCGTTTGTCGCATCGAGTTGGAACAACCCCACCTCGTTTTCGGAGAGATCGTCCGGCCGCAGCGTGCCGTCGGTACACGCCAGTCCACGTCCCGTTTCGTCGCAGTCGCCGATGTAGTGCAGGAAATCGGCTCCGGTCTCGAACACGGCATCGAGTTCAGCACGCGACGGTTCATCAATCCGTTCGACGCGGGGCGAGACGGCGTCAGACCGGCGGGTGTAGGTGTCGACGACGGCGGTTCGTGTCGATTCTGAAACGCGGTCGGTTGCGAACACGATGACGACGGTGCGGTCGTCCGATCGTTGTTCGAGATCGGAGAGCCGGTTCTCGTAGGCTGTGAGGGAGGCGCTAAAGGTTGTCCGCTGGGCGGCAGCGACGGGCGTGGAACGGGTCTGTTGGTGGGCCTCGGTGGCGTCCGCGTTCGGCTGCACGTTCGTCTCCGTCGCCGCCGCCCTGGTCGCGTCCGCTTCCGTCTTTGTCTCCGTCTCGCTGCCCGTCCCCGTCTCCGTCTTCAGGGCCGAACGCGATCCGAGCACGCCGTGTATTCGTCGCCGCACAGCCAGTTCGTCCGCACTGGTTGCCGTCTCGTCAGTCCGAACCTGATTCCGATTCCGATCCCGATCCCGACACCGTTCCTGTTCCCGTTCCCGTGTCGATGGCGGCTCGATCGCAGCGAGGTCATAGAGCAGATGCGGAAGCGCGTTGACGTGCTCGAACGTCGGGTCGACGGTCATCCGATAAGGCCATCGCGGTAGAATCTCCTCGATCGTCTCGTCGGAAAAGGACAGATACGTCCGGACGCGCTCGGCGATCGGCTTCCCCGGACAGTCCGTCAATTCGATTCCGGCGCTTCGAAGCTGCTCGGATTCGACCACCGTCAGTTCAGTTGGCTCGACCCACGACGCCAGCAGATCGAGAAAAAACGTTCGCCGCAGGAGCGCCCGAACCTCCGTCGGGAACGCGGGGCCATCGCTGAACTCGTGGAGCAGTCCGTGTTGTGGAGACCGAAGAACAGGCGCGTCTGTCGCGGTTCGGTCGGTACGGGCCGGTGTTCGGACGCGTGCACTGAGATAGTACGCAAGCGGAGCCACCGTAAAGAGTGCTGCTAGCTCGTTCGGCACGACGAGTTCGAGATCGGTCTCGGGCGTCGCGTCGCGAACCGCGTCGGGAACGCGGGTTTCATCCGCATCGGCGTCGACCGAGAGCAGCGGCGGATAGCCCCGGTAGTTGCGGTGGACGCGGTCGACGGTCGTCGTCTCGATCGAGGCGGAGAGGTGTGAGAGTGCGGTGGCGACGCCGTTGGGCGTTGGAGCGACCGTCATCTCGTCGCGCGGGTAATCGACGGGTGACTTGAAGCCCACGGTCACTCGCGTTGGGTGGGGAAACGAAATCGTCAGCGGGCCGCGCGAGCGGTTTCGAAGCGTCGCCGGGCCATCGAACCGGAGCCGGACGAAGATATTCGATTCGAACCGGCAGACGTAGGAGCCGTCCGAGAGCGTCAGCTCCTCGTCTCCGGCCTCGACAGAGAGCCGCGAGTTCTGAAACGACGAGTCGTCCCGCTTCGTGACCGATTCGAACGTCGAGTCGGGGCTGTGATCGGCGGCTGCATCGCCGTTGCCGTCACCGCCGGTGGAGCCGTGTCGGTCGCCGGCCTCGTCCAGGCGCGTGATATCGACCATATTCAACAGGTCGTATCGGAGTTCGGAGACGCGACCGACGGCCGTGGCGTCGATCGGTTCGTCGAACGAGTGGGGATCGTCCAGTCGATCCCAGCCGACGAGACCGAACGAAACGGTGTTTCCCGCGATATCACTGGCTCGAAGCGTTGTCCCGCGTATCGAAACGGTCACGGGATCGGTACCTGTGGAGCGACTCATCGTGTGTCCTCACCAGCCGCGTTCGTGTGCTCGTCCTCGGTTTCGTCTCTGTCATTGCCTCCGCCGTTGTCCCCCTTACCGTCCCCGTCACTGGCCTCGCCGGTCGGTTCCAATCGGTGGGAAGGACTACCACTGTCCGGCTCCGGCTCGGTCGTGGAGCCGGGTTCAGGGTCCCCCTCAGAACCAGAGTCAGAATCAGAGTCAGATTCGGGTTCGAGTTCGGACCTGGGGTCAGGATCGGACTCGGACTCGGACCCGGATCCGGAGTTGGGTTCGGATTCGAGTTCGAATCGAGAGCGCGTTTCCAATTCATCGACCAAACCGGCAGTCGACTCGCTTCCAAACACCGCTCCGGAACCCCGTTCGCGGTCGAGTTCGCTCGGCCGTTCGAGCGGACTGGACGCTTCGCTGAACTCGAATCGTGCGCCGGGCGTCGCGGTATCGGCAGTATTCGCTGCCGACGAGAGGTCGAGAGTCCAGCCGTGTTCCGCGGCGATCTGTGCGACGATTGCGAGGCCGAGGCCGGTATTGTCGGCCGTACTGGACTGGCCGGGCTCGAGGACCGAGTCGCGTTCGCCCGGCGGAATGCCGGGGCCGTCGTCCTCGACGGCGAAGCCGTTCGGGAGGGAATCGACGCGCACGCTGACCGCTGGGCCGGCGTGTTCGATCGCGTTCCGAAAGAGGTTCTCGAATAGTTGGAGGAGGCGGCCGCGGTCGGCTGCGAGTTGGGTGTCGCTCGTGGCCTCGAGCGAGGCCGTGTCGGTGTCGACGTTGTTCCAAGCGGTTGTGGCGATCGTGTCGATATCGACTGGCGGTGGGTCCTCGACGCGCTTGCCGCGGGCCATCGTCAGCACGTCCTCGATCAGCCGCTTCATGCGGTCGTGTGCACGCTGGATTTCCTCGAGTTCAGCCGTTGCCGTTGGAGCGGCCTCGTCCGTTTGGCTCTCCCGGGCTTTCTGGAGTGCGAGTTCGAGATAGCCGTCGGCGACGCCGAGCGGGTTTCGGAGGTCGTGGCTGACGATACTCGCGAACTGGTCGAGGCGTTCGTTCTTGCGCTGGAGTTCGCGCTCGCGCAGTTTGAGTTCGGTGAGGTCGGTGTAGATCAGATAGCCGCGGGTCGTGCCGTCGGTGGTTGCGACGGGGATGTTTCGAAGCAAGAACGGTCGTGGCCCGTCGGCGGTTTCGCGGACGACCTCGACGTCGGCGCGTTCGGTGAGTTCGGTTTCGACGAGGTGTGTCGGGTGTGACTGTGTTTGTGTTTGCGTTTGTATCTGTATCTGTGTCTGTGCCCGTGCCCGTGACTGTGTCTGTGCCCGTGCCCGTGACTGTGTCCGTTCCTGCCCAGGCACACCGGCGGTATCGGCCGATTCCGGTTTCGGTTCCGCTTCCGTTCCTGTCCCTTCCGTCGTGTCAGCCCCCTCAGTCGCCGTCATCCGCGCCGGGAGAAGGAGTTCCGTAAGCGGTTCGCCGACGGCGTCTGCGGCGTCGTACCCGAAGACGCGGATGAACGCAGAGTTGATAGCATCGACCAGCTGTGTGCCGTCTTCGATTCGATACTGCAAGGCGGCGTCGGGAACGTTCTCGAACAGCGCCGCGAACTGATCCCGTTCGGTCTCGAGCGCGCTCTGGTAGGTGACCCGGTTGCGAGCGTTCGTGACCGTCGCGACGAAGAGTTCGCCGAGGTGACGATCGGCTTCCGAGAACGCGGCCGGCTCCGTGGCGTGAAACTGGGCGACGCCACCGAACTCGAGTGGAATCGACAGCACCGACCGAAACGCGTCGCTCGTGGGTGCGGCGTCCGGAGCCGTCGTCAGATCGTCGACGACGTACGTCCTGTCCTCGCGGTATGTCTTCCCCGCGATACCCGCGTCGGCCGCGAGCGGTTCGGCCGGGATCAATCCCGCGGTGTTTGCCGCCTGCGGTTCGAACGTGCCGTCCTCGACGGTACAGATGCTCGCGGCATCGAACTCGATAATGCGATCGACACCGCTGATGGCGCGCGTATAGACTTCCGCGACCGACTCACAGGCCTCGAGATCGGTCGCGAGGCGGCCCAGCTGGGCAACACTATCTCCGAGATCAGCGGCCCCCATCGACCACGATCACCTCGCTGGATAGTGTTCGGTTCTGTGCAACTCGTTGTCTCATTGGGAATGAGATACACAGTGTCGTATATATGTTCACTGGTTGCCCATTTCGGTGCATCCGTTCCCGAAGCCTTTTGCTGTATGCGATACGCCTACGAAGTATGAAAGAGTCGTTGCTTGATATCCTCCGCTGTCCGCTCGACAAGCACGAACTGGAGCTCGAAAACGCGACGTACGCGGACACTGACGGCGATACTGACGCTGCCGAAGTCGTTTCCGGTGAACTCGTCTGTACCGATTGCGGCGAGCGCTATCCCATCGACGACGGGATTCCAAACCTGCTCCCGCCGGACATGCGCGAGGAATCCCCGGCCTGAGACAGTCGAGTCGATCGACGGTAACTACTTGAGACTGGCCCGATACCACTACCTGTATCGTCTCGTGACTGGTTCCGACCCCACTTCCGCCCGCGAGTCCGAGTCGCCGACAGCTGCATCGTCAGCCCGTAGTGATACCGATCGGACACAGCCCGCCGACTCCTCGCGTCCACAATCATCTCCCTCATCCCCGTCGAGTTCCGTACCGACGCCCGTCCACGTTCACGTCAACCGCAACCAACCCGAGACGCTCACCGCCGAAACGACGGCTCTGGAGACGAACGACTCGTTCGTCCTCGAACTGCACGGCCACGCGGCACCGGCACACGTCCACTGCCGACTCGACGACACACTCGCCCGCGTCGCCACGCTCGACAGCCCGAACTACTACATCGAGTCCGACGCCGTCACTCCCATCCCGATCAGCATCAGCGCCGACTCGCTCCGGGAACCCGTCCGCGGTGAACTCGAAATTCTGACCGGCTACGGGTCGGAATCCGTTTCGATCACGGTTACGGTTACACCGACCCCACCTGACGTCGAGATCGACGAGTCGCTTACGAGTACAGCGCGAGCCGATGCCGATGACGCGAACCGAAACGCGGATGCGGACCGGTCATCGATTGCGCGTCTCCGAGCTGAACTCGGGCTCGAGCCGGCCACGTTTGCCGTGCTCGCACTCGGGGCGCTCGCGTTGATTCTCGCCACGACGACGGCGGCGAGTATCGGCGGTCCGGTGGCGACGTTCGGCGTCGGCGTCGTTGTCGTCGGCGTTATCGTCGCGCTGTTCTTGCTCGTGACGTAGTCCGTGCCGATCACGCGGATCGGTCTACTGTTCTCGCATCTCGAGTTCACCGTCGGCGAATCGCTTCGCTCGGAGATACCGGACGCGGTAGCGATTCGCGCCGTCGTTGACGTCGGCTTCGCGGATCTCGTCCGTTCGATCGTCTGCGACCGCGTCAATCAGTTCTTCGAGCTGGTTGCGCTCGCTCGGGGTTAACTCGAGTTCGTACGTGCGCTCCGTTTCGGACTCCGCGATCGCCCACTTGCGCGCGGCGGCGATGACGAGCGAACAGGGTTCCCGGCACGGGAAGGGGCCGTCGCCGCCGTCGGGGTCGAGGTCGTCGCCCGCTTCGTACTCCCACTCGCGCCGGCGCAGACACTGGGAGTCGACACAACAGGCGTCGGCCATCCAGTCGACGGCCTCGCGCGGGAGTTCGGAGACGACCTCGTAGATGCCGCTTTGGCGGGACGCGGTCTCGCTCCAGTGGTCGACATCGAGGGTGCCCTCCCGCTCGCGGTGCCAGTTGGCGATCGTCGCCGGGTAAAAAAAGCCGACGGCGTCGACGAGTTCGGTTCCGGAGAGGCCGGTGAACGCCCAGCCGGTATCGAGCGTCGGCGCGGTCTTGAGCGGCCGGTAGCGACCGTCCTCGTCGTAGGTCGCGATCTCGCGGGCCGCACGCGGTTCGTCATAGGTTTCGAGGTCGTCGAGGTCCGCGTCGGCGTCGTCGACGTGCCAGAGGTCGTAGGCGCGCTCGCCGTCGGGTCCGTCGCCGTCGACGAAGCGGGCGGTGATACAGAGTTGCCCCCATTCACGGTCGATACCGTCGCGTAAGGCGGCGTAGCGAGCCGGAACAGCGGCTCCGTCGTCGCCGGCAAGCGGCGCGTCCTCACACCACCGCAGGAACGCCCGCCGGGCCGTTCCCTCGCCGCCGACCCGCTCCTGCCAGTAGTACCAGTTCGTGACGTACGCGTCGACGGTCTCGTCTCCCTCGCTCACCTCGCCCGCCTCGCCGACGATAATCTCCCGAAGGCCGTCCGCGTCCAGCCCAGCTCGGTCGACGCGCTCCCCGTCGATCGCGAGGGTGAACGTGAACTCGTCCCCGTCCGGCTCGTCGCGCGAAATCCGCAGTCCGTCGAATTCGATGTCGTTGTCGTCCCCGTCGCCGGTGACGCGCTGTACCAGCTCCTCGACGTGTCTCGTCGCCACCATCGTCAGTCACCCGCCTGCGAGGTCCGTTCGGGGTCCGATTCCGATTCGGTCGCCGAACTCGTTATCTGGCGAACGCGCTCGATCGCGTCGCCGAGTTCGGCCCCGGCGTCGGCCGCGCGCTCGAGGATCACGTCCGCCATCAATCCCTCGGTGCCGACGGCACCGGCGTACCAGATGCGGTGGCCGTCGACCTCGGCGGGGACGTTCCAGCCGAGGCGGTAATCCTCGGTGAGGCCCATGTCCTCGGGGATATCCTCCTGAGTGTGGTAGCCGTCGGCGACGAACAGCGGGACGACGACGATATCCTCGGTTGCAAAGAAGTCGGTCACGTCATCGACTTCAGGCTCCTCGTCCATGAACAGCGCCTCGACCTCGTCGAAGCGCCCGCGCTCGCGGATGCGGTCGGCGTGGTACTCGACGGCCTTGGCCGAGTTCTCGTTGCGCTCGGTGCCGTGGCCAACGACCGCGAGGCCGACCCCCTCGCCCACCGATGGGTCGCCAGTGACGCTCTCGGCGCGCTGGACGATCACGTCCGTCATCGCATCGTGGGTACCGACCGGCCCGCAGTAGTGGACGGTCTTCCCGACGTCCTCGGCTTCGAGCGTCACCTGCGAGGCGCTCGTCCCGTCAGACTCCCACTGCTCGGGCTCGAACTCGTCGAGACGGAGTTCGCGGGGGATAATCCGCTCGGTGAAGTACCCCTCGCTGATGAACAGCGGGACGACGAACACCTCCTCGGACTCGAGCGTGCGGATCACCTCGCGAAAGTGCGGTTCCTCCTTCCAGAACGCCTCGCGGACCTCGTCGAACGCGCCCGTCTCGCGGACGGTATCCGCGTGGGCGTACGTCGGATTCGAGGCATCCGGATTCAGGTGCGATCCGTGCGCCGCGATGACCAGCGCTTGCATGTCGAACCCTTAGAAGAGGGACGGTTTATCGACTTCGCTGTTCGCGACAGCCGTCGCCACAGCCGACCGGCAGCGCGGCGCGATGGCGTCACACGCTCAGCGCAGTCCGCGCCTCACACGTCGTCTCCCGCGCTCGCAACTCGGCCACCACGGTGAACTCGCCCGACTTCGGAGTCTCCCATTCGGCCTCGTAGGTCGTCGCCTCGCCTGGCTCGAGTTCATCTGCGCTGAGCAGCTGGGCGAACATGCGCCCGTCGGTAAAGCGCCAGACCTCCCGGCCCGTCTCCTCGTCCGCGACGGCGAAATCCGCCTTACAGGCGTCGGTGAACTGGAGTGTAACTGTATCTGTGCCTTCGTTCCGAACGGTAAACGTGAGTTCGACGCCGGCGTCCGCGTCGGGAGTCGCCGCCTCGAGCGATCCGGTGAGCGATGGTGTCATTGGGCCCACTTGGTCACCATTGGTGATAGGTGTTGTCCGTCCGGCGTCGGTGCTCGACGGGCGGGCGGGACCGCTGCTTAGTGCGGCGTCACTTCGAGAGGACCACGTTATCGAGGTAGCTCGCGTCGTCTCCCGAGCGATACTCCCCGCGGATGCGGAGCACGGTCAGATCGGCGAGCACGTCGCGGAACCGCTCTTCGGTCGCCAGGGGCTCCTGGCTCGTCAGGTCGATCCAGGGCACGGACGCAGTCAGCGGAACCTCGAACGAGGTCCACTCCTCGCCCGGTACCTGTTCGGGGTCGCGGAACTCGTAGACGAGTTGCGTGCCGTCGCCGGCGAGCAGCACGTCCCCGCCCTCGATCGGTTCAGCGTCGAACTGCTGATCGGGCTGTTCCTGTCGCAGGTCGAACGAGAGCGTCCCGCCGTAGAAGGACTCGCGGTCGCCGAGGTACGAGAACGGCGCCTGGTAGTACCAGGCGATACCGCCCTGGTTCTCCTCGTCGCCGATGTGGCCGCCCGGATTGCCGCCCGTTTCGTAGTATTCCGGCCGGTCGCTGCCGCCGTTCTGCGAGACGAGCCAGCCGTCGGTCCCCTCGTCGAACGAACTCTCGATGCTGTCTGTCGGCGTCAACCCGGGATCGATATCGGTCGCCTGCACCTCCGTCGTGAACTGCTCGTCGCCGAACTCGTCGTAGATGCCGATCGTGATCGCCTCTCCGGATTCGGCCACTTCGACGGTCCCGAAATTCGCGTACTCGCCCTTGGCGAAGAACGTCGTCGGGTTCAACGGCGCGTACTGTTCGTCCGCGGGACCGCTTGGCGCGCCGAGCGGCCCGGCGACCGCCTCGACGAACTCGAACTCGCCGTCGTCGTCCGGGTCGAACGCGCCGACGACGGACTTGTGAACGTCGCCGGCGACGACGACCAGATTCGCGATCTCCTCCGTCTGGACGAACTCGACGAGTTCGAGGAGTTCCGCCTCGTAGCCGGTTCGATCCGCCGGCGTGGCCCACGAGTCCGACGGGTACCCGAGCGGGGCCGGCGAGGCGAGTACCTTCCAGGTCGCATCGGAGTCTGCGAGCGCGTCCTTCAGCCACTCGCGTTGCTCGCGTCCGAGCAGCGTCTTCGAGTCGAGTTCGACGTTTGGGTCGCGGTACTGGCGGGTGTCGATGAGGAACAGTTCGACGTGTTTCCCCCAGCGGAACGAGTCGTAGAACCGGTTGGAGTCGCCGGGTGCGGCGTCCTCGTCCCGGTCGAGCGGCCAGTACTCGCGGAACGCGCGCCGCCCCTCGGGCATCAGCGGTTCGATCGGCCCGGCGAAGTTGTTGATGACCTCGTGGTCGTCCCAGACGGTGTAGACCGACGTGGACTCCAAGAGTTCACGGAGGTTCGTCCGCTCGGCGACGCTCGCCGGCGGGTCTCGCATCTCCTTGTACTTGTCCCGGTAGATCTCGAGCGCCTCGTCAAGCGGCGTGTTCTCCGTAATCTTCCCGGCTGGCGTCTGCGCGTCGGCGTAGATGGTGTCTCCGTGATAGAGGAAGAAGTCCGGCTCGCGCTCCGCGATGGATCGCAGGCCGGGGAACGGCGGTTCGATCGGGTCGTCGCCGTAGCCCCACGTGTCGCCGCTCCAGGCAAAGGTGACGGATCGTTCTTCGGTCGCCGACGGTGCCGTGAGGAACGTTCCGTGTTCGATCGCATCGGGCATCGCGTCGGCCGTCAGTTCGTCGACGTCGAGCGGCCGTTTCGACATCGGCCCGGCTGTGGCGGGCATCGCCCAGACGAAGTACCGGTACTCCGTGCCGGACGCGAGTTCGGTCAGGCGGACGTGACCCGTGTAGTCGGTCTCGCCGTCGACGCCGACTCGCTCGTAGCCGGCGTTGTCGGCCGACTCGATCGGCGCGTACGCGACGTGGATCGTCGCCTCGCGCTCGGCGCGGGCCCAGACGACCGCCGTCGTCGCCGTCACGTCACCGACGGCGACCCCGTGTGTGATCGGCACGATTTCGTCGCTGGAGCGAATCGGCTCCGGCGCGTCCGATTCCGAACTCGCGTCGCCGACCGCGGTCCCCACGAGGGCGGGCACCGTCGCGGCCGCGCCGATCGCCTGCAGAAACGTCCGTCGGTCATCTGCCGCCGCGTCCTCCGTGGCTGCGTGCGTGTCTCTCATGTCGCAGTAAATCCGGCACCGAACTCGCTCAATAACTTATATATTTTATATAAATATAAACATGTCCACTATGAGGTGTATTGGGACGTTCACTCCGTCGAGAAGCAGACCGAAATGCTCGGTAGTGCTCCCGAGAGAATCGTCCGAATACTGATGTCAGCAGAGACGATGATGAAGGAGAGGGAGATTAAACAGGTTTCAATTCGCTGAATCCTTCCCTCTGGCAAAATTATTATACTTCTGCCGGTGCGCTACCAAACCGCCGCAACTGGCTCGACTCGAAACAACTACTCGACGACTGATTCGCCCGGAACGCTACGCCTATCCGTTCGCGCTGCGAACGCGCACGCGTGCAACTGGTCGGCTACGAACCCAGCGGCCGGGGTTCCGCGCTCCTGCTCGCCAACGGCGACGCCGTCGAGCGCCGCGAACTCGAGCCCGGGGACGAACTCACCTACGCGCTCGGCAAGCGCCACTGCGCCGGCACCATCGACGACGGCCAGCACATCGCCTGCGACCGCCCGTCAGCACCCTACTGCGAGTTCCACACGAGCACCTGGGTCTGTGCCCGCTGTACGGGCACCTGTCTGAAGGACGAAATGGACTGTTACGAGTCCCACGCCGTCTACATCGCCGCGTTCGCCCCCGACACGTTCAAGGTCGGGGTCACCCGCCACTGGCGACTCGAAACCCGCCTCCGCGAGCAGGGGGCCGACCGCGCGGCCCACGTCCACACCGTCCCCAACGGAAAGATCGCCCGCGAGATCGAGGCGAAGATTGCGACTCGACTCGTCGACCGCGTCCGAACCGGCCCGAAGGTCGACGCACTCGCAGCCGAGGTTGACGCGAACGCCTGGGAGGCCGTTCTCGAGCCGTTCGACGTCATCGATCGGTTCGCGTTCGACTACGAACTGGCAGCCGACGGTGAACTCGACGCTCGCCCGGTTCAGGAGACGATGGCGAGGGGAACGGTCGTCGGCGTGAAGGGGCGGCTGCTCGTCCTCGAAAACGGCGGGACGACCTACGCCGTGGACATGCGGGATCTCGTCGGCTACGAGTTCACCGAGGGTGAGTCAGAGCGGAATCTGCAGTCGTCGCTCGGCTCCTTCGGGTGAGGACGATAGCCGATCAGTGGAGAACTGGTCCGCAACGTGAAACAGTGTCGGTTCCGAAACGCCGGCTCACCGACTCACTCGGACACGATCGACGCCGTCCGGACGACTGTTGCGAACTCGCCCTCGAGCTGGGCCAGAGCGGTTCGGTGAATCGTCTCCGCGTCGAACGTTTCCGCGTCGAATGTCCGTCCGAAGGTGGCGGTCGCATCGGCGACGAGACGCACGTCGAACCCGCGGTTCTCGGCCATCCGCGTCGTCGTCGAGACGCAGTGGTCCGTGGTCAGACCGGCGACGACGAGCGTCTCGAGTTCGCGGTCGCGTAACCACGTTTCGAGTTCGGTGTCGACGAACGCGCCGTTGACCGATTTGACGAATGTCCGCTCGTCCGCGCGCGGTTCCGTCTCGGGTTTGAACGCGAACCCCGGCTGGTCGCTGCGAAGCGGTGACGCCGCTTCGGTCGAGTCGTGGCGGACGTGGACGACAGGCCGGTCGGTCTCGCGCCAGTGTGCGAGCAGGTCGGCGGCGCGGTTCTCGGCGTCGGGATTGTTCCGCGAGCCCCACGACGGGTCGTCGAACCCCCGTTGGAAGTCGATCAGGAGCAACGCGGCGTCGTCGGGGATAGCGGAATCGGGATCCTCTGTCATGGTAATCTCGCGGCCGGCTTGGGATGGTCTCTGGTCACCGTCATCGGACACTCCGAGGGTGCCTGTTCGTCGTCGGCGGAGAGCATGTACTGGGGCCACTCCCGGTCGCCGTCGACGCCCCAGTCACCGAGGTCTGCGTGCGGGCAAACGCCGTCGTAGTCTTCGAGCCGATCCTGGATGATGTCGCGTGCACGCTGTCCGGCTTCGTCGTCGGCAGTCACGTTCAGCCCCTCGAAGAGTGCGCGCGGCTGGAACGTGATTTCGAGCCCGACCGGACAGTAGCGGCTCTTGCGCGTGTCGTAGAACGGGGCTCGGCAGGTCGGAAACATCGGTTCGCCGCCGAGACAGAACTCCCAGTACTGGTCGTCGGGGTCCGTGGGGATGTCTTCGGGCCAGGGGTGGGGGTCGTGGAGGTGAAGCGTCTGGAGGATGTGCCAGAGCGCGTCGTGGTACGCTCGCTCCGAGAGCGGGTCCGCAGGCGGTTTGAAGAAGGTGACGAGCGAGGCGCGGTCGGCGTGATCCCGATACACGTCGAGGTATTCGAGGATGCGATCGCGAAGCGTCAACAGCGCGTCGGCGTCGCTCATCGACGGTACCGTCGTGTACAGCGGTTCCCCGTTGCTGACGGATTCGGCGCCGAAGAAACAGGGGAACGGCGAATCGTTTCGCTCGCCGAGCAGCCCGGACTGAAACGTCTCCCAGTGATCGGCGACCCATTGTGGCGTCTTTCCGGCCCGCACTCGCCGGTCGAGTGTGTCCTGATCTAGCAGCGATTGTGTCCCTGGCTCGTTCATGATCGACCCCCTATATGACGTATTGGGTGTTCAGGAGTAGCCGGGGAAAACTGTACTGGTTCCGGAAGATGTTCCGATCTGTCCCGACTATGTTCGGATGTCTAACTCGAACGTGGCTATTCGTCATATTCTGCCACGGATTCGCGAAGTGAGTACTCGATCCGGTCGGTTTCGGCGATCGATTCACCCTCCAGAATCTGCGCCCGGAGGCCGCCACGGTGGACCAACGCCTCGCGGATTCCCGCTTCGTCGAGGTGGCGCTCGAGGTACGAACACGGCTCACAGAGTTCAGTCCCTTCACAGATGGCATCGCCGACACGGAATCGGCTGCCGACCAAGTGATTCAACGGCACTCCTGTCGTCGTCACGTTCCGCCGGTGAACGCCGGGTTCGAGTTCGATGTCGTACTCGCGTTCGACGGCTGCGAGCGTTTCGCGTTCGATGAGCGTGAGGTCGCTGCCCTCGCGGGCGTCGAACGTGCCCTCGGCGCGGTAGTATCGGTCGCCCTCGAGTCCGCGGTCGGCGACGGCCATCACACGGTCGACTCGTTCCATCGGCGCGCCCTGTTCGGGCGCGATATGAATCGCGTGGATGCGACCAGCCATACGGTAGTCTGTGGCGGCACCGAGATAGTCGTTCGGTTTCCTCGCGACGCCTGCGTTCGGTTCCGGCGTACAGTCTGGTTTCCTTCGCTCTCATTCTCGCCCTCACCCTCGCAGCCACGAAACACGTCAGCAGCCCCGAAAACATAACAATCCTTTTCCCCGGCGGTCCAGAATCTGGGGGTATGACGGACGAAAACGAACCCGATACCGCTGTCGACGACAACGGTGACGCCGACGCAAACGACGGGGAAGAAAAGTCCTTCCGTGAACGAGTCGAGGAAATCCGCGAAAAGCGCGCCGAAGAGGGCGAAGGCGAGGGTGAGCCCCCGGAGAGCCCGTTCGGCGGTGGCGGCGGCGGTCCTGGCGGCATGGGCGGCGGCGGAAACCCGTTCGCACAGATGATGGGCGGCATGATGGGCGGCGGCCCCGGCGGTCCCGGCGGCATGGGCGGCGGTCCCGGCGGTCCCAGCGGCAGTGACGAAGTCGGCAACGAAGAACTCGTCCGCGAGGTTCGCCAACTCCGCGACGAAATGCGCGACCAGACGCGCGCGCTCAAGCGGATCGCGGACGCGCTCGAAGATAACTGACAACTGATAACTGATCGCTCACAGTTGCCGGAAGCCACGGTTCGGTACGCGACTCCTTCGAGACTCACACTCGAACCCACTTTTCACAGTCAGTGTGTGTTCCTCCTACGACAGCCCGTTTCCTCACACTCACACTCCACACCCCACACTCACACTCACACTCACACTCACACTCACACCTCCGCTCCTCACACCTCACAGAAATGCCGAATGCTAACCTGACATCGGCGTACCCTCGACCGTCAGCGACGACACCGATCAGGTGTGATCTGAACTCGAATCCATCTCGCGATCATCGTCCGCGTCCCGACCCCGAATCGAGGCGATCCAGGCGGAGACGGACCAGCGGTCGACGAGTACGCGGGCGAGACTGACGCTGATGTAGGCGAGTCCAATGCCTGCGAGCACGTCGATCGCCCAGTGGATGCCCAGATACATCGTCGAGAGCGCGATAGAGGCTCCCAATCCGAGAGTGACGTAAAACCACGTCGGATACCGGTCTCGAGTTCGGTAGGCGAGAAGGGTGACGGTCGTCGCGAGGGAGGCGTGCAACGAGGGGAAGACGTTCGTGTTTCGGTTGACCTGTCGCGTGAGGTGTTGATACTGCGGATACGTATCGTACAGCAGCGCCTCGACGAGTTCAGGCATCATGTTCCGCGGTCCGAAGGCGATGACGAAGACATAGAGGACGAGTCCGAGGGTGTAGTTGAGCGTGTAGGCGGCCAACAGTTCGCGGAGCGGGCGCGTATCTGAGAGGGCGAAATAGGCGACGACCGGAAAGGTGAGCGCGAAGACGTAGCCGTAGATGTAGATAAAGGAGAAGTAGGCCGTCACGGCCGGCGTCTCGAAGGACTGTAGCCAGAGGATGAACTGGCCCTCGATGTCGTAGATGGCCCAGGTGAGGTTCCAGCCGATCATCCACGAGAGGTCGGGAACGATCTGTCTGGCGATACTGTTGAACAGCAAGACGATGGCGAGGACGGCCAACACGGGTGCCGTAGCGCGAAGACGGGTTCGCCACTCCGTGCGCGTCACTTGCAGTCGGCGGCGGCCGACGAAGAGAGCCACGGAGACGGCGATCATGAGCGTGACGACGACGACCAACTGGACGAGGACCTGTGTGAGCATCAGTATCTCACCCGAAGCCGCCCCTCGTCGTCGTATCGAAACCCGGCTTCCTCGAACGCCGCTCGTGCCGCCTCAACATCGAGTTCACCGTCGGTCCCGAGGAACGGCGTCTCGGGGTCGGTCCCCGTCCACGCCAGCGATTCGGGTGTCCACTCCCGGGTGACGGGTGCGGCAACCGGCCGTGCATGACCGTAGAAGACGTCCGAGACTAACTGTTCTTTGTCGATCAACCGGGCGATCACCCGTCTGAACCGCGGATTGGAAAACGGTGCTGTCCGCGCGTTGAAACCGAGGTGGTAGAACGATCCCGTCGCCGACTCGATCACTTCGAGCGGATCCGAGTCGCTGGTTTGCTCGCGTTCGCTTTCGGCTGCGAGCACGTCGTCGACGACGTAGGATTCGAGGGCGAGACTCGTCACGTCCGCCTCGTCGCTCTCGACGAGTTCGATCGCGGACGTACTCCGCGGATCGATCCGTATTCGGAGCGTCTCGGCGCTGGGCTCGGGGAGCGCGACGGACTCGCGTCGCGTAAAGTGCTCGTCGAAGCGCTCGAGCGTGACGAACTCGCGCTGGGTCCGGTTTTCGAACTGGAAGGGGCCGCTTCCGATCGGCGGCAGATTATCGGTGACGAGGGCTTCCGTCGTTCCGTCTGCGACGGTGATAGCTGGGATACTCGCCGTCTCGGTCCGCTCGTCCCAGATGTGAGCAGGTAAAATCGGGATCTCGAGGACGCGTTTGGCGACCGGTTCGCTCGCCGTACAGGTGAACTCGAGTTCGTATTCGCCCTGCTTGACCACGTCCGCGATCGGATCGACGTGACCGCGATAGCGTGGCGACGGCGCGGGGAACTCGCTGTCGTCCCGTGTCGTATCGGACAGAAAGTCGATAGTAAAGGCGACATCGTCGGCGGTGAGTTCGTGGCCGTCGTGGAACTGGCAGTCCTCTCGAAGCGTGACGGTCAGCGTGCCAGTGGGCTCGAGATCAGCATCGGGATTGAGTTCGATATCGGTATCAGTATCGGTATCGGTGCTGTTACCGTTCTCGGTGCGTTCGTCCCCATCTTCGTTCTCGGCCTCGGTCTCGTTCTCGTTCCACGTCCAATCGGCCCCGAGCCACGGAGAATATGTCCGATCGCCGTCTTCCTCGACACCGTCCGTCTCCTCGTCGCTCCCACCAGCATCCGTCCCATCCTCACTCCATCTCGGTACCGCAAGCGAATCGTACAGCAATCCCGTGACCAGCCCTCGATTTCGAAACTCCACTGCGAGCGGATTGAGGTTCTGCGACGGCCGGGAATCCGTATGGACCGCCCGTAGCACTGCCTCTTCCGCCGTCGGCGGATCGAGTCCGAGATATCCCATGCGGGTTGCGAGATGGCCTTGCTTCCAGCCGTCGAACCGATCGGTTCGAGCGAGTCTGAACTCGTGTGGAACGCAAATGGGGACGAACGGTTGTTCGAGCGCGAGTGCTTCGAGGGTCCGGCTGACGGCCTGTTCGCGCTCCTCGCCGTCGGCGCGCTGCTGGCGCTCGAGATACGTATCGAACGTGAGATTCGTAAAGCCGAACGGATTCTGCCAGCCTGATTCGTCAGCGAATTTCGAGTGAAGGGTTTCGTAGAGAAAGTCCGGGCGGATATCGCCGGGGTGACGACCGACGTAGATATCGAAGTCGTGGTTAATCAGGACACTGCGACGAAACGCCTCCCGTGACTGCATATCGATTTCGATGTCGATTCCGGCGGCTTCCAGTGTCGCGCCGATATCCTGTGCGAGCTGGATACTCTCCCTATCTCCATCGGCAGAAAGCGTCGTAATCGTCAGCGAGAGCTGTTCGACCTCGTTTCGATTGACGATACTGCGGACATGTCGGAGACAGCCACTGGTCGATACGGAAAGGCCGACCGACGCGGCGAGCATTGCCCGACGGCTGAGACCGCCGTTATCGCGACCTTCGGACGGGGTATGGCGGCGGTCCGGGCTGGAGGACGGTGGGGAATCACTCATATCGTCCGTTGCCACAGTTCGCCGGGGACGATATAACAGTATTGCGCTGTCCGCTGTTCCACGTTGGTATCCGTGTGAGTTCAGAACGGCCGGCTAACGAAACGGTATCCGATCGCTGTCTCACGAGTTATCCTGCGATGGCGTCGTCACGGTATCACGGTACTCGTGAACTCGCTCGCGGAGCTGTTCGAAGATCACTATAAGTGACCACCGATCGACGAGATAGGTCGAGAGGGCAACACAGAACCCGGCGAGTGCGAGGCCGGCGAGCACGTCGATACCCCAGTGAATGCCCAGATACATCGTCGAGATCATGATGCTGATACTCAGACAGACAGCGATGGGGAACCATCGAGGATATGTCGAGCGGGTTTGGTAGGCGAACGCGGCGACGGTTGCTGAGAGGGAGGTGTGAAGCGAGGGAAAGACGTTTGTGTTCCGGTTGACCTCGGTGGTGAGATACTGTACTTGCGGATTGTTGTCGTACAGCATTGTCTGAGTAAGCTCTTCGACAAACACGTTTCGCGGGCCATAGGCGATAAACAGGATGTAGAAGACGAGACCGATCGCATAGTTGAGCGAGTAGGCTATCAGGAGCCGCCGAAAGTCGATCGTCTTCGGCAGTGCCGCGTACGCAATGACCGGGAAGATGAGCAAAAAGACATAGCCGTAGACGTAGCTGATCGAGAAGTACGTGTTCGCTTCGGGCGAGGCGATCGCCTGAAAGAGCAAGACGAACTCGCCCTCGATGGTGTAAAACACCTCGGTCATGTGGACGCCGTAGGTCTGGGAGAGGCCGCGTCCCTGCTGTCGCATGATCCGATTGAGTAGCAAGATTGCAAGGAGCAAGGCAATTGCAGGTGCGCTGGTACGAAGGCGAGACTTCCACTCCTTGCGGAGCAGTGAGAGGCGGTCCCGACCAACGACGCCCGCGAGTCCGACTGCAAGGAGGATCGAAACAGCGACGGCGACCTGCAACAGAAGCTGCGTGAGCATTGTGTTACCTCAGCAGGTTTCCGTCATTGTCGTACTCGTAATCTTCGGCAAACAGTGACCTGGCGGCCTCGACATCGAGTTCGCCGTCGGTTCCGAGAAACGGGGTGACGGGGTCTTTGTCCTCCCAGACGAGCGAGTCGACCTCGGAGTCACTATCAGGTGTCCATTTCTCGGCGACGGGCGCGGCGACAGGTCGTGCGTGGCCGTTGAAGACCGTTTCGGTGATCCAACCCTTGTCGACCAGTCGGGCGACGGCGCGGCGAAAGCGGGGGTTGCTAAACGGCTCTTTAAGGGTATTAAACCCGATATGGTAGAACGTCCAGGACGTATCCTCGACCCGCTCGACTGGATCGTCATCCGAAATGCCACCGAGAGCGTACGTCTCGAGGCGGGCCGTCGTCATGTCCGCCCCGCCGCTTGTGATCCGGTCGATAGAGGAGGCCGTCCCCGGGTCGACTTCGAGACGAAGTTCGGGGACAGTCGGTTCCGGAACGCCGTCTGTACCCACCGAAAAGTGGTCCTCGAAGCGTTCGAGGAGCAAGAACTCTCCCTTACTCCGGTCGGCGAACTGGAAGGGGCCGCTTCCGACCGGTGGAATGTTGTTGGCTGTGACGAGCGACCAGGTCCCCTGCGGCGGTGAGAACTCGTCGTTTCCGGTCACACGCCTATCGACGCGTTCCGACCAGATGCGTCGTGGCAGAATCGGTACCGTAAACGCACGCTCGGCAACTTCGGGACTGGTCGAGGATGAAATTGTCAGCTGGTAGTCGTTCTCGACGGTGATCGAGTCTACCGCAGCGACCTGGCCGCGATAGCGCGGTGCCGGCGAGGCCTCTGGTGCACGACCGAGCGTCGTGTCAGCGAGGAACCGATAGGTGAACTCGACATCCTGAGCCGTCAGCGGATCGCCGTTGTGGAACGTACAATTCTTGCGCAATTCGATCGTCGCGGTCGATCCGTTCCACTCCCAGTCGGCTGCGAGCCACGGTCTCAGGTTGCTCTCGCTGTCGTCGTCCGTCTCTTCGTAGGTCGCAAGCGAGTCGTACAGCAAGTCGGTAATGGTCCCTCGCTCGCGGGCCGTCGCCGAGAGTGGATTGAGGTTTCGCGTCGGTCGAGCGTCGGTGATCAGCGCGTGTAGCTGCTCGACGTCCGCTGCCGGTTCGAGTCCGAGATAACCGAGCCGGGTTGCGAGATGCCCATCTTCCCATCCGCTAAAGCGATCCGTTTGGACGAGCCGATACTCGTTCGGAATACAGACCGGAATGAACGGTTGTTCGAGGGCGAACCGCCAGAGGAGTTCGGCGATAGCTTCCTCGCGCTCCGCTCCCTCGACAGTGCGTTGTCGCTCGAGGGCGCTATCGAAGGAGGGGTCCATAAATCGAACCTCGCCATCGAAAGAGGGGTCCATAAACTTAAACGGATTCTGCCAGCCGCTTTCGTACGCGTAGGTCGAGTGTAACGCCTCGTAGAGAAAGTCGGGATTGAAGTCGGCCGGGTGACGCCCGACGTAGATATCGAAATCCTGCTCGAGCAGGACCGTCTCGAGGAGTTCAGATCGCGATCGCGTGTTGATCGTTGCGTTGATGCCGACGGAGCGAAGATTCTGCTCGAGATGGCGTGCGATCTGGGCTCCTTCTCTGTCGCCATCCGCGCCGGGCAGTGTGAGAATGGAGACGGATATCCCGTTCGAACTCTTCGGGTCGACGACGCTCTGGACGCGGTTGATACAGCCGCTCGCTCCAATCGAGAGGCCAGTCGCGCCGGCGGCCAGCATCGCCCGTCGACTAATCCCCTCGGCGGACTCGTCGGAGTCGTCTAGTGGTGAGTTCATATCGATTCGGTGCACCTCGGTCGGGTATCGGCTAACAGTCGGTTGGACATCGGTTTCGAGTGTAAAGAATCTGTGGACATTGTGCGCGCTCGCACGTCACATCTCATCGAGCGACCGGACCCAGCAAGTCGGACCGGTGAGTCGAGTGCGGGAGAGCCAATCGTCGAACGTGCAGGGAGGGATTGGGGAACGATCACGGTTCATCTCGTTAAACTGTGGGGGACCTTCGTGCCACGAGTTCGGTTCCGTAGTAGGACGGTTCGATCAGTCGTACACTTCAAAGGGTCAACACCCCCAGTATAAAACGCTTCGAAACCATGTTCTCTTGAACGTTGGTTGAAACTAGACGTGTGTGATCGCGGTGTTCCCTGGGATCAGCATCGGTACAGCCCGGATTAGTGGCAGAACACAACACCAATAGGTCGTGGCGTCCAACCAGCAGTATGACCGTTGCCGCAGAGCGGATCGACCGGCTACACGAACTCGCTCGAGCGGCAGCAGCCGATGGCGAGGATGACCGGGCGCGGTACTACGTGCGTCTGGCTCGGCGTGTGGCGGAACGAAACCGTCTGACGCTGCCCCGCGAGTTCCGGCGGTTCACCTGCGATGCCTGCGATGCGTATCTTCGGCCGGGCGCGAACGCCCGCATTCGGCTTCAGGACGGCCACGTCGTGATCACCTGCGAGTGCGGCGCACACGCCAGATATCCGTACGGCGATCGGCAAGCCGGGACGGCGACAGCCGATTCGGAGTCGGCAGCCGACGCGAGTCCCGAGTGACGAACTTGCGAACTACCGAACTCGCGGTGTTCGAGCGGGGTTCGAGCGGCGCTCCTTCGAGAGGATTAACCACCTGGATACGATACGTGGCGTATGGACAACCAGCGACTCAAAGAGCAGGCCCACGATGTCGATGTCACGGTTTGGGTCGGCAAAAGCGGCATTGATGCCGTCGTCGACGAACTCAACGATCAACTCTCGAACCGCGACCTCGTCAAAGTGAAATTCCTCCGTGCGGCCCGCGCCGGGAGCCCGACCGAGGAGAAAGCACAGACGCTTGCAGACCGCGTCAGCGCAGACCTGATCGAGACGCGCGGGCATACGGCCGTCATGCACCGGTAGGTGTTCGGATCAATCGAAAGCGATGGTGCTGGCGGCCGATAGTCGCCAGACTCACACGATTGGCGATTACGGATTCGACTCCGTCGACACGAAATAGACGCCGACAGCCATCACGATCCCGCCAAGGACGAACCGCGAGCCGAGCGACTCACCGAGCAACGTCGCTCCGAAGACCGCACCGACGATCGGCTGGATGAAAAAGAACGCCGAGATAACGCTCGCGTCGACGAACTCCAACCCCTTGTACCAGCAATACCACGCCACTGCCGTCCCCAGAACCCCGAGATAGAGCACCGCGAGGATCACCTGAGGCGTGAACTCGATCGCGCGAAGCGAGGTCCCCGTCCGGGTGAACTCGAACGGGACGAGAACCGCCAGCATCGGCACGGCAGCCACGCAGGAGTACGTTACCGTTTCTAACGCCGAATAGCGTTCGATTAACGGCTTTCCCAGCACCGTATAAAGCGCCCAGGTCGCACTCGTGAGCAAGAGCATGAGAATCCCAGTCGTTGCGACCCCCGCGAGTTCGGTGAGGTGGTACTGCCCGGAGAGGACGATGACGGTTCCGGCGGTCGCGGTCGCGATGCCGGCGACTCGTCGCACCGAGAGGACTTCGCCGAGGAGGACGACGCCGAGCAAGATGGTAAAGATTGGCGTCAGAACGGTGATGAGCGACCCCTGGCTCGCGGTCGTGAACGCGGTGCCGAGAAACTGGGTTGCGAGCGAGGCGGCGACAACGGCTCCGAGGGTGAGAAAGCCGAGGCGGTCGCGGCGGGTGAACTCGCGCCGGGGGTACCGAAGGCGGACGACGGGCAACAGCGTGGCTGCACCGACCAGGACGCGCAAGAACGCGAGCGTCAGCGGCGGGATGGCGTCGAAGCCCCACTTGCTCACGCCGTAGAGGCCGCCCCAGAGCGCTGCGGCGGTAAGCGGTGCCAGTGCGAACAGATACGTCGATATCGATGGCAGTGAAACGGAGTTCCGGTACACAGTGTGAACGCGGAGGAGTATGGACTGCCCGAGAATGGCTGCTCTCGTTAGGATGTTAACCCCGGTCGGCTCAGCGCCCGCCGTTCGGTTCGGCGTGGTCGGACTGCTCGACCGGTCCGATGGCCGAGACGGCCGAAACGAGGAGCTTCCGTTCGGCCCGACGGAGCGTCTTCGAAACGGCGGCGTCCGAGACCCCGAGTTCAGCTGCGAGGTCGCCGAGCGTGGCCTCGCGCGGGACGTCGTAGTAGCCGCCGGTGACGGCGCGGTGAATGGTCTCGCGTTCGGTCGGAGTGAGCCGCCGGGCACCGTCGAGGACCGTTCGGCCGACGGTGTCGGCGCGAACGTCTTCGAGGACGGTCGTTGGATCGACCCGCTCTCGGCTGTGGATCTCGTACTCGTCGTCGAGGTCGGCCAGAACGGTGAGCGTTCGCTCCACGGCGGCGGCGTCGTCGAAGCCGATCTCCCAGCGCTCGCTTCCGTCGACGTTTTCGAAGGGTGCGGTGAGGTAGCCGCCGTTGGCGACGACCGTTCCCATCGTGTCGGTCGTCCCCATCGTCAGGTGAACGCGGGCGGTGTCGTCCCGCTTTGCCAGCAGTTCGAACGAGTCGGTTTCGTCGTGGCTCCGAATCACGTCTAAGCCGCGTTCGACGGCCGCGCGGTCGCTCCCGTCGGCGAGGATGCGCAACTCGAGCTGCGATCGGTCGTGATCGTAGTGCCAGTGTGGCGTGACGAACGCGACCTCGGCCGCTGAACTCGCCACGCTCAACGGGCAATCGGCCTGTCGAATCGAGAGCGCGAGGCTGATCATACGGACGCCACGCCCCGGGGAACTAATCGTATTGTGGTCTTGGCGAATGCTACGGCTGGAGGACTGCGTGGGTCGAATCGGAGACACAGCAGGCACTCGTCAGCGCCACCGCTCCGGATCGATGTGACGGCAGATGAAGTATGAATGTGGAAGCCGCGATTGCCCGGCGTTCCGGCCGGGGGAATCTCGGTTGCCTCCTCCACCCCGCGACCCGTCGAGCGACAGGTGTCCGGCGGTCCACTGCTCGCTTCCGCGCCTGATGGGCTGTCGCCGACTAACCACGATGGGACGTCCCTGCGGACGGCCACCGTAGACCGCTGTCCCCGACGGACGAGGCTTCCACGTTGGCTCCCGAGGCCCCGGCCGGTCTGACCGGACGCCCGCGGTGTTTGGTCCCCGCTAAAGGCCATACTGCGGGTGATGAGCAGGGCCTAACTGCCCGACCTATCCACTTGCCTGTATGTGACTTGTACTTAAGGACCTTTCGTCTCGAGAACCCCGAGACGGCGCGAGGATCCCCCGCCGCGGAGGCGACCGCAAACGACGCGGTCAGTCGTCCTCCTCTGCACCGTATCGCTCCCGGAACGCGCGGATCTGCCTCCCGGTGCCGGAGACGACGAGTACGTCCGTCGGCTCGAGTTCTCTCCCGTCAGGGGTGGAGAAAAACGTTCCGTCCCGATTGAGCGCGACGACGGTACAGCCGGTTTCGAGTCGGACATCCGCGGCCGAGAGTTCTTCGCCGGCGAGGGCCGGTGCGCTGATACGGGCAACGCGGAGACGATCACCGAGGGTCATCGTTTCGTGTTCGAAAATGCGGAGGGTGATCATTCGCCCGGCGACGTTGGGGAGGGCGAGGACGTCATCCGCGCCCGCCGTGTGCAGGACCGCCACGCTCGTCGTCGCGTTCGCGCCGACGATGATGTCGAGATTCGGGTTCAGTGCGCGGGCGGTGAGCGTCGTCAAGATAGCTCTTTCGTCGCTATCGAGCGCGAGGATGAGCGTTCGCGCGTTCCGGATACCGGCCTCGAGCAGCGTCTCCTCCTCAGTGGCGTCGCCGACCACGTCGACCCGTTCTGCGGGTTCGGTGTCGACGACGGTCGTCTCCAGACCGGCCCGGACGAGGGTGCCGGCGGCCGTGGTGCCGACGAGGCCGGTCCCGACGACGATGACGGGGTCTCCCAGCTCCTGATAGTGGCTGCCCGGCGTGCCGGTTCGTTCGGCGACGCCGTCGAGTTCGCTTTCGGTGCCGGCGACCAGCAGCGACGTGTTCTCGTCGACGCGGACGCGTTCCGGAAGAAGCGTCACAAAATCACCCCGAATCCAGGCGCCGAGGACCGTCGCACCGGTCTGTTCGAGCCGTCGAGTGGAGGCGACGGTTTCGCCGAAGAGGTCCGACCCGGGATCGACGTGGTACTCGACGATATCGAACACCGCTTCGAAGTCGGCCTCCGCCTCGATGTCGAGGGTGACGACGTCGCGGACTTTGTCGCCGAGCGCCTTTCCGAGCCGGTGTTTCGGCGAGAGGACCTCATCGATGCCGGCGTAGCGGAAGTATCGGGCGTCGGAAGGAGCGGCGACGAGCACGAGAACGGTCGCGGTCGGCTCGTACCGTTCGATCGCGAGGGCGGCCCTGATGAGTTCTCGTTCGGTGGCGTCGACGACGACGGCGAGGGCGTCCCCGAGTCGGGCGGCTTCGAGTCCGGCCGCCGTCGACGGGTCGCGGTGGACGACCCTCAGTCCCGCCTCGTGAAGCGTCTGGGCGCGCTCCGTTTCGCCCTCGAGAACGACGTGGGGCGTCCCGTTTGCCCCGAGTTCGTCGACGAGTCGCTCGCAGTTGTCGGAGTAGCCGATGATGACGACGTGGTCGGCGACGGCCTCGGTTTCGGCGGGTGGGGCGGGCTGGACTACCTGTCGAAGCCACGGCGTGATGAACTGCGGAATCGCGACTGCGATGTACGCGATACCGGTCACCTGGATCAGCACCATCAGAACGTTCATCCAGAGACTTTCCCAGGGTGCGTCCTGGCCGTAGCCGGTGGTCGTCATCGACTGTACGACGATCTCGAACGCCTGATACCACGTGCGCGACTCGCCCTCGTAAACGGCCATTCCCCACTGGTACGTCGCCGTGTACAGCGCGATCAGGGCGAGCAGCGACGCCAAGTAGACGAGTATTCGTCGGGTCAGTGTTACCATGTGCGTTCACCTGCGAGCGATCCGATAACCGGTAGTCGGTACCGGCGGTCGATAGCTGGTGGCTGGTGGCCGATGACTGGCAGCCGGTGACCAGCGGCCGATAGCCGATCGTCGGTAGTCGGTCAGATAGAAAGTCGACACCGGGCGACGGTATGGTTCTTGGCCGTTGCCAACGCGTGCTCCAGGGACCTCGTTTCGTTCGCCGGTCGGAGGAAAAAGCCCATTAGCCAGCCGATGCATCACTGACACATGGGACTCGGCAGCACCGCAAAGAAGATTCAAGGCCTCTCCGACCGCGCCGAAGCGATGTACAAGCAGGTACAGCAACTGCAACAGCGCATCACGAACCTCGAAGGAGAGGTCGACGACACGCACGATACAGTCGAGCGCATCGACCACCAACTCTCCGAACAACGCCAACTGCTACTCGCCCTCGCCGAGGAACAGGGCATCGACGGCGAGCAAATCCTCGCCGAAGCCGCAATCGACGAAGCTGAACTCGACGACGAGGAGTCCACAGCGACCGACGACACGGCCACGGACACCGTTGATACCGAGCCGAGCGAAACGACCGCCGAGTAGCACCCGTCCGTCCTCGTCCCCGCACGTCTCACCGCCTGCGAAGTCCGCACCCGACGAGCAGTGCGACTGGTCGACCACAAAGGGAAGACCTAACAACAGTGGCAACATTTGCCAGCACGATGACGACCCACGAGCGACCGTTGGACTCGGTGCTCGAGACGATCGGGCAAACCCCGCTCGTTCGCATCCGCGACGGCCCGCAGGGCGTCCGGATCTACGCGAAACTCGAGTCGTTCAACCCAGGTGCAAGCGTCAAGGACAGAATCGGCCGCTACATGCTCGAACGCATGCTCGAGCGCGGCGACGTCACCGCAGGCGGCACGATCATCGAACCGACCGCCGGGAACACGGGCATCGGCTTTGCGACCGCCGCCCAGCAACTCGGTCTCGACGCTATCTTCGTCGTCCCCGAACGTTTCAGCGTCGAAAAACAGCAACTCATGGCCGCCCTCGGTGCGGAAGTCATCAACACCCCGACCGAGGACGGCATGGACGGTGCGATCGCCCGCGCCCACGAATTGGCCGACGAATTAGACGACGCCGTCGTCCCCCAGCAGTTCTCGAACCCGCTCAACACCGAAGCCCACTACGCCACCACCGGCCCCGAAATCTACGACGCCCTCGACGGCGAGGTCGGTGCTGTCGTCGCCGGCTGTGGCACCGCGGGCACGCTCATGGGCATCGCCCGCTACGCGTTAGAACAGGACCCGGACACCATCGTCGGTGCCGTCGAACCCGAGGGCTCCGTCTACGGCGAACTCCTCGGCGACGACCGCGAGGAAAGCGAGTACAAAATCGAAGGCATCGGCACCCACAACGTCGAAACCAACGAACTGTTCGATCCCGAACTCGTCGACGCCGTCTACCCGATCTCCGACCGCGACGCCCACGACGAACTCGAGCGACTCGCGCGTGAGGAAGGTCATTTGGTCGGCTCAAGCGCCGGAGCCGCAAGCGTCGCCGCCAAACACGTCGCCCAGGAGATCGCCGACGGTGAACTCGACGCGACGCACGACACGGTCGTTACTGTGTTTCCGGATTCGAGCGAACGCTATCTCTCGAAGGGGATCTACCGCTCGTTCGAGGAGTGGAGTTCCTGACCGACGGGCTCATCCGCCGCGGACGACTGCTGGAGCGTCGTCGCGTCGACGACCTCGAGTTCGTCGTCGCGTTCGACCTCCCACACCCGAAGGACGAGATGCGCCTTGCAGTGGTGTTCGACGACATCCATGCCCGTCGTCCGGTTTCGGAGGACGAGCTGACAGACCCCGTCGTTCGAGCAGTTCCCGGACCGGTCACACATAGGTACGTCTCTTGTGTAGTCTACTGGTATGTAAGTCTCTGTCGGTGGTACCCCCCGGTGTTCAAACACGCGACGATTCGGCGTGCAGCCGCCGGTGTTCGACTTTCATGCAGCGATCCTGCACGACCTGCCGGCCCGCCTCCTCGGCACGGGCGGCCGCCTCGTCGTCTCGAATGCCCTGCTGGGTCCAGATCACGTCGGCGTCCGTGTGATCGAGCGCCGTCTCGACGATTCCGGCGACTTCCTCGCTCGGCCGGAACAGACAGACGATATCGATCTCGTCTTCCACGTCCGCGAGCGTATCGAGGGCTTTTCTGCCGAAAATCTCGTCCGCGAAGGGGTTGACCGGAATCACGTCGTAGCCGTGGTCCCTGAGATACGCCGGCACGTCGTGGGCCGCCTTGCCCGGCGTTCGCGAACAGCCGACCACCGCAATCGTCTCCAGTCCGAGGATTTCCCGGAGCGCAGCGTCCGATTCGAGTGGCATACACGAGGTTACGAGTTCCGGACAGTTGAATGGCTTCGTCTTTTCGTTCGGCGTCCGCCTCCCGTCTCGTTATCTCGTTAGAACCAGCCGAACTCGAGTTCGAGCGCCGCACGGCCGACGATGAACGCGAGTGCGGCGAGAAAGGTTCCGTACTTGAGGTGGGACTGACCCGCGGTCGGGTCCTCGAAACTCTCGTAGGCCGCGACGATCATGATCGCGTTCGCCGGTATCACTACGAGCAGATACGCGAGTTCGAAGTGCCCGAGGACGTAGGGCAGCGGACTCGCGAGGACGCCGATCGCGAGCAGCCCCGCGGCGACGTAGAGCGCGCGGCGCTCGCCGATCGCGATCGGCAGCGTGTTCAGCCCCTCCTCGCGGTCGCCCTCCACGTCCTCGACGTCTTTGATGATCTCGCGGGTGAGCGTCGCGATGGCCGCCAGCGCACAGAGGACAACCGCCGGCCCGATCTCGCCGACCGCCGCCGCGCCGAACAGAAACGTGCTCCCGACGAGGTAGGCTACCAGCGCGTTCCCCAGCCCGGGCAATCCCTTGAAGAACTCGGTGTAGGCCACCAGCGCCACCAGATTGATCCCTGCGATGGCAACCGCAGATCGCGGGAGCGTCAGGGCGAGCGCCACGGCCGCGACGAACAGAACGAGGCTGAACGCGAGCGCGCCGCGCGGGCTCACCGCACCGCGTGGGATCGCCCGCTCGGGCTGGTTGATCCGGTCGATCTCCCGATCGAAGTAGTCGTTGATCGCGTTTCCTGCACCGACTGCAAGTCCCGTCGCCGCGACCGCTGTCACTGTCTCCGGCGTCTCGGTCGTGACACCACCGGCGACGAACGCGCCGATGAAGGTCAACACGCTCGCGGCGAGCACGTTCACCGGCCGCGTCAACTCGGCCAGCCCGCGGATCGTCTCCCCCGCTGTCATTGGCGATACTGCTCAGGCCGACCGGTTAAACGGTACGATCCGCGGGCGCAGCCGGG
This sequence comes from Natrialba sp. PRR66, assembly GCF_034808065.1. Taxonomy (NCBI): domain Archaea; kingdom Methanobacteriati; phylum Methanobacteriota; class Halobacteria; order Halobacteriales; family Natrialbaceae; genus Natrialba; species Natrialba sp. PRR66. The sequence goes on along the minus strand of NZ_JAXHGN010000001.1, from coordinate 844,898 downwards.
GTGTGTCTCCCGTGTGCGCCTACCATAAGTAGTATCGTCATCGTCGGTGTCGGCGTCGGCACCGGTATCGACACCGACACCGGCACCAACACCGATATCGGACCCGCTACCGCCAAGCCCCAAGCTCACAACACAAGCCAGATGAAACCGTCAGCCACGCCTCCTCCCGCTCGAGCGCGGTCGCGTCCACCGGCACCACCGTCACCGCCCCCGTCTCGTCCGTTCTGAACTCGAGTTCAGGTTCAGATTCGTCGGGACTTGGCGGACCGTGATCGTCGGCCGCGGTGAACTCGGCTGTCATTAGCGGGGATTGGAAGTACTGGGACAAGACCTTCGAGGTGGTTTTCAGTGGGTGGGAATGGCGGGGTGTGATGGGGGCTGTCGGAACCGGTGAAAATCGAGTGACTTATACGGAACCACCGGATACGAAGGGGTGCGGGCGCTTAGCTCAGTCTGGACAGAGTACTTGGCTTCGGACCAAGCTGTCACGGGTTCAAATCCTGTAGCGCCCATGATTTTGCGACGAACGGACGTGAGGAGCAAATCATATCCGCGAACGATTTGAATCAGGGAGCAGCTGTGCTGTGACCGTGGTTCAAATCCTGTAGCGCCCATACATTTGACGCGAAATAATCGCCCGACGACGTGGCGATTATCGGTCGAATGGGCTGATTTTGCTTTCGTTCGATAGCAAACGAGAGAGTGGTTTTCACAGGAATTCGCGTACAGCCAAACTGGTCGCACCTGAGAAAATCAATCGGCGATTGACGGACAGTCATCGCTTCTGCCAGCGAGACCGCTTCGAACCAGTTTCACAGTCAGCGCTCGATCACCACGTATGGACGCTCAAGTGTCGGTATCTCCTTCTGTATCGTCACCAGCCAGTTCTGCGACAAGGACACCCACCTGATCGTGCACGCGCTCAACCGCCGTCAGCACGAATCCGGCGTCGGTGAGTACGTCCACGAGCATGCCGACGGTCGCTGCGTCAACCCCGTGGCCGAACAAAGGTTCCTCGGGGGCAGGCGAATCGAAGAACATCGCGTCGCCAAGGACGAATCGGCGCGGGCCGAGACTGGCGATGGCCTCGATGGCCTCGCGTTTCTCCTCGTCGGTCAGGTGGTGTAATGCGAAGTTCGAGACAACGACGTCTATCTCTCCGTCGTAATGCGGGTCGCGGAACTCGCCGTAGTCGAATTCCACGTTCCCGATACCTCTGTCAGCGACTTTCGACCGCGCCTGCTCCAGCATTCCTTCGCTGATGTCGCGCCCGACGACGTACTCGGCGTTCTCCGCGAGCGCGAACGCAATCAGACCCGTGCCTGTTCCAATATCGAGAGCCATGTCGTCGGGACGTGGGTCGGCGTGATTGATGACGAGCGAGGCGCACGCATTGTAGATCGGCTTCTCTTCGCTGCCGTGTTTGTCGTCGTAGTGACTGGCTATCTGTGAGAACTGATCGGCGAGGTCCTGAAGGGACTCGTCCATTATCGCCACCCTTCTTCGAAATCTTTCTTGGACAGTTCCATATTCACGGTCGTGCCGACTGCGTATCCATCGGCGACTGCAGATGCTATCGACGGAGGAGCGCCGCTAGAGGCGTCACCTGCAACGAATAGCCCCTCGACCGACGTGAACCCGATTCCATGCTGAGACCGCGTTGTATCGACGAGTCCAGCCTGATTCACTTCGAGACCAAGCTGTTCTGGAATCTCGCTGTGTTGCTCCATCGGCGGAGGGTAGAACAGAGCGTGGCGAGCTACGTCGCGGCCATCCGCGAGTGAAATACTTTCGAGTTTGTCATCGGACCCATTTAGTGCGGTAATCGGCTCCTCTTCGATCCCGATCCCTCGTTCGACGAACGCCGATATAGTTTCCTTATCAAAGATATCGTTTCCATCAGTGAACACTACTAAGTCTTCACTCAGATTGTAGATGAGCTTGGCATATTCGAGCATGTGTTGGTTATTGACGAGAACTCCGAGTGGTTCATCACGAACTTCGTACCCGTGACAGTAGGGACAGTGATGCACGCCGCTGCCCCACAGTTCTTCGAACCCATCGATATCAGGAAGCACGTCGCGGACACCAGTCGCTAGAATCACCTTCCGACTCGTGACCGTCTCGCCGGAATCGAATGTGCTCGCGAATCCATCTTCGTCTCTGGTGACGTCCGTCACCTGCGAATCTCGGAACTCACCACCGTATTTCGCTACTTCCTCACGGCCGAGCTGGCGGAGTTCTTGTGGTGCGATGCCGTCCCGAGTCAGGTATCCGTGGGCCTCAGCTGCCGGACCATTGCGAGGCTCGTCGTTATCGCAGACCAAGACACTGCGTAGCGAGCGTCCTAACTGGAGAGCAGCACTCAAGCCCGCTGGCCCACTGCCGATGATGAGGACGTCGTAATCCAGATCGCCGCCACCAGTTGTTTGCATAGAAGGTGCAATGAGGATAGTGGTGATAAGGCTGTCGCTCGCACTTTGAGGGATGGCAACGCGATCTAAGAATGTCGATATGCCGGCGAAAACACGCCATATACCACTTAGGACACTTGGACTGGCCTTATTGAACGCTCAATTTCGATTGTGCTGCTGCAGAGATATTTGCAGTGGATGTACAATCTTTATCTGGCAGTAGCACCAAGCACCGACAACAATGGCAGACGCGGTCCTCAAACAACTCCAAGACGAGCGGGAATGCGAGGGGCTTCTCGAATGTATGCTCGGACTGAATGAGCTTGACAGAGGCGTCTTTAGACTGTTAGTGAAGTGTCCCGAGTCGATGACTGTGGATCAGATCGCGGAAGTCATTGACCGCGAACGGACGACAGCATACCGTTCGGTCAAACGTCTTCAGGAAGCGGGGGTTGCTACGAAAGAGCAAGAGAGCTGTCCCAAGGGGGGGTATCACCATGTCTACCGACCCACCGATCCTGACAAGATTGCAGATGAGTTCCAACGGATGCTCAACGAATGGTACGCCAACACGGGACAACTGATTCACGAGTTTCGAGATACGTATGCAGAGGGTTGTCCTTCTGAAATGGAGCCATAGCTTACCATCTTCGTCAAAATAAGAAACAACTCCTGTACGTTTGCTGTACGACCGAGGGTCAGAAGATACGAAGTAGGGCTCCCCGAGCGTGCATCAATATGCGAGTACGTTGCTGAATGTGTGCGCTGTATCTAACGCACTGATTCCCCAAACGGATACACTTTGAGAGGTACACTTTGCCGGCTCTGTTGAAATCCTATCCGGTCGATACCTTTCCTGCTGAAACCGCTGTTAGGTCGGAGTGCTTAGTTAACACAGGGACTCACTCTTCCCATCCTCGCACGTGTCCGGTGGACAGGCCGGTTCGGTTAGGAGGAGTCAAGCCGTTCGGTGAGTTCGACGATCAGACCCTCCGGACCGCGGACATAGCAGAGCCGGTAGATGTCCTCGTAATCACGAACCTCGCCGACTGTGTCAAAGCCTTTGCCTCGTAGTCTATCAACGATCGTATCGAGGCCATTGACCTCAATGGCGATGTGCCGGAAGCCCATCCGGTTCGCAGGAAAGTGGTGTGCGCCCTCATCGTCGATCGGCGCGTGGTACTTGACGAGTTCGAGTTTGCCACTGCCGTCCGGCGCTCGCACCATTACCACCTCTGCCCGGACACCGTCGAGTCCGTTGATCTTATCGACCGTCTCGCCCTCGACCGACGCCCCGCCCTCGCGCTCGAATCCGAGGTCGAGGAAGAACGCGGCCACGGCGTCGAGGTCATCGACGACAACACCCACATGATCGAAACGTAGCGTCTCCATCTCATGTACTCTAGACGTTCGACTCTATTGAACCAACCTGCTCCTGAAACGCTGAAGTTGCGAGGACGACCGGGTCGGGAGTGATCCGTTTTCGGCGGTTGATTGGAGGAAACCCAACGATATCTACACGTCCTGTATCTTGCACAGGTAAGTAGAAGTATCAACTCCCTGTTTGAAACAACAGTTTTGAGACGGTCGAATTCGGACGCCTCACGCCTGAAAGGTCGATTCGTTCGACAGTCGAACCGGAGCCTGCAGCGCCCATACATTTGGTCGGATAGAATCGCCATACAGCGTGGCTACTATCGGTCGAACGGGCCTGATTTTGCTTTCGTTCGATAATCGTACGAGTGAGTGATTTCCACCGAGATTGGCGTACAGTCAAACGCAGACATCTTGCCTTCGTTCGTCATCAGTAAGAGAAAGCGGAGTTGTATCAGTTAGCTTTCAGTGGACTGTTGCACCTCGTAGGTTAGAACCGCAAAAACGTCCCCCTGTTTTTCCACGTTAACTAGTTTCAGGGGCGGGTCGGTAATCCGACGTGGCAGTAGCGGTGCGCCCGACGCGAGCGTGACGGGAGCAACGCTGAGAATAATTTCATCTAGTAGACCTTGATCATGGAATTGTCCCACAAGGTCACCACCACCGACAAGCCAGACGTTCTTGCCATCTGCGGCCGTCACCATATCTGAATGGACGGGCGCAACATCCCCCTGCACGAAGTGAATGTCAGCACCCTCGACCGCCGGTAGTTCCCGGGTGCTGAACACCCATGCTGGAGCCTCGTACGACCACTTTTCCGGATGCTCCAGTAGGTTTTCGTGCTCAACGATCCACTCGTAGGTCGTTGAGCCCATGGCCAAGGCACCAACCTGGTCTATGAATTGGGAGTAATCGTCGTCCACGCCCTCGATCTCCTCAATCTCTCCGAACTGAAAGAGCCAGTCGAGGGAGCTATCCTCATCTGCGAGATACCCATCGATGCTCGTCGCTGTGTAGTATTGGGTCTTCACTGGCGGTCAATATCTGTCGTCGCTTTCAACGCGCTTAACTGGCGTGGTTGTCCTGCCGATTCCAGAGCGCTGCTATCGGATAAAGGGGCCCGACTATCGTCTCTGTGAAAGGCATGTCACCTCGATGTAGAGACGGGATTAGATACAACTCGACCAGTCCAGTGGGAACTGTGCGCGGTATCTCTTACATCGAGCCACATGTCTTTCGGGAAACTGTCAACTGGTGCTATTCTCAGCTGCTCGAATCCGGCCGCCCCACGCCTCAGAGGTCGATTCGTTCGACAGTCGAACCGGAGCCCGTAGCGCCCACTCGCAGACGACTCGATTCTCAACTAATACTAATTCGACTGTAGAGGCGATAGTGGGGGAACTTTCGCTGGTATTGGTGGTCTGTCAAGGGTGGTCGAAATATGATCCCAACAGGAAACGGGTTGCGGCTCCATCACATCATGCGATTCTCTTCGCAAATCGGGGGTGGTCGGCGTGACGATTGCGCCGTGGTCGTCGGTCGATCTGTGACCACTGCGAGGCCTATCCGAAGAGGTTCTGGAGCGTCAGGACGACGAAGAGCAGAATCACCGCTTCGGAGATAACCCACGAGTTCTCGTTCATCCAGTTGCGGACCTGCGGGAGCGCAGCTTCTGCTCGCTCTCCGAGAAGGAACACGCTGAGCGATGGAACCGCCAAGAGAAACAGCGTGAGCAGGACGAACCCGGTCGCATCCGTGACCGGATCGCCGTTTGCCGCGAGGTAGGTTCCGACGCTAACCGAGGTGACGATATCGGTCGGAAAGACGCCGAGGAGGAGAAAACCCAGTTTCAACGAGAGTTGTGGCGTCGCGTTGGTCAGTTTTCCCATCCACGCCGGCGGCTTCGACACGTCCCGTTTCCGGTAGGTATCCACGGCCGCGTAAAGAAGAAAAACGAGGACGAGAACATAGAGCAGTTGCTTTGCGCTCGCTCCTAACAGACCGCCGCTAGCACCGAAACTGTTCCCGAAGAGGTACGCGATACCGACGACGAGACTGATAGAGAGGGACGCGCCGAGAACGTAGGCCGTCGAGTTCGCCCGCCACTGGTCGCTCGTGGCGAGGAAGATCGGGGAGAGTATCTGCGGGCCCGCGATCATCACGATGGCTAACGGGAGGACTTCCAGGAAACTCATGGCTCGTACCCGCCGTGATTCGATCTGTTCTGCCGGCCGGCCCCTCCATTTTTGGAGGCGTATTTACTGGATACCATTACCGTGATTCTCCCCCGAAGCGTAGTAGGCCGCCAACGACAATTAGTGTTGTTGGGATTATGTAAAGAGTACATCTCTGTTTTTAGATATATTCCGTTCGCTCGCCTCGCGCCGCAATTACCTGTCTACTCACGGCAACAGCACTCTCCATTTCTTGTGAAGTGAAGCTTATATCCCGTGACAGCATACTAATAATTGACTATGAGAATTAATTGGTCAGCAGTCATAACTGGATTCGTCGTGACCCTCGTGCTCGGGTTCATCAGCGGGATGATCTACGCGGGATCTGATGCCTCGGTCGCGGTCTTACACTGGGGAACCATCGGCATCCTCGGCGGCCTCACCGCCGGCTACCTCGTCGGTGGAAGAATAGGCACCGGTGCGCTCCACGGCGGTATCGCGACCGTCTTCGGATCGCTCATCCTGTTAGTCATCGCAGCGTTTACGACGCTCCTGTTTGCGGGCGTCGTCCCGATGTTCAGCATGGTCGTCCTGGGCTTGCTCATGCTCGCGTTCTACGCCATCCCCGGTGTGCTGGGTGGCGCGATCGGCTCGTGGGCCAAGAGTCGCCGGACCACCACGGAGATGGTCGGTACGCGGGCCTGAGCGACTACCGACAGGACCGATCACTTTTATCGAAACAGCCGTCCTCTCTCGAGGAGTTCTTTGGCGGCCGTTCGTGATCGCTCACGGCTTTCCGGTGGACAGTTCGATTGTTGTTGGTGATATGGGATATTCAGTGTCGACACTGTGTAATAGCGCACACAAATTCAGGTGTTATTCAAAAATATGTGTGACTTTTTCGATGAAGGTCGGAAAAACATTTACTGCCGAGTATGGAGCGTGAGGCATGAACAAAATACGCAGTATCGACCTGGACAACCCGCTACTGTATATCCTCACCATGATCATCACCTGGATAGTCGTAGCAGGTGTCTTTGAAACGGTATTCGCTGATGGTAACTGGACGAACGCAATTAGCCAGGGGATCGTCGGCGGTCTTGTTTTCGGGGTTGCGATGTACTATCTCATCCAGTATACTGGGAGCTAACCCCCAGAGAAGAACTTGCGAAGAGCAATTGACCATGTATAATTGAGAAGCCTGGTTTCTTCTGGACACTATCGAACGCCGCGTAGAAAATAGCGTCAGGGTACACGTTAGACGACGCGAAGGTCTCTCGGATAGTCGGTCATGTTCTCGTGCCCATCGTCGGTGACGACGACGAGATCTTCGAGGCGGACGCCGCCGGTTCCCTGTTCGTACAGTCCGGGTTCGACCGTGACGACGTGGCCGGCCTCGAGTTCTCCGGCGTGCTGTGCGAGATACGGCGCTTCGTGAACGTCGAGGCCGACGCCATGGCCGGTCGCGTGGGGGAAGCCGCTGTCAGGGTTGTCCGCCGTGCGACCCGTGGGGTAGCCCGCTGACTCGAACACGTCGCAGACGGCGGCGTGGACGGTCTCGCCGGTGACGCCCGCCCGGATGGTGTCCAGTGCTGCCTCGGAGGCCTCGGAAACGAGGGCGTACCACTCCCGGGTGCGATCGCTGGGGGTGCCCTTCACGACGGTGCGGGTCATGTCCCCGAAGTACCGCGTCCGCTTGTGTCGGGGGAAGATATCGATGATGATCGGGACGTTCGCTTGCAGCGGTCCGGTGCCGGGATCGTGGGCGCGGGCCCCCGCGGGTCCGGACGCGACGATGCACTGATCCAGCCCGCAGCCTCGGTTTAGGACCGCGCGTTCGATGTGCTCGCGCACCCGCTCGCTCGTAAGGGGATCGCCGTCGAGGTGTAACACGCCGTCCGCGACGGTTGCGCGTTCGAGCAGGTCTTCGGCGGCGGCCATCCCGTCTTCGGCCGCTCGCTGTGTCTCCCTGATGTGGTCGATCTCGCGGTCGCGCTTGACGGCGCGGATCTCGTCGAGGACATACTCGTACTCCGGCACGACTTCGATGCCGTGCTCGCGCAACAGATCGGCGGTGCCGACCGGGAACGAGACGGGGACCGACACCGAGTCGATACCGGCGGCGTGGAGGAAGTCCACGGTCACGCGTTTTCTGGCTTTTCGCGGGTCCATGTCCTCGAGTGCAGCCGCGTTCCTGAACTCGGCGCGGGAGCGGATTTCGTCGCCGTTGCTGTCGCGTTCGGCCTGGCTACATTCGGGGCCTGGCAGGAGGAGGGTGACGCGCTCGTCGGCGTAGAGCGTGACGAACTCGTCGAGCATGTGGTAGCCGGAGAGGTAGTACTGGTGGCTGTCGTTCCCGTCGGCGTCGATCAGGTAGCCGTCGGTGCCGGCCTGGTCGAGAAACGCGGTGAGTTGGGGGATCGCCGGTGTCATGGCTCCGACGTTTCGGAGGTCGAGCAATAAGCGGTATTGAGGGGTGGTATCAGGGATCGTGCACGTCTGGTTTGCTGACGAATGCTATGATCATCACACTATTTCACCTATCGACTGCGAACCAGTTCCCTATGGGTGTGCAGGTTACAAACTATCGGCCTTGTTTAGACGCTGTTGAACCCTCCTTCGACTCTCCGCAGACCTCCACGAAACCGGTGGCGTACAGGCTATCAATGCTACTGGCTTTGACCGCCATTCGGCCAGTTGCCATTACACAAATCGGACTAACTACACGTTCAGATCGGTAAAAACGACAGCGTTGGGTGACTGTGATACCAGCACCGTGTTGGATATTCACTGTTCGATGAAGCAGCCACATGACACCCGTTGGATGGCAGGTACTCACCCGGAACCTCAACCGGCTACAGACCGTTACCGCTGACAAAGGTATGACTGGGACAATCTCCGCAAAGAGCTTCGGGGTTCAGACGTTCGACCAGTGACCAAACACCGAGAGTTCTCCTCGTTAAATATGGCGCACAACACCCGCCAAGACGACGACACCTATCACCAACGTTCAAACGTTGAGGCAGTGTTTTTCGCACTCAAGCAGCGGTACAGCGACACGTTCCGGGCACGGACGTGGTTCGGGCAATTCCGTGAACTCGTGCTGAAAGCGGCTGTAAGAAATGTCGAACTTGCTTCCTGACTTCGGCCGGTATAGAGGCTGTGGTTAGCAGTTTCCGTGTGGATCGGTGATATATCATCACAAGGTTCTTTGTTCCGACAAGATAGATGCAAATGCATGTCTTCTCGCAAAACAGTATGCCTTGAGGAGATGGTATGGCCAGAGGTTGAATCCGCCCTCGAAAACGGAACACGGACAGCAATCGTGGCTGTCGGTTCGATTGAACAACACGGCCCACATTTGCCGTTGAATATGGATACTCTAGATGGAGACGAGCTTTCACGCCGAATTTCGATAGAGCTGGGCGATGCCCTCGCCGCCCCCACGATTCGCCCCGGATGCTCGGGCCATCACATGGAGTTCCCCGGCACGATCACTGTTCCACCCGAGACGCTGATGGACGTGATCCGATCGTACTGCCGATCCCTCGACGAACATGGCTTCGAGTACATCGTCCTCGTCCCGACCCACGGCGGTAACTTCGGGCCGGTCAAGACCGTGGCTCCCGACATTGCCCGCGAACTCGAAGCCACGGTGATTGCACTTGCCGATCTTGACGAACACATGCAATTGCTGAACGAGGGGCTTGGCGAAGCCGGCATCGAGTACGAACAGGACGTGATCCACGCTGGGGCCGCCGAGACGGCGATGGTGCTGGCCATCGACGAGGGTCTCGTCAGGACGGAGAACGTCGAGCTCGGGCCCGAAGGCGAAATCTCGCCAGCGCGTCTGCTAAGTGAAGGGTTCAAATCCATTACCGAAAACGGCGTCCTTGGTGATCCAACGAAGGCAACCACCGAGGCAGGAGAAGTGATCATCCAGAACGTCGTGGAGACGTACGTTGAGCATATCAGAACCGAACGCGATGCAGTCTGACTGAGCGACCCACCGACACATACGTAGGCTTACTGAACGCCTGATTCGTAGCGTTACCAGCGCAAGGAATCTGGCTGACTTACCTCGTCTAAACAAGACCCATAACAAGTATTCGTCAGTATGACCACGCGTTGGCAGTCACCATATCGAAAGGCGATCATTGGATTTCTCATCGGAACTACGGTAGGGTTAGCAACCGGAGTTTTTGCAGTCGGAGACCCGTGGCAAGAAGAGATTATTCCTGCTCTTGGAACGGGGATCGGGATTGCGGTTGCGTTCTATTTCGTGGCTGGAGAGTGATTTCAGTACTCCTTCCCGATAGCCAACGGTAGATATAAGTCACTACCAGTTAACAATTAGAACGGAAGCCACGACGCCGGGTACGAAAGTGCCCCGGGTGCTGATACACCCGAGACGTGGCTTCCAAACCCTCCCGGGGTTCACAAGCCATGTTTGCGTACATTCTCACGGGATATAAACATCCCGCACGATTGATGAGTCGAACTGTCCGCGTAGCATCGTCGCTATCCGTCGAATTCGCCGGAATTTCGGGGTGTGACAATGGGGCTGCGTGACGACAATGAGTCGGATACCGAACCGAACGAAAACGACGACGCGCACAAGAATCCGGGCGAGACGCACGAACACCCCGGTGACGCACACGAAAATCCCGATCGCGAGACCGACCACGAGTTCAGAACGTGCCCGCGGTGCGGGGAGCCGATCACCCGAACGACGGTGATCGGGCCGACGGACGCGGTTGCGGGGCCGTGTGGGTGTCGCGTTGCGCCGCCGGTTCCCGACGACGTAGCGCAGGGGGATCGGGCTGATTGTCCCGAGCGTTTTGAGCGACCCGAGCGTTCCGACCGAGCCGACGAGTCCTAACAGCCGCGGACAGCGTTCGCGGACAGACCCATCCAACGGGTCTGCCGAACGGAGCGGGTCGCGGCGGGACATCGGATTCCACGCAGCGTGTGATGGGACATCGCTCACAGCCATCACGACCACTGCACCACCACCATTCGAAACCGCGGCGCGGAATCCGAACCGAACTCGCGGCTCGACGCTGTTGTAACGCGAGGCGGTGCTCTCGAACACCTCGCGAACCCGACCGTTGCACTGAACTCCGTAGATCGAGTTCAGTGCACGGCGGTAAGGAGCAAACGAAACAGGGAGCGCTCGGACGACACACTGGCTCGAACGCACTGTAATCCTGGCGCTGCAATCAGAAGCGGTCGCCTACCGCCAGTACGTGCCCGTGATCCACTGCGGCTCGACCGGGCGCGAGAGGCCGGTTTCTTGGTCGTACGACGGGTTGGAATCTCCTTTCGTGATGTAGCCCTCGTTCGGGGCGGGGCAGTGGACCGCTTCGGCACAGGTGAGTGAGCCGGTCGTGTTCCCCTCGAGCGCAGCGACCCAATCGTCTCCTTCCGAAACGTACGACACGGCCCGATGCACCACGAGTCGGTCCGATTCGTTGCCGTCCGCGTGAAAGACGATTATCTCGCCGCTCTCGAGGTCCTCGTGCGATCCCCACTCAGAGACCACGATCCGGGAATCCCGCTCGATCGTCGGCTCCATGCTGCCCGTCGGGACGTGGTGAATCGCAACGACCAGCGAGAGCCCGTACAGCAGTCCGCAGATGAGCACGAATCCGCCGCCGGCGATGAGCAGTTCGCGTTTCATTGGTCTGTTAGTCGACGTCGACGGTGAGCGTGGCCGTCGCCGGTCCCGCGGTCGCCGTCGCTATCGTCTCGGTCGCAGTGCCGAGTTCGACGGTGAGTGTGAACTCGATCGTGGTGTCGATCCGTGCGGCGTCGGCGGTGGGTTCGAGGTGGGTGAAATCGGGGTCGATAGCTGAGTGAGAGGACAGCGAAACGGTGTCGATGTTCAGGGCGGTGAACGACGGTGTGAGCGTCCCGTGTGGGAGGTCGGCGGGGTCCAGGAGGTCGGTCGCGGGAACGGTGTGGGCGTCGACAAGCGGTTCGAACGTCGTGCTCCCGCCGGAGGGGGTGGTGCCGCCGTCGTGGGGGATGGGGGTATCGAGAAGGTGCGGGTAGTCGTCGGGGTCCGTGACGGTCGTCCAGGTGTCCGTGAAGTCGAGGGCCGTATTTGCGCTCGCCGCAGCGCCTTGCAGTTCGCTCGTCGACAGTCCATCGAGGTCTTCGTCGCCGTTCGCTTCGATGAGACCGACGGCCGTTCCGGAGGCGTCCGTATCCCAGTAGGTTCGTTCGAGATCGCCGGGATCGCCGCCGATGCACAGAAACAGGAGACACGTCCGGTCGGTCTCGTTAACGGCGACGAAGCCGGCTGCGTTGTCGTGGTTCGGGACGGCGACGGTGGCGTAGGCATCGCTGATGACCCCGGTTTCCTCGATGTCGTCTCCGCCGAGGCCGACGAGCGACAATAATCCGTCGAGGACGCCGATAACGAGTTCGAGCAGCGAGCCGATCAGCCCCGCGTCTTCGCCTTCGCCGAGTGCGTTCGCTCCCGCGAACCCGCCGACGACGGCGTCGCCGTCGATGGTGCCCCGTGCGTAGGCGTCGCGGGTATCGGCGACGTTCAGGCCGACGAACCCGCCGGTGAATCGGTCGCCGGTGACGGAACATTCCGCGTACGAGCGATCGATGTGGCCCTGTTCGGTTTCGCCTTCTTCCCGCACGTTCGCCCCGACGAGTCCGCCGACGAGTTCGGTGCCCTGGACGGCACAATCGAGCGCGTACGAGCGGTCGATCGTCCCGATGTTTAGCCCGGCGATGGCGCCGACGGCGTTGGGACCCTGAACGTCGCCGTGTACGAGGCCGACGCGGTCGACGGTGCCCGCGTTGACGCCGATCAAGCCGACGCCGTCGTCGTCCCCGTCGATCGTGAGCCCGCAGATTCGGTGGCCGTTGCCCGTAAGCGTCCCCTCGAACGCCTCGTCCGCGTCGGTATCGGTGAGCGGATCGAATCCGCTTCCATCGTTCCAGGCTCCCGTCTGCGTCGCATTGATGTTATTGCCGAGTTCGTAATGCGCGTCAAGGGCTGCAGCGATCGCCTGGAGTTCGTGATCGGTCGTGATGACGTACGGATCGCTCGCGGACCCGTCTCCGTCCATTCCGTCGAGGACGGCACCGAGATCGGCCGGCGCATGGTCGTTTGGCTCGCTCCAGCCGGCGAACGCGCGTTCGGCCCGGCCATCGACGTGTGGATTGGCCTCGAGCGTGAACTGGAACTGGTACCCGTCGGTGAGGACGCTATCGGGAACGTTGGCGTAGTCGACGGTGATCGTCGATTCCTCGGCGACGACGGCCTCGGTGACGATGCCGCAGTTCGTCTCGATCGTCACGTCCGCAGCGTTGAACTCGAGCGAAGCGGCGAACGTCGGTTCCTCGACGCGGAGAAACTGATCGTATCCGAACGCGGATCCGAGGGCCGTCCCCAGGAATCCGGCCATCGCCGTTCGGCGCGAGAGCGATTCGGTCACGGTCGGTTGTCGGTCGGTCGAGTTCATGTCGCGTTACTCCGGTTCGGTCGTTGCTGCCCCGTCGAGTGCGATCGTTCCACCGGCGGACACGCCGCGGGTGGCGGGCGGCTTTGACGGGGAGTCCGGGTCTGACGGGTCTGACGGAGCCGACGGCTTGTCGGGTGTTTGCACGATCTTTCGCGTCGGCGTCACAACGACGACGAAGTGCTGTGTCGTCTCGGCTCGCCGGTCGTCGAGTTCAGCGCGAACGATCACGTCGAGGGCGGTGACCGCCTGGGCGTTCCCGGTCGGTTCAAACGCCGCATACGACGACGAGATCGCAGTGTGTTCCGCGAGTGCCATCGGTCCGTCGTGAATGTGTCCCGTCGCGGATCTGGACGGCGTCGGTTCGATGGCGATCGTTCCCGCGGCGATCGGTTCGAAGTCGGAAGCGAACTCGGGTCGGACGAGGAGCGAGACGGAGATTTCCGTGCCGGTCTCGATGTTAGCACCGTCGTCGTACGTGATCGTGATCGGCAACTCGCCGCCCGCGAAGTACATCGCGTCGATCCCGCCGGCGTCACCGTCGACGACGAACTGCTCGGAAAGCGTCTCGGCGGCGACGGTAAAGCCGGCGTCCCGCGAGACGATCACGGTGATCGTGTCGGTCGCCGTGGCAACCGTTCCGTACGTCTGTGATTCGACCGTCACCGCGATCTCGACGGTCGTTTCTGCTCGCTCGTACCGCTCGGTCGGCGCGAACTCCGCGTAGTCCGCGGAAACCGCTGAATGGTCGGCGAGATCGATCCCGCTCCGGTCGAACCCGTCCGAACGAAGGGTTCGGGAGATGACGCCGCTGGGCGTCGCGCCGACGTTGATCGTGCCCGAGGCCAGCGGCTCGCGCTCGTCGGCGAACGTCGGTCTCACGCCGATCGTAACGTCGAACTCGCTTTCGTTTCGTGCGACGCGATTGAACCGCTCGTAGGCGATCCGCAGCTCGATCGTCTCACCGGGAATGCGTATCGGCTCGCTGTCGCCTCCGTGCGTGGTGGCGACGACGTCGGCAGGAGAGACGGTCGCGTCGACGGTAACGGCAGGGTCGTCCTCGCTCCCGCGGCTGTGCAGCACGTACCCGAGTCCAACGCTCCCGGTCGCGCCGATCCCGAGCAGCCCGAGAAGCGCCGCTCGGCGAGAGATGTCGTACTCCGTCAGCGGCGTGTTGTCGGTCATTCTATTTCGAACGCTGGTTCGCTATCCTGTGATGGCGGCTCAGTCGGTCGTCTGCGGGGCGTTCTCGGCTTCACCGCCGAGGACGATGTGCCCCCCAACCGCGATTTCGATGTCGTCCTCGTCGATGGTCGTCACCGTGACATCGAGTTGCACGGTGGCCTCGCTGGAAACGGTGTCATAGCTGGTCGCGGCGACCGCTAACGTGAACTCCAACGTCGTCGTCGCCGACTCGCCGACGCCGTCGGCGGGCTCGAAGTCCCCGAGTTCGATCTGGCTGTGGTCGTCGATCAGGATGCTGGAGACGCCCAAATCGCCGTCTAACGAGGAGACGATCTCGTCGCTCGGGAGGGCACCAGCATCGATCGTGGTTTCGAAAATCGTCTCTTCGCTCGCGCCGAGGTCTGCGGAGGCGAGCCCGAGGGTAACGTCGAACTCGTCGACGCCGTCCCCGACCTGGCTCTCCTGAAAATTGATGTATTCGAACGCGATTTCGGTCTGGCTGCCGTCGATAGCCACGGACGCAACGTTGCCGTCGACGGTGGCAATCGTGATTCCCTCACCGGTGAGTTGCAGGTCACTGAACGCGAACGCTGGCTCGTCCGTGGCAAAGAACGTTCGGTAGCCGAACAACCCGCCGCTTGCGATCCCCGCAGCACCGAGTACGGCCGTCCGTCGATTCAAGAGCGCGATACCACGGTCACGATTATCCTCATTCACCCCAAATATGTCATCTGTCATGATACTCCAGACTACGACACAGTATATATGGATTAGAAGTTGTCTCACGAATCGAGAACATGTAGAATCGTTACTACCATGTGGTGATCACTGCACAGCACTCGGCGCGAGCCGAGTCCGTGCCGAGAGACGGTCTCCGCCCGGACGGCGATGATCACGACCGGCCGTGGCCTCCGTACCAATACCGGCCTCGTCAATACCAGTCTCGCCGCCACCACCACCACCATCATTTCCCGCCCGTCGAAACGACGGGACGGGACCGGGTCGAACGCACAGGTCGACACGGAGACGAGCAGAAGCCGCTACACGCGAGAACAGCGTCAGCCTTCGGCCTGCGACTCAGTGCCGCCGATCCAGCGGTCCCAGAACGTGTTGAACTCGGTTTCGTCCTCGGTCAGCCGATCGAGTTCAGCGAGGCCGCGCTCGGTACGGGTCCCCGGAATCGTGTTGTCGAGGACGAGCGCGGCGAGGCCGCCGATGGCCATGCCGGTCGAGCCGATAATGTAGATCGTATCGACGACGGCGATGGCCGCCCCCTCGATGACGGGGACGAGGACGGTGCCGGCGATGGCGTCAGCGCCGAGCAGCGGGTCGATCGCGCCGGCGAGGCCGACGGCCTCGCGGAAGGCGAGCGTGCTATCGAAGTTGCCCATGTACGATGGAATCGCGAGGCCGACGAAGAGGGCGAAGCCGACGATGAAGACGTTGCGCGAGGAGTCGAGGTCGACGTGTTTGAGGTTCCCGATGCCGACGGCGACGATCTGGGCGAACATGGCGATGAAGAGGCCGCCGATGATGGGGTCGGGAATGGTCGCGATGAGCTGGCCGAAGTAGCCGATGAAGCCGACGAGCAGCATGATGACAGCCCCGAGCTGGACGACGTAGCGCGAGGCGACGCCGGTGAGTCCGATCGCGCCGATGTTCTCGGAGTAGGAGGTCGAGCCGCCGGTGCCCATGATGCCCGAGAAGACGTTCATCAGACCTTCCATACCGATGCCGTGGTTGATTCGCTTTTCGCTGGGGGCGGCGGCACCGGTCAGGTTCGCGACGGCGTAGTAGTCGCCGATGCTTTCGACGATCGAAGCGAGCACGCCGGCGAACATGCCGACGACGAACGCGGTCGTGACCTCCGGGGTGCCCCACTGGAACGGCCGGATCGGCAGGACGAGCGAGGTGGTAGTAACATCGCCAAGCGGGACGTATCCGGGGTGGCCGCTACCGAGGGCACCCGCCGCCGACAGCGCCGCGGCGACGATCCAGGAGATGCCGATTGCCAGGATGACCGGATACAGTCTGAACGCCCGGTGTTTGAGATCGAGGTACTGCGAGAACAGCAGGATGAGCCCGAGCGTGAGTCCGAGGAGCCACCAACTCTGCTCCGGCGACGTGATCTGGCCGGCGTCGAACAGCGCCAGCCCGATCAGGGCGATGGTGGGCGCGATGGCGACCGGCGAGAGGTACCGCTGGAGTTTCCCGACCAGGCCGAAGTACCCCATCGCGACCTGGACGACCGCGGCGAGGATGATCGCCCCCTGTAACTGCACCAGTGCGGCCTGCCAGTCCCCGCCCGCCCCGCCAGCGGTGACGACACCGATGATGGCGAGCGCGGGCGCGAGCATCGAGAACGGTGCGCCCTGGACGATCGGATACCGGTTGCCGAACGTCGTCTGGGCGAGCGTCGCGATCCCCGAGACGACGAAGAAGGTCCCGATGAACTGCGGCCACAGTGGATCCGGCATCCCCATTGCATCCGCCAGAAGCAGCGGCACGGCGATGTTCGCGCCGACCATCGTCAGATAGTGCTGGACGCCGAGCACGGCCGACTCGCCGAGCGGCGGCTGGTCGTCGATACCGTACTCGATGTCGTCCGCGCCCGCGTTCCCCCCTGCTGTGTCTTCCCCCGTCATCGTGAACTTACCGGATAACGCGCGAGCGCGCTCAAAGACGTGTTGATGTTCGCGCTTCGCCGTACCGATTGTTGTCACTGATCAGACGGTGCAGTTACTCGCCGCCGTCATCGGAACGGTCGGGGTGGCCGTCCTGTTCGTACTCTCGCAACACCGACGTGATCGTCCGCGAGACCTCTTCGAGCGCGACGGCGTTCGTCTTCCGAAGGTCGCCCTCCTGGGCCGCATCGAGGTGGCGAAGCGCCTCGCGCAGGTGATCGCCGATCTCGGTCTCGGTTGCGGTCTCGCTGTCGTGGTCGTCTGTCATAGTCGCACCCGGACAACGTTGTAACCGATTCAGGCCGTTAAGTTCGTCGGCGGTACCGGCGTGCCACGTCGCTTGAGCGAACGAGCGCCGTCGAATCGCCCCTCCCACCGACGAGTTCAAGTAAAGTTGCGCAAAGACAAACACAATGGCAGACCGTCGTTCGCGACCGAGCGGAAACGTGGCGTACAGCAGCACCCGTGCAAGACGGAACCGAGGACGGAGCCGGGACCGGGGCCGGAGACGAGTTCGATGAAGGGAATCGTGCTCGGCGGCGTCAGCTCTGGCGTCGGCAAGACGGTCGCGACGCTGGCGACGATACAGGCGCTCTCGGATGCGGGCCGCGAGGTGCAGCCGGCGAAGGCGGGGCCGGATTTCATCGACCCGAGCCACCACGAGGCGATCGCGGGTCGCCCCTCGCGAACGCTCGACCTGTGGCTCTGCGGGGCCGACGGACTCAAACGGAACTACGCTCGCGCCGGGACCGCCGACGGCGCACGCGCCGGCACCGCAGCCGCCACCACCTCGACGGCGCAACCGGACATCTGCGTCGTCGAGGGCGTAATGGGGCTGTACGACGGCGACGCCTCGAGTTCGGCGATGGTCGCCGCTGAACTCGACCTGCCGGTCGTTCTCGTCGTCGACGCCAAGGCGGGCATGGAGAGCGTGGCGGCGACCGCGCTCGGATTTCGCGAGTACGCCGCCGAAATCGGCCGCGACGTCGACGTGGCGGGAATCATCGCCCAGCGCGCCCACGGCGGCCGTCACGAACGAGGGATCCGGGAGGCGCTGCCGGACGACCTCGAGTTCTTCGGGCGGATTCCGCCGAACGAGGTCCTCGAAATTCCCGATCGGCACCTCGGGCTCGAGATGGGGTCGGAGTCGGCGCTCCCGCGCGCGGCGCTCCGGGAGGCCGCCGAGACCCTTGAGACCGACCGGTTGCTCGCGGCCGCTCGCGAACCGTCCGCGCCCGAGCGCGAGCGCGCTGCTCCGGACCCCGTCGAGACGACGATTGCCGTGGCCAGCGATCGGGCGTTTTGCTTTCGGTACCCCGCGACGATCGAACGCCTCCGCGAGCGCGCCGAACTCGTGGCGTTCTCGCCCGTCGCCGGCGATCCCGTGCCCGACTGCGACGGCGTCTACCTCCCCGGCGGCTACCCCGAACTGTACGCCGCTGCACTCGAATCCGCGGGGACGCTCGCCGAACTCGGGACGCGGGCGAGCGAGGGACTCCCGGTCTTCGGCGAGTGCGGTGGCCTGATGGCGATGAGTCAGTCGCTGACCACGACTGGCGAAGACGATGCCGAGCGAGAATCCGGGACCGAGACAACCCACGAAATGGCCGGCATCCTACCCGCGGACGTCACCATGCACGATCGCTACCAGTCGCTCGATCACGTCGAACTCGCGGCCGTCGACGACACGCTGACCGCCCGCGCTGGCGAGACGATCCGGGGCCACGAGTTCCACTACTCGAGCGCGACCGTCGATTCGGACGCGCGCTTCGCCTTCGAAACGGTCCGCGGGTCGGGGATCGACGGCGACCACGACGGGCTGGTGGCGTACGACTCGCTCGGCACCTACGCCCACGTCCATCCCGAGAGCGGCGCGTTCGATCGGTTCCTCGAGTTCGTCGCCGGCACCCGCGAGTAGGCGAGTACAGTACTCGCCGGCCGGTTTCGTCCCGCCGTCGCCGCGCTGAACTCGGTGGTTTCGGTCACCGGTTCGCAGCGGCGACTATCACGACCGCGACACCGGTGGCGGAGAGTACTCCCCGGATCGGCCAAAACGGGTGCACACGCAAGGGCAATTACCACAGCACTGTTTCTCGTGTATTGTTCCAGATAATGATAGATGGGACAGACAGCGGTGACGCCAGTAAACAGGTCGGCCCCAGCGGTGAGGCGCGCGTGCGAGGGAGAGTTGGAGATGGAGGCGAAAACGGAAACGGAAACGGAGATGGGATCGAGACGACGAATACCGGACGACGGCTCGTCACCGATGGCGGCGAGGAGAGCAGCGAGACCGACGAGGGAGAGGACGAGAACAGCACCGCCGACGAGAGCGAGGCGGACGACGAGGATCAGGAGCAACTGAACGAGGCCGAAGACGGGGACGAGGAGGCCGGTGAGGAATCCGAGGCCGGCGGTGACGGTTCGGAGAGCGATGAGAGCGACGAAAGCGAAGGTGACGGAGCAGACGAGGACCCGACCAGCGCCCACGTCGAGGACGCCGAAGACGTCTACGAGGGTGACGAGGCGAACGGCGTCCTCCACCTGGATCTCGACGGCCTGTTTCTCGATTTGCTCGGACTCGAGGTCAACCTGAACCCGGTCACGCTCGACGTGTCGGCCCGGCCGGGCGAGAACAACTTACTCGGCAATCTGCTTTCGAGCGTGACCGGGCTGCTAGACGGTCCAGCGGCGCTGTTGGACAAGGTCACGTCGCTGGTCGAAAAGCCGGTGAACATGTTGCAGTCGGCGCTTGGAAAGCCGATAACCTGGCTGAAATCCGCTCCGGGTACCGCGCTCGACTGGCTCAAATCGCTCCCGGGGGCGCTGCTAGGAAAGGTGAAGTCGTTGCTCGGTTGGTCTCAAGGCGGCGAGCAGGAACCCGAGGGCGACGAAGCGGAAGCCGAAGCCGAGGGTGAAGACGAGGACGCCGAGGCCGAAGACGGTAACAATGACTCCGACGCGGAAGACGGCGAAAGCGACGATACCGAGTCGGATACCGGGCCCCTCGACCCGATCACGAGTTCACTGTCGTCGGCGGGAGACACGGCGAAGCAGAAGGCGGTCGGGTTGCTTCCCGGGCTGCCAGTCGAGGAACTCATCGCGACGGTCGTTCGCGAGGTCATCAAGCAGCTACTCGAACAGGCGGAGACGGCTAGTGAGGAATCGAGTGGACAGGAATCTGCGGACGCACAGCCGGAGGCCGAAGTATGAGTGCTGAGACGGATTCAGAGTCGGATTCGGACACAAACATGGACACGGACACAGACACGGACGCGAATTCGAACTCGAACTCGAACTCGGTAACCGAACGGATCGACTACGAGAAAATCGCCCAAAACATCGATCTTCGCGAACTACTCGAGGGAACGCAGTGGGAGGACGAGATCGACGACGACAAACCGTTGGGAGAGGCGCTTGGCGCGTTACTCGGGGCGATTATCGGACGCAAGCTCGGCGCGAGTCTCGGGCGGACGATCGGTGAACTCTCACTCGAGGAGATTCTGAGCCGAAGTGAAGACGAGGAAGCGGACGAAGCGGACGAAGACGAAGGCGGTTCGGAGACGGACGAGGCGGAAGAGGAAGCAGTCGAAGGCGAGTCCGACACTGCGGATGCTGAAGACACCGATGACGCCGAGGAGAGTGACGGAAATGCAGAGAGCGGAGACGACGAGGAAACCGATGACGAGGAGACTGATGGAGATAACGGCGATTCGGACAACGACGAAAACGGAGACGGGGACGGGGACACCGACACAACCGACTCGGACAAGACCAGTGACACCGAGAGTGACGGCGGCGAAGACACCGACACAGAGGATGACTAACCGCTCCCACCAGTCCCATCTCGATCCCTGCTCTCAGCCCCCGCAGCATCGACACAACCGCAACCGACACCGAAATCAGCCCCGCCCCACGAATCGAGGTGAGATCCGTGAGTGAGGACACCGGACTGCAGGAACTCGTCGCCGAGGAAGTCACCGACCAACTCGATGTTGCCGACCTCATCGACGGCGGCTCCATCGAGGACGGAATCGACGCCGGCGAAATCGGTGCCTCCGTCGGCCGCCAGTTCGGCGAGCGACTCGGACGAACCATCGGTGCCTCCGTCGGTGGCGAAATCCACGACACGCTTTCGAGTGCGTTCGAATCGGGGACGGATGCGGCCGACAGTGAAGGTGAAGCGGAAGACGGAGACGAAGACGAAGACGGAGATGGGAACGGAGACACAAAAACGCCAGCCGACAGCCTCACACTCAAACAACTCCTCGCTGAACTCGTCACGGCGATTCGGACCGGATTCGTGACGGCGCTCGACGATAGCAACGCGCGCGACTCGGTCGAGTCCATCGCCCAGAACGTCACCGAGGGAACCAGTCTCGAGGGCGTTTTCGAGACGAGTTCAGAAACGGAGACGCAGGAGGAGGGGGCGGACGATGAGGATGAGAGCGGTGCCGAGGCGGCTGGGACTGCTGATGCGGATGACCGAGATGCCGATACCGAACTCGAGCAGGCGTCGGAGGATCTAGAGAACCTTCGGCGGGAGACGTTGGTGGATTTCCTGGGCGTGATGTCGTACCAGGACCTCCAGTCCGTTGCCAAGGAAGTCGGCGTCAAGGCGAACCTCAGCCGCGAGGAGATGACGGACGAGATTATCGAGACGGTGGCTGCCGAGGAGGGCGACGGGGCGAATGGAGACGCGGATGAACGTGACTCTGGCGGTGGTGGGGAAGATGGTGGCGGTGGAGACGGTGGCGACGACACCGACGGGGAGAGTAGCGACTCCGAGTGAGTAATCGAGGCGGAAGAACGGCGGCGATGCCGGAGTCGCCGAGGTGCGTGCGTGGACGCCGGAACGAAATTCCACCTCGACCCGGAACTGGCCGGGAAACGTTCACGACGCTCGCACCCCAGTACCCCACACAGACCGGGTGAGAATCATGAGTGACGACGACCTCCCGACGCGGGTGACCGAGATACTCGAGACGGCCGATGCCCAGGCGGGGTCGCTGGTCGACGGCGACGATTCCCCGAGTGAGTCGACGGTGACGGCGGCTGCGGCCGATGCCGGCGACCTGCTCGCGTCGACCGACCCGCGGGAGCTACTCGAGGCGATCGGTCTGGGGACACTGCCGGACGGAACAGAGCCGGAGACGCTTCCGGAGGCGATCACGCGCGGCGATCCGGAACGCGTCGAGGATCTCGAGCGCCTGTTGCGCCTCGCACGGCTCGACGAGCGGTCGGACGAGGAGACGCTTTCCGAGACGGTCGGTGACCTGCAGGCGGCGATTCACGCGGACGGCGACACCGAAAGCGATGGTGACCGGAGCGACGACACATCCGAGAGCGACGCTGCAGCCGCTGCAGCCGGCGACGCGGAGGCGGATGACGACGCTGACACCGAGACCGACAGCGACGCACTCGAGTTCATCGAAGACGAACTCGGGTCGGCGGTGGGCGAGCGGCTGGCGTCGTTTAGCGAGGATATCGAGGGGTTACAGGAGCGACTCGCCGCGGCTGGCGTCGATGTCGGTGTGGGAGACGATGATAGGGAGGACGGGGGCGACGAGAGCGACGGCGACGGGACTGCTGATGACGATACCGATGACGACCTTCTCGATCCGGATCTCAGTACGGATCTCGGTTCCGATTCGGCCGGCGAACGGACCTCGCGCGGCGTCGCCCGCCACTCGACGGTCGCACCATCACCGTCCGACCGCGCGGACATGAAGACGCCGGCCCGGTTCTCGACGATGCCGAAACGGGACTGACCACCGGACGCGCTGTCGATACCGGATCCGGGTTCACCTCTTTCACCGAGGACCGCATACGGGCCGGTATGTACGACTCACTTCTCGTCGCGACGGACGGCAGCGACGCCGCAACGACGGCCACCCATCACGCCATCTCCCTTGCGACCGAACTGGATGCGACCGTGTACGGCCTCGCCGTGCTCGAATCGCGCACCGAGTACGACAACGCCATCGTCGACCCCGACGAACGCGAGCGCAAACGGCGCGCGGCGGCCGAATCCGCGCTCGCCGAACTCGCGGACGAAGCGACTGCAGCGGGCGTGCCGGTCGAGACGGAGATTCACTCGGGCGTGCCACACGAGGAGATTCTCGCGGTCGCAACGGAGCACGACGTGGGCGCGATTGTCGTGGGCGCTCGCGGGAGTTCGGAACTCAAGCGGGCGCTGCTCGGGAGTACCGTGGATGCCGTCGTTCGCTTTGCGGATCGCCCGGTGCTCGTCGTCGAGGACGATGCCGAACCGGTTCGGCCGAACTAGTCGCGTCGCCGTCTGCCTTTCCGGCGGAGGAACGTTTATTCCGTTGACCGACTTCGGTCCGAACGAGATATGGACGATCGGAACGGGTGGGGACGGAACCGTCCCGAGCCCACCGGGTCGCCACACGACCCGCCCACGTCGTTCGTCGAGCAAGCCACAGTGACGAACGCGGCCGGCGATGAGCCTATCAACGCCCAGTTCGAGGATGCCTGGCCCGCGTGCTGGGAACGGGCTGCCGACCTGCTTTCGTGGGACGAGGCGTACGACACTGTCCTTGATGACAGCGACGCGCCGTTCTACCAGTGGTTCACCGGCGGCGAGCTCAACGCCTCGTACAACTGCATCGACCGGCATCTCGAGGCCGGCCGGAAGAACCACGCCGCGATCCGCTGGGAGGGAAAGCGCGGCGAGCGCGAGACCTACACCTATCAGGACCTCTTCGTCGCGGTCAACGAGTTCGCCGCAGCGCTCCGAGAGCTGGGCGTCGAGGCCGACGACGTGGTGACGATCTACCTGCCGATGATTCCGGAGTTGCCGATCGCGATGCTCGCCTGCGCTCGGATCGGCGCACCCCACAGCGTCGTCTTCGCGGGGCTCTCGGCCGATGCGCTCGCGACGCGAATGGATGCGGCCGACAGCGAATACCTGGTCACCTGCGACGGCTACTACCGCCGCGGTGATGCGTTCAACCAGAAGAGCAAGGCGGACAACGCCCGACTCGCGGTCGAACAGGCTGTCGAGACGGTCGTCGTCGACCGCCTGGGAGAGGAGCTTCCACACGTCCTCGGCGACGACGAGTGGGACTATCACGATCTCTGTGCGGAGTTCGCTGGTGCGAGCGTCGAGCCGGTTTCGCGGGACGCCGAGGACATGCTGTTCCTGATGTACACGTCGGGGACGACGGGCGATCCGAAGGGCGTCGTCCATTCGACCGGCGGCTATCTCGCACAGATCGCCTGGACCGCTCGATCCGTCCTTGACATTCAGCCGGCGGACACCTACTGGTGTGCGGCCGATATCGGCTGGATCACGGGCCACTCCTACATCGTCTACGGGCCGCTCGCGCTCGGGACGACGACGGTGATGTACGAGGGAACGCCGGACTATCCCGACCGGGATCGGCTCTGGGAGATCATCGACCGGAACGCGGTCGACATCTTCTATACCGCTCCGACGGCGGTTCGCGCGTTCATGAAGTGGGGGACGGAGTACCCCGACCGTCACGATCTCTCGTCGCTACGGCTCCTCGGGAGCGTCGGCGAACCGATCAGTCCGCGGCCCTGGCGCTGGTACTACGAGCACATCGGCAACGAGGAGTGTCCGATCGTCGACACCTGGTGGCAGACCGAAACCGGGGCGATCATGGTCTCGACGCTGCCGGGTATCGACCCGATGAAACCCGGTGCTGCGGGACCGCCTCTACCCGGGATCGAGGTCGCAGTCGTCGACGAAGACGGCAACGAGGTCGATCCCGGGAAGGCGGGCTATCTCACGATTCCCCGTCCGTGGCCCGCCATGGCGCGGACGCTGTACGACGGCGACGACCGCTATCGAGCCGAGTACTGGGACCGGTTTTCCGACCCCGACGCCGACGACTGGTGTTACTTCAGCGGCGATACCGCTACCGTCGACGACGACGGCTATGTCACCGTCCTGGGGCGTGTCGACGACGTGATCAACGTCGCCAGCCAGCGCCTGAGCACGATGGAGATCGAGAGCGCGATCGCCGAGGTCGACGGCGTCGCCGAGACGGCCGTCGTCGGCCGGTCGAGCGATCGCCGCGGCACCGAAATATACGCGTACGTCTCCGCCGCAGGCGACCCCAGTGACGACCTCCGCGAGCGAATCCTCGAGAGCGTCGCGGATGCAATCGGTCCGATCGCGACCCCCGAAGCGGTCGTCTTTACGCCCGAACTCCCGAAGACGCGTTCGGGCAAGATCATGCGCCGCCTCCTCGAGGACATCGCCAACGGCGAAGAACTCGGCGATACGAGCGCGCTTCGAAACCCGGAAATCGTCGGCGAAATCCAGAGCGAGCGAGATCGATCCTGAGTTTCGCGATTTCAAATACAGCGAAATAGGGCCGGTGCTGAAATCCTCCCCGTTTCTGATACCGACCGAATACGGCGATCACAGCCGATACAATTATATTCTTCTCAGCTGAAAGCGCGAAACATGACTGCGGAGGCAGCCGACACGGCCCCGCTCTCGCCCCGCCAGTACGAGTTCATTCTCGACGCCGCAGAAACTTACCGGGAGGGACTCGTCGTGCGCTGCTGTGGCGAGGTCGGGCTCCGCCCGGCCGAACTCGCCGCGCTCACGGTCGGTGACATCGAGCAGGTGCGGATCGATCCGCCGCGATACGTGGTTCGCGTCCCCGCCGTCGGTGATCGGGAGGGGACCGGCCACACTGCGTACCTCCCGACGCGGGTCGAGCAGGAGGCGCGTCGGTACGCCCGGAGCAACGGGCTGGGGGCCGACGACCGGATTTTCGACGTGACGGCCCGGCGGTTGCAGATGCTCGTCGCCGAGGTGGCAACGCGGGCGAGCGAACGGTTCGATCAGCCGGCCCTCGCCGACGTTTCCTCGAGCGATCTGCGCCGATACTTCGCGCGCCGAGCGCTCGTCGACCGCGACATCAATCCGCGCGCCGTCAAAGCCGCCGGCGGCTGGCGGAGCTTCGAGGCGCTCGAATCCTACTTCCCGACGCCGACCGATTCCGAACTCGTCGAGGCGTTCGACGCCGTCGAACGGCCGTCGGCACCGCGACCCGGAGCGTCGAACGCCCGCTCCGGGCGGCCGATGAGCGACGATAGCGTCGTTCGTCTACTGTTGGCCGCGAGCGACCGCTACGCCCTCGTCCGACTCGACGAGGAGGGGTACGTCGAACGGTGGAATCGGAGTGCCGCCGCCCTGTTCGGCTATCGGGCCGGCGAGATCGTCGGCACGCACGTCTCCGCCTTCTACACCGACGAGGCGGTTGAAGACGACGTCCCAGAGCGGACGCTCGCGACTGCACTGGAAGAGTCCGGCATCGAACAGGAAGGGTGGCGCGTTCACCGGGACGGCTCCCGCGTTCGTGCGACCGAAGTCGTTTCACCGCTGCGCGACGAGCGGGGTCGACACGACGGCTACGCCGTCTTCGTCCGGGACATTTCGACCCACCACGACGAACTCGAAGCGGTTCGATCGGAGCGTGCCGCCCTCGAGCGCCAGGCGGCGGTTGCTCGTCGGTATCGGGCGGTGACGCGAGGACTGCTCGATGCGAGCGACCACGAAGCAGTCGAAGCGGCGGCCTGTCGCGCGCTCGCGGACGGTCAGCCCTACGAGTTCAGTTGGATCGATCGGACGACGGCGACGGCCGAGAGCGACGAGTGGCGAACGACGAGCGGCGTCGATGCGGCGGTGATCGATCGCCTCGTGCCGGCGGAGTGGGGAATAGACACCGGAGACGGAGACGGAGCCGTGACTGACGGCGAGGCGGCGACGGAGTCAGGGGGATGGGGGGCCGATTCCGACACGCCGATCGCGACGACGGTCGTCGATCAATCCGTCGAGGAGTTCGCCGGCACTGAACTCGCCGGCGTCCCGCTGACCTACGGCGATACGACCTACGGCACGCTCGGCGTCGGGACGACCCGCGAGGACGCGTTTACGGAGAGCGAGCGACGGTGGCTCGCGACGATCGGCCGGCAGACCGGCTACGCGATCACCGCCGTTCGGCGGCGGAACCTGCTGCTCTCGGATCGCGTCGTCGAGGTCGACATCCGCTGCCAGGATGCGAGTTCGTTCTTCGTGGAGGCCTCCCGCCGGTGTGGCTGCCGGTTCGAACTCGATTCGCTGGTGCCGATCTCGGAGTCGACGCAACTCTACTATCTTCGGCTCGCGGACGCGCCGCCCGCCGACGTGTTCGACCTGGCGGCGGCCGATCCGGGGATCGAGGACTGTCGCCTCCTGGAGACCGAACCGGACGGCTGGCGCATCGAAGTCGTCGTCGAGGGGTCCTCGCCGACGCGGACGCTGACCGAGTACGGCGTGACCGTTCGCGAGGCGGTTACCGACGACGGAACGACGACGATCACGGCCGAGTGTGCGGCCGAAGCCGACCTGCGGACGATTCTCGAGGGGCTACAGTCGGTGTTTCCGGAGTCGTCGCTGATCGGCAAGCGAGAGGCCGAGCGAGCCGTTCAGACGGCCCGCGAGTTCAGGGAGGGACTCGAGGATCGATTAACTGACAAACAGGTTGCAGCGTTGCGAGCCGCGTACTTCGGGGGGTACTACGATTGGCCCCGGGAGAGCACGGCCGAGGAGGTGGCGGACGCGATGGGGATCTCCTCGCCGACGCTGCACAATCACCTGCGAAAGGGCCAACACGAACTGTTGCAGACGTTCTTCGACGATCCGTCGGAAACGGAACGGCACGAGTGACCGCAGCGATCGACTAGGCTTCTAGGGTGGACCGGCTATCGGCCGGACAGCGGGGCTCAGACGGCGATCATTCGTTCGGTCCGTCGACGAATCTGCTGTGTGATCTCGCCGATTGTGGTCAGTTCGCGGGGCAACTGTGGCGATCCGTCCGCAAAACCGATCGCGTTGGTTTGTACACCTAGAGGCTGGCTTTACTATGGCAGTCCCGCATTGATAGTCTGTATCATGTCAAAGGAGGATGCCACGCTCGAGGCGCGGCTCGCGGAGCAGGAGGCGTTCGAACCGCCCGAGTCGTTCGTCGAGCAGGCTAACGTTACGGATCCGGGGATCTACGACGAGTTCGAGGAGAACTGGCCCGAGTGTTGGGAGCGGGCCGCCGATCTCCTCTCGTGGGACGAGTCGTACGATACCGTCCTCGACGACGGAAACGAACCGTTCTACGAGTGGTTCACCGGCGGCGAGCTCAACGCCTCGTACAACTGCCTCGACCGCCACATCGAGGACGGCGCGGCCGATCGAGAGGCGATCAAGTGGGAAGGTGAACTCGGGGAGACCCGCAGCTACACCTACGGCGAGTTGCTCGAGGAGGTAGAGACGTTCGCCGCGACGCTTCGCGGTCTCGGCGTCGAGGAAGACGACGTCGTCACGCTCTACCTGCCGATGATTCCGGAGTTGCCGATCGCGATGCTCGCTTGCGCCCGGCTCGGGGCACCCCACAGCGTCGTCTTCGCCGGCTTCTCCGCGGACGCGCTCGCGACGCGGATGAACTCGGCCGACAGCGAATACCTGGTCACCTGCGACGGCTACTACCGCCGCGGCGACGCGCTCGATCACCTTTCGAAGACCAACGAGGGCCTCGAGGGCGTCGACCACGAGGTCTCCGACGTCGTCGTGGTCGACCGACTGGGCGACGACCTCGACCACTCGCTCGCCGACAACCAGCGCGACTACGACGAACTCGTCGCCGAGTACGACGGCGAGTCGGTCGAGCCGGTTTCGCGGGACGCCGAGGACATGCTGTTCCTGATGTACACGTCGGGGACGACGGGCCAGCCGAAGGGAGTGAAACACACGACCGGCGGCTACCTCGCCTACACGGCCTGGACCAGCCACGCCGTCCTCGACTTAGAACCCGAGGACACCTACTGGTGTTCGGCCGACATCGGCTGGATCACGGGTCACTCCTACATCGTCTACGGGCCGCTCGCGCTTGGGACGACATCGGTGATGTACGAGGGGACGCCGGACTATCCCGACAAGGACCGCCTCTGGGAGATCGTCGAACGCGAGGGCGTCGACGTCTTCTACACCGCGCCGACCGCGATTCGGGCGTTCATGAAGTGGGGCAGCGACTACCCCGAGGAACACGATCTCTCGTCGCTGCGCCTGCTCGGCACCGTCGGCGAACCGATCAACCCGCGCGCCTGGAAGTGGTACTACAAACACATCGGCGGCGAGGAGTGCCCGATCGTCGATACCTGGTGGCAGACCGAAACCGGCGGGATGATGATCACGACACTGCCGGGCGTCAACACCATGAAACCCGGCTCCGCAGGGCCGCCGCTGCCGGGCGTCGATGCCCGCGTCGTCGACACACAAGGCGAGGAGGTCGACGCCGGCGAGGCCGGCTACGTTACCGTCAACAAACCGTGGCCCGGCATGCTCCGGACGCTGTACAACAACGACGAGCGGTTCCTCTCGGAGTACTGGCAGGAGTACTCCAACGAGGACGCCGACGAATGGGTCTACTTCCCCGAGGACGGTGCCAAGATCGACGACGACGGCTACATCACGATCCTCGGCCGCGTCGACGACGTGATCAACGTCTCCGGCCACCGCCTCGGCACGATGGAGATCGAATCCGCCGTCGTCGGCGTCGACGGCATCGCCGAAGCCGCCGTCGTCGGCGGCGACCACGAGGTCAAAGGCGAAGCCGTCTACGTCTACGCCATTCCCGAGGACGACTACGAGGGCGACGCTGAACTCGAAGAGCGCGCCCGAGAGGCCGTCCTCGACTCCATCGGCCCCATCGCGAAACCCGAAGACGTGATCTTCACGCCCGAACTCCCGAAGACGCGTTCGGGCAAGATCATGCGCCGACTCTTGGAAGACATCGCGAGCGGAAACGAACTCGGAAACACGTCGACGCTTCGGAACCCCGAGGTCGTCGACGACATCGCAGCACAGGTCGAAACGGACTGAATCAGTTCGTTTCCACCGATTCATTCGGACTGAAACAAGACATAGACGCGATACGATATACACACCCATGCCAGATAAAAACACTCATGATTCGGAAGACGGTGGCAAAGACGTTGCGACTGACGGGGGGATGACCGACGTCGAGCGCGAACAGCAAATCGACTACATGGACGTCGAAATCAACCTGTTGAAGCCGGCGACCCCATTCATGCGGGACCACCTCCGCATCATATGGATCGGCTTCACGATTTGGGTCTTGACGACATTTGCCCCGATTACGGCGACGCGTCTCGCCCCCGAGATAATGACGACGCAGATACCGGTAATCGGATTCCCGTTGCACTACCTCCTGCTCGCGGTCGTCGGACCGGGGGCGGCACTCGTCCTCTCGGTCTGGTACGCGCGAAAGCGCGATCAGATCGACGAGAAGTACGGCATCTCACAGGACGTTGCCGAACCGGAGATGACCGAAACCGTTGCGGACGACGCGACCGCGGCTGATGGGGGGATCGGCGAATGAGCGGGAACGCCCCGTTGCTGGCGGATTTTGCGGTCGGTGCACTACAGACGATTCCGTTGCAGTCGGACGAAGCATTGCTCCCGGAAGGACTCGACATTTCGTTCAAACTGGTTCCGTCGATCATCGTCATCGGGATGATGCTGTTGTTCATCGTGGCCGGCTTCATGTTCAAGGCCGCGAACACGGACGACATGTGGGTCGCCGGCCGATCGATCGGGAATATCGAGAACGGAATGGCGATCGGAGCCAACTGGATGTCGGCCGCGACGTATCTCGGGGTGGCGGCTACCGTCGCCGTCTCGGGCGTTTACGGCCTGGCGTTCGTCGTCGGCTGGACGACCGGCTACTTCGTCCTGCTGATCTTCATGGCCGCCCAGATGCGGCGGTTCGGAAAGTACACCGCGCCGGACTTCGTCGGCGACCGGTTCAACTCCGATACCGCACGCGCTCTCGCGGCCATCACCACGTTCCTGATCGGGTTCGTCTACGCGCTCGGACAGGCCCGCGGGATGGGGCTCGTCGGAATGTACATTCTCGGCGACTGGTCGGCGATCACCGGCGGCGTGCTGACCGGCTACCAGACGATGATGGTGATCTTCATGGTCATCACCGTCGCGTACCTGTCGCTGTCGGGGATGCTCGGCGCGACCAAAAACATGGTTCTGCAGTACGTTATCCTCATCAGCGCGTTCCTGCTTGGACTGCTGGTTACCGGCTGGACCGCAGGATACTCCACGCTGTTACCGCAACTCGAGTACGGCATGATGATCGACAGTCTCGCCTCCGAGTTCTCCGAACCGTTCTCGGAGGGGAGCTACTACCTGTGGATCGCGACGTGTTTCAGCCTCGTCTTCGGGACGTGCGGACTCCCGCACGTGCTGGTCCGGTTCTACACGGTCGAGAACGAACGGGTCGCCCGCTGGTCGTGTACCTGGGGGCTGTTCTTCATCGCGCTGTTGTACCTGAGCGCACCCGCCTTCGCCGCGTTCGGAACCGCGCTGTACGGCGACCAGATCGGTGCCGTCTACGGCGATCCCGGAATGACCGGCGCGGCCGGTGACGTGCTCGTCGTGTTAGCAACGCAGCTCGCCGGACTTCCCGAGTGGTTCGTCGGCTTCGTCGCCGCCGGCGGCATCGCCGCGGCGGTCGCGACGACGGCCGGGCTGTTCATCGCCGCCTCGTCGGCGATCTCCCACGACATCTACGCGAACATCATCAACGAGGACGCGACCCAGCGCCAGCAGGTCCTCGTCGGTCGCCTGAGCATCATCCTGATCGGGGCGCTCACGATCATCTTCGCGCTCGACCCGTCGGCACCGATCGCCGCGCTGGTCTCGTTCGCGTTCTCGCTGGCCGCCATCGTGCTGTTCCCGATGTTCTTCCTCGGTCTCTGGTGGGAGAACACCAATCGGCCGGGCGCACTCGCCGGGATGATCTCCGGCCTGATCATCTGGCTCATCCCGATGTTCAACGAGGGCCACTTCGGCCCCGCCTGGAATATCGATGTGCTTACGACCTGGATGCCGGCTATCGGTTCGGCGCTCATCGGGACGCCGATCGTGTTCGCGATCACGATCGTCGTCTCGCTCGTGACCACCGAACCGCCGCTCGAGACCAAGCAGATGGTCCGGCAGTGTCACAGCCCCGACCCGATGCCGAGTGACAAGACCGCGGCGGACATCGTCGCCGAAAAGAACGGCAATGCTAACGCGCCCGCGGACGACTGATCATGTACGAGCGTATACTCGTTCCGACCGACGGGAGCACGGTCGCACAGGCGGCGGTTGAACAGGCGATCGATATCGCCACGCAGTACGACGCGGAGGTTCACTCGCTGTTCGTCGCCGACACCGACGCGATCGCCTACGGACTCGGCACCGAACAGGTCGACCGCATTCGACAGGGCGAGTTCAGGGAGATGACGGAGTTGCGCGAGGACGCCGAGGCGGCGACCGGCTACGTCACGGACGCGGCCGAGGCGGCCGGGCTGACTGCCTACGAGCGCCACGCCGGCGGCCAGCCACATCGAATGATCGCGGACTACGCCGAGGACAACGACATCGACCTGATCGTGATCGGCAGTCACGGTCGGTCGGGCGTCCGACGAGCATTGCTCGGTAGCGTTACCGAACGCGTGCTCCGCTCGACGCACGTTCCCGTGCTGGTCGTCGACCACGTCGAGGACGATTGAATCGGACACACGACAGCAGCCAATCGATCACACTATTTCGACATGATACACACAGCAGTCATCCAGTCGAGAGGAGTCCGCTCATGAGCGTCGCCGACCGGCTGCGCGAACACGTCACGGAGAACGGGACCGGAATGGTCTACGATCTGCTGTTCGCCGTCGTCTGGGTCGGGCTCGTGAGCTTCCTCTTCGAGTTCGTCTTCCTGGATGCGCCCACGTGGGCCTACTACATGTTCATGCTCTCGGGTGTCATCGCCTACTACGGGTTTTTCTTCTCGCTCGAGCAGGCCAAACAGCAGTGACGCGTGACGCGGGCCTGCCCAAGCGCGACGGCGCGTCTCAGTCGTCCGCTCGAGCCGCGAGCCCTCGTTGTCTCACCCGAAAACACAGCAGCGCAACGCCGGCGAAAATGATCGGCGTCGCCAGATCCGACGGCGACCCAGAGAGGGCCGGTTGGACGCTCATTCCGGCCATCACGGCGAACAGCAGCGCCAGCAGACCGGCAATCGGAACGACGAAACCGCCCGTGATCGACGACCACCGCTCGTCGTTCGGTTCGTTGGGCATACCGTCCACTAGTCACGTGCTAACTAATATCAATCGCTTCGGATCGCGTCAGGAGTCCCAGTACTCCGTTTCGTCGTCGATCCGGTAGTAGCCGTGAAACGGTCGCTCGGCCCGTCCGCCCGGCGGCGAGCCGACGAAGACGCCGAATTTGTTCATCTCGGGGTATACCGTCACGTCAGGCTCGTTCATCGTCGACAGTGCCAGATAGCGAAGCGGGTCGTCGCCGTCGTTGATGACGCGGTGGCCGCCCCGTTCGTCGGCCGGAAGCGTCACGTAATCGCCCGCGGTCAGCGATTGCTCGCCGTCAGTACAGCGGAGTTGCCCCTCTCCCGCCAGCACGTACAGCGCCTCCTCGTTCGCCGTGTGATAGTGGTAAGGCCACGAGCGCATTCCCGGCGGCAGTTCGTAGAGGCTACAGCCGAGTTCACTCGCGCCCACGGCGTTCGAGAGTTCTTTTCGACGGAATGCCGTGGCTCCGTGATCGTACTCGTCCCACTCGAGTGCGGCGTCGTTGATCTTGTCCATGCGCGTGTATTGCCATCGGATCTCAAAGTAGTTCACCGACGATCGCTGGCCGCACAGGGCTGATTCGAAAGCGAAACCCCCTAATCCGCGCCGAAACTCCATCCGAGCATGCACGACGACGCTTCGGACGGCCCGACGGTCGCCGTCCTCCGACTCGGTCACCGTCCCGGCCGGGACGAGCGGATGACGACCCACGTGGGATTGACCGCCCGCGCGCTCGGTGCCGACCGCGTCTGGTTCCCCGATAACGCCGGTCAGTCGAAAGACACCGTCGACGACATCACGGACCGCTTCGGCGGCCCTTTCACGGCCGAACTGACGGATTCTCCCCACTCCCTCATCCGCAACTGGGAGGGGCACGTCGTCCATCTCACCATGTACGGCCAGCGCGTCCAGGATGTCGAAGCCGACATCCGCGAGGTCCACCGGGACGACGGCGAGCCGCTACTCCTCGTCGTCGGCTCCGAAAAGGTCTCGTTCGACGTCTACGAGGCCGCCGACTGGAACGTCGGCGTCACCAACCAGCCCCACTCCGAAGTCGCCGGCCTGGCGGTCTTTCTCGACCGACTGTTCGAGGGCGCTGAACTCGAGCGCGAGTGGGCGGACGCCGATCGGACGGTCGTCCCGATGGAGACCGGCAAGCGGGTCGAATCGGTGTCAACAGACGACGATACCGACGCGTCACCGTAACTCCCGTCCCACGGTATCTCCGCGCGGCCTGCCCCTTCCCAGCCAACCTATTTGTATCCGTTCGGTGCCATATGACCCATGGCCGACACGACGACGTACGAAGACGAAACGTCACGAGAAGCGGCCGCCGACCGACTGCGAGCGATCGCCGCCGAACTCGAGAGCGGCCCCACCGCGGACATTCAGGTCGGCAATAAACTCCTGGCGCTCTCACCGGGAGAGCCCCTCGAGTACGCGATCGAAGTCGAGGAGCGATCGCCGATGCTCGGCGGAGAGCGCGAGGCGGTCACGGTCACCCTCGGCTGGGAGGAAGCCACTCGGGAAGAACAAGATGCCGATCGCAGCCAGGGCCAGGGTCACGATCACGGTCGAGATCAAGACGTGGGCCACGAACCCACACAGAACGACCGAAGCGGAGAATCCGAAACCCAGAGCGAGCAAGACGACAGCCTGCTCTGATACGGTCTGCTGTAACGATTTACCGGCGCAACCGCAGAACGGGCGCGGTTACGCCGGAAATGACTTACAGCAGTCCGTATGAACCGTCGACGCACTGGGATCGACACCGCCGCCGGATCGAGGCGGCGTCCCTCAAAAGACTTAATTGCCACATGGCGTTACGGATAGGTAATGGCTTTTGAGGACCTGCTCGAGGATCCAGTCATCCAGAAGTACTTGCACGAGCTGGTCGGTCCCAAGGGGATGCCCGTCGCGGCGGCACCACCGGACGGGGAAGTGACCGACGAGGAGCTCGCAGAGGATCTAGATCTCGAGTTGAACGACGTGCGGCGTGCGCTGTTTATCCTGT
Source organism: Natrialba sp. PRR66 (assembly GCF_034808065.1). Taxonomy (NCBI): domain Archaea; kingdom Methanobacteriati; phylum Methanobacteriota; class Halobacteria; order Halobacteriales; family Natrialbaceae; genus Natrialba; species Natrialba sp. PRR66. The sequence continues at coordinate 809,363 of NZ_JAXHGN010000001.1, read as the reverse complement.
ACGAGAACGATCTCGCCAGCTACCGCCGGCTGCGCGACGAGGACTCGGGCTGGCTAACCTACCTGTGGACCTTCGAGTACGACAACATCCCCGAAAACCTCGAATCGGAGATGTACCGACTCCACGAGGCCTTAGAACAGCGCCAGGAGTACGAACGCAACCACGAGTTCTATCTCTGTGAAATCTGCTCGATCCGGTTCGAGTTCGGCGAGGCCATGGACTTCGGCTTCGAGTGTCCCGAGTGTGGCTCGCCGCTCGAATCGATGGACAACGACCGGCTCGTGACGGCGATGGAAGACCGTCTCGCGGCGCTGGAGGACGAACTCAATATCGATGCCAACGTGGATGTGGACGCCTGATCGATAGAATGGTCGTACTCGCAACCAAACTGTACGTCGAGGGCGACGCCCGCGACCGGGCGCTCGACTCCCTGCGGTCGCTGGTCGGCAACGAAATCGGCGACCTCGAAGTCGAGTTCGAACTCGGGGTGCGCCACGACGACTTCCCCTCGGTCACAATCGAGGGCGACGACGCGACCGTCGCGCGAAACGTGCTCCGGGAGGAGTTCGGCGAGATCGTCCCCGATCTCGAGGCCGGCGAGACCTACGTCGGCACGCTCGAATCCTGGGACGAGGACGGACTCGTCCTCGACGCCGGCCAGCCGGTCCGGATTCCGGCGGCCGAACTCGGGCTGGGTCCCGGCTCGCCGACGCAGATCCGCGATCGGTACGGGCTGGTCCAACACATGCCGATGCGGTTCGTTTACGGTGGTAGCGGCGGTGATACCGGAGACGAGAACGAAGCCGAAACCCCCTCGCGGCTCGCAGACGAAGAACGCGACCGCCTCTACGAGTGGAGCCGCGGCGACGGTCGGCTCAACGTCAACAGCGCCACGCGGGCGGAGGTTCGGGCCACGCTCAACCGCGCGGGCCACGCCCACGACTACGTCACGATCGAACGGCTCGGACTCCTCGAACAGAGCGTTATCTGCACCGAGAACACGGACCCGCCCGGGTTACTCGCGAGTATCGGTGAGTACCTCCCGGCCGAACTGCGATGTGTCGTCCCCTAACATGAACCGCCGGCTCGTTCTCGCTTCGGTCGCAGTCGTCCTCCTCGTCGGCCTGGCCGGCTGTTCGGCCTTCGGTGGCGGCATCTCCGACGACGAACTCGACCGCAACCAGTCCTACGACGATCTCCGCGACTCCGATTCCGACGTGGCGATCGACATCGAAGGCGGTAACCTCATCAGCAACGGCGAGTTCCGCGCCGTCTACGATCTAAACGACACCGACGAACTCTCGTTGTACCGATCGTCGTTCTACCAGGAGGAACCGCTCGACATCCACAGCGTCCGCTACTGGTATCCGAACGGCACCGAAGTGACGGGATCCGAACTCGAGATCGACCAGGGCCAATCCAGTACCAACGTCCAGGTGCCGGACGGAAACGGAACGATTGCGCTGTCGGGGCAGGCTGGGAGTAACACGTTCCAGTTGCCCGCTTACGTTTCGGGATCCTACGAGGTCACCGTGCCGGAGGGCCACCGCACCTCGAATTTCCTCCTCGGAAACGCCAGACCGGGCGGCTACGATCGGGAAGTCGTCGACGACCGAGAGCGGCTCACCTGGGACGAACTCGACAGTACGATCTCGCTTCGCTACTACCAGACGGGATACATCCCGCTGTTCCTCGGACTCGTCGGCCTGGTCGTCGTGATCGGCTCGATCGGGATCGCCTACTACTACCGGCAGGTCAAGCAACTCCAGCAGGAACGCGAGGAGTTAGGGCTCGATGTCGAACTCGAAGACGACGACAACGACGGTCCGCCGCCAGGACTCCGGTAACGGTCACACGCGGCAGGACTAGGTTCGCTATTCGAGGCCATCGATCAACGATAGCGAGTTAGCCGTGAATCGCTTCCTCGTCGAGCAGGACAACCGCCGTTCCATCGTCATCTCCAGGCGCACTGAACTCGATCCGTCCGGTAACGAATCGGGTACTCGTTCGCGTCGGTTCGAGTTCAGTGCGGGAGACGGTTTTCGTAACGTCCACATCGTCGACGAGCCAGCCGTAGTGTCGCCCGTCGGCGTCGGTGTCGGTGAATACGAGGAGAAGCGGCTCCGAGAGTTCGGAGACGGGGCGGCGTGTCGATTCGAAGATGCGGTGGAGATCGACGACGCGAACTCGTTCACCGGAAACGGCGACGCTGCCGGCGTTCCACGGGTCGGCGGTTGCGTCGAGGCCGTCGGTATCCGCGATACTGAGGACGGAGGCGACGGCGTCGGCGCGGACGCAGTAGCGGGTGTCGCCGAGGTCGAAGGTGAGAACGCGAAGCCGGTCGGAATCGCTGGAGGACGCTGTGTCGACCGTGGGGTCGTCTGCAGCCGACGTCATAGTGATGTGTGACCTTCGAGGGCGGTGCCAAGTACTTTGTGCAGTTCGAACGGAACCGGCGACGGTGAGAGAGTCACAGCGGGTGTCGGGATGACGTGTCGATTACACGCCACTATCAACACGACTGACATCCACAGGAGTCAACGTTTTACCACTGGACTGGAATACACGAACAGGAACATGGCCCCGGATCTGCCCGAGAAACTGCTTGGAATCGATATCGACGATGCAGACGCCCGTTCACAGCAGTCGACGATCGATCAGGAGGACGAAGAAGACCGGGTTCGGGTCGTCGGGTTCGGGGTCGGCGGCTACCGGCTCGCCGTTCCCGTCGCCGACGTGCGGACGACGACCGACCGACCGAACGACCTGACAAGCGTCCCGCGTACCCCCGAGGCGATCGCGGGCATCACGGACCTTCGGGGCGAGATCACGGCCGTAATCGATCCCACCGTGCACTTCCCGCCGAAGACAGCGGACGCGCCGACCTCGAAAGCGGCCGGCGATGCTATCGAAGAGCAAAACGCGCCCCCGCGTTCATCGGCCGAAGCAGCCACGCCCGCCGCCGAGCGGGAACAGCTTCTCGTCTTCGACCGCGGCTCGGACGACCAGTCCGCTGCGATCCGCGTCGAGCAGGTCTACGGCGTCGATGCCGTCCCTGAAAGCAACGTCTTCGACTCGACCACCATCGACGACAGCGACCTCTCCGGTGACGCGCTCGAACACCCGCTCGTCAGCGAACTCGTCACGAACGAGCGAACGGAACGACGACGCGGCGACCGAGCGCGGGGTTCGGAAACGACGGCAGCCAACGCGGGCAGCGTCGGAACGAGCAATGCAGCAGTCATCGAATCGGCCGCCGAGTTCAGCGCCGAGGGTGACGAACCTAGTAGTGGTGCCGACGTCGACACTGCACTGGAACCACCGGCCAGCGCGGATCGCACCGAGGACGATCCGCGGACGGTCATCGAGGTGACGCCAGTCATCGACGTCGAGAAACTCCTGCTCGCCTCCGGCCCGATCGAGCCCTCGTCGGCTGAACTCGAGTCCTGACTCGAGAGCGGCGTCGGATTGCTATCGACACTTATCACGTCTGATAATCGGGAGACAGCATTTATGGTAGTTGTATCGCTACCGGACTGTGGTGTACTAGTGAATGTCGACAGGGGTGCTCATCGTAGACGACTCACATTTTATGCGGAATTTACTGCGACAGATCCTGGAACAGGATCACCGCATCATCGGGGAGGCGTCAAACGGTGCCGAAGCGGTCAAGCTGTACAAAGAACACGATCCCGACATCGTGATGATGGACATCGTGATGCCCAAGTGTAACGGGATCAAGGCGACGGCGGCGATCAAGAAGATCGATCCCGACGCTCGCGTCATCATGTGTACGAGTGTCGGGCAGCGAGAGAAGATGAAACTCGCCGTCAAGGCCGGCGCTGACGGCTACGTCACGAAACCGTTCGAGGAGCCAAGCGTCAGGAAGGCGCTGACAGACGTTATTGCGGCATGACGCGAGTACTCGTTGTCGACGACTCGAGATTCATGCGAACAGTCATCGGCAACGCGCTCACCAAGGCCGGCTACGAAGTCGAAACGGCGACGAACGGGGTCGAAGCGGTCGATATCGTCGTGTCGTTCGACCCGGCCGTCGTGACGATGGACGTCGAAATGCCCGAGATGGGCGGTATCGAGGCCGTAGAACGGATCATGGCCGATAATCCGACGCTGATTCTCATGCTCAGCGCCTACACCGGCGAGGGAACCGACGCGACGCTCGACGCCCTCGAACGCGGGGCGATCGACTTCCTGCACAAACCCGACGGCTCGGGATCACGAAACATCGGCCACCTCGCCGATGCTGTCGTCGCGAAGGTCGACGAACTCGCGGCCGCCGACGTGTCCTCGCTCGCACTCGCCCGTGCTGCGGCGAGTGCACACGCGACATCGACGCGCGTCGCCAGCTCCTCGTCCACGCACGTCGCCGACGCACCGTCCCGATCCGCGACGCCGGCGGGGACGACGGGAGCGGATGCGAGTACGAGTATCGGCTCGACAGCATCGTCAGTGAACTCGTCTCCGGCAGGCCCCGAAACGCCGTCAGCGCCGTCGACTGCAACGCCGGCGGCTGACCGCACTCGGACTGACACGGACGAGTTCAGCGAGACCGATGCGCCGGTTATCGTTATCGGTGCCTCGACCGGCGGCCCGAAGATCGTCGAACGACTGTTCGCTCGGTTGCCGCTCGCGCTCGAGGCGACGGTCGTCGTCGTCCAGCACATGCCGCCCGAGTTCACCGACCGGTTCGCGGCGCGACTCGACGCACACAGCGAGTACGCGGTTCGCGAGGCGACAGACGGTGCGCGGATCGGACCCGGCGAGGCGGTCGTTGCCGCGGGCGGCTCCCATCTGCGGGTAACGGATAGCGAGCGTGAGATCGATCCCGATACGACGGCGGGCCGAACGTGCACGCAGTCGCTTCGCGTTGCACTCGACGACGGCGAGCGTCGCCACGGACTGCGGCCGGCGATCGACGTGACGATGGAGACCGCTGCCGAGCAGGTCGCGGGACCGCTCTGTGGCGTCGTGCTAACGGGAATGGGAAGCGACGGAGCCGCCGGGATCGAAGCGATCCAGGGCGCTGGTGGCTACACCATCGCCCAGAACGAGGCGACGAGCCCGGTCTTTGGCATCCCCTGTCAGGCGATCGAAACGGGATGCGTCGACACGGTCGTCCCCGATACGGGAGTCGTGCCGACGATCCTGAATGCGTTTACGGCCGCTGACACCGGCAACGGCGACGAGGGTGAGAGCGATGACTGACTACTGGAGCGATTTCGTTCGCGAGAGCGAAGACCGGATTACCGAACTGAACAACGCGTTGCTGACCTTAGAGCGCAACCCGGACGACGAAGCAGCGATGGACAATATCTTCCGGATCGCGCACACGCTCAAGGGCAACTGCGGTGCTGCAGGACTCGAATCCGCGAGCAACCTCGCACACGCAATCGAGGACGTTCTCGACGCCGTTCGTCGGAACCGGCTGACGGTCTCGCCGGAACTGATGGACGCCGTCTTCGACGCTGTCGACGAACTCGAACGGATGGTCGAGGAGGTCGCCCTCGAGGGAGAGATCGAAACCGATCCCTCGGCGACGATCGACTCCCTCCGGGCGCAACTCGAGCCGGCCGCGGAAACGGACGGTCTTTCCTCGCCCTCGACGGCCGAAATAGAGCGCGTTCTCTCGCAGTTCGAGCGCCCGGAAGACGACAACCACAACGCCTACCTCGCACGAATCGAGGTGGCTGATGATGGCGGAAAAGACGACCACGAGGAGATTGATAACGGCATTCTGGTCGTCGAAGCGCTGATCGACGCGTTCGATCTGATCGGGACCGATCCCGATCGACCGACCATCGCGGACGGCGCTTACGGTACGACTTTCGACGCCGTCTTCGGCAGTGCGGTCGACAAGGGTGCGATCGCCTCTGGACTCGATCCCGTCGGCGAAGTCGCGGACTTCGAACTCGTCGACGTAACGACGCAGTTCGACGATCTCATCGCCGACAGAGAGGAGACAGCCGACACACCGACCGCCGAACCCGGCAGCCAACTCAGCGCCGACGAGGCACAGGAACTCGAAGTCGACGACCTCCTCGACGAGTTCACCGAGTTCGACGACTTAGACGAGAAAGTCGAGGAGGTCGACGACAGCGATCTCGACGTTTTCGACGATATGGGCGACGCGGGCGCGTTCGACGATTTGCTTGCAGACGCCGACGCGGATGTCGACGATCTCGACCTCGGGAGTCCGGCACCGTCGGAGCCATCTGCAACGGCAGATGCGGGCCTAAATACGGGCACAGACCCGGAATCAGCCGGCGGGAGCACAGAAACCGACGCCTCCGATGCCTCCGACGGCTCGACTACGGCGACTGAAACGGAACAGGCCTCTGCGACGGCAGCCCCCGACGAAAGCGACGAAAGCGACGATGTCGACGACGCAGAAGCCGTCTTCGCGGAACTCAAAGACGAGGTCGACACCGTCGGCTTCGACGAACTCCAGGCGGAACTCGCCGAACTCGAGTTCGACGAGTTCGACCAGGAAGACGAGGTCAGCATGGACGAACTCCTCGGTGATGCGGCCGACGCGGACGAGCCGTTCCTCGCCGGTGACTCTTTAGACACGGACGAAGTCGAGTCCGTGTCCGATGCTGAACTCGATGATCTGGTAATTGCTGACGACGCGTCGGTACCTGCGGACGATGACGACGATGAGACGCTGGCGTCCGATGCTGCTGTCGGTGCGGAGTCCGCTGGTGCAGACGAGACGGCCGATGCGCAGGAACTCGAGACTGATGCTGGTGGGGTGGCCGAGTCCGCATCTGCAGCTGGAGCCGCATCCGCATCCGCATCCGAGTCTGCGTCCGAACGTGATACCGAATCCGACCTCGGGGCCGACGCTGCGGACGGACCGGTCGAATCCGCTACGTCGGCCGAATCGATCGAGTCAACCGAATCTCCCGAGGTGGCGGCCGAGTCGGTTGACGACGATCAATTCGAGTTCGATTCAGAAACGTCTGCAGAGACGGCCGGTACGGACGATACCGCACCCGAAACAGCGTCCGCGTTCGAGTTCGAGTCGGATGCCGAGTCTCCGGCGGCCACGACGCGGAAGCCAGCGACGGAATCGGAGACGGCGGCTGAGACGGACACCGATCCGCTCAGTGGTTCGTCGACCGACGGTAGTGAGACTGCGGCGTGGTTCGACGAGACAGACAAGGCGGACGGGATGGACGAACCGAACGAGACAATCGGGCCAGATGAGACGGCGTCACCCGCCACTGACGACACCAGTGTCGACGCTGACACTGCGTCCGCGGTCGATACCGAAACAGCAGAGAGTACCACGCGATCGGATGCTGGTATCGAGCCGAACGCTGAGGGTGATACTGGGGAGTTCAGTGAAGCCACTCATGGCGGCGAACTCGAGTCCGACTCGACGCCGACGGATGACTCGACCGACGAGACTGTGGCAAGCGAGGAGGGTGAGCGGATCGAGTCGGAGGCTGAGACAGCGGCGACCGAGACAGCGGATACAACCGAGACAGACGATACAGCCGAGACAACCGCTACAACTGGTTTCGACGACGAAAACGGCGATGCCACGGCCGTGGACGAGTCGGAATCCGCCGCCGAGGCGTCCGGGTTCGATTCGCCGTCGGGATCGACGGCTCCCGAGTTCAAACCTGCCGACGCTGACTTCGACACCACCGACATCGAGAGCGGCAGTGATGAGGAGGCCGGTGGAGACAGCGCGTTCAACGAAGTCGAGACGGCCTTCGATCCAGCAGTCACCGACGACGACGTTGCGTTCGACGACACCGATCGAGCGGACGCCGCTGATTCCGAGGCGTTCACGAGCGGCCTCGATTCAGAAGTCGGCGAATCGTCGACTTCGGAAACAGAAACGCCAGCCGAATCAGCACTCGGGAGTGACTCCGCAACGGACGACCTGGACGGATTCGGTACCTTCGACGACGACGCATTCGCGGACTTCGACGAGTCACTCGAGAGCGAGCCACAAACGTTCGGATCCGACTTCGATTCAGCCGCCGATGTCGGGACCGATTCCGGCTTCGAGACGACCCCCGAATCGAGTACAGACAGTTCGGGCGGTGGCGCTGCATCCAGCGGAGAATCCTCCGCGACGGCTTCGCCACGCATCGATGAACCGGACCTCGAGATCCCCGAGATCTCCGTTCCCGAAACGGTCGAGCGGCCGGATACGGACCAGGAGACTGACGAAATCCAGTCCGTCCGGGTCGACGTCGAGCAGATCGACGAACTGCTCACGCTCGTCGAGGGGCTGGTGACGAGTCGCGTCAGACTCCGCCACGAGGTCGAATCCGGCCAGTTCGGCCAATCCGTCGCCGACGCCGGTGCGATCACCGACGAACTCGACGACCTCGAGGACCTGACGACGGATCTTCAGGAGACGGTGATGGACGTTCGACTCGTTCCGCTACGGACGGTCGCGAACCGACTGCCGCGCGTTGTGCGCGACATCGCCCGCGATCAGGGCAAGACCGTCGCCTTCGAGATGAGCGGCGAGGACGTCGAACTCGACCGGAGCATTCTCGACCAGCTACGGGACCCGTTAATCCATCTCGTCCGAAACGCGGTGGATCACGGGATCGAATCCCCAGAAGAACGAGACGCCGCTGACAAGCCGGAAGAGGGGACTGTCGAGGTTTCGGCATCTCGCTTGCGGGACCGAGTCGTGATCGCGGTGTCGGACGACGGCAGTGGTCTCGATCCCGAACGGCTTCGCTCCGAAGCGGTCGAAGAAGGGATCCTCTCTGCGGATGACGCCGCTGCACTGGACGAGGAGTCGGTTGCAGATCTCGTCTTCCATCCTGGCTTCTCGACGACCGAGGAGGTCACGGATGTCAGTGGTCGCGGTGTCGGCATGGACGTCGTCAAGCGGACGATCGAGGATCTCGATGGATCAGTTTCGATCGAGACCGAACCGGATGAGGGAACGACCGTGACGATGTCGGTTCCCGTGTCGATCGCAATCGACGACGTGCTATTCGTCGAAAGCGGCGGCGAAGAGTTCGGTATTCCGACGAAGGCGGTTTCGGATATCGTTCCGGTCGAACTGGTCGAGGAAGTCGATGGTGAGGCGGTCTTGGTGGATAGTGCTGGAAGTAGTGAGACGGACCGTGGTGTCGGGGTCGGGGTCGGGGCCGGGGCCAGGGCTGTAGAGACCGAAGGAGACGATGTTGGTACCGATGACGGTGATGACGATGATGATTCGACAGCTACCGACAATGACGATACCGACGAGCGTACGCAGGAACGGGGAACACCGGTGATTCGACTCGACGAAGAGCTCGGTGTGACCGACGAGCCAGCAGCCAGCTCGGAGACGGATACCAGTGCCAGCACCGAGACGAGTGCAGGCAGCGCGCCTGACACAGCTACGACCGGAGCACGGTCCGGGCTGGCTGGGACGGGCAGCCGAGACAACAGGCCGGGACCGCGAAGTCCGGCACGCGGGATGGTCGTTCGGATCCGCGAGGATGTGCGACCGATCGCGCTTCGCTGTGACGCCGTTTACGGCCAGCAAGAAGTCGTTGTCAAGCCGTTCGAAGGGTTCATGGCAAATCTGCCGGGACTCAGCGGCGCAACGGTTCGTGGCCGCGGGAAGATTGTCAATATCCTAGACGTGACGACACTATGAACGGAACCGTATCGAAATCGAGACACGGAGAACCGGTTGCGGTTGCAGACGCAGACACTGACGCATATCGACGGAGGAATTCATGACGCTGATGGTCGACATTCGGAAACTGAGTTTCATTAACGAAATGGCAAAGGTCGGGACGAACGGCGTCGCCGACAACATGACCAAACTGACCGGGGAGGACGCCCAGATGGAGGTGATGAAGACGAACTTTATCGATGTCGACGACATCGATTCGCAACTCGAACCCGGCAAGCGAGTCGGGGTGCGCGTTCGCCTTCTCAACCCGCCACACGGACACATTCTCATCCTGTTCCCGGAAGAGAGCGCGAAGAAGATCACGGCGATCATGCTCAACGATGTCGTCGATGATATGTCCGATGTCTCCGGAAAGATGGCCAGAAGCGCCGTCGAGGAGATGGGGAACATGATGGCGAGCGGCTTCATCGACGGCTGGGCCGACGTGATGGGGCGGATGATCGATACCGCGGCACCGCAGCTCGTCTACGCTCCCGGCGAAGAAATCGTCACCCGGACGGCCGGGCTCGGAAACGACGACCTCGCCCTGTTCTTCGACTCGGATCTGACGGTTCCGAGCTACCAGATCGAGGCCGAGATCTACGCGTTCCCGGACCTAGAAGAGTTCGTCGAACTGGTCAACGGTATCGACGTGCAAACCGCATGAAACTCGACGTCAACGCACTCGGGACGTTCTACCGAATGGCTCGAGAGGGGGCCGGCCTGGCAGCGGGGCGGTTGACACACATGACTGATGTCGAGACGCGGGCTGGCGTGACGAAACTCAACTTCATGCGCGGCCGAGAGATCCGGCGCGACTTCGAGGATTCGACATCGAAAGTCGGCGTTCGGGTCGAACTCACCGGGGCGATCGAGGGCTACTCGGTCATCGTCTTCGAGCGCGAGAACGCCCTGCGGATCGTCGAGAGCCTCCTCGAGGAGTCAGCTACGGACACGGACACGGAGTCCGAACTCTCGGGCGAGGCCGGTGAACTCGACGAGTTCAACGAGATGACCCGCAGCGCTGCGACGGAGGTTGGAAACATCATGAACAACGGGTTCATCGACGGCTGGGCCGACGTGCTCGAAACCGTTATCGATGTCTCGACGCCGGAGTTCGTCGAGGGGCGCTCGGCGGATACCTTCTTCGACGAGGTCGAGAAGGCACCTGCGGGTGACGACCTCGCGTTGCTCTTTCAGAGTCAGATCGAGACGGTCGAGACCCAGGTCGGGTTCAGCCACTATCTGTTTCCCGAACGCGAGTCGATGGCGGCGTTGCTCGATCGGCTCCGGACCAGCGGCGGTATCGAGTACGACAAGCTCGACGGCTTCGACCGGATGGCCGAACGCGGTGCCGAAGAGGTTGCCAAGACGGCGACGACGCTGACCGGCATCGATACGAGCGTCGAGATTCGCCGGCTCAATTTCGTTTCCCTGGAGACGATTCCCGAACAGGTACCCGACGAGCGACTCGTCGGCGTCGCATTCGAGTTCGACGGCGTGCCAAGTGGCTACCTCTTATTCCTGTTCGACGAGGAATCCGCAAACGAAATCGTCGACGCCATGGTGCCGACGGGGGCTGGTGACACGGAGGGGACGGAGGGCTTCGGCCAGATGGGCCAGAGCGCAATCCAGGAGCTGGGAAACATTATGGCGAGTGGGTTTCTCGACGGTTGGGCGAACGTGCTCGATACGACGATCGACCACTCGACGCCCGAGTTCATCCACGATATCGGGGCTGCGGCCGTCGATCCAGTCGTGATCCAACTCGGCGAGGACCAGGAGTTCGCGTTCGTCTTCGATACTGTTATCGTGGCCGCCGGACGCGAATTCGACTGTGAAGTCTATGCGATTCCGGACGAGTCCGACCTCGAACGGGCGCTAAACGATCTCGACGTGGACCGGATCGAAGAGGAACCGACGACGGCCGAATTCCAGAACGTTACCGGTACCGGTACCGGTACTACCGGCGGCGCTGGTACTGACACGAATACCGATACCGATACCGATACCGACACATGAAGACCTACGGCACAGAACCGGGCGCGCCGACGTCGGTTCAGGTCGGAATTTCCGAACTGACCGTCAGCGACGGCGACGATACACTCAAATCCTACGGGCTCGGGTCGTGCGTGGCGATCGCACTGTACGACCCTGAAACGGAGATTGGCGGTCTCGCCCACACCATGTTACCCGACGGCGACGAGGCTGAAAACAGCGACCGCAAACCCGGCAAGTACGCAGATACCGCTATCCGGGCCCTTCTGCGACGCATGGTCGAACGCGGTGCAAGCTACACCACCGTCGAGGCGAAACTCGCCGGCGGCAGCGACATGTTCGAGTTCGATAGCTTCGGTGACGGCGTCGGCAAGCGCAACATCGACGCCGCCAAAGCTGAACTCGAGAAGTTAGGCGTCCCGCTCGTCGCGTCGGATCTCGGCGGCGACCGCGGCCGAACCGTCGAGTTCACTCCCGAAACGGGAACCCTGCTCGTGAAAAGTTCTGACGAGAACGGCAATCAAGGTGTGACGGAACTATGAGCGGTGGTACCGACGTCGACCCCGCTGACGTTCGTGGTGATCCCGAGCAATTCGCTGCCCTGATCGGCTACGTCGAGGACGAACTCGCGTTCGCGACGAGTCACTACAACGACAGTTATCTCGACCGACGGGTCGCTTCGCGGATGCGCCGAACGCGCAGCGACACGTATCTCGGGTATCTCGAGACATTGCGCTCCGACCCGGACGAACGGGAGGCGCTGCTCGGGGCGTTGAGCATCAACGTAACCGGCTTTTTCAGGAACCCCGAAGTCTGGGACGGAATCCGGAAGATCCTTCGCCACTACAGCGCCGTGGGAGACGACGAGCCGATCCGAGTCTGGAGTGCCGCCTGTGCAGACGGCCGCGAACCGTACTCGCTATCGCTGCTCGCACACGCCGATCCGGCGATCGATGCCGAGCGGGTCGAGATTCTCGGAACGGATATCAGTGTCCCCGCACTGGAGACGGCCCGGACGGGCATCTACGAGGAACCACGCACCGTCGACCTGGGTGACCAACTGTCGTTTCTCGACGACTACGGACCCTCCGATCAGTACATCCAGCAACGCGACCGCACCTACCGAGTCGATGAGACGATTCGCCGCTCCGTCTCGTTCGAACGACACGACTTGATCAACGACGCTCCCAAATCCGGATTCGAACTCGTCGTCTGCCGAAACCTGTTTATTTACATCGACAACGCCTACAAACGGCCGATGTTGGAGACGATCGCCCGATCGCTCACGCCGGGTGGCTATCTGGTAATCGGGAAGGCAGAGACGATTCCACCGACGCTCAAATCCGCCTTCGAGGTCCGTGATGCCCGCCTTCGAATCTACCAGCGGGGCGATGCTCAACAGACTCGCCAGAAACCGACCCAGACACAATCGGCCGGCAACGAGGGTGACACCGATACGGCTGGTGACGCGGCTCTGGCGACGAACACAGATTCCGCAGCCGACAGCGAGACAGACACCACCGACGACGCCGACGATGCCAACGATGCCGACGGCGATACCGATTCTGACTCCGAAATCGACGCCGAGACCGCTGTCGTCGAGCCAACGGGCGGCTCGGAGTAAGAGCCGAGTGACAGTGCGCGTGAGATCCGTCCTCCACACCTGAGAGTAGTCGAGCGTTACATGATCCTCCACCGAGTACGCTCTCCCGAGACAGATTCATGACTGGCGCTGCGCTTCAGTCGTTCATCGCTCGATCACAGTCCGTGATCGACTCCTCGCCGCCAACCGACCGCCCCTCGACACGCGTCTGGCTCGTCGATCCCCTCCTCGAAACGCTCGGCTGGAACGTCCACGCAGACTCGTGTACGACCGATACGACTATCGACGGCACGCCACTCGAGTATGTCCTCGAAATCGACGGCGTCCCCGCCTTCCTCGTCGCCGTCGAACCAGCCGCGGCCACACTCGACCAATCCCGCGCCGTCTCCCTCCTCGAAACGATGACCTGGAGCGGTATCGACCGCGCTCTCTACACGAACGGCCACGAGTTCATCTGGCTTGCCGACAGTACTGGAACCACTGGCACCGGTACCGACACCGACACCGACACCGTCTCCGTCGGCGTCGACCACCTCGTCTGTGACCTCGCCTCGCTCGCCGACCACGCCACCTCAGTCGATCACTTCACCCGATCGACCATCGCCCAGCAACTCGACCCCAGCGCTCGCTCCGCAGTCGCCCGGCAACTCGCCCTCGAGCGCCGGGCAGTCGTCGACGCCCTCGTCGCTGAACTCGTTTCGACGACGCGGTCGGAAGGCGACAGGGCTGACGAACTCGAGGCGTTAACGGATCGATTCGTCGAACAGCTCATCGTGGTGTTTGCGGACGATGACAGCCATGTAGCGACAGCTAGCGAAGACTCGGCCGAAATATCGTTTCAGTTTACCGACTCGTCAACGGCTGACTCGTCAACGGCTGACTCGTCAACGGCTGACTCGTCAACGGCTGACTCGTCAACGGCTGACTCGTCAACAACCGACGAGGAGACGCCAGGAACGAGGACAGGGACAGCGACACCGGATGCGAAAGGCTCGTCGACTAATAGTGGCACCGATCGCCCGGCAGAGACGACGGAGTCAGAGACCGAAACAGTCGATATCGAAACTGAATCCGGCACCGAGACGGAAACCGAAACTACCGACGGCGACGGCAGCTACGTCGTCCGGTTTTTCAATGACCGCGGTTCGATCGGCGCAATCGGCCATTCGAGTTCACGCCAGGCGCTCGTTCAGGCGGCGGAGTACCTCTTCGAACGCGGACTGAGTGGTGTTGCCGTGCCGTGGCAGCCGCCGGATGGCGAGCGGACGGTCCTGAACGATGAGCCAATCGTCGCCGATGGGTCTCCGATGGAGTCGCCACAGCAACTCTCGAACGGACTGTATCTCGAAACGGCGGGCACTGCCGACGAGCACGCTGCTCGTGTCGAGTCCCTTACGGCACGGGCCGGCTTACGAGCGATGCTGACGGAAGCGTGGGCATAGCACAGTCTCTCATATCAGTACTCGATCGTCGCCTCAACGACCGTCACGAGCACTTCATCGACGCTGTCACACACGCCGTTATTCCAGCCGTTGCGCTCGAGAACGCCCTCTTCCCAGGCGCGTTCGGCTGATGACTCCTCAACGTCGATCGAGACATCCTCCGAAACGTCGATAATCTCGACGGTCCGATCAGTGGGAGTCATCGTAAACTGGAGTCCATCACTGCTCTGGATCGACCGCTCGGTCGCATTGAGCGCCACCAGCGAGATTACTGCTCGATCGCGTTCAGGCGAACACATCACCTGCGGCTGTCTTACGACTGCACTGCCGGTCTCGCCCTCTCGAACGACGGCACCGCCATCGTAGGCGATCGTCTCCGAGCCGGCCGCGTATCTGAACTCGCCGAGCGTCACGGTCTCCGTATCGGGATCGTAGAACTCGCTACCGTATCGGTTTGTGATCGGGGTTCCATCGACGGAGACGTTCAGTTCGGTTCCGCCGCTTCCGGTCGTCACCGTCCCCTCTCGTAACGAGAGTTCACTATCGCGTTCTTCGATCCCACTGTACTGTAAGACGTCGTTGAAGTTCTCCGCGAGGGCGTCCATCGCCCGCTCGGCGTTTCGCAACTGTTCGTTTTCCTGATAGTCTTCCATCGCCTGGAAGCCGGTCACCGAGAGGAGCGCGACGGACGAGAGGATGATTCCGAAGACGAGGATAAACGCGACGACTTCGGAAATCGCGCGCTCGTCGGTGTGGAACGAACGCGGCGGGTTTGGATCGTGCCCGTTCATCGGTTCCCACCGTCGATCGTCAGGGTGTTCCCATCGGCGCTGATCTCGATCGTTCCACCCGGCGCTGAACTCTCGTCGATATCTAATTCGGTGACGACAACGGGAACGTAAACGACAGTATCGGCCCCGTTCGACGTGAGTTTGACACAGTCCGTTTCGCCATCCAGAAGCGGTGCCTCGCAGTTTTCGGCTATCTCGACGGTGTATCCGGAGTTCGCGACCGTTCGTGGGTGGGACGCTCTGATCGTCACGGTATCGTCGCCAAGCCGGTCGACGCTTTCAATTTCACCGGCAATCCGCTCACCGATCGTCTCTAATGAGTGCTCTGCAGACCGATCCGTCTCCGTATCGAGCAACCCGCCAGCACTGGTGAGTAAGAGCGCGATCAAGATGGTCGTGATCCCGATCGTCAACACGTGCGTGACGGCGATCGACATCCCCCGATCGGTATCGCTCCGTTCGAGGGAATGGGTGGCGGAACTGGAATCGAAACTCATGTGCCGCCTCCGTAGACCGAGACATCGTCTGTTTGCTCGAACGAGACTGTGTTCGATTCGTAGGTTATCGTGGCCGTTACTGCCCACGCACCGTTGTGTGTGTTCAGCCTGGTATCCAGGCTATTGTCCCCTTTCGCGACGAGTTCGTATGTCCCATCGACGTTCGAGCCGACGGTGACGGTCACGTCGTCGTATTCCGTGTCGGGATCGAACACCTGCGGAACGTCCGATCGAGAGGTTCCATTGACCGTGCCAGCGACAAGATCGATTCGTGCAGGAGTCGACCCGACCGTTCCGCTGTCGATCCTCGTCGAGTCGGTCGAGTTGTCGATAACTATTCCATCGCCGTTGAACTCCTCGATCTCGAGGACGAAGTGGCCGACCTGCGCGTTGTGATCGTCGGCAGAGATGTTCCCACCGTTGAGATCGTCAACATCTCCAGTTGCACCCGTCGCCTCACTGGCCGGGCTCGATTCGATACCAATATCGGTCATCACAGCGCCCCCACTCGCCGTTACGTTCCGGAAGAGCGATGGATAGCCGTTGATGCTATAGTCATCATCATCGAGATTAGATCGATGCACGATCCCAGCCACACCGTTTTCGAGTTCATACTGGGTCACCTCGACATCGGCAGCGCTCTGGCTGGTTGAACTCGAAGAGATGGTTTCGGTGTAGAGAACGCCGTTGAAGACGACGACGATACCGAGGATGATGAACGCGAGTGCGATAGCGCCGATGAGGATGATCTGGCCCCGGCCGTGGCGTTGCTGCTGATCACCGGGAGATCCTTGCACGGGTTGAACACGGTTACGAGTCCGCTTCCGTTTCTGAGTCCGGGACCGATTCTGGGATTCGGTAGGCTGGTCCGCTACCATACGACCAGTCGCACCTCCACAACGTTGTAGACCGAACCATCAACGCCTTCTGCGGGAGGAATCACGGGTTCCTCGTTCTCCGAATCCGATGCAAACTCCTCGAGTGTTTGGTCGTTAGCTGGCGTAACGTACTGGTCATCATACAAAGTCACAGTATAACTTGCTGTAATCGCGTCTGCCGACGGACTCCCCTGATAGACTGCCGTCTTGTGTTCGGTCTCGATCTCAGTTCCGTCCGTGTAGTGGAACTCGAGGTTGTAGTTCCACCCCTGATTCGCGAACCGTTGGTTCAGAATCCCACCCAGAACGGAAGCGTTCTCTAGGTCGTTCTGCGTGAACGTCTCGTGATCCTCACCAGGTGCAACAGACCCGTTTGTACCTGCAAAGCCGCCGTCTTCGTCCCAGTGGCGGAGCAACGCTGAGACGTTCTCGTCGTGGTCGGCGACGACAAGTGCATCCTGCGCTTCCTGTTGGACCTGCGACTGGACCGATCGGTCGGTCAGTCCGCCGGATGATGGCGTGATGACCACCGACTGGAGCGCAAAGAGGACGGCCAGCAGCACGACCATCGCGCCGATGAACCCCTCGAGCGTGTAGGCTTGACCGCGATCGGTGTGCGCTGCGTCCGTGAGTGGTGACTGCCGGTTCCTCATACGGTCACCACGTCCTCACGACGAGTCTACACGCTGGCTCACAGTCACCGTCGTCGAGGATCCCCTCTTCATCGGCCACCGTAACGATTCTCGCGGCACTTGCTGCTGACTGATTGTTGTACGTCTCTCCGGCAGCCAGTGCCGTCGAGTTCACGTACTGTTCGTCGGGTGGTCCATCGGTAAGCGTCTCAACGCTTACGTTTACCCGATCGAAAGCCACCGTTTCACCCCCGTTCTCACTCGCACGCAATCCGAGTTCAGTTCGCAACTCCGCGGCCGAGCGTCCCGCATAGCGGTCTTCGAACTCGCTGGCATTGATCTCGTTTGGCCGGTCACTATCGGAGAGGTTCGTGACGACCTGGTCTGCGATTCGGTCGGCCTGTGCGATCTCCGCACCGCCGGCCGACGAATCGAACGGCGTGATCAGCGAGGGGAGAAACGAGAACACGAACGCCATCGCCAGAATGAAGATCCCGATCCCGACCACGAAGTCCTGCGTGGTCTGTCCACGCTGTCCGCGGGTTAGAGACCGGCGTTCGATTCCGGTTCCGATTCCGATTCCGATCCCAGTTTGCGATCTCGTTCTCGTTCCAGCCTCGATCGAACTCGTTTCTGTCCGTTTCCCGAACATGTCAGGCCACCATCGTCCAGCCGAGAAGAGCGATCGTCGCCAGGATGATCGCGTATTTGAGCCCGCTCAGTACGTCCGCATCGCGGATATAGCCACAGATGAATCCGGAGATGATCCCCTGCAGCGTCACCGCGTGGAAAAACAGCGCCGACAGCATATCGATCTGGATATTGTCGCTCAGGTCGGCCTGTGCGAGTTCACTGTTGGCCTCGCCGGCACCGCCGCTGTTGGTTTCGAGACCGGCCATCGTATCGATGAACTGCGTCTTGAGGATCGCGATTACGGCGAGGACGGTCAGGAACGTCATGACGATGATGACGACCTGCATCCGGGTGCGGGACTTGCGCTCGCGTTCGATGTCGTCGTGATTTTCGCTCGCGCTTGCGGCCGTCCGGAGCACGTCCGTAATCTGGTTCGAGGCCTCCTGTGCCTCCGTGATGAGCCGGGTCGTCCGGGCGAGTCGCGGAATGTGGTACTTGTTGTTGAACTCGATGAGCGCCGACTTCAGACTCGTCCCGTAGTTGACTTTCGTGTGCATGAGTTCGAACTCGCGGGCGAGTTTGCCACTCGTCGTGTCGGCGACGGACTTGAACGATTCGAGGAGTGTGAGACCAGTATCGTTCGCACTCGAGAGTTTCCGTAGGTCTTCCGAGAGCGTGTTGACGACGGTATTTCGGTGGCGGACGTTCCACTCGCGGAAGATCGAGAGCGGGATCGCAACGATATAGAACGGAATGTAGACGTAGATGACGGTTCCCCAGATGACGTTATCGAGCAGGGCGCTCCACGAGAGTGGTGCGGAACCGGTCATCATCGCCGTCGTCACGACGACAAGCGCCAGTGGGATCGTAAGCGCGACCGTGTACAGCGGGTTATCCCTGAAGAAGATGTGCGGTCGCTTTACGACCGCTATCGTTTCGTGGGTCCCCTCTCGGTTCTTGATTCGGTCGAAGACGCTGTGTTCGCCGGTGAACTGTTCGACGAGACCGAGATTGAGCAGTCCCTGTTCCGCCTTGCTCTCGACGTATCTGTTGCCGGTCGTATTCGAGAGGTAACCGTCGCCGGGCTCGTCGTGTTTGACCGTCGAGACCAGTATGAGGAACCCGACCCCGGTGAGCGGAATCAGCCCGTAGACGGTCATGTACAGCATGTTATTGGTGACATCCGCCTGTGGAATCATCTGCATCACGACCATGATGATGATGAGCAAGAGCGGAAACAGCGACAGCGTCATGTACATCTCCCCGAAGAGTTCGAGCGTCTCGAGGGTGAGTTCCTGTTCCTGCTTGGCCGTGCGCATGTGCTTTTCTTTCTTGTCTTCGAGGAAACTCTCCATGTCGCCGCCGCTGTTGACGATCGAGAGCATATCTGTCAGGAACTGCGAGAGTTCGTCACTCGGCGTTTCGATCGCCTGAGTGCGGATCGCGGTCCGGTAGTCGACGTCGAAGTACTCGGTTTCCTTGACGATGCTCTGGAACTCCTTTGCGACCTCGCCGTAGGTGTCGTCGGCCTGGGCCATCGCGTCGATGATCTCGAGTTGGTTTAGTCCGCCGACTGACAGCGCGTACATGAACGAGACGGAGTCGGTCAGCAACATGTTGATCTCGCGCTTGCGTGCCGATGCGCGCGAGTACGGGATCGCAGTGAGCGAGCCAAAGCCGAGTGCAAAGCCGATCGTCCCGAATATGATCCCGGTGATGAAGACGAGCGCCGGCACTCGGAGCGCCTCGATAATCGCGAGTAGCGTATCGTTCCCGACGGGGAACCCGATGATGGTATCGACGGCGATCAGCCCAGTCGCAAAGAGCGTATACCCGAGTGTGAGACCAATCAGCCACAGTGCAAGGCCACTGATGAACCCGATGCCGAGCGCGCGAGAGAGATAGAGTTCAACTGTGTCGGTCATTCGGGCCTGGGCGAGTTTCGTCTCGACGTCGGCGACGAACTCGCTGTCCTCGCCGAAGAGACGGCTATACAGCGGATAGAACGTTTCACCGAGGATATCGGATCCGCCGGCAACACTTTCGGAGTCGCCCGTATCGGTTTGCAGGCTCATTCGTCGCTCGCCTCGTCTTCGTCGGTTTGGCTGGCGGGTTCAGTCGGGGACTCGTCGTCCGTATCGGCACTCGTCTCGTCCTCGGCGGCGAAAATACTCGATTCGGATTCGGTCGTTCGTTCTGGATCAAACATCGACCCGTCGTCGGAATCGGCGCGACTATCGTCCTCGTCGTCGCTAAAGACCGACTCCGATTGCTCGCCGAAGATCGAGTTCGATGTGTCGCCGGTCTCGTTCGCGCTCGGATCAGCGGTTCGGTCTCCCGTCTCTACGGCCCTCTCCCTCTCACTGTCCGTGTCTGCGTCGGTGTCTGTATCCGTGTCCGCACCCGCGTCAGCGGCTGATTCGATCGTCGACTCGTCGAACGTCACTACGTCGCCTGTGTCACCTGCGTCGCCTGTTTGATCGTCCTCCGTTCCGTTATCAGGGGTCGAAGACGGCGCTGACGGATCTGGACCGGGATTGGACTCGGAATCTGGCCCAGGGTCCGCAGTCGCCTCGTGTTCGTATTCGTACTCGTCTGACCGGTCCTGATCTGACGCCGAATCGGGCGACCCCGTCGAAACATCCGTCGTCGGTCCAGGCCCTCGCTCTTCGACCGGTGTCCCAGAGCCGAGTTCGATCGACGGAACGGCGCTTTCGGGAACCGTCGGCTGCCCCGATTCTGTCGCCTCGTCGGCAGCAGTCGAGTCAGCGGCTGTTTGGTCGGCCTCCGCAGACGCTGACCCTGGCCCTGACCCTGATCCTGACTGCGCGTTCGGCTCCGTTACCGACTCGTCGGTAGTCCGGCGGTCGCCCTCGGCTCCATTCGGATCGGCCGATCCGCTCGGCGATTGTGACGACGCCTCGTTGGTTTCGCCACCTGCCGTGTCGTCCATCGAACCCGGATCTGGACCCGAACCCGGATCTGGATCGAACACGTCATCGAACTCGTCGCCGGCGAACACCTCATCCGTCGCAGTTGTATCGACGGTCCGATCCCCTGACTCCGCACCCGCAGTAGCCGATTCGAGTTCATCGAGCGTCTCGCCCATGTCGTCGAAGAGACCGCCCAGATCACCGTCGGCATCGTCGGACGGGAAGACGGTAACGTCGCCCGTCTCTCCGGAACCGGACTCCGTTGCTCCGGCGGTCCCATCGCTCCAGGCCGGCGCTTCGCCCGCAGCGAACTCGTCTGCTGTCTTCAGGCTGTCTATCTCGGGGGATGTCGAGTTCGCAGACGCGGGTTCAGTCGTCGTGTCGGTTCCGGTGCTGGTGCCGGTGCCAGCCTCAGTTCCGGGGCTGACACCGGGATCGGCCGCTCCGGTGTCCGCACTAGCCCCGTCACCGGTGCCCGCACTGGCACCACTGCCAGCAGTCGTCTCGGCGGTCGTCGCCTCGATACCAAACCCGCTGCTGTCCGTCTCTGCGAACCAGTCCGGTTCGTCGTCGTCCGCACCCATCGCCATCGTCGCCGCCGTATCCGCAAAGTCGGTCGCGCCGTCGCCGAACGTCCACTCCTCCGCGATGCCGTCCTCGATACCGCTCTCGAAGTCGAACTCGTCGTCCGTTCCGTCGACTTCGATCGGGTCTTCGTCGGCGACTTCTCCGAGTGCGCTCGCGAGACCGCTCGGCACCTTCCCGCGATAGTCTTCGAACAGCGACTCCTCGGCTCGCTCGAGGAGGTCCATCGAGAGGTTGTACGTTTCGGAGGTCGAATCCGGGCGCGGAACGAGTTCTTCTTTCTCCTGGTCGACGTCGATCAGGACGCTTTCCATCTCCCGGAGGTCGTCGAGGCTCTCCTCGAGTTGGCCGTTCGCGATGAGCGTCAGGATTGTATCGGGATCGTTGATGAACGCCTGGACCGTCGCGGCGACCTCGGCGTAGGTGTTGAGACCGTTCTTGATGAGGTAGGCGAGGATGACCTCGCGTTTGAACAGTTCTTCCTCGAGTTTCTCCGTGCTCCAGCCGCGGTCGAACTGGATCTCCTCTAAGGTGTTCGAGTCCCCCATCTTGAGGAACTCGTCCGTTTCGGCCTGCCACTGATAGACGTCTTGAACGTTGATCTCGTCGTGTTCGGCCTCGTAGTGGTTGATCTCCGTGAGCGACTTGTTCCGGCGGACCTTCCGGCCCTGGACCCGGGTCTGGGTCTGAATCGAGACCAGATCCAGGGCGGTGAACATCGTCTTCGAGACATTGATCGGGTCCGTCGTGAATCGCTTTAACACCTCGTCGACGGAGTCCGCGTGGAACGTGGTGTAGGTCGTGTGTCCCGTCGACATGACCTGGAACAGCGTCCGCCCCTCCTCACCGCGGATCTCGCCCATCACGATGTAGTCAGGCCGTTGGCGGAGGGCGGCTTCGAGCAGATCGAACTCGTCGACATCGCCCTGCTCGTCGTCGGCGAACGAGGGGCGAGTGACGCTTGCAATCCAGTTGCGCTGTGGCAATTCGACCTCGCGAGTGTCCTCGATCGAGACGATCTTTGCGCTGCTCGGGATGAACAGCGAGACCGCGTTGAGGGAGGTCGTCTTCCCGGATGCGGTACCCCCGGCGAAGATCAGGCTCTTGTGATTCTCGATCGCGAGCCAGAGGAACGCCATCTCGTCCAAGCTGAAGGTGTTCCAGTTGATGAGGTCGATCGGGGTAAACGGCACGTCCTTGAACTGACGGATGGTGTAGTTCGTCCCGTGATCGGACACCTCCTGACCGAGCGTCAGTTGCGCACGCGAGCCGTCCGGCAGCGTCGCGTCGACCTGCGGCAGCCGTTTACTGATGCCCTTGCCCGATCGCTGGGCGAGTTTGACGACGAAGTCGTCGAGTTCATCTTTGCCGTGGTAGATGTTTGAGATGATCTGTTCGTACTCGGAGTGATAGACGAAGACGGGCGAGTTGTAGCCGTCGACGGAGATGTCCTCGACGTTGATGTCGTGTTTGATCCCGTCGATGCGCTCGTAGCCGATGAAGTTTCGTTTGAGGAAGTACAGGAGCTTCTCGACCTGGTACTCGTTTAGCGTGTCCGGGTCCTCCGCGAGGAGGATCGGTTCCGGACGGACCTCGATGCCCTCGAGTTGGTTCTGGGAGAGGGCTACGTCGTCCGCCGTCTCCTCGTCTTCATCTTCGTCTGTATCGGCATCGTCATCATCGTCCAGCAGCGTCTGGACGGTCTCCAGAAGCCCCGCTTTCTTGCTCCCCGACTGCTTCTCGAAGAGGTCGTAGCGCTTTAACAACTGTCGCGTTTCGTCCTCGATGACGACCCGGCGGCCGTCCTCGTTTGCCTTTTCCTTGACGCCGTCATCGGAGTACTTGATCGCTTTCCTGAGTTTGCCCGAGAGGAACTCCTGGAGTTCCACCTCGATCTCGTTCAGGTACGGCTCGACCATGTAGTATTTCTTCTCGTTTTCCTTCTCGGAGTGGAAGACGACGACGAAGGCGTAGGGTTTGTTCACCCAGTAGCGCTCGACCTCTCGAAAGTGCGTCTTCTTCTCGAACGGCACCGTCTTCTCGAGGTCGTAGCGATTGCTGACCGTCGTGTTCCCGGCTGCGGTCGAGAAGAACTCGTCCTCGTCGATGTCTTCCTGGATGTTGACGGTCCGTTCCTCGACGATGTCATCGAGTTCCATCGCGATATCGTCGGCGATCGAGAGCCGATCCTCGAGCGTGTCGGGATCGAAGCCGAGGGCTTCTTCTTTGTCGTGGCGAACGATGTCACCCTCGTCATCGTGGGGCCGGTTTCCGTCTTCGTAGTAGTACTCCCACTTGTAGTGCTCCCAGGTCCAGACGTCTTTGACGACCGGCGTCGTCTCCGGGTCGACGTACTCCAAGAACGGCGTCTCGAGAGCGTCGGCGTTCGATCCGGCGATCGGCAATACCCGGTCGACTAACTCCTCGGGCTGGTAGCCGAGATACGGCTTCGGATCGAACGAAACGCGATCCCAGTCTCCGTCCGAAGGGACCGCCGGCTCCGGTTTCTCGTCGGTGTCGAGACCGAGTTGATCCGTCGGCTCGTCGGTGTCCCGCACAGCCGAATAGAGCGTCGAAACCTCGTCCCCGTACCCATACTCCTCCATAAAATCCGCCCACGTATACTCGCCGACACGAACGCCGGATCCCGAACCGGCATCCGACTCGTCGGAGTCCACGTCCCCCGACCCAGATGCAGACGTCCCAGCCGCAGACGCCTGTTTTGCATCCGGTTGGTCGGCTTCGTCAATAGCCATTGCACCTACCCTCTCAGTCACCCTTCAAAAAATTCATCCGCTCATTACCATATCTGATAACTTGGGAAGTCAAGGAATCAACATGTGCTCCGATACGGGTGTCTCCGTTCGGAACTCGTGGATGTGTCTCCCACATGCATTATTGATAGATGAATTATCTATCCGCGGTCACTACCCGCCGTGCCACCCGAAGCCAGTTTGATATACGCCCCGCACAGGACTACAAACGAGACCCCATGACAACCCCGTTCGACCTCGACGACACCGTCGCACTGGTTACCGGCGGGAGCCGCGGTATCGGCCGCGCCATCTCCCTCGAACTCGCAACCGCCGGCGCTGCCGTCGTCCCCGCTGCTCGCTCGACACCTGAACTCGAAGCAGTCGCTCAGGAAATCGTCGCCGATGGCGGCGACGCCCGTCCCGTCACCGCAGACGTTACCGATCCAAACGCCGTTGCGGACGCCGTCGACCGAGCCGAAGCCGAGTTCGGCGGCGTCGATGTCGTCGTCAACAACGCCGGCTTCAACCCCGACGACGCACTCGGCCGACCCGAAGACGTCTCGACAGCGGATTTCGAGCGGACGCTCGGCGTCAACCTCACTGGTGCCTACGAGGTGACAACCGCCGCAGCCCAATCCCTCCACGAAAACGACGGCGGCGCAGTCGTCAACGTCGCCAGCGTCGGCGGACTCGTCGGCCTCCCACGCCAGCATCCCTACGTCGCCTCCAAACACGGCCTGGTCGGACTCACGAAGAGCCTCGCACTCGACTGGGCCCCCGACGTCCGCGTCAACGCCGTCGCCCCCGGCTACGTCTCGACCGACCTGACCACCGAACTCGAGTCGAACGACCGCCTCCGCCAATCGATCCTCGATCGAACCCCACTCGATCGGTTCGCCGATCCGGAAGAGATCGCCGGCCCCGTCGTCTTCCTCGCGAGTTCAGCGGCGAGTTACGTCACGGGGTCGTGTCTGGCGGTCGATGGCGGATGGACCGCACGGTGAAGGACCGTTGTGTCGGCGCGAACAGTCGGAGTCGGAGTCGGAGGTGAACTCGGTTGGCCGGCTCGGCAGAGACGCCGTGAGAGCCGCTGAGCGTGGTGGTTGGGTTCGTACTCGAGACCGAGCTGTCTGTAGAATCGGCATTTCACTCGCACGGTGTGTAGTCACTTTGTAGAGACCAGGCGTGGCGGGATTCGAACCACGCTTGAGAACCTGCTCGCTAGCGCTCACAGGAACACGGGCGGGATTCGAACCGGAGCAAGACGATCACCTCCTTCGCTCGGCGCTGCGACTTGCAGGGTTCAGGAATCCCGCCATGCCGGTTCACTCGTCACTTCGTTCCTCGCTGCACGGGCGTGGCGGGATTCGAACCCACGATCAGAAGGTTAGGAACCTCCTGCCCTCTCCGCTAGGCCACACGCCCCGCAAAAGACGGTTAGTTGGTCGTGGTGTCTGTGCTGGTTTCCGTCTCCGTGTCGTCGTCTTCAGTGGTGACCGGCTCCGTGTCGACGAAATCGTCGTCCTCGTCGTCGAGGTCGCCCTCGAAGTCACCGTCGCGCATCTCTTCGAGTTCTGTTTCGACCTTCTCACGCCCCTTCTGGAACTCGCCCATGGCCTCGCCGGTCGAGCGTGCTAGTTGCGGGATCTTGTTCGCCCCGAACAGCAGAATGGCGATGAAAAGGATGATCAGTAGTTCTGGGCCCCCTGGAACAGGAGCGAACAGCGGTGCGATTTCGGCTACCATCTCTATGCGTGGCTTACCCGCTGGCAATTATAACCTTTTTGGACCTCCCAGTCCTGCAGGGACCGCCAACAGGTCACTCTCTGACGAGTTCAGCCAGCGACCACCGCCAGTATTCACAACGTGTTTTGTCCGGTGAATCGCCCGAGCAGCCGGTCGGAAGGGAACTGAGAGTCAGTGAGCAGCCCTCTACAGTCCCGTTCAGTGCTGTACTGGCGAGAAAGCGGATGATCCACACGAACGGTCTCTCACTGAACTCGTCACAATCCGCCACGCAGGTTCGGTCCGCGAACGAAACTGTCTTTCCTGCCTGTACGTAAGGTGGTGACGATGCCAGCAACTGGTGATGCCGCACCCGACTTTACCGCACCGCTCGCAAACGGCGATGTTGACGAGTTCAGTCTCTCGGCTAAACTCGACGAGGAGGCACCGATCGTCCTTGCGTTCTTCCCCGGTGCGTTCACGGGCGTCTGCACCGAGGAGATGTGTACGTTCCAGGATCGGCTCGCTGCCTTCGATGACCTCGACGCGTCGGTTTACGGAGTCAGCCGTGACTCGCCGTTTGCGCTTAACGAGTTCCGCGCGCAGAACGACCTCGAGTTCGGCCTGATCAGTGACTTCAACAAGGAGATCATCGACGAGTACGGTATCGAGATGGACTTCGACGACCTTGGCGTCTACGGCGTCGCCAAGCGCTCGGTGTTCGTGGTCGATGCAGACGGCGAAATTACGTATTCCTGGGTCAGCGACGATCCGGGCGTCGAACCGGAATACGCGGAGGTCGAGGCGGCTGTCGAGGACGTCGCCTAAGCGCATCGTCACCGAATCGGCAACCGGCGTAGCGCTTTTTTAGCCTGCAACCGACGTGGATGGTATGAGCGATACTGCTGGTGACGAGAATGGAAGTCGTGTCTACGTTCCCGAGAGCGAGCACAACTTTCCCGACGAGAAACTGAATGCCGTCCTCGAACGCATCGAAGAGGACGAGGAGATCCAGACGTATCTCGAGGCCCAGAACGTCAACGCCGTCGATCGGATGCGCTACAACGATCACGGTCGGAAGCACATCGAGATCGTTCGCAATCGCGCGCTCTGTCTGTACGACCTCCTCAAAGCGGGCAACGTCGACTTCAACGGCGCACGCCAGCAAGGACTCGCCGAGGCGGACGAATCGGTGATCATCGCTCTCGCGGCGACGCTGCACGACATCGGCCACGTGGTCCATCGGGACGAACACGTCTACTACTCGATCCCGCTCGCTGCCGACATTCTCGACCGGATCCTCCCCGAGTTCTACGAACTCGCCGAACAGGTCCGCATGAAAGGGGAAATTCTGCACGCGATCCTCTGTCACCACACGGCCGAGACGCCGCTGACGACCGAGGCCGGCATCATCCGCGTCGCCGACGCGCTGGACATGGAAAGCGGCCGCTCGCGCATCCCCTACGAACACGGCGGTCGCGGGATCAACACGCTCTCGAGTCAGGCGATCAGCCGCGTTTCGCTCTACGAAGGCGAAACCAGTCCGGTGATGGTCGAAATCGCGATGACCAACGCCGCTGGCGTCTATCAGGTGGACAACCTCCTCAAGGCGAAACTCCGCGACTCGGGGCTGGAGGACGAGATCCGTATCGTCGCGGTCAACACGAACGAGAACCACGACCAGTTGGTCGAGCGGATCGAACTCTAGACGCTTCCCCGATCGCATCAGCGACCGGTTTCCTCCCACTGCCAGTTATAGCCGTCAACAGAGCCGATATTGGCCCTCATCCCGTTCGACGTAGCCGCGCTTGCGAAGCGTTCGGATGATCGAAAGAACGGTTCCCTTGTTGATACTCAATGCCGCACAGAGGTCGTCGGCCGTCGATCCTGGCCAGACGTGCAAATAGAGATAGACGACTTTCGCCTGGGCCGAATCGAACTCGTCCGGGATCGAGACATCTGCCGTCGGTCGTTCGCTGAGTTGCATACTACACCATCCCTTGTTCGACGATATTAAAATTGAGTATCGTCGTTCGTCGAAATCCGTAGGACGAGAACAGGACCTGTTGCGTCAACGAAGAAAGCGATGGGCCGAACGCAAGCCAGCGTGTTTTTGTCGCTTTCCGCGTTCTCTCCCGGTATGAGCAGTCAACTCGTCGTTCTGGGACTGCTTACCGGTACACTCACCGGCGCGTTCTTCGCACTGATCGACGTACCGATTCCGGCCCCGCCCGAACTCCCCGGTCTCGTGGGCATCGTCGGAATCTCTCTCGGCTACAACGTCGTTACCGCAACCGCCCTCAGCCTCGGCGTTCTCGACTCGATCGAGTTCTGACGCTAGTTCACGTCGACTGTCGAACGACTATTCGTCACGCGGTGACATCCATCTCGGCAGCGAACTCGCGGGCGCGACTCCTGATCGCGTCAGCGTCGGCAACGAGCACCTCGCCGTCCTGCATGAGGACCTCCCCATCGACCATCGTGAACTGCACGTCGTCTCCGTGAGCGGCGAACGTGAGGTGTGAGAGGACGTCGTGAAGCGGGGTCGCGCGGGTAATGTCCGTCTCGAGACCGACGATGTCCGCCTTCCAGCCCTCGCGGAGTTTCCCGACGCGGTCGAAGCCAGCCGCCCGAGCGCCGTTGACCGTCGCCATCTCGAACACCGTCGTGGCCGGCAGCGCTTCGGAGTCAAGGTGGTCGACCTTCTGGAGCAAACTGGCCTGTCGCATCTCCGTGAACGGATCGAGCGTGTTGTTACACGGCGGCCCGTCGTTCCCCAGCGCGACGTTGATCCCGCGGTCCAGGTAGTCGAGCACCGGCGCGATTCCGCTCGCGAGTTTCATATTCGACGACGGACAGTAGGTGACGTTGGTCCCCGTCTCCGCGAGCACCTCGCGTTCTTCCTCGTCGGTCCAGACGCAGTGGGCGAGCACAACATCCTCCCCGGTCAGCCCGACCTCGTCGAGCCAGTGGATATTTCGCTTGCCGGTTTCGTCCTCGACGGTTTCGATCTCGCCGCGATTCTCGCTCGCGTGCGTGTGGATCGTCACCCCCTCGTAGGCGTCCGCGAGTTCTCTCGCGCCGCGGAGACACGCCTCGGTACAGCTCACGGCAAATCGGGGCGTCACGGCGTACTGAATGCGGCCGTCGTCGACGCCGTGATACCGCTGAATGAGCCGTTCGCTCTCCTCGAGTGCCGCGTCGGTGTCTTCGAGCAGGCCGGCCGGTGAATCCTTGTCCATCAGTACCTTCCCGAGCCGTCCGCGGATACCGAACTCGCGGGCGGCCTCGAAGGCTTCGTCGGCGTGGGCGACGGAGAGGTGGTCAATGCAGGTCGTCGTCCCGCTCTCGATCAGTTCGAGATACCCCAGTTCGGCGGCGGCGCGCATCCCGTCGGCCGAGAGGGAGGCCTCCATCGGGAGGACGTACTCGGAGAGCCATTCGAGCAGTTCGGTGTCGTCGGCGATGCCGCGACCGAGACTCTGGACGGAGTGAACGTGTCCGCCCACTGTGCCTGGCACGAGCACGTCACAGGCGCGGTGCTCGTGGTCCGGATATTGGTCGCGACACGTCGAACGGTCTCCAACGGCAACGATGATATCGTCCTCGACGACGACGGCACCGTCCGGAATCACGGTGTCGGCGTCGGCGACGACGGTCCCCGACAGCAACATACCGGCCCAGGATAGCCTGGCGGGTGCCTTAGCTCTGGTGGTTGGTGGGTGTCGAGAACGGGAGAACGGGAGAACGGAACACGGGGAACCGAGTTCGAAGAATCGACCGCGAGCAGAACCGCAGAGAGGCGTCAGTAACTGCGCTCTTTCGGCTCGTAGGTCTTGTCCTGCCCCTCGAGAATGACCGGGCGGTAGAAGATATCGGGCGCACCGTCGTCCCAGGAGACGAGCGTGTGTTTGAGCCAGTTCTCGTCGTCGCGGATCTGGTTCTCCTGTCGCCAGTGTGCGCCGCGGAACTCGTTTCGCACGAGTGCGCCGAGTGCGATCGTCTCGGCGACATCGATCAGGTTGCGCGTCTCGATCGTGTGCTGGAGGTCGGTGTTGAACGTCCGCGATGGATCGTCGACGTAGACGTTCTGGTACTCCTCGCGGCACTCGCGGATGATCTTCAGCGCTTTCTTGATGCCGTCTTCGGTCCGGAAGACGTTGACGTAGTCGGTCATCGCTTTCTGGAGCTTTGCGCGAATCTCGGCGTGCTGGACGCCCTCGTCGCGCTCCATCAGGCGATCGACGCGCTCGCGCTCGCATTCGACGGCGCGCTCGAGCGTTCCCGTCTCGGCCGCGACGCCACCGTCGGCAACGGCGTCGGACGAATCGAGTCCGGCCGCACCGGGAGCGACCGGTAACTCGGTATCGTCTTCGTCCTCGACGTCGTCGCCGTAGCCGGTCCGAATCTCGGGTTCGCCGAGGTCCTCGCCGGCGGCGTGACGGCCTGCGCGCTTGCCGAAGACGATGAGTTCGGGCAACGCATTCCCGCCCAGTCGATTCCCGCCGTGGACGGAGACGCAGGCGCACTCGCCGGCCGCGTAGAGGCCGTTGACGCAGGTCTGGCCGTTCTCGTCGACCTCAATGCCGCCCATCGCATAGTGCTGGCCGGGCTTGACCGGCATCGGCTCGACGAGGCCGTCGACGCCCTCGAAGTCCTCCGCGAGGTGCAGGATGTTCTCGAGTCGGTCCATGATGCGCTCTTCGCCCAGGTGGCGCATGTCGAGGTGGACGTACTCGTCCTCGATCCCCCGCCCCTCGTTGACCTCGGTGAGTTCGGCGCGGGCGACGACGTCGCGGCTGGCGAGTTCACCGGAGTTGTTCGCGTAGCCGTACTCGAACATGAACCGCTCGCCCTCGTTGTTGTAGAGGATACCGCCCTCACCGCGGACACCCTCGGAGATGAGGACGCCGGTCGACGGGAGCGAGGTCGGGTGGAACTGGATGAACTCCATGTCCTCGAGCGGCGCGCCCGCGCGATAGGCCATCGCGTGGCCGTCGCCGGTACAGGAGACGGCGTTGGTGGTGTGATCGAAGGCCTGGCCGGGGCCGCCGGTCGCGAGGATGACGCCCTGGTTGGCCTTGAATCCCTCCACGGTTCCGGACTGCACGTCGTAGGCGACGACGCCCTCGCACTGGCGGTCGTTGGGATCGTCCTCGTCGGTCGTCGCCAGGTTCATCACGTACCACTCGTCGTAGACCTGGATACCGCGTTTGACGACCTGCTCGTACATCGTGTGCAGCAGGTGGTGTCCGGTCTCCGCGCCGGCGTAGGTGGTACGAGGGTACGAGAGGCCGCCGAACGGGCGCTGGGAGACGCGGCCGTCGTCCTCGCGGGAGAAGGGCATGCCCCAGTGTTCGAGCGTGATGGTGTCTTCGGGAGCATCCTGAGCGAGGGTCTCGACCGCCGGCGCGTCGGCCAGGTAGTCCGAGCCCTTCATCGTGTCGTAGGCGTGGAGTTCCCAGTCGTCGCCCTCCTGAAGTGCGGCGTTGATCCCCCCTTCCGCCGCGCCGGTGTGGCTGCGGACCGGGTGGAGTTTCGAGACGATCGCCGTGTCGGCTCCTGCCTCGTTCGCTGCGATCGCGGCTCGGAGGCCGGCGCCGCCAGCGCCGACCACGATGACGTCGTGTTCGTACATGTTACCAGAACTTCAGGTTCTTCTTGACTGCCTCCCGCTTGAGCTCCTGAATGTGCTCGGTCAGCGGGATGTCCTTCGGACACACATCGGTACAGGAGAACTGGGTCTGACACCGCCAGACGCCGTGTTCCTGCTCTAGGATGCGGAGTCGGTGCTCCTTGACGTCCTCGGGTTCGCGGTCGTCCATCGCGAACTTGTAGGCCTTGTTGATCGCTGCCGGCCCGAGGTACTCGTTGTCGCCCGCGGCGATATTACACGAGGACATACACGCGCCACACCAGATACACCGCGTAGACATCTTGACCTTCTCGCGGTTCTCGCGGGACTGGCGCTGTTCTTCCAGATCGCTCGAGTCGGGCGTGTCGTCGTTCTGGAAGTAGGGTTCGACGGCGTGCATCTGGTCGTAGAAGTGGTCCATGTCGACGACCAGGTCCTTGACGACCTCCTGGTGGGGCAGCGGTTCGATGCGAACCGGCTGCTGCAGGTCCGAAATCTGGGTCTTACAACCCAGTCGCTGCTTGCCGTTGACGAAGAAGGCGTCGGATCCGCAGACCGCCTGCCGACAGGAGTGACGGAACGTCAGCGACGAGTCGAACTCGTCGCGGGCGTACATAACCGCGTCGAGGACGGTCATCCCCTTCTCGAAGGGGACGTGGAAGTCGTCGAAGCGAGGTTCCTGCTTGTCGGCGACCTCCGGATCGTACCGGAAGACCTTGAGGTGGACCGTCTCGCCCTCGACCTCGGTCTCCTTTTCGGCCTGGTCCTCGACCATGCCCTCCTGTTTTTCCCGGAGTCGCCGCTGCTGGGGCGACTCGGTGCCTTTCATCTCCGGATCCTGTGGCGATTCCTGACTCTCCGGCTCTTGTTGCTGGGTACTCATGTTAGATCATCTCCGCCATGACGAGCGCAACGTAGGTTCCCTGTGCGACGAGCGCGAGTCCTGCGAGGCTAAGCACTGCGAGCACAACCTTCTTTGGGGTGCCGCTCAGCCCCTGGTTGACGAGGGCGTTGTAGACGCCGTTGACGCCGTGGAAGGCACCGGCGACGAGGAACAGGACCATCGTCAGGAAGTAGCCGATGTGGTCCATGCGCTGCTGTGTTCCCATGAAAGTGACTTCGGCGGCGTGGTTGACGAAGTGCAAGAGGAAGAAGTGGAACGCGAGCACGACGATCAGAAACGCCGCCGTGACGCGCTGGAGGAACCACGCCGTGCCGCCGGGCGTGAACGAAGAATATCGTTCCGCCATCAGAGACCCACCCCCGAGAGGAAGGTCGGCACGCTCGCAACGGTGATGGCGCCCGTCAGAACGAGCGAGGCGTAGAAACTCTTATCCTGTGCAGTGAGACCGATACCGAGATCGACCATCAGGAGTCGGATTCCGTTCAAGATATGGAAGACGGCGACCGCCAGCAGTCCAACCTCGAGTATGCGAACGATAAAGAGCCCCTCGAGGCCCTGAATTGTCCCGGTGTATGCGTTGACCTGTTCTCCGGCAAGCATCATCGTTTCTCCGTTCGCCGCTGCGATGGCGCTGCTCAGCACGGCGATGTGGGTGAAGAGATAGCCGATAAGCATCCACCCGGTGAACTTGTGGAAGATCCACGCCCACATGCCGGCCGAGAACTCCTTCCAGCGACCGAAGTCCTCGATGAGGCCGCGATTGTAAGACTGACTCATACGCTCATGTGGACGGTTAGACCGCGGGGGTATAGAAGTTACTTTTATCGCTCTCATTGCCTCTTCGTCCCGTCTCCGTTTCTACCAGCCATCCGAATTCACTCGCACCCGAGTTCACCTCTCGAACGGTCGTGAATCTCGACTATCGCAGCTCCGACCGCGACCGCTCGGTCCGCTGTTCGCGCTCTAATGCCGTGCGCGTGTCGCGTTCGAGGCCGACGAGGTGACAGAGCGGGTTGCCGGGATACACGACCGGGTTCTCGAGGACGCCGACGATGAGCCCGGTGAACGGGGCCTCGACGGCGACGATATCGTCCTCCTCCTTGAACGGGTTGGTGATCGTACAGATCACGTCGCCCTCTTCGACCAACGCGCCGCGTCCGTGTTTCATGTCGACGATTCCGCCCGCATCCGCGCGCAGCCACGTCTTCTCGTCGTCATCGGTGATAACGACCCGCCAGCCGGGCCAGTGAACCGCGGACTCGCGATGACAGCCGAACTCGGCGAGGACGCTTGCGACGCCGGTCAGAGCGCGATCGATCAGGCGGCGTTGAAACCGGTGGGCCTCCCCCATCTCGACGGTAATGGTCGGGATGCCGGCCTCGGTCGCCTCGCGGCGGAGCGTTCCGGACGGGCCGTCGCCGCCGATGATGACGTTCGAACTGAACGCGTTCGCGAGTCGGACGACCGTTGGGTTATCCAGGTCCGCTCGGACGTGAAGCATGTTCGTTCGCCCGCGAGTGGATGTATGAAAGTCGATCCCCAGGTCACAGGGTTCGATGAAGTTCGTAAAGATCTGGTGTGCCATTCGGCGGGCGCTCGTCGACCCCTCGCGGCCGGGAAACGACCGGTTGAGGTCCCGGTCGTAGATCGGCAGATATCGCTCCTGGGCGAGAAAGCCCGGGACGTTCAGCACGGGCAGGCAAACCAGCGTTCCGTGTAACTCCGAATGATCCCAGTCGTGGGCAACCTCGCGGACGACCTCGATTCCGTTGAGTTCGTCCCCGTGGGCCGCAGCGGAGAGACAGACCGTCGGCCCCGGTTTCGCCCCGTTGATGATCGTCACCGGAATCCTGATCGGATCTCCGAGATACGTCTCGCTGATTCCATAGCGGATGTTCGCCGATTCGCCGGGATCGACTCGGCCACCGTTGTATGTGAACGCCTCATCGCTCTCAGCCGCAGTGCCATCTCCACCCGTCGCCCCCGACGAGTTCAGCTCCGTGTCCGTGCCGGTGTCCGTGTCCGCGTTCGACGAGCCATCGGCCGGCGTGTCACCTCCCATGGGCGTTTCTCGACCGGCAGTGACGTGAATCTTCGTCCCTGCTGTCTTCGGGGTAGACACTGTTCAAGCCGGGGCATACGTTTTATACGAGGTCATGATACACTCGCGCATGGAACTGCGCGAAGCAACTATCGACGATGTCGAGACGATTCGATCGATCGCACGTGATTCACTGCACTCGACGTATACCGACTTTCTCGACAGCGAGACGATCGATGACGCCATCGACCAGTGGTACAGTGACGGCTTCGCCGACGAACTCGAGAGCGACGATGCGGTCGTCCTCGTGGTCGAACGCGACGACGAACTCGTCGGCTACTCCCAGAGCGACCTCGTCGGCCAGCAGTACGGCACCGGGCGGATCCTCTGGCTCCACATCGACCCGGATGCGCGCGGCAGCGGCACCGGCGTCCGCCTGCTCGTCCGCACTCGCGAGAAACTGCTCGATTCGGGGGCCGATCAGATCGAGTGTTTCGTCCTCGCGGACAACGAGGGCGGCAACGAGTTCTACCGGGAACACGGGTTCGAACAGGCCGGCCAGCGCGAGGTCGACATCGGCGAGGAGACGTTCACCGAGAACGTCTACGTCGAACAAGATCTTGGCGACGAGGGGTGGGGAACCGTCGACGAACTCGATATCGACGGGACGACGGTCTACGTCAACTACGGCGAGGCGGCCCGCGGATCGCAGTCACCGTTCTACGTCGCCTACGAGGACCAGGAGCGGACGACGCAGTACGGCTGGTTCTGCGGGAACTGCGATTCGCTCGAAAACGCAATGGACGCGATGGGTCGGATCGAGTGTAACGTCTGCGGGAATCGGCGGAAGGCGACGCGCTGGGACGCGTCGTATCTGTGATCGCCAGCGGTCGTAATCCGTGATCAGAGTGCGGTGAACTCGACCGCAGGAGAACTCGTGATGGAAGGGGAACTCGCGGTGGATCGTTCGGGTTGGGGGCCGAACTACTGATCGCGAGTTCGTCGCGCTGGTCTCTTTCCCGGTCGGTACGCCGAGCCTACTCCTGTTGGCTGTGCATTACAATTGGCCCTTCTCGCATTCGGACACGCAGTGCGTACTCGGCTGTGGTCGCGCCACTGCAACCGGTTCGTCCGTCTCGCTCGACCACTCGACGCAGCCTCTCGCCTACTGCACATCGGGAGTACCGGACCAGTTCCCACGCTATGACCTCAGAGACACAGAATCACATCGTCCGCGGATTCAAGGCAACGCTCGTCGCTCGGGCCATCTATATGGTCTCGAGCGCCCTGCTGATGTTCGTTCTCGCCCGGTTTCTGCTCGATCCGGACGGCTACGGCGCGCTCTACTGGGTGATCGGTATCCTCGCCGTCATCCAACTGTTCGCCGACATCGGACTCGGCAAGTCGAGCGCTCGATACATCTCCGAATACAGCGAGCGAGACCCCGGTCAGATCCCCCACCTCCTCCGGACGACGATCATCGCCAAACTGTGTGTCGTCAGCGTCGTCGCGCTCGTCCTCCTACTGGTCTACGACGATCTCGCCGCCGTTCTCGGCAATCCCGGCGTCGCCTCGTTTCTCGCTATCGGCGCGCTCTACATCGTGGTGAACTCGTTTAACGCCTTCTCGCAGGTCGCGTTCCAGGGATTCAACGCCCTGGGCTATAGCGCTGCGATTCAGGCGATCGCCGGCGTCGCCCGGTTCGCCTTCGTCATCGCGCTCGTCCTCGCAGGCTTCGGCGCGCTCGGCGCGCTCTTCGGTTACGTCATCGGCTATACGATCGCCGCCGCGGTCGGGATAACCATCCTCTACGAACGGTTTTACCGCACGTACGAGCCGGCCGACGAGTTCGAGCCCGGTCTGTCGCGTCGCCTCCTCAAGTACAGCGTTCCGCTGACGGCGACGCGGAGCGCCAACGTCATCGACAAGCAAATCGACACGGTACTGGTCGGGGCGCTCCTGACGCCGACCGCGGTCGCCTTCTATACGCTCGGCAAGCAGATCACGGATTTCGTCCTCGCACCCGCGGAGGCGCTCGGCTTTACGATTTCGCCGAACTTCGGGGAACAGAAGGCCGCGGATCAACTCGAACAGGCCCGGCAGATCTACGAAACCTCGCTCGTACAGACGATGCTCCTGTACGTGCCGGCCGCAGCCGGTCTCGTGATCGTCGCCGAACCGTTTGTCAGAATGGTTTTCGGTCCCGACTACGCCGGTGCTGTTCCCGTTTTGCAGGTCCTCGCCGGGTTCGTCGTTCTGCAGGCGGTTACGAACCTGACCAGCGACAGTCTCGACTACCTTGGTCGCGCACGCGCTCGTGCCATCGCGAAGGGCGGCACCTCGGCCGCCAACTTCGGCCTCAACCTCCTGCTCATCCCGATGCTCGGCGTCGTCGGGGCCGCAATTGCAACCGTCATCACCCACACGGTCTACGTCGCGGTGAATCTCTACATCGTCCACGCCGAACTCTCGTTGCGCCTCGATCATCTCGGGCGGTCGATGGGTCTGATCTGTCTCATCACCGGCGTGATGGCGGTCGCCGTCTTGCTCGTCACGCCGATGGTGTCGAACCTCGTGATGCTCGGTGGCGCAGTTGCACTCGGTGCGGCCACGTGGGCCGTTCTCGCCGTCGTGAGCGGCCTCGTCGATCCGCGCGAGGTCCGTGCAGCGATCCGGTGATACTACGGTCTGCTGTAACGATTTACCGGTGCAACCGCGCCCGTCCTGCGGTTGCGCCGGAAATGACTTACCGCAGTCCGTAACGGCGACGTGATACAGCGGGTAGTCACGCCCGCACGACACTCTCACTGCGAACAGCGCCAGCCAATACTTTTCCCGTCCGTCGATGTGGAAGTGGTATGGCCGTTGCCGATCCCGTCACCGTCGGGGTACTGAGTCTTCACACGAGCAAGGAGACGAAAGCAATACTCAACGCCGTCGATAAACTCGGACACAATACCGAGTGGCTCCGCCACGAAAACACCTCGATCAGCGTCACGGATGGTCGCGTCGACCTCGAACCCGCCGTCGATGTCATCGCCAACCGGATGCTCCTTTCAAACACCGAACAACCCGCCGAAGAACTCGGTCTCGCGAACACGTTCGCCCAGGTCGTCCCGATGCTCAACGACCCGGCGACGGTGCTCACTGCAATGCACAAACTCTCGACGGCGACGGCACTCGCAACGGCTGCTGTGCAGGTCCCCAACGTCGTCCTCGCCCTCAGCAGCGACCAACTGAACGCGGTCCGCGACCGATACGGCGACGAAGCGGTCTATAAGACGGCGATCGGCACCCACGGCGGCGGCACCTGGAAAGTCGGCCCCGGCGATCCAGTAAACGCCAAAGTCGGCAACCGCTATGCGTTCCTCCAGGAACTCATCGACCGCGACGACCGACGCCACCGCGACGTACGCATCTACGTCGTCGACGGCACGATTATCGGGGCGATGTACCGCTACGCGCCCGACAACGATTGGCGGACGAACGTCGCCCTCGGGGGCACCGTCGAAGACGCAACCGACGACCTCCCCGATCCCGCACGACGACTCGCCACCCGTGCCGCGGACGCCATCGGCCTCGACTACGCCGGCGTCGACCTCGTCGAAAGCGACGACGGCTGGTACGTCCTCGAAGTAAACCCGACGGCCGGCTTCAAAGGCCTCTACGAAGCCACCCGGATCAGCCCCGCCCCCTACATCGCCAAACTCGCCATCGAACACGCCGGCGGCACCGTCGACCAGGACCGCGTCGACGAACTCGCGACTGAACTCGACGACTCCCAGCCGGGTGCACAACCGATCAGGCAAACGCAACCCGAAACGGAGCCGACAGTGATCGGCTACACCGAGGAAGTTATTCTCTCGGGAACGAGCGGGTCGACGGGGGTCCTGGCGAAATCGGACACGGGCGCGACCAGAACGAGTATCGACACCGGCCTCGCAGCCGAGATCGGAGCCGGGCCGATCAAGTCGATTACGCGGGTCAAATCCGGCAGCAGTAAGACCGCGCGTAGCCGTCCGGTCGTCGACGTCGTCGTTGGCGTCGGTGGGAACCAACACACCGTGACAGCGAGCGTCGAAGATCGGGACCACATGGATTACCCGGTCTTACTCGGACGGGACATTCTCTCGCACTACCGCGTCGACGTCGGTCGGCGTGCAGACCGCGACGCGGATGATCTTCCGGAGGAAGAAGAGTAGACGAGCGGCTGCCCGACCCGAGAATCCTCGTTTCGATTTCGAGAATTATCTCGGGAGAAACCGGAATCAACAGTTGCGTTTGCCACACCGATCGTTCCCTCGAAGCGATCGCGGGAGGTATCTTGGTTTTCAAATAGCCGATCGTATCGACGGTCATCTAGTACCGGTCTCAACGGTTGTGTCGAAGAGACACCGCGACTATATCACTGATAAAAATTCCCGCGTTCAGAAGATTGCTTGGGTCGTAGCGAAGACATCATACCGGATTAGGAAATCTTAATAGGCGAACGCAGCAATTGCACACTGATGACGAAGTCAATCCAAGACTGGTGGCCAAACCGGTTGAACGTGGATCTCCTCGATCAGAACGTCCCCGCATCCAACCCGATGGATGAGGACTTCGACTACGCCGAGGAGTTCGAAAAACTCGACCTCGACGAAGTAAAGGCCGACCTCGAGGACGTTATGACGACGTCGCAGGACTGGTGGCCGGCGGACTACGGCCACTACGGCCCACTCTTTATCCGGATGGCATGGCACAGCGCCGGCACGTACCGCACCAGCGACGGCCGCGGCGGCGCAGCCGGCGGTCGACAGCGCTTTGCGCCCCTCAACAGCTGGCCCGACAACGCGAACCTCGATAAGGCGCGCCGACTGCTCTGGCCCGTCAAGCAAAAGTACGGCCGCAAGCTCTCGTGGGGCGATCTGATCGTTCTGGCCGGGAACGTCGCCCTCGAATCGATGGGCTTCGAAACGTTTGGCTTCGCCGGCGGGCGCGAGGACGAATACCGACCCGACGAAGCCGTCGACTGGGGGCCCGAGGACGAGTGGGAAGGGTCCGACCGCTTCGACGAGAACGGCGAACTCGAAGGGACGCTCGCCGCCACCGTGATGGGGCTTATCTACGTGAATCCGGAAGGCCCGGACAGCGAGCCGGATCCGGAGAAGTCGGCGGAACGGATTCGAGAGTCGTTCGGCCTGATGGCGATGAGCGACGAGGAGACGGCCGCGCTCATCGCCGGCGGCCACACCTTCGGGAAAGTCCACGGTGCCGCCGACCCCGACGAACACGTCGGCCCCGAGCCCGAAGCGGCTCCTATCGATCAGCAGGGACTCGGCTGGGAGAGCAGCCACGGCTCCGGCAAGGGGTCCGACGCGATCACCAGCGGGATCGAGGGCCCGTGGAATACCACACCAACCCAGTGGGACATGGGTTACATCAACACCCTGCTCGAGTACAAGTGGTGGCCCGAGAAGGGGCCCGGCGGTGCCTGGCAGTGGACCACGCAGAACGGTGAACTCGACGAAGCCGCACCGGGTGCCGAAGATCCGTCGGAGAAAGAAGACGTCATGATGCTGACGACGGACATCGCACTCAAGCGCGATCCCGACTACCGGGAGATTCTCGAGCGCTTCCAGGAGAATCCCGACGAGTTCCGTGAGCAATTCGCGAAGGCCTGGTACAAGCTGATCCACCGCGATATGGGTCCGGCAGAGCGATTCCTCGGCCCGGAAGTGCCGGACGAGGAACTACTGTGGCAGGATCCGATCCCCGACGCCGACTACGACCTGATCGGCGACGAGGAGATCAGCGAGCTCAAAGAAGAGATCCTTACGTCGGATCTCTCGATTTCCCAGCTGGTCAAGACCGCCTGGGCGTCGATGTCGACGTACCGCGACAGCGACAAGCGCGGCGGCGCGAACGGGGCTCGCATCCGTCTCGAACCGCAGAAGAACTGGGAGGTAAACGAACCGGACCAGCTGGAGACGGTGCTTTCGACCTACGAAGCGATTCGGGAAGAGTTCAACGGCTCGCGGTCCGACGACGTGCGGGTCTCGCTGGCCGATCTGATCGTGCTGGGTGGGAACGCGGCCGTCGAACGTGCTGCGGCGGACGCCGGCTACGACGTGGAGATTCCGTTCGAACCGGGTCGGACCGACGCCACGCAGGAACAGACCGACGTCGAGTCCTTCGAGGCGCTCAAACCCGAAGCCGACGGGTTCCGGAACTATTACTCGGACGAGGCCGACCGGTCGCAGGAGGAACTGCTGATCGACAAGGCGGACCTCCTGGATCTGACGGCACCCGAGATGACGGTGCTGGTCGGCGGCATGCGCGCACTGAACGCGACCTACCAGGACTCCGAGCTCGGCGTCCTCACCGACCAGCCGGAGACGTTGACCAACGACTTCTTCGTGAACCTGCTCGACATGGATTACGAGTGGGAAGCGTCCGACGACTCCCAAGACATCATGGGTTGGGAGGCGACTGCCGACTCCGAGACCGGCCAGGTCTTCGACCTGTGCGACCGCGAGACGGGCGATGTCGAGTGGACGGCTACCCGCGCGGATCTCGTCTTCGGTTCGAACGCTCGGCTCCGATCCATTGCGGATGTCTACGCCTCCGACGGCTCGGAGGAGAAATTCGTGCGTGACTTCGCAGACACGTGGAGCAAAGTGATGATGCTCGATCGCTTCGACCTCGAGTAACCCCTCCCTGAAGTCGAGCGTCACACGGCCGCCACTCGAGATTTCCGGCGACGCTGACCTGCTCGGGGACGCCACTTGCAGTCTCCGAACGGACTCGAATACCCGTTCTCTCAGCGCGTGCCCTTCATTCGCTTCTGACGACCACCTCGTCCTCTCTTACCGCCGTTATCTGTGCCGGTTCGACCGGATACTCGTCGTCACTGTGACCGCCCCAGTTGAGCCGGGCCCGCAGCCGGTCCGTAAGCCCCGGCTTCGGATCGACGTACGCGGTCCCCTCCTCGACCGTCGAAATAATTCCGATCTGGTTCCCCGCCTCGTCGACGACATTCTTTCCTTGATCCGAAGCCGAAATCGATACCGTCGCATCCGGGTCTACGGTCGGGGTCTCCGACTCGGGCACTGACTCCGACTCCGACTCTCCCGGCGACTTCGACTCCGGCTCTGCACCCATTTCGGATTTTTCAGTTCCGTCTCGCGTTTCGTCCATCTCACCCGCACCCGTTTCCATCTCGTCACCGGCCGCCGACCCCGTTCCGGCCTCCGCCGAAGCCGATTCCGCACCGGCTCCACTCGGTTCAGCCATCTCCGCCCCTTCGCCGGCAGCAGTCTCCTCGTTACCGGCCGTTCCGGTCTCCAGCGCTTCCGTCTGATCGCTCCCGCCGGACTCCATCTCCGACGTCTCCATCCCCCCGGGTTCTGCTTCTGCGCCCATTTCTCCTGTCGCACCCTCGCCCGACTCGGCATCTCCCGTCGCTCCGGCCGGCGAACGCATCTCCTCCGCCGCCATCGTCTCGTACTCCTCGCTGTCGATGATCTCCCCCTCGAGAACCGTGCTGCTGACGAGTTCAGAATCGAGGATGTCGCTGTCCTCGAGCGCAAAGCGCATCACGAGTCGTTCGTCGATTTCGTCTTCGACGGTGCGACGCTCGATGAGGTCGCTCCGAACGGTATCGCCCTCGCCGCGCTTGCTCTCGATGACTTCCTGTTCGACGACAGCAG
Source organism: Natrialba sp. PRR66 (assembly GCF_034808065.1). Classification (NCBI taxonomy): domain Archaea; kingdom Methanobacteriati; phylum Methanobacteriota; class Halobacteria; order Halobacteriales; family Natrialbaceae; genus Natrialba; species Natrialba sp. PRR66. The sequence goes on along the minus strand of NZ_JAXHGN010000001.1, from coordinate 766,946 downwards.
CGGGGTCGGCGTCCGTCCGGACGATGTCGCTCTCGAGAATCGATTCCTGGACGCGCTCGAAGGCATCGTCCGTCTCGATCTCGTCTCGAGTGAGCGCGTCGTTGTGGTCGATATCGACGTCGACGACGCGGCTTTCGACCGCGTAGCGCTCGATTTCCTCGACCGTTTCGAGGCGGGCCTCGTCGGTCGTGACCTCGACGAGCGACTCGTCGATGAACTCGATATCGACGGCCTCCCGGTCGAGGAGTTCGGAATCGACGACGCGGCGTTCGAGGAGTTCCGAGTCAACAATCTCACTCTCGAGTGTGTCGCGTTCGACGATGTCGCGCTCGATTCGCTGCGTTTCGACGAGTTCAGTTGTGACGCGCTCGCCCTGTCGGAGTTGGTCCTCGAGTTCGCTCTCGCCGAGCTCGACGCGATCGAAGGCCCGGGTTCGGTCGACGAGTTCGAAGGTGCCGAGCGAGGGATTGTCGGCGTCCGGTTGCGCATCGGCTTCGTCTTCGACGTCGGTTTCGGCCGTGTCCGTCGCGCCGTGGCCGCGGTCTTTTGCTGCGGGCTCTGTGGCCTCGTAGACGAACACCAGATCCTCGTTACCGAACGTCTCGCTGAACTCGTCCCAGGACTGCGCTTCGTGGTGGTCCTCGAGGTCGTTTCGACGGACGAACGTGTAGTCGTGGCTGCTACCGCTGCCTTCGCCGCCGTACGAGACGGGAACGGCGTCGCGGGACTCGGCCCACTCCCGGATTCGGTCGGGGTCGGTAGTCATTCGACGGTGGGCGCGCCGCCGGTGAGTCCCCGAGTTCTCGGTCGGCTTCGCGCTCGCGTTCGTGTTCGACGAACTGCCGGGTGGGTCCTCGGACATAGTCAACCTTGCAATCGGACCGTACTTCAGTCGGCGGGGCCGTCTCTTCGACTCAGTTCTCGGTTTCCATCCCTGAATCAGTACTCGTATCGTGTCGGCACCGGACGCAAAATCGTAATAACGGATTGCGAACTCGTCCCGACTTCGATGACAGTCATCGGCTGCGAGGATCGACGCGGACAGTGATCGATTACCGGCACTGAAACCGATGACCGTACCGCTCGACAGGTGCTCGCCTGGCTGGTGGCCGTCGGTTAGCCGTCGGCGTTGACCAGGTCGGTAACGTCGATACTCGATTCCGCCTCGTACTCGGCCCAGATATACCGCGTCGCCGCGCTCCGATAGGGCCGCCACGATTCGGCGATCTCGCGCATCTCGTCCCGCGTCAACTCCGCGCCGTCGCCGTAGAGTTCGTCGATCCCGCGGCGGACGGCGAGGTCGCCGAGCGGCAGGATGTCGGGCCGTTCCAGCACGAACAGGAGGTACATCCGAGCCGTCCACGCACCGATCCCCGTGATCTCGGTGAGTTGGTCGACGACCGCCGCGTTACTGAACTCGGCCAGGCCCTCGCGAGTGTAGTCGTTCTCCTGAAAGGCCTGGGCAGCGTTTTGCAGATACGAGACTTTGCTGCGGGAGAGACCGGCGTCGCGCAACGGCTCCTCTTCGGCCGTAAGCACTGCTTCGGGGGTGAGTTCGCCGCCGAAGTGATCGAAGACGCGCTCGCGGACGGCAGCCGCGCTCGCGGTCGAGAGTTGCTGGTTGATGATCGAAATGCAGAGGCGTTCGTACTCGGTCCAATCGGGTTCGACGTAGGGATCGTGCGTTTCGATCAGCCGGTTCATGACCGGGTCCCGGCGCAGCACGGATTCGGCCTCGTCCATCATACGGGATACTGTAAGAGGTGTTCGAGAAGGAAAGCGCTCCCGGTTTCGGCGACCGAACCGAGTGAGATCGTCGCGCGTCAGGCGTCAGTTCGACTCGGGAGAGTTCGGACCGGTGTCGGCGGCCGGCGTCTCCGGCTCCACGTTTGCGAGCCGCATCGCGTTGCCGGTCACGCCGAGACTCATGCCCATGTCGCCGATGATGACCGCGTGAATAACCGTCACGAGTCCGATCGGAGCACCGATCGCGAGCACGGCTTTCACCGCCAGACTCGCCCAGATGTTCTGTCGGATGACGCCGGTGGCCGTCTTCGAGAGATCGAAGAGATACGGCAGCCGGGTGAGGTCGTCACCCATCAACGCCACGTCGGCGGTTTCGAGGGCCGTGTCCGTCCCCGCTGCGCCCATCGCGATCCCGACGCTCGCGGTGGCCATCGCGGGCGCATCGTTGATCCCGTCGCCGACCATCGCGACGCGAGCCTCGTCGCTCTCGCTTTCGAGTTGCTCGATCCACGCGAGTTTCTCATCGGGAAGCAACTCCGCGTGGAACTCGTCGATACCGACCTGCTCGGCGATGGCGCGGGCCGTCCCCTCGTTGTCGCCGGTGAGCATCACGACGCGAACGTCCTGCTCTTGGAGCCGCGAGACGGCCCATTCGGCGTCCGGTCGAACGCGATCCGCGACGGCGATGACGCCGAGCGGGTCGTCTTCGGTCCCGACGACGACGACCGTCTTGCCGTCTCGCTCCAGTTTCGGAACGATGTCCTCGAGCACGTCGAGACACCCCTCGCGCTCACACTGCGAGCGGTCGGGCGCGTCGACGACCGCGACGCCGCCGTCGGTCGTCGCGTGGACGTGCTCGAGATCCGCGAGTCCGTCGAAGAGGTCCGGCTTTCCGACGTAGTGCGTGTCGCCGTCGAGTTCGGCGCGGACGCCCTTGCCGGTCAGGGCCTCGAAGTTCGAGACGCCGGCGTCGCGGCCGTCGATTCCCTGCTCGTCGGCGTAGCCGACGATGGACCGGCCGACGGGGTGTTCGCTCCGCCGTTCCACGGCGCTGGCGCGGCGGAGGACGTCCGCCTCGGTGGCACCCTCGAGCGGGATCACGTCGGTGACGGAGAGATCGCCAGTGGTCAGCGTGCCGGTCTTGTCGACGGCGAGTACGTCGCTCTCGCCGGTGGTTTCGAGATGGCGACCGCCCTTGATCAGGACGCCGTTGCGAGCGGCGCTCGTGATGCCCGAGACGACGCTGACGGGCGTGGAGATGACGAACGCGCAGGGGCAGGCGATGACCAGCAGCGTGAGCCCGCGCAGGAACCAGGTGTTCCACGAGGCACCGGCGAGCAGCGGCGGCAGCGTCGCGACGGCGAGCGCGAATACGACGACGAGCGGCGTGTAGACACTCGCAAAGCGATCGACGAACTGCTCGCGTTTCGTCTGGTCGCGCTCGGCGTCCTCGACGGTCCGGACGATGCGGGCGATGGTGGAGTCGTCTGCCTCGCTCTCGACTTCGACTTCGAGATAGCCGGATTCGGGGATCGTCCCACCGAAGACTTCGTCGCCCTCGCGCTTGTCGGCGGGCACGCTCTCGCCCGTGATCGGGGCTTGATCGACCGCACTCTGGCCCTCGATGACAACGCCGTCGGCGGGGATCTTCTCGCCGGGCCGAACGACGACCACGTCGCCGATCGCGAGTTCGTCGGCGGAAACGGTCTCCGTCGAGCCGTCGTCGCGGCGGACGGTCGCGGTGTCGGGGGAGAGGTCCATCAGTTCGCGCAGCGAGTTCCGGGCGCGGTCCATCGAGAAGCGTTCGAGGAGCTCCGCGACCGAGAACAGGACCGCGAGCATCGCCCCTTCGAAGGGGTGGTGTGCGGCCACGCTGGCGACGATGCCGACGCCCATCAGGAAGTCGATATCCAGGCTCCGGTTGCGGATCGAATAAACGGCGTTCCGGAGAACCGGCGCGCCGGCGATCGCGGCGGCCATGATGAACAGAAGCTGCGAGAGCGCGTAGGGTCTGCCGGCGACGGTTCCGAGGGTGGGATCGGCGGCCGGGACGACGAAGGAGAGACCGATACCGACGGCTGCGATGGCCCCGCCGATCGCCGTGCCGATGGCGCGGCGGCTCCGCCAGATCGAGTCATCGTCGCCGAACCCGATCTCGTCGTCGCCGTCCATCGGCGTCGCCTCGTAGCCCGCCGAGCCGACCGCGTCGACGACCGTGTCGGCGCTCGTCTCGTCGTCGACCGCGACCGTCACGCGGCCCGAGGTGGGCTGTGTCTCGATCTCGTCAACGCCGTCGAGAGCCGCGAGCGCGTTCTCGACCTTGTTCGCACACGACGCACAGTCCATCTCGGGTACCGACAGCGAGAGGTCAGCCGCTCCCCCGTCGCTGCCCTCGTCCGCAATCTGATAGCCGGCTGCCCGCACGCGGTCCCGAATCTCGGACTCGCTCGTCCGCGCCGGATCGTACCGGACAAGCAGACGACCGCTCGTTACCCGTGGGTCGATGTCGTCGATGCCGTCGAGTCGCTCGACGCTCTTCGTCACCTTGCCGGCACAGGAGGGACAGTCCATCTCGGGGACCCGCACCTCGAGCGTTTGATCGGTCCCTGATTGTTCTGAATCCGATGAATCGGGCGGCACACTCGGTGGTGAATCTCTCATTACGTCCTCCTACTTTCCCCACCAGTATACGGATTATTTGGCGTGCGCCAAACCAGGGATCGGGGTGCGACAATTTTCGAGTTCTCGAGTCCGCGAGCCCCTGAGTTCCCGAGTTCAATTCACAACCCCGCCGCCAGTTCGATCGTTTCCATCTCGCCGACGAACGTCGACGCAAGCGTCGCCTCCGCCCGCCGAAGCCGATAGGAGAGCGTCGACCGCGGGACGTCCAGTCGGTCAGCGAGTTCCGAGAGGTCGATCTGGCGTGGCGTCTCGTAGTAGCCGTACTCGACCGCCGCCTGCAACGCCGCCTGCTGCTCCTCGGGGAGTGCGTCGGCCGGATTGACCGCCGCCTCGACGGCGTTTCGCTCTGGATCGAGTTCGGTCAGGCGCAGCATCTCGATGCCCGTACACTCGCCGACCTCCTCGCCGAGCGCGTCGAAGAACTCGTGGATCGGCGCGTCGCTTCCGAGGACGATCCGCCAGCGGTAGCGACGGCCCTCGCGGTAGGTCTCGAAGAGCAGCCCCTCGCCCAGATATTCGAGGGCTACGTGGGGGACCGACGTGCAGACTTCGGTTCGCTCCCAGTAGGTGTAGACGACGAGCGTATCGCTCGATCGATCGAGGACCTGCACCTCACAATCCGCCCCGCAGTGGTCCTTGACGAGACAGTCCGCGAAGTAGTCGGCCGTCTCGTAGGCGCGTTCGAGTTCGGCGAGCGCCGCGTCGGGTCCGCTCGCGAGGTCGACTCGCCAGAGGCTATCGGCGCTGACGTGACACGACAGCGAGCGGACCGACATCTCGGGGTAGTCCGCGAGCACGTCGGCGACCGGGTTGGTTCCCGGTTCGTACTCCAGTGCAAAGACGAACTCTCTCATTGTCGGCACTAGGGGTTCACGCGACAAATGGTTTCCCGCTTGATGGCGTACCGAACGGTATGGGACAGCCGGCAGCAGCACGGATCAGAACGGAACTCCGCGAGTTCTGGGAGTTCTACCGCGGCTATACGAAGACGGCGATCCACGCAGCCACTGCGGCCGGACTCACGATCTTCGGACTGCTCATCTTCATCGATCCCTGGTTTGCCGCGATCGCGATCGCCTGTTACGTCGTTCCGCCGGTCACGTTGTATCTGCTGGAGGTGAACTCGATTTGGGAGGCGGGTGACAGCGAGCGCGACCGTCGGGGTGTGAAAGAATCACGGCGGGATCGGGTTCCCGAGACCGACACCGACGCCGACGCCGATGCTGATGCCGATGCCGGTTCAGCCGAACCGGAGACGGCGCTGATACACCCGCCGTCCGGAAGCGATGCGACTGTTGGTTCGGCTTCCGGGGACGGTGATACAGATTCAGATTCAGATTCGGACTCGGATTCGGACGACGGTGACACCGACACCGACACCGATTCCGGGGGCGATGGCGACACGGATAGCGATACTGACGATGGCGATACCGACTCGGACACGGATACCGACGATGGGGATACTGATTCGGATTCGGATTCGGACAGCGACTGATAACGCCATCGCCACGCCCGTGAGGCGAACATCCGGAGCGACCAGTGATGGAACGCGATTCGTTCAACACGAGCCGAACGACGGTGAAAACTCCACTGTCGAGTACCCAACGCGAGAGGCCGCTCCGCTCGGAGTCGAGAACGAACCGCTTTTGCCGCGATTGCCCCAATCCACGACATGGACCGACTCCTCGCATCGCTTGATGACGCGCCGATCATCGACAAAGACGGCTACGAATACCTCGTCCACCCGATCAGCAACGGCGTACCGGTGCTCGATCCCGCGCTGTTGCGGGAGGTCGTCGTCGAGGTCATGCAAACTGCCGACCTGAACGTCGACAAGATCGTCGCCCCCGAAGCAATGGGCATTCACCTCGCAACCGCGGTGTCACTACAAACCGACATTCCGCTCGTCGTGATTCGCAAACGAGAGTACGGCCTCGAGGGCGAGGTATCGCTCCACCAGGAGACGGGCTACTCGGAGTCGGAGATGTACATCAACGACGTCGAACCCGGCGACCGCGTCGTCATCCTCGACGACATGCTCTCGACCGGCGGCACCCTGGCGGCAATCTGTACGGCGCTCGACGACATCGGAGCCGAAATCGCTGACATCGTCGTCGTCATGCGAAAGGTCGGCCCGTCCGCCCTCGACGAGACGCCGTTCGAGGCGACGAGCCTCATCGACATCACGGTCGAGGACGGGGACGTTACCGTTCACTCATCGCACTGCTGAACTCGGCTTCGAGAGCGAACGGCTCCGTATCTTCGCTCGCCGACAGGTCCGTCGAGTAGCTGTCCGACTCCTTGCAGCGTCGAAATATGCATGCTTATGGGTGAAAGCACTGCTGAGAGTGCGTGATCTGAGCGCATATACGAGACTTTTTACCTCTCGATTGCAAGCAGATCTCTATAGATGTCGAACGAACCCGGGGATGGCATTCAGCTCGAGTACGGACTCGACGAGAAACCACCGTTGCCGAAGTCGATCCTGCTGGGACTCCAGCACGTCGCGGTCATGATCGTGCCGGCGACGGCGGTGGCCTACATCGTCGCGGGCAGCGTCGGACTGAGCGGTGCCGATACGGCCTACATCGTCCAGATGGTGCTGTTGTTTTCCGGCCTGGCGACCATCGTCCAAGCCTACACGGTCGGCCCCGTCGGCGCGAAACTGCCGATCGTTATGGGAACGAGCTTTACGTTCCTCGGCGCGATGACGACGATCGGCGCAGACTTCGGCATGGCCGCGGTGTTCGGTGCGATCCTCGTTACTGGCTTCACCGTCGAAGGACTCATCGGTTGGCAGTTCAACCGCATCAAACCCTTCTTCCCGCCGCTTGTCACCGGTCTCGTCGTCGTCATCATCGGACTGTACCTGATCCCGACGGGAATGGACTACGCCGCCGGCGGCACCGCTGCCCACGAAGCCGGCGAGTTCGGCGCGCTTCACCACATCGGACTGGCCGCGCTCGTTCTGGCCATCGCCGTCGGACTCAACATGTTGACGCGCGGAATCACCCGTCTGCTGAGCATTCTCGTCGCGATCACGGTCGGCTACGTCGCCGCGGTCGCGGTCGGCCTCGTCGACTTCTCGCCGATCGGAGCGGCCGCATGGGTCGCCGTTCCGTCGCCGACCCGCTTCGGGTTCGAGTTCGAACCGATCGCGATTCTCGTCTTCGCCTTCCTCTTTCTCGTCTCCGCGATGGAGACCGTCGGCGACATGTCCGGCGTAACCGCCGCCGAAGGGCGAAACCCCGACACCCGCGAGTTCCGCGGGGCCCTCTTTACCGACGGCCTGCTGAGTTCGCTCGGCTCCGTCTTCGCCACCTTCCCCGTCACCTCGTTCTCCCAGAACGTCGGCATTATCACCTTCACAGGCGTGATGAGCCGCCACGTCGTCGGCATCAGCGGCGTCATCCTCGCCGTACTCGGTCTCAGCCCGAAAATCGGTGCCGTCGTCACGACCATCCCGAGCGCCGTCTTCGGCGGCGCCACCCTGCTGATGGTCGGGATGGTCGCCGCCAGCGGCTTCCGATTGATCGTCCTGCACACTGAACTCGACCGGCGGAACATGGTCATCGTGGCCGTCTCGCTCGGCCTCGGCCTCGGTATCGCGACGACTCCCGAAGCGATCAGCGGCCTCCCGAACGCGGCCCAGACGTTCTTCGGCGAGCCGGTGATCCTGACCGCGCTGTCGGCGCTCGTCCTCAACACGTTCGTCCCCGGTGAGCAGAGCCCGCTGTTCGACGCCGAAGCTGCAACTCCCGTAGACGACAACCCCAATCCTGCTCCCGGTCCCAGCGACGACTAGCGTCCCTTACGAAGACGGCCCCTTCTACATCCTCGCCGCGGATCGCCTCAAGAAGGAAGCTTCGATATTTTGCCGAGTGCGGCCGCGAAGCGACCGGCGCAGAGCAACAGTTTGGTTCTAGAAGCCCTTGCCGAGCATCTCGCGTGCGATGACGTTCTTCTGAATTTCGGAGGTGCCCTCGTAGATCTGGGTGATCTTCGCGTCGCGGTAGAACCGCTCGACCGGGAAGTCGTTGACGTAGCCGGCCCCACCGTGGATCTGGACGGCCTCGTCGGCGGTCTCGACGGCGATTCGGGAGGCGTACTCCTTGGCCATCGAAGCGAGCTTGGTGATGTCCTCGCCCTGGTCGACGTTCCAGGCCGCCTTGTAGGTCAGGTTGCGGGCCGCCTCGGTGTTCGTCGCCATCTCGGCGAGTTTGTGCTGGATGGCCTGGAACTCCGAGATCGACTGGCCGAACTGCTCGCGGTCCTGGGCGTACTCGAGCGCGGCGCGGGTGGCACCCTTGGCGATGCCGACGCCCTGTGCGGCGACGGCGGTGCGGGTCTCGTCGAAGAACTGCATCTGCTGCATGAACGCGGCGTCTTTGGTGCCGATGAGGTTTTCCTCGGGGACGCGCACGTCGTCGAAGACGAGTTCAGCCGTGTCCGAGGCGCGGATGCCCAGTTTGCCGGTGATCTTCTCGGCGGAGAAGCCGTCGCGATCGGATTCGACGACGATCTGGCTGAAGCCGTTGTACCGGCCCTGTGCGTCGGGGTTGGTTTTACAGAGGACGACGAAGAAGTCGCCGACGGTCCCGTTGGTGATCCACATCTTGTTGCCGTTGATCACCCACTCGTCGCCGTCCTTCTCGGCGCGGGTCGAGACGGAGGACACGTCGGAGCCGGTGTCGGGTTCGGAGATCGCAGCGCCGGAGATTTTCTCGCCGAGCGCGACGGGCTCTAAGAAGCGCTTCTTCTGGTCGTCGGTCCCGAAGTTCATGATCGCCTCGCAACCGAAGGAGGTCGAGATGATCGACAGCGCGATTCCGGGGTCGTAGGAGAACAGTTCCTCGGTGATGATCGCGGTGTCGAGGATGGAGTACCCGGCACCGCCGTAGTCGATCGGGATGTACGAGCCGGTCAGGCCCATTTCGGCGGCCTCGTCGATGACGTCGTGGGGGTATTTCTCCTGTTCGTCGTACTCCTCGGCGATGGGGACGATTTCGTTTTCGGCGAACCGCTGTACCTCTTCGCGGATCTGCTCCTGTTCTTCGGTGAGACCGAATTCCATGGTCAATCGTTATTATCCGAGCGATAAAGAGCTTTGTAACCGGCTATAAACGCAAAGAAAGTTTCTAACCCGGAAGAGGGAAACGTTCAAACGGGTGCCCATTGCATGATTATTCATGGAACTGGAAGACATCAACACCGTCGCAGTTCTCGGCGCGGGGAACATGGGACACGGCATCGCGGAGGTCGCCGCGATGGCGGGCTACGAGGTCGCACTTCGCGACATCAAAGACGAGTTCGTCCAGAACGGCTACGAGCAGATCGAGTGGTCGCTGAACAAGCTCGCGGAGAAAGACCAGCTCAGCCAGGACGACGCCGATGCCGCCCTCGAACGCGTCACGCCGCTGGTCGACGTCGAGGAGGCCGTCGGCAATGCGGATGTCATCATCGAGGCCGTCCCGGAGAAGATGGAGATCAAGAAGGACGTCTACGGCGAGGTCGAGGAACACGCACCCGACCGCGCCATCTTCGCGACGAACACCTCGAGTCTCTCCATTACCGAACTCGCGGACGTGACGGAGCGTCCCGAGCAGTTCTGCGGGATGCACTTTTTCAACCCGCCGGTTCGGATGCAACTCGTCGAGGTCATCTCCGGCGCGGAGAGCGCCGAAGACACCCTCGATGTGATCGAGGAACTCGCCGAAGACTTCGGCAAGACGCCGGTCCGCGTCCACAAGGACTCGCCCGGCTTCATCGTCAATCGCATCCTCGTCCCCCTGATGAACGAGGCCAGCTGGCTCGTCAGCGAGGACGAGACGACCATCGCGGAGGTCGACTCGACGACGAAGTACGACATGGGCCTGCCGATGGGCAGCTTCGAACTCGGCGACCAGGTCGGCAACGATGTCAGCTACCACGTCCTCGAATACATGCACGAGGTGCTCGGCGACGCCTACGAGCCGGCGCCGCTCCTCGAAACGAAAGTCGAAAACGAAGAACTCGGCAAGAAGACCGGCAAGGGCTTCTACGATTACGAGGACGGCGACGGCGTCGACATCCCGACCGACAACCAGTCCGAGTTCGTCAAAGAACGGCTACTCGCAACGATGGCCAACGAGGCGGCGAAGCTGATCGGTAACGACGTCGCCCCGCCGGAGTCCATCGACGAAGCCGTCCAGCTCGGTGCCGGCTTCCCCGACGGCCCGGTCAAACTCGTCGACGAGTTCGGTCTCGAGACGCTCCTCGAAACGCTCGAGGACGCCTACGACGAGACCGGCCACGAGCGCTATGCGCCGGCCGACTACCTCGCGGAGCGCGCCGACGAAGGCGGCTTCTACGAGCGCGACGGCGACGGCGAGACCGACGGCGTCGACTTCGACGCCATCCGCGTCGAGTACCCCGGCGACATGGTCGGACACATCGTCCTCGACCGCCCGCACCGCATGAACACCATCAGCGACGACCTGCTGGCCGAACTCTCCGAGGCCATCGACCTGCTCGAGGACGACGAGGAGGTCCGCGCGCTACTCATCACCGGCGCGGGCGAGAAGGCCTTCTCCGCTGGTGCCGACGTGCAGAGTATGGCCGCCGGCGGTGCCGACCCCATCGGCGCGGTCGAACTCTCGAAGAAAGGCCAGTCGACGTTCGGCAAGCTCGAAGCCTGCGACATGCCGGTCGTGGCCGCTATCGACGGCTACTGTCTCGGCGGCGGCATGGAACTGGCCACCTGCGCGGATCTACGCGTCGCGAGCGACCGCTCCGAGTTCGGCCAGCCCGAACTCGATCTCGGCCTGCTCCCCGGTTGGGGCGGTACCCAGCGCCTGAAACACATCGTCGGCGAGGGGCGCGCGAAGGAGATCATCCTCACCGCAGAGCGCTACGAGGCCGCGACGATGGAAGAGTTCGGCTTCGTCAACGAACTCGTCGGCAACGACGAACTCGTGGACGCGGCGCTCGAACTGGCGACCGACCTCGCCGGCGGGCCGCCGATCGCACAGAAATTCACCAAGCGCGCGATGCTCGCGGGCCGCGACGACACCGAGGCGGGGCTCGAGTACGAATCCTCCGCGTTCGGCCACCTGATGGCGACGGACGACCTGATGGAGGGCATCACGGCGTTCATGGGCGACGGTGAGCCGGAGTTCGAAGGGAAGTGAGGAAGTGAGGCGACCGTCGAAAGACTCGCTGTGCTCGTCTTTCGGTAGCGAACCGGCGTTCGAAAGGCAGTAGAAGACGACGGTGTCCGACTGAGAGCGAGGAGAAACGCTCTCGCGTGTCTCTTGCGGTTCTTGAACGCTTGCGATTCCGGCCCGTTCGATCCGATCACAGCGTGTGGCGGGCGTCTCGAGTCGAACTGCGAGCTTCTGTTCGGCGCAGTCGTTCGAGCGCTGCTGTCTGCTCGCATCACTCTTCCGTCGCCCGCGACACGTTGGACACCCGTTCTAGACGGCTGGTCGCGCAGTCCCACCGTTCGTTTGGCCTCGTTGACGACTCCGATCACGAACTCGATCGTCCGGCCACCGTCACGAACTCGAACCGCGCGCCGCCGGCCTCGCTCTCCGTCGCGGTAACGCGCCAGTCGTGGCCCGCCGCGACCTCGCGGACGACCCAGAGTCCGATTCCGAGGCCGTCTGCGTCGGTCGACACCGAGGGGTCGAAGAGTTCAGCGGCGGCGGCGAACTCGTCGGGAAGGCCAGCCCCGTCGTCCGCGACGAAGAAGCCGCACGGGTCGTCCGCTTCCAGTCCCCCGCCGGTACCGTTCTCGATTTCGTCCGTCGCGAGCGAACACGCGCCGAACTCGAGTGTGCCGACCCGGACGGTCAGTTCGTGCTCGGACTCGTCGCCGTCGCAGCCGTGTTCGATCGCGTTCCGAAACAGGTTCTCGAAGACGCGCAACAGTCGGGAGCGATCGGCCGTGAGCGTCATCGTATCCACGATCGAGAGCATCGCCCCGCCAGTCGAGACGTGGTTCCAGGCCTCCGTCGCAGCCGATTCGAGATCGACGCGCGTTGTTTCACTCGCCCACGCGCCGTCGCGAGCGATCGCCAACACGTCGTCGATAATTGCCTCCATGCGGTCGAGACTGCGCCGAGCCGTCGGAAGGTGCTCGAGCGACTCCGTCTCCGCGACGAGTTCGAGATAGCCCTGGGCGATGCCGAGGGGATTGCGCAGGTCGTGGCTGACGATGCGGGCGAACGCGTCGAGGCGCTCGTTCTGCTCGCGAAGGCGGCGCTCGTTTCGCTTGCGCTCGGTAACGTCTCGGACGACGCCGACGCAGCCGCTGAACTCGTCGTCGTGGACGAGGACGGTGAGTTGGACTTCGCAGGGAATCCGGGCTCCGGACTTCGTTTCGAGCGGAGCCTCGATCGTCGTCGAACGGTCGTTGCTTCGGAGCAGCGAGCCGATCGCCGTTTCGGCACGGTCGATGGTCGACTCGTCGAAGAGCAAGTCGGCGTGTTCGCCGAGCAGCCCCTCGCGTGTGTAGCCGGTCATCTCGACGATCGCGTCGTTGATCGTCATGATGTGGCCGGCCGCATCGAGGACGTAAATACCGTCGCCCGCGGTCTCGACGAGGCGTTCGTATCGGTGTAGGGTCTGCTCTTGCTGTTCGAGCTGGCCGCGGATCGCAATCGTTTCGAGGACGTGCGAGGCCACCTCGGCGACTGAACGAATCGTCTCCCGCTCGGCCGTCGACAGCGCCGTGGGCGCGTACACTACGAGCACGCCGTAGCGCTCCTCACACGTTGCAAGCGGCGAAACTGCCACCGCCTGCACGTCGCGTTCGCGGGCACGATCGACAAACGGAATCGACCGCGTGGCGTCGGTACTGGCGGTCTGTAAGGTCTGCGTGTACAGCGCGCGTTCGAGCAACGGATTCGAACCGTTGCCGACCCGAAACGTTCGGTGTGTCGGCCAACTGGTCGCCTCGGGGTCCGTGATCCAGGGCACGACAGACTGCTCACCGCGGTCGTACTCGCCAGCCCAGGCGAACACGAACGCATCGCTTGCCGTAAACGTCGTGCGAAGCACCTGCTCGACGGTTCGCGGCGACATCGCATCGGCCAATTCACACCGGATCGTCTCGACGAGTTCAGGGCGGCGATCCGCGGTCGAACTCGGGGTGATACTGTCGAGAATCGGCTGTGTGAGATCCGTTGCGGGAGCCGTCGCCGGGCTGGACGCGGGGAGTTCGGTGAGAATCGGTGTCGTCTCGCCGCCGTCCGTATCCCAGTAGGCGAATATCGAGAGAGTCGGCGCGATGGATTCGAGGGTGCTGCGGACGGCCGGAACGTCCGAAATCGTTCTCGCGTCGATGACGACGGCATCGACCGGGTCCCGTTCGAGACGGTCGATAGCCACGGCAGGTTCCCGTGCAACGGCGACGCTAACGGGAGCATCTGTCAGTGCGAGCGTCAGCGTTGCTCGCGTCGACCGGTCGCGACTTATACAGAGGATCTGTCGACGGCTCATAGCAGCGGGTGTGTGATGCGGTTCTGTCTCGGCGTCATCATCGTCATCCCTATCGCCGTCGCCATGATCGTCGCCAGCGTTGCCAGCGTCACCAGCAGGTGTCCAGCGGAAACCATCACACGAGTGCACTCGTGTGAGAACTAATTGTACTTTCTACATATCTGCCGTCTCGGTTGTAAGAACTGCGCGCAGTAGTGCCGAAGTGATGGGAGCGGGAAGCGGCGCTACCGACTCCAGTCACCCGGCAAAACCGGAGAGGGGCCACTCGCTGTCATCATCGTCGTCCTGAATACTCGGTGCGCTCACGAGGACGAATGCGCTTTCGTCGTCACCGTTTTGGATCTGGCGCGTCGACGTTGGCGGAATCCAGAGTGCATCGCCGGTTTCCATCGCGACCGGTTCGTCGTCGACGACGACTGTCGCTTCGCCCTCGATGAGGACGTAGACTTCCTCGTGATCGTTGTCAGTGTGGTCGTGTGGCTTGCTTTTCCAGCCCGGATCACAGCGGGCAACCGTGACGCCGACCTGTTCCGTTTCGAGCGGATCGCTCAGGAAGTGCATCGCACTCGACACCTGCTCGACTTCCTCGTAGTTCACTTTCCGATAGGACATGGCTGTGCCTTGGTGTGGACGACAGTAAAGTTACGCGTTCATCCACCTTCCCGATCGGGTCGAACCCGTCGACCGGCGCGACCGCGTCCTCGACCGGCAGGTGCACGTGCCATTCGCAACTCGGCCGAACAACATGGGTCCACCTCCGTCGGGGGATCGATCACCTGATTGCCCCGGTTCGACGCGCGTCACCGCCGTATCCCCGTCAGTACGCCCGTCTATCATACTGGTATACCGGAGCCAACAGCTATATAGCCACCCAGCTATAGGTGCCAGCAAAGCGGTGCACGACGTGATCCTGACACCAACACGTTCGGATCGACTCCTGGTCGCCGTCTCGCTCGCCCTGTTCGGCGTCGCGGGCGCTTTGAGCGCTTCCGTCGACGAACTCGGCCCAACGCTTGGCGCGACGACACTCGCCATTGCGGGCGTCTACACGCTCGCCAAGTACGCAAACAGCGTTACTCGGCGTGCGCTTGCTGCCCTGGCACTCGTCCTCTGGGCCGGATTCCTCGCAGTCGCTACCCTGCACGTCATCGGACTCCAGACGATCGGTGCCGCCGTTCCCGGTCCGACGGCCGTGCTCGTCATCGCAGTCACCGCGGCGACGTGGGCACTGCTTCTGACCGCCTGTTCGACGACTGCGTTCCTCGGGTTCCGCGAGTACGGGACAACCGTCAGTACCGAGACCCTCGACGAGCAAAGCATCGAGAGCGAGCCGTCCGACTATTCGACGCGGTAACTCACCGCAATTCCCTCGCCGAGGGGCACGACGACCGTCTCGAACGACGGATCTTCTCGAACGCGCTCTAGATACGACGCGATTCCGCGCGTGTGTTCGTTGCTCTCGGCCGCAACTCTGCTTGCGCTCTCCTCGCCGCCGTCCGCCGCCTCGACCATTTCCAGTAGCGCCTCGAACTCGATACTGCCGGCCGAAATCGCGTTATCCGCAACGACGACGCCGCCCACCGGAACCTTCGAGCGGACGGCCTCGAACGCCGCTTCGTACCGATTCTTCTCGAGGTCGAGCAACACCACGTCGAACGGCCCCTCGTATCGCTCGACCGTCTCCAGTGCGTCGCCGAGTTCGTATCGTGCAACGTCGTCGTACCCGCCGGCAGCCATGTACTCGCGGGCCTGTTCGAGTTCAGCCTCGTCGACTTCGGTGAGGACGAGTTCGCCGTCAGCGGGAAGTGCCTCGGCGAACCAGTACGCGGAGTAGCCATAGCCCGAGCCGAACTCGAAGATGCGCTCGGCGTCGGTGAGACGGGCAACGAATCGGAGAAAGGCACCGACTTCGGGACCAACGTGAGGGAAGCCCTCCTCGCGGGCGAACTCGTCCATCTCGGCGAGTGTGTCATCGGGGTCGGGACCGGTTGCACGAACGAAGCGGCTGAGCTCGGTTGTGAGTACGTCGACCATGGCTAGTGGTACGGGAGCGAGAATATCAAGCTCGGGGGACGATGCCACGCCGTGCGGTCACCCCTGCGAACCGTTCCGGAACCGAGATTCGGGGGTGACTCTCAGCCGACCGTGGCGGGGACGAGCAACACCAGCACCTTCGCGTACAGGACCATGAACAGGAGGGCGAAGGGGTAGGTGTTGCCGTAGGCGGCACCGACCTCGTCGGCGTCGGTAGCGTCGATCGCTGCGGCGAGGCCTTTCGTGTCGGTGTGGCCGCCGCAGATACCGCCGGCGGCCGTGATCCAGTCCTGGCCCCAGAGCCGTCGCGTGACGGCCAGTCCAACGAGAATCGCGGTGAGGCTCGTCAGCGCCGACGCCAGGACGATCTGAACGCCGTACTCGGCGACCGTTTGAACGAGCCCGCTGCCGGCTTCGATGCCGACCGTCGCGAGGAAGAGGCCGAGCGTGAGCGACCGGAGTTCCGAGAGGATCGTCCGGTCCATCCGTAGCGTGACCGGCCCGAGTTCGCCGTAGTAGCCGAGCACCAGCGCGGCGATGATGACGCCGCCGGTCGTTCCGAGCGTCGGCGCGCCGAGTGGACCGAGCGGGAGCGGAATCGACCCGAGCACGACGCCGACCGCGAGCACGAGTCCGAATCCGATGAGGCTGAACGGTACCCGTTCGATCGGCGAGTCGTCGGAACCCGATTCGGCTCCGTCCACGTCGGCTTCGTACCGTCGACGCTCCGAGTCCATTTCGAGGCCGGCGAATCGAGGATAGAGTTGCTGAAAGAGGACGATGAGGACGGCACCGACGACGTAGCCGATCGAGTGTCCGATCTGGTATGACGCCTGTGCGCTACCGGACAGACCGTCGAGGGCGGATGCGAGACCGGGACTGCTCGTCAGCGCGCCGGTGAACGCACCCATGAGCAACGGCGTGTTCGTCTCGGGGAACAGGACCGTCGCCGAGAGGGCGGTAACCGCGAAACCCGACGCGGTCATGACGGCCGCGAGGACGACGAAGTACGGGCCGTAGGTCCGGATAACCCCGGAGATGTCTTCGGCGGCGATCAACCCGACGCAGGCGACGAACAGCGCGAGTGCGAGGCCGGAGTACGACGGCGGGACCGTCAGTCCGAGGTGACCGAGCACCAATCCCGCAAAGAGCGGGCCGGCGACCCCGAACGAGACGCCTCGAATGGTGACGCGCCCGACCGCCATGCCGACGACGAGCGCCAGAAAGACGACGAAGATTCCGTTACCGAGCACGTCGCTCACGACGGACACGGTCGCTCACCTCCCTCGAGTGCCGTCGCGTTCGTCCGACCGATACCGAGAACGTTCCGCCGATACAGCGATGATGCCTGTCTGATGGGTAGTAGCACCTCCAAAGCGGCGCTTCTCTCGTTCCGGCCGGTCGAGCGTCGCGAAGCGATGCCCGGCCGTGCCATTCAAAAATTACTACCCAACGAGTAAGATCTCATCGATGTAGAGAGAATGTCCATATCGTCAATTATGATCGCCACTACTGCGGATTAGACGCTCTGAATCGCCTCTCCCCACACTCACAGCGGGTGTAGGATCAACGAATTTCGCTTTCAGTGCAGCGCAGTAGAGCCGTCAGTTCGTCTCTGCTTCCGCCGTCTCCTCGCGCTCGCGAAGCTTGAACTTCTGGACCTTCCCCGTCGTCGTCCGCGGGAGTTCCTCGACGAACTCGATTTCGCGCGGGTGCTTGTACTCCGCCAGATTAGTCAGACAGTACTCCCGGAGTTTGTCGGCCGTCACGTCGGCGTCGGGCGTCGGCACGACGAAGGCCTTGACCGTCTCCCCCCGTCGATCGTCCGGAATGCCGGCGACCGCGGCGTCGGCGACGGCCTCGTGTTCGAACAGCAATTCCTCGACTTCGCGCGGGTAGACGTTGTAGCCGCCCGTGACGATCATGTGCTTCTCGCGGTCGACGACGTAGAAGAAGCCGTCTTCGTCGTGATAGCCCACGTCGCCGGTGTGGAACCACGTCGTTCCTGCTGCCTCGGTGAAGGCCTCCTCGTTCGCCTCGGGCAGGCCGTAGTAGCCTTTCATTACGTTCGGCCCGGAGACGACGATTTCGCCGGTGATCTCGGTCAAGTCCGTTTCGTCCTCGTCGACTGGGCCTTCCTCGACGGGCGAGACATCTTCGAACTCGTCATCGACGACCTTCGAGTCGACGCCAGGGACGGTCTTGCCGATACTGCCGACACGCCGCCCGTCGATCGGACTGTTGAAGTGCGTGATCGGGCTGGTCTCGGTGAGCCCGTATCCCTCGTAGACCTTCGGTTCGTAGCGGTCTTCGAACTGCCGGAGGACTTCGGTCGGAATGCCGGATCCACCGACGCCGCACAGCCGAACCGAAGAGAAATCGAACTCGTCGGCGTTGGGCTGGTTGATCACGTCGTTGTACATCGCCGGCACGCCGTGGAAGACCGTTATTTCCTCGCTTTCGACGAGCGAGACGGCGTCCTGGGCGTCCCACTCGGCCATCGGGTAGTAGGCTGCACCGTTGAACAACGCGGCGTTCATCGTGACGGTCATCCCGTAAATGTGAAACAGCGGCAGAACGCCGAGTTGCCTGTCGTCGGGCCGAATTCCGTCCGGAACGAGTTTCGCCGCCGCCGTCGCATTCGAGGCGAGGTTTTCGTGCGTTAGCTGAACGCCTTTCGGCTGTCCCGTCGTCCCCGACGTGTACGGCTGAACCGCCACGTCGTCGCCGGCGCGGTCGACGACGTCGGGTGCGCCGCGCTCGAGAAACGACTCGAAGGTTGTCGCACCTTCGGCCTCGCCGTCGATGCTAACGACGTGTTCGACGCTCGTTTCGTCCTGGACCGCCGTGACGAACGGCACGAGATCGGAGAGTGTGACGACCACCCTGGCCTCGCTGTCGCCGAGTAAGTGGCTGATCTCCCGTGACTTGTACTGCGGGTTCATCGGCACGACGACGCCGCCCGCCCGTAGCGTTCCGTGGAAGGCGATCAGAAACGGCGGGACGTTCGGCAGATAAAGCGCAATACGGTCGTCCTCCCCGATCCCCCGCTCGTCGAGCGCGGTCGCGAACGCACCAGTCTGCGCCCAGAACTCGTCGTAACTGGTTTCTTCCCCCCGGAATCCGATCGCGGTGTTGCCCCCGTGTTCCTCGACGGCTGCCGCGACGTTCGTGACAAGGTTTGTCATTGCTCACGCAAACTGTTGTCGTACTGTGTGAAAAACATTTACATTGTTTATACTATATTGATTCGTCCTTACCAGGCTGACGAGTTCAGCGCCAGCACTGGTACTCAAGAGCAAACAGGTAGGACACTGAACTCGACTGTAGCAGTGGCCCAGCGGGAGTCGAGCCTATTTACGTTCGTGCGCCAAACGTCCGAGCGATGTACGATCACGTCCTCATTCCGACGGACGGAAGCGACGGGACCCGGCGGTCGATCACGCACGGATTGGCCATCGCCGATCAGTTCGGCGCGACGGTCCACGCACTCTCGGTCATCCCGGAAGGACCGCTCGGAACGTTCGAGACCGAAGCCGCGACCGAGGCCGCCCGGCGAGCCGTCGACCGCGTCGCGGTGGAAGCGCGAGCGGCCGATCTCGAACCGATTACCGCCGTCGAACAGGGAGTACCCCACGAGGAAATTCTCGCCTATGCGGACGACAACGAGATCGATCTCATCGTCATGGGGACCCAGGGGCGGACCGGTCTCGACCGCGTCCTCGTCGGGAGCGTCACCGAACGCGTCGTCCGCATGGCCGACGTGCCGGTCGTCACCGTCCGACTGACGGACGACATCCGAATTACCGACGCCGAGGAAGCGCGTGAACTCGCGCACGAACAGGCCGAACAGGAGGGGTACGAGGACGTAACGAGTGTCGGCGAGCCACACCGAACCAGCGCCTCCTGGATCGTCCCGCTCGAAGCGAACGGCCACTCGATGCAGGTCCACATCGACGCGGTATCCGGCGAGAGCCGAATTGCAGACCGAACTCGTGACGAGGACCGATAAGAATCGATGCGACAGTGTCCCCCGCACGGTGGGCCGTGCAGCCGATTACCGTTCTGCTGATCTGAGGTGATTGACGACTGGTGTCGCAGTAATCCCGTGGACGACGACCGAGAGCAGGACGACCGCACCGACCAGCGCCCACACCAGGTCCGCGTTGGCAAAGACGGCCTCGTTGAGGCCGTGTGAGAGATAATAGAACGAGCCGATTCCGCGAATACCGAAAAAGGCGATCGTTCCGCGCTCACCCCAGTCGCGGTCGAAACCGAGGAGACCGACGATCCCTGCGACCGGTCGAACGACGAAGACGATTACGACAGCAGCGATTGCGGCCTCGATCGTCAACGGCGCGAGAAGGCCGCCGACGATCGCACCGCCGAAAAAGACCATAATGATCGCCATCACGGCTTGCTCTGCTAACTCGCTGATCTCGTGTAACGCCTCGTTGTACTCGTGCGAGCGCTCGTAGTTCCGAATCAGCAGCGCTGCAATGAAGACAGCGATGAACCCGTAGCCGCCGGCGAGTTCAGTGAGGCCGTATACGAGTAGCGTCGCGGCGACGGCTTCGAGGCCCTGTACCGATTCGGCGATCTGGGTGGTCGGGTTCGTCCGGAAGACGATGCGGGCCGTCACTGCGCCGAGAACGGCACCGAGTGCGACGCCGACGGCGATTTTGTAGGCGACGGCGACGAGGAGCCACTCGCCGAGCCAGTTGCCGGGAGCGATACCGACGAGGGCGATCGCGATGGCGAGATTCGTAAACGGGAACGCGAGGCCGTCGTTCAGGCCGGCTTCGGAGGAGAGCGCGAATCGGACCTCCGCCTCGTCTTCGCGGGCAGGCGGGGCCTCGATCTGTTCGTTGGTTCCCGAGCCGGGTTCGTCGACCTGGACTTCCGCGGCGAGGACCGGGTCCGTCGGCGCGATGCACGCCCCGAGCAGGACGGCCGTGGGGAGAACCAGGCCCGCGAGCCCCCAGCCGAGCAGCGCTGCGCCGGCAATCGACAGCGGCATCGTGATCGCGAGGAGTCGCCACGTCGACGCCCAGGCGCGAAGTCCGGGTGGGCGGTCGAGTTTCAGCCCGACTCCCATGAGCGCGAGGATCACGCCGAGTTCGGCGAGGCGTTCGGTCGTCTCGCTCTGTTCGAGCGGGTCCGGCGGCGGGAGATCGATCGGGAGGCCAAACACCAGTAAGCCAAAGGCGACGAAAAAAAGCGGCAGCGAAATCGATCGGTTCGCGACGAGACGGGGCAAGATCGCGACCCCGAAGAGTACGATTCCGACGAGGACGAGGCCGATGTCGTACAACTCGAGTACCATCAGGGACCAGTAACTACCGACAACGGGAGTCTTGAAGCCGATGCAGGCAGATGCAGAACGAACCCCTATTGCGGCCGACGCCACAGAGCCGACACGATGACGCGACGCGGCGATTCCCCGGACCGTCAGGCCCAGCCTCACGACCGTCCCCGAACCGAGACGTGCCGGCGGCGGCTCCTCCGGTGGGGCGGCCTCGTCGGCCTCACTGCCCTGAGCGGCTGTACCGCGGATATCGGCGAGGAGTTCCCGCCGAACGAAAAGTGGCCGACCGCCGACCTCGCGCCCTCGCTCCCCGTGAGCGAACGATCCACCGTCCTGGAAAACGGAATCGAAGCGATGGCTTCCGAATCGATCGCCGACGAAGCCGCGTTCGAGACGGCGATCGACGAGTACGGAATCGACGTCGAGACAGTCGAGCGAGACCGGGACGTGCTGACGATCGAGTACGCCGCGACGGAGCGCTACGAGACGAGTACGCTCCACACCCTCGGCCCGATTGCAGGCGCGTTCGCAGCCCTCGTCGACGCCGGCTACGACGCCACCGCGCTCGCCGTTACCATCCTCGATCCCGCCCCCGACTCGTTCGGCGAAGCCTCGATCGAACGCCCGTGGGCCGAAGCCTACCTCGACGGCGACCTGTCCGCGGCGGAGTACGGTGAACTCGTCGCCACGACGGTCGCCTCCGAACGTTATCGGCCGGATGTCGAAGTCTCACCGTCAGAATAGCGTTCTCGCGGTATCGACCCTTGTTTCCCGTGGTTTCTGCCTCCCGATTCGCCCGAATTTCCTTATTCGAGCACGACCAGCACGTCACCCATATCGACGCTCTGTTCCTCCTCGACGGCGATCTCCGTCACCGTCCCGCCGCGGGAAGCCACGATGTCGTTTTCCATCTTCATCGCTTCGAGCACGACCAGCACGTCGCCCGCCGCGACCTCGTCGCCCTCCTCGACTGCAACGTCGAGGATCGTCCCCTGCATCTCGGCGTCGACGGTCTCGCCGTCGCCGGCGAACTCGTCGCTGCCGCCGCTGTCGCCGCCCGCCGGCTGTGGCGGACTTGCCGCCCCCGTTCCGGTGCCGGCCGCCGCCCCGTCACCGACCGGAATCGCCGGCGCGCCGTGCTCTGCGAGTTCAACTTCGAAGCGCTTGCCGTTGACCTCGACGGTGAACTCGCGTTCGACGGTCTCTTCGTCTTCGCCTTCACCCTCGGCCCCGCCGTCGCCGGTATCGCCGCCCCACTGCGCCTGGGCCTCCTCGATCCGGCTCTCGTCGAGTTCGTTGTCGAGGTACTTCGTCGTGTGCGTGCTCGCGACGAACTGCTCGTCGGTGAGCATGAGCCGGTGGAAGGGGATGATCGTCGGGATGCCCGCGATGTCGTACTCGCGCAGGGCGCGAAGCGAGCGGGCGATACACTCCTCGCGGTCCTCGCCCCAGACGACCAGTTTGGCGATCATCGAGTCGTAGTCGGTCACGAGGTCGTCACCCTGTCGGAGCGCGTCGTCGAGGCGGACGCCGACGCCGCCCGGCGGATCGTAGGTCTCTAGTTGGCCGCCGGTTGCGGGTGCGAAGTCCTCGGCCGCGTTCTCGGCGTTGATCCGGAACTCCATCGCGTGGCCGTCGATGTCGACCTCGTCCTGATCGAAGTCGACTTCCTCGCCTGCGGCGATCTGAATCTGGCGCTTGACGATGTCGTAGCCGGTGATCTCCTCCGTGACGGTGTGTTCGACCTGGATCCGGGTGTTGACCTCGAGGAAGTAGAAGTTCGCGTCCGGGCCGAGCGGCCCGTCGCGGCCCGACTCTTCCTCGACGAGGAACTCGACGGTGCCGGCGTTGGTGTAGTCGGCGGCGGCGACCCCGCGGCGGGCAGCCTCGCCGATCTGTTCGCGGAGTTCGTCGGAGAGTGCCGCGGAGGGGCCTTCTTCGATGACCTTCTGGTGACGCCGCTGAAGCGAACAGTCCCGCTCGCCCAGGTGGCGGACGTTACCGTGCTCGTCCGCGAGAATCTGGATCTCGATGTGGCGGGGCTGTTCGAGGTAGCGCTCGAGATAGACCGAGTCGTTGTCGAAGTAGGCCTCGCCCTCGCGCTGTGCACTCTCGAGTTGGTCCTCGATCTCGCTTTCGTCCCAGACGACCTTCATCCCGCGCCCGCCGCCGCCACCCTCGGCCTTGATGGCGATCGGATAGCCGTGTTCCTCGCCGAACGCCGCGACCTCCTCGGGATCGGTAACGGGGTCCGTCGTCCCGGGGACGATCGGCACGTCCGCTTCGGACATGATCTCGCGCGCCTTCGTCTTCTCGCCGAGCGATTCCATCGCGTCGCTCGACGGACCGATCCAGGTGATCCCGTCCGCGGCTTCGACCTTGCTCGCGAACTCGGCGTTCTCCGCGAGGAAGCCGTAGCCGGGGTGGATCGCGTCGGCGTCGGCCTGCTGTGCGGCCTCGATAACGGCCTCGTGATCGAGATACGAGTCCGCCGCGCGAGCGGGCCCGACATTGTACGCCTCGTCCGCGTATCGGACGTGACCGCTATCTGCGTCGGCCTCGGAGTAAATCGCGACAGTTCCGACGTTTAACTCCTCGCACGCCCGCATCACTCGAACGGCGATCTCGCCGCGGTTCGCCACGAGAACCTTCCTGAACATTCCTGTGGGAACGGTTGCGTGGCCACTACCTTACTTTTTCGCAACGAGGCGAGTACTCCTCACGAATAACCGGGAAAGACAGACAGTACCGCGGGAACGCAGTCCCGGCAAACCATACCGCCGCGTTCAGAATCGATCCGTTCTGCCGGCGGCGGCCCACGCATCCGTCGGCGCCGACCGCGGCACTCGGCTGAACTCGCCTTGCTGCGCTCGAACGCGACCCGAGAAGGCCCACCGCTTGCCGTCCCACGTCTCTTCCTCCTGGGCCGCTGCGGCCGCCGCACGCGCCTGATCGTGCAGGTGTGCCCCGATCGCAGCCGCGATCGCCGCCGCCTCCTCGTCGTCCGCATCGGCCGGCAACTCGAGTTCAACACCGGCGGGAAGGCCGACCTCGAGCGGCCGCGTCTCAGTCTCGGCCGAGTCGGGTTCGGTGTGCGCTGCGGACGCCTCGGACTGCGGCAGTTCTGCGCCGTCAGCAGCGCGAGTTTTGTCGCTCGCTTCCGGGTGCTGTGCAGTCATACTAGAGCGGGATGTTGCCGTGTTTCTTGTCCGGGTTCTGTTCGCGCTTGGTCTCTAACATCTCGAGGTCGGCGATCAGCCGCGGCCGCGTCTCCGTCGGGACGATCACGTCATCGAGGAAGCCCTTGTCCGTCGCCGTGTAGGGATTCGCGAACTCTTCGCGGTACTCGTCGATGAGTTCCTCGCGGAGTTCGTCGGGGTTTTCGGCCTCGGCGAGTTCCTCGCGGTAGAGGATGTTGACCGCGCCTTTCGGCCCCATGACGGCGATTTCGGCGGTCGGCCAGGCGTAGTTGACGTCCGCACCGAGGTTCTTCGAGGCCATGACGCAGTAGGCACCGCCGTAGGCTTTGCGGGTGATGACGGTGAGTAGCGGCACGGTCGCTTCCGCGTACGCGTAGAGAAGCTTCGCTCCGTGGCGGATGATACCGCGGTGTTCCTGGTCGGTTCCGGGCATGTAGCCGGGTACATCGACGAAGGTGACGATCGGGATGTTAAAGGAGTCACAGAAGCGCACGAACCGCGAGCCCTTCATCGAGGCGTCGACGGTGAGCGTGCCGGCGTTGACTCGCGGCTGGTTCGCGACGAGTCCGACGGAGCGCCCGTCGAGGCGGCCGAAGCCGACGACGATGTTCTTGGCGAAGTTCTCGCCGACTTCGAAGAACGAGCCTTCGTCGACGGTTGCATCGATCACGTCCGTCATGTCGTAGGGCTTTTGCGGGCTGTCCGGCACGATCGAGGTAAGCCGGTCGTCGCGCCGGTCCGGATCGTCCCACGGATCGACCCGCGGTGGGTCCTCGACGTTGTTCTGCGGGAGGTAGGAGAGGAGCCGTTTGATGTCGTCTAGGGCCTGCTCCTCGCTCTCGCAGGCGAACTGGGCGACGCCGGTCTTGTCGGCGTGGGTCATCGCGCCGCCGAGTTCTTCGTGGGTCACGTCCTCGCCGGTGACGGTCTCGGTGACGCCGGGCCCGGTGATGTACATGTGGCTCGTGTCCTTGACCATGAAGATGAAGTCGGTGATCGCCGGGGAGTAGACGGCACCGCCGGCACACGGCCCCATCGTCGCGGAAATCTGTGGGATGACGCCGCTCGCTTCCTGGTTCCGGCGGAAGATTTCGGTGTAGCCGGCGAGACTCTTGACGCCCTCCTGGATGCGAGCGCCGGCGGAATCGTTGAGCCCGATAACGGGTGCGCCGACTTCCATTGCCATGTCCATGACCTTACAGACCTTCTCGGCGAAGACCTCGCCGAGCGAGCCGCCGAAGACGGTAAAGTCGTGTGCAAATACAAAAACTGTTCGGCCGTTTACCTCGCCGTGACCCGTGACGACGCCGTCGCCCCGGATCTTCTTCTCGTCCATCCCGAACTGCCGGGTCTGGTGGGTCCGAAGCTGGTCGAACTCGGTGAATGTGCCCTCGTCGAGGAAGTAATCGATCCGCTCGCGGGCGGTCATCTTGCCCTTGTCGTGTTGTTTGGCGATTCGGTCCTCGCCACCGCCGAGGCGGGCCTCCTCGCGCAACGCTTCGAGTTCGTCGATCCGATCGTCCATCGTCATGCAGGAACCACCCCGCTTGGATTCATACGCCGTTGTGCGAGGACCAATAGGAAAAGGATTCCGTAACTCCATCACGATTAATAGACACTCCATTGACAACTCAGCGTTGCCACGGAAAGTTATATATAAGTCCTATTTAAACAGCGTAGGCATGGCACAACGTGAGTCATGGGCAACGAGGACAGGGTTTATTCTCGCTGCCGTGGGTAGTGCTGTTGGGCTTGGAAATATCTGGCGGTTCCCGTACCAGGTGGGTGAATATGGCGGGGCAGCATTTCTCGTCGTCTACCTGCTGTTGGTCGCGCTTGTCGGATTCCCGGTCATGATGGTCGAGTTCACGATCGGTCGACACACCAAACGGAACCCCGTCGGTGCACTCAAACGGGTCGGAAGGGGGGGCTGGACGAAAATCGGCTGGGTGTTCATCGCTGCCGGCTTCGTTATTCTCTCGTATTACAGCGTCATCGCCGGCTGGATTCTCCGGTACACGGCCATCGGATTGCAGGGTAATTACGCCGCCGGCGGTGCCGGCGAACAGTTCATGTCGGTTGCTGGGGGGATGGGATCCGTCGTAACCCACGCCATTTTCATGGCCGCAATTATCACCGTCGTCGCGTTCGGCATTCAGCGCGGGATCGAGTTCTCGGTCAAGCTCATGGTGCCCGCGATCATCGCCCTGCTGATCGGCCTGGCGGTCTACGCCGGAACGCTTTCCGGCGCTGGCGAGGCGTACGCGTACTACCTCTCGCCGGATCTGGGGACGATCGCCGCGAACTGGACCGCTATCCTCCCCGCTGCGGCCGCACAGGCGTTCTTCACGCTCTCGCTCGGGATGGGCGTGATGATCACCTATGCGTCATATCTCGGTGAGGATCGGAACCTCGCGAAGGACGGGGCCATCATCGTCGCGCTCGACACCGCAATCGCGTTTACCGCCGGACTGGTCGCGTTTCCGGTACTCTACACCGCCGACCTGACGGATGTCGTCGACGGACCGAGCTTCATCTTCGTCAGTCTCTCCGAAGCCTTTAGCAATGTCCCGCTCGGCGGGATCCTCGGCGCAGTCTTCTTCGCCATCGTCACGATCGCCGCGCTGTCGAGCGCGATCAGCATCATGGAGGTCGTCGTCTCGTATCTGATCGACGAACATGGCGTCGACCGGCTCCCGGCAACGGTCGGTCTCGGTATCATAATCTTCCTCGTCGGTCTGCCGGTAGCGTACGAACCGAACGGACTCAACTGGCTCACCGTGTACGACGGGCTCGCGAACTCGATCCTGCTCATCCTCGGGGGTCTGCTGCTTGCCATCTACATTGGCTGGATCGCGACCGACCTCGGCCTCGATGAACTCAGCAAAGGTATTCAGGACCTCGGATCGTGGGGAATCGTCTGGATCTGGACGCTCCGAATTCCGGTCATCATCGTGTTGCTCGTCGTCCTTACGCAGAACGTGATCGGGTACTACGACAGCCTCATGGGGATCTTCGGCTGAGAGACGAGCGCCGAACTGCGTATCGAAATCGAACAGAGACGAGCTTTTTTTCGGTCGATCGCTGCACTGATCCACTTACGAGAACGGTCTCCAGTCGTCAGTTCACCTAAACTCTTTTATATGGTCAGTGTGATCATGTACCATGGTTGGGGAACTCAACCGACGGCGGGTACTGAGTGGTATCGGTGCAGCAGGTGTGGCCGGAGTGGCCGGTTGCATCGGTGACGAAGGTGACGTCACAGAAGGCGGGCCGGACGTCCTGAACATCATCGGCTATCCCGAAAGCGGCATCCAGATCTTTCGGGACTACTACTCGAACTACGACAACGGAACCGACATTATCGTCCCTGACGGGCTCCAGGACGGCGATCTTCCCGGTGAAGTCGACAACGATATGGAAAACGTCATTGGGACAGCACCAGCCTCGGAAGGACCGAACGAAGATGCCTTCAACGACCTCTACGAGGACGAGTTCGGCGACTCGCCGGGCGTCTTCAACTCGCACACGTTCGACGCGGTCGCAGTCTGTATCCTCGCAAACATCGCAGCCGGCGAGAACGACGGCGAGGCGGTCCGCGACCAGATGCGCCGGGTCGCAAACCCCGGTGGCGACGAGTACGGCCCCAGTGAGCTTCAGGACGCCGCAGAAGCCGTCGCCGACGGCGACGAAATCTCGTATCAAGGTGCCTCGAGCAGCGTTACCTTCGACGATATCGGCGATCCGGCGGACGCCGGCTACGACGTCTGGGAGTTCGCGGACGGCGGAACTGAGACGATCGATACGGTCACATTCGAGGGCGAGGGGCCCGGTGGCGAGATGGCAGACGATTCTCCCGGTGGAACGGATCGCGAGGTAATGGTCGCGATGTTGCTCCCCGAGACCGGCGACCTGGGTGAACTCGGCAGCCCGATGATCCAGGCCGGTGAACTCGCTGCCGCCCAGTTCGAGGGGACCAGTTTCGAAATCGATCTCGCGATCGAGGACACCGAAACCGACGAAGATCAGACGATTTCCAACGGCGGCGCGCTTATCGACGCCGGCTATCCAGCGATCGTCGGCGCAGCCTCCTCCGGGAACTCGGTGCCGCTCGTCGGGGAGACGAGCAGCGCGAACGTCGTCCAGTGTTCGCCGGCGAGTACGGCACTCTCGCTATCGCAAGTCGACGACGACGACTACTTCTTCCGTACGGCACCGAGCGATCTGCTCCAAGGCCAAGTCATGGCCCAGGTCTCGGCCGAGCGCCTCGACGCCGACACCGTCGGCACGCTGTACGTCAACAACGACTACGGTCAGCAACTCTCCGAGCAGTACGTCAGCTCGTTCACCGAGGAACAGGGCGGCGAGGCGCTCAACGAAGTCTCGTTCGAACCCGAACAGGGATCGTACACCGGTGAACTCGAGTCGGCACTCGCCGAGTAAGCCGAGTAAGGCTGCGCCGGTTCGAGGGCACCTCACCGTCCTCGAGATCGTCACGTCTTGTTTTTGCTGCCACCTGATCGATGCTCTCGATTCCGACTGCTGTGGTGGCGAAACCGAGCGCTGAAAATGTGAGTTATCCGCCGAGGAACTGCTGGCGAACCTCTTCATCGTGGAGCAACGCATCCCCGTCATCGACGTATCGATTTTGCCCCTGGACGAGAACGTATCCTCGGTCACAGCGACGCAACGCCTCCTTGGCGTTTTGCTCGACCACCAGCACGGCCGTTCCGTTGTCGTTGATCGTATCGACGTGGTCGAACATCTCGTCGACCAAATCCGGCGCGAGGCCGGCACTCGGTTCGTCGAGCAACAACAGGTCCGGATCCAGCATCAGCGCCCGGCCCATCGCGACCATCTGCTGTTGCCCCCCGCTCATCGACCCCGTCTTCTGGTCCCGGCGCTCCCGCAAAATCGGGAACTGGTCGAACACCGCCTCGAGTGCATCCTCCGGGACCTCATCGAGGATGTACGCGCCCATCTCGAGATTCTCCTGCACCGTCAGCGACGGAAAGACGTTCTCCGTCTGGGGAACGTAGCCGATTCCCTTGTGAATGATCTCGTCGGGCGAATGACCCGTGATGTCCTCGTCGTTGAACTCGATCGAGCCACCCATGTAGGTCGTCAGGCCAAACACCGACTTCATCGCGGTCGACTTGCCGGCCCCGTTCGGCCCGACGATGACAACGTACTCGTCCTCGACAACCTCGAGATCCACATCGCTCAGGATCTGCAGGTCGCCGTACCCGGCATCGAGCTCGGACACGTCGAGCATCGCCATCAAACCTCACCTCCGAGATAGGCCTCGATGACCCGATCGTTCGACGTAATCTTCCCGGGAGCGCCCTCCGCCAGGACCGATCCCTGGTGCATGACGATCACGTGCTCGCAGTTGTCCATAATGAGATCCATATCGTGTTCGACGATCAGGAAAGTGTACCCGTCCGCTCGCAGTTCGTGGATATGCTCGAGCAACTTCTTCTCGAGCGTCGGATTGACGCCCGCGAACGGCTCGTCGAGCAGCAACATCTCCGGGTCCGTCATCAGCGCCCGCGCCATCTCGAGCAACTTCCGCTGGCCGCCCGAGAGCGTCCCCGCCTTCTCCTCGGCAATGTGCTCTATCTCGAAGAACTCGAGCGTGTCCCAGACCCGTTCGAGGAGTTCTCGTTCCTGTTGCTCGACCTCGCGTCTGGCAACCGGCATGACCGACCGCCAGAGGGCCTCTCCCTGCTGGTGTTTCGCCGGGAGCATCAGATTCTCGAGGACGGTCATGTTCGCCATCTCGCGAGCGATCTGAAACGTCCTGACGAGGCCGTAGTCGACACACTCGTACGGATTGATGCCGGTGATGTCCCGGCCCTGAAACGTGACGGTACCGGCATCGGGTTGGTGGATACCGGTGATGCAGTTGAACGTGGTCGACTTGCCGGCCCCGTTCGGCCCGATCAATCCGGTCATCGAGCCGGATTCGACCGCGAACGAAGCACCGTCGACGGCCGTAATCCCGCCGAATCGCTTGCCGAGCCCGTTGACCGCGAGTTCAACGTCGTCGAGGTGGTCGGCCGTCGGTCTCGAGACGGATTCGGTGTCTGTATCCGTGCCGGCGTCGATGTTCGTTCCCGTTTCGGCTGACCGGACGTTTGCTGGGCTGTCACTCATGGGTTCTCACCGCCGGTGTGGGTCGTTTCGCTCGATTTGTTCGTCTCGTTTGTCTCGTTCGTCTCGGTCGTCGCGTCCGTGGCCGTTCCCGGCTCGGTGTCGTGGCCGTGCTCGGGTGCGTCAGTGCCGATACCGTCCGGGTGGTCGTGAGTGCGGTCGTGATCGACTCCCGCCCCGGGACCATCACTGCCACCGCTATTGCTGCCGCCACCGCCACTGCCGTTGTGACCGCCACCGCCGCCTCCGGTTCCGGCCCCACTCGGACGCCTCCCCAGCGGAATCGCAGCTGCCGTTTCCTCGCGATGGCCGAGTAATCCCTCCGGCCGCCGTTGCATGAGGAGGATCAATGCGACGCCCATGATCACGAACTGGAGCGTCAGGAACTCGTCGAACGTGTACCGAACCAGCGGCGCGGGGTTCGCAGAGAGCAGCGGTCCGACCGCGCCCGCGAAGGTGTTCGGGGCGTCGCCGACCGCCACGACCTGATCGATCACTCGTCGGAGGTACTGCGGCCCCTCGAACAGGACGGCGACGAAGAGCCCGGACCCGAGAACGCTTCCCGTGTTCGAGCCCGCACCGCCGATGATCAGTGCGATCCAGATGTAGAACGTGACGTGCGGACGGAACGCCGTTGGCGTCACGCCAGTTCGCCGGAATCGCCACAAAATTCCGGCGAGCCCCATCAGCGCACAGCCGAGCACGAACACCTTTATCTTGAACCGGTTCGTGTTCTTGCCGAGCGACTGGGCCGCCTCCTCGTCCTCGCGGATCGCCTTCAGCACGCGTCCGAACGGCGACCGGCTCGTCCGCTGAATGAGCCAATAAAAGCCCGTCAGCACGAGCACGAGCACGATCGAATATGCGAGTGCCCGCGCCTGCGTCGGCCCGAACCCGAACAGACTGTTCGTCAGATCGACGAACGAACTGAACGCCTCGAGTTCGAAGATGGCGTTCATCGGGTCGCCGTAGTTTCGGATGAGTCCGCGGCCGCCGCCCGTGCCGAGTTCAGCACCGAGAACGGTGAACTCCTGGAGCGCACCGGAGGTAACCCCGAGACGGACGATTTCTGCGAACGCGATGGTCGTGATGGCGAAGTAGTCGGCCCGCAACCGCAATGCGGGAAGGGCGACGACGAGGCCGGCGAGGCCGGCGACGACGACGCCACCGACGATGGCGATGGGAACCGGAAGTCCGAGACCGGAGTACTGTGCGGCCCCGCTCGGGTCGACCGGCTTCGCGAGCATCATGGTGGCGTACAGTCCGATTGCCATGAAGCCGGCGATGCCGATGTTGAACAGTCCGGTGTAGCCCCAGTGGAGGTTCAACGCCAGCGTCACCATCCCGTAGACCGCGATCAGGTAGGTCATCCGCCGGAGCGTGTTGATGATCCCGTCCAGCGAGTAGCCGAGAACGAGGCCGATCACGGCGTAGACGAGGTAGATCGCGCCGATAACCGCGACGATCTTGAAGGCGTCGTGTTCCCACAGCGTTTCCAGTTGTGCTCGGTAATCGGAGTGCGGTGTCGCGCTCATGCTGTCGTCTTCCCTCCAAAGAGCCCGGATGGCCTGATCAGCAAGACCAGGATCATCATCAGGAACGCCGTGATGGTCGTAAAGTCGCCGCCGGGGAGCCAGATCATCGAGATGTGCATGGTGACGCCGATGATGAGCCCGCCGAAGATCGCACCGTAGATCGAGCCGATCCCGCCGAGGATCACGGCGGCGAAGATCAACAGCAAGAGCAGCCAGCCGAACTGCCAGTCGATCGTCCCCGTCCACAGCACCATGAGGTATCCCGCGCTGCCGGCGAGTCCCCCGCCGATCATCCAGGTCCAGCGGATCACGCGCTCGGTCGGAATCCCGGTTACGAGCGCCAGGTCCTTGTTATCCGACATCGCCCGCATGGCCTTCCCGAGTTTCGTTCGCTGGAGCAGCAGGTGGACGCCGATCATCAGCGCCGCTGCCGCCGCGATCAACGTCCCGTCGTGGGCGTCGATCGACACGTAGCCGTCGACGAGCAACAGATCGGCCGACGGGACGCTCGCGGTAGTCCCCCGAGACTGGCTCGAATACACGAACACGATGAGGTAGCGCAGCGCGAAGGCGACGCCGATACTGGTGATCAACAGCGGGATGCCGTCGGAACCGCGCATCGGCTTGTAGGCGAGGCGGTCGATCAGCACTGCGAGTAGCGCGGTCCCGACGCCAGCGAGCAGGAGGCCGCCGAAAATCGCGATCGGCGTTGACATAACCGAAATGCCGAACTGTGGCCCCCCAATGCCCCGCTGTGGACCGACGAGGGCCAGATGACCGATACTCGCCGCGCCCCAGCCGCCGATGAGATACGTGCCACCCCACCCGATGAACGCGCCGACGGTGATCGTATCACCGTGTGCGAAGTTTGCGAAGTTGAGGATGCTATAGGTCATCGAGAGACCGATTCCCGCGAGACCGATTATCAGCCCGTACAGGACCCCTTGCGTCACGTATCGCCCGATACGTGAGATGTTATACGTTCCGTCAAAGACGCCGAGGATGAGATCTCCCACCAGGAGGAAAGCACCAGCCCCAACAGCGAGCAACAAAAGTTGCTCGACTGTGAGATTTCTCCCCCGTGTAACGGCGTCATCTACAGTCGACATTCATTCCCCTCCGTAATGCCACTGTTTCCCATGTTACCATGATATATGTTATGGTACCACATCCAGAAGATTCGAGCGAGCGAGACGAGCCCTTTCCGTCCCTCCTCACCCGCTGAACTCGCCGAAGACCGCAGTTGGGCGATCGAGAACGGGATCGAACGCGTGTTTACAACAGTCATCCACGAGTCGAACAGGACGAGAACAGCCAGTGCGACAGTTCGCTCTGCCCGACACTACTCCTGCCGGTCGACTCCGTTCCCCGGTCCGAGACACAGTACAGTCCGCTCACGGAAACCGAGAAGATACCTCCAGACGCCGCTCACTCCATCTCCCACTCCGCATCATCCGCTCGAACGGTCGCTACCTCCTCCCGGTCGCCGAGCACGCGAAAGACGAACCCCGCATCGTCCCGTTCGAACTGCAGGTCGATCGTCGTGATATCCGCACTGAACTCCGCTACCTCAGATGGTGATCCGTCCCGCGATGCGGGCGCTTCGAGGCCGTAATCCTCGTATGCGACCTGTGTCGAGGCGACGATCATGTCTTCCGCATCGTATACGTCCGCATCGATCCCGTTTGCATCCGTCTCTCGAACCTCGAGTCGGTACGTCTGAATCGGCATAGTGGCCGTTCTCTCGGGTATCGGATGGCAATACGGCTTACATGCGCATGCGTCGCAGCCGAGACGGCACAACGGAGATCAGATCACACCGACTCGTAGGAGCCAAGCCGAGTCCCATCGAGAAGATACGCCTCTCCGTCCGCGAGGCCGTCCGGAAGAAACGGCGAGAGAAACGACTGCTCCGGCAGGTTCACCCACGTCCCGCCGACGAGTTCATTGAACGCCGGGAGGACGATAATCTGTGGTGGCTCGGCCGTCGCGTCGTCCGCGAGCCACGGCAGTGTCGCGCCGAAGTGGTCGCAAAACGGGGCCGGGTCGAGCCGACCGCGGAGCCAGACGCGCTCGACGCGACTCCCGCCGACTTCGTCTTCGAGGCGGACGCACGGGTGTTCGTGGCCGAGACAGACGACTGATGAGCCGAGAACGGCGCGCGAGGGCCAGGTGTGTCCGTGACAGACGCCGACGGTGCCGGTGGTAGTGCTCTCGGAACCATCGGGGCCGAGCGCGATACCGTCGCCGGAAACGACGGTTACCGACCCCGCTGGCGGACCCGCCGAGGGGGCAGCCCCATCGGCTGGCTCCAGCCACGTCTCGATCGCGCCGTCGTGATTGCCTTTCACGATCGTCACGTCGAGCGATCGCAGCGGTTCGGATTCGAAGAGCACCTCGAGTTCAGCGCGCTCGGCACCGCCGGGGTCGCCGATCGAATGCATGAGATCGCCGAGGACGACGAGGCGGTCGGGATTGGTGTGCTCAATGAGCGAATAAAGTCGTTCGCGGCGCTCGGGGGCGTGACTGGGGACGTCGACGCCGCGTTCGTACCGCAAGCCGGCTTCGTAGCCGGCGTGGTAGTCCGCAACGAGAAGCGCCCGCTCGGTCCCGAGGTCGGCGAGTGCGGCCGGTTGGCCGGGGACGGGTTCGACGTGGGTGGTCGAAGTCTCGTTCTCGTGGGTGTCTGGCGGGCGGGAATCTCGCATGCCGAACTCGATCAGATCGCTTTGAGCGTTTCGTCACCCGATTCGTAGCACTGCCCGCCCATCAACGCGTCCTGAATCGCGTCTTCGACGTCGGCCTCGGGCGCGCCGGTGTCGGCGGCGACGGTTTCGACCAGCTCCGTGCGGTCCGCTCCGTCGCCGTCGTCTAAGTCCTCCATGATGTCGACGACGTGGGCCTGGAGGTCGACAGCCTCCGACTCCTCGGGCTCTTCAGCTTCAGTCTCGTCCGCATCGGTCGCGTCCACGTCACTCGCGCCGGTGTCCGGTTCCGGCTCTTCCGTCTCCAGGTCCGGTTCCGATTCCGCTTCGTCGTCTCCCTCGGATTCGGTCTCGAGATTCGATGCCGGCGGTGCACCGAGGTCGTCGCTCGCGCTCGCACTCGTTTCCGTATCCGTCTCCGCTTCCGTCGCCGCTTCGCTCGATTCACCGTCGCCAGCCGTCGCATCGTCGGCGTCGGCGTCGGTGACGTCCGCAGCGTCCGGCACATCGATGTCCGCCTCGCCCGGATCGTCGACCTCGGTCCCCGTCGTGAACTCGGTCCCGAACTCGTCTTCGATCTGCTCGCGCTCTTCGTCGTCCATCTCGTACATGCCGCTGTCACCGGGATCGGGATCGGGGCCGGAACCAGAACTGGAACCGGTATCGACCTCAGCATCGGCATCCGAATCGGCATCGAAGTCGCCGAGCGATTCGGACCCTGCATCATTGGCTTCGGTCGATTCGGCCGTGTCGTCCGCGGTATCCTCGGAATCTACAGTCCCTTCGGTACCGGTAGTCTCCTCGGGATCCGTCGTACCGGCTTCGGTCGCCGACTCCTCGGCCGCATCCGTTTTTTCGCTCGCTGCAGCCGTCTTGCTCTCGTCCGACTCGAGTTCATCGTCCGTCGTCGCCGCGGCAGTGGCCTCGTCACCGGACTCGTCGAGTTCGACGCTCGTCGTTTCCGTCTCGGTCGCCGTGCCGGTGGCGGCCGCCGTTTCGTCGGCGCTTGCCGGTCCGTCGCCCGCTGTTGCCGTTGCCGCAGTGGCCGTGTCGGCTGTCTCCGACTCGGCGTCCGTCGCTCCACCAGCGCCACCAGCGAGTTCACGCTCGTCGATATCGAGGCCGTCGCTGGCAGCAAGCGACGCGAGCGAGTCGAAAGTCGCGTCCCCGCCCGTTTCGTCCGGTCGAACGGTGAACTCGCCGACCTCGTCGCGGTCGTTCGCGACGACTTCGACCGCCTCTATCGCACAGTCGCGAAGCGCGGCGAGGTACGACGGCGTCGTCCCGTAGTGGTCTCGTGCGAGCGGGATGCCCGCCGCGAGGCCGAACTCGACGCCGGCCTCGCGCAGGGCGTCGGTCACTCCGTCGTCGCTCGCGTCCGGCAGCGAGTCGAGCGTCGCAGCTTCGGCGTAGGTGCCGACGCGATCGATGGTCTGTTCGGCCGTGGTGACGACCCACCGATCGCGCGTTGGGGCGTCGACCGCGGCGATGCTCTCCGGCCGAATCGACGTGTAGACGCGGTCGCCGTCGTCGGGTTCGAACGTGCGAGCTTTGCCGGTCACCGCGACGAACGCCGGCGGTTCGACCTGCTCTAAGAAGGCCAGTGCATCGGGCTGGTACTGCCCGGCGTAGACGACGAACGCACCCGTCGGATCGACGACGCGGGCGCGAACCATCTCGTCGTTGACCGCCGTGACCTCGGTGAGCGTCCCGACGGCGAAGACGCGGTTGACCCGGGCACCGGTCGGTGAAACGACGTAGTTCGGCGCGCGCTCCTCGTCGCTCTCTGCGTACGACAGCGAGGCGTCGTCGTACTCCGCCGCGAAGAGCCGATAGGCGATTTCACGGCCCGGAATCTCCTCGTCGTCGGAGCCGTTTGCGCTCATGCGTCCACCTCCTCGGCGTCCGCGCCATCATCGATCTCCGCTACCTTCTCAACCGCCTCGAGGAAGGCGCGTGCACGCGCCTGCGGATCGTCGTCGCTCTCCCCGAAGCGTTCCGCGTCGAGATTCGCCCCGTACTCGTCGACCGAGAGGTGTCCGCGCACGCTGAACTCGCGGCCGACGATGCGCTCGCGGATCGTGTCGGCGACGACCGACTGGTCCATCGCCTCGCGCGCTTGCTCGAGGGCGTCCTCGAGCGTGCCGCCGTAGACAGCCGCGGTCAGTTCGTCGTCCAGCACGACCGTGACGGTGCCGGTACCGTCGTCGAGGATCGCCTTCACGCGAAGGTCGTCGATCCCGTCGACGTCGCCGTGGGTCCGGCACTGCCCTTTCTGAATGACGCGGTAGCACTCCGGACAGCGCTGGATGAGCCCGGAGCCGTCCCGTACCGCGATCACGTTGCCGACGAGTTCAACGTCGTAGATGCCGCCCGTCGCGACGGCCTCGCCGACCGCCATCGTCGTCGTGTCCGCGCCGACCTCGATCTCGCGGTCGAGTTCGGTGACCGTCGAGAACTCGGAGACGTTGACCTCGGGGACGCCGCGGAACTCCTGGACGTAGGCGTTTTCGATGCGAACGGGGCCACCGTCCTCGATTTCGGGAGCGGGGTCCCAGTTCGTGAACGGGAGGCGGCCGCTCTCGTCGCCGACGACGCCGCTCAGGATCTCCGTCTCGCCGTCCCGGCCGTCGATCGTCCGGCGTTCGCACTCGAGGACGGCGACCTCGACGACTCTCGCGCGGTCTCCCGTCTGGAGGTCGGCGAGGGTCGCCTCGCCGCCGATTTCCTGCGTGAGCTGCAGCGACTCGTCGACGAACGAGAGCGAGGTGCTTTCCCCGAGGTTGAGTTCGGGTTCGCCGTCCCACTCGCGGACGCCGGCGTTGCCGGCGGTGATCGTGTCGCCCGGCGAGAGCCCGAAGTCCTCCCAGGCGGTGTAGTCGATAGTGCCGGTCTCGTCGGCGAGTTCACCTTCGACGATGACGTGGTCCGATCCCTGGTAGCGGATCGATCGCTTGCCAGCAGTCAGGACGGTGCCCGTGACGGTGACGTTGCCGTCGTCGGGCGTGATATCGCCGATTTCCTTGCTTGAGG
The DNA here is from genome assembly GCF_034808065.1 of Natrialba sp. PRR66. NCBI lineage: Archaea > Methanobacteriati > Methanobacteriota > Halobacteria > Halobacteriales > Natrialbaceae > Natrialba > Natrialba sp. PRR66. Next base: position 729,064 of record NZ_JAXHGN010000001.1, on the reverse strand, counting down.
GGGCACCGCTGCCGCCGCTCGCGCCGTCGCCGTACTTTCGGCGGAGGCTCTGTTTGGCTTCGTCGACCGGAACGCTGTACTCCACGAGATTCTGCAGGTCGGATGTGACCTCCTCTTTGTCAACACCGAGGTCGGAGGCGAGATCCTCGGCATGATCGTCGAGTTCCATCACTTGCCTTTCGTGTGGGGGCTTCAAAAGCGTTCCCGCAACGGGGTGAAAGTAAAGTGTCCGAACGGATTTCAGCGGACTGAGTTCGCCGGTGGACCGCGGGCGTGACCGGATGAGGAAGACGTTGTTAGTCCGCGTAGCCGAGCGCCGAGAGACGTTCCTCGACGTCGCTCTCGACGGATTCGGCCGATTCGTCGGCTGCGGTCGGCGTCTCGATCGTCTCCTCGGGGGCGTCGCCCGATCGCACAATCTGTTTTCGCTCCGTATACGGCGGAACGAACCACGGGACGGTGTTCAGTTCCGGCATCCGGATGTTCGTCGGGTGGAAGTAAACCGGGACCGGGAACGGCGTGGCCCACTCGCCGAGCGCGTTTCCGTGATCGGCTGTGATCACCGTCTTCCCCGGGAGATCCTTGGCGAGGGGCACGGCCTCCTCGAGCACCCGGATCAGGTTGTCGCGATAGGCTTCCCAGAAGACGCCTTCCTCGATCTCACCGTTTTGCAACTCTTCCCAGACGAATCCGGGCGCATCGTCCATCGAATCTTCAAGCATCATATCCCGAAGTCCGCTCGTGATGTCGCTGTCGACATCGAGTTGCGTTTCGCCGATGAACGGGACGTGGGGCTGCATGAAGTGAGCGATCAGCCGCTTGTTCGGGTAGGTGTCGTGAGCGGACCGAGCGCGTTCGGAAAGAACCTTCGGGAGAACGGTCCCTGCCTCGTCGTCCCAGTCGTCGATCCAGGCGCGGTCCGTATCGTAGAACGCGTCGTCAAGAATTCGTTTTTCGTGGGGGTTCGCGGTGACGTAGACGGTGTCGTTGTGGGTCCGTCCCTCGAAGTTCTCGGAGAGGAACTCTGGCGACGAACTGCCGCGAGACTGAAACCGGGAGAGGTCGCCGTCTAACGAGTTCTTGGTATAGATCTGCGTGAACAAATCGTATCGACAGCCGTCGAGAATAATCAGGTTGTCCCAGTCCGCATCCATGACGTACTCGCCGTCGTTTCCCCGAATCCGCTTCTGGATCGGACCGAGAACGGAGGACAGCAGGAGTTGCCGTCGCATAAAGGGAGACGTCAGTGTTCCCTTTGCCATAGTCAGTTTTTCCTGTAGGACCATGAATGACTGTTCATTCACAGCGATTAAAAGATTACCGAATGTGATTTCCGAAAACAACAAACACGGTGGGAGTTGGGAGCATGTCCGTCAAATCAGGAACAGGACGACGACTCGTCCGCAGTGATTATCAGTAGTTGGTAGCGCGGTTTCTTTATTCAGTCTGACCTCTAAATTGAGATCGGCAGTTCGTAAGGGCGTTGAGCCATGGGAAACAGTACTCTTAGCGGACGCTGAGATATCCAGCAACTTCGGTAGCAATTTTTTCTGTCGTCGCTTCGACGAGATGCCCCTCTTCGCGCTCCATGTCGGCATGCCGAATCGTGACGACTGTCCACGGATTTACGTAGCTCTCCCTCGGTAGACCGCCCGAAACAAAATCATCATCAGTGAGCGGGATAGCAACCGCCCGTCGCGTCGTCGTGGCCGCCGCGTAGAGCGCTTCCTCGTCGTGGAACGGGTGTGTGCGATCACTCAGGCAAACGTACGGCCGGTGATCGTGGTCCGCGAGAAGATCGGGGCCTTTTACGACCGCGCCGCGCTCGTAGACGTCTGTCATTCCTCGTCGTTGTAGTAATCGTCCGTTGTCGAAGCGGAACTGGCGTTCATCTGTGCAGCGTAGGAGGCGAGACGGTCGTCCTCGGCGATGGCCCAGTATCGGCCCCGGTGGCGAACGAGGCCGCGGTCTTCAAGGCGGGAAAGTGCAGCGCCGACGCTCCCGCGCTTGATGCCGGTCGCTTCGTGGAGTTCCGTCTGCGTGAACGCCTGATCGCTGTGGTCCGTGAGGAATTGCAGCAGCCGATACGGGTGCGTCCCTTCCTGGAGATCGAGCGCGTCCACGGGTTCTTCGTCGAACCGGTCGATGCTGATTGGCATGTGCAATAGAACGCAATATAGTGCAATAAGTCTGTGGGGAAATCCTTCGGCATCGACGGACAGGGGGATCAGTCGTCGCTCAACCAGCCATCAGACCACGGCTGAACGTTTCAGGGAATACGCTGGATAAAAAAACCATATTGCCAACTATTGTCATGGATTACGCATCACAAATCACGAGTTCACTGTGCCGCCATCGGCTCGCCACTCGTGGCGGACGGATCGCACGCCGTGACTACCACCGGCGGCGACGGACACCGTAGCTTCTTGGGGATTCCCGCCAGAGGGGGGCGTATGCACGTCGTCGTCAACGCCGCCACGAGTGCGGACGGCAAACTCTCCTCGCGTCGGCGCGAACAGGTCGCCATCAGCGGCGAGGCGGATTTCGACCGCGTCGACCGACTCCGGGCCGAAAGCGACGCCATCGTCGTCGGCGTCGGCACCGTGCTCGCAGATGACCCCCACCTCACCGTCAAGGACGACGCCCTGCGCGAGCAGCGCCGCGAGGCGGGCGAGCCGGCGAACCCCGCCCGCGCCGTCGTCGACTCCACCGGTCGAACGCCGCTCGACGCCGCCGTCCTCGACGATGCCGCGACGACATACGTCTGCCTGACCGAATCCGCACCCGTCGAACAGCGACTGGATCTCGCCGACCGCGCCGAACTCGTGACCGCGGGCGACGAACGGGTCGACCTCCTGCGCGCCTTCGCCGCCCTCCAGAACCAGGGCCTCGAGCAGCTCATGGTCGAAGGCGGCGGCGAACTCATCTTCTCGCTGTTCGACGCCGGCCTCGTCGACGAACTCTCCGTCTTCGTCGGTCCGACGATCATCGGCGGTCGGGACGCGCCGACGCTGGCTGACGGCGACGGCTTCGTTGCAGACTTTCCTGAACTCGAACTCGCGGACGTCGAGCGGCTTGACAACGGCGTGCTGTTACGATGGCGCGTCGCGGACGGAGCCGGAACGTAAGGTCGTCCGACACCCGCGGCTCAAGAGTGCCGACGTGGTGCTCACCGAGTTCGGTCGAGCGCCGCGAGCGTTTCGTCGGCGAGTTCACGCACGAGTTCAGCTGCGGGAAGCACGTCGTGCGTGATGCCCGCACTCTGGCCCGCGTACAGCGGTAGTTCTTCGACCTCGCCGCGTAGCTCTGGAGTGGCAAGCGAATCTTCGTATCGGCGGACTGGCGTTCCGTCTCCGGTTTCCGCGACGGTATCGTTCGAGCCCGGACGGTCGGTTTCGGGTTCACCTGCGGCCTGCCAGTCCGCGACGGTTTCGTTGTCGAGCACTCGGTGTGGGACGTTTGGCCATCCTTCGTCGTAGAGGGTGGCGTAGACGGTTTCGGTTTCGGTTGCGTCGAGCACTCGTTGTCGATAGAGCCGATGAACGCGGGCTTCGGAGGTCGCCAGGAACCGCGTGCCGAGCCACGCTCCGTCCGCGCCGAGCGTGAGCACGGCACCGATTCCGCGCCCGTCCGCGATGCCGCCGGCGGCGATAACCGGCGTGTCCGGCACGGCGTCGACCACGCGGGGAACCAGCGGGAGCGTCGCAACGTTGCTCTGGACGTGACCGCCGGCCTCCCAACCCTGTGCGACGATACAGTCGACCCCTGCGTCGACGGCGGCCCTCGCTTCGTCGGCGCTTCCGACGGACTGCAGTACCGTCCCGTCGTGGTCGTGAATCCGATCGACGTAGGGTGCGGCGTCGCCGAACGAGAAGGAGAAGACGTCGACTCCTTCCTCGAGACAGCAGTGGATGTGCGTCTCGGTTGGAACCGTCTTCGCGTCCGGATCGACGACGATATTCACGCCGAAGACGCCGTCCGTTCGGCGGGCGGTTTCGGCGACGACCTCGCAGGTCTGAGCTTCGTCCCGCCAGGTGACGGCCAGCATGCCAAGGGCACCGGCATCGGCGGCGGCAGCAGCGAGTTCGGGACAGGTTGCACTGCCGATGGGCGCTTGCACGAGCGGCACGTCGAGGTCGAGCACTTCGGTGAGCGAGGTTTCCAGGCGCGACATAGCCGAAGGGAAACAGTTCGTCGGGCCGTCGCTTGAATCTGGTGCTCCCTGCGTTCGTCCGGTTGTCGGTCGATCGTCGCCCGATCGCATTCGTCCGGCCGTCGTCGTCCGGTCATCATCGTCCGCATCCACTCCCGTCACATCTATCCTCCCGCAGCACCTACAAGCGGATATGGAACGAGCTACGTTCGGCGGCGGCTGTTTCTGGTGCGTCGAAGCGGCGCTCGAAGCGCTCGACGGCGTCGAATCGGTCACCTCCGGCTACGCGGGCGGCCACACCGAGAACCCGACCTACGAGGAGGTCTGTTCCGGACGCACCGGCCACGCGGAGGTCGTCCAGGTCGAATACGATCCGGCCGACATCGCCTACGAGGACCTGCTCGAGGTCTTCTTTACGATCCACGACCCGACGACGAAAGACCGCGAGGGGCCCGACGTGGGCTCGCAGTACCGCTCGGCGATCTACGCCCACGACGACGAGCAACTCGAGACGGCCGAGGCCTTCGCGGCTGAACTCGAGAACGAAGGGCTCTACGAGGGGATCGTCACCGAAATCGAGCCGCTCGAGACCTTCTACGAGGCCGAGGAGTACCACCAGAACTACTTCGAGAAGAACCCCAACGACGCCTACTGCTCGATGCACGCGGCACCGAAGGTCGAGACAGTCCGCGAGAAGTTCGGCCCCGACGCGACCGCGGAGCACTGAGTTTTCGACGGAGCCGAACCGGCGGTCTCGGAGTCTACTGCTGTTGCCTACGACAGTGCGCTCATTCGAAAGCTTCCGTTTGAATACCGGACCCGTGATAGCGTTCTCTAAACGATGCCCGTTGGAAACCTCGGTCCGGACGACGTTATCACGGCGAATCGCGACGCTGAACTCGGCGAAATAGCGCGGCTACTCGCGGAGGAAAACGTCGGCGCGATCGTCGTTACCGACGATAGTGGCACCGAACCCGTTGGGATCGTCACCGACCGCGACGCGGCACTTGCGATACACGACCACGACGGCGAGGATGTCGCGTCCGCGACGGTCGACGAGGCGATGACGGCCGATCCGGCGACGATCCGCGAGGACGCGGAGTCGATCGAAATCTCGAGGGCGATCGACGAACACGGAGTTCGTCGGTTTCCGGTCGTCGACGACGACGGCGAACTGACCGGAATCGTCACCCTCGACGATCTCGTCGCGACGATCGGCGAACAACTCGACAACGTCGCCGGCACGATCGAACAGCAGTCGCCGGAGTACAGTCCGTAACGCCGCTCGGTCCGCAGCCGTCGTTTCCAAGCGGAATTCCCCGGCAGTGAAACATACGTCCCGCTAGAGCACCTGCGTTCAGTATGGCCCACTCGACTTCGGTTCTCGTCATCGGCGGCGGCGCAACCGGCACCGGAATCGCCCGCGACCTCGCGCTCCGCGGCGTCGACGTAACGCTCGCCGAACGCGGCGGCCTCTCGGCGGGCGCATCCGGGCGTTCACACGGCTTGCTCCACAGCGGCGCTCGCTACGCCGAGTCCGACGCGGCAGGCGCGCGCGAATGCATCGAGGAAAATCGCATCCTGAGAGGCATCGCCGGCGAGTGTGTTCGGGAGACGCGCGGGCTCTTCGTCCAACTGACCGACGACGACCCGGCCTACTTCGACGCGAAACGCGACGCCTGCGAGGAACTCGGTATCCCGGTCGACGTCATCGACGGCGATCTCGCACGGGACGCCGTTCCGGAACTCTCGGCCGACGTCGAACGGGCGATGTGGGTCCCCGACGCCGTCGTCCTCCCCTCCCGACTCGTCGCGGCGAACGCCGCCGATGCGCGCGACCACGGCGGCGACATCCTGACCCACGCGCCGGTGAACTCGATGACCGTCGAGGACGGGCGGATCACGGCCGTCTCCCTCGGCGGCGAGTTCAGCGAGACGATCGAGCCGACGGTCGTGGTGAACGCGGCCGGCGCTCACGCCGGGGAGGTCGCCGAACTGGCGGGTGTCTCGGTCGAAATGCGGCCGACGCGGGGCGTGATGGTCGCGGTCGAACACGGCGGGCTCGGCCCGGTGCTCAACCGCTGTCGAGAACCCGCGGACGGGGATATCGTCGTTCCCCACGAGGACGAGGTCGTTCTCGGGACGACGAGTGTCCCGGTGTCCGATCCTGACGAGTTCAGCCGCGAGGAGTGGGAGGTCGAGCAGACGATCCAGGAGTGTGCGACGATGCTGCCGTCGGTGGCCGACGAACCACAGCTCCGGACCTGGTGGGGTGTTCGCCCGCTGTACGAGCCGGACGAGGCGACCCGCGGGGGCCGCGGGATTTCGCGTGGCTTCTTCCGAGTCGAGCATGCGGACGATGGCGTCGAGAATTTCGTCAGTATCGTCGGCGGCAAATTGACGACCTACCGGCGGATGGCCGAATCCGTCGCCGATCTGGTCTGCGAGCGACTCGAGGTCGACGAATCGAGTTCGACCGCAGAACGCGAGTTACCGGGCGCGTCGGAGCCGGCTGAACTCGACGCGTTCGTCGAGGAGTTCGACGGACAGGGGCCGACGGATACGGATCTCGTCGGGCGATAGGTCGCCCTATCGCCTGTAGAAAGCGGTTACTGGTTGCGAAGCCACGCCTCGGCGTCGTCCCGGTTGTCGAAGATCCGCGAGGTCGTGTTCTCCCCGACTTCCGAGACCATGTCTTCAACGGACATGTTGGCGACGACGCTCTCGGGCTGGATGATCGCCATGTTCCGAAGCGAGGAGTCGAACGCGCGCGGGTGCCAATCGTCCTGGGTCCACTCGCGGTCCTCCGGGGTGACCGTTCCAAGTTCTCGGAGGTCGGCGAGCCAGTTCTGGGCGCGCTTCTGGTTTGCGAGATCGAGCCCCGCATCAAGGCCGTCGCGGTAGGTATCGCCCTTCGCGAAGTCCTGCCAGTTCATGACGACTGCATCGAGCGTTCGATCCCATTCGACGGTCAGCGCATCCGATTCGTAGTGTGCCATTACAGTAGTGGAGACATGTATTATTTATAAGTATTTCCGCCACCTCTCCAATAGAAAACAGAATAATCGATCGTTCATATATTCCTGTGAGGTGTTATATGCCGAGATATGACGGAATGACAGGTGCCCAAAATAGATATCTCTCGGCGGACCGATAGAACAACTAATGCGACTAGTCGAAGATCAGGTGGCAGTTATCACCGGTTCGGGGTCCGGAATCGGGCGCACGACCGCAAAGACGTTCGCCGACCAGGGAGCATCCGTCGTCGTCGCGGACGTGGATACCGACGGCGGGGAGGCGACCGTCGACGCGATCACCGACGACGGCGGCGAGGCGACGTTCGTGCACGCGGACGTTTCCGATTCTGCGGACGCTGAGGGGATGATCGAAACCGCCGTCAGCGAGTTCGGCGGGATCGACGTGCTCTTTAACAACGCGGCGATCGAGGGGCCCGTGTCGCGACTCGACGAGTACGACAACGACGCCTTCGAGCAGGTCATCGACGTGAACCTCAAAGGTGTCTGGTACGGAATGAAGTACGGCATCGAGGCGATGCTGGCCGACGACGGCGGCTCGATCATCAGCGCCTCCTCTATCGGCGGCGAGGTCGCCGTGCCCCAGTACAGCGGCTACGGCGCGGCCAAGGCGGCCGTCAGTCAACTCACGAAGTACGCGGCGATCGAGTACGCCGAAGAGGGCATCCGGGCGAACGCGATCGCTCCCGGCATCGTCCGCACGGAGATGATCGAACGGACGATCGACGAACACCCGGAGATGGAGGCCCAGTTCGAGGAGACCGAGCCGATGCCCGGCCTCGCGGACCCGGAGGAGATCGCAAACGCCGTGCTCTTCCTCGGCTCCGACCTCTCCTCGCGGGTGACCGGCGTCACGCTCCCCGTCGAAGGCGGCTACCTCGCACAATAAGCCGGAGCAGGCCGCACCGGTTCGTCGCTACGGTTCGTCGCTGCGAGTCGTTCGTTCTCGATCCTCACTGCTGTCGCAACCGTTCCCGTAGCTCGAGCGACTGCGTCGCTGCCCGGCCGAGATCGACGCTGAACTCGCGGTCGTCGTCGAGTTCGATATCGATCCGGTCGAAGGTAGCGACATAGTGGGTGCTGTCGTGGCGACCGCGGTGGTGTTCGGTCGTCTCGGCGATGAGTGCCGCGTCGCGGAGGCGGTCGAGTTTGCGGTAGGCGGTCGACAGCGGAAGGTCGGTTTCGTTGGCGATTTCGCGGGCGGTCTGTGGGGTTTCCAGGAGGGCAATGATCGCTCGACAGTCGGGATCGTCGAGGGCATCGATGATCGCCGCGAGCGGCGGCGTTTCACCGGTCGAACAGTCGAGGGACATCGCAACTGCGTAGGGATCGAGGACTCAAGACGGTTGTGTCGGATTCGAGCGGTGCGACAGGAATAGCTACATGTACGGTCGGGTCGACGGCTGGGATATGGGCGAGGATCGGACGCCGGAGACGGCAGATACGCCGGAATCGGTTGCATCGACTGAGGCCGTTATCGAAAACACGCCAGGACAGGGCCGAACGCCGGAGGCGGAGCGAATCGAGCCGGCAGCGCCCGACGAGTTCGGACTCGTACAGGTCTGGTGGGGCGACGGAAAAGGGAAGACAACGGCGACGCTCGGGATGGGGATGCGCGCCGCGGGTCACGGCTACCGCGTGCACGTCCTGCAGTTCATGAAAGGCGGGGCATCGAGCGTCGAGGCCGTTCGCGGCGAGTACAACGCGATCGACGCGCTGCCGGGAATGAGTTACGAGAACCTCGGCCACTACGGCTGGCACGGCATGGCAGACGGCAGCGACGAAGCACAGCACGAGGCCGAAGCGCAGGCGGGCCTCGAACGCGCCCGCGAGGTTCTCACCGCAGCGAGCGAGGCCGACCTGGGTTCGCCGCTCGACCTCGACGGCGATCCCGAGGACGGCGTCCACATGCTCGTCCTCGACGAGGTACTCTACGCCGTCGAACGCGATTTGCTCTCTGAAGACGACGTACACGACCTGATCGATGCGAAGCCGGCCGATCTCGAACTCGTACTCTCCGGCGGGCACGATGAGCCGACGTATCTCGAGAAGCGCGCGGATTTGATCACGAACGTCCGGAAGGAGAAACACCCGATCGAGGACGGCCAGCGGGCACGTCGCGGAACGGAGTTCTGATTCTGCTCTCCGCCGCTCTCACCGCCCGCGGTGGCAGGTGGGTGCCAGCACAGTTATTACCAGCCACTGTGAATGACCGTTCAACTGATGGGTGTCCTTCGAGTCGATGAGTTGCGCAAGTCGTACGGAGCCGTCCGGGCGGTCGACGGAATGTCTTTCGACGTCGAACGCGGAGAGTTGTTCGGCTTTCTCGGGCCGAACGGTGCCGGCAAGACGACGACGATTCGGTCGCTGACCGGCCAGATCGTCCCCGACGGGGGAACGATCAGCGTGCTGGGAACGGACCCGACGACAGCCCCGCTCGAGACGAGACGGCGGGTCGGTATCCTTCCGGAACAAGCCTCGCCGCCGAGTTTTCTCACGCCGCGGGAGTACCTCGAGTTCGTCGGCGACGTGCGCGAGTTAGACGAAGCGGCTGTCACGGCGGGTATCGAGCACTGGGCGGAGCGACTCGGCTTCGCGAGCAAACTCGAGACGCTGCATACGGACCTCTCGCGGGGCCAACAACAGAAGGTGATGATCGCGCAGGCGTTCATCCATGAACCCGACGTGGTGTTGATCGACGAGCCGCTTGCGAACCTGGACCCGCTCGTTCAGGAACAGGTCAAGCAGTTTCTGACCGCGTACGCGGCCGACGATAACGCCGTCTTCGTTTCGACGCACAACATCGACGTTGCGGCCGACATCTGCACGCGAGTCGGCATCGTCGCCGACGGCCGGATCGTCACCGAGCGGTCGCTCGTCGACGAAACCGGCGACTCGCTGCTCGAGACCTTCCTCGAGCACGTCGACGACGCGGACGCTCGCGACATGCCGGCGCTCGAACGGACCGAGATCGAGGCATGAACGGAGAACGGACCGGCCGAGACGAGTCACAAACCGGCCAACTGGAGAGTGCCACCGATATCGGCGGCGGCATCGGCAGCGGTGGCGTCGACAGCGGCCGCGTTGGTGGCATCGGGAACGGCACGAACCGCCTCCTGTTTACCACCCTCCTGCGCGAGGAGTGGCGGCTCCACACGCAACTGTTCGGCGGCTGGCGCTTTGCCTCCTTTCCCCTCCTGATCGTCCTCCTCGCCGCCGGCGCGACCATCGCGCTCCTCGAGACCGGCACGGCCCCCGCGACCATCGTCCTCGGCCTCCACGTTCTCGCGCTCGGATTCGGCCTCTACAGCGGTACCGCCGGCTTCGCCGGCTCGAACATGCTCGAAAACGTCTTCGGCCGGCTCTCGCTCGTCCTCTCGTCTGCGTCCACGCTTCCCCTCTCCCGACGGCGGCTCCTCGGGATGTTTCTGGTGAAAGACGCGCTGTTCTACGCCGTCGTCTTCGTCCTCCCGATGGCCACCGCCGCGATCCCGATCGGCGGCCCCTCGGCGACGACGCCGACTGAACTCGCCGTGCTCTGGCTCTCGCTCTCGCTCGTCTTCGCCGCCGGCATGACGGCGACGGTCGCCCTGATCGCCGTCCGAACGCGGGGCGTACCGACCTGGGCAATTGCGTTGGCTCTCGTCAGCGCTGCCGCCGTCACCTGGGCGCTGGACGGACCCGCCGCGATCGAATCCGTCCGCACGCTGGTCGTCCCGCTGTCGGGATCCCTCTCCGCAGCGGGCGGTCTGGCGATCGGAACGGCCCTCGTCGCCGCCGCGTCGCTCGCGCTGTACGACCCGACCTACGGCCGGCCGACGCGAACGGCGGGCGACCGGTTTTCCCAGCTACGGACTGTCGGCGACCGGCTACCGTTCGCGGACGACCCCCTCGTTGTCAAAACGCTGCTCGACCTCTCGCGCTCCGCCGGCGGCATCTGGAAGCCGTTCGTCTCTGCCGGCATTTTGCTGGCGCTGGTCGCCGCACTCGTCGGCGTCGTCCGCGAAATCACGGGCGTCGAACCCGCGCCCGGCATCTTCTTCGGTGGCGTGTTGGGTCTCGCCGCGTTTACGACCTACAACTGGCTCACGCAGTTCGACTCGCTCGAGTTCTATCTCACCTATCCGGTCGCCATCGACGACGTGTTCCGCGCCAAGCGCGCGGCGTTCGTCCTCGTCGGGACGCCGGCGGTCGCCCTGCCGTACCTCGCTGCCGTCATCCGGTTCAACGCGACGCTCGTCGACGCCGCCGTGGGGGCGATACTGCTCGCCGGCTACGGCCTGTACTACTACGGGCTAACGGTCTCCATCGCCGGGTTCGATCCGAACGAGTTCCTCTTCGATTCGGTCCGTTTCGGAACCTTCACCGTCGGCGTCGCGGTCGCGATCGTCCCGACGCTGGTCGCGGGGTTCGTCGTGGTCCCGCCGACACCGACGCTCGCGGCGGCCCTGGCCGTCGCCGGAATCGGCTTCGGCGCGCTTGGCATCGTGCTCTCGGATCGGGCGGGGCCGAAGTGGGCCGAGCGGTACCGGAACGAGTAACGCCTCGCTGAACTCGCGCTCGCGTCGCCGTCACCGCCGGCGATTCACCGCCTCGTCGGGCATCGCGTACCGATTCGGAATCAGCCGCGTCTCGCAGTACGCCTCGCCGTCCGCGTAGTCGACGCCCGGCTGCACGAACGGATACGGCCCGTCTGTGGGCGTGTTCTGGACGGTGCCGCCGTCGTCCGGCGTCGTGACCAGGCCGTCGGTATCGACGTCGAGCGGGGATTCGTCTGCGAGATACTCGACGAGCACGTCGACTGCCGTCGTTCCCGCCTCGATCTCGACGTTCCGGAACGGGAAGTTACAGCCGCCGAGTTCACGCGCGGCCGAGCCCGGCTTGTCGAGGGCTGCAACGGTGTAGGAGTCGTCCGGATCGATCGGCTCGCCGTCGATCGTGAACGCGACGAGGCGGCGCTCGCGCTTTGCCGTCGGATCGATCGTCAGCGAGACGTTCGGGGAGAACGACCGGACGCGACCGTTTTCCTGCTCGTAGACGTGCGGCGAGAAGTTGTCGTTCAGGGATGCCTCTACGTGGTTCGTGAGCTGTTTGCCGTAGGCGTCGCCTGTCGCGACCGGCGAGATCATCGGAAACGCACCGTAGCAGTCCTCAAGCGTGATCTCTCCCGGCGGTACCGCGAAGCCGAACCGGTAGCCGTTCACGACGGCCAGATCCGCGCCGGTGAACTCGACGAGCGCGTCGGTCAGGGCCGCGTTCCACGAGTTCACCAGGAACGATCGCCGGGCGAGCCGGGTGGCCGTCTCGCCGACGACGGTATCGAGCGGCTGCTCGAGCGTGCCGTGGCCCTGCTCGAACTCGGTGTCGTCCGCGAGGAACGGCTCGCGAACGCGCTTGACGGCGTTGTGAGCGGCGGCGTCCGGATCGGGCGTGTACTCGTGGTCGGGCGCGAGACAGTAGAGGACGTGGCGGACGGCGAATGCGTGGGCGTCGTGGTCGCCCTCGGTATCAGCGCCGTCCACGTCACTGCCGTCGGCATCCGCGTCCGCGTCCGCGTTCCCTCCAATTCGACGAATATCGAGCCGTCCGAGGGCGTCGCCCATCCCCGATTCGATGACCGCCGTTCCGTCGACCACGATCGGCTCGTAGGTGTACTCGTGCGTGTGCGAACTTAGTGCCACGTCGATCGAGGGGCAGTCTTTCGCCGCCTGGACCATCCACTGGAGGCCGATTTCGGTGACCGCGATCACGAGTTCAGCGCCGTCGGCTTTCGCCTCCCGAGCGGCCTCCTCGAGCAGCGCGGGGTGCTTGCCGAACTCGTACTTGTCCTCGTGGAGGGCGGGTGCCATCCGGTCCATGTAGACGTTCGTCATGCCGACGACGCCGACGCTGATGCCGTTTCGCTCGACGAGCGTGTACGGTTCGTACAGGGAGTCGGTCGTCCCGGCGTCGTAGAGGTTGTTTGCGAGGACCGTCGTCCCACGGGTCTCGAGTCGGTCGAGGTACTCCCGGAGCGCGCCATCGTCGCTGCTCTCGTCGGCGATGTCCCAGTTTCCCGGGACGTAGACGGTCGGGTCGAGGTGGTCGGCGACGAGATCACAGAGGTCCCGTCCGTCCCCGTAGGTCGCGACGGCGGACCCGTGGAAGGTGTCGCCGCTCATGAGCGTCAGCGTCGCCGGGACCGCCGATCGAATCTCGCCGAGTTTCGCCGAGAGAATCGGGATCCCGCCGGCTCGTTTCACGAGTTCGTCCGCGTCGCTGAACTCGAAGGCCGCTCGCGAGTTGGAGTGGGGGGTGTCGTAATAGACGTGGTGGCGCGGCGTGAGTTGCCCGTGGAGGTCGCTGACGTGGGTGACAGTGAGTTCGTCTACGTCGCCGTCGCTATCGCTATCGTTGGCGTCGATGCCGACGGACGAGTCTCCGGTAAGGACGCGCCAATCGCTCACGTACTCGTTGTCGAGTGTCGGTGGCATCGGGTCGGGAGACGCTCCACCGGCGATGTACGTAGTTGTCGGGCCTGCGACGGACCGGTCCGTGGCGTCGGTGAACTCGGTCCGGTTGTGGCGGGTCGAGAACGGCGGTGGGAAGCCGGAGGTGGAATCGACAGGACGATACGCTGGGACGCAGCAGGGACGTGTGAATGACGCGGACGCTTCTGGTCGCCGGGACTGCGAGCCACGTCGGCAAATCAACCGTCGTCGCGGGACTCTGTCGCCTGCTCGCGGATCGGGGCGTCTCGGTCGCACCATTCAAAGCACAGAACATGAGTAACAACGCCCGCGTCGTCATCCGCGCGGCGGGGGAAGACAGCGGCAACCCGTCGGCTGTGACCGCCGAAGCGAACTCGAACGAGGTCGACGACAGGTGGGGCGAAATCGGCGTCTCGCAGTTCACGCAGGCCCGCGCGGCGCGGCTCACGCCGACGACGGATTGCAATCCCGTCCTCCTGAAACCGCGCGGCGACGGCGAGAGTCAACTGGTCGTGCAGGGCCGGGCCCGCGAGCACGTTCCCGCCGGCAGCTACTACGAGAACCACTGGGAGGACGCCCGTATCGCCGCCGAGGACTCCTATCGGCGGCTGGCGGCCGACCACGACGTGATCGTCGCCGAAGGCGCGGGCAGCATCGCCGAGATCAACCTTCACGACCGCGACCTCGCGAACGTCGAAACCGCCCGGTTCGCCGACGCTGATATCCTCCTGCTCGTCGACATCGAGCGCGGCGGCGCGTTCGCCAGCCTCTACGGAACGATCGAACTCTTACCCGACGACATCCGCGAGCGCGTCGTCGGCGCGCTCATCACCAAGTTCAGAGGCGACCCGTCGCTGCTCGACCCCGGAATCGAGGAGATCGAATCGCGGACTGGCGTCCCGATCCTCGGCGTGTTACCCTACGACGATCCCGGCCTGCCGGAGGAGGACAGCGTCGGCCTCCCCGGCGTCGAGGAGCGGGGCGTCCGCGGCGACGACGACGGCGTTCCGGGAGAGCAGCGGCTTCGAATCGCCGTCCCCCGTCTCCCGCGCATCTCCAACGCGACTGATCTCGAGGCGCTCGCCGCGGAACCCGGCGTGTCGGTCGTCTACGTGCCGGTCGACGATGGAGCGAGCGAGAATCCCCTGGACGCAGTTGCGGCCGACGCCGTCGTTCTCCCGGGGACCAAAAATACGGTCGACGACCTCCGCGCGCTCCGCACCGCCGAGTTCGGCGATGCACTGCACGTCTTCGACGGCCCCGTCGTCGGCATCTGCGGCGGCTACCAACTCCTCGGCGAGCGACTCACCAACGCCTCGCTCGAAGGAACCGGGACCGACGATACACTCGACGGGCTCGGATTGCTCCCCGTCGAAACGCGGTTCGACGAGGACAAGCGACTCGAGCGGACGACGGTCCCCGTCGACGGATCGGCGACCCCGCTGCTCGCCGGCGCGGAGGGGACCGCTTCGGGGTACGAAATTCATGCCGGCCGAACGCGGGCGCTCGAACCGATCCAGCGCCCGCTCGGTGACGCGAGTGCAGCACGCGGGCGGGTGCTCGGAACCTACCTTCACGGCGTCTTCGACAATACGGGCGTCCGCACAGCGTTTCTCGAGGCTGTGGCGCGGTCTGCAGGTGTCGAGTGGCCAGCCCACAACGCGAACTCGTCCGGAGAAACAGCGACGGCACCCGCAGATCGGGCTGCAACATTACTTCGACAGCATGTCGACGCGGCGTTTCTCGAGTCGATTCGACCCTGATTACGGTTGATTTGGCGTTCCCTCTCGGTACGTCCCGAGCAACTCCTCCAAGATGATACACTCCTGATCGGTCGCTTCGTAGTGGGTGTCGATAAACCGCTCTGCAGCCTCGTAATTGCCCCGCAGCCCCTGTTTGCGGACTGTAATCACAGCATCGAGGAAGAACGTTCCACCGTCCGTGCCCAGCGCCTTCACGTGATCTTCTTCAGTGATATCGAGTTCGGATTTGATCTCGTCGAAGTTGAACGTCTCGACGTCGTGATCGGGGTCGATGAGCGTGAGTACGTACTCCGCAGAGAAGCGATAGAACTCGGATTTGCTCTCGAACATACCGTCGTCGACGAGCGTGTCGATCTCTTCGACGACCTCGTCGGGGTACCTGACGGTATCTTTCGCCATGGGTTGACATGCAGTCCGGGGCATAATTACTGTTTCGGAGCTGTTGGAGCCGATGACTATCTCCCGGCCAGTGAATACGCTAGACAGACACTATCAGTGCTATGAGAGCGGAAGAAACCCCAGCGAAGGGAAGAATTACGCTCTCACGCTGAACGCGCAACTACCTACAAATTTATTATTTATCGGACGTAACGGAGTCACGCAATGGCAGATGAAGACGAAATCCGTGAGCAGATGATCGACGCGTTCGAAGGCGCTGACTACCCGATTTCGAGTCCAATGGACCTCGTCCCAGCGCTGCCGAACGGTCCGGGGACGAAGTTCGAGTCCGGGGATTTTTCGATGACTGCGATGGAACTAAACACGAAAATATCCGGCGGCGACTTCCCGTACGACGATCCGGAATCGTTCGTCGACGACGTCATCGGCGAACTGAAAGCAGCAGACGAACTCTAACCGGTTCGGAGACGGGATGCGACAGTAGCACAACCCTCGTTCACTCGCACGGCCACCTGTTGGCCGACCGTCGAATCATTTCGACCCCTATGTTTTATTGCAGGTCGCGGTGTTGAGTAGAAAGTATACCGGCTCGGAGCACTGGCGTAGTGACGAATAGCCGATACCCCGGACCATGGAGCACTCACAGGAAACCGTCTCACTCGTCTGTGTAACGAACGCACCAGCGAGCGAACACCGACTCCGTACGGAACTCGAGGCGATGGATCGTGATCCGCCAGTGGAAATTATCGTTCGGTCACTGGCTGAACTCCGATCAACGGATCGATCCGGGCCCGCGTTCGCGTTCAATCCGGACGGGATCGTCATCGATGTCGATCGGCCCGCGTCGTTGCAAACGGCTATTGGTCACGTTACGGACGTGAGAACCAAAGCGCGAACGCAGACGCGAACACGGACGCGAGCGTCCGACCGGGACACGGCACAAGACGACGGCGAACAGCCGATCGTCGTCACGCCACGAAACGGCAGCGAAACGCTCGCTGCAGCGGCACTCCGGGCCGATGTGAGCGAGTACGTTCCGGCGACCGATAATGCCGTCACCCGCGTTCTCAACGTGGTTCGAGAAGAGACAGCGACGACTGGCAGCCGTGGGAGTGACTCCGAGGGGGAGGAAGGCGAGGACGGAGACGGAGACGAAGACGAAGACGAAGGGGAAGGGGAAACGGAAGAAAAACAGGAACAAGAACAGGAGCAACGACAGAAACAGCGACAGAAGCAGGCAAGCGCAAACACCGACTCAACCGTCGGTACCAGCACCGACTCCGGCCCCGACCCCGACTCCGAACAGCGCGTGGAACGTGACGCCGAATCGACGCCCACACCGAACGCCACCCACGACGATACCTATCACCGAATCATCGCCAACGAACTGCCCGACGAGGCGTTCGTCATCAGTGCCGACGGGACATATCTAGAGTCCAAAATCCGACCGAGTTCAGCCGAACTCTACACCATCTCCGCGGCTGAACTCGTCGGCAAGCGCCTCACCGATGCGTTCCCGGAGGAGACCGCGACACAACTGCAGGACTGTCTCGACCGCGCACTCCGAACCGGCGAGGTCCAATCCGTCGAGTACAGCGTCGAGACCACCGAAGGCCGCCGTCGCTACGAAGCGCGTGTCGTCCCGATCGACGAACGCATCGACGGCCAGCGCGCCGTCATCTGGCTCGCCCGCGACATCACCGAGCGCGCACAACGCGAACGCAGACTGCGGGCCAGGCAGGCAAATCTCGAGACGCTCAACCGTATCAACGCCGTTATTCGGCAAGTGATCGAAACGCTCGTCGACGCCCCCACCCGAGATGCGATCGAACGAGAGGTCTGCGCTGAACTCGTCGATTCGGATCTCTACTGTGGGTGCTGGATCGCCGAACGCACCACGAACGGCGAGTTCACTTATCGAACGGGTGCGGGCGAAGCGACGACGTATCTCGAGGCCGTTCGGAACCTCGACGACGCACGGTATGAACACTCACAGGAACGGACGCAAGCGGGGGCAAGTGGAGAGTCCGAGGCTGACACGGCAACCGCGACCGCGGCGGGTGAGGAGGCTGACGATGATACCGACGGGAGCGCTGATGAGCACGGTGACAGTGGTCGTGAGAGCGAACACGATGGAGACGGCGGTACCGACGCTGACACCGACAGCGATACCGACACTGAGAACGGAGCTACCAAACCCGCCTCACCAACGGACATCCAGAGACCGGTCGAACGAACCGGAACCACGGGGGAAATACTGACGGCAAACCACATCCTCGAACGAGAACCCTTACCCAAGCCGATACAGGCCGCCGCCAGCGAAGACACCGTTCGGGCGGCGATCGCCGTTCCGATCGTCCACGAGCAAACGATCTACGGCGTGTTGACCGTCCTCGCGAGTCGAGCCGATGCGTTCTCGGACACCGAACAGGAAGCGTTCAAACTCCTCGGGGAAACTATGGGCTTTTCGATCATGGCAGTCAAAAGCCGCCAGTTGCTATTTGCCGATACCGTCACCGAACTCGAGTTCAGAATCGACGGCGGGGAGTCGTTTTCGTTCGATCTGACGACGAAGTACGACTGTACGTGTTCCCTCGAATGGTCGGGAACCACCTCGGACGGCCGGCCGATCCAGTACGTGACCGTCGACGGACTCGATGGGGAGACGGTGATCGAGGCGGCATCGGAACACGAGTCGATCGAGTCGTGTCGGCTCATCCACGACGGGCGGGATCACTGTACGATCGAGATGCGCCTGGTCGAGTCCGGCGTTCGAACGATTGCGAATCACGGGGGAACGATCCGGGACGTGACGGTCACAGACGGGATCGGAACCTGCATTGTCGAGGTGCCCCAGCATAGCGACGTCCGGGAGGTCGCCGAGGCGCTGTCCGCAATCTACGAAAGTACGGAACTCATGGCGCGTCGCGAGGTCGACCGGCCGGTCCACACGGCAGTCGAACGCCGCAATCGAATCCACGAGGAGCTTACAGACCGGCAGTTGACGACGCTGCGCCTCGCCTACTTCAGCGGCTTCTTCGAGTGGCCGCGCTCGAGCACCGGCGAGGAGATCGCCGAGACCATGGGTGTGACTCCACCGACGATGCACCAACACCTCCGAAAGGGGCTCAAGACGGTCCTTTCCGAATTCTTCGAAGAGGGGAGTAGCCCGACGGAGTGACCGGCTCCAAATTGGAGCCACGAATGGCCGTCTCTCCGGTGAACTCGTCTCTGTGAGACGACTGTACCCGACCGAGTTCATCGCGGTCTCATACGGTCTGCTGTAACGATTTACCGGCGCAACCGCGCCCGTCCTGCGGTTGCGCCGGAAATGACTGACAGCAGTCCGTATCAAAGGCTCGAAGGGTCGTCCACCGGGAGGGTGGGATGACTCGCTACGATGGTCGCTGGTCCGCTGATAAGATGGCGCGGATAAAATGCAGCCTCATGCCGCGAATGATCCAATCGATCGC
Organism: Natrialba sp. PRR66; assembly: GCF_034808065.1. Taxonomy (NCBI): domain Archaea; kingdom Methanobacteriati; phylum Methanobacteriota; class Halobacteria; order Halobacteriales; family Natrialbaceae; genus Natrialba; species Natrialba sp. PRR66. The sequence continues at coordinate 709,771 of NZ_JAXHGN010000001.1, read as the reverse complement.
GGCTGAGCGGCGGAAACGGGATTACTCGTCGGCGTCTGTGTTGGCGTTTTCGTCGTCTACGTCACCGTTTTCCCCGCGGACGAACGCTGCCTGGCTGTCACCGTTCTGATCGAGATCGCCCGCGCTGGGGCCCTCGATGAGGTCTTCGAAGTCGTCGGCCTCGCCGTACTGATCCTGATAGACGAGTGCTGCTTTGCCTGTCGAGGAAATCTCGTAGAGGCCGGATCGTTCTGCTGGCCCGATCTTCTCGACTAAGCCGTAGTCTTCGAGGACGGGGAGACGGGTGTTGATGTTTTTTCGACTCTTTCCCGTGTGGGCGGCGAGATTCGTCGCGACGTTTCGCCCCTTATCCTCGAGCGCTTCGAGGATCAGGAAATCAGTTGGCTGGCGTAGCTTCACTCTCTGTCACTCTCGTACCGAATCTTTATTTCCACTGGTAACTAATACTTTCGGCTTGTCCCGGGGAGTTCGCTTTGGCAATCACTATCGGCAACAATATATGTGATCACGCGTAACGATGGCGTGGGGCCAGCAAACCCCCGCTGAACGCCGGCCGAAGCCATCGGAGCCGGCGATTATCAGCGCCAGCAGCCAACGGTATTTATTCATTCGCCACGGGCGTCGGCCAGCGTTCCGGGATCGGCCCGACACGCGGGTCGTCGTTCCACAGCTCAGTTCCAGACAGCGACTGCGTTCGCTGCCCGACGAGTTCGACGCCGGCAGTCCCGAGCCAGTCGAGAACGCGGGCGACCGCGGCGGGTGACCGGACGCGGAAGGATGCCGTGGAGGGATCGTCATCACCGACGCGAATACTGATGCCGTCGGCGTCGATGGCGCGGAACGCGGACTCGTCGGTCACGTCGTCACCGATGTAGAGTGGAACGGTACCGTCCGGAAGCGTCGACGTGATGACATCGACGGCGTCGCCTTTGCCCCAGTCGATCGTCGGTCCGATTTCGAGGATGCGTTTGCCGGGGGAGATATCGAGTTCGTCGCCGCCGAATCGGTCGACGATGGTCCGTGTAAGTCGGCGAACGGTGGGGCGAGCAGCGGGTGGGACGGTGCGCACGTGGACGGTTCCGGTCAGGCGCTTGTTTTCGATTCGAACGTTCGGGATCGGGCCGAGGACGGTTTCGAGCGCTTCGCAGACGGTTTCGAGCCGAGCGGCGCGTTCGTGTGCAACCGGGTGAACGGCGACGGTCTCGTTCCAGGCGAGTTCGAGGCCGTGGTTGCCGGCGTAGATGCGCGGCCCGTCGATGCGGGTCCGCACGTCGGCGAGGCTCCGCCCGCTGACGATAGCCGTCGTGACGGGAGCGGCATCGACGAGCCCCGCGACGGCGGTTTCGTTTGCCGTCGTCGGCGCGGCTGCATCGGGCTCGTCGACGATGGGGGCGAGCGTCCCGTCGAAGTCGAGACAGACCAGCAGATGCGTTGCGTTGGCGAGGGTAGCCCGGAGCTGTGGCAAGTGCTCGCCCGTCAGGAGTGGAGGCGGCTGCAGTGGTGTCTCGTGTGGGGAGTCGTCTGTAGTGGTCTCGTCGGTATCGGTGCCGATGCCGGCGTCGATATCGGTGTCGGTACTGGCGTCGGTGCTTTCGATACTGGTATCGGAACCGTCGTCGGTGGCTGCTGACTGGTCGGACATCGTTCGCAAATCGGGTGTGGGTGGAGTTCGGATGGTGGGATCGAGACTCGTTCCGTCACGGGAAGCGAGTGCAGAGACGGTCGAACGCACACGAGTTCAGTTCAGACGAGCGAGGTTCGTTCGTGCGAGCCGGAGTCGGAATCCGATTCGGAGTTGGCACCCGACTCGGCGTCGTCCGTTCCGGACTGCGAATTCGGTGCTGTCCAGTGGCCGTCGTGGACCCGGGACAGCCACTCGAACTGCGTTTCCATCCAGGAATCGATATCGTTCTCGAAGATCGTCTTTCGAAGGGCATCCATTCGACGGGCACGATCCTGTGGCGACAGTGTGAGTGCGTCTTCGATTCGATCGGCGAACTCCTCGACAGCTGTCGGATTGATCGAAATCGCGTTCTCGCTCAATCGTTCGTGTGCGCCCGTGCGGTCGCTCAACAGCAGGGTGCCGTCGCCGTCGACGCTCGCGGCTACGTACTCCTGGGCGACCAGGTTCATCCCGTCACACAGCGAACTGACGATCAGCAGATCGGCGTGCCGGTACAGCGCACAGAGGTCGTCCGCCGGCAGAATATCTTCCGTGTAAACGATCGGCTGCCAGTCGTCGGTCCCGAACCGGCGGTTGATCCGGTCGACCTCGCTCCGGACGAGGTCGCCGTGGCGAGCGTAGGCCGGAATCTCCGTTCGCGACGGCGTGGCCTTCTGAACGAAGGTGAACTCGCCGCGCCAGCCCGGATTCCCCTCGAAGAAGCGCTCGAGTGCGGTCAGCCGTTCCGGAATGCCCTTCGTGTAGTCGAGGCGGTCGACGCCGAGTCCGAGCGTCACGTTCTGCGGAATATCGTAGCGCTCGAAGAGCGCGTGGAGCCGGTCCGCATCCGCGGTGCGTGCGCGCTGATCGTAGGAGTCGGCATCGACCCCCATCGGCGTCCCAACGGCGCGGGTCGTGTGGCCCTTATAGTGGACCGTTCGCCGCTCGCGGTCGACCGCTGCGTCCGGCAGGTACCGGCGGACGCAATCGAGGAAGGCGTCGGCGTATCGCTCGACGTGGAATCCGAGCAAATCGTTGCCGAGCAGTCCTTCGAGTACCTGCTTGCCTTCGGGGCAGTACTCGAACGTCGCCGGCGAGGGCCACGGGATGTGCCAGAACTGCGCGACCGTCGCCGACGACGGAATCGACTCACGGATCATCCGCGGCGCGAGCGCGAAGTGATAGTCCTGCAGCCAGACGACCGAATCCGAACTCGCGTGCTCGGCGACCGCGTCCGCGAACGTCGCGTTGACCGTCCGATACCACTCGAAGTCATCATCCCGTTCCTCGACGAGCTCAGCGAAGCCGTGACAGAGCGGCCAGAGGACGCGGTTGCTGAAGCCGCGATAGTAGGCGTCGACGGCGTCGTCGGAGAGGTCGATCCGCCGAAGCGTGTAGCACTCCTCCTCGGGCGGGACGCCGACGCAGTCGCGCGCGTCGGTGACGTCGAAGTCGGCGTCGCCGTCGCCCCAGGCGATCCAGGTACCGCTCGTTTCCTGCAGAACGGGATCGAGACCGGCGGTGAGGCCGCCGGTGGGTTCGTCGACTGAGATCGCCGCCGTGTCCGCTCCTGTCTCCGCGTCCGGCTCCGTTTCCGCGTTTCCGTTCGTTTCCGCCTCCGTGTCGTACTCGTGGCGATACGGCTGCCGATTCGAAACGACAGTGAGAGAGTCGGGAACTCGCATTCGCTGAAACAGAACAGGGCCGCCACTGGTTGCTTCGCGGCCTGCAGCCGCAGGGGGGTTAACAGTCGTCCGGTAGCGTTTCCATCGTCCGGACAGTCCGGCTTCTCGAGGGCTCTGTCCACGAGCGGCAGCGAGCAACTGCACCCGTCGATATCGAAGCCGACGGCAGTCCGAGGTGAACTCGTTTCCCCGGCCCATCAGTAGAAGTACAGTTCGAGTTCGTGACCGCAGTTGCGACAGGCGGTTTCGGTGCCGCGTAATCGGTCGGCCGTGCCGTCGTCGACGAGTCCGGGACCAGCAGGGACGGCGGTAGTGACGGTTGTATCACACTCCGGGCAGCCGATCTGCATGGTTGCGTTTTCCGAGCGAGACATACACACGAGGTAGTCCGGATCGGGGGTTAGTTATCATCGGCATAATGGGGCTGTTTCCGACCGTTCGTGACCGTTCCGATCGATACGAGTTCGTTTACGAACCGTTCGTCGCGGTAGTTGCGCCGTTCCGCCAGTTCGTCGTAACTCGAGGGCGTTTCGACTGGCTCAGCGCTGGGCCTGGAAGCGAACATCGTCGAACGCGCGAAACGCCGTCTCGTAGCCATCGTGGCGGGCGACCTGCGGCGGCGTCTCGACGCTGATCGTGATCGTCGTCTCCCGCTCGTCCGCGGTGGACTGGCCCGTACTAAGCACGTCGCTCTCGGCTCCGTAATGATGGCCGAGCGTCGGATCGACAGCTTCGGTGAGCGTCAGCGATTCGCGGGTTTCGGTCCCGCCGCCGTCTTCGTCGCCGCCGGTGCGTTCACTACCACCGCCATTACCCCCGCTATCGACGGTCGCGGAGAGCCCGGCAAACGGCAACATCACGTCGTTGTACGGCGTTCGGAGCGTCACCGCAAGATACGCACGCTCCGATGCGCCACCGACCCGCTCCGCGTCGAGCACGAGCGCCCCCACGCGCGCGTCACCACTATCGGCCGTTCCGAGGTGATCGCCGGGTAACTCAGCGAGCGGTTGGCCGCGCGAGGACGGCATCGAATCGTTCGTCCGCAAGTCGAGGGCTTCCCGGGTGCCCCGCCGCTGGGTGTCGATATACTCGACGCCGAGGTCGTGAACGTCCTCTCTGGCGTGGGTGAACTCGACCGTGAGCGTCTCGGTGCGGCCGAGACGATCCCCGAACGCCCCGGTTCGATCGGTGTCGAGGGGACCGACCTGCACGCGCGCCGTGTACGTCCCGTCACCGAATAACTCGACGTTATCGCCGTAGTGAAAGCCCATCTGCTGGGAAATCATCGGCCACAACGAACCGACGGGCGTCGCCTCTTCTCCCTCCCGTACCAGTTCGAGACGGACCGTCGCCGGAACCACGAGTTCGGTCTCCCGATCCCAGACCGTCACCATGAGATGCAGACTGTCCGACGGCTGCACGTCGACCTGATTCGACTCGCCGGCGAGTAGCCAGAACCGGTGCGGGATCGTATACCCGAGAGCGATCGCGAACTCGTCGCCGGTCGCGGTGCCGAGTCGGGCCATTTTCTCGGTCGATGCGGGGAGGTAGACCGCGTCGGGACGGTCCTGGACGAGCGGCGGGTTCGACCAGGCGGATTCTTCCTCGAACCCGAGCCGTTCGAGGCAGCCGGCGAGGGAGAGCGTGCCGATTCCGCTCCCGGCGACGGCTGTCCGACGGAGGATGCTCCGGCGATGCATTGTCTGCGTGTGCACTCCCGGAAACAAAACAACTATCGCAATCGATTGCGGTTCGATTGCGGTTCGATCGCGGTTCGATTGGGTCCAGAGGCGTGGTTTTGGTTTTGACGAGCGGTTATCCCGCAAGCGTCGGGGGTTGGACCGTCGGTAACGTCAGCAACCAGAGACTAACCGCCGTGTAACAGACCATCACCGCGATAAGTGGGTATTGACTCCGGATCGCCTGTAGTCGGCCCGGGAAACAATCGAACGCGGTCGCGTGGGCGACCCAGACTGCGAGCAGGTGGCCCGCGAGCAACGCGCCGATCTCGAGCATTCCAACCCACCCCGGTAGCGCCAGTGTCGCCGGATTGAGCGGCGGCGAGAGCGGACTCGTCACGACCGCGACCGTTGCGGGCGACAGCGAGAGGACGACCCCAACGTAGTGGGCGACGTGATAGCCAGCCGCGATCGCGAGTAACGGCGGGGCGAACCGCCGAGCCAGGGTCGCCGTCGAGAGGTACGTCGGCGCGGTTCGACGGGCCGTAGACGCAGCGAACCAGTACAGCCCGAAGGCGACGGCGTACCCGCCGGCGAAGACCACGAACGTTGCAACGGCGACCGGTGCCCCAGCGCCGACGAGTTCAGCGAGCAGTTGGCTGCCGGGCGGGGTGACAACGAAGCCGTTGAACGTGAGTTCCCAGACCAGGAGGAGAACGAACGCGACGTCGCTGGTGTCGGTGACGAGATCGGGGTCGCGCAGGCGGGAGCCGGGGAGGACGAGGGTGAGGCCGCGTCCGTCGCGACGGCGCTGAATCGGGGCTACAGCGCCGTAGAGCCGGAAGACCGTCGCCAGCGGATCGGCGTGGCGGAGCCACGACTGAAGCCCGAAGAGCGTTCCGCCGGCCACCGTATAGACCGTATAGCCGACGGCGAGTCGGGCAAGGAGGGCGGGATCGGACGTAACCGGAAGGACGAGTTCGAGCCAGACGAGCGCGCCGAGGCCGGCGACGGCGGGCCACGAGGCGAGGGTGGAGGGATATGTGAGTAGCCCCGATCCGCCGTCGGCGATCGCGTGGGTATCGGTGGGACCAGTATCGGTACTGTCGGTATCGGTACCCCCGAAGGACTGGATCGGCGGGAGCAAGCACATGACGCCCTCCCCGAGGGCGGCCAGCGCGCATGCGAGTCTGCGAAACGGATCGAGCGCAGGCCAGGGGTTCCCGACCAGGAACGCGACCATCGGAAGCAGCGACCGGAGACCGACGAACGAGAGAATGATCGCGAGGTTCGCGGTCGGCGCGACGCGGCCGGGCCCGGTCAGGCCGACGACGACAGTCCCGACGAGCGCGGCGACGCCGACCAGCCCGGTGAGCCACCACAACCCGCTCGCGAGTTCGGATCGGGACGGGACCAGTACTGAACTCGTTTCGGAGCGGTTCGATGGGTTCGATGGGTCGGACCGGGAGGCTGAGAGCGGCAGCGACCAGGTGTGGAGGGCGTCGACGAGTTGCCGGTCGGTGACCAGGGCGGCGAGCAGTGCCGAGGCACCGATGGCGACGCCGCCGGTGAACACCGTCAGCCAGGCTGGAACGGTGAGTTCGCGATCGTCACCGAGTCCGGCGGCGGCGTTCGACGCGCTGGCGGTATCGGCGGCCGCGCCGATGCCGAGACAGACGATGGCGAGGACCGTGGCGATGGCAACGAGCGTACGTATTGAATGCCACTGCCGTCGGAGACGGGACGGGGGTGTCGGTGACAGCCACGAGCGCATGGACGATACGGTGAGTGACGGAGGCGAGACCGAAGTAGGTACTGACTTCGATAGTGTCGGCGGCGGTCGAAAACGATAGCGACGGAGAACATCTCGTGATAGTACATGTTGCTTCGGCAGGCGAACCAACGAACCTTTGCTCGCTCCGTCCAACGTATCCCGTATGGAGCGACGCACGTATCTCGGCTCGTTTGGTGCGGTGGGGGCTGCCGGACTGACCGGGCTTGCCGGCTGTCTCGGTGAGGTCGGCATCGGCGACAACGCTGACAACGACGATGGCGACAACGACGATGGAACGATCCTCGATCCGCCGGACCGCCCCGGCGATCCGGATGCGATTTCACATCCCACCCACGGCCAAGAGTTCCCCGACTTCTCGCTCCCGGATCCGTTGAGCGGCGAGACGATCGATACCGCCGATTTCGCCGGCGAGAAGTCGTTCCTACTGACGTTCTTCTTTACGTCGTGCCCCAACGGAGCCTGTCCCGCCCTGCTCTTGCGTCTCCGGCGCGCCCAGGCGGACGCCAAGGAAAACGGCTACACGGACGATCTCAGCCTCCTCGCGATGACGTTCGATCCCGAACGCGACACCGCGGACACGCTCGAGAGCTACGCGCACGAACAGGGCGTCGACCTCGAGGCCGGCAACTGGCACTTCCTTCGCCCGGAAAGCTACGAGAGCGGCAAGGAACTGCTCCACGATCAGATCGGGATGCGAATCGAAAAGGTTCCCGAGGAGGAGACCGAACACGAGAACCACGACGGCTACTCGTTTACCCACCTGAACCTGATCCTGCTGGTCAACCAGGACGGCATCGTCGAACGATCCTATCCACAGGCGCTCAATCCTGAACTCGGCGGGAGCGTCGAACAGATCGTCGACGACACGAGTACCGTCGCCCAACAGTAACCATGCACCGACGAGACGTTCTCGCTGGGCTCGGAAGCGCGGGCGTGCTCGCCGGTGCGGGAGCGGTCGCCGTCTACGGCGTCCCCTCCCCCGACGAGTTCAGTTCCGGCGGTGGCGGCGAAGGGGCCGACGCGTCCGAGCAGTCTGAGCCGCCCGAGCCGATAGAGATCGAAACGGTCGACGCCCCGGGCAGCGAGGCGGGAACCGCTCTGGTGCCGTCGCCGTCCGAGCCGACGTTCATCGACCTCTTCGGCACCTGGTGTGCACCCTGCATCGAGCAGATGCCGGCCCTGGCCGAGGCGCACGCGCAGGTCGGCGACCGGGTGCAGTTCGTCTCGGCGACCAACGAGTCAGTCGGCGAGGGCCGATCGATCACCGAGGACGAACTCGTCTCGTGGTGGGACGAACACGACGGCAACTGGACGCTCGGACTCGACCGCAACGCCGAACTCACCGTGCGCTACGGCGGGAACGGCTACCCGTCCGCGGCCGTCGTCGACGCTTCGGGTCGGCTGCAGTGGTCGGACAACGGCGTCAAGAGCGCGGACGAACTCGTCTCGAAGATCGAACTGGTACTCGACGGTGATGCGGACCAATGACGGGGATCACGGGTGAAGCGACGATTCTCTCGACGATCACGTTCTCGCTGCTCGCCGGCGTCTCGACGTTTTTCTCGGCCTGCGCGTATCCGCTGTTGCCGGGGTACGTCGGCTTCTACGCCAGCCAGACCGACGGTGACGAGGCCTCGTTGTCGGGGTCGCTCATCAGGGGTCTCGTCGCCGGGCTCGGCGTTCTGGTAACGCTCGCGCTCATTATCGGCGCGACCTACTGGATCGGTCACTCGACGCTGTCGCGCGTGACGATTTTCGAGCCGATCGCCGGTGTGTTACTCATCGGTTTCGGTCTGCTCATCGTCTTCGATCGGGCACCCTCGATATCGATTCCGCTGCCCAAACGACGGTCGAGCATCCTCGGCTTCGGGATTTTCGGCGTCGGCTATGCGCTCGCCGCTGCGGGCTGTGTCGCCCCGATTTTTATTTCGGTGACCTCCTATTCGCTGACGCTGCCGGTCGGCGAGGCGGTACTCCTCGTCGGCACGTACGTCGGCACCGTCACGCTCCTCATGGTCTCGTTGACCGTCGCGACGGGGGTTGGCCTCATTGCCAGCGGTGGCCGGCTCACCGCACACACAAAGTTACTCGAACGGATCGCCGGCGCGGTCATGATCGTTGCCGGACTCGGGCAGCTCTACCTCTCTATTTTCGTCTTCAACGTGATCTGACGCGGCGACTCCTTCGATATCGAACGGGGACCGATCAAGACCGCCGCTACCGGCGCGTACATATAGGCTCCCGTTCAGTACCGCTCGTCGTGTGCCAGTACCAGTGTCCCAACTGCCTCGAGGAAGCCGGCGCCGAACGGTGCCGGGAGGTCACGGCCGACGGACTCGAGCGAACGTTCGCGTGTCGCAACTGCGAGTACGAGTGGACGGTCATCTTCTGAGCAGCGGCCCGGCAACAGCAAGTCAGACACGTATCCCGCTCTCTCTTGAACCGCTTGATGTAATGTACCAAGACCTGCTACTGGCGACCGACGGCAGCGAGGGCGCACAGTTGGCGACCGATCACGCGATCGAACTCGCCTACCGCCTCGATGCGACGCTACACATCCTCTCGGTCGCCGAGGAGGGGCCACACGGCAGCGAAAAGCGCGATCGGTTACGAACCGACCCGGAAAACGAGGCCGACGAGGCCATCACCCGGGCCGTCACCGAAGCCGAACAGGCTGCCACGGACACCGGGCTCGAGGTGACGACAACCGTCAGAGAGGGCGTCCCGCAGGACGAAATCGTCGAGTTCGCAACGATGAACGGCATGGATATGATCGTCGTCGGGACGGCGGGTCGCTCCGGACTCGACAAACTGATCGTCGGCAGCGTCGCCGAAGAAGTCGTCCAAAACGCACCCGTGCCGGTCGTTACAGTCAGAGAGCACGAGACCGAGTGACAGTCACGGCAGCGACGAAAGTCATCGTTACCCATCGGTACGGAATCGATACTTACCTCTCCAGCCCCGAACGGACATCCGTGACCGTGTGTGCCAGCCGTCGGCCCCGTGTATTCGCCGATCAATCCCGACGAACGGGCCACCGTCACCCATACAGAGCGGGCGGACAGGAACGGGTCGACTGGTTCTCGACCGGACGGTTCCCGGCGGTGGTCGGCCGATGAGCGACCGGCCCGCGATGAGTGCCGACGAACCGCGTTCCGTCCTCGTCGTCGGCTCATCGCCGCCAGTCGAGCGCACGGCGGCCGCGCTTTCGGCAACCCTCGACTCGACTGCGCTCCTCCGAGCGCGGACCGTCTCGGCCGCGCGCGAGCACCTTGCGTCCGCATCACACGCCGCGTCTTCGTCACAACACCGTGCGATCCACTGCCTCGTCTGCGAGTTCAGTCCCGAGTCGGAGACCGACACTGTGCAACCGACACCGCTCGCCGAACTCGCGTCACTGGCGGTGGACGGGGGTATCGACTCGCTGCCGCCGATCGTCGCCATCACCGACGACGAGCGGGTGGACGACGCGCTCGATCACGGGGCTACCGACGTGATTTCGCCGGCGGACTCGCGGGCGGCGATCGCGGCCCGGGTTCGAAACGTCGCAGAACTGCGCCACCACCGAGACAGTGCGCCGGATTCGGGGACAGCCGGTTCCCCGACGTTCAGTGGCGCGCAACTGGATGCTGCACTGGATCTCCTCCCCACTGCGGTATTCACGCTCGGACCCGCCGGTGAACTCGAGTACGCGAACGCGGCCGCCCGCGAGTTCTTTCGCGGTGCATCGGACGCGACCGTTCGAAACCGGGAGGAGACGCCGCTCGAGGGGACCGTCGTCTGGGAACTGTTCCCCGCAGAGATTCGGGAGACCGTCGTCGACCGCTGTGCCGAGGCGCGGGCGACCGGCTCCGTCGTCGAGTTCGAGACCCCGCTGCCCGAACGACTCCCCGCTCTCGCTCCCTCATCGGACGGCCCGTCCACGGCACAGCGCCGCCTCGAGGTGACCGCCGCTCCCGATGAGAACCGCCTCACAGTACTCGCTCGCGAGTTCAGGCGCGACCGGAAATCCGGCAACGGTGTGGAGCGCGACCGGCTCGCGTTGCTCGAGGAGACGGTCGACGCGCTCGAAGACGGCATCGCCGTTCTCGAGGACGGGACGATCCGAATCGCGAATACGACGCTGTGTGATCTCGCCGGCACCGGGACGCTCGTCGGCACAGCCGTCGACGCGCTGTTCGACGACGAACTCGCGGCGGCGATCCGCGAGCGCGCCGATTCCCCGGTCAGCAGGTGGATGGACCCCATTCAGGGTGAACTCGACGGCGACGGATCGGCACAGTCGGTCCCAGTCGACGTGTTCGTCGCGCCGCTGTCGGTCGCGGAGCGAACGCTCTGTGTGGTTCGCGACAGACGACGCTCGGCGGCGGGGACGCTCTCGACAGTCTGTCGGACGATCGATTCACTCTCGACGGCAGCGTCCCGATCTGCCGTGCGTCAGGCCGTCGTTTCCGGGATTCGAGAGTATACCGGAGCCGAGTTCACCGGCTGGTACCGATCCGCCGACGACGGGGACCTGCTCAGCCCCGCGGCGGTCACGACGGCCGAGTCGGTGCCCCGGATCGAGCCGCCGGCAGTCGAACGCGAGGACGTGCCGTTGCACGTCGGTCGTGACGGTGACGACCGTCGCGACGGGACCGACGGCGATAGGTACCGCGACACCGTTCACGCCACGCTCGTCGATCGAGCCGACGCCGATCCGTTCCTCGCCCGCTCGGGCCTGCGCGCAGAGCGCGTGCTCGTCGTTCCGCTCGCGGAGCGCGGTGTCATCGTTGCGACGAGCAGCGATCCGATGGCGTTCGACACGCTCGAGACTGCGCCGGTCGAGACGGTGTCCGCTGCCGGAGCCGCCGCTCTCGATCGAATCGCCGCTCGCGAACGCGTTCGAACGTCTCGCTACGAGCGCGCGCGCCTCGAATCGGAACTGGACACGGCCGTACAGCTCCGAGCGGGCGAGCGCCACCTCCTCGACGCCGATAGCCGGACGGCCGTCGAACAGCGCCTCTGTGAAGTCGCCGCCGCGCTAGCTCCGGCCGACGCGGACGAACTCGCCTGGGTCGGCCGCGCCACCGCCGGCAACGAGACCATCACCCCCCGGACCTGGTCGGGATCCGCGGCCGGACGGGACGGCGAGTGGCTCGACTCCCAAACGATTCCGATCGATCCTAACGCGGCGGCCCCCGCCGGCCGAGCGGCGGCGAGACGGGACTCGATCGTCATCGACGACCTCGCGGAGACCGCTGCTGACGCGGAGACGCACGACGGCGGCGAGAACGCGGACACGACCGCGTTCATCCGCGCCGCAACCGAACGGGGCGTTCGCTCGGCGCTGAGCGTCCCGATCGAACACGACGAGTTCAGCTACGGAACGCTCACGGTGTACGCCGACCAGCCGGCGGCCTTCGACGACCACAGCCGGCGGGTGTACGCCCACCTCGCGGCCGTCGCCGGCCACGCCATCGGCGCGCTCGAACGCAAACGGGCGCTGCTTTCGGACCGCGTCACCGAACTCGAACTCGTCCTGCGCGAGTCCGACGACGTCCTCGTCGCGCTCGCCCACGAACTCGACCAGCCGCTCGACGTGCAGGCGGTCGTTCCGCGCTCGGCGGGCGGCTCGACGGTCTACTGTACGTTGCCGTCCGGCGAGTTCGAGTCCCCGGCGGCATCGCGTCTCGACTCGCTCACCGAACTCGACGGCGTCGCTCGGGTTCGGTCGGTCGGGGAGGGCGAAACCGGCTCGGTCGTCGAGTTCACCGTCGAGACGGACACCATCGCGGACGCGCTCGCGGCTCACAACGGCCTCGTGCGGACGCTCGTCCCGGTCGACGACCGAACGCAAGTGGCACTCGATCTGCCCGATCCCGTCGACGTTCGATCGTTCGTCGAGGGACTGCAGCGTGCGTTTCCGAGCGCTGAACTCGTGTCTCGGCGCGAGCGAGAGCGGGAGACGCGATCGCCGCGGTCGTTCGACGCGGACGCTCGAGAGCGGTTATCGGAGCGCCAGTTTCAGACGCTCGAGGCGGCGTACTACGGCGGCTTCTTCGCCTGGCCCCGCAAGAGCACGGGTGAGGAAATCGCCGACTCGCTGGCCGTCTCGCAGCCGACGTTTAGCCGCCACCTTCGAACGGCCCAGCGGAAGCTCTTCGAACTCCTCTTCGACGAATACTGACGTGAACACCGCTCTTGCACTCCCGGCGAGCGAGACGAGTTCGGAATCGTCACGCGGCCGGTTAGCGACGCTGTCCAGTTCGGCCACGACTGCCGGTAATCTGCTGTTGGACGACCGTAATTCGGTTGTACCGCCGCGGCGGAGCCGGCGAAATTGGATAACCGGTTATTTCTTCCGCCCGGAAACAGTCACGGATTTCGACGGTTGAATCAGTATTGACTCGATTTGTTTATATATTTCCGTGTATAGCCTCCACGCCCATGTAGTCACAGTCGAATCACGGAATCGATGAGCGTGTGTTCGGTAACAACTCCTTACAGTAGCTTTCTACGCGAGCGGGGGATGATTCCATGAGTCTCGATCTTACCGAGACGACGGAGAAACGAGAGCGAGCGAGAACGGACGCCGAAGCGGAGTCACCACCCGCGTCCGTGACTGCGAGCCAGACCGAGTCGGCGACAGCCACGGTCGACACCGGTTCAGCCGACCACTCCGGAACAACCCCCGCACAGACGCCCCTGCGTACACAGGCGGATGGCGGCGTCATCGCGCAACTCCGCCTCGAACACGAGGCCCTCCTCCTGCGTCCAACCCTGCGGCGCGCACTCGATACAACCGTCGAACTCGAGTACCGCACGCAGACGCCGCAAGACCGGACCGTCGTCTTCCTCACCGTCTACGGGACCGAGTTCGAGCCGTTCGACCGTGCGCTGGCAGTCGACCCGACCGTCACGGATCCCGTCCTCGTCGACCGCTACTCCGACAGACGGGTCTACCGTGTGACACTCACCGACCGCGCACTGGCGCTCGCTCCGATGACGACTCCCGTCGACGGCCACATTCTCGATATCACGAGTTCGCGCGACGGCTGGCTCGTCCAGCTTCGCTTCCCGGACCGTGACGCGCTAGTCGAGTTCAACGACACCTGCCGTGCACGCGGCGTCTCCGTCGCGGTCGAGCACCTGCGGGTCTCGGACGACGAGGACGACGGCGTGGTCGCACTGACCGAGAAACAACAGGAATTGCTCCTCGTTGCCTACCAGGAAGGGTACTTCGACGTGCCACGAGGGATTTCGCAGGATGAACTCGCGGATCGACTCGATGTCTCGAAGTCGGCGGTCTCACAGCGGCTTCGCCGAGCGATCGGTGAACTCTGTGGGGCGACGATCGCCTGACTCGGCGATCGAGCGGCTCTCATTTCGCCCGGTTAACGAACGACGTGAAGTCGGAACATCGATCGCAGGCTCCAGAGTACAAGCGCGCTACCGACGATGAGTCCGATCGGAAGCAAGAGTAGAGAGTTGTTGAACGATGAAGCGAGAATCTGAACGCCGAGGATCGCAAGGAAGAGCAGTCCAATCGTTTTGAGGCCTGTTTTGATCCATTCTTTGAAAACAGCGCGGGCGATCTCACGGACGCGTTCCTCGTCGAGTTCTGCAGCGGGCACAGGGGGAACGACGAGGAGGGCATTCACAATTGTTGTGTTTGAAGACGAGAGCGTGGAAGGGCGGTCGAGACGAAACTGAACCCGAGTCGCGTACAGCGCTAGCTCGAGGACAGAGCGAGAGCGGAGAGAAAGCGGCACTCGTTACTCGTCGGCGTCGTCGGACTCGTCCCGCATTGCGCCCAACTGGGAGACGAGTTCGTCCGTGGAGGCGTCGGATTCGAACGAGAGTTGGCCGTCGTGGTCGTTCTGGTGGACGTTGACGGCATCGACATCGTCTTCGTCGGCTGTTTGTTGCTGTTGCTCGGATTCGTCGTAGCTACCAAAACCCATGGGCATACTGGACCGAGCGGGACCATAGGTGTGGCGGTTCGACGCCGTGCTGTGGCGTGTTGACGCGCACGAGACCTGTCTCTAGGCGAATCTTTTTTCGACCGAACGGCCGGGGAACAGGGCGAGACGAGATGGCGGTGAAAGACAGGTGGCTGTCCGCTCGTTGGCCGAGTGTGAGCAGTCCATACCACTGATTCGGCGCACCTTACGGGAATGTTCGGAGCAACATACGAATCATCGGATCGCTGTTTGGTTTACATACTCACAAATATCTGGGGAGAGGTGCATAATTGATGACGAGTAACAGAAATAGTGAAGAATCCATCACTTCTGAGCCGTAACTATAGAACAGTCACGAAACGGTGATTGGGTGGCGTGTAGTGAATCACTGTACTCATCCTGCAATACCGCTGGTTCCGGTAGTCTACCTATAGTAATGGGTTCGGCTTGCCTGTGGTCGTACCATGTCCGTGCCCCGTTTCCGTCCGTGCCGGATTGTGGCGGGCGATCGACCCGCTCGGCTGACTCGATCGTCGACACCGCTATCACACCCAGGAACAGCACTGCTGACCACACGCGATTCGCCAGTGGCCCACACCAGCCGCCACATCCGGCGGCCACTTCGAGGGTGACTACCGATGTGTGGAATTATCGGACACATCGGGACCGGAAACGCGCTTGAAACGCTCCTTACGGGGCTCGAAAATCTCGAATATCGCGGCTACGACTCCGCCGGAATCGCCGTCCAGAACGGCTCCGGAATCGCCGTCCAGAAACGCTCCGGCAAGGTCGACGAACTCAAGAACTCGATCGGTGACAGACACATCGAGGGGAACGTCGGCATCGGCCACACCCGCTGGTCGACTCACGGCCCCCCGACCGACGAGAACGCCCACCCCCACACGGACGACACCGCGGACGTCGCCGTCGTCCACAACGGAATCATCGAGAACTACGCCGACCTCAAATCGTGGCTTCGCGAGCGCGGCCACGAGTTCACGAGCGATACCGACACCGAGGTCATCCCCCACCTCATTCAGTACTATCTCGACGCCGGGATGGCAAACGAGGCGGCCTTCCGGCGAGCGATCGATGAACTCGAGGGGAGTTACGCGGTGACGGCGATGCTCGACGGCGAACACGTCCTCTACGCGGCGCGGCAGGGATCGCCGCTCGTCGTCGGCGTCGAGGACGACGAGTTCTTCCTGGCGAGCGACGTGCCGGCGTTCCTCGAGTACACCGATACCGTGGTCTATCTGGAGGACGGCGACGTTGCGATCGTCGACGAAGACGGCGTCGAGTTCACGGATCTCGCGGGGGAGTCGATCACGCGCGAATCGGAGACGGTCGAGTGGGACCCCGAGCAGGCTGGCAAGGGCGAGTACGACCACTTCATGCTGAAAGAGATTTACGAGCAGCCGACCTCGCTCGGGCAGGCGATCGAAGGCCGGATCGATCCCGAGAACGGACGAATTGCGCTCGAGGATTTCCCGCCGGGAACCTTCGAGGGCGTCGGGAACGTCCAGCTTATCGCCTGCGGAACGTCCTATCACGCGGCGCTGTACGGCTCGCTCGCGCTGAACCAGGCAGGGATTCGCGCGACGGCGCTGCTTGCGAACGAGTACAGCGTAACGGCACCGCCGGTCGACGACGAGACGCTCGTCATCGCGGTGACACAGAGCGGCGAGACGGCGGACACGCTGAACGCGTTGCGCCAGGCGATCGCGGCGGGTGCGGACACGCTTACCGTGACGAACGTGGTCGGCTCGACCGCCGCCCGCGAGGCGGACGACACGCTGTTCATCCGCGCCGGCCCGGAGATCGGCGTCGCCGCGACGAAGACGTTCTCCTCGCAGGCGGTCATGCTCACGCTGTTGGCCCAGCGTATCGCCGCCGATACCTGCGGCGAGCCGCCCGCGGACCTCACATCGCTTCTACCCGACCTGTCTCGAATGCCCACACAGCTCGAGTCGATGCTTGCGACCGACGACGCAGCGCGGATTGCGGACCGCTATCGGGACAGTCAGTCGTACTTCTTCATCGGACGCGGACTCGGTTATCCGGTCGCACTCGAGGGGGCGTTGAAGTTCAAGGAAATCACCTACGAGCACGCGGAGGGCTTCGCCTCGGGTGAACTCAAACACGGGCCGCTTGCGCTCGTCACGCCGAACACGCCGGTATTCGCAGTCTTCACTGGGGAGGAGGACGAGAAAACGCTCAAGAACGCCGAGGAGGCCCAGACCCGCGGCGCGCCCGTGATCGCGATCTGCCCGGACGACCATCGGGCGGTCGAGGTGGCGGACCGGCACATCGCGATACCGGCGACCGATTCCGAACTGGCGGGTCTGTTCGCGAACGTGCAACTGCAGCTCGTCTCCTATCACGCGGCAAACCAGCTCGACCGGCCGATCGACAAGCCTCGCAATCTGGCAAAGAGCGTCACCGTCGAATAGACCGCTGTCGCCGCTCGAAACCGCGGGATTCGAGGCCACCCCCGTCGCCTCGAATCCGTACGGCAACGCGAATCGGTGGCCCGAACTCGAACGGATCTGCGATCGATGTCGACGCCGAGACGGGCTGTTGGAGACGACGATCGTGCACGCTGTGACCGATCGACAGCC
This sequence comes from Natrialba sp. PRR66, assembly GCF_034808065.1. Classification (NCBI taxonomy): domain Archaea; kingdom Methanobacteriati; phylum Methanobacteriota; class Halobacteria; order Halobacteriales; family Natrialbaceae; genus Natrialba; species Natrialba sp. PRR66. The sequence goes on along the minus strand of NZ_JAXHGN010000001.1, from coordinate 692,382 downwards.
TCCGAACTGACTAGCCAGACACCGCTACATAAAATCGCCGCCTGAGAGCGTCGGTTGCGTTCGTTATCGGTCCCGTTCGACGACCTCGCCGGGTCGCGTCGTCGCCGCCGTATCGAGTTTTAACCCGGGCGTGAGGCTCGTATTGATTCCCGTCTTGACGCCGTCGCCGGCAACGACGCCGAACTTTCGCCGATCCGTCGAGACGCGTTCGCCCTTGACGGTGAATTTGACCGCCTCGTCGTCGTGTCGGAGGTTGGCGACCGTCGTCCCGGCTCCGAAGTTGATGTTGCGACCGAGGACGCTGTCACCGACGTAGGACAGGTGACTGACCGACGTGCCCCTGGAGAGAACGCTGTTTTTGATCTCGACGGCGTTGCCAACTGATACGTCTTCGCCGAGGAGCGTCGCCCCGCGAACGTACGCGTTCGGGCCGACCGTCGCTCCCGAGCGGATCAGTGCCGGCCCTTCGATCACGACGCCCGGCTTTACGGTTGCTCCCTCCTCGACGACCACAGCACCTTCGAGTTGCGCGGCGTCGCTGACCTCGCCCTCGATGCAGCGGTCGAGTTCGCCGAGTTTCCATTCGTTGGCTTCGAGCAGTTCCCAGGGGCGACCGACGTCCATCCAGCGGTCGGTCGTGACCGGCGTGACGGCGAACTCGTCGATGACGCGGGCGAGAACGTCGGTGATCTCGTGTTCTCCGCGTTCGCTTGCGGGAACGTCGAGCCAGTCGCGGGCGCGTTCGGGGAAGGCGTACGCACCGGCGTTGGCGAGATTCGTTGGCGGGTCGGCGGGCTTTTCGACGATGTCGACGACGGTGCCGTCGTCGGTGCTCAACACGCCGTAGTTGCGAGGGTCCTCGACCTCGATCGCACAGACGGCTGGGCAGCTATCGAACAGAGCCGCAATCGCGGCCGGATCGTACAGATTGTCACCGTTCAGAACGGCAAAGGGACCGTCCAGGTGCTCACTGGCCGCGTTGACGGCGTCGGCAGTGCCGTTCTGGTCGGTCTGGACGGCATACGAAACGGAGACACCGCGATAGGTAGCACCGAAGAACTCTCTGACGGTCTCGGACTCGTAGCCCACGACGAGGACGATTTCGTCGGCACCGGCGTCGATAGCGGCATCAACGGTGTGGGCGACGAGCGGACGATCAGCGACGGGCAACATCGGCTTCGGAACGGAGCCGGAAAGGGGTCGAATTCGCGTCCCCTCCCCCGCTGCGAGAACGACTGCTTTCATGACCGCGACCTACGGCAATCGGTGGGATAAATATACAGCATCTAATCTCGCCAGGGATGTCACTGAATGTACGGGGAACGCACACGTACCCGCCGGAACCGGCATCGTTGTCCCGCGCACATCTGTTCAAATCAGTTTCACCGGATTATTATACCGGCCCGTGGAAGATCGATCTGAGAGTTACGAGCGGGTGCACTACACTCTGACGATCAATCGGGGCAAAAACACCCGGTAAAACGATTCATTACGCTCAAGAAATATTGAATTTCGCGGTTGAAAACCGGTTATACAACCGATTCTCCGCCGTTCCGAATTACCCCGGGAATCGGACGTGAAATCCGAGACTACCTTTCAAAAATCGAGTTATGCAGTCTATATTAAATACCGTTCTGTGGTTACGGCCTGTTGATGTCGACGGAACCAACCGATGCGAAGTGGACGCCGATGACGTCTCGCCAGCAAACGAGTGCCCCCCGGTGTGTCAACTGCGGCAATCAGGTTACCCGTCAGTTCGCTCGCGTCTTCGGTGACAATCGCGATGTTGTCCACGCCTGTCCCGACTGTGCAACCTACCGGGAGATGAAGACGTCCGACTTCATCCCCGAAGAAGACCGCTAGCACTCGGTTGCCACAGCTCGCTCTCGGCCCAGAGACTACCGCTCTCACCGCACTCCCACTACCCTCCCACCCCCACTTACTCCCCGAACCCTACCCACTCCCGGCATCAACCCACAAACGTCAATCGATGCCCCGCCGTTCCCACCGACACCACCCCCGTTCCCTATTCCATCACCCCACTCATCCCACTCACACCGCCTTCCACGGACTGAACTCGCCGCTTATGGCGCGTCGCCGATCGCTCGTTCAGTAACAATCGGCTCTCACAGCCCGGTTCGGACACCAGCGACCACTGCAATACAGAACTCGTAGCAGTCGCCTCCGGAGAACCCAGATTCCACGCTTCAGCGCCCAAATCTTCAGCGCCCAAATCGCCAGCCCCTCTCAATAGTCAGTAGTCACTACTTGCGCCCCCGCACAACCGCATCGCTACACGCCACCGAGTTCAGCTTTCGTCCTCGACGAGTGAACTCGCCTCGTCGAAGACGCGCTCTGCGGCGGCGGCGGCTCGCGCCTCGGCCGTAATCCGAACGAGCGGCTCCGTTCCGCTGGCGCGGATCAGGAACCAGCCGTCGTCGGTTTCGACTCGGACGCCGTCCAGCGTGTCGACTTCGTCGTACGACGCGGTGACGCGCTCTCGAACGGCGTTCATGACCGCTGTCTTGTCCGTCACCTCGATCGACGTGCGACGGATCGGATACTGTTCGATTTCGCCCGCGAGTTCGGAGAGCGGCCCCCGCGAGGCGACGAACGCGACGAGTTTGCAGGCGGCGAGCGGGCCGTCGGGACACAGCGTTTCGTCGGGCCAGATCCAGGCACCGCTCGGTTCGCCGCCGAAGGAAACGTCGGCTTCGGTGGCGCGTTCGGCGACGTAGACGTCGCCGACCTGCGTGCGGGTGAGCGATGCGCCGACGGCCGTCAGCGCATCGTCGACGGCGAGACTGGTGTCGACGGGGGCGGCGACCCGGTCACCCTCACCGGCGGCCTCGCGAGCGAAGACGGCGAGGAGGGCGTCTTTCGGGACGAACGTTCCGGTTTCGTCGACGGCCATCATGCGGTCCGCGTCCCCGTCGTGGCCGATGCCGAGATCGGCGTCGGTGTGCTCGACGACGGCCGCGAGCGTCTCGAGGGTGTCCGCGTTGGGTTCGCTCGGTCGGGCCGGGAACGAGCCGTCCGGCTGTCCGTTCAGGGTTTCGACGGTACAGCCCAGATCGTCGAGGACGGCCGCCGTAATGCCGCCGGTGCCGTTGCCCACGTCGACGACGACGGTCGGCGATCCTTCGATGTCGACCGCGTCTGCGATTGCGTCCGCGTGGAACTGGGTCGCGTCCTCGTACCGGCGTCGGGTACCGAGTTCGTCCCACGCGCCGAGTTCGTAGTCGTCCTCGCGGATGCGCCGCTCGATTGCGTTTCGCTGCTCGGGACCGAAGGCTTTCCCTGAAGGCGTCCAGAGTTTGAGTCCGTTGTCGGTTTCGGGATTGTGCGAGGCCGTCACAACGATGCCCGCGTCCGCATCGAGGTGGGCGATCGAGCGGGCGACGGTCGGAGTCGCCTCGACACCGACCTCGATCACGTCCGTACCGCACTCGCGGAGTCCGGCGGCGACGGCATCGACCAGCATCGTCCCGCTCTCGCGAACGTCTCGACCGAGAACGACGCTGTCGTATCCCTCCGAGGCGACCGCTCGACCGACGGCGAGTGCGAGGTCCGCGGTCACCTCGTCGCCGACCGTCCCGCGAATACCGCTTGTTCCGAACATACCTGTCGTGATGCGGTCACGCGCCTTACTATGTTGTGGTTAACGCCGTTGACCCGCCCGAATAGCCGGGAGCTACCCGATCCCGACGCTCCGAGACACAACGGTCCGATCATTAGGAGGGTCTTAGACTTCTAAACTGTCGAAACCGTATAGGACGTTACGAGAATACTCCGGTACACCGATCGACCGTATGCGCGCAACTGATACTACTCCCGAACACGAGTTCGACGCCGACGGCGATTCCGACTCGAATCAGAACTCGAATGTCGACAAAACCGACCAAGCCGACGACGCGCTGACCGACCTTCCTCCGAGCGCGAAACTCGTCTACAAGGTCCTCGAATACGAGGGGACGATGACCCAGAACGAACTCGCCACCGAGTCGCGACTCTGCGCCCGAACCGTCCGCTACGCGCTCGGCAAACTCGAGGACGGAAACCACGTCGAGAGCCGCGTCTGTCTGCAGGATGCGCGGCAGTCGACGTATCGGATTATCGACTCTTGACTCTTGGCTCTTGTTGCCCGCCCTGCAGAGCGAGGCCTGCTCCTCGCATCTCCGTAACGACTCGAACGCGGCCGCCATGCCTACCGATACTTCCGGTACCGATCGACCGCCAGATCGAAGCCGAACGCGCCCGACGTGATGACGTAGTTCGTTACCAGGCGCGGATTGAACTTCGCCTTGTACCGGTTGATGCTCGGCACACCCGCCCCGACCAGGTCGTAGCGCTCGAGTTCAGCGCGGAGTCCGTCGCGCATGACGTGCCAGTCGAGCAGGTCGTTGATGGCGATGTCCACGTCCGCATCGGGCTTGACGCCGCCTTGCCACCGGTATCGAGTCGTCTCCGACTCGACGACCAGAATGCCGCCGACGAACTCGCCGTCGACGCGACAGACGTACGGCCGGATCGAGCCGTCCGGAAGCACCCGGTGCAACGACCGGGCGAACGCCGGACTCAGGTGAAACGCCCGCCCCTGGTTCTCGTAGCGGGCGGCGACCTGCTCGACGATCCGCTCGACGTCGTCGGTGTCGCCCTCCTCGATCACGTAGTCGTTCTCGCCCTCATCGGCGTTCCGGATGTTGCTCCGAGCGTCGCTGCTGAACCGATCGAGCAGGTCGTCTTCGGACCGCCCCCCACCCGCGAGGTCGACGACGTAGGTGTACGACGGCTCGACGTCGAACTCGTTCCAGACGAACGGGCGCACGTCGTCGAACTCGGCGGCGACGATCCGCGTGTACAGCGGCGAGATCTCCGCATCGAGCCACGCGAAACAGCCCTCGAGAAACCGCTTGATCCGCCGGTCAGCCTTGCGCTGTTTGAGCTTGTCGACGTTCAACAGCGCCGGCCCGAGATAGCACGACCACGACTGCGGTGCCGGCGAGAACATCCCCGTGATCGGCCCTCTGGTGAACTCGAAGAGTGGAAAGAGACCGACCGCTTCCTGGCCCTTGTAGCCGACGAGCAAGTGCGGCGTCGTGCCCGTATCCTGGGCCTGGAGTCGGATCGCGTCCGCCCGAAAAAACGGGTTCGTCCCGTCCGAGCGCTCGACGTACCGGTCCCACTCGGCGGCGTCCTGCCACGGATCGAGTTCGGTGACTTCGATCGTCATAGGTACCCCAGGTCGGAGAGCCGATCCTCGACGGCGCTGTCGTCAGTCGCCGTGATCGGTGCCGGCTCGTAGGCCGGGTACTCGGTCGTCGTACTCTCCTCGACGATCGGAAGCGTGGTGCCGTCCATCGCGGCGTCGATCGGCACGTCGAACAGCGAGCAGATCGTCGGTGCAACGTCGAAAATCGTCGCCCCCTCGAGACCCGCTTGTTCGTCGAACGCCTCCCCGACCGCGGCGACGACGCCGGTCTGTTTGTGGTTCCAGGATTCCATCGGCTCGCCGAACTGTGCCTGGCCGAGGTCGGCGACGACGGCCGTGTCGAAGGCGGCGGGGACCGTCACGATGTCGGGAGCGTGCTCGACGTGCGGGCCGTCGAAGTACACCTCCCGCGGGGCGACGGCGTCGAACATCGGCTCCCCGTCGGGAGTTCGAACATCGGCCAGGTTGTCGATAACCTCGTCGCGCACCTGCTCGTATTCGGGGGCGGCCACCTGCCCATTTGGCTCGCGACCCTCGAGATTGATCCGGAGCCCGAGTTCGCTTTTCGAGCGCATGTAGACCTGCGAGTTCGGGAAGTCGACCTGCTCGCTCGCCGCCCGGATCATGTCGTTCGGGACGCGGCGGCCGATCGGCTCCTTGAGTCCGACGTAATCGAGCGCGGTCGCGACGCGCTGTGTGGTGATCCCCACTTTCGCGGCCGCGTTCATGGCCGTCTCGATCGCGCTGGTTTCGTTGGACCCCGCGTCGTCGCCCTCGAGCAGGTCGTTCTCCCAGGCTTTCGACCAGTCGGGCATCCCCTCGCCACCCTTCCGCGCGCCGAGGTAGCCCTCGTCCCTGAGGAACTCGTTGATCCTGAACTCGGGGCCCGAAACCGGCCCCATGCCGTGGTCGCTGACTACAAGCACGTTGTCGGGGTCGGTCTCCTCGATCGTTTCGGCGAGCTGGGCATCGACTTCACGGTAGACGGCCTCGATGGCTTTCTTGTCGCCGGGCCGTTCGTGGAACACCGAGTCCGTCTGCTGGAACTGGACGAAGCCGAAGTCGGGGTCGATCCGGCGACAGAGATACCGAAACGCCTTCCCCCGGAGTTCGATCGTCCGCTCGTAGCCCTCGATCGAACGGTCCGGCTCGGGGCCGCTCTGTGGATAGATTCGATAGCCGCCACAGGCGAGTTTCACGTCTTCGAGAATCCCCTCGGGGTGGCAGTCCGGGTCTTCCGGTGCAGTCATCCCTGGGATCAGCGCGCCGTCGAACTCGCGGGCCGGATGCGTGACGGGCACGTTGACGACGACGCTCGAGATGCCGTGTTCGGAGAGTAGCTCCCACACCGGCCGTTCTCGAACGTGCGTCGAGTTCACCACGTCCCAGTCGTAGCCGTCGAACGAGAGGAAATCGAAGACGCCGTGCTTGCCGGGGTTCTTCCCGGTGTACATCGACGGCCACGCGCTCGCCGTCCAGGGCGGGATCTGTGACTCGAGCGGCCCGCTGGTCCCGGTTTCGAACACGCGTTGTAGCGTCGGAACCACACCCGACTCGAACAGCGGGTGAAGGATCGGACGACAGGCAGCATCGAGTCCGACTACCAGTAAGGAGAGCCCGGTTTCGTCGGTCGAATCATCCATGGCGGAGCGATTGCGTCCGTCCCTGCTTTGTTATGCGAGTATTTTGTCCGTGTAAGCCGGGTCTGTCTACTCACTCGCCAGTCGGCCGACGACGACTCCGGGCTGTAAGCCCATCCTGTCACTGGCACGATCAGTGTACTGTCTCCATCACTAAGGGCGCCTTCGGCTACATTCTGTTGTGATGTGCCTCGTGGTGACAAGGATTGCGACCCGTGCTGTGGACCGATGATCAGCGAACCGCCATCGCTGCTCGCCTCCTCGCTCCCATCTAGGCAGTCGACCGGTATCGAGCCGTTCGTCGACCGCTACGCTCGCGAGTTCAGCTTCTACGGCTCGGGGAAACTCGCCCTTCGCGACGGGCTCGCCGGACTCGTCGACGCCGGACCGGACCGCGAGCAGAACGTCCTCGTCCCGGCGTACCTCCCGGACGCCGTCGTCGAGCCACTTCGTGAACTCGAACTCGAGCCGCGATACTACGCCGTCGAACCGACGCTCGCACCCGATTTCGTCGACCTGGAACGGCGGCTGGACGACGACACGCTCGCGGTCATGTCGGTCAACTACTTCGGGTTCCCCCAGCCGGGACTGGACGAATTGATGGCAATCGTCGACGACTACGGCTGTTATCACATCGACGATAATGCCCACGCGCCGCTTAGCGTCGACCGCGACACGTTGCTCGGAACGCGCGGTGATCTCGGGATCACGAGCCTCTGGAAGCTCCTGCCGATTCCGAACGGGGCGATTCTCTACCGTACCGCTGACGCCGTGATCGACCGGTACGAACCCTCGCCGCTCGCCGGTGTTCACGATGCGTTCGACGGTCGGGACTATCAATACATCCTTAAATCGGTCGCTCAGGAGACGCTCGATGCCGTGCCGGGAGTGAAACACTCGTTCGAACGCCTTCTTGCCGGCCGGCGGCGTTCGCCGACCGTCCCGACGCCGCGCCGGCGATACGAAGCCTGGAAAACGCCAATGTCGAAACTCTCCGCGTTCGTCGCCGGCGACATCGATCCGGTCGCGATCCGTCGCACACGGCGGGCGAACTTTCGGACCTGGGTGCAACTCCTCGACGGTCACGAAGGCGTCGACCCGGTGTTCACCACGCTTCCCGAGGGGATCTGTCCCCAGGCCGTTCCGGTCCGTACGGACAACCCCCACGCGTTCATCACTGAACTCGAACGCTGCGGCGTCGGTGACCTCCACACCTGGCCGCGACTCTCGCCGGCGGTACGCGGCGAGTCCGAGTACGCGACGGCGACGCGACTCTCACACGAACTCGTCACGCTCCCGGTTCACCAGCATATCGACACGACGGCAATCGAGGCGGTCGGCGAGTCGCTTCGCTGGCCGTAGTTGTGGCATCTTATTCGGACGTATCGGCAGCGGAGTCGGCGTATCGGCAGTGAGACGTACCCGAGTCACTGCGTGCGCTGTTCCGGCCAGACTCCGGCTTCCTGCCCGGTCGCTTCGGTCTGTTCGTTCTCGTCGCGCTTGTTATCCCCGTCCCGGTCCCCATTGTCAGTCTCGGTTTCAGTACCCTCAGCCGTCGCTAACGCCTGCAGTTTCGACCGAACCGCATCCGCAAGATCGTACGACCGCACGCCGGTCCGGTCGAGGACGGCTTCCGTGCGCAGTTCCGAAAGGAGACTCTGAACCGCGACCGTCGAGCGGTCGACCGCCGTCGCGATCCGCTCCGTCTCGAGTGGTCCCTCACCGGCCAACACCACGAGCACGTGTGCGGCCGTCTCGACCGTACAGCGAGAGCCTTCGCTCGCCTGTTCGAGACGCCCGCCGATCCAGGTCTGCTCGAGCAACGCGACGACATCGCCCATATCGTACTCCGTCTCGTCGTTCGCGACGACGAGCGCCGACTGCCCTCCGTCACCGCCGGTACCGACGTATCCCAGTTCGACGGGAGTGCCGCCAGCATGCACGATCGCCTCCGACGCTGCGTCGGCGTCAGCGTCAGCGTCGGCGTCGCCGTCACCGACTTCCGCAGGGCCCACCGAGGTTTCGGCTTCGAGTTCCTGAACTCGCGACCGCAGTCGTTCGGCTTCCTCCCGCAGTCGCTCGATGGTTTCTGTCCGGGCGGCGAGCGTCCCTTCGAGTTCGTCGATGCGTTCCTCGCGCGCCTCGAGTTCAGCCCGGAGGCCGTCGCGCTCGTCCTCCAGGTCGACGACCTCCTCGTGGAGGCGGCGCAGTTCCTCGTCGTTGCCGCCGCCGAGTTGCGTCTGGACTGTGCCGGGATTGCTCAACGCGTCGGCCATCTGTTTGGCCGCGCTCGAGACGTCTCGGGCGGACTCGAGTTCGTCCTCCAGGGTCTCGATGCGTTTCTCTTTTTTCTCGAGTTCGGCCTCGAGTTCGTGGATGCGGTCCTGTTCGCGGTCCTTGCGCTCGGAAATGTCCTGCAAATCCCCGACGAGGGCGTCGGAGACGGACTTGAGTTCGGGGCGTTCGAAGTCGTCGAGGCCGGGCGTCGCGCCGGCGTCGAACGTTCGCTTGCGGCGGAACTGGACCTTGCGGACGTCGACGTCGGTCCAGTCGGTCTGGACGAACGCCTGGCCATCGTCCAGATCGGAGACCATCTCGGAGTACTCGGTGTCGATGATCCGGCCGACGACCTTGGTGTCGTTGTCCCAGGTGAGGCGGTGCCAGACGAGCCAGTTTGCCTGCGTGATGAAGTCCTTCTTGACGTCGGCCGGGCGCTGGCTGATGCCGAGGATGCCGAGGCCGTGCTTGCGCCCGCGCTTGCTGATCTTGATTAGGAGGTTGCCGGTTTCGCCGACGCCGCCGCCCTCGGGGATGTACTCGTGAACCTCCTCGACGACGAGCAGGAACGGCTTCTTGAGCTTCTTTTCCTTGACGAACAGCTGGCGGGCGATCTTTCGTAACAACTCGTCCGACTCGTCCTCGTCGAGATAGCCCGAGACGTCGAGGATGACGGGGACGTTCTCCTCTAAGGCGAGCGTCGCCATCTGTTCGGCGTGCTCCGGGCCGATCTGGATGTCACACTCCTCGTCGGCTCCGGCGTGGAGCATCTCGTACTCTTCCTTGAGTCCGTAGTACTCACCATCGGTGTCGACGATGAGCAGCGGGAAGCCGGCCTCGAGCAGTTCCTCGGCGATGACGGAGGCGGTGTTCGACTTGCCCGACCCGGACTTTCCGGTGACGAATCCGCGGCCGGTCAGCAGTTCGACGACCGGTAAGTACAGGTCCGTCCCGTCATCGGTTTCGCCGACGAGTACCTCGCGTTGCTCGCTCACCGCCACCCCACCTCGTCCGCGCGCGACTCACTCATTATCAATACAGTCCGAACACGCGACCTTGAATATTGGCCTCGACGTGAGAGTCCGACTCGGCGACCGGATTTCGACGGCGATTGCCGGCGCATAGTGTGTTCACGACTACCACACCTGAGAAAAGATTATGTCACTCCCGCTCAACGTATCGATCGTTCCGATGATCTCGACCACGTCACCATCCGCTCGTCACGCGGCAGCCATTGTCGCTGCCGGGCGAGTTCTCGAGTCCGTCGCCGGCGGGTATCTCGCTGGCAATGGGCTCATCGGTGGCCGTGGACGGGATCGCTGACGGCTCCACGTCGTCTTTGACCCCGTCCGCGCCGCGCACGTCTTCGCCGGTCGGGGTCGCTACGACTGTTCCTTTCCGGGTTTCTCCGTTACGCAATCGGGGATTCCGCCGTTCGGTTCATGCGACACCGGCCAGCGAGTGCTGCGCGGGGCGACGCCCCCGCAGTGGACTGGCCACCGGCGGACGCCCGACAACACGGGCCGTCCGACCGCCGAGTTCGACTCTCGGCGGGGGCCTATGGATCGCACCCAACCCGCAATCGCGGCGACGCTCACCGTTCGCGTGCCGATCAACGCGACCGGCAGTCTCGCCGACGGCGCAACGCGCGTCGTCGAACGAATCGACGCCGTCGACCGACTCGAAGACGCCACCGTTCGCGGCATCGATCCCGCACTGAACGACACGACAGTCGACCTCCGCGTTCGAGTCGTGTTCAGCGACCTCGCCCGCCGCGACGAGACCGACGCCAAAACTGAACTCGCGGCCGGCGTCGGCATCAAAGCCGTCGAAAATGTGGAACCAGAGCCCGCAGAGACAGCAGAGCCGGAGCGATCGCCGGCGACGCTCTCGGCCGTCGACTAGTTCGTCGCTCCGATCGCCGCCACTCGATCGGGACAGCACTCCCAGTCTCAGGCCCGCCCGAGCGTGAGCGACCAGTCTCTATCCACCACCGTATAACCCTGCGCCGCGTACGCTTCTTCCTGATAGCGATTCGCAGCCACCAACTGCGTCAACCGGTTCAGCGCGTACCGGCGCGTCGATTCGAACGCGACGACGACCGCTGTGTTCTCCCCGTCTTCTTCGACGGAGACACGGTATCGTCCCCACGGTTTCCCGCCCGCCGTGACATCGATCTCACAGTCGGCACCAGCGGACCTCGTCTCGGGACCGGAGCGAACGGTTACCGCCATCGTAATTGACCGCCGACCGAACAGATACGAGTACTCGTACACTCCGCCGTCCGCCGTCGAGCGAACCGTTTCGGCCCCGCCCCACTGGAACGGAAGCGCCGGCGGCAGCGCGCTCGCGAACTCGTTCCGTACGGCATCAGGATCCGCATCCGTTCGCAAGTGCAACTCACCCTCGGTTTCGAGCAGCGGAACTCGAACGAGTGCGATAGCTGCGAGCGAAAGCCCGAGGGCCGCGAAATACGGCAGAACGACGAACGCGCCAAACACAGCGATCACAGCAACCGCCGCGACGAGAAGCGTCAGAAGTCGTTCAGTACGTGTATACCGTTCGGTTAGTGTGCGGATCTGATCCGGGACCTCGACGCCGGCAGTGGCGGACATACCTAACTCGACACTGTCATGATCGGCTGATGAACGTTCCGAATCGAGTTCTCGTTTCGGTCGGCAAACTGCAGAAGTCCTGAAGAGAGCGGATCCGTCGTTACCGTCGGTCGAGACGATCGGTTGTCGCCGCTGTCCGTCTCGAGCGGCGTTCGACACCGCCGCTACGAGCGTCGCTTCAGACGGTCTGCTGTACCGAGTTCCCGGCGCAACCGCAGGAAAGTCGAAGTTACGCCGGAACTGAGTACCAACAGTCCGTATCAGGCCCGAAGCGATCAGATATCCAAACTCTCAATACTCTCTTACAGAAACGGGGGCGTATGGCCCCCAGACGAGATGCAGCCCTCTCGAACGCGACCGGCGGGCAGACGAGTTCAGCGGCCCAGTTCTCGCGACGCTGCGCGGTACAAGCCGGGATCGCAACGCTGACCCTGCCGCTGGCGGGCTGTGTAAGCGACGTGGCTGACGAGTCGGCTCCGGAAGACGGAGACGGAGACGGAAACGGAGATGAAGCGGACACTGACGGGACCGACAATGGTGATCAACCAGCCGAGGAGAACGCAGCCGAAAACCGCGACGACGGCGTCGATGCTGCGTTATCCGCAGTGGTCGAGACGTACCTCGAGGCGGCCGTCGAGGAAGACACGAAGACGATGAGCGAGGTGACTCATCGACTGAATCCCCTCGACCCCGCCGCGTTGGAAGAAGAGGGGTGGGAGTTCAGCGGCGGAAACGGCGACGGCGATCCCGGGGAGTACGAGACCACCGTGCGATCGAGAGACGCCGCCACCGACGCCGTCTTCGAACTCGAGGGAAGCGAGTTCTGGTTCGACCGGGGCGAACTCGACGACGACCTTGCCGACGAACGGCTCGCGATTCTCGAGGTCGGTGCCGACGATCCGTCCGGTGCGGACCCGACCGTCTGGGTACTCGCCACCGAAAACGACGAGTGGAAGTATCTGTTCGCCGGCCCGGTGGATGACGCGCCGGACGATCCGTCGGAGGCGTTCGAGGAACCGATCGAAGACGAGGCAAATGACGTCGTCGAGGAAATCAACTGGGAGTACGACAGCCCCACGAGCGACGTGACCCAGGCGGCGGTCGTCCTCACCGATTCGACCGAGATTGACGCGGAGCGAGTGCGTATCGAGTCGACGATCGCCGGCGGACAGACGGGTGCCTACAATAACGAGGAGTTCGGCGCCACTTGGACGGGAATCACGTTGTACGTGGAAGTCGATCCAGCGGGCGACCAAATCGTCGTCACCGCGATCGACGGTGACGAGGAAACCGTCGTCCACCGAGAGCAGTTCGAGCCGTAAACGGTCGTTGTAGCCGCTTACTGCCGCGGTCTCGCCGATACAGCCCTTCTTCAGGCCTGTCGAACACCGAGATCCGTTGCCGTTCTAGCGGGACGTCGCACACGACAGGTAATCTGGTGGCTTCACCACGGAATCTCACTCCTCACTCCTGATCGCTCTCGGCGTCATCTCGATCGATCGTCTCCTCGCGAACCGTCATCCCCTTGCGGCCCAGATGCTGGAGTTGTCGCCGCGCAAAATCCTCCTCGCGCGTGCCGCGCGTCGCGAGCACGTAGACCAATGCGCCGCCCGCCGGCCGCATCGTCCGCCCCGCTCGCTGCGTTCCCTGCCGTCGAGAGCCGCCCAACCCGGAGGCGACGATCGCCAGATCCGCCGTCGGGAGATCGATCCCCTCGTCGCCAACCCGCGAGACGATCAACAGGTCGCGCTCGTCGCGTCTGAACTCCTCGAGTAGTCGCCGACGCTCGTGGTGCGGTGTCTCGCCGCTGAGGAAGGGGACGTCGAGCGCCTCGGCGAGTTCACCGCCCTGGTCCAGGTAGTCCACGAAGATGAGGGCCTTCGAGTTCGGCTCGGCGGCGAGGAGGTAGCGGATCTCGTCGATCTTGCCGCGGTTCTGGGCGGCGATTCGGTACCGCTCGCGTCCGTCGGCGGAGGCGTAGGCGTTTTGCTGTTCGTCGTCGCACCACGGGACGTACCGGATCTCGAGTTCGGGTTCGGCGACGAAGCCGTCGTCGAAGAGCGCCTGCCAGTCGGTGCCGATCGGGGGGCCGACGAGGGTGAAGATCTCGGTCTGGCGGTCGTCTTCCCGGATGGGGCTGGCCGAGAGTCCGAGGCGGTGGCGCGACTGCAGGTGCGTACTTCGCCGGTACACGTCTGAGGGGACGTGCTGGCACTCGTCGAAGATCACGAGTCCCCACTCGCGGTCGTCGAACAGCGAGCGGTGGCGATCCATCCCGGCGATCTGGTAGGTCGCGATGGTAACGGGGCGGACGTTCTTCTGGCCGCCGTGGTACTGCCCGATCTGGTGGGGACCGAGCGAGGTGAACTCCTCGATCGTCTCAGCCCACTGGCGGGCGAGGTCGCGACTCGGAACGAGGACGAGTGTTTCGCCCTCGACGTGGGCCATGGCACCCATCGCAGCCACCGTTTTGCCGCTGCCCGGCGGGCCGACGAAGACGCCCTCGCCGGCCTCGGCGAAGCGGTCGATCCAGGTTCGCTGGTAGTCGCGCAGGGAGACCTCGAGGTCGACGGAGAGCCGCTCGCCCGAGTCGAGTTCACGGTGGTCCTGGACGGGGTAGCCGGCTTCGTAGAGGGTGCGCTTGATCGCGGCTTCCGAGCCCTCGCGGACCCAGTCTTCGGTGTCGGAGATGGGGGCGTGGACGTGTTCCTCGTCGAGTTTCTGGCGGGCGACGTTGCCCATCACTTCGGGGCTCTCGGCTTCGAGAACGGTGTAGCCCTCCTCGTGGGTGGTGAGCCGGAACTGGTGGGCGCGGTCCCACTGGCTCTGGACCCAGTCTTCGAGTTCGGCCGAGCGCTGGCCGAGCGCCTGGCGCATGGTTCGCGCGAGTTCGTCGAAGGAGTCGTGGGGGGCCTGCCAGACGTCCTCGGGTCTGACGACGTAGCGGTAGCCCTCCTCGCCGTTGCCGTCCGCGAGGTGGGCGAACTGGGCGAGTTGGGCGCGGGTGAACTGGTCGGGGCGGTCGACGACGATTTCCCGGCGTTTGGGGAAGACGACGACGCGCTCGCGGTCGGTGAGGTCCTCGAGTTCGCTCGGATACCAGACGACGGGATCGGCCGAGACGGCGAGGCGTTCGAGGTCGCCCCGCTCGGCGAGGGCGTCGAGGCGGTCGCTGACGGCGTCGTGAGAGGGGTGGTGATCGAGCGTGCGCGCGACTTCGCCGGCGGTGAGGACGGGACGGCCGGCCTGCTGGCAGGCGTCGTGGAACGTCTCGAGCGGGAGCGGCGAGTGCGACTCGCCGTCCGCACCCGTGCTGGCGGGTGCGTCCGCGTCCGTATCCGCATCCACGTCTGCGTCCACATTCGGATTCTCGTGTTCGTTCCCGTCGGCGGCGTCCACGCTGTCGGTCTCGGCGGCGTCGGCGGCAGGAAGGTGCTCGTCGCTGCGCGTCGCTGACGAACGTTCGTCTGTCACTGCAGGCCCTAGCGGTGGCGGGAGTAAACAGATTTCGCTTAGCCGACACGGGCGCAGTAGTCGTGTCGGTCGTTGCCGCGGTGTGGTGTGGCCTGTGAAAGCGCAACACTATATGTCGACCGAGGCCGTACGAACTCGTATGTTCCGCGCGATCCTCCCGGAGGGACAGATCATGTGTGAGGACTACGATCGAACGGACGACGGACTCAGGCTCTACGACGAGAACGGCGAGTTCATCGCGTTCGTCCCGTACGCGAATTTACACGCGTTGCTCAACGAGGACGTCTACAGCGAGAACGAGCGGTCGATCATGTAACCGGCGCTTGATCGATCGCGTCGAGTTGCTCCCGGTAGCGGTTTCTGACGGTGACGACGGTGGTCTGGGCGGTGTCGGCGACGGCTCGTTGTGGGATCGTTTCGTCACAGAGCAGGCCGGCGGCGTAGATGGCGGCGGCGGCGAAGCCAGTCGGTGATTTGCCGGAGTGAAGGCCCTGTTCGGTCGTCTGCTCGATGATGTCGACGGCTTTGGTTTCGACGGCTTTGCTCACGTCGAGTTCGGAGCAGAACCGTGGGACGAACTGGCGCGGGTTCGTCGGCTCCAGATTGATATCGAGTTCGTCGGCGATGTAGCGGTAGGTACGCCCGATCTCGCGCTGGTCGACTCGCGAGACGGACGTTACTTCCTCGAGACTGCGCGGAATACCTTCCTTTCGACAGGCGGTATAGAGTGCGCTGGTGGCGACGCCTTCGATAGAGCGGCCGCGGATGAGATCCTGCTCGAGGGCCTGCCGGTAGATGACGCTTGCCGTCTCTTTGACGGGTTTGGGGACGCCGAGAGCGCTGACCATGCGGTCGATCTCCGAGAGAGCGTACTTGAGATTGCGTTCGCCGGCGTTTTTCGTGCGGATGCGTTCCTGCCAGACGCGCAGCCGGTGGAGTTGGCCGTGCTTGTCGGCTGACATCGAGTGGCCGTTTGCGTCCTTGTTGCGCCAGTCGATCGTCGTCGTCAGCCCGCGATCGTGCATCGACTGCGTAAGGGGTGCGCCGACGCGGGAGAGTTCGTCGTGTTCTTGGGCGTTGAACGCGCGCCATTCCGGGCCGTAGTCGATCGGATCTTCGGTGAGGACGAGTCCACATTCTCCGCAGACGCGTTCGCCGCGATCCGGATCGTGAATGATCGTCTCAGTTTCGCAGTCTGGACATAACCCTTGGTCAGCCTCCTGGACCTCGGTTCTGGTCTGGTCGATGATGGACTGCGTCATCAGTAGTGGACGGAAACCGTGCTGTCACTGTAAGGGGTTCACATGGTTTCGCGAGAAACGCCGACTTACTGCACCCCAAGAGGGCATGACGACGGCGCGTTTCGCGTCCCGAAGCAGCGCCCGAGAGCGGTCGCTCGTCCCGCAAGAGAAAGCGCGAACCAATCCCGTTTCGACCGGGAGTCCGGCGATTTCGTCTCCTGTCTGGAGTCACGCTGGAGAGTACCACCGGCGTCCGCCACCGACGACCGGGTCGAGATAGTAACTGGACGACGAGTAACACTGTAGTTCCACACGTAAAGGTGGCTTTCGAGTGCAAACCGTCAGGAGAATTTATGTCGCTCGAGTCAAACGTTTCCTAACAGTGCTGTGTTGCCGACCCGCACACCGACGCCACTCTCCGCATCGATACCGCGTTTCGAGCCACAGTCGTACGGCGTCGATACAGACGCCCAATCCATCGATACTGACGCTGCACTCGATCTCGAATCGTCCACAGCAATCGCGCTTTCATCGCCTCGGCAGCGTCGCGTCGAGAAGCCGGCCCGTACCCCCTTTGCAGCCGGTGCGAAACGTGGCTGTGCTTAAGAGTGTCTCTGTTGGTGTACAACTTGGTGTGTCAATCGTGACTGCGAATTGCCGTTCGAGCGTACAGGGGCCGCTGCCGGTCCGACAGTCCAGTGGTTCGGACACGGCCTGGCGACGGCAGTCCTCGGCTCAAACCGTCCCAGCGGAACCACTGGAATCGAACTCTGAGCGACGACGTGTTCACCGGGAACAGGACCGAACCCGAACTCAGAACCGATACCAAAACCGTTCCCAGAATCGACTCTACAATCAGTCCACACGGGACCAAACCCAACCCCAAATCCAACCCCAACTCCGATCAACCCGGAAACAGTTCGTCTACAATCACTGTAACCGGTCCACCGGACAACTCCTAACTGGCGGAGGCTCCCGATAATGTCCTCCGTCGATACCTCTCTTCCGGACGAACTCTCCTCCTCCGTCGGCGACGCCGAAACTGACGACCAACTCTCCAAAGACGTCATTTTCGAACTCCTGAAGAACCGCCGCCGACGCGAAGTCCTCACCTACCTGCTCGAGGCCGACGAAACCGTCACGCTCGGTGAACTCGCCGAACAGATCGCCGCCTGGGAGAACGATACGAGCGTTAATGCCCTCAGTTCGGACCAGCGAAAGCGGGTCTACGTCGCGCTCTATCAGACCCATCTCCCAAAGATGGACGATGCCGGTATCGTCGAATACGATCAGGATCGCGGTCTGATCTCGTTGGCAGACAACGCCGACCTGCTGATGATGTATCTGGACACCGATACGCATCGACAGGACCGCTGGGATCGGTGGTACGCTGGCCTGAGTGTAGCCGGTGGCCTCCTCGTTAGTGCGGCACTGGTTGGTCTTCCTGGGCTCACGGCCCTCCCAACGCTTGCGATCGCTGGCGGTGTCGTCGTCGCGTTTTTCGTCCTCTCGCTCGCCCACGTCGCGACGAACCGCCAGCACGAACGCGATGTCGACGGCAAACTCTCCCGAATCGAATAAGTCATTTCGTTCGGACCCGCCCTCTCGCCCACGCCTCACAGAATCTGACCAGTCGTTCCCGCTGGCGTTCTCAACTCCAAACAGAATCGAGAAGGACTTTTATCCGGGCCGTTCGTACCATCAGATGGCTCCCGGCGACCGTCATCCAGTACCGGAGCAGTTCGCGTGCCAGCTTGCTGTTCCACGCGCGGGAGCCATCTGATTACTGATACCGATTACCAGCCTCTGGCTCCCGGCCAGTCAAAGATCCAGACTACCGAACGTCGCGTGTACTGTCACACAGCGCCGAGACGACACCACATTCCGTTCACGACCGACGACCGAGAGGGCCGGTTTTGACTCGGAACGCTGAGTTCTCATTCGGGCTGCGTCCAGTCAGCACCGGCGACCCGCGATCCGTCCTGGATTGCGCGGGAAATCAGTACAGCGGACGGTCTCTGCCTCGGGCTCGAGATCTCTACTTCTCAACTCCCGACACAACTACTGATCCCGAGCGTTGTACTGCACGTCCACCGCTGCGTTCCCACAGAGTGAGAAGTCCCCGAGTTCACCCGCGAACCAGTAGGCATCGAGTTCGGTATCGACGACGCCGCGAACGGTGCCGTCCGCAATCGTGTCGTCGGTGTCGATGGTCGCTTCGCCGGGGTCGGCTTTGACGATCGTCCCGTTGACCGTCACGGCGTACGACGTGGGGTCGTCGGTGCCGGAGCCGTCGATAACCAGCGCGTGTGGCAGCAGTTCAGTGTCGCCGTACGCTGCGGGATCGATCCGCTCCCCGTCGAGGAAGACGGCCGCCTCGCCATCGGTAAACGTCACGTCCGTCAGCGCCCCCGAGAATCGGAACTCCTGCGTCGAGTCCGTCACCGAACTCTGGACCGTCGAGCCGGAGATCGTCGTCGCCTCGTCGTCCGGATCTTCGTCGGCGTCGAGTTCGATCGTGCCGTCGACCGTGATCTCGTAGCTCGTCGGCGCGCCGCGGCCGTCGATTTCGAGCTCGTGCGGGAGCTCCTCGCCGTAGTCTGCGGGATCGACGTCCTCGCCGTCGACGAGCACTCGTCCGGGGCCGTCGACGGTCAGCGACGAGAGTTCGCCCTCGAACCGGAACGCGTCCTTCCAGTCGGCAACGACGCCGCGAACGCTGCCGTCCCCGAATTCGTCCTCGCTATCGATCGTCGCGCCGTCGGTAGTCGCCTGCTCGACCGATCCGTCGACCGCGAACTCGTAGCGGGTCACGTCCGCGCTGTCGCCCTCGACGAGCAGCAACTGCTCGTCCTCAGTGTCGTCTTCGTCCGTAGCAGCGTCCGTCTCACCGCTGGTCGTCGAATCGCTCGCGCCACCCGAGGCAGCCTCGACCGCCGAGGTCGGGGTTCCGTCGGGAACCGAGAGGTCAGGTGAACTCGAGACATCGGTCCGTTCGAGACCGCTGCCCTGGACGTTGCCCTCGATGGCTCCGCCGGACATCTGGGCGGTCCCGCTTCCGCGGAGGACCATCGCGTGCGGGTACGGTCCGTCGGCGAAGTGCGAGTTCTCGATCGAGACGGTGTCACCGGGCCAGACCCAGACCGGGCGACCGTGCGCCTCGGTGTAGCCGCCCCAGCCGGGACCGTAGTCGGTGTCGTCGTTGTATGCGACTGAGTCGACGATCTCGTCGTCGCCGCCGCCGACACGGTACGTACTGACGCCGTTGTTCTTGCCGTAGCAGCGGTCGAAGTGGGCCGACCCGCCGGAGGCGGTGTTGGAACAGTAAAAGCCGTTGTTCGGCCATCCCTGTACGTTGCAGTGGCGGAAGGTCATGTCACAGGACGCGTCCTTGTGGTAGAACACCGCGCCGGGACCGTGGACGAAGCTCTCGCCCTCCTTGGTCGAACCGTCGCCGAGGTAGACGTTTTCGATCAGCACGTCTCCGCTTGGAGCCGTGATCGAGATCATGAAACCGTCTCCGCGGTGGAGTCCCTCGAAGCCGACGTTGCGGATCGTCGAATTACCACCCTCGACGAGCAGGACGACGCTATCGCCGGTCGTCAGGTCGATCAGTTTGTTCTCGAAGGTCTCTCCCTGACCGATCCGAATGACCTGACCCTGCGCGGCGATCGTTTCGTAGTCGGCCTCGTCGGCCGCGCCGACGGTGCCGGCAAACGCCGTCGCTGCAGTCGTTGCGCCGGCCAGTTTCATATACGATCGACGGCCGAGTAATCCAGTATTACCGCCTGTCACTGCCTTATCCCCGGATGAACCGTCACCCGGTACCGAACGTTCGCGTGCCATGTACTACGAGTAATTTGGGACTACTACAAGAAACTTTCTCTTACCTAATCTCTAAAATTTACAGACCGTAGATATGGTCTGAGTGTTCGATCACAAAACTATCTATCTTCACAGCCGAAACGCGTTTCGCCACGTCGGCTCAGTCGGGCGAGTAATACCGTATTACCGCTCGACACGGCGAATAAACATCATGTGAATTATACAACCGATTGCGTCCGATTCGAGAACGTGACGAATTTTGAACTCGTTTCGACGCGAACGGCGAACTGGCGGGAGCCAAAAACGATGGCGGCGGCTAGATCAAGTCGAAAGACGACACAGCAAAAGGAGGGTGGATCCGTCAGCGGGACTGCAGTGGAGGGCCGCCGTCAGGAGGACGAGGACGGCGAGCGATCAGTCGGAACTGCCGGAGGCCGCAGCCTCGGCGTCGGTCGGGACGCCGTCGGGGATAACTGCCTCGGGGTCGGTGCCGACGCTGTCACCGAGTTCGACCGTCGAGCCGGCGTTTTCGGCGATACCGGCTTCCTCGTCGTAGTCGCTATCGCTGACGACGACCTCCGTGGCGGAGCCGTTTGCACCGGCGTCGATAGCAGTGTTCTGTCCGTTCATCTCGATCTGGCAGTTGTCGACCTCGATCGTCCCGGGTGCCCAGGCCCAAATGCCGCGGCCCTGGTAGCCCTCGTCGTCGACGAGGACGCTCGAGTTCGTGATCTTGCTGCCTTCCGTCGCGACGCGGAAGTGAGAGACGTAGCAGTTTGCGGCGAAACAGCTGTCGATGTGGAGGGTACCGCCGCCGCCAGTCCCGGGCGCGGAGCCGTAGATGGCGTTGTCCGCGAAGTTCTGGATGTTGACGTTCTGGAAGTCGATGTGCCCGGCGTGGTCCGGATTGACCCAGAAGGCGGTCTGGCCGTGGCCGCTCGAGCTGCCGTTTCGCTCGTCGGTCCCGTCCCCGAGATAGACGTTCTCGATCGAACTCTCACCGCCGGAGTCGGAGATACCGAAGGTAGCGGAGCCGGTTCCGGAGGTGTTTTTGCCGGTAAATCCGATGTTTCGGATCGTCCAGTCACTACCCTGCGCGGTAATGACGATATCCTGGCCGGTGGTCATGTCGATGAGTTTGTTCTCCCACGTGTCACCGGACTCGACCGTAATCGTCTGCCCTTCGGCGTCGATACGTTCGTAGTCCGATTGGCCCGCTGCCGTCCCGGCTGCACCGAGCGTCGTCGCTGCGGCCGCGACCGCCGCGACCGATTGGACGTAGTTGCGGCGTGTTAAGCCGGAATTACAGCCGTTGTTCGGAGTCGTCTCCGTTTCGGACGTACGGGAATGCTGCGCCATACAATTCCGTAACAACACCTTATGCCCATAAACCTTTCTTTGGATCTGAAGATTAAATTTATAGAGATTCTTTGTAACACTACGGTTTCGCTCACAATGTAGCCCGTCTTGTTCACGAAGATACGAACGATGAACGGTGAAAACGGTTCTCACAACAGGGTCTTTCCGAGTCAATACGTTCTTACTCGCGTTTTACGAAGCTATACGGCCTGTTTTCCGTCTGCTGACCGGTGTGCTAACTTGTCACAGTTGATCGGCAGATCCGTGCTGAAACAGTGGACAGTCCGTAATTACCCGCACCGTCGCGGCGAGAGTTCAGCCAGTCCGTGGTACCGCTTTCCGACGCACCTGCAAGAGCGATCGCGGATGCGCCGGAACTGACTGACAGGAGTCCGTGTCAGTCGTGAGCCGAGATCGGTCGGAGAAATCGGTTCGGAGATCGGTACGCTATACGGTGGTACCGTCAGTCGCGTTCGTCGACTCGACCGCGTACAGTTCGAACTCCTCGTTGGAGACCACCTTGTTCACGCCCGGTTGCTGCGAGACATCATTCAATGCGTCCTCGCTGTGGTGTAGTTCCTGATAGACCTCGATCTCCCTCGTCACATCGTATTCCGTGACAGCGAAGTAGTAGTCGGATCCACGATACGCGCCCGTGTAGTTGCCCGCCTCGAACTCGTCGGGATCGACTTCGCCGCTCGCCGTGCCGGCGCTCGTCAGCGGTGCCTCACGTTCGAGGCCGTAGATACCGTGGTCGTACCGGTAGGGATCGTATCCGAGCCCGGCGTACGGCTGGTCATCGACGCCGTGGTCGAAACTCGTCTCGTAGCCGCTGTACTGCTGGTCGGTCACGTGCTGATTCGGACTGAAGATCAACGGTGATGCGTAGATGGTCCCCAGCCCGAGGACGAGACACGCGCCGAGGGCGACGGCGGCGACCGTGTTCGCTCCGGGCCTCGTGAAGTACCGTGAGAGCCCGCCGATACCCTGAGCGATCGCGACACCCGCGAGGATCGTCAGGACGACGTAGATGAACCCGACCTGTCGGAAGGCCATCGTCGGCGTCCCGACGAAGTAAAGCAGGAAAATGCCGCCGAGCGGGAAGAGCGCGATCGCGAAGTAGGTGACGAACGCCGAGGTCTCGCGGTCGACTTTCGTCCAGCCGAGCCACATGACCAGCACGAAGAGCGCGACGAGCAGTCCGATCACGGCCGCATTGAGGAACATCCGAACGAACAACTCGCCGAGGCTGCCACCGATCTCAGTAAGCGACGCCCCGCGTTGGTCGACCGTCTGTCCGCCACTGATATCCGCCGACAGCATCCCGGTGACCAGCCCGGACAGCGCGCTCTGGAATCGCTCGTTCGCCAACGCCCAGGCCGCAAAGATGACGCCGAGGACGATCGCGTGCGTGTAGGCCGTCGGGTGGTTGAGCATCGGATGATCGCTGTACCGCCACCGAGCGAGATACTGCACGCCTGCGACGGTTCCGACGAGGACGACGACGTTGATCATCTGCTGCGGGTGAACGAGCAAGAGCGCGATCCCGGTGAGATACAGCAGGGCACTGAACGGCGAGAGTCCGAGCGGCAGTCGCTCGACCGTCGACCGGCGGTGAAGGTACGCGACGAAGGCGAACAACACGACCGGAACCAGAAACAGCGCGTTCGAGTTCGTGTGCACGCCCATGTGCGTCGCGATGTTGTTGATCGGCAGGACCATCCACGAGACGATCGCGGCGACGCCGACCGCGAGTCCGTTGCCGGAGATGTCGCGCACGACGAGCGGCACGAACACCAGGAACGGAACGAACAGGACGACGACGGTGAGCAACAGGGCTCGCTCGATGGGGACGCCGGCGACGAAGTGCAAGACGGATGCGAGCGAGTGCAATCCGGGATAGAACAGCTCGTGGGGCTGTAAGTTGCCGCTGACGATGTCCCGCGTCCACCCGAGGTGGGTCAGCGCGTCACCCATCCCGGCAAAGCGGTAGTTCCGAATCAGCGGCAGGCTCACGATCGCCGTTACCGTCGTCGCACCGAGTGCGATCCCGATCGCTTGCTGGCGGCCGCGGCAGGCGAGCGCCGTGACGAGTGCGATCGAGAGTGCGATCCCGAATCCGACCCAGACAGCCGTCGGCGTTGCGGTAAACAGCGACGGTTCGTACGCCGTTGCTGGATTCGCCCTCGCGACGAGGAGTCCCGCAGCGAGGGCGAAAAAGCCGACCGCGTACGTCACGTTGAGTACTGATCGGTTCATCGTCTCAGACCTCCACGATGCAGCCAACTGGTTGGACACATTGCTTGCTCGAAGCCTCGTCGAATGGGGCGTTTGTTATAGGGAACCTATCAGACAGGGTGTGAATGCAGGAAAAACGAACGGGTTCGACACTCGATGACACGGCGTTGGCCGGATACGCATCCGCCGTCACACGGCATCATCGTGTGCCCGGTACGGTTGTCGTACACGCTGAACTCGGGGGACTGCGCTGGAACCCGTTCGACAGCCACGGCCGTTGAAGGGCGACGTTGTATCGTGTACGGCGTCGTTGTCGAACAGCGGAGGGTCGGCTATGGATCGATTTCATCGTCCCCGACCGATCAACGGTTCTGATGGTTTTTGTAGCCCTCCGTAGTCCTCGGGACAACGAGTTCAGCTATGTCATCGATCACTCTCGACCGGCCGACCGTCTCGGGGTCGACGCTCGCGTGCGAGGTGCACCCGTCGTCCGATCTGCAGCGCTTTTTCACCGGTGAGCCGATCACCGTCGACTACGACCGTTCGATCGAATCCGTTCCGGACGGTATTCTCGTGATTCCGATCCTCGCACAGGTGTGTCCCGTCGCCTGGGCGAACGGTGCGGACGTGTACGTCGAGACGGTCGACGGGTCGTTCGCGCACGCGATTGCGGCGGTTCAGGAGTCGCTGTGTCGAATGCACGACTTTCTCGAGGGTGGCGAGCTGTACGCCCGTCGAGTTCACGATAGCGATGACGCTGGCAATGGCGATGGCGAGCGCTCCGACGGTTCCGACGATGCTCCTGGAACCGGCACCGACGACGGCAGCACTCACAACAGCGACGACGGCAGCGACAGCGCGCTTCTCTTCACCGGCGGCGTCGACTCGACCTGTTCGTACGTCCGCCACCGCGAGGAAGCGCCCACGCTCGTCAGCCTCCGCGGCTGGACGATCACGCCGGACCCGGCCGACGACGAGGACTGGGCGACGCTGCGAGAGCGCGTCTCGGCGTTCGCTGACGAGCGCGACCTCGACACGGCGTTCCTCGAGACGAACGCCCTGTCGGCGCTCGACCACGCAATGCTTCTCGCTCACTACAAACGCTACGTCGACGGCGGCTGGTACAGCTCGGTCGGCCACGGCCTCGGCCTGCTCGGCCTCTGCGCGCCGATGGCGTACACCCGCGACATCGATGACCTGTACGTCGCCGCGACCCACTGGGACGGCATCGACCTCGAATGGGGCTCGCGGCCCGACATCGACAATCACGTCCGCTGGACCGGCACGCAGTGTCACCACGACGCGTACGACCTCACCCGCCAGGAGCGCCTCGATCTGATCGCCGACTACGTCGAGCGCGAGGCCCCGGATCTCGAACTCCAGACCTGCAACACGCGATTGGACGGTAACTGCGGCCGGTGCGAAAAGTGCTATCGGACCGCCGTCGGCCTCCGCCTCTCGGGGCTCGATCCGCAGGCTCACGGCTACCCGTTCACCGACGCGGAGTACCACGACCTCCGGCGCAATCTCGAGCGAGGGACGTGGGTGCTCGGACAAGACGAACGCTACATGTGGGAAGATATCCGCGAGCGCGTGCGCGAGACGGACCGCGAGCCCGAATCGGCCGCCGAGCGCGAGTTCTTCGCATGGCTCGAGACGGCGAACCTGGATGAACTCGTCTCCGACTCTGGGCCGCCGCTATCGCATAGAATGCTTCGCGCGGGCGCGAGAAACGCGCCGGCGAGCGTCTACAACGCGGCGTATCCGGTCTGGAAGACGATGAAGACCGGCCTTCACCGGGTTCGGCTGGGGCGATAAGAAGGGACGAGCGGAGCCGTGAACGGCGATTTTCCGCGAGTGAAGCGGAATTCGAGTCGGCGATCTGCTTAGCTGTCGGTGTCGGAATCGGCGTCCGCGTCTCGATCCGCATCTGTATCCGCATCCGTATCCGCGTCCACATCGGACTCGTCCGCCCGTCCGGGCGTGATTTCGATCGGGTGAACCTCCTCGTCGGTCTCGCTTCGGTCCGCCGTTTTCCCGCCCCGGCTCCCCGACTCCCCGCCGACCGGAATCTTCGTCCGGAGCGACGAGGCGACCGACTGTACCTGATCGGCCAGTGTCTTGACCTCCGACTGGAACTCCTCGACGGAGCGTTCGACGTAGTGAACTCGTCGGGACGGGATTCGCCGGACGATATCGTTGCCCTCGTCGTCCTCGTCGGTCTTGATGATCCAGTGGTCCTGGAAGTAGGCGACGTGTTCGTTCGGGACGGTCTTTCGGACCGTTCCCTCGTCGGGTTCGTCGTAGACGATCGTTGCCTCACCGAGATCGCGTTCGAGTTCGAGGTCGTCGTCGACCATAGTGGGTAGTTGGTCGCGAGAACGGTAGCCGCTGTGCTTGCAAGCGTTGGACCGGTCACTATCGAGACGAGAGCGGAGCGGCCGAAGCGACGACCCGGCGGGCGATCACTCCATGTAGCCGAGGCCCTTCAGGCGGTCTTCGACCTCCGTAAAGTCCTCGTCAACGCCCTCTTCGTTCCCGTTTTCGGGTTGTGTAACGGGAGCGCGCTCCACTTTCGTCTGCGAGGGTGTCGCCGCCGAATCGAACGCGTCGAAGAGGACGCGCCCGTCGACGTTCTTCGGGACCGGTTCGCCGATGCCGTGGAGCAGCGTCGGCGCAACGTCGACGACGCGGGCACCGCGAAGGGTTGCTCCCGGTTCGATCGACGGTCCCCGACAGAGGATAATTCCCTCGCTCCGGTGGCTGGCCGCGTACGTCCCGGTATCGCCGAACAGCTGGTCGGTGATCGCGTTCCGGCAGTCGTAGCCATCGACGCCGTTGACGACGAGATCAGGCGAACCGCCGTCAGTCGGGAAGAGTTCGTCGCCGTCGGCGATGGTGAGCACGCGATCCCCCTGTTCGTTGGTGACGGACTCGAAGAGTTCGGTGAGTTCGGTTTTGACGCGGTTGATCTCCGACGGCGGCACGATGCCGTGTTCGAAGCGGTCGGTGTCGTTGACGTAGCAGTTGCCGGCACCGTGAACGAACGCGGTCGTCTCCTCGTAGTTGACGTCGTAGAGGGCGTGATCACCGGGGATCTGTTCAGCGACCGAGTCGACGAGCGTCCGGGGGAGCGTCGAGACGAGCAGTTCCTCGGAGATGCCGACCCGCGCCAGCACGTCGGTGATCCGGTCGCGAGAGATGCCGAGACTCGCGAGCGCGCCCCGCGTGCCCTCGTCCTCGCGTCTGGCGAGATAGCCCTCTCGTTCCAGCACGTGGTTGATGTAGACCAGCTCGTCGATCGAGCCGAACCCATGATCGGAGACGACGTAGAGATCGGCGTCGTGGCGATCGGTGAACTCGATCACGTCGCCGAGGATGGCGTCGAGTTTGCGGTAGTGATCGAGGAGCCGGTCCATGTCCCAGATGAGGTGCTGGAACCGGTCGGGGGCGGTGTAGACGAAGAAGAACAGCCGCCAATCCGCGCCCGCCCGATCAAATTGGATGTCCATGACCTCGCGGCGGTTGGCCAGCATCTCGTCGACGGCGACCTCGAAGTCGTCGAGTCGGTCGGCGTACTCGGGGTAGTCGAGACTGATCTCGTAGTCGGGCACCCGAGACTCGATCTCGGCCTGGAGGTCGGGCGGGTGGGTGAAGTCCTGGTCGGTCGAGGGCGTCATCATTCCGGTGACCATCGTGCCGTCCTCGTCGAGTTCACGCGCGGGATAGGTCATCGGAACGTTGCCGACGTGGGCGGGAGAGAGGAGATCCCAGAGGGTGGGTTGGGTCACGTCGTGGCTGGTGTACATCTCGTGGGTGTAGGTTCTAGAGAGGTTCTGGAAGCCGTAGATTCCGTGTTTGTCCGGCCAGACGCCGGTCGCGATCGACGGCCACGCGAGCGGTGTCGTCGGCGGGCGCGTGCTCTCGAGGGTCCCGGACGCGCCCTCGTCTCGAAGCCGGGCAAAGTTGGGAAGCGCCCCCTCGTCGCTCCACTGTTCGATCAACCGCCACGGCACGCCGTCTAAGCCGAGGACGAACGCTCGTCCGGTCCGGTGAGTAGATCCGCTCATGATTGTCGAGAAACCTGCTGTCGTGGAGGTGTCGGCATGATCGCTTTGTTATAGACAACGTTCACGGACTGATCAGCCGAAACGACCGTTGTTCGGTCACGTTACTTCGTCCTCCCAGCAACGGCGTGATTGTTTGCTCACCATACTGTTTGCGGTCGCGCGCCTGCACACCCAAAGGGACCAATAACAAAACCGGCAGATCAAATCCGCCACGTGTATGCTACGACCGCGTGGTGGGAACGATGGGTAGCGTCGTTTGTTCGCTCGATGCTGAACTCGGCTGGGGCTTTCACGATCTCGAAACACCGCCCGCCGACCGCGTCGAAGCCGGCCGCCGCGGCTGGTCGACCATGCTCGATCTCTTCGACGAATACAAAATCCCGGCCACCTGGGCCGTCGTCGGTCATCTCATGCTCGAGGACTGCGACCGCGTCCACGCCGATCACCCCGCTCCCGACGGCTGGTTCGAATACGAGCAAACCGACTGGAACGACCGTCCCGACCTCCGATTCGGCCCTGATCTCGTCGATGCCCTGCTGACCGCCGACGTCGACCACGAGTTCGCCAGCCACTCGTTTTCGCACGTCCTCTTCGGCCGCCCGGAGACCGACCGCGACCTCGCCGTCGCTGAACTCGAACGGAGTCTCGAGATCGCGGATGCGTGGGGTCAGCCCGTCGACTCGTTCATCTATCCACGCAACAATATCGGCCACCGGGACGTGCTCGCCGAGTTCGGAATCAGCGCGTACAGAGGGCGGTCGCCGACGCACGACGGCGTGCGCGGGCTCTTCGATTCGACGGTTCGGGACCAGACGATGCTGGTCGAGCCGTACAGAGACGAGTTCGGATTGGTGAACGTGCCGGCCTCGCTATTTCTCTTCGGCTTCGAGGGGCCGGCACGGACGGTTGCGGAGTCGATCTGGCAGGATCCGATGGTCGTCCAGGCCAGACGGGGGATCGAGCAGGCCGTCGGTAGCGACGGCATCTTCCACATGTGGCTGCATCCGAACAACCTCACGCACCGCCGCGACGACCGGCGCATGCGGGCGATTCTCGAATACCTCGATCGACGGCGGGCGGAGACCGATCTGACTGTCGAAACGATGGGCGACGTTGCGAGACGGGTGGCCGTCGCCCACGGCGTCGACGGCGGGGCCATCGCCGTCGACGGTGGGCGGACGAGCGACGACTGACCGGACAGCGTGTACGACGGCGATAACAAAGCCCACCCACGGCCCGTTCTTGCGTAGATGTGCTCTGCAATTTGCAGTCGATTATCCGGCTCGAGCGGCCTCGCGCTCGGCGTGCTCGGCGTCGGCAATATCGGCATGGTTCACCTGAAATCCGCGCTTTCGATGGCCGCGGTCGACGTTCGTGCCGCCGCCGACGCGATGCCCGAGAACCGCACCCGGGCCGAACGCGCCGGCGTCCCACAAACGTACGACGACTATACGACGCTGCTCGACGCGGAAGAACTCGATGCGGCCGTCGTCGCGCTGCCGCCGTTTCTCCACGCCGACGCGGTCGAACGAGCCGCCGAGAACGACGTCGACGTGTTCGTCGAAAAACCGCTCGCGCGCTCGAGTGAGGAAGCCGACAACCTGCTCGAAACGGCCCGCAAGGCCGGCATCGCCGTCGGCGTCGACCACACGCTTCGCTACCAGCCGGACATGATCGGCGTCAAATCCGAGTACGAGGACGGGACCGTCGGTCACGTTCCGTACGCCTCGATTACGCGGCTCAACGACGGCCCGCTCGGCCGTCCGCCCGTCGAACACGCGCCCCCTTCGTGGCCGCTCGACGCCGACGCGGCCGGCGGCGGCTCGCTGCTCGAACTCGGCATCCACTGCTTCGACGTACTCGAGTGGCTCTTCGGCGACCTCGAAGTCCGCGACGCCACGACCGGTACGACGCTCGATATCCCCGTCGAGGACGCGGCGACGGTCCTCCTGCGCGCACCCGAGACGGAGACGACGATCACGCTCCACTGCGGCTCCTATCAGTGGGAACAGCTTCCCGAAGTGAACACGCGTCTCCGACTCGAGGGCGTCACCGGGACGATCAGCAACCAGGACCACCTCCCCGGAAACTTCTACGCGAGCGCAGCCAAATCCGCGCTCTCGAACGTCGCGAGCAGAGTCACCGGCTCCGAATCCGACGTCTTCGGCCCCACGTTCTACCTGCAGGCCCACTACGAGGCGCTTTCGGCGTTCTGTGACGCAATTCGCAACGGCGACCGGCCGCCGGTCGACGGCCAAGATGGCAAGCGGAGTCTCGAACTGGCCGAAACCGCCTACGAACTGGCCGCCGCGGGAGACGACACCGAACTCGAAACGATGGAGGTGACGCGATGACTGGTGAGCCGGTCGTCCGCGGAACGGTCATCGAGGCCGGCGAAAGGACAGACGACGACACCCCCAACACCCCCAACACCGTCACAACCGACGGCACCGAACCGCACGACCCGCGCGACGGTCACAGCGGAAACGGCGATGACGCGCCCCCTCGACGCTGGAATCCCGATATCGACGCACGGATGGCCGCCTACGAGCCGTCCGTCGAGGACGTTCTCTCGCCGACCCTCGACGAGCTTTCGACCGCCGACCCGGGGCGAATCACTCTCGTTCCCGACACGCACTACCCGTTCCACCCCTCCACCGGCATGGTGACCGATCCCGCCCTCGTCGGCGCAACCCTCTCCCTCCTCGACGACCGGACGGACGCCGAACTCGCCGTCGCCGGCACGAGTTCAGCGGCCATCGCGTTCGAGCGCACGACTGACTACCTCGGCTATCCGTCGCTGGTAGCACGCACCGGCGCTGAACTCGTCGATTGTAGCGACGACGACCTCGAACGGGAGCGATACGTCCTCACGAACGACGACCACGCTGTCGCGGTATCGGTTCCCGTGCGCCTCCGAGAAAGCGCCGTGATCACCGTTCCGACGCTTCGACCGACCGACGCTGGGGCGTTCGCGGGCGGACGGCGAACGCTCGCGCGGCTTGTCGACGCCGTCGCCGACGCCGCGGCAACCGCCGTTGCAGCAACCCACGCGATCGATCCCCGCAGCTCTCTGCTCGACGCGACGACGGCCTACGGCGAGTCTCCCTACGCGGCGAACACCCTGTTTGCCGGTCCGACGCCCGCCGTCGACACCCTGGGCGCATCGCTGCTCGGCCTGTCGAACACCGCCGATCGGGCGCGCGCAGCTGAACTCAAGGCGATGGGGACGGCGGACAGCGCCAGCGAGCTATCGACGGTTCGCGTCACACCGGTCGGACCCACAGCGGACGCCAGCGGCGTCGACTTCGAACAGCACCTCGCGACGCTTCGGGAGCAACTCGACGGTGCGTCGCTGCCGCCGTCGGACGCAACGCACCCCGCCGTCTCGGCCGCCTACCGCCTCTACGCTGCGGTCGGCGGGGACGCCGTTCCGCCACAGCTCGACGCGCGAGGTGGGCACTGATGGCGGAATCGAAGGCGGAGTCGGATGCTGACGGGTCTGCGGCCGGGACCAAACGAGGGAGGGAATCAGGCACCAGCACCGACACCAGTACTGGCACCACCACAACTGACACGACATCCAAAACCGACACTGCCACCCCCACCGCCGCCGTCACCGGCGCAACCGGCTTTCTCGGCACCGCGCTCTGCAACCGGCTCCTCGCTGACGGCTGGACCGTCCGCGGCCTCTGTCGCCCCACCTCCGATCGCAAACGGACCATCCGTGACGGCGTCGACTGGTACGTCGGCGACCTCTTCGATCGACCCACGCTCAACGAACTCGTCGACGGCGCTGACGCCGTCTTCCACCTCGCGGGCGTCGGCCTCTGGAGCGCGTCCCCCGAAACGGTCGAACGCGTCAATCGCGAAGGTACCGGCAACATCCTCGACGCCTGCCGCGACGCCGACACCGGCCGGCTGATCTTCACCAGCACCGCCGGCACCCGCCGCCCGGACCGACCCGGTGAACTCGCGACCGAGACGGACCTCGTCGAACCGATCGGTGCCTACCAGCGCTCGAAGGCGACTGCAGAGCAGTTTGTCGACAGGTACGCCGCCGAGGGCGGCGACGCCGTAACCGTCCATCCGACATCGGTCTTCGGACCGGGCGACGACGAGTTCACCGCGCAGTTGCTCTCGATGGGGCTCGAGCCGACGATGCCGGCCTACCTGCCGGGCGGACTGAGCATCGTCGGCCGCGACGACGTGGTCGGCGGCCTGCTGGCGGCGTACGAACGCGGCGAGTCGGGCGAGCACTACATCCTCGGCGGCGAGAACCTCACCTACGAGCAGGCGATCGAGCGGATCGCGGACTCCGGGGACGGCTCACCGGCGCGCGTGCAGGTGCCGGCGGCGGCAATTCACGCGGCCGGGCCGGTCGCGGAAGTCGTGGGAACGGTCACGGAACAGCACGTGTTCCCGTTCGATCGGAAGATGGCGCGACTCGCGACCGAACGACTGTTCTACAGTTCGCGCAAGGCCAAAGATGAACTCGGATACGAGTATCAGCCGCTCGAAGCGCACTTGCCGGCGGCGATCGAGTGGTATCGAACGACGCGTCGGTGAGGCAGGAGGTGAGCGGGAGGCGAGCGGAGCGGTATCGGTGTGTAGCTGTCACCGTTCCGTCTGTTCCAGAAGCATGACTGCCCCGGTTTGACTCGAATGCGCCGCGGCACGAATGGTGAAGACGAGAGGAGTTCTTACTCGGTGACGCCGGTTGCACGTGCGCCGCGCGATCGAACCGAGTTCAGTAGCTCCCGTACGCGACCTGTTCGTACACGTCGAGCCAGCGCTCCGCCGTCCGGTCGACGCTAATCTCCTGTGCGGCCTCCCTGCCGTTCGATCGATCGCCGCGTTCGAGGGTGTCTCGGAGGCCGTCGATCAACGCTTCGTCGCTCGTTGCGACACAGGACGGTGAGACGTCCTCGAGTCGCTCTCGAACGTCGCCGACATCGACCGCGACGACGGGCAGGTTGCAGGCCATCGCCTCCTTTACCGAGTTCGGCGAGCCCTCGCTGTGCGAGGTCAACAGCAGGGCGTCGGCGGCGTTCATGTAGTCGGGGATCTCGTCGTGGTCGGCGTCGTAAACCGTGTGCAACCGCACCGGGCGGTCGACCAGACCGTTGACCGCGTTGACGATCCGCCGCGCTCGCGGGTAGTTCTTCACCTCGCGCTCGGGCGTGTAGGGAAAGAGGACGTGGTGAGCGTCGTCGTCCCAGTCGACCGTCTCGCGGGCGCGACGTTGCGGGCTCGGCCGGAACTTCTCGAGATCGACGCCGTCGGGGATCACGGTGCAGTCCCGGTCCAGGTACGTCCGCATCTCTTCTGACATGACCACGAGTTCATCACACAGCGGCGCGCAGGCTCGGCTCACCGGTTCGACGGGGCCGTAAATATCGGAGCCCCACAGCGAGAGGATGACGGGTTTGCGAACCTGTGCGAGCGCCATCGGTGCCGTCAGGCCGTAGTGGGCATGGATCAGGTCGTAGCCGTTGCCGGCCTCGCGGAGTACCGAGGGGAAGAACTTGAGGTACTCGAGCGGGCTTCGCGACGTTTCGCCGTCGACCGTTCCCGACACCGATAGCGTCGAGAAGGTGACGCCGCGCCGTTCGAGTGCACGCATCTGCTCGGTTAAAAACGGCGCATCGGCGTTCGTCGTCAGCGTGAGCACGTGCATCTCGGTATCGGTGTCTCTCACCGGCGGCGTTTTGTTATCCAGAACCTTTTCTGAACGGTCAGACGGGAGTGAATATACTGATTATGGGCGTTTTACACGTGCTACTGTACGTGTACGATTACAAAGCAGCCCAAGCGTCTAGCTGTGGGTGATGCGAGTTCTCGTCTTTGCCAACACTCCCGCGCACGTGCATCTGTATCGGCACGCCGTCGATCACCTCGCGGAGGCGGGTCACGAGGTGCTCGTTCTGACCCGGGAGTACGCCTGTACGACCGACCTACTCGAGTTCTTCGGGCTGCCCTACCGGCGGTACGGGACCCACGAGACGCGCGCACCATCGAAACCGCAACTCGCTCGCGAACTGGGCGAGCAGTTCGGCCGGATCGTCTGGGAGGCGAGACGGTTCGATCCCGATGTCGTCTTCGGTCGTGGCCCGTACGCCGCGCTGGCGGGAACCGTCACCCGAACGCCCGTCGTCCTCGTGCTGGACGACGAGCCGGGCGACTTCAATCACACCGTCTCCCGACCGTTCGCCGACTGCATCCTGTCGCCGGAAGTCACGCGTCGCGACCTCGGCGACGACCACTACACCTTCGACGGGTTCAAGGAGTGTGCGTATCTCCACCCCGACGTCTTCGAGGCGGATCGAGCGATTCACGAGTTCCTCGCGCTCGATCCGGACGAGTCGTACGCGCTCGTTCGCTTCAACGCGATGGACGCACTCCACGATGCCGGCATCGAAGGCTTCTCGCGGGACCAGCGACGCGATCTCCTCGAACGACTGAGCGAGCACGCGACCGTCTTCGTCTCGGACGAGAGCGGGACGATGGACTTCGGCGACCTACCGGCCAGACCCTACGACCTCCATCCGGCGTTGATCCACGACGCGATGGCGGGAGCCGACCTGCTCGTCGCCGATACGGGCACGATGGTCAACGAGGCCGGCTTGCTCGGGACGCCGGCGCTTCGCTACCAGGGAACCGACGACCACGAGTACGGCGAGTTCAGCGAACTCGAACGCGCGGGCCTGGCCGAGCAGTTCGACGACTACCCCGCACTCTGCGACCGGGCAGTCGAACTCGTGCGGATGGACGCCACCAACCACTGGCAGCGCCGCCGGCAGGCGTACGTCGGTGATCTCGTGAACCTGACCGATCTACTCGTCGCGGTCGCCGAGGCCCGCGGGGATCTCGCTGCACTCGACTCACCGGCGCGCGGGGTGTTGCGCCCGCGGTCGGCGGGACGGTGACGGTGGGAGAGGGGAAAAACAGGCTACTCGGACGAACTTGTCGGATTCGGGTCGGCCGGCTGCTCGAGGGCGGCTCGTTCGCGGTCGGTACTGTCCTCGTACCGGGTTCGTTGGAGCGATTCGTTTTCCGCTGCGTCCATCGAGATCGCGACGCCGAGGGAGACGACGCCGACCAGTACTGCGAGAACGGATGCGAGCGCGCCCGTGAACCCGTCCTTACCGCGTGCAGCCTGAACGATCGAACCGGCGAGGCCGCCGCTCCCGACGGCGAGTCCGGCCGTTCCAGCCCCGTAGAACAGGACGGCGGGGTGAAAGCGCTCGATCACGTACTGGCGTTTGAGCCGCCAGTAGAAGCTCCGTAGGAGGAGCAGCGAGACGAACCGAACGAACGGGGCGTACCTGATGCTGCTTTCCTCGTCACCGTAGAGCGCCGACATCGACACGTCGGCGACGCGGCAGTCGTTGACGCTGAGGTGCGTGAGGAGGTGATTGAGAAACCCGTACTGGTCCGTGATCGCGTCCAGGTCGAGTTCGTCGATGGCCTCGCGCGAGATGGCGGTGTAGCCGTTCTGGGGGTCGCTGATCGTCCAGTAGCCCGAAGCGAACTTCGAGAGTCCGGAGAGGAGCGCGTTGCCGACGAACCGGAACGTCGACATTCCTTCGCGGTCCTCGGCGTACAGCAGCCGATTCCCCTTCGCGTAGTCGGCCTCGCCGTCGACGACGGGATCGATGATCCGCTCGAGGATCGTCGGATCCATCTGGCCGTCCCCGTTCATGACGGCGACGACGTCGATCCCGTCGCGTGCGGCGCGCTCGTATCCCGTCTTGACCGCCGCGCCGTAGCCCCGATTCTCGTCGTGACGGACCGGAACGACGCGACGACCGTCGCCGCCGTCGGCGACGGCTCGTTCCGGCTCGCTTTCGGCGTTGATGCGGGCTGCAGCCCGCTGAATCACCGCCCAGCTATCGTCCGGCGAGGCGTCGTCGACGGCGTAGATCCGATCGACGTACGACGGCACCGTTTCGATCACCCGATCGACGAACGCCGACTCCTTGTAGGCCGTGACGACGACGCCGATCGATTTACCCCTGTACATCGGTTCCACCATCCGTTCGGTTCGCCGCTGATTCGGTCGGCGAGTCGCCGCCGGCGTCCTCGCTCAGCCGCCGACCGTCGCTCTCCTCGCTGACGGCGTCCGACGGGTTGGCATCACCCTCGCTGCTGGCGCTTCGAGCGCCGGGCCGCGGCGGCCGGCCGCGTCGCGACCCCGCAAGCGTGTACACGCGGTGAGGCGTCTCCTCGAGTTCAGTTGCGTCCCGACCGTCGACGACCACCATCGGTTCCGCGGCGTCCCAGTCGATGCGACCGAACTCGTCGTGGGGAGTGACGACGACCGCGCCGTCGACTGCCGACGATTCGAACTCGTCGATCGAAAGGGGTCGCGCGCCGTAGTCGGCGGGGTCGATCAGGGGATCGACGCCAGCAACGTCGGCACCGCGTTCCTGAAGCTCGTCGATAATCCCCAGCGCGGGCGAGGCCCGCGTTTCCTCGACGCCGGGACGGTAGGTGATCCCGAGGACGGCGATCGACGCGCCGTCCAGATCGGTGCCGACGGCCGCGAGTTCGCGTTCGAGTCGGTCGACGACGACCGCGGGCATGGACTCGTTGACCGCTCGCGCCGTCCGCGTGAGGGCCATCGGCTCGTCCATCTGCGAGAGCAGGAAGTGCGGGTAATAGGGAATGCAGTGGCCGCCGACGCCGGGACCGGGGTCGTGGAGCTGGCACATCGGCAGGTCGTTGGCCGTCTCGATGGCCTCGCGAACCGAGATGCCGAGGTCGTCCGCGAGCCGGCCGAGTTCGTTCGCCAGCGCGATGTTCACGTCGCGGTAGATCCCCTCGAACACCTTGACGGCCTCCGCGGTCGTCGCGTCGGCGACCGGGTGCACGTCGTTGGCCGAGAGTTCGTCGTAGACGAGCGCCGCGGCGCGGGTGCTCTCGTCGTCGATGCCGCCGACGACCTTCGGGTACTGGCCGCGGATGTCCCGCAGCGCGGTTCCGGAGGAGGTCCGCTCGGGACAGAACGCGAGGCCGAACTCCTCGGCATCGAGTCCGCTTTCGGCCGCCAGGAACGGCTGAAGTACGTCCCGGCAGGTTCCCGGCGGCAGGGTCGACTCGGCAATGACCAGGTCGCCGGGCGAGAGGCCGGCCGCGATGTCCGCGGCGACGGACTCAACCGTCGTCAGATTCGGCTCGTTCTCCTCGTCTAGCAGCGTCGGGACGATGATGACGTGAACTCGGGCCTCGGCGGCGGCAGCGGGGCCGTCAGTCGTGGCGTCGAGCCGTCCCTGCCGGACCTGTTCGGCGACGAGTTCGGCGAGGTCGGGTTCGCCGACGACGTGGCTCTCGCCGGCGGTCACCGTCTCGACGACGGCGGGGTCGATGTCGACGCCGGTCACGTTGCCGGCTGTTTCGGCGTAGACGGCTGCGAGCGGAAGGCCCATCTTCCCGAGCCCGTAGACGGCGACGGGAACGTCGCCGTCGGTAAGGCGCTCTCGTTGACGGTCGGCAGGGACGGCCGTGCCGTAGAGTGCCGTCTCCCGGACCGATTCCGGTTGTTCAGGCGCGTCACCCGTCTGCATCAGGCTTCCACCTCCTGTTCTCGGCGCGGGGTCTCCCCCGAGACGAGCGATTCGATTGTCTGGACGGTCCGAAGCGCTCTGACGCCGTCTTCGGCCGTAACTGCCGGTTCGACGCCGGTTCGAACCGCGTTGACGAAGGACTCGAGTTCGTGGCGCAGCGGTTCGCCGTTGTCGACGCGGGCGTTTTCGACGACGCTCTCGTGGCGGTAGCGGTTCGGTCCGTCGTCGGTGAGGTATTCGGGGTAGGAGTCGCGGTGAATCAGGACGGACTGCTCCAGGTAGTCGACCTCGACGAGACACTCGCGGGCCGTGACGGTGAGTTTGCGCACCTTCTTCTGGGTGACGCGGCTCGCGGTCAGCGAGGCGACGACATCGTCGTAGGCCATCGTTGCGGTCGCGTACTGGCCGTCGTCGGTGCCGATCGCGTTGACCGAGGTGGGCCGGTCGTCGAGGATCGAGCCGACGATGTCGACGTCGTGGACCATCAGGTCGAAAACGACGTTTGCGCGGGTCGTCCGGTCGACCGGCGGACCCAGGCGCTCGGCTTCGAGACTGATCACGTCCAGGTCCTCGATGAGTTCCATCACCGTCTGGACGGCCGGGTTGAATCGCTCGATGTGGCCGACTTGGAGGACGAGCCCCGCGTCCCGCGCCTGTTCGGCCAGCGCGCGACCCTCCTCGACGGTTCTGGCGATCGGTTTTTCCACCAGCACGTGAACGCCGGCGTCAAGACAGGTCGACACCGTCTCGTAATGGACCTGGGTCGGCACGGCGACCGTGACGGCATCACAGCGCCGGCACAGCGTCTCGCTGTCGAGCGCCGCCGTGCCGTACTCCGCGGCGACCTGCTTTGCGACGCTCGCGTCGTGATCGGCGACGCCGACGAGTTCGACGCCGGGCAATTCGTTGTAGACGCGCGCGTGGTTCTCCCCCATCGAGCCGACGCCGATGACGCCGACCCGGATCGGTCGTGTCGATGGAGATCGAGTTCGTTCCGTACTCATAGATTGAAGTGATCGTGGACGGCTTCGACGACGGTTCGGCGCTCGCGCTCGGAGAGACCCGGATGGACGGGCACTGAGAGGACGGTCTCGGCCGCTCGCTCCGCCTCGGGCAGTGACGCAGCAGCCGTACTCACCGTTTCGTAGGCCGACTGGCGGTGAATGGGTGGATCGTAGTAGATCGCCGAGTCGACGTTGCGCTCCGCGAGCGCGTCCGCGAGCGCGCCCCGCTCGGCCGGATCCTCGGTCCGTACCGTATACTGGTGATAGACGTGGCCGTATCCTTCCGGCACCGTCGGCGTCTCGAGTGGCAACTCCGCAAACTGGTCGTCGTAGGAGGCGGCGTGTTCCCGGCGCGCCTCGTTGAACTCGAGCAGGCGCTGGAGTTGGACGCGGCCGATGGCGGCGGCCAGGCTCGTCATCCGGTAATTGTGGCCGAGGGCGACGTGGTCGTAGCCGCCGGTTTCGCCGGGGGCCCGGCCGTGGTTGACGTACTGTCTAACGCTCTCGGCAACGTCTTCGCGGTCGGTCGTGACGATGCCGCCCTCGCCGGTCGTCATGTTCTTCGTCGGATAGAACGAGAAACAGGCAGCGTCGCCGAGTCCGCCGACGCGCTTGCCGTCGACCGTCGCGCCGTGGGCCTGACAGGCGTCTTCGAGGACGAAGAGATCGTGTTCCTCGGCGAGATCGCACAGCGCCGGCATCCGCGCCGGCAGACCGTAGAGGTGAACCGGCAGGAGGCCGACGATGTCGTCGCGTTCCGCCAGCACGCGCTCGACAGCAGTCGGGTCGAGCGTGTACGTATCAGGATCGATATCCGCGAAGACTGGCGTCGCCCCCGTAAGCCGGATCGCGTTCGCACTCGCGACGAACGAGAACGGAGAGGTGACGACCGCGTCGCCCTCGCCGACGCCGAACGCCTCGAGCGCGGCGTGAAGGGCGGTCGTCCCGTTCGAGGTCGCAACCGCGGCCTGAGTCCGACAGAATCCGGCGAACTCGCCCTCGAAAGCCCTGACTTCGGGTCCGTCGGCGAGCATTCCATCCTCCAACACCGCTCTAACGCGCTCTATCTCCGTCGAACTGAGATCCGGATCCGCGATCGGAACGTCGTCGACGGGTTCGACGGCGCTCGTCTCGGTTCTGGCCTCGGTTCCGCCGTCGGGTGCGGTCCGATCCCGCCGAATCGGCCGATCCGTGTCGCGCTTCGCCTCACTCTCCGTCGGATCGTCTGGCGATTTCTCAGTCATGCGAGCTGGTTCGGTCCGTCAAGTGGCCCAGGTAGCGATTCGATCGTCGCCGGCGCACCGACCGCAAGCCGTCCGGGCGGAACGTCGTCCGTAACGACCGCTCCAGCCGCGACAAACGCGCCCTCACCGATCGTCACGCCCGGCAACAGCGTTGCGTTCGCGCCGATCGATGCGCCGTCCTCGATCGTCGGCCCCTCGAGACCGTTGTCGGTACGAACCGGATACTCGTCGTTGGTCAGCACCGCACCAGGACCGATGAAGACGTTCGAGCCGATCCGCGTCTCCGTCGGCACGTACACGTTCGTCTGCAGGCTCACGTGCGAGCCGATCGTCGTCTGCCCGTCGATGACCGTCTTGGTTCCGACGAGCACGTCGTCGCCGATCGCGGTCGCCTCACGGACGAGCACGTCGTGACCCGTGGTGAACTCGTCACCGATCGTCACGTCGCCATAGACGATCGAGCCGGCCCTGATCGTCGCGCCGTCGCCGAGCAGCGTCGGCTCGTCGAACTCGCCGTAGCCAACCGTCGCCTCGGGATCGATCGTACAGTCCTCGCCGGACTCGAACGCCGTCATCTGTTCGGCCCTCCACCGCGTGACTGTCGCTCGGTCCGTCGCTGTCGCGGTCGGTCGACGATCGCCCGTTCGAGACTGAGAAGCCCCGTCGTACACGCCACCGCGGCGGATCGTCGTCGGTTATGCTGTGTCATTGGTTACTCGATACCCGCGAGGGAATCGTCCTGATACAGCCGGTAACGAGGTTTTGTTATCCCCGTCTTGACGAGTTCGTAGCCACGAACTACAGCGACGCGGCCGGGCTACGCTCTCCCTACAGCAGGGGCCACACCCGACACTCCTATCGATCGTATCACCCCACAGATGCCGTGAATCGTTGGATCTGGCGTCTTTCACGAGCGCTAACCGGTACAACCGGGTTTCGAGCAGGTAGCCGCGCGATAGTAAAGGCCGAGTGTCTCTCACTCGGGGACGTGAGGTATTCGAACACCCCCGATCGACAGCCGATTCGGGACCGTGAGGGCACCCATGTCTGATCAGGAGTTCACACAGGCTGAACTCTTCGACGTGTTCAGCAACGCCCGACGGCGTCGCGCGGTACAGTACCTGAAACGCCAGGGCAGCACCTGCGACCTCGCACCGCTCGTCGAACAGGTCGCCGCCTGGGAGAACGATACCGATCCCGACGATGTCACGCGGACCCAGCGCCGACGGGTCTACATCTCGCTGTACCAGACTCACCTGCCGATGCTCGAAGACCACGGCATCGTCGACTGGGACCCCGACAGCCACAGCATCACGCTCTTGCCGAGCGACGAACTCTTCGAGCCGTACCTCGACCGACGACTCGGTGCACAGCGACCCTGGCACCGGTTCTACGCGGTCGTCTCGGCGCTCGGAGTCGGTGCATTCGCCGTTGCGTGGCTCGCCGTTGGCCCGCTGACGACCGCTGTCGCGCCGTTTGTCGCACTTGTAGTCTGTGTCGGTGTCTTCGCGGTCTCGATCGCACAGCACGTCTCGCGGCGGCCGGACCTCGAACTACCGTTCGGTTCCGCGAGTCGATAGTGTTCTCGGACAGGGGCGCCCTCGACCCTGTTCGAACGCCCACCCTTCTCACAGCCGTTCGTGACCACTCGTCGGCGCGTCGTCTCCCGCCGGTGAGTGTGAACGCCGCGACACGGGCTGACTGACGGACGGACGGGTAACAGAGCCGGTTACGCCGCACACGTCATCACGCCCAGTCGCACAACCATCGCCAAAACGAGCGCGGGTAGTAGACGAGATCGGCACCCCGAACCGTTTGTAACGCATTCCGTCAGAATCGGCGACAGGCGTGTTCGGAAGCGAGCGTGATACTATCGGTTGATCGGGCCGTGCTCGTCCGCAGGGCAGCGTCGATCTGCTCGGCGACGATCCGTTCGGATCGCTCGGACTCGAAACGCTACCAACTAGCTCAGCGAACGCACCCTCGCAACCAAGCGCTTCGACCGGTGCGATTGTCTCCCCCAACCCCGGCGTTGACCGCAGTGACCGGCACGATATCGTCGAGTGCCTCCGTTTTCCTCACAGGCACCAAAACAGCTGCCTCGGGTCCCCTCAACCGCGTTTCTGAGATGTTGGGAACACGGACACGGTCATTGTCACATAGGTCCAGTTCGTCGCAATCGCCACTCCGGACGGTGGCGATGGCGGTCGCGACGGCAGAACTCTCGTCGGTCACCCGTTCGCGAAGCCACAGCTGAATTACTGGCTAAAAAGCGTGACACTCTCCATCAAGAAGCGACGAAAGAGCGGTACACCGAATCCGCTACGCGCCGGCGTCTTCGGTCACCGTCACCCAGAAGGTCGTCTCGGCGAGGGCGTCCTCGGCCGTCGGCTCGCTCGGCGGCTCGTCCTCGTAGAGGAGCACGCTGATACGAACGGTTTCACCCGACTCCGCCGTCGGCGTCACTTCGAGTTCTTCCTGTACACTCGATCCGTCCGTAACGGTCGCACTGATCGTATCGAGTTCGGTTCGGTCGACGACTGTGTCGTCTTCGAGCGTTTGTTGTTGGACGACGGCCGTGTATGTCATCTCTTCACCCGCCTGGTTCTCCATTTCGACCGTAACGGGGACTGACTCGCCGGGTGCGACTTCGTCCTGAATGCCGCCGGTGACAAGATCGCCGCTCTCGTTTTCGGAGTACAGGGCGAGTTGGCTGAACCCGCCGGAGGAAACCGGTGCGATCAGGCCAGCGAGGAGGGCTCCGGCCGCCACGATGACCGCAATTCCAAGCAGGAGTGATGTGACGGTTACAGCTCCGCTCTCCCCCTGACGAAAGCCGGCCAGAGCGGCAAGCGGCGCGACCCGGAACCGTTTCGCCTCGGGGACGCGAAGCCGACGAATAACGCCGATCTGTGCCACCACGACGGTAAACACACAGAGTGCGGCCGCGGTCGACGCAGTTCCGAGTCCCCACTCGGTAACCGCCAACCCGAGTGCGAGCAGGGGCACGACGGCGACCGAAACCGCAAGCGCCAACCCGAGTCGTTCGACCACGTCGATGCCGCGCGGATAGGTTTCGGCATCGACGGCCGTCGCAGTCGTCTCCTGGGCGTCGCGCTCGCCCGCTGGAAACAGTACCGAGACGAGTGCATACCCCGGGACGAACAGCACGAGCGGCAGGGCCGCGATCAGTCGCAGTGCCGTCTCGTCAGCCGCACTCGTGACGGCGACGTATGCGCCGATCGCAACGAGTGACACGATCGCCAGATCGCCCGGATACCGTCGTACGGACCCGAGCCGAGTCTGCGTGCTCGTTCGTAAACTCATCTGTGTAACACCCCCACGCGCCCGACGGGGCCAGTACTACTCGCATCGGTCGAACTCGTCACGGAACTCGAACGCGCTGTAACAACCATCTCGTCTCTCGCCTCCACGAATGTCCGCTTTGTTATGCGCGCTATATTTCAATCTACAATCATTTTTTGATCTCACTATCAGCGATCGGTATATGACCAAAGCGCAGTTCCCGATGACTCGCCTCGTCTTGGATGTTCTACCCCATCCTCAGGGACGCACGGACCCGAGCAGTCGCTCTGAACTCGTCACCGCACGCATACGGAACTGCAGAAAAAGACGGCTACCGCAGTCAGAAGTCGACGTATTGTTCCTCCCACTCACGCCGGTCATCGATCTGTTGGCGCCCGTCATCAGTAATCGCGTAGTAGTTCGTTCGCCTGTCGAGCTGTCCTTTCTCGACCAGTTCTTTGTTGACGAGCGTATCCAGGTTCGGATACAACCGTCCGTGATTGATCTCCGAGCTATAGTACTTCTCAACCTCGTCCTTGACAGTTTGTCCAGAAGGCTGGTCTGCGCCTGCAATGACGTACAGCAAATCGCGCTGGAAACCGGTCAGATCGTGCATTGCTCAATCACAGTGACCGTACCACAGAATAGATATTTGTTATCCGTATCATACAGCGTTGTTAGTACTCCTTTCAGTATTTTTCAAACTGTCTAAATCGATTGTTCCCGTGACAACCATCCGTTCATGACTGTCCAAGAACCCTGAATATCGGCTTGTCTGTGTTTCCTCCAATTACCGTCACCTCACCATCACGAACGCGCGGATGACAGACACACGCATACACTGCCGCGCATACTCCGTCGATCGCCCGTCACTCGTCCGTCACAGAGAGCGCGACATCGATACCCTCGTCGTCGATCCGGACGCGCACCTGTTCAACAGTCGCCTCGTAGGCCGTCGTGTGCGATCCGTCGTCCTCGAACCGAACACATTCGGCGAGGAGATCGCTCTCGAGCAAATTATTTATCCGTCGGTACACCGTCGCGGACGAGCTATCAGTCCGATCGGTCAGTTCCTTCGCCGTCTTCGGTCCTGAACTCGTTGCGACGAGGATCGTCCGCGCGCATTCGTCGCCGAGAACGTCGAGTTGGACTGTCGACTCAGTCGCCGGGTTCGATTGGGTATTACTCGCTTTCGTGGACATCGTCGTACTCACCTGGTATGGTCCAGCAATCAAACTGGTAAGCGAAAGCGGTATTTTATAACGATGTGCCTTCGAGACGGAAAGTCACGCATTCCGGCGCGAAACACGGGGTTTCGATATCGAAATCAGCCCTTTCGACCAGCGAGAGACTTGGATACAACGCCGATTCCCACCGAACCCAGTCCAACCGATCCAAATTCGGTTTGAGGCCGACCTGCAGCAATTACGAACAGACCGCCCTGGATATCCGAATAGCGGCGCTATTCGGCGGGAAACTGTGCATTTCTCCAGTGCAGATCTACCGACGAGAGTGAACAGTCGCAGTCCTTTATTCGGATCTACCCCCCTCGGTTGGAATGCGATAAACCGCTCCCATACCCACCATCCACCCATGAACTCTCCACACCAAAACTGGCGACCGATGGAATCGTCGACCGCAGGTGCCCGCTGTCGCAACTGCGATACACACGTCACCCAACAGTTCGCCCGCGTCTTCGGCGACAACGGTGACATCGTCCACGGCTGTCCG
Organism: Natrialba sp. PRR66; assembly: GCF_034808065.1. Taxonomy (NCBI): domain Archaea; kingdom Methanobacteriati; phylum Methanobacteriota; class Halobacteria; order Halobacteriales; family Natrialbaceae; genus Natrialba; species Natrialba sp. PRR66. The sequence continues at coordinate 647,577 of NZ_JAXHGN010000001.1, read as the reverse complement.
GCCTGTACAACATATCGTGAGATGCAATCCGGTGGCCACCTCCCCGGTACTGAATCCGACTGACTCCACGACTGTCCGCCGAGACACGACCAGAACCGGTCGAACGACGTACAGTTTTTATCGCAGACGGCTGGACCTGATCGAATTGATACCCGTGTGAAAAACGGGTCGTGATCGCGTTGTGCTGCCATCTGTACCATTCTGACCGCATTCATCGCCGGATGATTCCGACCGTATTCATATAACAACTAATACCGCAGGTTAAAGTCAGTGGTCAGCAAAGTGGAGGACGTGCATGAGAGACGATGATGGACTGTGCGTCGAGACACGACAACTAACTGTTACATAAGCAATGTCTGTCCAGAGGAGTCGTCCCGAGTCGCTCGCAGAAAGCGAAGTCTTTCACATTCTCGGCAACGACAGACGGCGAGCAATCGTCCAACTACTCGCACACCAATCCGGACAGGTCGACGTCTCGGACATCGCAACCGAAATCGCTGCCACCGAGTCCGAAACGACCTCAGTACCGAATAACCTCTACAAAAGCGTCTACGTCTCCCTCCAACAGACGCATCTCCCTCAACTCGAGGAAGACGCAGTTATCGAGTACGACTCAGACACCAAAACAATCCAACCGGGGCCAAACTTCGAGGACGTTATCACCTATATTGACGGCCACGATGGTGATTACACCCGAGTTCTCCAACTCCACCTTGCCGCCTGCGTCATCGGCCTCGGCCTTATCGTCCTCACCGGACTCGACCTCCCGCTGCTTTCCAGTCTCGATCCCGTCCTCTGGAGCGTCCTCATTCTAGTCGCCATCGCCGGGAGCAGCCTCTACCGGCTCTTCGCTTGAACTCTCGCCACTCACTGCCGTTCCCGCCAGCAGAGACACTCTTTTCACGCCGTACTCACCACCCGCGACGTTCAACAGTCGCCGAACTCAAATGCCCAAGAAACACCGTTTACAGCGCTCTCCACAACAATTGCACTTTCCACAACTATCGTTTTCGCCACAACAGAGACAACGCTACCACGTTCGCTCTCACAACGCTACCACGTTCGCTCTCACGACGCACCTGATCCACACGGAACGAAAAAATCGGCCGGCTGACAGCACTTCCGACTTACGCGAGTGCCGCAGCCACGTTCGCACTCGGTCCCGACTCCTCGGCTGCTGAACTCGTCGTCATGTCGTCCATTCCCGAGTCGTGCATACTGACAACAATGATGGTTGCCTGCTCAATCGTAACGGAGATCTCGGAGTCGTCACTAGTATCGGTGTCAGTATCAGTGTCGGTCTCCGTCTCGGTGTCGGTCTCCGTCTCGGTGTCGGTGTCCGTCTCGGTATCGCCATCAGTCTCTTCCGCATCGTCAGTCATCGCTTCGTCAGTATCGCCGTTGGTTTCGGTATCGTTGTAGTCGTCTGTGTCGTCCGCTTCGGTATCCGTCTCTTCAACGCCGTTCTCGGTTTCGGTTTCGGTCTCGGTCTCGGTACTTACATTGTCCGAGTCCTCGATGCCGGTCGTCGTGGAGTCGTTCTCCGTGACACCGTTGTCGTCTTCGATACCGTCGTCAGTAGCATTGGTATCAGCCGTCGCCGAATCGGCCTCGGTATCGGTATCCGTCTCGTGGCCATCTTCACCGGTGTCGATACCGTTCTCGGCCCCAGTATCGGCACTGTCGTCAGCACTGAAGACGAAGATGGTCGCCTGTTCGATCGTTATCTCGTGTTCACCGGCATCGGCATCGGCATCTTCGACCGCTGATTCATCGGTTGCGTCGTCGTGCTCATCGTCTGCGGCACCGTCACTGGCGTTATGGTCGTCTCGCTCCTCCGATGGTTCCGTCTCAGTGGTCTCGTCGTCCGTTTCTGGGGATTCGGTATCGTTCGTCTCCGTCTCGTTCATTTCGTCGTCCCCACCATCACAGCACGTGTCTGCCGTGGCAGCTTCGTCCGACTCGTTTTCAACGGGAGCAGTCGTGTCGTTCTCCTCGTGTTCGTGTTCAGTATCGTTGGTTTCCGATGACTCCGTTTCAGTGGTCGTGTCCGTCTCGTTCATCGTGCTGTCGTCTTCAGCGCCACAGCACGCGGTCTCTGACTCACTGTCGTTGGCGTCAGTTTCGGTATCCGTCTCGACTGTCTCGTTTTCGTCGTCGAGTTCAGTGTCGTTGGTGTCGTCGGTGGTGGTGTTAGTGTCGGTTTCGGTGTCAGTGTCGGTCTCGGTGTCAGTTTCGGTGTCGGTCTCGACATCCATCTCGTCCTCGGATTCGGTGGTGTCGACCTGTTCGTCAGCCGCTGAATCGAGTCCCTGAACGAGGACGAAGATCGTCGCACGCTCGATCGTGATCTCACTCTGGTTGCCGTTGGTCATCTCGTCCGCCGGCAGGTCGTCTGCGCTGTGGAGGAGGACGAAGATGGTGGCGTTCTCGATGGATGCCGTGCTAACGGAGTCCGTTTCCGTTTCTGTGTCTGTGTCTGTTTCTGTCTCAGTGTCCGTTTCTGTCTCGGTAGTCGTCTCGGTATCCGTTCCGGTGTCGGTTTCAGTGTCAGTTTCAGTCTCGGTGGTAGTTTCAGTGTCAGTGTCAGTTTCGGTTTCTGTCTCAGTGTCCGCAGCCGTTTCGTTTTCACCGTCCGGTTGCATCGCACCGTCACCGGCATGGTCGCCCATGGACGACTCCATTCCGTCTGGATCGAGTGGGGCGATCGTTGGCTGTTCAATTGTCACTTCGATCTGTTTCTCGTCGGACATGGCGTCGTCGTCGCTGCACTCGAAGCCGTGTGCGACAAGGGTCGCCCGGTTGATCGTGACGGTGAGTTCACCATCGCTAGCGGCGGTATCGGCTGGCTGATCGTCGACCGGTTGGTCATCCGTCGGTTCGTCATCCGCCGGCTGCTCAGCTGCAGGCGTTTCGTTCGCTGGCTGCTCATCTGCTGGCTGCTCGTCTTCGGGTGCATCAGCGGCTGGCTGATCGTCTGCCGGTTCGCCGTCCGCTGGTTGCTCGTCCGCCGGCTGCTCAGCTGCTGGCTGCTCGTCTGCCGGTTTCTCGTCCGCCGATTCGTTAGCCGCCGGCTGCTCGTCTGCCGACTCGGTGTCGTTAGCTGGCATCTCAGCGGCGCCGTTGTCGGCCGTTCCGTTCGCTTCGACCGTTACAACTGCCTCAGCAGTGACGGCGTCGCCTGCATCAGTGACGTACGGGCCGTCCTCTTGACCGTCAGTCTCGACGAAATCGTACTCCTGGTTGTCGTTCGTATCGAGGTGCGGCATGGCGACCAGCGTTTCGTCCTCAGTAAGCGGCTCGTCGAGCGTAATCTCGATGTTCTCGTGCGTCCCTGGTTCGAGGTATGCTGACGTACCGATCACGCTCTCGATAGCCTCTCCAACGAGAAGGCTACTGTTGTGAATCGTCACGAAACCCCCGTCAGGAAGCGTCGCCTCCTCAACAACGACCGTCTCGCCCGCAGTCGTCTGGTCTTCGAAGGTTACCGCCGCCGTCTGTGCCGGTCCGTCATCGCTTACATTATCGCCGGCTTCTGCATCGCCGTTCGTTCCTGTCTCATCGGAGGGTTCCGCCTCGTCTGTCGCCCCCGAGTCCATCTCCGTCTCCGACGCCGTCGTCTCGGTTGCTGTCTCTCCCTCGTTACTGCTCTCCTCGTGTGCCTGGTCGCTCGTGTTTCCACTGGCACTCGCCGATGTTGCCCCCGCGACCATCGCAACACCCGAGGTTATCATCATCAGTGTGATGAGCAGTACGAGTAGCTTCTTGCGTACGTTCATAGTGTGCCGTTGAAGGCACTCGTTCATCGCTGGAGTGGCGCTTAAACCGCCACAACCATTTCGCCAGGAAACTGTACACTACGCGTTCCTGACGCCAGACACGCCGATCCCGTCGCCCGCAGAAAGGACCGATTGAGAACCACAACGACACCAGTCGCCGTTCGACATACACCGTACTTGTCGTCGCCCTTCAGTGTGTGACCCCAATTCTCACACAGTACACGGACTCGCGACAGACGATACATAACACACCGAACATAACATACCGAACATAACACACGACACGCGATGTGCGATACACTACTCACTACTCGTTCGACTGCTCCGGCGACTTCGACGCCGTCGGCTCGTGCCCCGGCAAACAGACCAGATTCTCCCGTCCCAGCCGTAACTTGGTAACCTGATCATCCTCCTCGAGTTCAGCCAGCAGTCGGCTCACCTTCGCTTTCGACCAGTCGACCGAGTCGACGATGCGAGACTGTTTCATGCGCCCCCCGTTCTCGCGGATGAGTTTGTGGACCCGCTCCTGGTCGGTCATGAACTCGTCGCGGCGGGAGTCGTAGTTGGGGTTGTGCTTGTGTCGACGATTGTAGTCGGGTCCGTGCTCGCTGTCGTGGTCGTAATCGTGTTCGGTGGTATCGCCGTAGCTGTCGGCCCTGCGATTCTGTAATCGGTCTCGAGCGACGAGGATCGTGCCCAGGGCAGTCAGGAGGAGTAATCCGAGGAGTGCTGCAAGGTGAGCACCGCCGCTAGTCTGGAGTGGCACCGCAGAGAGAGTGGGCTCGAAGCCGACGCGTTCAGCGACCGCGGCGTGGTCGCTAGCCGAGCGAAGCAGTCCCGCGTCGGAGACGGTGATGGGGAAGTGGATGCTCATGATGACGACGAACGAAGACTCGCTCACTCGTTTCTGAACCGTCGACATCCGCCTTCAAAGTATTTTTTATGGGTCATGTATTGTTATTACTTGGTAAGTATATCACAGAAAGTGGTGTGTGCGGGAATCCGACGCGATACTGAGCCGTCTCCGGCCGGTTTCGAAGGATACCGTAGCCGTCGGTAATTCGGTTTTACCAGTGAGCGGTAATCCGACTGGAAACTGGTATGGCCGATGCGTGAGCGGAAGCCAGCGGAAGCCGACGTCCGTCTCGCCATCAGATGCCCGGGACGCCGGCGGCCTCGAAACCGGTGATGCCGAGGACTGCGAGGACGTACAGGATGACCAGGACCGAGATCCAGGCGACGATCGTGATCGCGATTGCATCGACCCAGCCGCCAGGATAGCGAGCGTTGATTACAGCAAGGTACGCGACGAATACCAGAAGCGGGCCGAGCAACGGGATCCAGCCGAGGAAGAACCCGACGACCGCCCAGACGACCGCCCCGATCAACGCCGTGATGAACGCGTACGTGTAGTCGTCCGTGTCGACGACGAACCTGGCACCGAGGAAGATGCCGAGCGCGCCGATGAGCAGGCTAACCACGAACACGATGAGGTTCTCGATCATAGACTGTGTGAAGCCCCCCATACCGATAGTTATCACTCACCTACACGAACTGGACAGCACGATTAATCCGTCTATCAATACGCTTCTCGTCGCGCTAGCGCCGGTTCTTCCGGGAAATTACGCAGTACCTTCGTAACGAAGACGAGGCGTTATCGGGGAGCAGTTGTCTGTTTGTCACTCCCCTCTCGACTTCGTCTCGATCGCAATTGCACTCTCCTCCCGCTATCCCGGCATCCAATTATTCCTGTGAATACTGCTCGTGCTGTGCCGCCATCGCCGCCCGCTGTGAACTCGTCGCGGACCGGTCGGTTTCCTGAACAAGGGTCCGAATCCCCGACTCGAGACCCACCTGCGCCTCGAACTCGAGTTCACGGCGCGCCTTGGTGATATCTGCGCCGCTGTGTCTGATGTCTCCGGGTCGGGGTTCTCGGTGGACGATCGGGGCGGTGGAGCCGACCGCGTCCCGAACGAGTTCAGCGAGCTCGCGGATCGACGTGCGTTCGCCGGTACCGATGTTGTAGGCGGTGCCGACGGCGTCGGTCGTCGCCGCCTGCAGGTTTGCTCGCACGATGTCGGAAACGTGGATGAAGTCCCGCGTCTGTTCGCCGTCACCGTCGATGGTGATCGGATCGTCCGCCCGCGCCTGGTCGAGAAACGTGGAGATGACGCCGCTGTAGGGGCCTTGCTGGCGCGGCCCGTAGGCGTTGAAGTAGCGGAGCGCAACGGTGGGCAGGTCGTAGAGTTCAGCGTAGCGGCGGGTGTACTGATCGAGGGCGAGTTTCTGGATTCCGTAGGGAGAGTTCGGGTCCGTCGAGGCGGTTTCGGAGATCGGGAGCTCATCGGGGTGGCCGTAGACCGCGGCACTCGAGGCGACAACGACCCGTGCGTCTTCCTGGCGAGCCTGCTCCAAGACGAGGAGACTGGCGTCGAGATTCGTCTCGTTGCTCCGTCTTGGCGCGTCGACGCTTCGGGAGACGCTGACGAGAGCGGCCTGGTGGAAGATCAGATCGACGCCGCGAGCGGCTCGCTGGAGTGCCATGGGGTCGCCGATGTCGCCGTCGATTACGGTGACGTTGTCGTGGATAGTCGTCGAGTCCGTCGAACCCATGGAATCCGTCGAATCCGTCGTTCCAGTCGATGTTGCTGGTGGTTCTGATTCTGAGGCCGATTCCGATGGCGATGTCGATGTTGATGTCGGTGCCGATGCCGGCCCTGAGACCGACGCCGACACGGGCGGAAGATACTCCCGAGAGCCAGTCGAGAAGTTATCGAGCACGCGAACCTCGTTGTGCGGAGCCAACGCGCCGACGAGATGGCTCCCGATGAACCCCGCACCACCGGTTACGAGGACTGTGCTGTCGCGGATCGCTGGGGAGGTCATTACTCCTGCGAGGACGGCCGCTCGGTTTAGTATAGCACTCGTACCGCCGCCGTACACGGAGCCTACACCGTACGCGAGGACGAGTCGAACTCGAGTAGGAGAGACAGAAGCTATATGCGCCCGCCTCGGCAACGCTACGGCACCCATGAGCGTCGACCTCGTCGTGCGAAACTGCACCGTCGTCACGCCCGCCGGGCGGTCGCCGAACTCGGGGGTCGCCGTCGAGGACGGAACCATCGTCGCCGTCGGCCGGAGTGACCGCCTCCCTGACGCCGACCGCGTCGTCGACGGCAAGGGCAACGTCCTCGTCCCCGGTATCGTCGACTGTCACATCCACAACCGCGAGCCAGGTCTCGAGTACAAAGAAGACTGGGAGTCCGCGACGCGCGCGGCCGCCGCGGGCGGCGTCACGACCGTCGTCGGAATGCCGAACACCGACCCGGTGATCGACCGCCCCGAGCACCTCGAACTGAAATTCGAGCGCGGCGAAGCCTCAGCGCACGTCGATTTCCAGAGTTACGTCGTCGTCACCTCGGAAAACCTCGACCGGATTCCGGCGCTGGACGAGGCCGGCGCGCTCGGCTACAAGATTTTCCTCGGCTCCACCGTCGGCGACGTGCCGCCGCCGAACGACGGCGAGATTCTGGAGGCGATGAAGCGCATCCGCGAGACCGGCAAACGACTCGGCTTCCACGAGGAAAACGGCGAGATCATCGATCACTACACGGCGCAGTTCAAGGCGGACGGCAAGACCGACCCGATCGACCACTCTCACTCTCGGCCCGTCATCGCCGAGCAAGAGGCCGTCGAGCGGATGATCACCTTCGCCGAGGAGACCGGCGCGAAGGTCCACATGTTTCACGTCTCCTCGGGGTCGGCCGCCGAAGCCGTCGCTCGCGGGAAGGACCGCGGCGTCGACGTGACGGCGGAGACGACGCCGCACTACCTCTGGTTCACCGAGGACGTCATGCACGACGTCGGGAATCCCGCGCGCATCCAGCCGCCGATTCGGGACGCCGACGAGCGCGACCGACTCTGGGCGGTCGGCATGGACGAGGGCGCAATCGACTGTATCGCGACGGACCACGCCCCGCACACCCCCGAAGAGAAGAAAGTCGACGATCCGTTCGGCAACACCTGGGACGCAATCTCCGGCTTCGTCGGCCTCGAAACCGAGGTTCCCGCGCTGCTCACCTTCGTCGATCAGGGACGGCTCACGCTCGAGGAGTGGGTCCGCCGGCACGCGGCGCGTCCGGCGCAAGTCTGGGGGATGTACCCACAGAAGGGATCGTTACAGGTCGGTACGGACGCGGACTTTACGATCGTCGATCCCGACCGCGAGTGGACGCTCGACGACCGCGACGAACTCCATTCGAAGAACTGCGTCACGCCCTTCGTCGGCGAAACGTTCACCGGCGACGCGGTCGCGACGGTCGTCCGCGGCGAGTTCGTCTACGACAATCAGGAAGTCGTCGGCGAATCCGGATACGGGACGCGAGTCGACGTGAACGACGGCGACTAGTGCGGGCGCTGTTTCCGTTACGCGAAGCCATCGCTCGAAGACAGCGCGTGCCGCTCGTATCGCAAAGCCGAAACCGACATTACCGAACCGACCACACTGTCTGACAGTGACCCGTGTCTGTCTCATCGGGACCGACGACTGTACCCTCCAGTACGAACTCCTCTCCCGCGAGACCGCTCGCGAGGCCCTGACGACCTACGATCTCCGACGCCCCTTCGAAAACACGATCGCCCTGCGAACCGTCAGCGTCGGCGCTGCCATCTCCCTGCTCAACGATCTCGACTGGTATCTTACTCGCTTCGTCGACGCAGCGCTCGTCCAGGACCCCAGCGTGAGCGAAGACGAATGGCTCTCGCGTGAACTCGCGACGGAACTGCGAAACGGAGCGATCGAACCGGACGAAACCGCCGAGTTCTGTAAAATCTACGGCGTCGAACGGGTCGAACCGACAGATGCGTCGGCGTCAGAGCCAGCGCAAGCGGATGAGTCGGCGGCGGAGATGGCGGAAACCACTGGGGTACCTGCCACAAGCGAAATCACCGAGACCACCGAAACAGCCGAAACAGCCGGAACAACCGACGAAACGACACCGCCCAACCGCCAACCGCAAACGCGGCGGCTCGTCGAACCGCTCTACGTCCGTCGAACGGACGGCAGCCTACCCGAATACGATCTGCGAGATGTCGACTCGACGCTCGTCGTTCGACTCACCGAAGCGGAGCACTCGCCCTGAACTCGGTTATGACCCGCCCGAGCGCGTCACTTCTCTGTCTCTTCTTCCGAATCAGTATCTGACCCGGTGACAGACGTGGATGAACTCGCACTACCGCTCCCCGAAGCCATACTCTGGCTGTGTTCGTCTCCGTGTCGATCGACGACCGTCACCGAGAGTTCCGTCGTCGGTTCGTCAGGGAAGGTGGCGCGAACGAGCGCGCCGACGGTTACCTCCTGCTGGGCGCAGGCCTTTTCCGGCGACCGCTGATCGGTAACCGTTGCCTCGACCGTTAATACGTCGTCCGAGAGTTCGACCGAGTCGATAGCCATCTCGGTGCAGGGGTTCGGAGCGCCGGCCTCGATCGAAACGAGTCTCGAGTTCTCGAACTCGGTATCGTCGACGAATCGGGTCGTATCCTCGCCGACATCGCGGTCGGCGAGCCAGTCGTCAGCGTCGTCACGCGAGTGTATGTACTCGATCGTGGGATCGTCGGAGCGTGTCGGCTGTTGGTACTGGTGGGTTTTCGTGGACAGTTCGTCGTCGTTCTCGGTCTCGTCGCCGTCGCCGTCGCCGGTATCGTCTCCGTTCTCGTCGCTCTCGTTCCCGTTTGCCGACTCGTTCCCGTTTTCGTTCCCGTTCCCGTCGGAGTTGGAACCGGCACCGGGATCCGGATCGTCGTCATCGTTGCTATTGTTCGCGACGCAACCGGCTGTGAGCGCGAGTAGTCCTGCGGTGCTACCGAGGAGCGTCCGTCTGGAGGGTGGTGACATTGCTATGCCATCCTACATCGGGCCGGATAAAGACGATTACCCTAGGTGAAAGAGCGATTTTGGCTACGCGTTACCCGAACAGTCCGGTCGACAGATACCGCTCGCCGCTGTCCCAAAAGACCGTCACGACGAGCGGACAGTCCTCGGCATCCGTGCCGCCGTCCGGTTCCGGCATCGCCGGCTGCTGGCGATCGAACGCATCCGGGAGCTCCGGACACCCACCGGCAGGGTCGGCGATTTCGGTGGCGATTCTGTTCGCGACCAGACTCGTCGCGCCGCTCGACTGCCCGACGAGAATGCCCTCTTCGCGGGCGAGGCGGCGACACTCGTCCTCGGCGTCTTCCAGTCTGACCGTCTCGACGCGGTCGACCAGGTCCAGATCGAGGTTGTCGCTGACGAACCCCGGCCCCATGCCCTGGAACTCGTCCTCGCCGGACTCGCCGGTCGACAACACGGCGTTCCGTTCCGGTTCGACGGCGATGATATCCATCTCGGGGAACGCTTCGCGGAGCCGGCGACCGGTTCCCGAAAGCGTGCCGCCGGTGCCGACGCCGGCGACGAACGCGTCGATTTCGCGGTCGCCGACCTGTTCTAGAATCTCGACTCCGGTCGTCTGGTAGTGGGCCTTCGGGTTGGCCGGGTTCTCGAACTGACCGAGCTGAACCGCGCCCTGCGCCGCGAGTTCATCTGCGCGTTCGCGGGCGTCTTCCATCTCGCCGTCGACGAGTTCGAGTTCAGCGCCGTAGGCGGCCATGACGCGGCGGCGCTCCTCGGATTTCGAGGCGGGCATGACGATGGTGAGGTCGTAGCCGCGGGCGGCGGCGACGAGCGCGAGACCGATGCCGGTGTTCCCGCTCGTCGGTTCGACGAGCCAGTCGCCGGGTTCGATCGCGCCTTCGCGTTCGGCTGTGCGGATCATCTCGCGGGCCGGGCGGTCCTTGGCCGAGCCTCCCGGATTAAAGGATTCGACTTTTGCGGCGACGGTTGCCCCATCCGGTGAGTCGACCTGGACGAGCGGCGAGCCGACGGTGTCCAGGATGCTTCCCTTCATTAGACCAGGGTATGGAGTCGAGACGTAAACCCGTGCTGGACACAGGCAGGACGTGCCGGTGGTGTCACGGTCAGTGATAGAATCGCCGCCTCTGGCCTGCGGGGCATCAGTTCGACGGCAGCGCCGGCGTCACCGTCTCGGACGCGTCGATGCGCTCTCGGGCGTAGGCGTCTGCCGCATCGAGGACTGTGCAGTCGTCGGTTTCGGCGCGGTCGACCATCTCGCCGAGTCGGTCACCGATCGCTTCGGCCTCCGCGTAGGCCTCGTCGTAGGTGCCGCCGAGGTGTTCCTTGCCGACGGTGATCAGCCCGCCCGCGTTGATCACGTAATCGGGCGCGTAGAGGATATCCCGCGCGGCGAGTTCGTCGGCGTGACGCCGCTCCGCGAGAACGTTGTTCGCGGAGCCGGCGATGATGTCGCACTCGAGCTGGTCGATCGTCTCGTCGTTGACGACGCCGCCGATCGCGCAGGGAGCGAAGACATCGCACGGCTGCTCGTAGACCGAATCCGGAGCGACGACATCAACGTCGTGGGTCGCGGTGAACTCGTCGATAGCGTCCCGGTTCACGTCGGAAATCGTTACGGACGCGCCGTGTTCGAGGAGTTCTTCGGCGAGTAGATGGCCGACTTTGCCCAGCCCCTGGACGACGACGTCGAGGTCGCCCGCCGAGTCGGTACCGTAGACGTGCTCGGCGCAGGAACGGATGCCGGAGAAAACGCCGTGGGCCGTGACTTCGGAGGGGTTGCCGAGCCCGTCGCTGCCGCCGACGACGTGGTCGGTTTCGCGGGCGACGATGTCCATTTCTTCGGCTCCGGAGTTGATGTCGACCGAGGTGATATACCGACCGCCGAGACAGTCGACGGCACGGCCGTAGGCCTCGAGCGCGTCTTCGGTTTTGACCTCGGCCGGATCGCCGACGATGACCGCTTTCCCGCCGCCAAGCGCCAGATCGGCAGCGGCTGCTTTGTAGGTCATCGCTTCCGAGAGCCGCAGTACGTCCGTCAGTGCGGCGTCTTCGGACTCGTAGTCGAGAATGCGCGTCCCGCCGAGGCTCGGGCCGAGACTGGTGTCGTGAATCGCGACGATGGCCTGCAATCCCGTCTCCGGATCGGAAAAATACGATACTTGCTCGTGGCCCGGCTCGGCGATCGAATCGAATACCATGCTGATAACGCTTGTGTTTGGTGTAAAAATACCACCGACTCGGCGCGGGTCGCATCTGTCGCATGTCAGGTCCGCTCCGCAACTGCAATGCCTGTCGGAAACACGGGCGTTAAGCATCCCGGTTCCCAATCCGTGCGTATGAGTCTCGAAACCATGCAGCCGAACCCCGCGTGGGACGCCGCCTCCTACGAGGACGCGGTCGATACCCTGGAAGCACACGACGACCTGGTATACACGGTCTGGGGCGGAGACTGGTGTAAGGATTGTCGCCGACTCCTGCCGGACTTCGGGGCCGCCCTCGATGCGGCGGATGTCCCCGAAGACCGAATCGACGAGATCGCCGTCGACGAGGACAAGCAGGGCCCCGGCGTCGACGAGTACGGCATCGAGTTCATTCCGACGATCGTCGTCGAAACGGAGGACGGCGACGAAGTGACCCGCTTCGTCGAGGAAGAAGACGTGCCGCCGGCGATCTGGCTGGCCGAGCGGATCGACGACGAGCGATAGGCGATAGAGTTGGCAGACGCGCCGGAAGGTGCTGGCGGGACACGAGCGAGAAACGGCCCCATCCGACGCTCCGACGGGACGAGCGAAACGGAGTCCACTGGAGTTCTTTGCGTCGCCGTCCTGGGTGAGAGTTCAGGAGTGTATATGTGTCTAGCGGACGAGGAAACAGTATGGAGAGCCGGCTTCAGCGATTCGTGGCGGAGGAGCTCTGGCTCTTGGTCTCGATCGTGACGCTCGCGCTCATCAGTCTCGCGGGGGTTGCCGGATTCGAACTGCTCTCCGGCGCGATCGCCATCGTCGGCTGGTTTCTGCTCACGCCGATACTGCTGTTCTGGGGCGACGAGATCGCAGCGGCCCTCGATAGCGAGCGCGAGACGGCAGAGACGGCACACGAGCGCGATGCACTCGACGAACTCAAACACCGGTATGCAAGCGGCGAACTAAGCGAGGACGAGTTCGAACAGCGGCTCAGTCGACTGCTGGAGGCAGACGACGCGTTCGAGCGCAACGGATCGAACGGCAGTAGCGAGAGGGAACCGAAAGCGGTCGAGACCGGGAACTCGACCGGACAGGACGCGACAGTGGATCTCGCCGGGACGGACGGGGACGATGACAAGGAGCGAGAAGTCGACCGATAGCGACGGGTTCCGGACCGAACATCGAATCCCCAACGGCACCGACCGCCGACTCGGCACGAGTCGCCGCTAGAACGGACTTTCGGTCACCGTCCCGCCGTCCTCGAGCCACTCGAGTGCCTCCTCAACATCGTGTGTCGGCGGCGAACACGTCCGGTCGCGGCAGACGTACAGCGTCGGCTCGCCGTCTCTGGTTTCCCGTCCGGCCCAAATCGCCGGCGCGTCCGTGAGTTCGAGTTCGTCGAGCCACGGCTCGAGTTCGTCGTCGGTCGCCGGCCGCCGCGCGAACAGGCGGTCGGGAAGATAGCGCGAGGCGAACGCGTCGCGCCACTCCTCGGGGAGGTCGTCCGCGGCGATCGTCACCTCGAGTGCGCCCGATTCGAGGCGGTCGGCGGCGAGACAGAGCGTCGCGTGTTCGAGCGAGTTCGTCTCCAGGCGGTTGGCGTGGGTTTCGAGCACCGTCGTGGCTATCCGTTCGAACTCGCCGCTCTCGCCGGCGAAGCCGTCGAGTTCGAGTAGCGTCTCGACCGCGACGCCCGCGGCAGAGGGCGTCGATTGGTCGCCCAATTCCTGCGGGCGGGTGACGAGGGATTCGCCGCTTTCGGGCGTGAAGTACAGCGTCCCCTGCGCTTCGTCCCAGAACTCGGCTTCGATGACGCGCGCGAGTTCGAGTGCGAACGCGAGGTGGTCGACCTCGCCGGTCGCCTCGTAACAGCCGAGCGCGCCCCGGGCGAGGAAGGCGTAGTCCTCGAGGTAGCCGTCGATGGCGACGTCGTGGTCCTTGTACCGCCGGGAGAGGCGTTTCTCGTCGGCGTCCCAGAGCCGGTCGCGGACGAACGCGAGCGCGTCGGTGGCCATCTCGGCGTAGTCGTCCTCGCCCAGCACGAGCGCAGCTTCGGCGCAGGTCGCGATCATCAGGCCGTTCCAGCCCGCGAGCACCTTCTCGTCGCGGTTCGGCCGTGGACGCTGTTCGCGCGCCTGAAACGCCGTTTCGCGCGCCGACTCGAGCCGCTCTTCGACCTCGTCCGCCGGCAGGTCAAACTGGTCCGCCAACTCGTCGATCGAGGCGACACGGTTCGGTTGGTTCTTCCCTTCGAAATTGCCCGATTCTGTAATGTCGTATCGGGAGCAGAACAGTTCAGCGTCGGTCTCGTCCGTCACGGCGGCCTCGACTTCGTCCGGCGTCCAGACGTAAAACGCCCCCTCCTCACGCTCGCCGGTTTCGGGATCTTCGCTCTGGGCGTCGAGCGTGCTGAAAAAGCCGCCCGCCTCGTGCATCAGTTCGCGCTCGACGAAGTCAAGCGTCTCCGCGACTACCTCGGCGTAGCGCTCGTCGCCGGTCTGCTGGTAGCCGAGCAGGAACGCCCGCGGAATCTCGGCGTTATCGTACAGCATCTTCTCGAAGTGAGGGACCGTCCAGTCCCGATCGACGCAGTAGCGGTGGAAGCCGCCGCCGACGTGGTCGTAGAGCCCACCCGCCGCCATCGCATCGAGGGTTTCGACGAGGACATCGCTGAACTCGTCTCGCCCCGTTCGGTCCGCGGCGCGGGCGAGGACGCGGAGCCGCGAGGGCTGGGGGAACTTCGGCCCGTCGGAACCGAAGCCGCCGAACTCGTGGTCCGCGCTCCGAAGGGAGGCGTTTGCGGCCGCTTCGAGCACGTCGCTCGACGGCGGCTGCGACGCGCCGACGGCATCCGGCGTCTCCTCAAGTCGGTCCGTTGCGGCTGCGGTCCACTGGTCGGCGCGGTTCTCGATTTCTTCGCGGTCGCTCTCCCACGAGTTCGTCACGTTTTCGAGGATATCGAGAAAGCCGGGCTGCCCTCGCTTTGCCTCCCTCGGGAAGTAGGTGCCGACGTAGAAGGGCTTGCCCTCGGGGGTGAGCCACGCCGAGAGGGGCCAGCCGCCGCGGCCGGTGACGAGCTGGCAGACGGTCATGTAGATGCTGTCGATATCGGGGCGCTCCTCGCGGTCGACTTTGATCGGAACGAAGTGCTCGTTGAGTTGCGCCGCGACGGTCTCGTCGGCGAAGCTCTCGTCCGCCATGACGTGACACCAGTGACACGCCGAGTAGCCGATCGAGAGGAAGATCGGCACGTCGTGCTCGCGAGCCGTCTCGAGGGCCTGTTCGTCCCAGGGTTGCCAGTTGACGGGGTTGTCCGCGTGCTGGCGCAGATAGGGACTCTCCTCGTCCGCAAGGCGGTTTCGCTGCGTCGGGTGAGCCATAGATTCGCCTACGACTGGCAGTCCTAAAAGTCCGCCGTACTGCGGGTATACGGGTTCTAGATCGTTACGGTCGGGTCCGCGATAGCCACTGGAAAAAACAGAGTCGGATGTGTGGTGTTGGCGTTAGTTGCCGCCACCGCCGCCGCCATCGCCGCCGTTGCCGCCGTCGCCACCGGCTCCGCCGCCGTCACCGGTTTCGTTACCGTTGCCGGCCCCGCCGTTACCGGCTCCGCCGTTTCCGTCGTCGCCGGCTCCGGGATCGTCGCCGCCGTTTCCATCGTCTCCACCGTTTCCGTCGTCGCCACCGTTTCCGTCGTCGCCACCGTTTCCGTTACTGGACGCGCCGAGGTTCGCCTCGACCAGGTTCAACTCACCGCTACGGAACGAGCCGTCCTCGCCCATCGTCTCGCTGTCGCCGGCGCTGAGGTCGGCGTCCTCAGTCAGGAGGTAGCCAAGCGACGGGGCAGAACCGCCCATGTCGGTGTTGATGAGATAGAGGTCCCAGTCGTCCGGCGTGTCGAACTCGTCCGTCAGATCGGCGGTTTCGAACACGTCGTCTTTCGTCCCCTGGTCCAGTTGCGAGGCGACTTCGAACTCGACGCCTGGGTGGTAATCGTCACCGAACACGACGACCATGTCTCCGTCTCCGCCATCGTCCTGTGCCGCAGCAGTTCCCGTCGCACCTGCACCGAGGGCAACCGCAGTCGTCGCGAGCGCGCCCTTTTTCATGAACGATCGTCTCGAATCGTCGAATAGTCCGTTATCATCGTCTGTCATATCTCTCACCTGAATCCCCGTGTCTGGGGCAAACGGTTCTTGAACCAATTTTCGCATAAGTGAACGACATTGTTTCACCGTCTAAGATAGACTGTATCTGGGAAACAGACGGTTTGATGCCCCCATACGGCCGTATTTCGACGGATCTCGGAAACCAACGGGAGAGCTATCAACAATGATTTTTTATCGATCCACCGGGGTACTCGGCCGGCCGAGTTTGGATCCGTTAAAACGTATCAGATACCGATAAGACGTTCAATCGAACCTGCCCTCGGAGATCGCCCGCCCCGACGCTCGAGTTCGGTGCTGTAGCCGGTTCACCCGGTTTCCAACGGAAATACGGATAGGACGGCGGATCCATTATACAGTAAAACAAACGATTTCCCGGGCTGTGCCGTCGAAAAGCGATACGAGAAACCGGATCTATCTCGTGACTGTCCACACGAGCAAGATATCAGTCGTCGACCACCGCGAGTGCGACCGACGAGTCGAGTTCCGACCGGACGCGAGCGACACAGCGCTTGTGGCACTAGTCGGTCGTGACGCCCCCGTCGCCGCGCGCCCTCATTTCTACGACCACCGTTCCAAAACGGCGTATTGTGTCGGCGAAAGCGAGGCGTGAAACGGGATGCAACTGACAGGGCGAGCACCTGCGACGCCGCGTTTTCGCCGGTCGCGTTTTCACCGGCACCCTCTCACTCCCGACGAACGTATTCGACGAAGGTGAACTCGTCGTGTTCGTCGCGGCTCACCGTCTGAAATGACTCGCGATTCCAGTCCGGGAGACGCGCGTCGCCGTCCGGTTCGGCGTGGACCTCCGTGACGATCAGGCGGTCGAGTTCGGGCAAGAACTGTTCGTACACCGTCGCCCCACCGGCGACGAACAGGCGGTCGGTGCCGCCGTGGCGCTCGTCCGCAGCGGTTTCGGCCGCCGCGATCGCCTCCTCGATCCCACGTGCAACGACGGCGTTCGCGGGCGTTTCGAGGTCGCGACTCGTCAGGACGATCGTCGTCCGCCCGGGCAACGGTTCGCCGAGCGTGTCGACGATGCCCTCGTACGTTACCCGCCCCATGATGACGGGATGGTCCATCGTGGCTTCCTTGAAGTGCTGGAGGTCTTCGGGAATGTGCCAGGGCATCCCGCCGTCCGTCCCGATGACGCCGTTGTCGGCGACGGCGACGATGCCGACGAGTTCGCGATCGGTTTCGAGCACGGGGTCGGCGGTCATTCGGCGACGGCGAACTCGAGTCCGTCGTGGGACTCGTAGTCTCGAAGGGAGATGTTGTCGGCGGACAGGTCGTCGATCGACGCGGCGTCGAGTTCGAGCGTCGGCCGGTTGAGTGGCTCGCGCGACAGTTGTTCGAGCAGCCCCGGGACGTGGTCCAGCCGCTCGTCGCCCTCGTCCTCGGCGGGGGCTTCGGACGCGAGCCACTCGCGGATCCCGCGGTAGTCCGCGCGCTCTTGGGCGTCGGCGAGACGGGACTGGAGGGCGTCGAGATTGTCGGCGTACCACTCGCCGCGCGCGCCACGGCCGCAGTAGACGTGGGCGTCGACGACGGTGTGGGCGAAGGTGCCGGGTTCGAAGCCGGTCTGCTTGGCGACGACTTTCGTCAGGAGCGCGTAGGCTGCGATGTTGAACGGAATCCCGAGCGCGATGTCGCCCGAACGCTGGGTGAGGTGGCAGTTCAGCCGGTTGCCCTGGACGTTGAAGACGAACGAGTAGTGACACGGCGGCAGCGTCGAGACGGCCGCGTTCGCGGGGTGCCAGGCGTTGACCACGAGCCGGCGCGAGTTCGGCGAGTCAGAGAGCGTATCGATGACGTACTGCAGTTGATCGAAGGTGCGGCGGCCGTCGGCCTCCTCGGTGACCCAGCGGTGGCTCTCGTCGGGCCAGGACTCGCCGGGGAGCCGCGCGGGGTCGTCTGGAACCGGGTAGCGACGCCAGAAGCGACCGTAGGCGGTGTCGAGTTTGCCCTCGTCGTCGGCCCACGCGTCCCAGATTTTGGTCTCCTCACGGAGGTTCTCGATGTGCTCCTCGCCGGAGAGGTACCAGCAGACCTCGTGGAGCATCGAGTTCCAGCGGTAGCCGTCCATCTGCTTGGTCGTCAGAAGGGGATAGCCCTCCCGAAGGTCGACCTCGTAGTGCTCGCTGAACGAGGAAATCGTGTCGACGCCGGTGCGATTGGGCTTGTATGCCCCCTCGCTGAGTGCCGCGTCGACGAGGTCCAGGTACTGTTGCATTGTCGCGGTATTCGCAGCGGTGACGTAAAATGGGTTTGCGTTTCCGGCGGGCGATCCACTTTCACCCCGGTGTCCAAACCGTCTTTATCCCCGCGCGCCTGCCACCGACTACGACTATGGCAGGTCGCACCGGCGCTCGAGTGCTCGCACTCCCGCCAGAAACAGTGCTCAAGCACCCGGTCGCGACCCTCCGAGATATCGACGCGACGCTCGAGCCGGATGCAGTCTGGGTGCTCGGTCGCTCCCGCGAACCGACGGCCGCCGCCCGCGTCCGACACACAGTCGACGCGCCCGTGATACACCCGCCGCTCGAAACGGGCGACGATCCGCTTTCCAGACGGTCGATCGGCGACGAACTCGCGTTCGCGGTCGCCCGGAGTGCGAGCGCGCTCCGCGCTGGCGACGGGATTCGCAGCGCTTTAGACCGGAACGAAGACGAGCGCGAGGTCGACGCACTCATCTGCGACGACATCGCGACGACAACCCGCCCCACCGCGCTCGAGACGACTCTCGATCACGCGGCCGAGCTCGCGGCGGCGCTGCCCACTGGACGGACGACGACCGTCCTGTCGGGCGGGCTACCGGCCGGCTACGACGAGCGCTGGCACGTAAACGCCGAGACGGGAACGGTTCGAACCGTCGAACACGACCCGTTGCTCTCCCCGGACTCCGTGGCCAACGACTGCGTCGCCGTTCGCGTCCGGGGTGCCGGCCCCGTCGACGGCTACGGCGGCCCGAACGCAGTCGTCGAACTCGAGTTCGCGGCCGACGGTCTCGTCTCGAGCACCTCGCACGCGGCGAGCGACTTCGGACTGGAGGCCATCAGCGGAATCGGCCCGAAAACGGCCGGCCGGCTCGCGGAGTGTGGCGTGACGACCCGATCGGAGTTGCTCGAAACGCCGGTCGCCGCGCTCGCGGACGTCGAGGGCATCGGACCCAAGAGCGCGCGCAGGATGTACCGACACGCGACGGTGCTCGAAACGGGCGAGCCGCGGCGGGTCGGCGACGCGTCGTTGCCCGGCGAGCACTGGTCGACGCCGCCGCTTTGTCTCGACATCGAAACGGACGGCCTCTCGCCGACGATCATCTGGCAGATCGGGGTCTACGACCCGTCAACGGATACCTACCGAGCGTTCGTCGAACGCGACGATCCGGCCGACCGGGCGTCGGTTCTCCGGGCGTTCTGCGACTGGCTGCTCGGCATTCACCCCGACAGGGCGCTGCTCACCTGGAACGGCTGGGGGTTCGACTACCGCCACCTCGGGGCGTTCGTCGCCCGCCACTGCCCGGCCTACGCCGCGGAATGGGAGTCGATCCCCAAGTTCGACCTCTATCTCTGGGCCGACGGCGACGACAACGCGCTCCTCCCCGGCCGGACGAACGAACTCGACGTCGTCGCCGCCGAACTCGGCTACGACGGTGCGGCGACGGGGCTCGACGGCGCACGGACTGCAGCAGCATATCAGCGATTTATGCGAACGGGCGACGAATCTGAACTCGAGTGGGACCGCCACAAGGCCTACTGCGAGGACGATTGCCGGGCGCTGTGGCACGTCTACGAACGGCTTCGGGATGCGCCGCAGGTCTCGGTCTCGGCAGGGTCGTCCGCGAGCGGGGCCGCCTCGAGTTCATCGACCGCGGAGCAGGCGAGCGGCGAGCAGACCGGATTGGGTGACTTCTGAGTATGGGGATCGATACCGACAGCGACACTGATGTAGAGGGGGACAAAGACAGAGACAGAGACAGAGACAGCGACGGAAGCACGGACACCGACGCCGATGTCGATACCGACCGAAGCAGCGGCCGAACCGACGACCGACAGAACGTTCCGATCACCGGCGACGAACTGCTCGAGACGTTTCCCCGCGCTCGTTCCCGCGAGTCGGACGACGTTTCTATCCTCGAACTCCCGGGCCGCGACGCATCGGCAGTCCCGAACGCCGAGGTGCTCCGCCCCGAACTCGCCGACCCGCTCGATGACGACCTCTACACTCACCAGGCTGCGGCGCTCAGGGCTCTGGGTCGCGGCGAGAACGTCTGCGTCGCGACGAGCACCGCCTCCGGAAAGACGCGGATCTACGCGCTCCAGATCGCGCGCCACTACCTGGACGCACGCGCCCGCGGCGACGGCACGGACGCGACCGCCTACGTCTGCTACCCCACGAAAGCCCTCTCGCGCGACCAGGAGCGCGAACTGAACGAGTTCTACGATACCCTCGGGCTCGACATCTCCGTGCGCGTCTACGACGGCGACACCGAACGCGGCGACACCCGCCGCCAGATCCGCGAGACGGCCGACGTGATCATCACCAACTTCGCCGGCGTGAACACCTACCTGCACGACCACGACCGGTGGGCCCGCTTTCTCTCCGCGTGTGAACTCGTCGTCGTCGACGAATCCCACACCTACACCGGCGTCCACGGCATGCACGTCGCCTGGATCGTCCGCCGGTTGAAGCGCGTCCTCGAGTACTACGACGCCGACCCGCAGTTCGTGCTCACGAGCGCGACGATCGGCAATCCCGGCGCGCACTCGAGTTCGCTCGTCGGCGAGCCGGTGACCGTGGTGGACGAAGACGGCTCGCCGACGGGGCCGCGGGAGCTGGTGCTCTGGAATCCGCCGCCGCAGGCGCGCGAGGAGAGTGATGAGGAGCACGCCAGCGGCAGTTCAGGTGACGAGACCCCTACCGATGGCGGCGAGGACGCCATCACCGACCGCGTTCCTGCAACCGTCGAGGCCCCGAAACTCCTCTCGCATCTGGCCTACCACGACGCCCAGACGCTCCTGTTTACCCCCTCGCGAAAGCTCGCTGAACTCTCGGTCAAGCGCGCGTCGAAACACCGCCGCGACCGGAGCCGGTACTACGCGAACCCCGATCGCGGAAGCGCCATCGAACCCTACCACGCCGGCCACTCGCGGCGAAACCGCCACGGAACCGAACACCGACTCAAGACTGGCCTGCTCGACGGGGTGGCCTCGACGAACGCGCTCGAACTGGGGATCAACGTCGGCGAGATGGACGCCACCGTCCAGCTGGGCTATCCCGGCCAGCGCCAGTCGTTCTGGCAACAGCTCGGCCGCGCCGGCCGCGGAACGAAACGCGCCCTCTCCGTGCTCGTCGCCGGCCACCGGACGGTAGACCAGTACGTCGTGAACAACCCCGACTACCTGCTCGAAACCGACGTGGAAGACGCCGTCGTCGACACCGAGAACGACGCCGTCTTCGCCCGACATCTGCTGTGTGCGGCGGACGAACTCGCGCTCGACGAGTCAGACGGCAGTGCCGCGGGATTCGCCGAGCGCGACCGGCTCGAGCGCGCCGTCGAGATGTGGCGACGCTCGGGCCGACTCTCCGGCCACCTGGAAACCGGCGTCTCGTACACCGGCCCGCCCAGGCCGCAGGGATCGATTTCGCTGTACGCCACCACTGGCGAGGAGTACGCCGTTGAACTCGCCGAAGATGCCGACGAGCGTCACGATCCCGAAATGGAGCCGCTCGCGGAAGAACGCGTCCTGCGGGACTTCCACGAGGGCGCGGTCAGACTGCACGAAGGCAAACAGTACGAAGTGTGTGCGGTCGACCACACGACGCCGCGACCGTCGGTGACGCTCCGGCCCACCGACGTGGATTACTACACGCGGACGCGCACGGACGTGACTGTCCTCGACGCCGTCTCGGAGGAGTCCCGCGACATCGGCTCCGTTAGGCTGCACTTCGGACGCGGGCGAGTACTCGTCTACCACGGTACCTACGACAAGGTCGCCGTCCACGGCGGGCAGAAAAAAGAACGGATGATTCCAACCGAGAACCCGCCGCTCTCGATGGAGACACAACTCTGCTGGCTCGAGGTCCCCGACCGCGTCGAAACGGCGCTGATCGGGAAGTACCGCGAGTTCTCGGTTCCGGAGCTGGACGGCGAACTCGCGGAAACCGCCCACCTCGGCTACGCGGGCGGGCTCCACGCCGCCGAGCACGCCACGATCGGCGTCGCGCCGCTCGAACTGATGGTCGACAAGCGCGATCTGGGCGGCCTCGCAACGCTGTCGATCGATTCGCACCTCGCCACCGCGACGGAAAACGGCGAGACCGACGCCCGAGAGAACGCCAATGCCACCCCGCAGAACATCGCCGCCGCCGAAGCGACCGTGAGGGAGATCGCAAGTGAACTCGAGCACGAACCCGCCAGCGGCTGGTTCATCTACGACGGCATCGACGGCGGCCTCGGCTTCTCGCGGGCGATTTACGAGAATTTCGAGGCCGTCGCAGCGCGGGCGCGCGACCTCATCGTCGACTGCGACTGCGGCCGCGTCGACGGCTGCCCTGTCTGCGTGATGGACGACCAGTGCGGCAATAACAATCGACCGCTGCACCGCGACGCGGCCGTCGACGTGCTGGACCAGGTGCTCGGGAACGCAGACGTAGACGACCTCGAACCCTACCTGCCCGACGACGAGTTCGGCGGCGATCGGCGACCGCCGCTGTTTTACGCCTGACGGGTTCGGTCGGCCGCGTTACGACGAGGACACCTTGTCCCGCAGTTTCCACACCTCGAACAGTCCGCGAGCGCACAGGCCGAAAAATCCGACCAGCAGCATCGCCGCGAGACTCGCACCGAGGAAACGGGGGACCGCAACAAGCGTTCCCTCACGAAGTCCGGTCACCAGTCGAAGCCCCGCCCAACAGCAAAACACCGGGACGAAGTATCGGCGGCTTCGGTTGGTCTCGGCGATCTTCGGGAGGGTCACGAGCGCGAGCAGGCTGAACAGCGCGATGGCGAGATTGAAAACGTTCGACGTCCCGCCGAACCACTCGAGCATCGCCCAAACTGGTTGCGGAAGTGTCATAACTGTTCCGCACTCTCGAGGGTCACCGCTCCGAATCGCTCTCAGCGGAGAGGACCCGGTCGGCGATCGAGAGGTCGCCGTAGGTCGCGTACACCCAGAGGCAAAGCAGCGCGACGCCGAAGAGTAGTCTGACGAACCAGAACTCGACACCGACAAGGAGCGACGGGTCGCCGGCCTGCTCGGCGACAACCAGCGACGGCAGCGTCAGTTCGGGATCGGTCGAGACGGGTTGTTGGTGAACGCTGAGGATGGCGATGCCGCCGAAGTGGACGCCGATCGGCAGCGCCAACTGGCCCGTGAGGACGTAGGCCGCCGCGAACAGAACGCCACCGATGGCGCTCGTGACGATGGCTGCGAGGCCGCCGCTAAGCAGATGAAGCACGCCGAATACGGGAAGACTGACGGCGATCGCACCGACGACGGCCGCCGTCGGACCCACCGATCTGGATCGGAGCCCTTCGGCCGCGGTCCCGATCAGAACGGCGCGGAACACGATTTCCTCGAATGTATTGTTCGCGAGGAGGAAGACCACCAGTACCAGAAGGATGATTCCGCCCAGCAGCGGGGAGTCGACGCCGACGCCGGTCACCGCCGTATCGAGCGTGGCGTACCCCCGAGCAACCTGATAGGCGACCGCTCCCGAACTGGCGACGACGCCGACGAGGACGCCCGCAGTGAAGTCCGCGACCCACCGGCGGGACGCGTCAAACCCGTAGCTCGAGAGGGGCCGTCGATCGAGCCGCGACGCGACGAGCAGTCCGGCGACGCCCGCGAGAGCGACCGCTGCCGCCAGCGCGAGGAGCAACACTGCGGTCGCGATCACCCGCGAGGTTTCGTCCGCGAGCGGCTCGAGGACCCCGGCTGCGTAGCGGGTGAGGAACTGCTGACCGACGACGTAGATTGCGACGGCGACGGCGAGCGGGACGAGCACCCGCCAAGTCGCGCGCAGCCGGTTTCGACTCGAGTCGTACAGGAGCCGCTTTCTGGCGGATCGATTCGGCGTTCCGTCGACCGCTGATTCGGTCATGGATTCGACTACCGGATCGGGTTCCAAATACCGTCCATCGCGGCTTCAAAAGCAGAAGCTGCGCTCGCCGAGAGCGTCCGACGCCGTGCGCGTGAGATCAGTTCGACGATTGACCGCGTCGGTCAGTAGTCGCGACGGCCGCGACCGTCGTCGGCCCGCGAGCGATCGGGATCCATCGTGATCGCGCGGAGGATACAGAGGAACGCGAAGACGTTCGTCACCTGGTAGACGGTCATCGTCTCGAACTGCGAAATCGCGACGAACCGCGTGACGACCGCCATCGCCATCTCGGGGACGATGATCGCGGCGAAGCCGACCGCGAGGAACAGCATGGGACGGCTCCGGTTCCGTCGGTATCCCTGAAACGCGAAGTAGATGATCGCGAGACCGAGGACACTTAGAACGAGAAACAGGCTTCCCTGAACGATCGCTTCCATCGGC
Organism: Natrialba sp. PRR66; assembly: GCF_034808065.1. Classification (NCBI taxonomy): domain Archaea; kingdom Methanobacteriati; phylum Methanobacteriota; class Halobacteria; order Halobacteriales; family Natrialbaceae; genus Natrialba; species Natrialba sp. PRR66. Next base: position 622,991 of record NZ_JAXHGN010000001.1, on the reverse strand, counting down.
AGGTCGGTGGTCGGAATCATGATCACATTTCCTCGATTAGTCGGGTGAATCGGTCGGCGGGCGTGTCCGCGCGTTCGATATCTAGCTCGAACCCCTCTTCAGTGAGCGCGACCGTCAGGCGACGGACGTTCGTCCGGTACACCTTGTAATGGTTCCCGTCGCTCTCGGGAACCGTCGACGCCGCGACGAGGTCGTGCTCGCGAAGCGTCTCGAGGCGCCGGTAGATCGTCACCGTCGAGACGTCGCACCGTTCGGCGAGCGTGCTCGCCGACAGCGCTTCCGTGCGAGCGTGAACGAGGATGGACCGGGCGACGTCGTCCTCCAGAACGCCCCCTATCGTTTCGACGTCGCAGTCCTCGTCCATGCGTGGCACTCCGTTTCGGACGCCGTAATGTAACCCCCGCAACTTCAGGATCTGAAGCCGCGAACACGGTGGCTCGAGTACCGGACCCGCGGCGGACGAAACGTGCCGAGTCCGAAATCGCCACTGCGTCCCCCGCTCCAAGACCGGCTATCGCGGCTCGCCTAGAGAGCACGGCGGAGGGACGGGGAGTCCGAATCGCGTTTCGGGATCATGAGGCGACGTTCCGTCGATCACGTGATGATATTCTCGGTCGACTAGAAGTCACGCCTCGCCGCTCGTAGTGACCACAATTGTGCATACTTTCGTTCGCGGAAAGAGCAACGCTTACAGGTTCGTGCGTTCCGCTATCGACCATGACAGAGACCGTACTCCTGATCGGCGGCGGCGGTCGCGAACACGCCATCGCCCGCGCGCTCGCGGACAGTGAGATTGACCTCTACTCCTGCGCCGGCAACCGCAACCCCGGCATCGCCGACATCGCGACCGAGTTCGAGACGCTCGAGACGACGAACCCCAAAGCCGTCGTCGAGTTCGCCGAGTCGGTCGGCGCGACGCTCGCCGTCGTCGGCCCCGAAGCACCGCTGCAGGCCGGCGTCGCGGACGAACTCGAAGCCGCCGGTATCTACGCGTTCGGTCCGAAGGAGGACGAGGCGCGAATCGAGACGGACAAAGCCTTCCAGCGGCGGTTTATGGCCGAGCACGACATTCCGGGCTGTCCGGATTTCGAGACGTTCGACGACACGGACGCAGCCTGTGACTTCATCGACGAGTACGACGGCGATCTGGCGATCAAGCCCGCAGGTCTCACGGGCGGCAAGGGCGTCAAAGTCATCGGCGATCAGGTTACCGCCGAGGAGGGCAAGGAGTACATCCGCGAGTCGGACTACGACCGGATCGTCTTGGAGGAGCGCCTGATCGGCGAAGAGTTCACGATTCAGGCGTTCGTCGCCAACGGCGAGTTCAGAACCGCCCCGGCGGTTCAGGACCATAAGCGCGCCTACGAGGGAGACGAGGGGCCGAACACGGGCGGCATGGGAAGCTACTCCGACGCGACGGCTGCGCTGCCCTTTATGACCGAGGGGGACTACGACGCGGCCGTTTCGATCATCGAGGCGACCGTCGACGCGCTCGAGGACTACCGCGGAATCCTCTACGGGCAGTTCATGCTCACGAGCGAGGGCCCGAAAGTCATCGAGTTCAACGCGCGCTTTGGCGACCCCGAAGCGATGAACACGCTGCCGGTGCTCGAGACCGACTTCCTCGACGTGCTGACGGCTGCGCGAGACGGGGAGTCGCTCCCCGAACTCGAGTTCGCCGACCAAGCGACGGTCTGCAAGTACGCCGTTCCCGCGGGGTATCCGACGGATCCCGACGCGGGCGCGAAGGTACAGGTTGACGAGGAGAGCGCCGGCGGTGCGCTGCTGTACTACGCCAGCGTGGACGACCGCGACGACGGCATCTACACGACCACCTCGCGCTCGTTCGCGCTCGTGGGCGTCGCCGACTCGATCTCGGCCGCCGAAGAACTCGCCGAAGACGCCCTCGCCGTCGCCGGCGAGGAGGGACTGCACATCCGCCACGACATCGGCACCGCCGAACTCGTCCAGCAGCGGATCGATCACGTCGACGAACTCCGCGGCGAGTAAGCGTCACAACCGATTACTGATCGGCCGACTCTTCGTCGTCGCTGAACTCGATCGGCTGGGAGTCGCTCTCGTCCCCTGCAAACGCCTCGTTGATCCCCTCCGGATCGATCGCGTCGCCGAGCGTCGTCGGATCGGCGACCGCACCGACGCCCTCGTTCTCGACCGCGGTCTGGATGGTCTCGACATCGACGGCGTTTGGCACGCGCTCCGAATCGACGGCCCGATCGAGTGCGCGGCGCAGGAGGACGTAGCCGACGAGTGTGAGCGCGCCGAGTGCGAGCGCTCCCGGGACGCCGTAGCGCCGGTAGCCGATCGTCATCGCTTTCTTCCCGATAGTGAGGAGTCCGATCATAGCCATGGTGACCGTCGTAGCATCGGCAGGCGGATGAACCTGCGCCCTTCGTGTGGAGGCCGAGCGGCGCAGAGCGAACGCGGATCCGACCACCGATCAGAGGACGACGACGGCCGTCGCCGCCGCCCCGCCGACCAGCAGCAACCCGCTGTACAGGGCGACCTGATTGCGAAAGCTCGTATTTGGCGAGGTGGCTGCGAGCATCGCCTTGACGACGATACTCGACACTGTCGCGAGCAGGATGGCGATCGTCGCCTCCGGCGGACCGAGCTGGCCGCCCCGATAGAGGACGACCGCGGACGTGGTCGCGCCGGCGCTCGAGACGAATCCGCTCGCGACGGCCGTCGCGTAGAACCCGAGCGTTCCGAACCAGGTCTCCGCGAGCGACCCGAACACGAGCACGACGAGGAAGACGGCCCCGAACGCGAGCGCGTTCTTCAGCGAGAACGGACTTTCGAGATCCATCGCACTCGACTCGCGCCAGTCCGCGGTGAGCGCAGCGATGACGAACGCGACGAGAATAACGGCCCCGAGCGGTACGATCGCTTCGACGAGCACGTCCGTCTCCGTTCCCATCGTAAAGCCGACTGCAATCGCCAGGTTTCGGGTCGCCATCGCGGCGTTTGCGAGCAAGATTGCGGCGACGGCATAGGACGCCGCATCGGGACGCTGCCTGACGTGATCGAGCATCGTCCCGACGACCGCCGTCGAGGACGCGAGCCCCCCGAAGAAGCCGGTCACGGCGATGCCGCGCCCGCCGTAGGTCGAGACGATCGCGTAGTTGACGATCCCGATCCCGGCGACGGCCACGACCATGAGCCAGATAACCTGCGGTTCGAGCGGAATCGTCAATCCGCCGAGTTCGAGTTCCGTCTCCGCCGGCAAGAGCGGGTAGATGACGAACGCCAGAATCGCAAACTCCGTCGTCGAACGCATCTCCTCTCTGGTGAGTCCCCAGGCGAACTCGTGGAGTTCGCGCTTTAAGACGAGCAACAGCGACGAGAGGACGGCCACGGTGACGCCTTCGATGATGAACCCCGCGGCGACGAGCGAGCCGACGCCGTAGGCGACGAGCATCGAAACGGAGGTCGTCAGCGAAAGGCCGGCATCCTCCTCGCCGAGCAGTCCCTGAACCGCGAGCAACACGCCCTGGACGATCACGAGCAGGCCGCCGAGGAACAACAGGCTCTCGCCGATGCTCGTTTCGAGCACGAGGATCGTAAAGACGGAGGCAAGCAGACTAACGAGGGAGAACGTGCGGATCCCAGCCGACTTCTGTGACCACTCCCGTTCGAGTCCGAGAAACATTCCGAGCGCACCCGCGAGCGCGATGCGAATGACTGTCTCATCGAGTGGCGCATCGGCGAGTTGCAACACGACCTCGTTCACTTCCTGCTGTTCTTCGCGGTCCTACATAAGCCCCCTGTCGGACTCGACAGCGATTCGGACCCACCGACCGGACCGACTCGAGACCTATAGATCGACGTACTGTGCTTCCCACTCCCGCCGAGCTTCGAGTTCGCGTCGGCCACGCCGGGTGAGCGTATAGAAGTTCGTCCGCCGGTCACGGTGGCCCTTCTCGACGAGTCCCTTGTCGACCAGCGTGTCGAGATTGGGATAGAGACGACCGTGATGGATCTCCTTCTCGTAGTACTGCTCGAGTTCCTCCTTGATCGCCAGTCCGTGGGGCTCTTCCTCGCCAGCAATGACGTACAGCAGATCACGCTGGAATCCTGTCAGGTCGTACATTGGGAAAGTACCACCTGCACTTACTGTCGAATTTTAATAAGGCTATCGGGTTGTTTCGATAGAAATAGGCCTATTACCTGGATAGCAGGTTGTTTCGCCGAATTTCGAATACTAACACCCATGACGCATTTTAGATGGAAACACACATAATGAGCGGTTCATGTTTAGTGTCCGTCTCGTTTCGGAACGTATCTTACCGGCCGAACGAGCTCACTCGCCGGTACCGGGATGGGCGAGACGGATAGTACAGCCGCTCACGAGTGTAGTAAACAGGAAAGCAAATCGCGTGGCGGGAAAAACGCCACGCGATCGCTTGCCGCCCTGAATTGGTCCCCGCTGACGCTTCGGCCCTCCAAGCGAAGCGTCACCTGAAAGATTCCGCTGGTCCTACTTAAACCTACCGACATAGTGTCGATTTATGATGTATTCACGCCGGATATCACATATGCTCTTCCTCTAATACCCACCCGATGGCCCGTTTGTAGTAGGTGAACATCTGCTCAACGCCGTCGTGATTCATCTCCTCGCTTTCGAGGTGTTCAGTCAGGAACTCGTACTGCTCGCGGATTTCGTCTTCGTCACGCATAGTCCCGTGTTTTCTCGAGAGACACAAAAGACCGCCGGGAGTCATGTCCCGTGTTGCAATAGGTCATTGTCCGGCGGCTGTCGCTCGCTCGCCGTTGTTTCACGTGGTAGTCGGGCGTTTTCGTCCCCGATACGGACCGCTGTCAGTCAGTTCCGGCGCACCCGCAGGACGGGTCACGAGTGCGCTGGGAACCTGCTACAGCAGACCGTCTGACTCGACGGCACCGATGGCCGATCACCGGCCAATCAGTTGTTACGAGCAGCGTCCACGACCGGGGGAGTCCGTGAGGACTTTTTGTCCACTCACCGTACGACTGCACATGAAAATACGGGGCGAGCGCGAGTGCACCGAGTGTGGAACTCGGTGGTCGTACTACGAAACCGGAAGCATCGACTGTCCCGCCTGCGGCAGCCTCCACAGCGTCGGCACCGACGACCGAACCGAACACACCGACAAACCGGTCTCGTTCGATCTCACGTCGATCCGGAACGCGATCGATGACGTCCCGACCGACGAACTCGCCGACCGCACCCGCGATCACTGCCACGAGTTCGTCCGCCAGCGCGGGTTCGTCAGCGGCGGCGACCTCCGCGATCTTACCGACACCTATCTCGCTGCCGCCGAACTGCACCACGTCGCCGATATCATCGCCCGCGAATCGTCGTTCGCCCTCGACGAGCGCGAGGAACTGTACTTCCTCTCCTTGCTGCGCGACGCCGATACGGGGACGCGCCCGCCCGCTACCGAGGTGCCGTCGACGCTTCGAGCGGCGCGCGGCCTCGCGTACGCGAACGCAATCAGCGCGTATCGCCGCGACCTCCGAACCTGGCTCGACGCGCGCGACCGCGATCTGACGAGTCCCGAACGCGCCGCCCTCGAAACGCTCGGCGAGCACGTCACCCGCGCGCGAATGCTCGACGGCGATATCGAACCGGAGGTCGCCGACTGCCTCGTCGAGGTAACGCGCGACCTCGCGGACGGCCTGCGCGGGGCAGGCAACGAAGACGCCATCTCGCGCGCCCGAGATCAGTTAGCTGAACTCGAATAACGGCAGTGTCACTTGTTTTCACTCAGTTGACGATGACTGAGTGCTGTTCTCATCGCCCAACCGTGAGAAACGACAACATATAGTATTCGGTCGGTCCAAATCTTACCACATTTATACGCGCGATCGGTTACGGTTCAAGCAGACGTAGTGGACGTCTGCCATGGACAGACCTGTCGGACGAACGCTCCGATGAGCTACCCTTCGGTTTTGACAGCCTGATTGGGGCACGCGGCCGACGGATGCCGCCCATCCAAGGCGTCTGCTGTACGTGACCATGTCACAGAGATCATCGGAAGAACAAGTGGAAGCAGGCGGTAGTCGAACAGCAACTGAACCGAGTTCAGCAGGCGGCGGCCCAAGCCCGTATATCCCCGCGGGAAAAAGTATGGCTGAGCTCACGATCAAGGCGGTCGTGATCGGCCTCGCGCTCAACGTGGTGATGCTGACCGCGAATATGTACCTCGGGATGCGCTCGGGGATGACGATCAGCGCCTCCATCCCGGCCGCAGTCATCAGCATGGGGATTTTCTACGGTCTTCGCCGGGCGGGTATCGGCGGAACGATTCTCGAGAACAACATCGTCCAGACGATGACCTCCGCTGGCGAGGCACTGGCAGCTGGTGTGATCTTTACGATCGCCGGTGTCACGTTCCTCGATCAGCCGATCGACATTGTCGGAACCGCAGCGGTTGCGGTTCTGGGCGGATTGCTCGGGATTCTGTTTATGATCCCGATGCGCCGGTATCTCATCGTTGATAAACACGAGGAGCTTCCCTACCCGGAGGGAACTGCGTGTGCGGACGTTCTCGAGGCCGGCAACGAGGGAGACGACGGCGTGAAACTCATCTCGTTCGGCTTCATCGTGAGTTTCATCTACATGTGGTTGGCCAACGGAATGGCCGCCTTTCGGACGACGCTCCAGACGGCGTTTTCGGCGGGTCAAACCCGCGGGTTCGCCATCGGCGGCGACTTCACGCCCGCACTCGTCGGCGTCGGGTACATTATCGGTCCGAAGATCGCCGGCTACGTCTTCGGCGGCGGGCTCATCGCCTGGATGATGCTGATCCCGCTGCTCATCACGGGCGGATTCGTTCCCGAATCTGCCGCTGACGCGGCACTTATCGCCCAGGCCGACGCAGTCTGGGACGAATACATCCGCTACGTGGGTGCCGGCGCGATGATCGTCGGCGGATTCTACGCCATCATCTCGATGCGCGGCACGATCGTCGACGCGCTCGGAACCGCGTTCGATGAACTCCGCGGCTCCGCGGCGTCCGCGACCGACTCTCAAAAGCGCACGCAGCGGGACCTCCCGATGAAACTCGTCGTCGGCGGTGCCGTGCTGGTCGCGCTCGCGCTGGTCGTCATCCCGCAGGTGCAAGTCGGAATTCTCGGCGGCTTCATCGCGGTCATCGCCGCGTTCCTCTTCGTCGCCGTGTCGGCCTATCTCGTCGGGGTCGTCGGCAGCTCGTCGAACCCCGTCTCCGGGATGGCCGTGGCGACGATCCTGATCGCCGCGCTGGCCCTGAAATCGACCGGCGTGAACGATCCCGTCGTCGTGCTGATGACTGCCTCTGTCGTCGCGATCGCCGCAGCCGTCGCCGGTGACACGTCTCAGGACTTAAAGACCGGCTACCTCCTCGGGGCGACGCCCCGCAAGCAACAGATCGCACAGGTGATCGGCATCGCCCTCTCGGCGCTGTTCGCCGGCTGGATTCTGTACTTCTTCAACGAAGCCTACGGAATCGGTAGCGACACCATCCCCGCCCCCCAGGCCGGGATGATGGCACTCATCTCCGAGGGCGTCCTCACGGGCACCGCCCAGTGGGGGATGATCCTCATCGGTGCCGTCTTCGCGTGCGTCCTGATCCTCATGGACGTTCCCGTCCTACCGTTCGCGGTCGGCATCTACCTGCCGATCACGCTCGCGACGCCGATCTTCCTCGGCGGCCTGCTCCGTGCGGGAATCGATCGATACGTCGCACGAAAGGACGACGAAGACGGTACGCTCGCGGCACAGGCGACCTCTCGCGGCCGGATCGTCGCGGCCGGGCTGATTACCGGCGAGGCGATCATGGGGATCGTCATCGGCGCGCTGTACATCACCGGCACCGGTGCCGCAAGCGGCGCACCGTTCGCGCTGGGTCTCGCCGGTGACACGCAGACGATCCTCGGCGGCGTCGCCATCGTCGCCCTGATCGTTCTCTTCACGGTCAGCGTGCTCCGAAACACCGGTAACGTCGCCGACGCGTAAACAGAATCAGAACCAGAACCAAAATCAGAACTATGAGTTCACACGGGCCGACGGCAACACCGGTTCGGGTCGCCGACGACTGGGAAGCGACGACCGTCGACGGCGAGTCTCGGGTCACGATCACCTGGACGAAATCGCCGCGAAACCGGCTCGATCGGTTCCTATTCGACCTCTTCGGGACGAGCCGGGAACGCGACCTCACGCTCGACCCCGTCGGCGCGACCGTCTGGAAACACTGCGACGGCGAGCACACCGTCGCCGAACTCGCGGCTATCGTCGCAGACGCGCACGAGGCCGAGCGCGTCGAACCGGTCGACGAGACGCTCGCTCACTTCCTCATGCAACTCGAGGAACGCAACCTGATCCGGTTCAACGACGAGCAGACTGGGTGAACCGCGCTCACCGCCGGAGACAACCGGGCGGACGGCAAAACGGAACTGACAACTGAAACTGACGGCCGAGAACGAACGGTCTGACGGCGTCGCTCGAGCTGAACTCGGGGCGACTTAGGGAAGGTCGACGGCGACGTCTTCCTGCAGACTCGCGGCTTTGACGGTATTGTACAGTAACATTGCGCGCGTCATCGGTCCGACGCCGCCCGGAACGGGCGTGATTGCGCTCGCTTTCTCCTTCGCGCTCTCGAACTCGACGTCGCCGACGAGTTCGTATCCCTTCTCGGTGTCAGACTGGTCAGACGCTGTCTGACTGTCCTCCGAACGCCGTTCGGAGACATCCACACGATTGACGCCGACGTCGATCACGACCGCGCCCTCGCCGATCATCGAGCCGTCGATCAGTTCGGGGACGCCGACGGCGGCGACGACGATATCGGCAGCGCGGGTCTTCGCGCCGAGGTCGTCGGTGCGAGAGTGACAGACCGTCACCGTGGCGTTGCCGTCCTCGGCCTTCTGGATCAGGAGGTTCGCCAGGGGCTTGCCGACGATGTCCGAGCGGCCGACGATCGTGACGTCTTTTCCTTCCGGTTCGACGCCGGCGGTTTCGAGCAACTTCTGGATCCCGTGGGGCGTGCAGGGCCGAAAGCGGGCGTCGCCGGCGACGAGGCGACCGACGTTCTCGGGGTGGAAGCCGTCGACGTCCTTGATCGGGTCGACGCGGCGGATGACCTCGCGGTAGTCGACGTGGTCCGGAACGGGAGCCTGGACGATGTAGCCGTGAACGTCGGGGTCCTCGTTGAGGTCGGCGATGGCGTCGTACAGTTCCGCGGGCGAGGCGTCCCCGTCGACGTCAACGTGGTGGCTCTCGATGCCGACCTCCTCGCAGTCGCGCTGTTTCATGTTCACGTAGGTCTGGCTGGCGGGGTCGTCGCCCATCAACACCGTCGCCAGTCCCGGCCGCGCGCCCGCGTCGGCGAGCGTCTCGATAGCGGCCGTTAGATCGTCACGAATCTGGCTCGCGACGGCGTTGCCGTCGATGATCTCCGTCATAGTGCAACCGGCGGTCGCGACACTAATCAATGCTCGGGTTCGTGCCTACCACGGCGTGTAGAACGACCCAAAATATGCACTCTTGTGAATACTACTTGGGCGGAATCGAGTTCAGGTGAGCAACAGCACGCAAGCCATGATCGCTCTCCCACATCTGTTTTGATGCTCCGCGGAATACGGCCCCCTATGGAGTACACCACGCTTGGTAACACCGGAACGACCGTCTCGAAACTCTGCTTTGGCACCTGGCGATTCGGCATGACACACGGCGACACCGTCGAAACAACCCGCGAGGAGGCCCACGACCTGCTTGATGCCGCCTGGGATCACGGCATCAACTTCATCGACACCGCAAACGTCTACGGCGATCCCAACGGCACCAGCGAGGAGTGGATCGGCGAGTGGCTCGACGACCGCGACCACGACCGCGAGGACCTCGTCATCGCCTCGAAGGTCTACTTCCCCTTCGACGGCTGGGGCGAGCCCGGCCCGAACGACTCCGGACTCGGCCGCAAGCACATCCGCGCCCAGATCGAGGGCACCCTCGACCGACTCGGCACTGACTACCTCGACCTCTACTACATCCACCGCTGGGACGAAAACACCCCCATCCGAGAAACCCTCTCCGTCCTCACCGAACTCGTCCGCGATGGCAAAGTTCGCTATCTCGGTGCCTCCACGATGGCCGCCTGGCAACTCACCAAGGCGCTGTGGACCAGCGACGTCGAGGGACTCGAGCGCTTCGACGTGACCCAGCCGATGGTCAACGCCGCAGCCTACGACGCCGTCGGCGACTACCTCGACGTCTGTGCCGATCAGGACCTCGCGGTCTGTCCATACTCCCCGCTCGGCGGTGGCTTCCTGACCGGCAAGTACGAGCGCACCGACGACGGCGGCGTCGAGGCCCCCGACGGCTCTCGAGGCAGCCTCTCCGAGATGTTCGAAGATCGCTACGCGACCGACCAGGCCTGGGACGTACTGGAAGCCGTCGAGTCAGTCGCCGGCGACGTCGACGCCACGCCAGCCCAAGTCTCGCTGCGCTGGCTGATCGAACAGGATCGCTTTACGTGCGTGCCGATCGTCGGCGCGCGAACGCCCGACCAGCTCGAGGAGAACGTCGCCGCGGTTGAACTCGATCTGACGGCCGACCAGTTCGAACGGATCGACGAGGCACGACAGGGCGACGCCTAACCCGAACTGGACGCTCTAAAAGATCGGCGACGTGAGCACGAGCGCGTCCACGAGAATCGCGACGAGGACGGCACCGAGGAAGGCGTTCGACGCGTGGAACGCGTGAAACGCTGCGGTCTCGGTCTGCTTGAAGTGGAGACGAACCGCCGCCCAGAGGAAGAGTCCGCCGAAGACGACGACCGTTCCCGCATACAGCGCGCCGAGATCGGAGATCCAGGCCAGCGCAACCGTCCCGACGAGCGTCGCCGCGAGGTAGTAGAGGATGTGTTTTCGCGTCGCCGTCTCGCCGCGAACGACGGGCATCATCGGGAAGCCGCCGCGGGCGTAATCGTCCTTGTAGGCCAGCGCGAGGTTGTAGAAGTGCGCCGGCGTCCAGAGGAAGATCACGCCCGCGAGAGCGAGCCCCCCGAGACCGATCTCGTTCGTGACCGCAGCCCAGCCGATCATCGCCGGCAATGCGCCAGCGAAGCCGCCGATGACCGTGTTCTGGACGGTGTTCGGTTTGAGAACCAGCGTGTAGATGACGCTGTAAAACAGAATTGCAGCGAGGCCGAGTGCGGCCGCCAGCACGTTGATCGTCAGGAATACGGCGAGCGAAGCCGCCGTCAGCCCGATGCCGAAGAGCAGGGCGTTTCGGACCGGAATCAGCTCGGTCGCAAGCGGCCGGTCTGCCGTCCTGGACATCTGTTTGTCCACGTCGCGCTCCAGGATGTGGTTGAAGGTTCCCGACGCGCCGATCGCGAGGACGCCCCCACTGAGCGTCGCGAGGATCGTCGGCACTTCCAGATTGCGACCGGCGGCGAGAGCCATCCCCGCCGCGGCGACGAGACAGAGCAGCCACATCAGCCGCGGCTTCATCATCTTGAAGTAGGCAAAGGCGGTGAGGCGAGCGCGAGCGAGGCGACCGGTCGGCAGATCGAAACCGGAACCGGCCGCGTCGGAATCGACTCCGGAGTCGGCGTTGTCGGCTGCGATCGGTTCCGGTTCGGTATCCGCCCCCCCGAGTAGTCCGCTTTCGCGGTCGATGCCGTCGTCGTGTTTATCCCCGGTCGTCCGTTCGAGATTCCAGGCTAACGCGAGCACGATCGCTCCGAAGAGAACGACGCCGAGTCCGAGGTGCAATCCCGGCACGATCGCGGCATCGCCCACGGTCGCCGTCATCGCACCGACGCCGATCTGGACGACGTACAACACCGCGCCGACCAGAATCGACGCCCGAACGCCGCGCGAAACGTCGCCGGCGATCGCGCCGAACGCCGTCGTCGCGACGAGTATGCCGACCAGAACCGCGGCGATGCGGTGACCCCACGCGATCACGAGTTCAGTCTGGTTCAGCGGGTCCGCCGGGGCGTGACAGGTTGGCCACGTCGAACACGCTGCAGCCGCGTCCGTTAGCGATGTCGTTGCGCCGATGATCAAGAGCAGATAGACGCCGAGGGCGGTCGCTGTGAGCAGTTCCGAGAAGCGACGGCGCGTGCCGATCGGACGAGGGAACGGCGCGGATGCTGATGCCACGACTAGTCTCATCTAGAGCCTTCGCGTCCGTGTATTTATGGCTCCCGTTTTTGCGGACCAGTAACGCCGCCTCCCGACACCTGCACTCAGTCCGGGCACGGCACCGATTCACAGCCCGGGAGAGACCCAGTTTTCATAGCCGTTGACGGCATATGTCTGCACCCGTGCAAAGCGAGAACAGACCGGCCGACGCGTCGGATGCACCGATTCGCTGTCCGGACTGCGGGCAGCCGTTTCACACCCGGCGGCTCCAGCGACTTCACCGCGGGCTCGAGCATCCGGACGAACTCGCCGACCGGGAGCGCGCCGCCGTCGAGCGCGCCCACCGCGAGGAAACCGCCGAGATCCGCCGGTTTCGGTTGCTTGCACTCGGCGCTGTACTCTTGCTTTACTTCTGTACGCTGTTTCTGTACGCCGTCGTCACCTGATCTCAGAGTTCACAGTCACGACCCGTTCACATCCCCATATCCGCCGCCGCCTCCGGTACCGGCAACGCCCCGGGAGACACCTCGAGCAGCTCCGCGACGTGATCGAGTGCCATGTCGAAGCCATAATAGCGCTCGAGTTCGTCGCCGTCGGCCGTCGGCCGAACCTTGAGCATGGCGTACCCCTCGCGATTCTGTGCGATGGCAGCGGTCGTCCCCGCGCCGGCCGAACTCTCGGCGTCGGGCGTCACGACGCTGAACTCGAGACGCCGCTCCGTCTCCGTCTCGTCGTAGGTCGCTCGGATGCCGTTGCCGTGTTCCTCCGCCGTCACTGTCTCGTCGGTCATGCGCTGAACTCGTGTGCGGGCCATCGGGAAAGTATCGGTTCCGGTCGGGACGCTGTGAACAGCGTTCGCGATGCACAGTGGATTCGCCGACTGTCGCCGAACGGGACCGTCTGTCACGGACGGCTGTCGACGAATCGATACCGCTTTTTTGCCACCACCACGAGTGTTTCGCGTGCGCGAGAGCGAGTTCGAGAGCCGGTCGGCCGGGCGCTGGCAGTCTCCACGGCTGCTCGCGGCGTTTCGATTGACGAGATCGGTCGCGCTCCAGTGGCTCGTCGTGGCGGTCGTCGGGTTCTTCGCGTTCGCCTACTGCGGTGTGCGACTGGCAGCCGCGCTACAGGGGCGACACCTAGAGCGGATCGCCGTGCCGGCGGTCCCGCCGGAGACCGCCGTGCTCTGGGGCGGGCTCGCCTTCGTGATACTGGCGCTCGTCGTCGGACTCCACGAGTGCTTCCACGGCGTCGCGATGGCCCGATACGGCAGCGATCCCTCCTACGGAATCGGGGTGTCGTACTTCGTCCTGCCCTACGCCTACACCGAGGTCGAGCGCGCTCGCTACACCAGAGCGCAGATGCTCGTCGTCCTGCTCGCGCCGGTCGTGGGGATTACGGTGCTCGGGCTCGCACTCGTGGCCCTGATCCCGAAGCTCTCGGCTGTCGTGCTGGTCGCGCTCGCGGCCAACGGTGCCGGCTCGATCGGCGACCTCTGGATGGCCGGCGTCCTGCTGCAGTATCCTGCGGGAGTTCGCGTCGACGCGCTGCCGAACAGTACCGTGCAGGGATTCGGCGTCTACGGCCCGCCCGACGAGTCGATCGCGCGACGGTCCGCCAGCGAAGTGCTCTCGCGGATCGCCGCCGGTGCGATCGCCACGCTCGCCCTCTTCGGCGCGCTCGCCATCGTGCTCGCCCTCGCCTCGCTCGCCGTCGGCTCCGGAACGGTCGAACTCGGGCCGGTCGCCGGTCGCTGGGTTCTCTTCCGCCACGAGGTGGACGCGACCGGGACGGCGTGGATCGAGATCGGCGAGTGGCCAGTGCTCGGGCTGGCGGTCGCAGGTGGACTTCTCTGGGCCGGGTTCGGCGCTGTTCGCGCGCGCTTCAGGGACCGCTAACACGAACCAAACCTGAACTCGCGGCTGCCGGAGCTACCGACTGCGCCCGTCTTCGCTTTCGATCTTCCTGAAATCGGATCATCAACCAGAATACATTACTGCGAGAGAGTTCACATGTCCGTGATGGTCGATCCAGAACGGCTTCTCGAGCGACCGGACGTATTGTCGGCCACTGAGACTGTTCGAATCAGTCCGAAAGCAGCCCCGGAGTATCGCACCCTCGACAGCCACGCGGCGGTGGGGATCACGAACGAACGCGGGGAGGTGCTCCTCGCCGACGACGGCGCTCACGGTCCGGGGCTTCCCGCACGGGCAGTGAGTCGGAACGATCGCTGGATCGACGCAGCGACGGCCATCGTCGAAGGAATTTGCGGTGAACTCGAGTATGAATTAGCCGTCAGAAAGGTTCGCTGAACGAGATTCGCTGTCGAACAACGTGACGAACAGATCTCGATGTACAACGTGATATTCGACGTGGAGAGCGAGGAGACGGCGAAGGTAACGCCGACGGGAGCTGCTCACGAGCAATACGACTCGGTCGAGTGGGCGTCGTCCGTGCCGGTCGAGCAGAGCGGTGCCATGGCCGAGGACATCCGGTTATTCGTCTGAACTCGCGCGGGAACCGTAACGCTCGTGGGCTATTCCCGCCGAGTGTCGGGCATGGGAAAGTGGCTTCAGAGCGGGCGGCGGCGAGATCTCTGCGTGCTTCTTGCGGCCGCGGGGAGAGCCGACGACGGGACGACGAAAGCGACAACCGAGGACGAATCGGAAGACGAGAACGGACGGGAAGAGGCAGGCGGAACAACCGGGGAACTGCGCGGCCAGCGGCTCAAATCGCAACTCGAATCGCACTACGACGATCGTATCGAACCGAAGGCGTTCTACGGCTCGCTCTCGGCGCTCGTCGATGCGGGATTCGTCGAGAAGCGAACGGCTGGCATCCACGATGTGTACGCGCTGACGGCGGCCGGCGAACGCCGACTGGACGACCACTACGAGTGGATGCGCGACTGTCTCGAGTCTTCGTGATCGTTCTGCGTACCGCTTCATCTCCTGAACTCGGTGAATCAGTCACGTCCCGGCCATCACTCTCGATCCCGGCCGATCAGGAATCCGAGCGCCGCCCCCGAAAGGGTAAACGGCCACGTGACGGTCACGAACGCGAGGACGGAACAGAGTTCACCGACGCCGCCGACGCCGGAGCGCCACCGTTCGCGGCGAGTGCAGACGCCGAGGACGAGTCCGATCGCGGGCAAAATCCAGACGGCGGTGCCGATAATTGCACCGACGGTCGAGGGGAGTTCAGTGTCGACGAGCGGAATCTCGCGGACGGTAGTGAGAGCCACCCCCGAAAAGCTGCCGTCGTAGGCGGCGGTTCCGAAAAGAACGGCGGTCCAGACGCCGACGACGCCCCACGCGTTTCGTGGCGTCAACTGCGGCGTTCCGTGCCGCGCCATCATCGCGCCGAGCGTCAGTGCGAGCGCCCCGGCGAAGCCGACCGGAATGCGGTACGATTCGGGGAGGACGGGCGGCGATCGGTCCATCTTGACGATGCTGAGCCTGTATGCGGTATCGTCTACCGTAACGACTTCCGAGACGTGTTCGAACAGCCCGGCCGTCGGAACCGCCTCGCGGCTTTCGTACCGGGGCCAGTCGTGCCCGCCGCCCTGATCCCCGCGGAACCAGCCGTCGGGGAGGTCGTCGGCTGCCTCGGTCGTTTCGATCGCGGCCTCGACGGCTGCTGCCGTCTCGGGCGGCAGCGATTCGATCGGGACCCGCTCCGCGTCCGACACGGAGTGAACCTCGCCTGCGCGGAGTTCGTATGCATCAGGATGGTGCGGCCAAAGATAGAACGGGTTGACGAGTAATCCGATGCCGAGGACGATCAGGAGGGCGGCTCGAACGCGGGCGGACATGAGTTCGTTTTCATCGTCTAATTCACGTTAGATATATGTAGTGAATCGCGCCGGTGATCTCGAAAAATCGTCCGCCGTCGACTGTCTCGTGAAAACCGAGTTCAGTTAGGTGTCGAGCAGTTGATCGCCGATCGTGTTCCGCAGCACTTCGCTCGTCCCCTCGTAGATCTCGTTGAGTTTGGCGTCGCGGTAGAATCGCTCCGCGGGGAAGTCCTTGGTGTAGCCGTAGCCGCCGTGGATCTGGATGCCCTCGTTTGCGACCTCGCGCGAAATCTCGCTGGCATAGAGCTTGGCCTGCGAGGAGTCTTTGATGTAGTCCTCGCCGCGGATCTTCTTGTCCGCGGCCTTGTGCATCAGCATCCGAGCCGCCTGGATCTTCGTGTCCATGTCCGCGAGCTTGTGTTTGATCGACTGGAACTCGCCGATCGGCTGGCCGAACTGCTCGCGCTCGCCGGCGTACTCGCGAGCCTCGTCGAACGCCGCTCGCGCGATCCCGAGACTGCGTGCTGCGATGGTGATCCGGCCGCCGTTGAGCGTCTTCAGCGCCTGAACAAAGCCCTCGCCCTCCTCGCCGAGCAGGCGGTCCTCGGGCACGCGGAGGTCGTCGAACCGGAGTTCGGCCGTCGGGCAGCCCTTGTCGCCGAGTTTCTCCTCCGTGTTCTCGACGATGAAGCCGTCGTCTTCCTCGGGGCGCACGACGAACGAGGAGATGCCCTTGTTGCCGGCGTCGGGATCGGTCTTTGCGAACACCGTGACCGTATCGGCGACGGAGCCGTTCGAAATCCAGAGCTTGCCGCCGTCGATCACGTACTCGTCGCCGTCCTTCTCGGCGGTGGTCTCCATCGACGGCACGTCGCTGCCCGCACCCGCCTCCGAGAGGGCGAACGCACCGACGTCCTCGCCCGCCGCAAGCGGCGTCAGGTACGACTCCTTCTGGGACTCGTCGCCGAACTCGTAGACCATGTTCCCCGCGAGCGAGGTGTGAGCCGCGACGACCGTTCCGAGGCCGCCCGAGCCGCGCGAAATCTCCTCGATTCCGATCGCGTAGGAGTGATAGTCGAGTCCGGCCCCGCCGTACTCCTCCGGGAAGGGCATGCCCATCAACCCGAGTTCAGCCATCTCGTCGACGAGTTCTTGGGGGAACTCGTCCGTGTGGTCGATCTCGTCGGCGACGGGGACGACCTCCTCGTCGACGAACTCCGAGACCATGTCGCGGATCTGTTGTTGCTCAGCCGAGAGTGCGAAGTCCATAGCGGAGCTATTGCGGGGTCGATTCTTTATTGTTGTCTCTCCGCGTCGTCCACTGACGGTCGGTTGTATCGGGTTTATTCACTTCGACGCCAGCGACGCCAGCGCGTCGTCGATCGGATCTTCGCCCGAGAGTAGTTCGAACGTCTCGTCGACGAGTGACGAGTGGTCGAGCGCGGCGACGAGAACGGTGGCCACGTCCTCGCGCGGAATATCGCCATCGCCCAGTTCGAAGTCCGTCCCGACCCGAACCTCGCCGGTTCCGGGCTCGTTCGTCAACTCGCCCGGTCGAACGATCGTGTGCGCGAGCGAACTCTCGCGAAGGTAGGTGTCGGCTTCGGCCTTCGCGATTAGATAGTTCCGGAGCGGGTCAGGGCCGGATTCGGGATCGTCCGCACCCATCGAGCTGAGCATGACGAACCGGTCGATACCCGCCTCTACCGTGGCATCGATGAGCCGAATTGCTCCGTCCCGATCGACGCCGTAGACGTCGTCACCACCGGAGCCGGCGGCAAAGACGACCGCATCGCAGCCCTCGACGGCGTGATCGACGGCGTCGGTCAGGTCCGCGACGACCGCCTCTGCGCCCGTTGCTTCCATCTCCTTGACCTGGTCGTCCGCGCGGACCATCGCACGGACACCGTAATCGCTCGCGACGAGTTCAGTCGTGACGTGCTGGCCGACCTGTCCGTGGGAGCCGGCGACGAGGACGGTCGTATCCGAATCGGTGGTGTTCGCCATACGTCCCAGTCGGCGATGAAAGGGGATAGTGTTGGTCCCGAGGACTGCCGGGGTGAGTGTGTAGTATGAGCACCAACGGCGATGATTCCGTGGCGCGAGTTCCAACAGAATGAAATGTTTGGACCGCGGTGTTTTTCCGGGATGGGGACGAAATAGGAGCGAGTAGATGACTACGGGCCAGTCCGACCACACAACTGACGCCGACATGGAGTGGTGTTACGATGCGGTGCATGGCGTTTCGCGGACCTTCTCGATCACTATCGACCGACTCGAGGAACCAATGGCGAAGCACATCTGCCTGGGCTACCTCCTATGTCGGGTTGCTGATACGATCGAGGATGCGGGCCACATTCCACCGGCGGAACAGACTGCCCTACTCTCGACGTACGACCGCCTGCTCGATCCGAACACAGCACAATCACTGGAGTCGTTCATGGACGACATCGAGCCGTGGCTTCCCGGTCCGGAAAACCGATCCAACGACTGGGAGGTCGTCGCCAACACGCCACGCGTGGTAGCCACGTTCGAAACGCTCGACGAGGAACCCCGCGAGATCATGCGCGAACCCGTTCGTGAACTCGTCGATGGGATGGCGATGTTCACCGATCGGTACGCCGACGAGGGCGGACTGCGCCTCCAGACGCTCGACGAACTCGAGGAGTACTGCTGGTACGCCGCCGGGACCGTGGGCACGCTCATCACCGGACTGGTCGCCCGCGGTGCCTCCCCCGACCGAGCCGCAGAGATGCGGGACAACGCCCGATCGTTCGCGTTGCTCTTACAACTGGTCAACATCGCCAAGGACGTCGAGACGGACTACCACGAAGAGAACAACGTCTATCTCCCCGCCGAGTGGCTGGCCGAGGAGGACGTCGACGTCGAGGCCGTCACCGAGGCGGAAAATCAAAGCGGCGTGACGAACGTCGTCGAACGCATCACGGGGCGCGCGGAAACCTACCTGGATGATGCCCAGCGGTATCTCGAGGTCGTCCCCGAATCCCACGGCAATCGCCTCTCCGCGTGGGCGATTCCGTATCTGCTCGCGGTCGGGACGATGCGCGAACTGCGCGAACGCCCCGAGGATGTCGTTGAAGAGGGCAACGTAAAAATCGCGCGCGCAGAGGTCTACGCGCTGATCCAGCAGTTCGAGGAGGGCATATCCCGCTCGCGGCTCGACGAACTCCGGAGCAAGATGGCCGAACAGCCGCTTCACCACTAACTGGCCTTACTGCCCGCCGAATTTTACAGCGCAGAAGTCGTGTCGACGATTGGAAGTGCGAACGGTGAGTCGCAACGACGAGATCACTCCGCTGCCACGCGCCGGCCGATCAGGGAGAGAACGTATCCGACGAGTCCGGCCCCGAGCGACCACGGGAGAAACAGCAAGATGACGACATACAGCAGTGAAAGCGAACTGCCGTACGGCGCAAAGGCAGTCGCTACTGCGAGCGGTCCCAGAACGGCGAGTGCGCTGTACCCCCACACAGCAACGGTATCACCGCGTTCGAGCGCGTGCCCGAGCGGGAGGAACGCCGCGGCGGCGAGGACGAACGAGCCGACGAGGACTGCGTTCGGGAATCCGAACGCGACCCAGGTCCCGACAGTGAGGACAGCTCCCGCGCCGAACGCGAGCAGCGAAAGCGTTCGTCGCCCGAGGGAGAGACCGAGTACAGCACAGCCCGTCTCGATCGCGGTGTAACCGCGGGCGCTGATCGAGCGCCGAGCATCGAACCTCCTGAGCCCTCCGTCCCCTCCGTCCCCTCCGTTCCCTCCGATCCCGAACCGCCTCGTCGTCCCGATTGCAAACCCGAGAACGACGACGGGAGCGACGCCAGCGCGGACGGCGTGTGCCGTTACCAGCGGGCCGAACGTCACCGCCGCCCCGCCCCAGGAAGCGAGCGTTCCGGCGACGCCGGTCGGCCCGTAGGTAACGTACGTGCGACTGCCGAACTCGTCAGTGGCGACCCCGTCCGTGGCGTAATCGCGAGCCCACGTCAGCGTTCCCTCCTCGCCGGCGGAGTTCGACGGCCAGTTCGTCGCCGCATACCCGTCCGGCAGGTGAATCGAAACGCGCTCGGCGACGAGGTCGTACCGGTCGGACGTGTCGCCGGCGTAGAAGTAATCGAGAACCCAGCCGTCACCGACCGCTGAACTCGCGACGCCCGGAACGGTATAGTTGACGCGGACCGTCTGGCTTTCGGGCGCGACCGACGGCGTAATGTCTCGGGCATCGTCGCCAGCGACGTCGTAGCGGTGCCAGCCGTCCTCGACGGCGGTCTCGAGTGCGGTGGTATTCGTGCGGTAGGTTTCGGCCGCCGTGTCGTTGATGGGGACGCGAGCGACCCAGTGCGAGTCACCGGTTTCGTCGACGTGAATGTCGAGCGTTCCCGGTCCGGTCGCTCCGTCGATCGAGTCCGGACCGCAGACGCCACAGATAGACAGCGGTGGTGGGGCAGCAGCGACGAGCGAGACGGCCGTGAGACAGCAGAGGGCGACGAAAGAGAGAGCGAGCGCCGAACGCGCGACCACAGCGGGGGACGGGAGTGAGCGCATATCCCACAGTTGATGTTGGAAATTATAATTGTTTGGACCAATTGAACGACCGTCGCTGGGAACGCGATCGTCGAACTGTTGCACGGGCTGTCTGTCAGCATAATCGATAGGCGAACCACCGAATGTAGCCCGGGTGTCCCGAGTCCGTCGCAGCGTCCGTCTCCCGCCCGCTGTTCGCGCTGCGAACGCGTCTGACGGGAGTCAACTCGAGGACAAGTTTCAAGGATAGACAGTGAGAGCTACGGACGAGCGGTGACTCGCGTGAGTAAAGAACAGTTCGTAACCGAGTCGGGGGAGCCGAGTTCGGGGCGCGGCCGAGAGCGGGGTACGGGGGCGAGAACGGGAAGCCAAGACGGGGACGATACCGATCGATCACGAACGGCGGTCGCAACGAGGGCCGAAGACGGTGGGAGTGAGCGCGATACCGAGCCCAGTAGTGATGCTGACGCTGACAACGACGCCGATATCGATGCCAGCAGAACCGACTCCACCGAAAGCGGGGCGCAGGAAACGGACGCCGGAACGCGAACGATCAGCCTCGGTATCGGCCTCGGTATCGAACTCGAGATCGATCCCGACGCCGACGAGGTGTTCGAGGTGGAGACGACCGGGCAGTCACAGGGGATTCCCAGATCGAACTCGCGGTTCGAGTCGGCCGAACGCGAGTCGCTTGCAGCTGCGGATATCGAGCCCGAGGCAGTTGCGAACAAGGAGTACTCCTACCAGATGCTGCTCGAAACGGAGATCGACGAAGACCTCGCAGACAGCCTTCGGCGACGGTTTTCGCTGCCGTGGTCGTTCCAGACCGACGACGATCACAGTCTCGACCGGCGCTCGAACGAGGTTCGCGGACTCGGAGCAGCCGAACGCGCCTGGATCGCAGCGAGCGATGGCGAGGCGTGGCAGACCTTCGAGGAAACGGCTCCGGACGCCGATGACGACGAGGCAACCGTGATCGACGGGGACCGGACAGACACCGAAGGCGACGGCGGGAACCGACCCTGGCCACGACCAACGCCGGTAACGACGGTAACCGGTGTCGGCCCGGACGACGCCGAGACGCTCGCCGAGGCGGGTATCAGCTCTGCGGAACGACTGGCGACGATCAACGCCGCGACCGTTGCCCGCCTCCTTGAACTCGACGTGCTCCACGTTCGGACGTGGCGTCACAACGCGCGCGAAGTCATCGACTAATCACGGACTGGCGAGTGTAACCACCTCACAAACGCCGGACTGGACGTCGGTTCCGAACACTTACTACCCAAATGAGTAATTTCGATAATACGGACCATCAGAGATATATAGCGGCCTAGTGGACCATCAAACAGATGATTCCGATCGACGATTCCCCGATCGTTCGTGACGGTAAAACACTGATCCTCGCGATGGACCACGGGCTGGAACACGGACCGACCGATTTCGCGGACGTGCCGGAGAAACTCGACCCGGAGACGGTCTTCGAGACGGCGACCCACGACGCCGTCACCGCGATGGCCGTCCAGAAGGGAATCGCGGAGGGGTACTACCCGAGCTACGAAGACGACGTGAATCTGCTGGCCAAACTCAACGGCACCTCGAACATGTGGATGGGCGAACCCGACTCCTCGATCAACTGGTCGGTCGACTACGCTGCAGAGGTGGGGGCCGACGCCATCGGCTTTACCGTCTACAGCGGTTCGAACCACGAGGTCGAGATGTACGAAGAGTTCCGGAAGGCCCAGGAAAAGGCCCGCGAGTACGACCTGCCGGTCGTCATGTGGTCCTACCCGCGCGGACAGGGGCTCAAGAACGACACCAAACCGGGCACGATCGCCTACGCCAGCCGCATCGCGCTCGAACTCGGAGCTGACATTGCGAAGGTCAAGTATCCCGGCAGCCCCGAGGCGATGCAACACGCCTGCAAGGCTGCGGGCGATATGAACGTCGTCATGAGCGGCGGCTCGAAGACCTCGGATTACGAGTTCCTTTCGACGGTCGAGGCGGCGGTCAACGCCGGCTGCACCGGCCTCGCCGTCGGCCGGAACGTCTGGCAGCGCGATGACCCAACCCGCCTCCTCGATGCGCTCGAGAAGGTCATTTACGAGGAGGAAACCGCCGACGCCGCGCTCGAGGACTAACGCTGCATGACGGTATCCGATCCGATCGTCGAGAGCGTCATCACGACGCTCAGTCGTTCGGTAACGGAGATTCGACAGGGATTGGTCGGTCGCCGCGGGAGCGCAAACGCCGAGAACCCGAGCGGCGAAACCCAGATGGAAGCCGACATCTGGGCGGATGATCTGCTCGCAGACCGTCTCTCCTCGATCGATGGCATCAGCCAGTACGCAAGCGAGGAGCGAGACACGGTTCTCGACTGCGGGGACGGGGACGGGGACGGCTACGCCGTCGCAGTCGACCCGCTCGACGGCTCCTCGAACCTCAAATCGAACAACGCCATGGGGACCATCGTCGGCATCTACGACGCCCCCCTGCCAGCCCGCGGCGACGAACTCGTCGCGGCGGCGTACGTGCTCTACGGACCGATCACGACGATGGTCCTGGCGACCGACGAGACCGTCTCGGAGTACGAATTGACGGGTGGCGAGCGACGACTCGTTCGCCGCGACGTGACGCTCCCCGAGGACCCCGTCGTCTACGGCTTCGGCGGCCGCGTTCCCGACTGGACCGACGAGTTCAGAAGCTACGCCCGCGAGATCGAACAGGAGTACAAACTCCGGTACGGTGGCGCGATGATCGGCGATATCAATCAGGTGCTGACCTACGGCGGGGTGTTCGGCTATCCCGGACTCGTCTCCCGTCCGGAGGGGAAGCTTCGGTTGCAGTTCGAAGGAAATCCGATCGGGTACATCGTCGAACAGGCAGGCGGCAGGTCCTCGAACGGGCACCAGTCACTGTTGACGGTTGCTCCGAACGCCGACGACATCCACGAGCGGACGCCGGTATTCGTCGGCAACGACGCGCTGATCCATCGACTCGAAGCTGAACTCGCGGAAGCGCGCGTGTAACTGAGTGTGGTCGATCGCATCGGTCGCTGTGCGGTGCTATTCGTAGCTGTCTAATACTTCTCGCTGCGATTCGATACTGTTCGATTCATCTCGCTGCTCCTCGCTGCTCCTTGCTGCTCCTCGCTGCTCCTTGCTGCTCCTCGCTGCTTCTCGCTGCTTCTCGCTGCTTCTCGGTGGCGGCGTGGGTGCGGCAAACGCGTGCCGACTGCGAGACCGTCGTTCCAGTTCGGGCTCAGCTACTGAGCCAGGGTCGAGTTATGGAAACGTAGCCGCCAACGGAGACCACGACCAGTCCGTAGAACGCTACCCGCGGTATCCCGGTTCGGAGGGCAACTAGTGTTAACAAGAGGACGAGGGCCAGAATCGCGATAGCATCGACGACGATCGTGAGGCCGACCATGGTGACACTCCCCAGTCCTGCTTCGGCCGGTGAACGCCCGGAATCGGACGGGGAGGCGGTCGCCGTCTCATCCGCAGATGCACCTCCAGAACCACCGTCGGCGTCGGATCCGGAGGAGGGACTGGAGCCAGCAGTGTGACGCCGAACGCGTGTTGGCTCTCGATCGCGCTCGTGGGGTGATCGTCGATCACTCATCGTTCACCGAGCGGTATTCACGGCAGGACGTACTCGCCGAGGCCGGTTCGCTGGTCGGTTGTTGGTCAGAAGTGATAGCCATGGCGTTCAGTCATCTTGTACGCACCAACGCCCCAGACGTAACTCTGGCCGGGCCACCAGGTTCGAGCGTTGTTGAATCCCGCAATGAGGACATCGCCGTCCGCACCGTCTGGATCTTCGTGAAAGCTAACCGAGCCGCTATCCCCGTCGGTCAGATCCATTTCGCCACCCCAGCGAATCTGTCCACGCCGACAGAACGCCTCCGTGAAGCAGGTAACGGCGTCGATTCCCTGAATGGCACCGGTCGTATGGCCGGTCATCGCACCGACTTTCTCGAGGCGCTCGCCGCGAGCCATGAGATCTGCAAGGCCGAATCTCGTGTACTGTCCGCGCACGCGGAAGGGTGATGGCGAGTCGATTAGACTCGTCGGCTCGAGTTCACCGGTCGGCTCGACCGTCGCGAGGTCGAGGACGGGGTGGGTAGCTGAGAGCGTGCCGATCGCGACCGGATCGTCCCCTTCGACGGGCAGCGTGAGGTGCGTCTCATCTTCGGATGCTGACTTGAAGGCGTGATTCGCGGTGACGAAGAGCGACTGTTCCGTCTCCGGGTGATACAGTGCTGGTCCGAGCGTCGCCAGACTCGTGGCTGTCTCACAGGCAACGCCGCTCGGTGCGTACCCGTTGTGGGCCTGTTCGACGAGTCGCGGTTCGAACGAATCCGCACCCCCCTCGAGATCGTCAAGGTCGTCAATACCCTCGTCGTCGAAATCGTCTCCCTCGAAAATCGTCTCGATATCGACCGGGAAACCGGCAATGAGCCGTTCGATGAACTCGCGCAGTGACACCCAATCCCGCGAGATACCGACCGAGACGGCCGCCGTCCCGTTCTCGTAGGAACCGGGGACGACCGCACTGCCTAGATACCCGGTAAAGGCGACCTGTGCCAGGAGTTCGTTCAGTTCAAACGCTTTCTTGACAGCAGCGTACCACTCCGCAGGGACGTATCGCGTCCGCTCTGTCAGCGACCAGGGATCGTCCGGATCCTCCCTGACCAGCGCAGTGACGACCGGAACCTCCCCGTCGCCGGCCGAGAGAAAATCATCAACACCGAGAAACTGCGCGACCCCGATCGCGTACCCGCCGGTCGCAAGCGTCCGAATGAACTCGCGGCGGTCCATCCCCCCATCGAGTTGTTCACGGAGCATCGATAGTCGCTGAACAGCTCCCGAATTACTCTTCTCTGACATAAACTGATAGCCGGTTCCGTCTTCGGTTCCACCCCCTCACGCTAAAGCTAATATTCACGTACACGGGTTACTCCAGTACGCCTCGTAGGATCGAGCGAACTGCGAATAGCCGTTTTGCCTGCAGTCGCTACCATTTTGTCCTTTACAAATAAATTATCTGATACCTATTAGAGAGGAGAATTTGCTTATAATATCTGTCTCACTGAACGCAACCGTTCGTGGGTCCCGAGCCACTATCTGAACTCGTCTCCGTGCTGGTGACCGCGGAGACACCACCGAACCGACACACCGCTACGCGAGTCGTGCCAGCCGTTCCCGCACGCCCCTCTCTTCGCCTGTTCGAGGGAGTTGCCGCCCTGTCGTGCAACGGGTGGCTCGACTCGTCGTCCGCTCTCGCTGTGACTCCCGTGAATCCTCCTGAGTAACTGATCGGAGCAGGCGCTGCTCTCTACAGCACTTCGCCGGCCCGCATTCGTCCGCTCACCTCGTTCGAGTTTATCACTGCTTACTCGGCCGTAATGACCGATGATATCGATCTATGGTTCGGATAACAATACCGCCGCTTCGCGACCCATCGATCGTAAGAGCCTCTCGATGGGCACGTGGCCAGTCTCGGGCCGCTCCCGGTTCGATTCCGGGCGAGAGCCTATGCAATCCAACGGCGTCCTCCGCTCTCGCGGATTAGCGGTCGCCATTACGCCAGCCGAACTCGAACGGCTGCTCTGGGGACTCGTCGCCGTCTCACTCATCGGGGACGTACTCACGACCTTCGTCGGCCTGCACCTCGGTCTGACGGAGTCGAACCCGGTCGCTCACAGCGCAATCACGGGCTACGGCGTCATCGGAATGCTCGCGCTCAAAGCCGGCGCACTGGCCGTCGGCCTCGCCTGCCGACCCCTGCTTCCGCCAACGTATCGAGCGGTCGTTCCAGCCGGCCTCGCGATTCCGTGGATGCTCGCCGTCGGCATCAACGTCTACATGATATTGACGGTCGTCTGATATCACCCGATCGGTGTCGCACAAACTGGCCGATTTTCACCGACGCTCTCACCGAAACGCTTCGCGTTCATCGAGCGCCTGGCGCACCGCCCGAACTTCTTCGCGGACCGCCCGCCACTGCGCGAGCGTCCCCGGAATCGGCTCCGAACGATCCGAGCTCGAGGCAGCCTCGTTTTGCAGTCGCCGATCACGACACCGGGACCGATACCGATCGAGCGTCCGCCGAACTGAACTCGGGTCATCGACGTTCCAGAACGCGAGGGGCGCGCCGCCAGCAGTATCGATCGAGACGGTGCCATGCCCGACAAACCGACCCGCAACGCCCTGCGTGACCGTCGTATTCTGGATGTGTTCGAGTGAAACCGTTCGGACGGAGCGTCCGAGCACCCCCTGCCTGATCGCAACTCGCCGCGTCGTGATCACGAATACCGTTCGCGAGAGACGCGCGTACTGCCAGGCCGTCGGAACGGCAAGGAGCGCCACCAGCAGGAGTCCCTGCCATGGGACGAGTTCACTGACGACGGCGGCGAGGAGTGTGAGCGTTCCCAGGAGCGTGACGGCGAGCCAGGGATAGATGGTCTGGATACGCGGGCGGCCACGCCACCGGACGGATTCGTCGGGAGCGAGTGCAAGCCAGGCGAGTTCGGCGTCACCGAGCGCCGTGGACTCGGATGGAGCCGGAGAGTCGGCTGCAGCCTCGCGTTTGCCGGCAGGCTCACCGGACGTGCTATCGTATGAGTTCATGACCGGGACGATTGGTCGTCGTACGTGTGCGTGCGTGACCGGTTCGCGTTCGTCTCTGCGTTGTCGTTTGCGTCTGTATTGTCGTTCGTCTCTGTGTTGTCGTCGGTGTGAGTCCGATCGGTTCCCGTGCGAGCACCGGCCCCTGCGTGGCGGTCACGGTCGTCCGAGGGGCCGGTCCCGTGAGCGCCCTCCGACTCCTCCAGCAGTTCGCGGATCGTCCGGAGTTCGGTGCGAATATCGACGAGTACGTCCGCTTTCGTTGCATCACTGCCCGCTTGCGGTTCGGAATCGGTCTGTTGCGGTGCTCCTCGCCCGCGGCGACCGCGCCGTGTTCGATCGAGTTGTTCGCTGAGCAGTTGCTGTACTCCCGTCGGATCCGGCACTGATTTGAACGACATTTCGACGCCGGACCCGCCTGCGGTGCTGATCTCGACCGTTCCGTAGCCGAGTCGCGTTCCGAGGGCGGATTGGGAGTAGGAACTGTCCTGTACCTTCTCGTGTTCGATGCGCTTGACATCTCGCGAGAGGATACCCGTCTTCCGGTAGAGCGCACGGTTCGTGACGACGTACTGGGTGTTCGTCACGCGGAGATACTCGGCCGCGATGATGACGAGCCCGATCAGCACGATCGAGAGCGGAATGCCGATGAGCACCACCGGCAGGAGCGTTCGCCGATCCGGGCCGCTCTCCCAGACGAGTTCTTCGTCGTCGTCTATCGTGAGCCACTCCAGATCGGCGTCGGTCTGTGGCTCGCTCATTGGGTGGGGTCGTCGGCGAACTCGCGTTTCAACGAGAGGACGGTCCGGTCGAACGCGCAGACGAGTTCGTCGTCCTGGTTGAAGGCCTCGACGTGCATGGTGACGACGCCGCGCTCGCCGTCGCTGGTCTCGCGTTTGTCCGTGACCGTCGACCGGGCGCGGATGGTATCGCCGTGAAAGACCGGCTGGGGATGTTCGACGTCGTCGTACGAGAGGTTCGCGACGATGGTTCCGTCGGTCGTCTCGGGGATCGAAACGCCAACGGCGAGACTCATAGTGTAGAGCCCGTTGACCAGCCGTTCGCCGAACTCGGTGTCGCCCGCGAACTCGGCGTCGAGATGCAGCGGTTGCTGGTTCATCGTCATATCGCAGAACCGTTGATTGTCGCTCTCCGAAATCGTCCGTCGTCGCTCGTGGGCAATCGTCTCGCCGACTGTGAACTCCTCGTAGTACAGCCCGGTCATAGAGTCGCAGTGGGCCAGCGCCACCAAAAAACTAGTGTCGTGTCCCGGCACAATCACCGATCGATGCGAACCACCTGCCCGCTCGTGCGGACGAGCGAGAGCGCGAGAGCGTTACTCGACTAAATCCGTCTCCTCGCCCGCGTCCCGCTGCACCCAGATCGTCTTCGTGTTCACGAACTCGCGAATGCCCTCTCGTGCGAGTTCACGACCGTAGCCCGAATCTTTCACGCCGCCGAAGGGCAGTCGCGGGTCCGACTTAACGAGTTCGTTGACGAACGCCAGGCCGGATTCGAACTCGCGGGCGACGCGCTCGCCGCGGTCCAGGTCCTCGGTCCAGACGCTCGCTCCCAGCCCGAACCGGGTGTCGTTCGCCTTCTCGATCGCGGCGTCCTCGTCGGGGACGCGAAACACCGTCGCGACGGGGCCGAACAGTTCCTCGCTGTCGGCGGGCGCGTCCTCGGGAACGTCCGTCAGTACCGTCGGCGGGTAGAAGGCTCCCTCGCGGTCCATCGGCTCGCCGCCAAGTCGAACCTCGCCGCCCTGATCGACCGTCTCCTGGACTTGCTCGTGAAGCTGATCGGCCAGGTCCTCGCGGGCCTGCGGGCCGATGTCCGTCTCCTCGGCCATCGGATCGCCGACGACCTGGGCGTCCATCTCCTCGACGAACCGATCGATGAACTCGTCGTAGACGTCCTCGACGACGATGAATCGCTTGGCTGCAATACAGGACTGCCCGGAGTTCAGCAGTCGGGCCTGGACCGCCGTCTCGACCGTCTCGTCCATCGGGGCGTCCTCGAGCACGACGAAGGGATCGCTGCCGCCGAGTTCGAGAACGGTCTTTTTGAGTTCGCTGCCGGCGGTTTCGGCGACGGCTCGGCCCGCCCCGTCGCTGCCGGTGAGCGTAACGCCGGCGATGCGGTCGTCTTCGATCACCGCGTCGATCTCGTCGGAACCGATCAACAGCGTGGAAAAGACGTTCTCCGGGAAGCCCGCTTCGCGGAACACGTCTTCGATGGCGCGCGCACAGCCGGGGACGTTCGAGGCGTGTTTCAACAGCCCCACGTTGCCCGCGACGAGGTTCGGCGCGGCGAATCGAAACACCTGCCAGAACGGGAAGTTCCACGGCATGATCGCGAGGATCGGCCCCAGCGGCTGGTGGGCGACGACCGTCCGCGCGTTCGGCTCGCCCGCGACGACCTCGTCCCCTAAGAACTCGGCCGCGTGCTCGGCGTAGTAATCGCAGACCCACGCGCACTTTTCGACCTCCGAGCGCGCCTGGTCGATCGGTTTCCCCATCTCCGCCGTCATCAGTTCCGCGTACTCCTCGCTGCCGTCTCGAAGCACGTCGCCCGCGGCGGCGAGCAGTTGCTGGCGCGTCTCGATTGGAACCGTCCGCCACTCCTCGAACGCCGCCGTTGCGTTCTCGAGGTGGTCGTCCCACGTGTCTGAGTCCGCCTCGTAGGTGTCGATGGTCTCGCCGGTCGCCGGATTCGTGCTCTCGATACTCATGCGGAGAGCCACCACGAGGAGACACTTGAACAGCCCCGGTTAGGACGCAACCACACCGCATCACCCGGCGACCGCCACGCTGAACTCGATGGGTGACAGAGAACGTAGCTGCTTCCGCCGAGGGCCGCCAAAACGGAATCGACCGGAGACCGATTGAGCCGGCGATTGCAAGTATTGCGCGAAATCAGTCCGAGTAACAAGGGTTATGGCAGTGGACCGGAAACTGCCTCATCTACACCCGCCTGACAGTCACGCTGTGACTGCCCATTCACTATGGGACGTCCGATCGTCGTTCCACGCGGGGACTCCACTCTCTGACTATGACAGCAGCCGAACCGACAACGGAATCGGAAATAGAAGAGGAGGAAAGTGCCGTCGAAACAGCCCGTCGCCAGCTCGAACGCGCAGCCGCCCATCTCGATGTCGACGAAGGCATCGTCGAACGGCTTCGCCATCCGACGAGCGTCTATCGCGTCACGATTCCGCTCGAGCGCGACGATGGAACGCGCGAGATGTTCACCGGCTATCGCGCCCACCACGACAGCGTTCGCGGCCCCTACAAGGGCGGGCTGCGCTATCACCCGGCCGTCAACGAGGAGGAGTGTGTCGGGCTCTCGATGTGGATGACCTGGAAGTGCGCCGTGATGGACCTTCCATTCGGCGGCGCGAAGGGTGGCGTCGTCGTCGACCCCAAGGAACTCAGCTCCGACGAAAAGGAACGGCTCACCCGCCGTTTTGCGGAAGAGCTTCGCCCCGTCATCGGCCCGAAAACCGACATTCCCGCGCCCGACATGGGCACCGATCCGAAGACGATGGCCTGGTTCATGGACGCCTACTCGATGCAGGAAGGCGAAACCGAGCCCGGCGTTGTGACCGGCAAACCGCCGGTCATCGGCGGCTCTTACGGCCGCGAGAAGGCACCCGGCCGCAGCGTCGGTATCATCACCGAAGAAGCGATCGACTACTACGACTGGGACATCACCGACACGACCGTTGCCGTCCAGGGATTCGGTAGCGTCGGGGCGAATGCCGCCCGCTACCTCGACGATCTCGGCGCTTCCATCGTCGCCGTCTCCGACATCGACGGCGCGATTTACGACCCGGACGGCTTCGATACGAACGACGTCGAAGACCACGACGAAACCCCCGGCATGGTCTCCGGCTACGCTGACGCGCAGTCGCTCTCGAACGAAGAACTCCTCGAACTCGACGTTGACGTGCTCATTCCCGCCGCAATCGGCAACGTACTGACCGGCGAAAACGCTCGCCGCGTCCAGGCGGACATGATCGTCGAAGGGGCAAACGGACCCACGACCTCGACGGCGGGTCAAATCTTCGAAGAGCGCGATATTCCCGTCATCCCCGACATCCTCGCCAACGCCGGCGGCGTCACCGTCTCGTACTTCGAGTGGCTGCAGGACATCAACCGGCGATCCTGGCGGCTCGAACGCGTCCACGAAGAACTCCAGACCGAAATGCTGCGCGCCTGGGAAGGCGTCCGTGACGAATACGACACTCGCGATATCACCTGGCGCGATGCCGCCTACATCGTCGCACTCGAACGAATCGCCGAAGCACACGACGCCCGCGGCCTCTGGCCATAACGCGACCGCGATCGATTCTCCGCTTCAGTATCGCATTGATTCTCTCCGCCCCCACCCCCTGTTCAGACTGAAAGCGGCGCGAACCGCCCCGGGGAGAACTCGATCAGACTCACACGAAATTCTGTCTCCCCCACCCCCGTCGTTCAGACTGAACTCACGAGAACGAGGAGAGGTCCGTCTCGATGTCGCGCTTGTGCGAAGAGCCGCTGGTATTCGCGAGCTGGTCGTAGGCTGGTAACTCTTCGAGCGAAGAGTCGCGTCGAACGGCCTTGACGATGTGCTTCGGATCCGTTACGAGCCGATGGAGAAGATAGCTCCCCTGCGAACGGCCGCCGCCCGTTTTTTCGGACTCGATGACGCCGAGGAAGGCCTGTTCTTTGAGCTGTCGGTACAGACCGTTCTCCGTGATCGGATCGTTTGCAACCATCTCGCAGATACCAGCATATCGCTGGTAGATTTCCCGCGTCTTGTACGTCTCGCGATCACCGGTAATAATACGGCTCGCAAGTGAGTAGAGCGCGAGTTTTGCATGGACCGTCGCCCCGCTCGTCAGTTCTTCGATACGATTGATCTCGGCGACCTCCTGGGCCTGCTGGATGTGGCTCTCGGAGACGGTTTCCGAGCCCGTCCGCCGGGCGAGTTCACCCGCTTCCTTGAGAATCTCGATCGCTTTGCGAGCGTCGCCGTGTTTCTTCGCGGCGAGGGCGGCGCAGAGTTCGATCGTCCCGTCCTCGAGAACGTCGGGCTGGAAGGCGTCCTCGCGATTGCGCATGATCTCACGGAGCTGGGAGGCGTCGTAGGGGTGAAAGAACAGTTCGCGGTGGCCGAAACTGCTGTCGATGCGTTCGTCGAGCGTTTCGCGGTACTGGACCTTGTTGCTGATGCCGATCACGCCGATGTAGGCGTCGGTTTTACGCGCCTCGCGAGCGCGGGAGAGTTGCATCAGGATGTTGCTGTTATCGAGTTTGTCGATCTCGTCGAGAATGATTATCGTCGCGTCGAAAAACGACTCTAGGATTCTCCAGATGTGTTGGTAGTACTCCATCGTCCCGACGCCGCGAAGCGGAATGTGGTCCTGGTAGCTCGTTTGTTCCGTGAGGTTGAGCGCGAGTTGTCGCGTTGCCCGCGTTTCCGTATTCGCCTCGGAACAGTCGACGTAGAGAACACTACAGTCGATATCGTTGTCCCGAGCGGCATCCTGTGCTCGCGTCGCAACGTGGCGAGAGATGAGACTCTTTCCGGTACCGGTCTTGCCGTAGATCATCACGTTGTTCGGCGGATCGCCGCGGGTAATCGCGCCGACTTCGGCAGCGACTGACTGAATTTCGTTGTCCCGGCCGACAATTCGATCCTCATCGGGAACGTGTCCGACGTGCAAGAGTTCTTTCCGATTGAAAATCGGATCGTGAGATTGAAAGAGCGGGTCCCCACCAGCCGTATCAGCCATGCTTCCATTCTGGAAGACAGGTATTATAAAACCCGGGGAAAGAATTCAGACTGATAACGAACAGCAATGATAGACATATTCCGAGATGAGCGTTAGATGACGCCGTATAGCACGAGTTCGTGTTCGAGTTCTCGGAAACAGTGCTCCGAACTGACCCGCCCCTCATTCAGAGTGAAACGGCCGATGGCGGAGGCGGGTCACGACGGTTCGGTATCGAGCGTACCGTTGCGGTGGTCCTAAATGGAGCGATACGACGAGGGGGAATTCATCAACTGTATGGACTGTACGGCGTGTCCAGTCTCTGGCGGCAAAGACCGTCGAGATGACTCGATACCACCGACGAGAAGATCACTAATGTGAAGATCGTCGTCGAAAAGACTCGATACCACCGACGAGAACGATCACTGATGAGAAGATCGTCATCAAGAAGACTCGATACAGATCGCCAAGCGGACGGAGCCGTGAGCCGTTCCTACTCGAACTGCCAGCGCGTCGAGGAAACCGACGCATCCAGACCGAAGCCGAAGACTGTCTCCGGGGTTACTTCGTACACCTCGTACGGTGGGTCCCCTGCAGTGGGAGCGCCAGCAGCGTAAAATGCACCGTCACGAATCTCAACCTCCCACTCGTATTTAGTCGCATACACATCGGCCGCGTCCTGGAGCGCGGTTTCGTCGCTCCGCTTCGCCGCCTCGCCTTCGATCACGAAGTGGAACGCGTCCGTTTCGGCCGCGAGACTGCAGGACGGAACGGCTGTGATATTCTTAATCTTCCGCGTGGCTGCCCCCGAACAGAAGTACATCGCGTCCGCGACCCAAACGGCGAGCAACGGCCGGACGTGCGGCCGACCGTCCGGATGTACCGTTGCGAGCCAGTAGTAATCGGCTGCCCCAAGCTGCTCGCGCGCATCCGTCCACGCAGTCGCGTTACCGTCTTCGAGGGGCTGTGTTTCCGGTTGTTTTCTTCGAGTCATCGATGCTCACCACACTTTCTTCGGTCGCTACCCACATGAACAGTGCGCCACACGGCAAATAGACGATAGAACGACGATAATCAGTGTGTACCCGTTCTGTCCAATCTGTACCCGTTCTTTCCCCGGTTGTTCTTCCGTCCTAGTCTAGTATTGTATTGTATGTTCCGATATCAGAAATTCTCGCCGAAAACGGTCCACCTATATTTCACGCTCGTCCCTCACCGAAACCGACGACGAAACCCCGCCTCTTCCAATCCCCACCCGACCCTCGACCGAATACACTCTGAATCGGGGGTGCCCCTGGTCGAGTACACCCGACGTCTCGGTTCGACAATCACTGCACCGGCTCTCACCCGCTATCACGTTCGAAAACAGGTACTGCTTACCGTGAGGATCGTCGATAGTTCACGAGAACATCACCCCCGATTCAGAGTGAAAACGATTCGACGGACCCCCGCCTCTCACGCCGGCCGTTTCACTTTGAACGACGGGTGTCTCAGCGAGTAATCGGGCGGTGAGCACACTCGGTTCCACTACGACGGAGTAATCCGTACTTTCACGTCACCACTTCACGCACACTGAGATATGGTACGGCGTAGTCTCCTCTTCACACCCGGTGATCGCCCGGAAATGCTCCGCAAAGCACCCGAATCCGGTGCCGATACGATCGTCTTCGATCTCGAAGATGCAGTGGCACCCGGTCGGAAAGATGCGGCCCGAGAAACGGTCCGCGAGGTCCTTTCGGACCCCGAGTTCGTGCCGGATTGTGAAGTTTGCGTGCGCGTTAACACGTCGTCCGCGTCCATCGCCACGGATCTCGAGGCACTGCTCGCTCACGGACCCGTCCGACTCGACAGTCTGTTGCTCCCGAAAGTCGAGCACCCCGACGACGTCGAAGC
This sequence comes from Natrialba sp. PRR66, assembly GCF_034808065.1. Lineage (NCBI taxonomy): Archaea > Methanobacteriati > Methanobacteriota > Halobacteria > Halobacteriales > Natrialbaceae > Natrialba > Natrialba sp. PRR66. The sequence goes on along the minus strand of NZ_JAXHGN010000001.1, from coordinate 588,238 downwards.
CCTCGTCGGTGAACTCGAACAGTTTGACAGCGGCGACGCTGACATTCCCGTTCTCGCGTTGATCGAAACCGCTCGCGGCGTCCTCGCCGCACCCGACATCGCCGCCGTTCCGGAAACCGATGCACTCGTCTTCGGCGCTGAAGACCTCTCGGCCGATATCGGAGCCACGCGAACCGACGACGGGACCGAAGTGCTCTACGCCCGCGAACGCGTCGTGCTCGCCGCCGCTGCGAACGACTGTTCCGCAATCGATACCGTTTTCACCGATTTCGGGGACGAGACGGGACTGATCGACGAAACCGAGTTCGCGATCCAACTCGGGTACGACGGCAAACTCGCGATTCACCCCGCGCAAGTCGACCCGATCAACGACGCGTTCACGCCGACGGCCGAAGAACTCGAGTGGGCAAGGGACGTGCTGGACGCGAAACGAGACGCCGACGCTGACGGCCGCGGTGTCTTCGAGGTCGACGGGCAGATGATCGACGCGCCGCTGATCGCACAGGCAGAACGAATCGAGGCCCGAGCCGCGGCGGATTCCACGGCCGAAGACGGCAGTCCCGACAGCTAACTGCTCCGCCTGTCACCGATCCACGCCACTCGTCACTCAGTGCTATTGCACAGAATATAATGGGATCTATAATCCTTATATTGTGTTTTACTTACTATGGATGTCTTCGTCACGCTTATTTCCGGTTCGCTAGAACTGGGGTGTAATGGTAGCAGACATCAATCCATTCGAGAGCCTCCAGTCGCAGATCGACGACGCGGCGGCGCACCTCGACGTCGGCGATGACGTCATCGAACGGCTCAAACACCCGGAACGAGTTCTCGAAACGAACCTCACGGTCGAACTCGACGACGGTGAACTCGAGCGGTTCAAAGCGTTCCGCTCGCAGTTTAACGGCGACCGCGGCCCGTACAAAGGCGGCATCCGCTACCATCCGAACGTCTCCCGCGACGAGGTCAAGGCCCTGTCGGGCTGGATGGTCTACAAGTGCGCCATCGTCGACATTCCCTACGGCGGCGGCAAGGGCGGCATTATCATCGATCCCGATGACTACTCCGCAAGTGAACTCGAACGCCTGACGCGGTCGTTCGCAACCGAACTCCGTCCGCTCATCGGTGTGGACCGCGATATCCCCGCCCCCGACGTGAACACGGGTCAGCGGGAGATGAACTGGATCAAAGACACCTACGAGACGCTCGAGAACACCACCGAACCGGGCGTCATTACGGGGAAAAACATCGCGAGCGGCGGTAGCGAGGGCCGCGTCGAGGCGACCGGGCGCTCGACAGTCATCGCCGCGCGCGAGGCGTTCGACTACCTCGACAAGGATCTCGAAGATGCGACTGTGGCCGTCCAGGGCTACGGGAACGCCGGCTGGATCGCCGCCAAGCTCATCGACGAGATGGGGGCCACCGTCGTCGCCGCGAGCGACTCGAGCGGCGGTATCTACAATCCCGACGGCTTCGATCCGGTTGCCGCGAGGGACCACAAAAACGAAACCGGCAGCGTCGTCGGCTACGAGGACAGCGTCGAGGAGGTAACCAACGAGGACGTACTCACGATGGATGTCGATCTGCTCATCCCCGCCGCACTCGAGAACGCAATCGACCGCGACCTTGCCACGGACGTCACCGCCGACGTCATCTCCGAGGCCGCGAACGGACCGTTGACGCCCGAAGCCGACGAAGTCCTTCAGAAACAGGACACCTTTGTCATCCCGGACATCCTCGCAAACGCCGGCGGTGTTACCGTCTCGTACTTCGAGTGGGTCCAGAACCGCCAGCGCTTTTCCTGGAGCGAACAGCGCGTCAACGACGAACTCGAGACGCTCATCGTCGACGCCTTCGATGCGCTCGTCGATACCTACGAAATGTACGACCTCGACAACCCTCGGACTGCCGCTTACGTCGTCGCAGTCGACCGTGTCGCCGATGCGTACGAGGAAGCAGGTAGCTTCCCCTGATCACCTAGCTAGCGGTACCGTCGCTCTCGCCCGCGAGTTCCAGTAAGCTCCCGTAAGATCCCATAAGCTCCCGTGAGGTTCTGTTAGAGCGATACGTAGTTCTTCACCGACCGCGGTCTTTTTCCACGTCCACCCGATAGGACACATGGACAACGCGTGAGCATACGGGACCGACTCGATCACTATCGCGAAGAGGCCCTCCACAAGCTTACTGTCGCGATTCAGGAGGAACACACGCCCCACGAGGTCGCCGCCAGTTTCGCCATCGGGATTTTCGTGACGGCATTGCCATCCGGTGGTCTCGGTATCGGCTTGTTCTTCGTGTTCAGCGCCCTGTGGTCGTGGATCTGCAAGCCGGCACTGTTCGCCTCCATCGCCGTCCTCAACCCGTTCGTCAAACCCGTCGTCTACCTTTCGAGTGTTCACGTCGGCGGCGTCCTCCTCGGCACCAGTCCGATCCGTTCGCAGGAAACGATAACCGAATCCGCCACCGCCACCGTTCACCAACTGATCGTCGGCAACGTCGTGTTCGCGACGGTGCTTGCGGCCATCGGTTACGTTATCGTTCGGCGACTGACGCGGCTTCACCGCCGCCGAGCGCAACGCTCGACCGATCGCTCGGTCGTCTCGACGATCCGTCGCATGCTCCGTCGCAACTAAGGATACGGATACCACACGACGATAGCGTCCTGTTAGGAAATCGAGAGACGATCAGGGGACCAGTAAACACTTATCAACTGATCGTTGATTGTGATACTATGAAACGTCGAACGCTTCTGAGCGGCCTCGGCGTCGCCGGCCTTACCAGCCTTTCGGGCTGTCTGGGGCTCGTCGGCATGGCACATCACGAAGCCTCACCCGCCGGTGTCGATGCGTCCGTTCGCAATGATACCGGGTACGAGCAGACCACAATCGACGAGTTCACCGTCGAGCGCGAGGTTGGCGTCAGCATCGCAACCGAAACGGTCGTGATCACGAATTACATGACCGAACACGAGAAGGCGGTCGACATGGGTCCGCTGGGCGAGCAACGCGGGGCCGTCTTCATCGTCCTGACGACGCCGCAGGTCAACGCGCTCGGCTCGCAGTTCAATCCCGTCGAGGACATGTCCACCGACGAACTCGTCGAGTTGGTCGCGAGCAATTACGACGATATCGGCTCCGTGTCCTTCGTCGAGGAAACGTCGGTGACGGTGTTCGACCAGTCGACGACGCAGTCCAGATACACCGCCGAGGCGTCGTTCCAGGGACAGCCGGTCGATGTCGCGTTGCACGTGAGCGAGGCCATCGAGACCGACGACGATCTGCTCGTAACGGTCGGCGTCTATCCGAACGAATTCGATTGGAGCGAGGAAGAACAGATATTCTCGCTGATGGACGGTGTCGTTCCGGATATCGACGAGGAGGACGCCGGCGATACCGAGAACGGAACCGGCGAGTCGGATAGTGACGGCAACGACACCGAGACTGGCGCCGAGAGCGATACCGAGGGCAACGATACCGACACCGGTAACGGGACGGACGAAAACGGTGACAACGAGGACGACGGCGGCCTTCTTTCTGATAGCAACTGACGGGTGTCAATCCTGATCCGTCTGGTTGCGTGTCAAACCAGCCATCTGGTTGCGTGTCAACACTAAGCCGTCTTGTTTGTACGAGCCGATTTCGACGAGTAATCGAGTTCAGCGAGTGACTGCCTTACCAGCCGCGGTCAGCGTCGTCGTCGCGGTCGTCGGAGTCGTCGCTGGGAGTAGCGTCGTCATTGCGGTCATCGGTGGCGTCGGTTCCGGTTCGATCATCATCATCATCGAACCCGGACTCGTCGAGCCACCCGTAGTCGTCGGTTTCGTCTCGGGGTTCGGTGTCGAACTCGTCGTGTGCGTCGTCGGAGCGATCGGTCCGCTCGTCGGCTCGAACCGTCTCGCCGGCACCGGTGTGATTGGCCCGGGCGGCACCTCGTTGCTCCGGAACGAGGTCGAGCTCGGAATCAGTGTCGCCGAGCAGGAGCAGTGCGTAGTACTGGAAGTAGGTTCGGACCGGCATCTGGACGAGAGCGACGAGTGCGATGAGCGCGAGCAGACCGACGACGCCGATGGCACCGGCGAGGTAGACCCCGCCACCGCCAAGCGCATACGCCAGTACGCCGACGATCACGAACGGAATTGCGAGGACAACCGCGCCGAAGAGGATGACGAATCCGACGGCGATACTCGTCACGAGTTGTAGCACCCAGACCAAAAGCAAGTAGACGACATACTCGCCGACGTTCCCCCGAAGCGTCGCCCAGAATCGTCGCCACCCACCGAGCACGCTCCGGTCCTCGAGCAGCATGATCGGCGCGACGAACTCGGACGTAAAGCGCATCACGATGGCGTAGACGATATAGAGCGGAATCGCCACGAGCGCGATCAGCGCGAGTTCGCCGATGAACTCGTCCGTGGTGGCCGTGCTGGTGAGGAAGTAGCCGACTGGAACGGCGACGATTGCAAGCAGACCGAGCGAGACGAGCGCCCGAAACGCAAAGAGCCGGATGCCGCGACCGAGATTTGCCCTGCTGTATCGTCGCACGTGAATCTCCGTCGACCGGAGCGTTTCGATGAAGACGAATTCCATGATGGCACCGAGGAGCGCGAACAGGGCCCAGAGTAGGATGGCAACAACGGCGAGAACAACGGCTGCTGCGAGCACGTCGTCCGGAATCTCGCCGAGTCCGTCCTGCGGCATCGGCTCGTCGCCGACCATCTGCGGGTCGCTGGTTGCGAGGTTCCCTGGCGAACCCAGACTCCCGCCGACGAAGAGCACGACGACGGATAGCTTGAGCCACAACCACACGCGGACCGGGAGTAACAGCGCTCGCGTGGTTTCGATCGCATCCCCGAGATCGTCGACAGCATCCATAGTTACGGTAAACGTCTCAGAGCAACGATAAAAATGGTGCTGTCTCTCGTGTCGCATCTGAACTCGAGTGCGTGCCGAGAGTGATGGCTCGCCCGTGACTGTCGATGCTAACAGCGTTCAGGCGACCGGACACATCTCGTTTGAAACACTTCGAGACGCATTTAACCGCGAGTCCACTCACGGTCTAGTAATGGATCTCCGCCAGCTCGCTCGCGGGACCGTCGAGTGGGGACGCATCGAGCGCGTCATTCGAACGCTGGCGGAACGCCACGACCGCGAGTTCGTCCGCGTCGAGTTCCTCGAAGCCGATAACTGGCTGTCGACGCCCTGCGTCATCGACGAGCGGTGGTTCGTCAAAATCGTCAGCCGTCAGAACGCGCTCGTCCACGCGCTCTTGACGACGGGGCGAAACGTCGGCGCGGTGTCCTCGGGTACCGAGGGCTTTTTCGGCCGCTTCGATACGCCCCGCGAGATGGTCGAACACGAGTACGAGGCAACACAACGGATGCGCGAAGTCGGTCTCAACGCCCCGCGCCCGATCGAAGCCTTCGAGGTCAACGGCCTGGGCGTGCTCGTCCTCGAGTACCTTCCCGAGTTCGAGTCGCTCGGAGACGTTTCCGACGCCGTCGTCGCCGAGCGCGCGCCGGACCTCTTCGAAATGCTCTCGCTCCTGCACGACCACGGCCTGGCCCACGGCGACCTGCGCGACGAAAACATCCTGCTTTGCGACGGCGACCTCTACTTCATCGACGCGACCAGCGTCCACGAGAACCGCGTCGCGGAGACGACCGCCTACGACCTCGCCTGCGCGCTCGCCGTTCTGGAACCGCGTATCGGTGCCCGCGAGGCCGTCCTCGCCGCCTCGTCGGTCTACGACACCGACGAACTCCTCTCGGCGCGGCGCTTCCTCGACTTCGTCCGCCTGCGCCCCGATCACGAGTTCGACTCGACGCTCCTCCGAAGTGAACTCGAGAAGGCGGCGGATCTGGGGCGGCACTGACGTTCGAGACGGATTTCAAAATTCGAGTTCCACCGAGTCCCGAGTTCGATAGTACAGAACTACCGAAGAGCGATCAGGCGCGAGACGGCGACGGCGACGACAGCGAACTCGTGAGGTAACTGACGAGGACGATGAGGACGCCGGCGACCGGTGCCGCGATGATCACCGCATCCAGTCCGTAGGGACTTCCCAGGACCGTGTCCCAGGAGACCGCGAGCACGGCACCGACGATCATTCCGGCGAGGCCGCCGATCTTGGTCAGGCGCTCTCGCATCAGGAAGATCGCGAGCAGCGGCGGCGTGATCGCGGCCCCGTAGGCCGTATAGGAGTACATCTGGACCTCGAGAATCGTCGGGAAGTACTGCCCGAGGACGAACGCGAAAATACCGAGGACGACCACGAACGCGCGGGTCAGCCAAAAGACCTGTTGATCGGACGCATCGGGATTGATGAGCCCCCTGTAGAGGTCCTGGGAGAGGTTGGTACAGGCAGACAGCAGGTAGGAACTCCCCGTCGTGACGATGAACGCCGTGGCGGCGGCCAGCAAAACGCCGCCGATCCAGGTCGGAATCTCCGTCGTCGTCGCGATCAGCGCCATGCCCGGATCGAGTTCGGGAAACATCGCTCGCGAGGCGAACGCGATGAGGGGGACCAGCGTCATGGTTGCGATCGCGCCGCCGAACCAGGCGATGAGTCCGGTGTTCGTCCCTTCGTCGGTTTCGCCGGCGATGATGCGCTGGTACATGTTCTGGTCGGCGAGGATCAACAGCAGCGGCGGGGCCCACAGCGCGAAGAACTCGAAGAACGAGAGGTTTCCGAGTGTGTCGAAGTGGGTCGCGGGGACGTTCGCTGAGATTCCGCTCCAGCCGCCGGCTTCGATGAAGACGAAGGGGACTGCGACGACGAGGCCGACGAGCATCAGGAACGCGCTGATCGCGTCCGTGTACGCGACGGACATGAGGCCGCCCATCGCGGCGAGTGCGATGATGAGGACGGTTCCGATGAGCGTCCCCTGGGCGACCGGGATGCCGGTCGTGACGTTCAATACGAACCCGAGCCCGGTGAACTGGTAGGAAACGATTCCGACGTATGCGAACGCGATGACGAGCAGGCTGATGATGCGCCCTTCCTTGCCCAGTTCTTCCTCGATCATTTCGGGGACCGTCAGCTTGTCGAAGGCCCTGATACGCGGTGCGAGCGCCTTCAGAATGCCGATACCGAGGAGCGATCCCGTACCGAGGATGATCGCGGGCCACAGCCCGTTGTCGTACGCGATCGAGTTCGCGCCGCCGGTCACCGTGCCGGAGCCCATCCACGTCGCCAGCAGCGTTCCGGCGATGATGACCGCGCCGAGGCTTCGGCCGGCGACCATGAAGTCCTCCGCGGTGTTCGTTTTTCCGTACGCCCAGACACCGACGCCGAGCATCACGACCAGATACGCGGCGACGATGTACAGTAACGTCATGTCGCTCTCGACTGCCATGGCGTGAGAATATGAGACACGGGTGTTAAATACCTCACCGACCAATCGTTCCTGATCGATACATACAGATATCAAATATAAACGCGGCAAGACCGACCTGGTCGGGTCCGGTTTTAATATCGCGAGCCGTCTGATGGCGTGTGATGGCAGACCTCACTATCCCCGAATCGGAACACCGCGAACGAACGGAAATAGTTCTCGAACGCGCCGACGCGGACGGCTACGACGGCCTCGTGCTGTTTACCTCGCTGAACATCCACTACGTGAGCGGCATGTATCACCTGCCGACCGAACGGCCGGTCGCACTCGGAATCACCGACGAGCGCATCGAGGCTGTCGTTCCGCGACTCGAACAAGAACACGCTTCCCGGGACGAGTTCATAATCGACGAGGTCACGACGTACTTCGACTATCCCCAGGGCGAGCCGATGGAGGCGGTCGCCGATATGTGTGCCCGCCTCGGACTCGCCGACGGGAACATTGCGGTCGATGCTGACGGGAGCCCGGCCCGAAACGGATACACCGGCCCCGCGCTCTCGTCGCTCGTCGCCGCGGATGTCGGCGTCGAGGAGTACATCACCGAGATGCGCGAAACGAAAAGCGACCACGAAATCGAACTTATCCGCGAGGCGAGCGTCTGGGCCAACCTCGGCCACCGACTCCTGCAGGAGCACATCGAGCCGGGCCGACGCCCCATCGAAGTCCGGGCGGAAGTCGAGGCCGAGGCCGTCAAGACGATGCTCGATACGCTCGGCGACCGCTACGAGATGCGCTCGTGGGCGAATCCGATGCAGTGTCTGTTCACGACCGGCGAGGTGACGGCACGACCTCACAGCATGGACCAGACGACGCGAATCGAACGCGGCGACAATATCGTCACGATCGTCAAACCGAACGTCGGCGGCTACACGACCGAACTCGAGCGGACGATGTTCGTTGGAGAAGCCTCCGACGAGCAGCGGACCTACTTCGAGATCATGAAAGAGTCCCAGGAGATCGCGATCGACGCGATCGGGCCGGGCGTCGAGTACGCCGCAGTCGAGGAGGCCGTCGTCGACTACTACGAAGAGCAAGGTGTGGCCGAGTTCACCCAGCATCACGCCGGTCACAACATCGGTATGCAGGGCCATGAACGGCCGTTTCTCGACGTCGACAGCGACGGTGAGATCCGCTCGGGCGAACTGTTCACTGTCGAACCCGGATTCTACGTCCCCGATCTGGGCGGCTTTCGTCACTCCGATACGGTGCTCGTGACCGACGATGGAACGGAGACGCTGACGTACTATCCCCGCGATCTCGAGAGCCTGATCGTTTGAGAAAGCGCCGACACAGCTCCGGGGAAACCACATATCTACTAGATTGATGCCCATACTCTTTTCAATCGACACAATTAGCGGACAAAGCGCAACATAGAAGCCCTTGCTACAGACACGCAGAGACATGAGCCTGGAGCACGAGTTATCGAGCGTTCGATTAACCCTCGACCTGTGGCACCCGGACTGCTGGGCCATCGAAGCGACGGACCGAACGGGCGGCGGCGTCCTCGCACACGCGATCTATAACTCCCCGAAGATCAAGAGCGATGAGCCCAGTCCGAATACGGTCGAGGGCCTGTTCACCGCGTTCGGCGATACCGCCGCAGAGGTCCGAGATCTCCTCGATGCGATCCGCGCGTCGAACCATGCCGGAGAACTGTTCGAGCTTCAAAAGCGGTTCGGACGGGCACGCAACGCCCCCGGCAACGTCGTCCGCGAGTTCTTCCTCGAGTACGATCCCGACGAGATGGTCTGTCCGACGCTCCTGGAGAACGGCTTCGTTCACAGCGCACCGGTCCGGATCCAGAACGGAAGCGAGGAGTGGAACCTCTGTTTCGCGGGTGATCGATCCCGGATCGAAGAGTCCCTGAACGACGTGCGCGATCAGGCCGGCGCGGAGGTAACGGTCACGTCGATTACAACCGCCGATTCGCCCGAGCGTTCGACCCGCGACCAGCGCCTCGATACGCTCACGACGGCCCAGCGAGAAGTGTTCGAACACGCCCGCGACGCCGGCTACTACGAGTGGCCCCGCGAAATAACGACCCGCGAACTGGCAGCCGACCTCGATATTGCGAAATCGACGCTGCTCGAGCATCTGCGGACGGCTGAATCGAAGCTTCTGGACCCGTAGTCACGCTCTTGCAACCTCGCTCCAAACGGCCGATCAACGAAGGATCGCTGACGGACACAGACGACGAACACGGACGAGATCCTCCTTCCGCTCTCGAACTCGTCGGGAGACGTCGGAGGGTCGTTCGGGATCCTTCCGAGTTCGCTCGAGATTCGCCTGGAGGCAGGCGTCCAAGCCCGTTCCCGACGTATTTATCTAATTTACCTTCGTTGAAATAAATTGCCGACACGTGACCATGATCGGTGGGGATTACATGGGATTAGCGCGTAATCACGAACTATGTCGCACCAATCCGGAACGCAACTGAACCAACACTACATCGATGGCGAGTGGACCGACGGCGACGGCTCGGAGACGTTCGCAAGCGAGAGCCCCGCAACGGGAGAGACGCTGGCGGAGTTCACGCGCGGCACCGAGGCCGACGTCGATGCTGCGCTGGCCGCAGCGGACGAGGCCACCGAGGAGTGGCGTGAACTCTCGTATATCGACCGTGCGGAGTATCTCTGGGATATCTACCACGAACTGCGCGACCGGCATCAGGAATTAGGTGAGGTCGTCTCCAAGGAGTGCGGCAAGGAGATTTCGGAAGGGAAAGCCGACGTGACCGAAGCCTGGCACATGGTCGAGTGGGCGGCGGGCAACGCCCGCCACCCCCACGGTGACGTGGTTCCGTCGGAAGTCGGTGACAAGGACGCCTACATGCGTCGGAAGCCACGGGGCGTCGTCGGCTGTATCACACCCTGGAACTTCCCGGTCGCGATTCCGTTCTGGCACATGGCTATCGCCCTCGTGGAAGGGAATACGGTCGTCTGGAAGCCTGCCGAACAGACGCCGTGGTGTGGCCAGATTATCGCCGAGATGTTCGACGACGCCGGCATTCCCGACGGCGTGTTCAACATGGTCCAGGGCTTCGGCGACGCCGGCGCGGCGATCACGGACGACGAACGCGTCGACACCGTTCTCTTTACGGGCTCGGCAGAGGTCGGGCAGGAAATCGCCAGCAAGGTCGGTGGCGAACCCGGCAAGCTCGCAGCCTGTGAGATGGGCGGCAAGAACGGCATCATCATCACCGAGGAAGCCGATCTGGACATCGCCGTTCACTCGGCGATCATGTCCTCGTTCAAGACCACGGGTCAGCGCTGTGTCTCTTCCGAGCGCCTGATCGTCCACACGGACGTTTACGACGAGTTCAAGGAGCGCTACGTCGAGATCGCCGAGGACGTTGCGGTGGGCGATCCGCTCGAAGAATCGACGTTCATGGGACCGGCGATCGAGCCCGAACACGTCGAGAAGATCCGCAAGCACAACGAACTCGCCGAGCAGGAGGGAGCGAACGTCCTCGTCGACCGTTTCGAACTCGGCGAAGACGAGATTCCGGACGGCCACGAAGACGGCAACTGGGTCGGCCCGTTCGTCTACGAGATCGAGTACGACACGGACCTGCGCTGTCTCAAAGAGGAGTGCTTCGGGCCCCACGTCGCCCTGCTCGAATACGAGGGCGACATCGAGGATGCCGTCGAGATCCACAACGACACGCCCTACGGTCTTGCCGGCGCTGTGATCTCCGAGGATTACCGCCAGATCAACTACTTCCGCGATCACGCTGAGATCGGTCTCGCGTACGCGAATCTGCCGTGTATCGGTGCCGAAGTGCACCTGCCGTTCGGCGGAGTCAAAAAGTCCGGCAACGGCTACCCCTCGGCTCGCGAGGCCATCGAGGCCGTCACCGAGCGTACCGCCTGGACGATGAACAACTCCAAAGACATTCAGATGGCTCAGGGCCTCTCGGCGGATATTACCATGCAGGACGACTGACCGTCGCTGCTGACACTCTGTCCTGGTTTTCTTTTTTCTCGTGAGTCAGTCTCAACCGGCCCGGCGGAACGACGAGTTCAGTTAGTAGGTACTGGTTGTGTCATTGACTATCAGTAACTGGTAACGAGAGGTAGTGGGGACTGAGCAGTGAGTAATGGCCGGTGACTAACAGTCGAAAGGAAGATGCGGACGAGGTGACGAGGAGACGGGAGTGCTCGTTCCCGGGAACGAGCAGTGCCGGGCCGGAGACGCGCTTGCCGGGTACGACGTGAAAAGCGTCTGTACCGGCATTCGTATTTCGATTCGCTGGACCAAAAAGTCAGCGGTCAGCGAACGTCAAATGTGGACTAGTGACATGGTTTCTCGTTGCCGGGTCCGCGTTTCCATGTTGTCACGGTGTCGGATTCCCAGTTATGAGGGACCTATAACCGTCGGTCACGTAGTGCGGGGAACTCCTCGCGTACAGCGGACACCGCTTCTCGGTTGAGTTCGGCCATCACGAGGTCGGGATCGTCCCCAGTCGAGGCAAGCGTGATGCCCCAGGGATCGGTGACGGTCGAGCGGCCGAGCAGCGTCGTCGTGTCGCCGGTGTCGCCGTCGGTGAACTGGCCGGAACCGTTGATCGTCGCCACGTAACACTGGTTTTCGATGGCTCGCGCCCGTGAGAGCGTCTGCCAGTGTTCGAGTCGCGGGTAGGGCCACGCACTCGGGACAAGCACGAGTTCAGCGCCCGCATCCACCAATCGGCGGTAGAGTGCGGGAAAGCGCAGGTCGTAGCAGGTCGTCACGCCGACGGTCAGTCCGCCGATGGTCGCGGTTTCGATCCGCTCGCCGGGAACGAGCAGGTCGGATTCGGCGGAGTCGTAGCCGAAGAGGTGGTGTTTGCGGTAGACCAGTTGCAGGTCGCCGTCGGCGTCGAACAGCGCGGCGGTGTTGGCGAGTCCGTCGTCGGCGGGCGTGTCTACAGCGGTCGTCGCGCCGAGATCTTCGACGATACTGCCGGCGAGAATGGCGATATCGTGTTCGGCGGCCGCCGCTCGGAGGCGCGCGTTCGTCGCGCCGAGCAGGGGTTGTGCATCACGTTCGTACCGGTCGAACGCGAAGTAGCCCACGTTAAACAGTTCGGGGAGAGCAACTAGATCGGCACCGCGGGCGGCCGCGCGATCGATCGCGTCGAGCGCCCGGTCGACGTTTTCCTCGAGTGCACCGGCTTCGACGCGGAGTTGGGCCAGGGCCAGCGTGAGCGGTGGCGTTTCTCGGGACGTCGTTTCGGCGGTCATCGTGTCGTCTGAAGGTGGCGCTCGAGTTCGTCGCGGAGGTTCTCGAGTTCGTCGTCGAGGTTGCGTTTGAAGAATTTTTCGACGCCTGGAAGTTTCCCATCGACGACGAAGTGGTTCTCGAGGCGCGCCCCGGTTTCGGTTGCGACGATTTCGTGCTCGCCGGTGACGTCCAGGACGCTCGAGTTGCCGACGAACTTGACGTATTCCGGCGGCCTTCGCGTCACGTCTTCGGTGTCGACGGTGACGGTCCGTCGAACGAACGGAATCGGCAGGGCGACCTGCCAGGTAACTTTGTGGCTCGCCGGGTCGGTGACGGTGAACTCGTCGACGACGCTGATCGCGCGGGCGCGATTCTCGGGATCGGCAATAAACGACCAGACGCGTTCGGGTGGTGCCGATAGCTCGAACGACCGGTCGACCCGTACAGTCATGCCACTAACTGTGCGCGTAGTGGATAAAAAGACCGTGGGACCGTCGTGAATCGAACGGAGAGTCGAAGACCGGTCTGGTAGAGCAATTCGAGCGGGTGGTCATCAGGCGGTTGAAGAGCTCAGGGTTACCTTCCACGTGGTCGAACGCGCACGGCCCCATTTTTCGATGTCCACGTCGTCGGATTTCTCCGCGAGGTGTGGGAGGCGCGCGCCAACCTGTTTCGACGAAAGTCCGATCGCATCGGCGATGTTTTTCGACCGGAAGTAACGTTCTCCACGGGTAGCGCTCTCGCGCAGATACGAGATAATCCGCTGTTCTTCGTCGGAGTAGTCGGTCATCGTCCGTACGAAACATAGGAGGCCGCCGCTCTTAACTCTTGACGGCCGTTATGGCATGTGTTGGCGCGTCAGTCCCAGTAGAGATGAATGCCAACAACTGCGAGTGAACTGAAGAGGACGGCACCGGCGAACCCGAAGGCAGCATCGATTTCCGGCGCGCCCGTCACCATCACGAGTGCGCCGATCGTGGCGAGCGCCCCGAGTGCAAGCGCCAGCCCGACGCCCTTGTCCGTCGTCGACTCCGATTGCGTAGCCATGCTCGTGAGTTTGTCGATGGGGTCTCTTAATTGCACTTATTCCGGCCAGCGAGAGGGTGTGTCACACCGGCCGGTCGTCGTCACCGCCCGGCACCGCAACCGTTTCAGTTAATCGTCGTGTGCTCCGATTCCTCGTTGAGCGCGAGGTTCGCCGCGATTTCCGCGTTTCGCATCGCGTACTGGGCGGTCTGCTGGAGGCTCACGAGGACTTCCCGAACGCGAAGGAGCTCTTCGTTCGACATCTCCGGCAACTCCACGAGGATTTCGTCCTCACGGTCGGCGATTTCGTGGAAGAGTTCACGAACCTTGTTCGATTTGTCGTAGTCGCGTTCGACGGCGGATTCGACCGCGAGCGAGGTGATCTCGTCGACCAGATCGTTCAGTTCGCGGATATCGCGCATGACGGAGCCCTCGACGTCGAGCGTGTGGCCGTTCGTCTCGATGACGATCTCCGCGATGTCCTCGCCGTTGTCGGCCGTGAGTTCGAGGTTCTTCGCGATCGAGCGGTAGCCGATGAGCGGAAAGCCGCTGTTGAGGCCGACCGCACGCGCGAGGTTCGGGTTCTGGTAGGCCGTAAAGATGAGTCGCAAGAGGAGGACGAAGATTTTGTTCGCCTGTCGCTCGCGGTTGAGCGCCCGCTGTGCGAGGTCGGTATTCCCGTGAGCGAGCGCCTTGATCCCCTCGCCTCGCATCGTCTGCCCGGTTCGTTCTAGTCGCTCGAGCAGGTTATCGAGCGTAAAGTCCTCCGGGTCGACCGAACAGCGAATCGCGATACTCTCGGGCGTCTCCTCGATGACGCCCAGGCCCATCAGTTGCGTCTCGGCCTGGTAGACCGCGTTGATGTGCGCCGATTCGAGCGCCCCCTCTTCGCGCTCGATTCGGATGACACGCCGACCGAGGACGTACTGGGCGACGATCGCCCGTTCGACGGCCCCTGCGTCCAGGTCGTCCGCGTGGATAATCGCCTCCGTCTCTTCTGAACTCGCAGACTCGGGCATCACCGTTAGCGTCCCCTTGCCGCTCGTTCGGAGAGAGACCTCGTCTCCCTTCTCAACGTCCTGTTCGGACGCCCACTCGGCGGGCAGGGTCATCGCCAGCGTGGATGGCCCGAGTCGCTGGACTTTCCGCGTTTCCATGCTCTCCCCGTAGTAGCGACACGACCTTAATATTGACTATACACCCATTATGTGAAACGCCGAGGGTTATATGGTTCTGGTTCTCACCCGTTTATCTCCGCCCCCTTAAACAACGTTGACGAGCCGCGTCGTGAACCGTCCCGTCCGAACCTGCTGCCAGCCGCGGAGTTCGTCGTTGATCGTCTCATCGTCCGTGTCGACGCGCAGCGCCTCGATCCCGTCGAGTTTGTCCTCGTCGGCGACGACGACGAGTTCGTCTGCGAACTCGATGACGGGCGGGGAAATCTGGTGGTTGCCGCGGCCGAAGATGACGCCCTGGCCGCCGATGGGTGAGACGACGATCGTCGCGGGTTCGTCGAGCGCGGCCAGAATCTCGGATTCCGACGCATCGCGAGCGAGAAGCGTTCCGTTTCGTGTTTCGCTCGCCTCGTCTCTGTCGCGTGCCGACTCGGTGTTCGAACCGGGGTCGGCGCGCCAGACGTCCACCCCGAGCGGAGCGGAATCGATCCCGAGTTCGGATTCGATCGCGCCGACGGTGCCGCCGGGGCCGAAGACGTAGGTTCGGCCGGGCTCGATGTCGCGGGCGAAACCGGCCGCCAGCGCGTCGACGGTGCCGCTCGAGAGCTGTTTGCTCGACTGGACGTTCGGGGCGACCGGGACGGGAACGACGGATTTGAGTTCGGAGCGGACCTCGCCCTGGCGGTAGGCCGCCTCGTCGATGTCGTTGACCTCGCGGGATTCGACGCGGTCGAACTCGGCGGCGATCCGACCGGCATCGGTCGGGGTGACGGCGAAGACGGAGGAGTAGATTTTGACGCCGGCGGGGACGCCGAGCATCGGCGTCAGTGGCGACTGTTCATTGCCCGTGCCCGTGCCCGTGCTATGTCCGGCTCCGTCGGCGTTCTCGAGAGCCGCTGCCACATCAACCGCTGTTCCGTCGCCGCCGACGAACAGGACGAGGGAAACGTCGTGGTCGAGCAGCGCGCGAACGGTCCGGCGGGTGTCCGCGGCGGTCGTTTCGGCGGTGGCGGGGTCGACGGTCGAGTCGGCGGTCGGATCGTAGACGGTGACCGGTTCGTAGCCGGCATCGCGCGCGGCGAACTCGCCCATGATGCCGGTCGCGGTGTAGACGGTCGCGTCCGGGGCGTGGCGAAAGAGGGAAGTCAGTGCCTCGCGCGCTCGCGTCGGCGCGCGCGGTTCGGCACCACGCTCGCGGGCCTCGGCGAGTGTCTCGTCGGTTCCTTTGAGTCCAACGCGGCCGCCCATGCCGGCGATCGGGTTGACGACGACGCCCAGCGCGTCCATGGCCGGGCTACGGGGGGCGATTCAAAAAGCCGTGCGATTGCAGCCCTGTCGCGGCGACCGGTTGCAGAGTCCGTCGTTATTGGGCCGTTTCTCAAAAACTAAGAGGGATCGGGATAGAGCACCGTTCATGAACGAACTACTATACGTTCTCGCGGCGGAGTCGGAACTTCCGATGCCGATGGAGTACGTCGGGTGGAGCGCCCTGGCCCTGAGTCTTCTCGTCACGATCGCCTGGCTCGCCTACTTCTACCGGTAGTTCGACGGTGCGGCTGGCGGACACCGGCTACGCGCTTTCGACCCGCTCGCGCAGCCACGCGGCGGCTTCCGCGACCGTCCGCTCATCCCTTCCTTCGATCGAAATCCGAACGCCGTCGCCGGGATAGCTGCCAACCGACACGTCGAACTGCCGGCGAAGCGTGGCGATCCGATCGAGTAACGCACTCTCGGGTTCGTCCGCGACGACGACGAGCCGATGTGTCGGTTCGCCGTTGAACTCCGAGGCCACCGCCTCGAACATCGCTTTCATCTCCTCGGGGACCCCCGGGAGCACGTAGACGTCCTCGAGGACCGCGCCCGGAGCCACCCCGACATCGTTGTGTAGCGCCCGCGCGCCTGCCGGCAACTCCGCCGTTCCGTCCGCGAGTTCAGCGTGAGAGTAGCCGTTTTCTTCGAGCCAGGAGCGGGCGGCGTCGTGTTCCGTCAGCGACCGGCCGAGTGCGGCGGCGACGCCGTCCATCGTGACGTCGTCGTGCGTCGGTCCCAGGCCGCCCGTGACGATCACGGCGTCGTAGGCCGCTCGATACTCGTTGACTACGCGTGCGATGTCCGAAACGCGGTCCGGAATCGTCGTCACTCGCTCGATGTCGACGCCGCGCTCGGTGAGTCGCTCGCAAAGCCACGTGGCGTTCGTGTTTGCCGTTCGTCCGGCGAGGAGTTCGTCACCGACCGTAACGACCGCAGCGTTCATACCCGCTCGTTCGCGGTCCCCCCTCAAATGTGTCTCGTCCGCATCATTCGATTTAAAATGGTATCTTACTGACCACTCAGAATCCCTGTTACTCATCATAACCACAAGATTCAATTCTGATAATTAGTAACGGTGTGACAATGCCTCGTCGGACGCAACGAACTGACACCAATTCGACTACGGTTCTTTCGGCACTCGGCAGCAAGTACAGTGCCGAAATCCTCTGTGCTGCGGGAACTCCGAAGTCGGCACAGACGCTGAGCGAAGACATCGAAATACCCATCGCAACCTGCTATCGACGCATCGAAGAACTCGTCAACGCGGGGTTACTTACCTGCGAAGGACGACAACTCTCCGAAGAAGGGCGACGAACGAACATTTATCGCCGCACGGTCGACGAACTCGAGATCGACTTCTCCGACGAGCAACCGACGTTCTCCCAGAAGCGCCGCACCGAGGCCAAAAACCGGCTGCAGGACCAACTCGAGAACTGATCGATCGACCGGTAGTGTCGTCGGCGCGAGAGCAACCGAACTCGTAGTCGCAACTCCACCGTCGTCACCGTCACGGGTGCCGTCACCACCGCCATTACCGCCACCGCCACTCTTACCGTCGCGGTTACCTCTCGCTCGAGTTCATCTCAGAGCGGGGCGTTCGACCAGATTTAAGTATTCTCGAGAGAATACTCGCGTGTGACTGAATACGCCTCGGACGACGACCACCGCGAGGCCGACGGGTCGACGACGGCCGACGAGCGCCTGGTCGGTCGTTCTCGAACCCTCCACATCGGCCGCGACCGCCCGATCAGAATCAGCACCGGCCACCGAATCCTCCACCACGACGGCAAGTGCGCCAGACCGCACGGCCACAACTACGAAGTCGCGGTTACCATCGAGGGGACGCTCACCGAGGAGGGCTGGATCGCCGACAAGGGTGATATTACTGCAGTAATAGACGAGTGGGACCACCGGTTCCTCCTTCAGCGCGGGGACCCCCTCGTCGAGGCCTTCGAAGCGGCCGGCGACGCGGACGGAATCGTCGTCCTCGATCAGCCGCCGACGGCCGAGGTGATGAGCGTCCTCCTCGAAGACAAACTCCGCGCTGAACTCGGAGCGAACGTTACCGACGTCGCCGTTCAGGTCAACGAAACGAACGAACTCTGCGGCGGAAGCCAGTTCTGATCATAATGCCGGTCTCTCACTCAGTCGACCGGGAACCGTCCGAGCCGACGAACAGCACGGAGAACGAGCACCAAAATCAGACCGACGACGGCGGCGACCGACCCGACGACGGACTCCCGATCAACGAACTCTTCTACTCGCTGCAAGGCGAGGGGACTCTCGCCGGCGTCCCCTCCGTCTTCGTCCGCACGAGCGGCTGTAACCTCCGGTGTTGGTTCTGTGATTCCTATCACACCTCCTGGGAACCGACCCACGCCTGGATGAGCCTTGAGGAAATCCTCGCCGAGATCGAATCCTACGACGCGGACCACGTCGTCCTCACCGGCGGCGAACCGCTGTTGCACGACGCGAGCGCGGACCTGCTCTCCGAACTCGACGACCGCGGCTACCACACCACCGTCGAGACGAACGGGACGATCCACCGCGACGCCCCCATCGATCTCGCCTCGATCAGCCCGAAACTCCAGAGCAGCACCCCGACTCCCGAACGCGACCCGAGAAGCGAGATTCCAGAAGAATCTCGAAACGGTGAGCGGCGATCACGAGGAGCCGCGAACCGAGGCGACGGCGAATGGGAACAGCGCCACGAGAACGCCCGACTCGACCTCGACGCACTCACCGAACTCGTCGAGACCCACCCGTTCCAGTTGAAGTTCGTCGTCACCGACGCGGACGACATGCCGGAGATCCTCGACCTGCTCGCCGAACTGCGGGACGCGGCGGCCGTTCCCATCCACGAGGAGAACGTCCTGCTGATGCCCGAGGGCGCGACCCGCGAGCGCCTCGCCGAAACGCGAACGCGCGTCGCCGAACTCGCGATGGAGCACAGCTTCCGATACACGCCGCGGCTGCACGTGGATCTGTGGAACGACGCACCCGAGACATAACTAGCACCATCCCGATACGAAGAGATACGATGACATCCGATTCACCTACCACCGACACCGGTACCGACCCGACGACTGACTCGAAGCGCGCCGTCGTCCTCCTTTCGGGCGGCATGGACAGCGCCACCGCCGCCTACGAGGCCCGCGAGCGCGGCTACGACCTCTATGCCCTCCACACCTCCTACGGCCAGCGCACCGAAACCCGTGAACTCGACTGTGCAAAACGGCTCGCCGACGATCTCGAGATGAACGACTTCCTGCAGATCGAAACCGGACACCTCTCGGCGATCGGCGACTCGAGTCTCACCGACGACGAACTCGCCGTCGCGGACGCGGATATGGACGGCGACGAAATCCCCACCTCCTACGTCCCCTTCCGGAACGCGAACCTGCTCGCGATGGCCGTCTCCTATGCCGAAGCCAACGACTGCGAAGCCGTCTTCATCGGTGCCCACAGCGAGGACTTCTCGGGCTATCCGGACTGTCGCCCCGAGTTCTTCGAGGCGTTCGAAACCGTAGTTGACGTGGGGACCAAACCCGAGACCGACATCTCGATCGAAGCCCCCTTCGTCGAGTGGTCGAAGACCGACATCGCAGCCCGCGGCACTGCACTCGGGGTTCCCTACGAACACACGTGGAGCTGCTACCGCGACAACCAGCCGGCCTGTGGCACCTGCGACGCCTGTGCCTACCGCCTCCAGGCGTTCCAGCGCAACGATCGCCGCGATCCGATCGAATACGCCGAGCGGCCGTCCTACGTCGAGGAGTGACGACTGCGTGATACGTTTGGAGAAGCAAACGTTCTTTGTCCAACCCATCGTTCTCCCGCTATGCCCCTCCCGATCGTCTCGTGGGTTCGCGACGGGGACGGCGGTTGGACGCTCCCCGACGGCCGTCGCCGCGAGTTCATCGGCCTCGCGATTGGTCTCCCAGTGTTCGCCTGGTTTGTCGCGGACGATGTGGGGCCGCTCGCGCCGAGCCAGCACTGGCCGGTCGTGGTACTTGGCGTCTGCTGTGGCGTTTACTATGCGGCATCCGTTCGATCCACGGTGTTCGAGTTGCTTCCCGACGGTCTCAGCGGCGTGACTGTGCTTTCACTACTCGGTGGCGGAGCCGGTCTCTCGCTGCTCGAAATCGTTCACCTCGAAACGCCGACCGTCGTGTTCCTGGTGACTGCCGGTGTGACGATTCTCGGAATCTACGTGATTCGACTCGTTTCTCCACTCCACGACGGATTGCAGCCCTCGCGTCGCGGAGTCGAGCCGCCGCCCGCGATAGAGTGAACGCCGCTCTGCTTACCACGCCGCTTCGAGCACGGCGACGAGTTCGTCGACCGACGGGTCGAGTCCCGACGGCGCGTTCGCCATCATTCGATCCGCGAGCGTCGCCTCCGCGACGGCGCTGAACTCGTCGGGTTCGGGTCCGTCCACGTCCCGAAGCCGGGTCGGGAGCGAGAGCGCGTCGCGGACCGCGGTCACGCGGTCGACGACCGCGGCGGCCGGCTCCGCGTTTGCGCCGACGCCGAGCGCGTCCGCGAGCAGGTCGACGCGGGCGTCCACGCCTTCCTGGGCGAAGACGAACTCGAGGACGTGCGGGGCGACGACCGCGTGAGCCGTCCCCTGTTGTACGTCGTTCGTGCGCGTCAGCCCGTGGCCGAAGGCGTGGATGATCGAGAGCGTCGTCTCGCCGGGGCGGGAGATGCCGTACTGGACGAGGACGATCCCTTCGAGAATCGTCTCGAACGTCTCGGGGTCGCGCTCACCGCGGCCGTACGCGCGCAGTCCGGACTCCAGTGCGGCCAGTCCACGCGACGCCGTCGCGTCGGTGATCGGCGTCGCGTTGGCGGCGTAGATCGTCTCGAGACCCTTGTCGAAGCCGTTCATCGCGGACCCCGCGAGGACGGATTCGGGCGTCGTCGCGACCAAATCGGGGTCGTAGAAAGCGGCCGCGGGCATCAGCTCCCGACCACCGATTCCACCCCCGAGTTCCTCGTCGATCCGGCCCGATCCGTCCGACGCCGGTGCGGCCGTGATGCCGGCAGCCTGCGAGAGATCCGCCCCCGCGAGCGTCGTCGGCACCGCGAGGATCGGCACCAGCCCCGACTCGGGAACGGTGATCGTTCCCGTCTCGCTGAACTCGGCGACGATATCACCGCGCGAGCGCTCGTCGGCCGCGAGCGCGCTGATCACCTTCGCCACGTCGAGGCTGCTGCCGCCGCCGACCGCGATGATCGCGTCAGCGTCGGTGTCTCGCAGGCGGTCGAGTCCGTCGAACGCCGTCCCGAGCCGTTTCTTTGGCGTCGTCTCGTCGAAGACGCCCGCGAGTTCAGCGCCGAGTCCCGTCCGGACCGGGTCGATTACCGCCGGCGTGCTCCCGACGGTCGACCCGCAGACGACCAGCGCGCGCTCGCGGTCCAGCCGCTCGAGTTCGGCGTCGAGGTCGTCGACGCAGCCTCGGCCGAAGCGGATCGTCGGCGAGGTGAACTCGAAGCGAAACGGGGTTCGATCTCGCGCCCTCCGGGAGAAGCCGTTCGAATCGGGTGCGGTCATGGGGTCGTCTACGGACGGGGGACTGTTAACAGTGGAGTCCCCGGCGGGCCACGTCCGAGGGTCCGTCTCGATCCGTCGCTCCAAAACACTGTTGCCGTTTCCGGAACGATACTGCAACGTGACGCTCACACCGAACTGGCGACTCCGGGTTCGAATCGCTGCCGCGCTCGCGCTGGTCGTGGGAGTGAACGGACTCCTGCTCGCGGCGCTCGCCTGGAGCGCTCTCCGTCTGCTTTCCGCGAGCGGCCGATCGGTGCCGGTCGAACTCGGCCTGCCGCTCACCGTCGGGACGCTCCTCCTCGCCGCCGTCGGCCTCGTCGCCGTGCAGGCGCGATACGGCTCGCGGACGATCGTCTCCGGCCTCGATCTCGACGAACTCCACGAACGTGACGACTCCGGCGAACTCGAGGGAACCAACCCGCAAACCCTCGACGGCCGGGTTCGGCGACTCGCAGCGCAGGCGGACGTCCCGCTTCCGTCGGTGGCCGTCGCGAACCGAGCCGAACCCGCCTGTCTGACCGTCGGAACGCAACGCTCGCCGACGATCGTGGTCACGACGGGACTGCTCGAGCGACTCGACGACGATGAACTCGATGCGGCTCTCGCACACGAGGTCGCCCACGTCGCCAACCGCGACCTGCCGGTCGTGACCGCAGTCGCCGCAACCGTCGCGATCGGCGATCGGTTACTCGAGCGCGAGCGGAAACTCCGCGGCGTTCTCGCCGGCATGGCGATGGTCGCTCTCTTCACCGGGATCGGCCTCCTCATCTTCGCAGTCCCGATTCTCGTGGTCGGCGCGCTCTACCTTGCCGTGAGTGTCGTTGCGCGGGCGCTGCTCGGACTGAACTCGATCGCGCTCGGACTGTTCTCGAAGACCCGCGAGTTCGCCGCCGATCGCGGTGCGAGTCGACTGACCGGTGAGCCGGCGGCGGTGGCGAGCGCGCTCGAGACGCTCGAGGACGAGCGATCGAAACCGGATCAGGATGCGCGACTGCACGCGAGCGCGACGCTCGGGATCGTTCCGCAGCCGCTGGCGTTCGAGCGCACGGCTGAGAACGGTGAGGGTGGGGAACACTGGTTCGACCGGTGGTTCGTCGGTCAGTTCTCCATAGAGACAGTCGACAAGCAAGAATCCAGTGGTCCCCCGGGACCCATCGCCCGGCGCAAGGAGCGGGTCAAAACGTGGCTTCGTACGAGGATCATCGAGCCGGTGCGGACACGTATTCGACGAGTGCTCGCGTGGCGGCCCCCGACGCATCCGGCGACTGAGGAACGGATCGAACAGCTACGAACGCTCGAACGGCGTCGGCGCGGGTAAGTCGTCTCTTCCAGGATGCGACGGCGACGAACTACCGATCAGACGATGGCTCGGAATCGACCGCCGGGCCGTCGAACGACGGCAACTGCGACTCGATCCGTTCGCGCTCGTCCTCGAGCCACTCGGGCAGCGCCAGGCTGGACCCCAGTTCGTCGCGGTCCTCGTCGGCCGTGAACCCGGGCTCCGTCGTCGCCATTTCGAAGAGGACGCCGCCGGGCTCGCGGGTGTAGACCGACTGAAAGTACTTCCGATCGATGACCTCGCTCGGGGAGAGTCCCTGCTCGGCGTAGGCCTCCCGCCAGCGCTCTTGTTCCTCGAGATCGGCCGCCTCGAAGGCGACGTGGTGGACCGTCCCGACGCCCATCCGGCCGCGACCGGCATCGGTCTCGACCAGGTCGACGATCGAGCCGGGACCGCCGGCCGCGCTCCGGTACCGGCGGCGACCGTCGGCCTCGGCCTCGAGTTCGTAGCCGAGCACGTCGGTCAGGATCGTCTCCGTCGGCCCGAACTCGCTGACGGCGAGCGTGACGCTGTGAAAGCCGCGCAGTTGGTGGTCGGTCGGGACGGGGCCGTCTTCCCACGGCGTCGCGTCGCTCTCGGCGGCCGCGTCGTCGGCCGGCGCGACGAGTTCGAGTTCGATCCCGTCGGGGTCGGCAAATCGGAGGACGGTTTCGTCGAAGCGCTGTATCCGCTCGACGTCGATACCCTCGCTCTCGAGTCGGTCGAGCCAGTAGTCGATCGAGTCGGGGCGGATCAGGTAGGCGGTCGCCTGCGTCTGGCCGGCACCGAACTCGCCCCGGCGGCCGCGGTCGGTCCAGGGAAAGAACGTAATATTCGTGCCGGGCGTCCCGCCTTCGTCGCCGAAGTAGAAGTGGTAGGAACCGGGGTCGTCGTGGTTGACGGTCTGCTTGACGAACCGGAGGCCGAGCGTGCCGACGTAGAACTCGGCGTTTCGATCGGGATCGCCGGCGATCGCCGTGACGTGGTGTAATCCGGGCGTGGTCGGTGACATACAGCGTGTAGGCGCTCGGCCCTTGTGAGGGTTGTCCACGGTCGTGTCACCAGGGGACGCGGCCGTTACCGGCTCGCGAAGCGCGATTTCTTTATGTGCTTCCGGAACAGATTAGAAATATGAACCGACGACAGTGCGTGGTCGGTATCGCCGCCCTCTCCTCGAGCGCCGTCGCAGGGTGTTTCTCGCGGGAATCGGGTGGCGCACAGCAGTTGAACCTCACCCCGACCGACGACCGAGACGTCGAGGCGGTCTCCTCGACGACGTTCGACGAGGACGTGACGCCGATCTGTGCCGAGGGCGAGTCGCTGACAGCGACCGTCGACGGGCCGAACGCGGACGCCGTAGTCGCCCACGAGTTCGTCCGCGATCCCAAGAGCGGGCGGTACGGCGTTCGCGGTCGGATCGAGCCCGGAGAGTGGGGGAATATACCGAGTATTCGCGCGGCGTTCGACGACGGGTCGAGTGAGTCGACTCGGGTGTACGGACTCGATGCGGACGAAACATCTCTGTTTACGATCACGACCGCAGATGGAGCGGCCGACGAAATCGGCGAGTACACGCTCACCGTTCGCGACGGGGAAACCGCGGATATCGGTCGCGTTTCGGAGCAGTACGCCACCGTCGACGGCGACTGGGGGCGGATCGGAACGTACGACGGGTCGCCGGTCTACGGCTACAGCGCGACGGTCGCGAACGACCACAGCGAAGCCGTCGAACTGTATCCGCGGCTGAAAGCGTACCTGGATGAGACGACCGTGGCGTACAGCGGGACGGCTACCGAGTCGGCCATCGACGTCGCACCCGGCGAGACGAGAGCGGTATTCTTCCCGTATCCCCGGTGCGATCCGGGGAGCATCGTCACGGTTGAGGCGTGGCTCGACTGGCCGACGATGCTGTATCCCTGATCGAGCGGTTTTGCGGTTCGCGGTTCGTGGTTCGCGGTTTTCCACAGTATCAACCGCTCGGCGTATGGCGGACGGCAAGCGGCGAGTAGCGAACGGTGACCTCAAAGGGCGGACGACGAACCCGGACGGCGAACAGCTAACACGATCGGCCCGGAACGATGCCTATGTCCTGTCCGTTCCTGGACTACCGACTCGAGGCGAACGAGCGGAAATTCGACGAACCGCGGGCATACTGCGAGGCGGCGGCGCGATTCGTCCAGCCGATGCGCGCTGATATCTGCAACGACCGCTACGACCTGGCACACGACAGCGACTGCGAAATCTACCTCGAGCACGCCGGGGCTGCCGACGAGAACGAGGGCAAGAACGAGCGGGAGCCGAAAAACGGGACCGAGAACCGAAGCGGTGACGGCGACGAAAATCGGGCCGGGTCCGGTGAAGACGCGTGAGTTACGACGAGTTCCTCGCCGGCGAACCGGTCATCGTCACCGCCGCCCTGACCGGCGGCGTACACGGCAAGGAGACCACGCCGCACCTCCCTGAAACGCCCGAAGAGATCGGGAAAGCGGCGGCGGAAGCCGAAGCCGCCGGCGCGGCCGTCGTCCACGTTCACGCGCGCCAACCGAACGGCGAGCGCACGTTCGCGACCGAGCGCTTTCAGGAGATCGACGACGCCATCCGCCGCCGCGCTGAGGACGTGATCATCCAGCACTCCACCGGCGGAACGGGTGCGCCGGATGCGGCGCGACATCTTCCCCTGCGGACTGACCCCGCCCCGGAGATGGCCTCGCTCGACATGGGGCCGCTGAACCGGTACGATCACCTCACCAGCGAGAACACCCGCAGCCTCGTCGACTCGCTCCACGCGGAGATGGTCGAACGCGGCGTGAAACCCGAACTCGAACTCTTCAACGACGGCCACCTGAACGAGGCGCTCGGGCTCCTCGATCGGCGCGACCTCGCCGACCCCGTCTACGGAACCCTGATCTTCGGCCCCGGCACGCTCACCCCGCCGACACCGCGGAACTTCCTGACTGCGATCGACAACCTGCCCGCGGGCGCGCAGTTCAACACCCTCGGCTTCGGCCGCCATCAGCTTCCGTTCGCAACGATGGGCCTCCTCTTCGGCGGCCACGTCCGCGTCGGTCTGGAGGACAACGTCTACTACCGACAGGGTGAACTCGCAACGAGCAACGGGCAACTGGTCGAACGAGTTGTCCGCATCGCCGACGAACTCGGCCGCCCGGTCGCGACGCCGTCGCAGGCGCGCGAAATTCTGGGTCTCTGAGTCGCGTCTGCCCCCGTCCTCTGACGAATCCGACGAAATCAACGAAATCGACCCAAACCATTAGCCCCCCTTCCATCGTACCGGGCCTATGGTCGCGGACGACTCTCCTCTCACAGAGGCACTCCAGATCGATTCCGGCGTCGTCGCCGTCGTCGGCGCGGGCGGCAAGAAAACGACGCTCTACACGCTGGCGGAACGCGCCGCCCGACTGCCGTCTTCGAGAACCGTCCTTACCGCGACCGTCCGTATCCCTATCTTCGACCAACACGTTTCGGCCGTCTCCATCTCGGACGATCCGGTCGCAACTACAGCCAACGCCGATCGCTGGCCTCTCGGCATCGTTCCGGAGCGAGAGGGCGACCGCTACGTCGGCTACGATCCCGCCACCATCGATGAACTCGCGGCCGCGGACACCGCCGACCTCGTTCTCGTCAAAGCCGACGGCGCGCGAACGCGCGAGTTCAAAGCGCCGGGCGATCACGAGCCGCAACTGCCGCGGCGTACGGACACCGTCGTCCCGATCGCGAGCGTGCAGGCCGTCGGCAAGCCGCTCTCGGCCGAGTTCGTCCACCGGCCCGAGAGAGTCGCGGCGATCACCGATCGTGAAATCGGCGAGGAGATCCGGCCCGACGACGTTGCGCGGGTGCTCGCGAGCGAGCGCGGCGGGTTGAAGGGCGTTCCGGACGGGGCGACAGTCGTGCCGGTGCTCAACAAGGTAGACGACCCGTCGCTCCGGGCGACCGGCGAGAAGATCGCAACGGCCCTGCTCGATCGCGCACCGACCGTCTCTCGCGTCGTGCTCACGTGCTTGATCGACGACGAGCCGGTGGTGGAGGTCATCGAGTCCTGACTCGGTTGCTCTGTACCCGGTACCGAGAGCGCGCGAGTTCCGATACGCCGCCCGCTAGGCCGAGTCGGCGAGTCGGTCGCGTGCCGCCTCGAACTCCTCGGGCGTGTTGATGTTCTCGAACGTCTCCAGATCAGTGTAGTCACGTATCTCGTCCGTCTCGACGACGACGTAGTCGAGATCGAACAGGGGTTCGACGACCCGTCGGTCGCCGCGGTCGACGGCGCGTTGGCAGGCCTCTCCCATCGGCTCGGTTCGGTAGACCGCCTGCGTGGTCTGGAACCACTCGTCTTCGAGCCGCGGAACCGCAGCGTCCGCGTCTTCGCTTGCCGCCCGGTCGAAGAGGTGCGAGACGAGTTCGGGATCGACGAAGGGCATATCGCAGGCGACGACGGCACTGAATTCGGTCCGCGCCGCGCGAAGTCCGGTCATGATTCCCGCCATCGGGCCGCGGTCAGGGACCGGATCGACGGCGAAGGAGACCGGTGGCTCACCAGCGCCGTCGGAGTCGCCCGCATCGGCTGTGAGTGCATCGTCGATAACGGGCACCTGGTCGTCCCGACAGTTGATGATGAACTCGTCGACGACGGGGCCGAGTCGATCGACGACGCGGCGGATCATGGGCGTTCCCGCGAGTTCAGCGACGGCCTTGTCCTCGTCGCCGAAGCGGGTCGAGTGGCCGCCCGCGAGGATGACGGCCGTCCGCTCGTTCGGCGTGGCGTCCGGTTGCGCTGTACCGCCCGATCCGGTTGCGGGGGACATACACGCGTGTTCGGCGACCGGCAACAAAAGTCCGCGGCCGACCGTCTGAATCGAGTGTTACTGGTCGGTAGTGGCGGCCGAGAGACGCCAGAGCGCCCGGTGAATCATCCACAACTCGCAGTCGGTCGTCGTCGCAATCGATCGACAGCGGTCGAGATACGTCTCGTAGTCGCTCGCTGTTGGTGCGGTCGGGTACGGCTTCGCGAGTTCACCCGCGTCGTACAGGACGGTCCACTCGCGAGGGCCGAGGACGACGAACTCCTGCGGGGCGAAAAACATGAGAAAGCCGGTGGCGACCGGCACGTCGACACCGTCCAGTGCGGTGAGGGCATCGATTGCAGCCGTCGCGTCTCGCTCCGGGCCGGCGGTCGCATCGACCGCGTCCGCGATAGCAGCCCGGACCGCGTCGAACTCGTTCTCTTGAAAGCGCTCTTCTGCGGCCCGCCGCTCGGCGTCGGGATAGGTGCCGAGAAATCGCCGGTAGTACCACCTGACGACCCAGGCGGCGTCGCGCCACCCGAACGCGGCCGTCTCGAACGCTTGCGGGAGCGTTTCGAGTTGCTCCTGTTCGACAGGATAGAAGGGGTTCTCCGCCCGGTAGTCGGCCGCTTCGGAGCGCACTAGATCGCGTGTGAACTCCATCGTGCGACTGTATGGCGCGGGGCGCTGTTAGCGTTCGCCCGAGTGAACCGTACTTTCCCTACCGTCTGACCACTCGTCTCGGGCATGGTAGAAAAACTCATGCACACTCGCGTTGTGAATTCACATACCGCGATTCACCATCGAGCGGAGCATCCAATGTCCAGTGATCAACACCAGACCGACGAACCGGTCACGACGATTTGCCCGTACTGCGGCGTCGGCTGCGGTATCCAGGTTCAACAGGGCGATGACCCGGGTGACGTGCAGTTCATGCCTTGGGGCGACGCGCCGGTCAACGAGGGCCGCATCTGTATCAAAGGCGGCGCGGCGACGGAGGTCGTCGACCACGAGGACCGACTGACCGATCCGCTCATCAAAGACGACAGCGGCGAGTTCCGCGAGGCGACCTGGGAGGAGTGCTACGAGTTCATCGTCGATGAACTCGAGCGGATTCGCGCGGCGTATGGTCCGGACGCGGTGGGCTTTTTCGGCTCCTCGAAGACGATGAACGAGGAGAACTACCTCCTGCAGAAGATCGCCCGCCGCTACGGGACGAACAACGTCGACAACTGCACGCGGATGTGTCACGCCTCGACGGTCTGGGCGTTGCGGACGAGCCTGGGTGCGGGCGCGATGACGAACAGCATGGCCGACTTGCGGGCCGAAACCGACGTGTTCTGGATCCAGGGTGCGAACCCGGGCGAGCAACATCCCATTGCGAACAGCCAGTACTTTCGGCAGGCCGTCCTCGACGGCGCGACCGTCATTCAGGTCGATCCGCACGCGAACAAGACGACTCGTTCGTTCCAGATCGACGAGACGGACCGCCACATGCACCTCCAGTTGAATCCGGGGACCGACGTTCCCCTGTTGAACATCGTCCTCAAAACGGTGCTCGAGAACGACTGGATCGACGACGAGTTCATCGCGGAGCGGACCGAGGGCTTCGAGCACCTGCGGGAGACGCTCGCCGAGTTCGACAAAGCAGCCGCCGCCGAGGAGTGTGGGGTCCCGCTCGCGGACATCGAACTCGCTGCGGAGAAGTACGCAACGGCCGAGAACGCGGCCATCTTCACCGGCATGGGGATGAGTCAGCACCGTTGCGGCGTCGACAACGTCCAGAACGAGATCAACCTGGCGCTGATCACGGGGAATCTCGGTCGCCCCGGGACCGGCGTCAATCCGCTGCGCGGCCAGAACAACGTTCAGGGCACCTGCGACGTGGGTGCGATGCCGAACGTCCTGCCGGGCTACCAGCTCGTCGACGACGACGAAGCCCGTGAACGCGTCGAGGAAGAATGGGGGTTCGACATCCCCGACGAGCCCGGTCTCACGAACGTCGAGATTTCCCACGAGTTCGGCGACGGGATTCGCGGCCTGTACGTCATGGGTGAGAACCCGATCATGAGCGAACCCGATGCGAACCGGGTCGCAGAGCGGATGGAAGAACTCGAGTTCATGGTAGTGCAGGACATTTTCCCGACGGAGACGGCCGAGTACGCCGACGTGATTCTGCCGGCGACGACCTGGGCGGAGCGCGGCGGGACGGTCACCAATACGGATCGTCGCGTCCAGCGCATGCGCGGCGTCGAGAAAGTCCACGAGAACACGAAACACGATCTCGAGATCCTTTCGGAAGTCGGCACGCGACTCTTCGGGGCGGCTGGGTTCGACTTCGATACCCCCGAAGCTGTTTTCGAAGAACTCCGGCAGGTCTGCCCGAGTTATCACGGGATGACCTACGACCTGCTCGGCGAGGAGGGGCTCCACTGGCCCTGTTACGAATTGGGCGACGAAGGTGATCCCTACCTCTACGAGGAGGAATTCGACACCGAGAGCGGACTCGGACACATAGAGGGTGTGAGCCACACCCCGCCAGCCGAAACGCCGGACGAGGACTATCCGCTGATCCTCACGACGGGCCGCCTCGAGGAGCACTACAACACCGGCACGATGAGCCGTCGGTCGTCTACGCTCAACCGACAGACGCCGGAAAACTTCGTCGACGTGCATCCGGCGGACGCCGAGCGATACGGCATCGAGGACGGCCAGATGGTTGCCCTCACGTCTAGGCGTGGCGAGATCACCGTCGAGGCGAAGGTCACCGACGACACCAAGGAGGGCGTCGTCTGGACGACGCCGCACTTCGCGGCCGCCTCGGCGAACAAACTGACGAACGACGTGCTCGACGACCGGGCGAAAATTCCCGAATACAAGGCCGCGGCGGCGGAGATCGAGGTTGCACTCGAGTCTGACGACGACTAATCCTCGGCGACCGACGACCGACGGCCGCCGATCAGTTTCGGTGTGCGGTCGGCACTTATGCCCACCGGGACCCAAGAGCGACCAACGGAGAGAACCAATGAAACTACAGATTCTCGACGGCGAAATCGCTATCGACGAGTCGAGTATCGCCGAATCGGTCGCCGAAATCCGTACGCAGGTACGCGAGTACGAGCGGGGCGACCGGCGGCGCTTCGACCTCGACGTGGACGTTCCCGACGGGCTAACCGGCGACGTAATGGCCGCGATGATGGCAATCCCCTACGGCGAGACGCGCACGTACGGCGACCTCGCCGCTGACCTTGGAACGAGTCCAGTCGCCGTGGGTCAGGCCTGTGGCCGCAATCCCGTGCCGATCGTCGTTCCCTGCCACCGCGTCGTCGGCAGCGACGGCGCGCTCACCGGCTATTCGGCGGCCGACGGCGTCGCGACGAAGCGCCGGCTACTTGAACTCGAGGCACGCGAGAGCGACGGCCCGGTACAGACGCGATTGCCGACGACGTGAGGCTGTCATAGAACTGCTCTCACACCCCGATCTAGTGATTACAATAATCGATAAGTACGGACGAAGAACTGACTGGTGTTCATCGCTTCCAGAGTTGTCCGCAAAACACGTTCCGCAGCTTGCTCCATAGCTCAGGTATGTCCACGACCATCACAACACCCGATGCAGACGAGGAATGTGCGTACTGTGGATCGCGTGTCTTCGACCACGATCCGATCTGTGTACGTGATTGTACTGACGACTGCGGCTCACCCGCGTACTTCTGTAACTACGCGTGTCTCTCGACATATATCGACGAGAACAGCCGTATGTCGGGGAATGCGTGTGAATGGCCGCCTGGTGAACGCAATTGTTGAGTGAGGCACATCGTTAGATCAATATGTAGACTTATCGTCACGTTTCTCCGAATACGGACATGATCTGCGAGGCCTATTTGAACAGATTTGGTCAGAACAGGAATCTACTCGTTCTCCAGAGCCGCGTAGATTTCGGCGTGACGGCGTCCGTCGAGTTTTCCCATCTCGAGTGCGATCTCGTGGCGTTCCTCGTCGCTCTCAGCCGACTGATATCGCTCGTACAGCCGGCGGACCTCTTCATCGACCGCTGCCGAGGAGTCAGTACTGGACGCCATCGCTGTATCCTGAATACGCATTGAATCCCTTTATCAGTTGCGACGAGCACACGCTCGGAAGTAGATGACTGCCGTCTCGGTGTCGACCCCGGCTTCGTCCGTTGCAAATCGGTGCAGTAAGGCGCGAATTTCGTTGCCGTATTCGAACGTATACCCGTTCAGCATATAGAAGACAACCACTGTTCGGAGTGCAGTTCGTTTGTTCCCATCGACAAACGGATGATTTGCAACGAGGAGTCGCATCAAATGCACTGCTTTTTCGTGACGTGTTTGTGGGACCTCCCCGAAGAACCCCTCTGACACGTACTGAAGTGCGGATTCAATCGCGTCCTCCGACCGAACTCCTGGTTCCGTATTGTCGCCTTCCGCAACGATCTGCTCGTGGAGATCGAGAATTAGTTGCTCGGAGGGATACCCGATATCGTCAGTCACGCTCCCGACTCTCTCGGGCCACCCGATAGTAGTTTCTGATGAGTGATCTTCCCTGTCAGACTGTCTAGTTACATGATTCAGGCATGCGTGGGCGTTCTGTGCAAACTGTTCTATGACACTCTCGACGAAGTGAGAAACCACCTTACCCAACATCGTCGTGCGTCAGCAACGGCCGCTCGCGCTCGCCCGCCGGCGACTCGTAGGTGATCACCTCGAGCAGGTTCCCGTCCGGATCGAGGAAATAGAACCCCTCGAACTCGTCCCAGTCGTACGGCCCCTGCTTTGGAAACTGGCCGCCGAGTTCAGCCGTCAGTCGCTCGTACTCCCGTCGATCGGTCTCG
The DNA here is from genome assembly GCF_034808065.1 of Natrialba sp. PRR66. Taxonomy (NCBI): domain Archaea; kingdom Methanobacteriati; phylum Methanobacteriota; class Halobacteria; order Halobacteriales; family Natrialbaceae; genus Natrialba; species Natrialba sp. PRR66. The sequence goes on along the minus strand of NZ_JAXHGN010000001.1, from coordinate 555,599 downwards.
AAAGCGACGTGGGCCTTGTCGAGCGGGTGATCCAGGCCGCGCTCGTCCCAGCCGTCGGCGCGACCGGTTTCGGCCAGCGTGACGACCGTCTCGCCGACCTGGAACATGGCGTGTTCGCCTTTGAAATCGGACGGCTCGCGGCGGACGTCGAGCCCGAGTTCATCGCGGTAGAACTCGTAGCAGGCGGTGAGGTCGTCGACATCGATGTTGATGTGGTCGACTGCGTGCATGGGTATCCTCAGAGCCGCGGTTCCGTTTCCGACTCGGCGACGCGCTCCACGTAGTTCCCGATCACCTCGTCGTCCGCGTCGATGAACTCGTTCGTCCAGACCGCGTCGGGATCGATCTCGCCCTCGAGCAGGTCCGTCTCGGCGAGCGTCCGGCCGAGCGTCCGCCAGCGCTCGCCCTCGTGCAAGCCCCACCCCTCCGCCCGCGTCCGGTCGGTGAACTGGAGGTCGGTCGCCGCCGTCTCGAACTTGCGCCGCTCGACGGGTCGATTCCGCTCGAGCGTCGCGTTGCGTTCGACGAGCACGTCGATCGCCGCGTCGGGATCGTTCGTTGCGGCCGCCCAGCCGCGGGCCGTCGCCCGGAGGAAGGAGCGGACCGTCTCCGGCTCTGCGCGGGCGAACTCGGGGGCGGTCACGATGGTCATCCCGTAGATGCCGAGGTGATCCCCGATCGCGAGTTCGTCCGCCCGCCGGTCGTGTTCGCGCTCGAGTTCGTAGCCGTTCGTGACGACGCCGACGGCGGCGTCGACGCGCCCATCCAGGAGCTTGTGCTGCACGCGGTGGTGGGTGTGATCGTCGACGCCGAGGAGGTCGACCTCGTCGCGGATACCCGCGTCTTCGAGCAACTGGGCCGTCAGGATGCGCGTTTTGGTCGCCGACGGCGCGACAGTCCGGCCCGCGAGTTGCGAAGGTTCGGTCAGCGCCTCGCCGAACTCGTCCCGGAGAGTGTAGATCGCGGCGGGCGTCTTGCCGGTGACGGCGGCGACGGCGAGCGGGTCGAGCCCGCGGCTCTGGATCGAGAGGACGGCGCTTGCGCCCGCCAGCGCGAACTCGGCCCGACCGCGGGCGGCCTGCTCGGCGGCGAAGGGCGAGCCGTGGCCCTCGACGAACCGCACGTCCAGCCCCTCGTCGTCGTAGAAGCCCCAATCGCGCGCGAGGAAGTAGGGGGCCTGAAAGCCGTTCGGCTCCCAGTTGAGTTGGAAGTCGACGGTCGGTGTCGCGTCCGGTGTCATTGCGACGGCACCTCCAGTCGGAACAGATCGTCCGGAATACGGTCGACGCCGAGCGCCTCCGGGCCGGCGACTGCGAGCAGGTGGTCGAACAACTGTTCCATCGCACCGACCGTCTCCGCGTTCCACTCGGTGACGACCATCTCCCGCCAGTGGTCCCGAACGCCGCGAACGACGGCGGGGTCGTTCTCGTACATGAGTCTCTCGCCCAACTCCTCCCAGAGTTCGTCGTCGGTTTGCAGACGCTCGACGGCGTCGGCGTACGCGCGCTTGAACCCCCGGATGGCTTCGGGCTGGTTTGCCAGGTAGTCCTCGCTCGTGAGGAACGTCGAGATGGGCAGCGTCCGCTCGACGCCCGAAAGCCGCTGGACGAGTTCGGCCATCGGGATCGCTTCGCGGTAGGGACCGGGTTCGACGAGTTCGGGGATGAGTTGCCAGAACTGGAGGGCGGCGTCGACCTCTCCATCGCGCAGGAGTCGGGTGAGTTCGACCTTCGAGCCCGCCTCGACCGACGTGGCTTCGGTTTCGGGATCGAACTCGTTGAACTCGCGGCAGGCGGCCCGTGTGAGAATCCAGTTCTTGTCGAGCCGGCGGACGACGCCGATGCGGTGGCCGGGGAGGTCGGCCAGACCGTCGATCGGCGAACTCTCGGGGACGACGAGGCCGCCGACGGTTCGGCCGTAGGGATGGAAGGCGACGATGGGTGCGCCGCCGGCCCGCTCGCGCGCCGTCGAGATGTAGTCGATGTCGATCAGATCCGCGTCGCCCTGGTGCAGTTTGGCCTCGACCGTTTCGAGGCCGTCCTCGAGTTCGTCCGAGACGAGTTCGACGTCGAGGTGGAAGCCGTGGTCGTGGTCGAAGCCGTACCGCTTGATGGTGTACAGCATGTAGCGGGGGCTGCCGTTGTGTTCGAATCGGGCGCGCAGTTCCGGAAGCTTAATCCTGGTCGCGTCGTCGCTTTCCGTCCGAGCGGGAGCGTCGTGGAGTTCGTCCAGTGCCGCTTGCTGGGTTTCGATGTCGCTAGTCATTGGCTCGGGGGGAAACGATCGTCCTGATATCGGCTCGGTCGTCGATCAGCTCTCGATCCTTCATCCACTCGAGGTGGCCGTCGAGTTCGTCCGGATCGGCGAGTTCGGGGACCTCATACCGGGGAACGGTCATCGATTCGCGAACGGTTTCGAGATCGATGCCGTCGAAGAGGTCCGGTGCGATCTCGGCGTCCGATTCGAGCATCGCGAGGTACTGCTCGCGGAAGGCTTGCGGGTCGTCGTTGATCGCCTCGACGGCGCGGCCGTAGGCTCGCATGAAGGCGTCGAGTTCGTCGCCGTCGAGTGTCTCGGTGCCGACGATACCGATGTGGTTCTCGAAGGCGAGGACCCGCTCGAAGCCGAGGTGATCAGCGAGGGTGCTGTGTGGATCGAGGAGCGTGATGGCATCGATGTCGCCGTCGCGGAGCGCCCGCAGCCGTTCGGTCGGCATGCCGAAGTGTTCGAGTTCGATCTCGTCGGGGTCGACGTACTCTTCGAGCGCTTTGATGGCGGTGTACTCTTGGCCGGTTCGGCGATTGACGCCGACGGGGGTACCGGCGAGGTCGGCGGGAATGTCGATCGACGTTTCCGGCCGCGTATAGAGGCTATACGGGAGGTCTGCGAACGTTCCGTGGGCGACGATTTTGCCGTCATCGAGCGACCAAGTGCGCCGGAGACTCTCCCACTTGCAGACCGGGTAGAGGTCGACGTTGTCGTCGCCCGTCAGCGTCCAGTCTCCCGGGACGTACTTCCAGTCGACCTGTTGCCGGTCGCGTTCGACCAGTTCGATGTCGAGTCCCTCGTCCTCGAAGTAGCCCCGTTCGGCTGCGACCCGTTGTGGCAGCATGAACGAGAACGGGAGGTGAAAGATGCGCAGTGCACTCTGTGTGTCACTCGATGCCATACAGTATGTGACGGCAACGGGCGGCATAAAACGTTTCTAGGGATCGTTTATATGCCTGTTAGCGGCGAATACAGTCATCGCTGGCTGAAGTAAGATTCACGTATCGCACTCGCTGAGCATACAGGTAACGGCAACTGATATCATGGACCACATACAGACGGCCGATGTCACCGCCGAGGAGGTTGCGGACGGCGTCTATCTCGGCGATCTCTCGATGGGCGACCGGGCGAGCATGAAATACTGGCGGATCGAACCGGGCGCGACGTTACCCGCCCACGAGCATGACAACGAGCAGATCGGCTACGTGCTGTCGGGAACGCTGATAGCGATCGTCGAGGGGGACGAGGTCGTTCTCGAAGAAGGTGACGCCTACCGGTTTCCGAGCAACGAGTATCACGGGGCTGAAAACCGACGCGACGAGCCGGCGATCGGACTCGGCGTCCTCGCACCGCCGCGACAGCACCCGGACTGGCGGACGAACGTCGACTGACGAACGGATAGCATAGAACGCCGCTCACGTCAGTGGTCGGTCCATCCTGCTCACGACCGCAATCTGACGCCGCGAACGGGTGAGACAGCAGGCGCTCACTCGACTATCGCCAGTAACACGACGACCCCACCCATGGCCGAGAGACACCCGCTGAGTAGTTTCGTCAATGTGACGTTCCACTCGGCCGGTTCGACGGTCCCGGCCGACCGCGTACTCCCGATGGCGTCGAGTTGCTCGTGAAACCGAGTGATCCCGTAGGCGTGTCGTACGCCGAGAAGTCCGAGTCCCACTAGAACAGTGCCAACCACGATTCCGCCGATCGCGACCATAGCCCTACGCTTATGCTACTTGCGTAAAAACTCTAGTTCCCCACTACTTTCGTCGCAGTCCCGAATCGAAGCCCCAGCCATCTCAGCGCCACGAGCGTCGCACCAAGGGACATCAACGGTTCCCGCTCCCCGGACCCGGAATCCACGCGAGAACTGAACTCGTCTCGGAAACCGCCGTAGAGACGAGCACCCGATCGCAGTCCCGGCAAACCCGTTCGATACCGACTTGCGGCCGACGACAGCAGTGTTCGTCCCGCTCGACACGCCGGGAGAGCGGCCCGCCACAGACGGGACACCGGTCCCGAAGTATCCGCAGGCCGGTGAGAGTCGCTCGCCGATCCGCGGTGTCGACTGCGTCCCAGCCGTCGAGCCGCGATTCGAGTTCACGAGCGGCGGCGACGTCGGCGGCGAGGGCTGCGTCCGACGGCCACCGGACCAGTTTCTCGCCGTCGAGTTCGACGGTGCCGACGCCGCGTCGGGTTGCGGTCTCGGCGTCGAACGCCGTCGCCACGGTCGCCGCGTTGACGGTGACGGACCCGTCGTGGTCCGTCCCAGAGCTACCAGCGATGGTCGACAATCGGTCGTCCCATTGCGTCGTAAATCCCGTCGTGAGTCGCGGTCCGCCCGCCCGCTCCTCGATAACGCCGGCAGCCGAAAGCGCGCGAATCGTGCCCTCGAACTCGGCGGTGTCGATCGAGGGCTGCCGATGGGCCGCCGTTCCGACCGCCGCGTGAACTCGATCGGGGAGGTATCGCCGCGTAAGCGTCGGCGTACCGGGGAGTAGATAGCCCCGAAGCGCGATAATCCCGAGGAACGCGACGAACGCGACCGCGCCGACCGCTTCGGAGACGGCGACGCCGAATCCGATCGCACCGACGAGTGCGATGGCGACGTTTCCGATCGTACACGGGAGACAGCGATTCGCGCCCGTATACTCGGGCCGCCTGAGCCGCGAAAACGCATCGGGTAGTCCGGCCATTACCGATCACTCGGGTACCGCTTCGTGCCGAACGGGGAATATACTTGTAGTACGTTCGACATACTGTCGGGATATGATGGCATTATTTCGAACCTATCCGACTGAGACTTAGATAGCACGCCACCTGTTCGAAGTCTTTGATAATGATTATTCGTTGGCATGTGGGAGCAAACCATGTGTGGTGAGAACATGACACATGCAAATGCGAGGCGGGAGATCTCAGGCGCGGACCAAACGAAACTGGCGACGCAACTCGGTGCGACCGAGGTACCCGATCAGCCGGTAACGTGGAGCGACCTGGCGGGACAGATCGAACCGGACCGATCGCCGACGCTCGCGGCCGCCGGCGAGACGATACGAACTGAACTCGCGGAGCGACTCGACGGCGAGGTACTCGAACGCGAGCACGACAGGCTTGCGGCCCAGATCGAGCGCCTTCCCGAGGTTCGGAAGACGGGCGTTCCGAACGAGCCCCACGGTTGTTACGAGACGGTGGCCGACCCCGGCTGGCGGCTGTACGAGCATCTGGCGGCGGGTGAGTTCTTCGAGCGCCTCGACGAGACGCTGCCGCGGTTTACGCCCGCACACATCGAGCGCACCGCGCGGGAACTGGTACTGACGACGCCGCTTTCGGCGGCGCTCGACGATGTCGGGTTCGACGAGTCCGAGAAGACGGCGTTGCTGATCGCCGTCGCGAACGATGCCGATCGGCTCGCTCGGTGGGTGCCGTCGAATCAGATTCCGGACGGCGTCGAGTTCGATACCGAAACCGTGCCCCCTCTCCACCGGCGCGCCATGGGCGGGGCGCTGCTGTGGATTCGCGGACTCGACAGGCACCTCTGGCAAAACGAGGTGCTCGTCACCGAGGAGGTCCTCGACGCCGCCGTCGCGCACACGAAGACGATGCTGGGCGGCCTGTTCCTGTCGGCGACGGCCGCCTGTGATCTCGCCACGACGGGACGGCTCACGGACGAACAGGTGACCGCCGCGTTCGCGGCGGGGACAGCGGTACAGATCGTCGGGCAGGAGGAGCTGTTACACGAGGTGTTCTACGTTACCGACGAGACGCGCGCGCCGAGCAAACTGAGGTGAGTACGCATGGCACTTCGCAACGACAGGGCCGTTCAGGCCGCACGCGACATCGAACTGACCGAGATCGAAGACGGCTACACGCTCGTCGGCGGTCCCGACGACTCCGTTACCGAACAACACGACACCGACCGGATTCCGGAGGTCGACGTCGACCAGGAGATGCTAAGCGGGACCGGAGAGGACCCCGAGTCGTGGCTCATGTACGGCGGGAACTACGAACAGCACCGAGCGACGACCGCCGACGTCATTACACCCGACAACGTCTCCGATCTCGAACTCGAATACGAACTGTCGGTCGGGACCGGGTCGAGCATGGAAGGGACACCGATCGTCGTCCCGGGCGATCCGCCGATCATGTACCAGACCAACGGACCGAATCACATGAAGGCGATCGATCCCCGCGAGGGGGAGGTCCTCTGGAGTTACACCTACGCGCCGCCGATCGGCGTCGAACTCTGCTGTGACGACAATAATCGCGGGGCAGCCGTCCTCGGCGACACGGTGTACATGACGACGCTCGATTCGGGGATCGTCGCGCTGAACCGGTACACCGGCGAGGAGGAGTGGCACACGCAGACGGCGGACCACGAGGTCGGCTACTCTGCGACGTGGGCCCCGGTGATCTACGACGGCACACTGTACACGGGCAGCGCCGGCGGCGAGTACGGCGTCCTCGGATTCATCGCCGGCCTCGACGCCGAAAGCGGTGACGTGCAGTGGAAGTGCGACACGCTGCTCGAGGACGAATGGGTCGGCGCGAGCCGCGAGCACGGCTGCGGGACGAGCTGGATGACGCCGACGATCGACGAGGACCGCGGCGTTCTCTACTCGCCCGTCGCGAATCCGGGACCGGACTTCGACGGGACGGTCCGTCCGGGGCCGAACTTCCCGACCTGCGGTACGCTCTCGCTCGACCTCGAGTCCGGCGAGTTCAACTGGGGCTTCCAGAGCAGTCCGCACGATGTCTGGGACTACGACGCGGCGGCTCCGCGGGTGCTGGTTCCGGACGTGGAGGTCGAAGGCGAGTCGACGGACCTTGTCGTCGGTTCAGACAAGTCCGGCTGGGTGTACATGATGGACGCCGATTCGGGCAAGCTCCACGAACGCAGCGAGGAGATCTGCCAGCACATCAATATGTGGGAGATGATCCCGCACATTAGTGAGGACGAGCGGGTTCCGTTCGTTCCCGGCGCGCCGGGCGGCAACGACTGGCAGCCCCCGTCGTACAACCCGGAGACGGGGCTGGTGTACGTTATCCACCAGAACTATCCGCAAGACCTCTACTGGCGGTACGAAGAGTACGAGGCCGGCCAGCCTTACTGGGGCGGGAACCTCGACGATCCGGCATCGGAGTTCCCCGACGAATGGAACGGTGCGATCACCGCCTTCGCCGCGGTCGATCCGGCGACGGGCGAGCGCGTCTGGCGCGATTGGATCGAAAGCGAGGACGACCACTACATGTGGGGCGGTTCGCTATCGACCGCGACGGGGCTCGTATTCAATGGCACTCAGAACGGTAATTTCGTCGCCTACGACGGCGAGAGCGGCGACCGACTCTGGGAGTACGAGTTCGACGTGCCGATCAGCGCGTCGCCGATGAGCTGGTACGATCCGGGCGAGGAAAAACAGTACGTCGCCGTGCAAGTCGGCGGCAGCGGCTGGCTCCGCCAGGGGCCACGCGGCGACACGCTCGCCGTGTTCTCGATGGACGGCTGATCACGATTACGAGTACGAATACGAATACGAATACGATTCAACAGACTCCAACCATGACGAACGACCAACGCTCACGCGACGACGTGTCCCGTCGTGGCGTACTGAGGGGAACAGCGGCGATCGCCGGAACCGCGGCGACGGCCGGGACCGCAGGCGCGTATCGCGACGAGATCGACTTCCGACTGCCGGCCACGCAGAACGACGGCGAGGGGCGAACGCTCTCGCTGCTCGGCATCGTCGGCGGCTGGGTCGGCGTCGCTCCGGCCGAACTCGACGGGAAGTCGAACCCGACGCTACGGCTAATCGAGGGCGAAGAACACGAGATCGTCTGGACGAACGGCGACGGCTCGAACCACAACTTCACCGTCGCCGACGAGGACGGTGAGGTGATCGAAGCGACGGACTTCGTGAACGAACAGGGCGAATCGCTCTCGTTTACGATCACCGCCGACGAGGAGATGGCCGAGTACTACTGCATGCCGCACCCGGTTCAGATGCGCGGTCCGATCGAACTGGTCGACGCGGATGAGGTCCACGAGCTACGGGTGCGAGTCGAGGACGAGAACGGCGAGCCCCTCGGCGCGGAAGTGTTTGTCGGGGATCACCACTCCTTCTCCGATGTCGCCGCGCGACCGGGACAGGAGGCAGAAGAGAGTCCGCCGTCGATCGCCCGCTTCGACATGCTCGAAGACGGCGAGTACGAACTCGAGGTCTGGACCTACGGTCACGAGCGGGTAACCGACACGGTAGCGATCGACGGCGACGATCAGGAAGTCACCGTCACGCTGCCCGCGACCGAACCCGGCGACCCGACCGAAACCTACGCGCTCCGACTCGAGGAGGGCCAGTGGGTCGGCGTCGGACCCGACGAGATCGCTGACGAATCGAATCCGACACTCGAGTTCGAGGCGGGCGAGACCTACGCAATCGAGTGGGAGAACGCGATCGGTCGCCACCAGCCCGAGGCGGAGAACAGGTCGATGGAACCGCTGCCAGGACACAACCTCGTGCTTGCATCCGGCGGCGAAACCAACCAGTGGAATACCCTCGTCAGATCGGACTTCCTCGATGAGAGCGGCGAGACCCAGACCGTCGAGTTCGTCGCCCGGGAGGAGATGGGAGTCTACCTCGACCAGTCACAACTCGATGCGATCGGCGAGGTTGCCGTCGAGTAGTTCGGAGCCGCCATCGTCACACGGCGGGTGCCCAGACCCGCTCCCGCTTTGATGGGTTATCCCGGCGTCGGCTCGCGGCGTCGCTCGCGCTCGATCGTCGTCACGTAGATGCCGGCGAGAACGACGAGGCCGCCGACTACCGTGATCAGATCCGGGACCTCGGTCAGCAAGGCGAGCGCGAGCACCGTCGCGCCGACGGGTTCGCCGAGCCAGGCTACGCTGACGACGACCGATTCGAGGTACTCTAACACCCAGTTGACGACCGTGTGGCCGAACACGCCGGGGCCGATCGCCATGCCGAGAAAGAGCAGCCACTCGCGGGCCGAGTACGCGACGAACGCGTGACCCTGTGCGCCGACCAGCGCGAACAGCGTCACCGCACAGGCCGTGTAGACGACGGTCACGTAAGGAAACAGCGAGACGCGCTGGCGGATCGACCGGCCGGCGAGGACGTAGCCCGCAACGGTGACCGCTCCGAGAATCGCGAGCCCGTTCCCGTACATCGTCGCGTCCGAGAGGGGTGCTTCGCCGGCGTCGCCGAGCGACATCGCCGCTGCCCCGACGATCGCAATCGCGAGACCGACCACTGTTTCCCGGGAGACGCGCTCGCCGAGCACCAGCCCCGCGCCGAGCGCCACGAACAGCGGTTGGGTCTGGACGAGCGTCACGCTCGCGGCTACGCTCGTGTGATTCAAACTCTCGAACCAGGCCGCAAAATGTACCGCGAGCGCGACGCCAGCAACGACCGCAAATCCGATGTCGCGCCGAGCGAGACGACTGAACTCGTCGCGGTGCCGAGAGAGGGCGACCGGCGCGACCAGCGCCGTCGTAAACACCACGCGATAGAGGGCCGCGACTGAACTCGGGGCGTGACTCCAGCGAACCAGGATTGCACTGGTGCTCGCGGCGAAAATCGCGAACGCGAGCGCGGCGTAGGGCGTCACTTCGAGTTCGGACGAGTGCACGTCGTGTCGACGGTTTCGAACATCCAAACGTGTTCCGGATACGATGCGGCGAGCGGTGGGAGGCAGGGGTAGGGGTAGAGGTAGGGGTGGGGGTGGGAGTGGGGCGGGAGACGATATGGTGGGTCGGTCAGGGCTCGTCGGGGACGCGTCTGCCGCGATAGATGCGGGCGATCTCGCGGTCGACGGCGGAGAGTTCGATGATATCCTCCTCGGTTAGCGCTTCGGCGTCCCACTCGTCGAGGTAGGCGACGGCGTCTTCGCGGGCGGCGAACGGGCGGGGGTTGAGTCCCATCGGCTCGTTATCGACGCCGTCCTCGTCGGTGACGAGCACGAAGTGGGCGTCGGTGGCGTCGATCAACTCGGTCGTCCCGAAGTTGGTCGTCCAGGCGTCGCTGACCGGCGATTCGACGGGCGGGGCGGCGTAGTAGGCGAACAGGCAACCCGGCGTATCGAAGACTGCGCCCTCGCCGTTCTCGTGGGCGAGTTGGCTCTGCCACCGCGCGTAGCCCGTCGGTCGCATGTTACACACGGCACAGTGCTGGTCGTCGGTGAACGGAATCGACTCCCCACCTGGATGATCGATCACCCTGTCGGCAAACGGATGCTCATCGTCGTCTTCCCCCTCCGTCCCGTTATCGACGAGTTCACCGAGACAGCCGGCGATGCTGGTGGTAACGCCGATCCCCATCGCGCCGAGCAATCGGCGTCTCGAGGGGTCTGTCTCCGAAGGCCCAGTCATAGAAGCGTATACTCATCGCGCCCTCAAAACGGACGTGGTTCACCTCTCGGAAGCGCCCCTGCGACGCGGCCGCCGCCGTTCGAGGCGGGTTGTGCTCACTGGGCGATGTCGCTGACGATTTCAATCCCAGTAGTGAGTTGTTACTATTCAATTTTCCGTAGAGTAGCTAGGTCACGTGTATCGACGTATTCGAAAGCAAACGGCGATATTAGCGCGCTATAGTTTGTGAAGCTAATCACACGTATGACGGTGGAGCAGGACGCATATGCCGATATATGGGTAAATACGAATATATATTACACATAGCACTGCTTTTTTTGGACCTCTCGAATCCTTCACGAGATGGTCGACAACCAGTGTGGACGCGCTGTCGACGGGGTATCACGACGGACGTTCATCGCAGCGACCGGTTCTCTGGGAGCCGTTGCACTCGCCGGCTGTGCCGAATCGGAGACGAGCGAAGGCGTCTCGGGGACGCTTCGGATCTCCGGTAGCAGCACCGTCTACCCGGTCTCCGAGGCCGCCGGCAAGGAGTTCGCCCGCCAGAACGAGGAGTTCGACTACGAACTGTCGAACGACGGCAGTACTAACGGCTTCGAGAACTCCTTCCTGCCGGGCGACAGCGACATCAACGGTTCGAGCCGCCCGATTCTGGAAGGAGAACTCGAGAGCGCCGAAGACACCGGCTTCCAGCCGGTCGAGTTCCAGTGTGCCGGCGACGCGTTGACGGCCGTCGTCAACACCGAGAACGACTGGCTCGACTGCGCTGAACTCGATCAACTGGGCGAGATCTGGCACCCCGACAGCGCCCCCGAAACGTGGGCCGACATCGATTCGACCTGGCCCGACGAGGAAATCGAACTGTTCGGTCCCGCGACGACATCCGGGACGTTCGACTACTGGACCGAGGAGGTCATCGGCGACTTCCGCACCATTCGCGAGGACTTCACCGGCACGGAGGAAGACGACGAGATCGCCCAAGGCGTCCAGGGCAACGAGTTCGCCCACGGCTACCTGCCCTACGCGTACTATGACAACAACCCCGACGAGGTCAAAGCCCTCTCCATCGATGCCGGCGACGGCTGTACCGAACCGAGTCTGGAGGCGGCCTCCGAGGGATCGTATCCGCTCGCGCGGCCGATCTACTGGTACGTCAACCAGGAGAAGCTCCAGGACGACGAGGCGCTCCAGGGATTCATGGAGTACGCGATCGAGATGAGCGGCGACCAGAGCATCGTCTCGGACGACATCGGCTACGTCGCGATGAACGACCAGGAAGTGGAGGACAATCTGGATCGGCTGCAGGCCGCCATCGACGGTGAACTCGGCGACGGCGAAGCGATCCCCTCGATGAACTGACGCGGACCCACTGTTTTCACCATGAGTGCACGGAGAACGCGGATACGGGTGGTTTCCTGTGAGTAGCGACGTCGTCGACTCCGAGCAACGCTCGAGCAATGCGGTCCGACGTGAACGACTCTACGAGTTCGTGCTGTTCGGCTGTATGGCGCTGACGGTGGTGATCACGATCGGGATCATTATACAGCCTCTTTTCGGACGCCGCGTACTTCTTCGACCAGTACGCGGGGATTCTCGGGACATCCTGGACCGATGCGGTTTATGAGTTCCTCGTCGGCTCGAACTGGCGGCCGACGATTCAGCCGTACCGATACGGACTGCTCCCACTGTTGAGCGGGACGATCGTCGTAACGGTCACGTCCGCGCCGGTCGCGCTTCCGTGCGGACTGGGGGCGGCGATCTACATCAGCGAGTACGCAACCGAACGCACGCGGGCGTATCTCAAACCGGCGCTCGAGATCCTCGCCGGCGTGCCGACGGTCATCTACGGCTACTTCGCGCTGGTGTACATCACGCCGTGGCTCCAGCGACTTTTGGCGCTCTCGACGTTCAACGCGCTCTCGGCGTCGATCATGGTCGGAATTCTGATCGTGCCGATGATGTCCTCGATCAGCGAGGACGCGCTCAGTTCGGTCCCTGACGAACTCAGACAGGCGGGGCACGGGCTCGGTGGGACGAAGTTCGGCGTGTCGACGCGGGTCGTGGTTCCGGCGGCGCTCTCGGGCATCTTCTCGTCGTTTATCCTTGCGATTTTGCGGGCGATCGGCGAGACCGCGCCGCTGATCATGGTCGGTGCCGCCACGTCCGTCTCGAGCGAACCGGACTCGCTATTCTCGACCGTTACGGCCATGCCACTCCAGATCTACGCCTGGCGCGGCATCGTCCAACCCGAGTTCAGGTACGGCGTCGTCGCGGCCGGCGTCGTGACGCTGCTGGTCGTCCTGCTCGGAATGAACGCAGCGGCGATCCTACTGCGGGATCGGTTCGAACGCCGATAACTGAGTCTCGGCCCTGAGCAGTATCGGATACTGCTCACCACGATCGATCAATACGACGACCGTTCAGCAGGAAGACACCGGATAGACTCACCAGAAACGATTCCGCTCGTGTCCACCCCACGACGCCACCCGGCCACCCCCACCGCCGAACGCAGGCTGCGGTCCCGAGGCCGAGACACAGCGATGCAATCAGTGCAGTCCGATCGTCCTACTTGAGTCGCTCCTGCAGAAACGAGGGATGGGCCGCGGTAACGCCCTCGATCTCGAGCAGCGTCGACGAGATGAACTCGCCGAGCGCGTCGCCGTCTTCGGCGCGGACCTCGGCCATGAGCATGTGGTCGCCACTCGAACTGTACAGTGCCTCGATCTCGGAGAGGCTCTTGAGTTCTTTCGTCACCTCGACGTAGCGCTCGCTCGCAACGTCGAGTCCGACCAGTGCAATCGTCTTGCTCGAGAGCTTCTTCGGATCGATCTCGGCGGAGTAGCCGACGATCACGCCCTCGTCTTCGAGTTGGTTAATATACTTTCGAACCGTCGGCTTCGAGACGTCCGCCCGTTTGGCGATTTCGGCGTACGACGCCTGGGCGTCCTCCTCGAGGGCCTCGAGAATACGGTCTTCCGTCGCCTGCGTACTCATAGTAGACACTTTTGCTCCGATGGGAAAATATCTTTTGTATACGAAAACGTCGGATTGCCTAGCGGAACGTCCCGGCTCGCGGCCCGATGCGGCGTTTCATCGGCGCAGACGCACTCGATCGATTTAGAGACAACTCATCGGTGAAATAATAGGGGAGGCCGATTAATTCCCGCTATGTCCCCTCGTGACGACGATCGTGCGCACGTCAGCCCACGACTCGTACTCGCGCTCGGATTCATCCCTCTCTTGCTCCTTACAGCGGGCTGTACCAGCCCCTTTGCCGACGACCTCTCCGCCGACACCATCGAAACTGAACTCGACGAGGCGACGCCGCCCGACGAGTTCAGTGCGACGGTCGAGGTTCGCGAGGTGATCGACGGTGAGACGAGTACGGAGACGGAGACCGTCTGGTTGCGCGCGGACGGAGCGAGTCGCGTCGAAACGGACCCGGAGGCGGGGTCGGCGGCAAATGAGACTGGTGTCCTTGTCGTTACCGACGGTGAGACGCGCTGGCATTACGACCGCGAGACCGAGACGGTGACGCAACTGGAACGAGATCCCACTGCGTCGTCCTGGCTCAAGGGTCTCTACGCCCAGCAAGATCGCTACGTCGAGGCCTACGATATCGCCGACGTGACGGAAGCCAGCGTCGACGGCCGCGACAGCTATCGTGTCACGTTTGAACCGCCGGCAAACGAGACGGTCGAACAATCGCTCGACATCCTCGTCGGGCAGACGGAGTACGCCGTTCCGCTGTCGACCAGTGAACAGCCGGCAGAACGCGGTGTCGACCGCGTCGAGGTCTGGTTCGACCAGGAGACGATGTTTCCCCTGAAACACCTCGTCGAGGGCGAAGAGGGTGAACTCGTCCTCGAGACGACGTATCGCAATGTCTCCGTCGATCCAGAGCCCCCGCTCGACGACGACTTGTTCGAATTCGACCCGCCGACGAATGCGAGTTCTGACACCGATACCGACGCCGAAAACCCGGATTCCGATTCGGGCCCGTCCGTTGAGACCATCCCCGACAACACAACAGAAGACAGTTCGAACGGTGACGGGGGAGAAGAAACCCCGAACGACAGCGACGACAATACCGACGGCGGAGCAATCGCTCTCCCGTCGATCGATCACTACGATTCCATCGCGGCTGCCGACGAAACGGTCTCGTTCCCCGTCGTTGAACCACCGTCGGACTCTCTTCCAGCAGCAGTCGACCGCGAGCGCATCAGCAGATACGAGTTCCCAGACGAGGACCGCCGGCAGGTGACACTGTTATACGCCGACGACGATACCGGCGGCACGATCTCGGTAACGACCAGCGACGGGCCTCGGACGTTCGCAATGGACGGCTCCGAACTCCCGATCGGCGATGTGACGGGATCGATCGCCCACACCGACGAGGGAACCGAACTCCAGTGGGCCTGCGGCGAGCACTACCGCTCCGTGTTCGTCAGCCACGAGTTCGAGAACGGGACGGCGATCGAACTCGCGCGGGCGATCGGCTGTCAGTAGGAGGACAGCGATTGCCGGCGCTCTTGTCTGGTGTCTGTCGTCTGGTAGCTGGTAGCTGGTATCGAAGTGAACTCGGCTCTCGGCTCTCGGCTAGACGAGCCCGCGGCTGAGCAGCTGTGAGTCGCGCGCAAAAATCGGAATGCGTCGAATCGCGATCCTCGCGTTACGTGTGCCGCTCGAGGAGGTCGTAGCTGCGCTCCCATTCGGCGTCGTCGTCGAAGTAGCGCTCCGCGAGGGGCTGGTCGGGCATCTCGCCGACCGCCTTCTTTTCCTGGGAGTACGACGGTCGGTCCTCGTCGACGTAGTACCGGCCCGTCAGAACCGTCCCCTCGTTGAGGACGTTCTCCGTTTCGCGCATCATCTCGGCGGCTTCCTCACGGTTCGTGGTATCGAACTCGTAGTCCTCGGACTCCTGGACGTCGATGTAGGGGACGTACTGGCGCGCGTCCTTGTTCCAGGTCGGACACTGCGTGAGGAAGTCGATGTGGGCGAACCCGTCGTGCTCGATGGCTTCCTTGATGATCTCTTTGGCCTGGTTCGGGTTGACCGCGGCGGTGCGGGCGACATAGCTCGCACCAGCGTTCAGCGACATCGACAGCGGGCGAAGCGGCGTCTTCGCGCTGCCGGACGGCTGGGTCTTTGACTTGTGGCCCTTGGGGCTGGTCGGGGAGGTCTGGCCCTTCGTCAGCCCGAAGATCTCGTTGTTGAACACGATGTAGGTCATATCGTGGTTCTCCCGGGCCGAGTGGATGAAGTGGTTGCCGCCGATCCCGTAGCCGTCGCCGTCGCCGCCGGCGGCGATGACTTCGAGTTCGGGATTGGCGAGTTTGGCGGCCCGGGCGACGGGCAGCGCACGGCCGTGGATCGTGTGGAAACCGTACGTGTCGAGGTAGCTGTTCAGTTTGCCGGAACAGCCGATCCCGGTGACGGTTAGCACTTCCTCGGGCGTCTTGCCGGCTTCCGGGAGGGCCTGCTTCAGCGCTTTGAGGACGCCGAAGTCGCCACAGCCCGGACACCAGGTCGGCTGCGGTTCGATACCGGGCGTGTACTCGTCCCGGTCGATCTCTCGTTCGTCTCCGATTGCGTTGAAAGCACTCATTGGTTAGTCACCTGCAGCGGGTTCGATTCGCACCTGTGCAGTCGGTTCGCGGTCCTCGTCGGCGAGGTTGACCTCGTATCCCTCGACGATCTCCGCTGGTTCGAACGGATTGCCGTTGTACTTGAGCAGGCTCGTGAGCTTCTCGCCGAAGCGGCCGAGTTCCTTCTGGAGCAGGCCGCGGAACTGGGCGGTGGCGTTCATCTCGACGACCATTGCCTCGTCGACGCTCTCGACGAACTCGGTCACTTCCCGCTCCGGGAACGGCACCATGTCGGAGACGCTGAGCCCTTTGACGGAGTGGCCGTTCTCGTTCAGCCGCTCGATGGCTTCCTCGACGGCTCCCTGGCTCGAGCCCCACGTGATGATGCCGTACTCGGCGTCGTCCTCACCGAAGTAGGTCTGGGTGGACTCGCGTTCCTCGTCGAGTTCCTCGCGAATGGACTCGAGTTTCTCGAGGCGACGGTCCATCTGGTGGACGCGGTTGTCGGGGTCCTCGCTGATGTGTCCGACCGGGTTGTGCTCGTTCCCGGTCGCGAGGTAGCGCCCGTCCTTCTGGCCGGGCAGCGAGCGCGGCGCGACGCCGTTCTCGGCGTCCTCGTGGTTGAACCGCTTGAACTTCCCGGAGTTGTCGTGTGCGGCCTCCCGGAGTTCTTCCTCGGTCAGCGTCGAGCCCAGATCCGGCGACGGTTCGCGGTCGAAGAACTCGACGTCGACGTTGGTGTTCTCGCCGGAGAGCTTCTGGTCGTAGATGATGATCGTCGGGATCTGGTAGTCCCAGGCGATGTCGAAGGCCAGTCGCGTCTGCTCGTAGGCCTCCTCGATGCTCCCTGGTGCGAAGACGACGCGCTGTGAGTCGCCCTGACTGGTGTAGAGGACGTGCTCTAAGTCGCCCTGTTCGGGCTTGGTCGGCATCCCGGTCGACGGACCGGCGCGCATGGCCTCGATCAGGACGAGCGGTGTCTCAGTCATCTCGGCGAGACCGAGCGGTTCGCTCATCAGCGCGAAGCCGCCGCCGGAGGAGCCGGACATGGCCTTCACGCCGGCGTGGCTCGCGCCGACCGCGAGGGCCGCGGCGGCGATTTCGTCTTCGACCTGCTCGGAGATCCCGCCCATGTCGGGGAAGTTCTGACTGAGGATGGTGAACACGTCCGTCCACGGCGTCATCGGATAACCGCTGATGAACCGACAGCCGGCGTCGATGGCACCGTAGGCGATCGCGTTCGAGCCCGACAGCAGCGCCTGCTCGGCGTCGTGTTCGCCCGTGGGTGCTCGGAGGTCGTGGTTGAACTCGTATTCCTCGTTGACGCTGTCGTAGGCCTCGTGGAGGATTTCGATGTTCGCTTCGAGCACGTCGCCGCCCATGGCGTCTTCCATGAGGTCCTCGATGTGCTCGAGTTCCATGTCGAGCAGTGCGGCGGTTGCGCCGACGCCCGCGGTGTTGCGCATGACCTCGCGGCCGTGTTCCTTGGCGAGTCCGCGCAGGTCGAGCGGGTAGACGTGCCAGTCGTTCTCTTCGGCGCGTGCTTCGAGGTCGAGGGCCTCGATATCGTCCTCGCTGACGAGGCCTTCGTCGTAGATGATGACCCCGCCCTCGCGGAGGTCATCCAAGTTCTCCGAGAGCGGCTTGATCTCCTCGTTGCCGTAGTAGGCTTCTTCCTGCGGGTTACGGGCGAACGAGTCCCCCAGTGCGAGCAGGAAGTTGTAGCCGTCCCCGCGTGACTGTACCTCGTGTGCTGCGGCCCGGATCTCGACGTAGGTGTGGCCGCCACGGATTCGCGATGGGTAGTGGCGGTGTGTGAATACGTTGAGCCCCGAACGCATCAGCGCTTTCGCGAAGTTCTGGCTCGTCGAGTCGATCCCGTCGCCGGAACCTCCCGCGATTCGCCAGATAAGTTCGTCGTCGCTCATAGCTAAATCAGTGGCCGGTGGGCCAACCGTAGCGGAGATTTGCCCCACTTACCCTAAAGCCTTTGCTATAGATTAACAAGGATCTATCGTTAAGAATGTGTGCTCGCCGGCCGATCTCTTACTAACAATAATTACTGTAGTGGCAAAAACGTACAGAAATGTCCATCTTTTCGACTACACCGATCGCTCAAACGTGTATGAATTCATACATTCACTCGTTCCGAAACGAACGCGTTTAGCTCCATCTAGTCGGGTGTTTTTTGCGTTTCAAGTAACAGATATCGAGTTCTTTCGCCGGCGTTTTCACTTCGGTCGTGCTGACTCACCCCGGCCGGCCTATCATCCACCAGATAATCTATTATCCGCCGGACAGTCCGACGCGAGCGTCGGCCTCCCGTGCCATCACTCCCGAAGAGAGGCCGGTTCGACGAGTTCGAGTTCGTGTTCCGCGGCGAACGTATCGAGAAATGACACTCGGTCACCGATTTCGGCCGGGCGGTGGGAATCCGTCCCAACCGTGATCGGAACGTCGAACTCGCGCAGCGTTCGACTGAACTCGGGCGCGGGGTGGACGATTTCAGCGTCGGTCAGTGCGCGGCCCGCGTTCAGTTCCGGAATCGTTCGCGAGTTCGCAAACGCCCGTGCGACCCGCCGGTAGTGGTCCGTCGTCGCCCGGCCGCGCAACGGCGGCGTGCGTTCGATCAGATCGACGTGGGCGGCGATGTCGAACAGTTCCGACTCGATCAGCGAAACGAGCGTCTCGAAGTACTCGTCGACGACGGCGTTCAGTTCCTCGGCGGACAACTCGTCGAACAGCGATGGCACCTGGACGTTCTTGCCGGCGACGGCGTGGACGCTTCCGAGGCTGTAGTCGAAGTCGGCCTCGGCGAGAAACGCCTCGATGGCGGCCTCGTCGCGCGGGTCGTAGTCCATCTCGACCGCGTCGTAGACCGGGATCGACGCCGTTTCGCGAACGCGCTCGATCGCCTCCCGCCGACGCTCGTAGGTCAGATCGAGGTTGAACCCGTGGAGGTTGCGCATCGCCGCCGCGGATCCCCGCTCGGCGACATTGCAGTGGTCGGCGATGCCGATACCCTCGAGCGGAGTTTCGTCGGCAGCGCGGACCATTCGCCTGAGAAAGCTTCCGTCCGAGTAATTCGAGTGGACGTGAAGGTCCTTCATACGTGGTCCACGCAGGACGACGAGTTAGGTGTTGTGCCCGGGTATCAACGAACGGTTCACACACTACGCCTGTGACTACCGATAAACGGTAAGTACAGGAGACATACACAACACAGAGACTAACAGATGGTGTTGAATTTTGATAGAGTAATCCGTTCATCAATAGCCGGCTATACTAACATCTATTAAATCGGACACGGTTTTCTCATCAGTAATCCGAATAAGAAGCGAATGTGTGGCGAGATCATCATGATCGGGGATAAGTGGTTGATCTATAGAGACAGCAACCTGAATTCCACCGTCAGTGCGTTCAATCGCATCTAATTCGAGATCGTCTTCAGATCGCATTCCGTTTTGAACAACAAGAATATAGGATTCGTCGAAATCAGTCTCGTCACTAAAAGCAGATACTTGTTCAACATCGTCAAATTCGCTAGCTGCAGTTTCTTCGTCTGCGATAAGCGTATAAGACTCTTCCCTCAAGGCAAAGACATCACGTGGATCGAAGACATTTCGTTCGAGATATAACGTCTCTACGGTCATACCATCGGGTATTGACGGAGATTGAAATCTGTTCCATGCGAGATACCCTCCTGTCCCAAGACCACCGACAGCAAGGAACTTCCGTCGATTCATAATCAAATATTTGAGATAAATTCCTCATATGTCTTCGGGAAGCTCAAACCCCGATTTGATCGATCCACACCTACTTATCGGACGATTCACTTCTAATGTGGGCATAATTCCCACTGTGGGAAGAGTTCTATAATGCCGTCGATGTGTCCGGTATCCGATCCCGATCAGCGGCCGACACGCGGGCATCTCGCCCGCTGCGCTGCGCTCGCTTCGCTCGTCGCCGTGTCGGACGGGACAGTTATGTTTCTCTTGGCCGAACGACCGACGGATGGTATCTCGTCACTGGCTGTACTTCGGCGGCTTCGCGATCACCGGGCTGCTATTGGTTGGCACCGGTTTGCTGGGACTTCTGGACGCCCTGTCGGTGATGGCCGACGGCGCGTCCTACAGCGAGGAGTTCGTGGTGCTTGCGATGCTCGCGGAAGCCCGCGAGTGGGTCGTCGTGACGCTCGTCCTCGGTCTGCTCGCGACGGCGTTTCTCGGGGCGACCGTCGTCTCCGTCCTGCGACACGCGTCACTTCCTCGCAGCGACCGACTGGTCGCTCTCGTCGAGCGACTCGAGTACCGGTATCCGATACTGCGGCAGTTCGACGCCTCGCAGCGAGTCGAACCGACGACCGAAGACCGCAAACAACGGCTCAAAGAGCAGTACGTCGCAGGCGAAATCAGCGACGACGCGTTCGAACGCGAGATGGCCAACTGATGGACGACGATTCCTCGGATGCGAACGCGAACATGAACACGAATGCGAACGCAAATGTGAACGCGAACGCCGACGCCAAAACGAACTCGCGGTCGAAATCCGCAACATCAATCGATCTCGAGGAGTGAGCACGAGAGACGAAACGCCGCGTCAGCGCGCGAGCGACGACTATTCGTTTCGCGGATTGCTCGGGTGGTACTCCGTGTCGTACGTTCCGGGCTGGTCGTCGACGCGGTCGGGGTTGAGCCGACCCGACAGCAGCATGAAATCGACGAGCGTCAGCGCGAGCATCGCCTCGACGACCGGCACGCCCCGCGGCGGGAGGACGGGATCGTGGCGGCCGATCACCTTCTCCTCTTTCAGTTCGCCCGTCTCCCAGTCCGCGGTCTGCTGGGACTTCGGAATCGAGGTCGGCGCGTGCAGCGTCACCTCGCCGTAGATCGGCTCTCCCGAACTGATGCCGCCCTGGATACCGCCGTGGTCGTTCTCCACGGGCGTCGGGTTGCCGTCCTCGTCGAACTCCCAGTCGTCGTTTCGCTCCTTGCCGGTCCACTCCCGAGCCTCGCGGCCCAGCCCGAACTCGAATGCCGTCGTCGCCGGCACCGCCATCATCGCCTGGCCGAGTCGAGCCGAGAGGGAGTCGAACCGGGGCGCGCCGAGCCCGACGGGGACGCCCTGGGCCTCGAAGTAGATGCTCCCGCCGATGGAGTCGCCTTCTTCCTGGTAGTCCGCGATCAGCTCCTGCATCTCGTCGGCCGTTTCGGGGTGGGCACAGCGCACGTCGTTCTCCTCGCTGTGCGCTTTGATCTCCTCGAAGCTCACCTCGGGTGCCTCGATGTCCCCGATCTGGTTGACGTGGGCCTTGAGTTCGATGCCCTCTCTGGCGAGCAGCTTCTTCGCGATTGCGCCCGCGGCGACCCAGTTGACGGTTTCGCGGGCCGAGGAGCGTCCGCCGCCGCCCCAGTTGCGCGTGCCGAACTTGGCCGAGTAGGTAAAGTCGCCGTGCGAGGGGCGCGGCGCGGTGATGAAGGGCTCGTACTTCCCCGAGCGGGCGTCCTTGTTCTGGATGACCAGACCGATCGGCGTGCCGGTCGTGTAGCCGTCCTGGATCCCGGACTTGATCGAGACGTCGTCCGGTTCGCCGCGACTGGTCGTGATCATCGACTGGCCCGGCTTTCGCCGATCGAGATCCGCCTGGATGTCCTCCTCGGAGAGTTCGAGACCGGCGGGACAGCCGGAGATGGTACACCCCATCGCCTCGCCGTGGCTCTCGCCGAACGTGGTCACCTGAAAGAGCCGACCGAAACGGTTGCCGTTCATTGTCGGCCCCTCGGAGACGCGGATACTTAGCCCTGCAGGATCCCTGCGAATTTTCGCCGGCTATTGTCCGCCCGCTCGCCGTTCCCGCCCCCGATGCAGAGTGAATAGGGCGGGCGCAATCGGCGTTCGGGACACTCCCGACGAGTTCACACGCGACTCGCGGAGGGAATCGAGTCGCGCGGCCGCGAGCGAAACCGGCATCTCCTAACGTGGAAGCGAGCGTCGCGGCTACCGTTCTCGATCGATCGCAGCGCCAAGATCAGACAGCATGTCGAAGAAGCCGGGGAAGGAGACGTCGACGTGGTCAGCGCCGACGACGGTCGTCTCGCCCTCGGCGACGAGTCCCGCCAGCGCGAGCGCCATGATCACGCGGTGGTCGTTCCGGCCGTCGACGGTCCCACCGGTGAGTTCGGAGTCGCCGCCGTGGATCGTCAGCGAGTCCTGCGTTTCGGTCGTTTCGACGCCGAGCGTGGCGAGTTCGTCAGCCATCGCGCTGACGCGGTCGGTCTCCTTGTACCGGACGTGTTCGGCGTTCGTAATCCGCGTCTCGCCTTCGGCAACGGCTCCGAGCGTGGCGATCGTCGGCAGGAGGTCTGGCGTGTCCTCGACGGAGACCTCGACGCCCTCGAGTTCGCCGGCGGTGACGTCGATGGTGCCCGCGTCGCGATCCCAATCGACAGCCGCGCCCATGCGGTCGACGATGTCGACGATGGCGGTGTCGCCCTGCGCGCTCGGGTGTGCGCCGTCGATTCGGACGCCGTCTTCGCTCGCGATCGCGCCCGCGGCGAGCGGGTACGAGATCGACGAGAAGTCGCCGGGGACGGCGTACTCGCCGCCGGTTGCACTGTAGGTTTGGCCGCCGTCGACCGCGAATCCGAGGTCCGTCTTGCGGGCGTCGACGCCGAACGCTGCGAGTACCTCGAGCGTGATGTCGACGTAGGGGGCGGATTTGAGTTCGGTTTCGAGTTCGATTTCGAGGCCGTCCTCGGTGACCGCACCGGCGAGCAGCAAGGCCGTGATGTACTGGGAGGACACGTCGCCGGGGATCGACACGCGGCCGCCGGAGATGGGGCCGGTGACGACGAGCGGTGCCTGACCGTTGCTGCGGGTGCTCGTTGCCTCGCCGCCGAGGTCGGTGATGGCTTCGAGTAGCGGTCCCTGGGGTCGTGAGCGGAGCGATTCGTCGCCGGTGAGCACAGACGTGCCATCGGCGAGCGCGGCCGTTGCGGTGACGAGGCGCATCGTGGTCCCACTATTCCCACAGTCGATGATGTCCGCGGGAACACCGGGCCGGTCGTGGAATCCCTCTATTTCGAGCGTCTCGTTCCGTTGGGTAACTGTTCCGCCGAAGCGTTCGACGGCACGCGCCGTCGCCTGGGTGTCGGCACTCCAGAGGGCGTCTCGAACGGTCGTCTGATCGGCGTAGCCCGCAACGAGGATCGCCCGGTGCGTGTAGCTCTTCGAGGGCGGTGCCCGCGCGAGCCCCTGAACGCGCGAGGGCGTGATCGTGACGTTCATGCTCGGGGTGTCGGCCGGCCACCCTATACCGGTATCGGTCGCGCCAGTATCTGTCTCGTCGTCGACTCGATCCCTCGTTGTCTCTCGGTCACGAACAGCCGATGGACGCGGCGACGTCGACGAGCGGCTCCTCGACGGTCACGCTCGAGACCTCGTAGCTCAGGTCCGAACAGGTCCAGAAGTAGCTATCGATCCGCCCACGCCGACGATAGGCTGTGTGGCCGTCGATCTCCGTCTCCTCGAGCAAAGTCGGCTTGAACTGCTGATCCGTCCGCACAGCGACGGAAATCTCCTGATCGGGCCGATCCGAATCGACGTACCACAGCGTCGTCACCGGACCGGACTGGCGCACGTTATCGACGACGGTTACGCGATCGAGTTCATACGCGTCCGGCACGTCGGGATCGGGAATCTCGTACGGGACGGTCGTCGCGGCTGCCTCTCGTGACTCGTAGATCCCCTCCGGTTCGTCGCCGAGCGTGCCGACCTCCGCGTCTTCGGGCGGCTCGTAGACGAACGTGTCCGGATCGAGGCCGTCGTTGATCGCGAGGTCCTCGTAGGTCACCGTCAGTCGGTGGAGCAACGTGCCGTCCCCGTCGCGAACGACGTCCTGTTCTTTGATCGGATAGCTGAACTCGTCGTCGATCCAGACGGTTCGCGAGACGGCCAATTCCTCGCCGTCGAGTTCGTCGTCGGTCGTCTCGGTTTCGTTTTCAGTTCCGTTCTCGCTTCCGTTTTCGCTTTCAGCACTGGCATCGGTATCGGACGATCCACCCAGTGGAATTCGATAGACCGTCTCGCCGACGAGGAGTTCGATCGCGCGGCCGTCGGCGTCGTCGGATAGCCCGGTCCCTGTTGGTACCGCGTCGATGCGATGTGTTTCGCGGCCGTCGACGGTGTCGGTCCCGTCGTACGTGAGTTCGTAGTCCTCGAGCAAGTCCCTGAGAACGAGTCGCGGGCCGTCGGCGACGACTTTGTTCGGATGGTAGCGTTTCCAGACGAAGTTTTCCTCGGGGTAGTAATCCCAGGAAATTTCGCGATTCGTGACCGAAACCGTCCCCGTCGGCGGGTCGCCGTCGTCGGAACGCAGGACGGTTCGGCGTTTTTCGGCCGGGGGTCGTCGGGAGATGGATTCGGTCTGTGTCGTCGTTTCCGTCGGCGTTTCGGCCGTCAGGTGCCGCCGAGCCTGGAGGTCGGTGAGCTCGAGACGGGTCTCGATCGCGGCTTCGACGAGTTCCGAACCGGTTCGGTCCTCGGTCGACTCCGCTGGCGTCAGACAGCCAGCAAGCGCGGCGAGCGTTCCCGTGGCAAGGAGTCGGCGGCGGCGCATACACGTGGCTTGGAATCGTCAGTGATAAGTCTATGGTTTCAACTGATCGCGTAATGAATAGATCGCAATAATTGCCGCTCCGAGCGCGATGACATCGTCCGCTGCGGGCGGTTTCGATCCGGTCGGTTCGGCCGTCGAACACCGGACACCGACGCCGCGACCCTCGCCATTATGTGACCGCCGGTCACACGTCGGGGCATGGACGACCCCGTCGATCTCACACCGCTTCATGCGATGCTCGAACAGCGCGACCTGGACGGCTATCTCATCGACGCCGACGGATCGAACTCGGACCAGCGGTACGTCTCCGGGTTCACCGCGCCGGACCCCTATCAGACGCTCGTCACCCAGGATGGAGTTCACCTGCTCGTCTCCGGGCTCGAGTTCGGTCGCGCGCAGTCGGATTCGGCGGCTGACTCGGTTTCCCGGCTGTCGGCGTACGATTACCACGACCGCCGAGCCGAACACGGCCGGTACGAGGGGATGATCCGCACCCTCGCGGCCTTCCTGGCGGACCACAACGTCGACACCATCGCCGTTCCACAGGCGTTCCCGACGGGAACCGCCGACGGACTCCGCGAGCAGGGCGTGACCGTGACCGCCGAAACGGAGGGTATCGTACAGAAGATTCGGGCGACGAAGACGCCGTGGGAGGTAAACCAGATCCGAGCCACCCAGCGAGCGAACGAGGCGGCCATGGCGGCCGCCGAGACCCTCATCGCGAGCGCGGACGTGGAGGACGGGGTTCTCGTCCACGACGGCACGCCCCTCACCAGCGAGCGCGTCACAGAGGAGATCGAGATCACGCTGCTTCGCCACGGCTGCGGGCTGGACGAGACGATCGTCGCCTGCGGGGCGGACGCGGCGGACCCGCACAACCGCGGCAGCGGTGAACTCGCGGCCGGCGAGTGCATCGTGATCGATATCTTCCCGCAGGACAAGGAGACGGGCTATGCCGGCGATATGACGCGCACCTTCGCGCGCGGCGACCCGGGCGAAGAGGCGAGACGGCGATACGACGTCACCAAGGAAGCCTACGAGGCCGGTCTCGAGGCCGTCGAGGCAGGCGTTACCGGTGCCGCCGTCCACGACGCCGTCTGCGACGTGATCGAAGACGCCGGCTACGAAACCCTCCGCAGCGATCCCGACACCGACACCGGATTCATCCACAGCACCGGCCACGGCGTCGGCCTCGATGTCCACGAGGAACCCCGCGTTTCGCCAAGCGGCGGTGAACTCGAACCCGGCCACGTCATCTCGATCGAACCGGGTATCTACGACCCCGCGGTCGGCGGCGTCCGTATCGAAGACCTCATCGTCGTCACCGAGGACGGCTACGAGAACCTCACCGACTACCGCGTCGGGCTCGACCCGACTACCGAGTAGCGCCGCCGGGCCGAGTTCAGCGGCGGCCGATCGGTTCGAAACGGTGACCGTCTGGCGTGCTAATCGATCGAACGTCTTTTGCAACGGCGGCAGGTAGAGCCCACCGATGGACGTACTGATCGTCGGCGCGGGTGCGATGGGGACCTGGTTCGGCAGCGCCATCGACGCCGACGTGACCTTCGCCGACCTCGATCACGACGCCGCAGTCGCGGCAGCGGCGGAAACCGGCGGCAGCGCGACCGTCCTCGAAGACGGCGCGGACGCCGGTGTTGATGGAACCCTCGAGACAGACGAGGCCACCGACGCCACCGACGCCTACGACGCCGTCTGCCTCGCCGTTCCGATGACACACATCACCGAGGCGATCGCCGCCCACGCCTCGCGGGCCGAGCGAGCCGTCGTCGACGTCTCGGGTGTAATGGCCGCCCCGATCGAGGCCATGCAGCGCCACGCGCCCGACTGCGAACGCGTCAGCCTCCACCCGCTGTTCGCGCCGGCCCGCGCCCCCGGCTCGATCGCCGTCGTGCGCGACGCCGACGGCCCGGCGACGACCGCGCTCCTCGACGCGCTCGCGGCCCGCGGCAACGAACTCGTCGAGACGACCGCGAGAGAGCACGACGACGCGATGGAAACCGTGCAGGCGATGACCCACGCGACCGTCCTCTCTTTCGCCCTCGCGGCCGAATCCGTCCCGGACGGCTTCGAGACGCCGATCTACGAGCAGTTACGAACGCTCGCCGAGCACGTGACCGCCGGCACGCCCCGCGTCTACGCCGATATTCAGGCCACGTTCGAGGGAGCCGAGCAGGTCGCGGCGGCCGCCGGGGCAATCGCCGACGCGGACGCAACTGAACTCGAATCACTCTACCGGGACGCCGCGGCGCAGTGGCACGAAGGTGCGACCGAATCGAGCGACGGACAACCCGTCGCCGACAGCAAAGCGGAGGAGACCGACCGATGACCGACCAACGCGAGGCGATTCGCTCGAACGCGAAGTACCTGCGAAACGTCCGGCCGATCGATCCCGACGAGATCTGCGAGTACGTCGCGGGGAACCCCCATCCGGCGGTCGTTCGCCAGCACCTCCGCGAGGACGCGCCTGACCTCGGCCTGATCGAACGCGAAGACGGAACCTTCGTCCCCGTCTCGGACGACCCGGTCCGGCCGAACCGAGGGCCGGTTCGCGAGTTCCCCGAGCGCTACGCGCAGGCGCTCGAAAACTTCCTCGTCGATCGCTACGGCGTGAACTGGCACGCAGGCGCCGCGGGCGACCTGCTGCGCTCGACGATCCGGCGGTTCAAAGCGCGGTATCTCGAGCGCCGGTCCGTCACCTACGACGACGACGTGGCGGCGGGCTACGCGATCTATCACCTGCCGGGGTACTACGCCGCGATCCAGTACGCGCTGGACGACCTGGCCGAACGGGGTCTCCTCGGCCGGAACCTCCGCGTGCTCGACGTCGGAGCCGGCGTCGGCGGCCCCGCGCTCGGCCTCTGTGAGTACCTCCCCGAGGACGCGCTCGTCGAGTACCACGCCGTCGAACCCAGCGCCGCCGCGGACGTCCTCGAAACGCTGCTCGCGGAGACGGGGCAAAACGTTCACGCGACCATTCACCGATCGCCGATCGAGGATATCGATCCCACGACACTCGGGTCGACCGACGGCACAGCCGAGTTCGACCTCGTCCTCGCCTGTAACGTCCTCAACGAACTCGCAGCGCCGACGACCGTCGCTCGCTCGCTCCTCGACGCCCTCGCACCCGACGGCACGCTCCTCGCGATGGCCCCCGCCGACAAGAACACGAGCATCGCCCTTCGAGAGATCGAACGCGAACTCGAGGATGAGCGAATTCGAGCGCCGAGCGAGTTCAGCGCGCTCGAATCCGGCGGGGACGATGCGGCCGGCGAGGCAGCCGACGAGGCGGACAGCGACGGCGAGACCGCCGACCGCTGTCATCGAGGTCGCGTCACCGTCTACGGACCGACCGTCCGCCTCTGGCCGGGCGAGCGCCCGTCAGATCGGGGCTGGTCGTTCGACGTGCGCCCCGACCTCGACGTGCCCGCGTTCCAGCGCCGACTGGACGAGGCGACGCCCGCGGACGACGAGCACGCCCCCGGCGAGTTCGTCAACGTCGACGTGCAGTTTTCGCACTCGCTGTTGCGCCTGGACGGCACGCGCCGCATCGATATCGAACTCGAGACGGACGACTGGGCGAAGATGGCCGAGATGGAACGCCACGTTACGAACCGGATCGACCTCGTCGCGGCGAAGGTGAGCCGCTCGTTGAGCGGGGCCGCCGAGTCCGAGTACGGCGAGAAACCGAACCCGCTGTTCAAGATCAGCGACGGCAGCGAGGCCATCGACCACTACGCCGTCCTCACGTCCGAAACCTCGCTCAATCGGCCGTTGCTCGAGGCCGAGTACGGAGAAGTGTGCTCGTTCGAGCAGATTCTCGCGCTCTGGAACGACGACGAGGAGGCGTACAATCTGGTCGTCGACGAGGAGACGGTCGTCGATCGGATCGGCTAACGTCGCGCTAGTAACGCTGCGGGTGACCGACAAACTACCGAAACCAGAGTCCTTTTCGCTCCAGCCTCCGACAAAACCGCTATGAGCGACACCCTCGAGATCCTGCTCACCAACGACGACGGGATCGACAGCGTCGGCATCCGTGCGATCCACGACGCCCTCGTCGAGCACGCCGACGCGAACGTCACCGTCGTCGCGCCCGCAAGCGACCAGAGCGCCTGTGGCCGGTCGATCTCTCACGGCGGCGAAATCGGCCTCGTCGACCACGAACTCGGCTACGCCGTCGAGGGAACTCCCGCCGACTGCGTCGTCGCCGGCCTCGCCGAACTCGGTCCCGACCCGGATCTCGTCGTCGCGGGCTGTAACAGAGGGGCCAACCTCGGCGAGTACGTCCTCGGCCGCTCCGGCACCATCAGCGCCGCCGTCGAAGCCGCCTTCTTCGACGTTCCCGCGATCGCCACGTCGATGTACGTCCCCGTCGACGAGACGCCGCTCCGCGAGATCGACCTCTCGACCGACGACTTCCGCGAGGCGCGCCGCGTCACGACCTACCTCGCCGAGTACGCCCTCGACGCCGGCGTCTTCGACCACGCTGCCTACCTCAACGTCAATGTCCCTATCCCCGGGAAGCGGCCGGCACCAATCGAAATCACGCGTCCCTCGAAACGCTACGAAATGGACGCCGAAGCCACCGACGGGTCCGTCACCCTCCACGACCGCGTCTGGGAATCGATGGACCCCGACACGATCCCCGACCCCGACGGAACCGACCGCCGCACCGTCGCCGAGGGCCGCATCAGCATCTCTCCGCTCACCGCCCCCCACTCGACCAACCACCACGAGACGCTCACCGAACTCGCGGAGACGTATCACGACCGCGTCGCGACTGCAGACGACTGAGAACGGTGTTGGTCGTCCACTCGCCCAGTGTTGGTCTGCCTTCTCGACCGGCTATCACAGTCGGCCTGCTATCCTGTCTGGAACTCGAAGTGAACACCGGTCGACAGCGATCCGGTAGCAGGGAACCGATCACGCCAGTAGTGAACGACACACATTCCTCCTGCTCGGGCAGAGCACAGATATATAACCGATAGGACAGAAGAGTATGTTACTGACGGATTTCCGCGACACACTGCCGTGAGGGTGATCGACAATGGTATTCAGCACACTCTGGGCTCGCCTCTCGTCGCTCTGGCAGGGGGACTCGGACGACGAGCGTTCGGCGAGTGAGTCCACGACGGGAACAACTGACGCATCGACAGACGAACGCGAGGACGAGACGCTGAGTTATGCGGAGGAGATCGAGTACGGCGTCGACGAACGCGACCTCCCCGACGAAGACAAGGTCCTCAGATTGCTGGTCAAGCGCGGTGGCCGGGTCGACGAATCGACCGTTCGCGAGGAAACCGGCTGGTCAGCGGACCGGCTCGAAGCGGTGATCGACAGTATGGAAGACGACAACCAGATCAGCGCGATCACGGTCGGCCGGAAACGCGTCATCTGTCGGCGCGGGTTCGAGCCGAAAGGGTATCGGTCGCACCTCGGCGAATAACTCGAACCGGTTTTGTCTGTGGCCGTTTCTGCGCTCCAGTTTCACCACCAGTCGAGTTCAGGCTGCGGGGTGATCGCGCTGCTGTGCCAACGCTTGCGTTGATCGATCAGCGCGCGAGAATCCACAACGGAGACCGCTCAGAACTGCGGAGCGAACCGACGAACGCGGTATCGGTTGGACGGGCCACACGTCGGCGTATGCATGCCAAATTCATATTCACTGAACGGTCATCTATTCGACCATGCTAGAACTTGCACTCATGTTTTTCGTGATTGCAGTCATCGCGGGTGCGCTCGGCGCAACCGGTATCGCCGGGCTCACGATGACGATCGCGAAGTGGCTCGTGATCGCGTTCCTCGTCCTCGCAGTCGTGTCGCTGCTGCTGTAACGAGCACACCGACCACCACGCCGTTTCAGTTTCTAGCAGAAGCCGTTCGTCCCACCGCAGCAGAACTGGCTAGCGATGCGTCTCGTGTCTGATCCAGCGAGAGGGAGTCTGTCACAGCAGTCACAGTGTTCTTCGCCACGGACGCTCTGGTCGGCAACAGACTGCTTCCCACGATAGTCTTCCGAATCGATAAGTATTCGCCAGCCGAGATTCAGGACGAACGTACGTTCGTCCGGATATGTCTCACGAACCTGCCCTCGACGGCACACTCCACGTCCTTCCGTTCGATAGCGGCTCGCTCGCGACCCGCGTCGCCGATATCTACACGACCGCACTCGAGTCCGCGGACGGCGACCCGCGAAACGTCCTGGTCCTCAAACGCCTGCCGACCGGCATCGACGAGTTCACCGCGGCGCTTCGCGACGCCGCCGAACTCGAGGGGCGACCGAACGTCAAGTCGCTCCCGCGACACGCCGGGATGGTACTCGAGGAGGCCGAGCCGGAAATAACGCGGCTCGGCTACGAGGAGCGGATCGAGTTCCTCGCGCGGGTGCTCGACGGCTTCGATTGGTCGCCGTACTTCGAGCGGGCGAGCGAGCACGATTCGTTCGGCCGCGACGTGGGGCAGGTATTGCTCGATGCAACGTGGAATGGAGGATTCGATGTCACTCCGGACGCGGAAGCGCCTCTGGCTGGCACGGACGACGAGCGGGAACAGTACGACGCATATCTCCGGGAACTCGCCGCCGTCAACGACGCGTTCCACGAGCGCCTCGCCGAGCGTGACCTACTCGAACAGGCCCAGACGATCGAGCGGGCCATCGACGCGCTCGACCGCACGGCGATTCGAGCGCAGATCGAACGCGAGTTCGACGTCGTCCTCGCCGTCGAGTTCGAGGAGTGCGGTGAACTCGATCGGGAGTATCTGGCGACGCTGACGCGTAACGTCGACCTGCTCTGCGTCGGCGAGGAGCACGCGAGTATCGAGCGCACGAAGACCGAATCGGGTTCCGTGCGCGAACTCGCACCCGCGTTGTCCGTCGTCGACCACACCGACGAGTCGAACGCGGAGACGACGCCGTCGGTTCCTGGGGCGGAGACCGAGACCGGGACGCGGACCGAGATGGCCGGTCGGGCGTTCGGATCGTTTCTCGCAACCGGCGGCGGTGGCGACCGGAACGGCACGGTTGCCGGTGACGGGGCCGATGGCGGCGACGGTGACGGGAACACTGTGAAATCGGACCCTGGGACCGGAGCCAACGAAAACGAGGCGTACGCACGCCTGATCAGCGAACCAACCCTCGACCAGCAGGTCGAGGCGGTCGCCAACGAAATCGAGTTCTTGCGAGCGGAACACGGCTGGGAGTACGACGAGTTCGCCGTCCTGTTGCGCCACGTCGGCAATCCGATGCCCCGCGTTCGGCGCGTGCTCCAACACGCCGGCGTTCCGACCGCCTCGGCCGGCGTCAACGGCCTCGAACAGGACCTCGCCGTTCGAGAACTCCACGCGCTCGCGCAGTACCACATCGACGACAGCGAGCGGGCCTACGACCTGCTCGATGCACGAGTACCTGAACTCGACGAGAATCTCATCCAGGGGTGTGTCGTCCGGAACTCGATCGCCGAAAGCTTGAAACGCTGGATCGTCACAACCGACCTCAAACGACGTATCGCGGCGGATACGGAGCCCATCGACGCCAGAGAGCAGTTCCGGAACGTCTCCAGGCTCCTCTCGATCGCCGAGTTCGTCGACGGACAGGACATCCTCGCCGGCGACTGGATCCAGTTCGTCACGATGCTCGAGCGCGCGATCACTTACGACGCGCCCTACGCCCACACCGCCGCGGTCTCCGTGCCCGAGGGCGGCGTCACCGTCGGCGATGTGGGACTGCTCAAGAACGACAGCCGAACGGCCGTCTTCCTGCTCAACGTCGTCGACGGCGAGTACCCGGGTGAGGAAACCCTCTCACCGCTGTTTCCGACCGCCTGGATCAAACAGATGGACGGTTATCCGGCGGTCACGAACCCCAGTGCGGCCGACGTGGCGACGACGTACGCGACGGTCGAGGCCGCCGACATCACCGGCAACGCGTTCGAACGCTACCACGACGAACGCGCGCGCCGACAGCTCGCCATCGGCGCACGAGCCGCCGAGGAGCAACTGTACTTTTGTACGTACCGCCAGACGGACGGCTCGATCGGCCGGTTACAACACCGCTCGCGGTACCTGCACGCCATCGAGGACTGCCCGCACCTCCGCGTCGAGGAAGTCGCCGGCGTCGGCACCGATCGGAACATCCACACCCTCGGCAGCGCGTCGACCGAAATCCTGGCCCAGCCCTGGACCGAACTCGAGCGCATCCAGGCCGAGGCCAGTACGGGCGGCGATGTCGAACTCGAGTCGACGGAAGAAACGCTGGCTGCCATCCAGCGCGTTCTCGAAACGCGCGAGACGGTCGACTCCCGGTTCGAGCGTGCCGTCGAGACGCAGTTCGATCTCGCACGCGGCGCGGTTCGCCCGGCTGCGGGGCAACGAGAGCCGCACGCAGAGACAGAGACTGAAACTGAGACCGAGACGGTGACGAACGATGACTGACCCCCACTCCGACGCGCCGACGAACGCCGAACCCGCCACCGAGACGACCACTATCACCGCAACTGAACTCGCGACACACCTCGTCTGTCCGCGCCGGTACGAGTTCAGGTTCGAGCGCCCGCTGTCGGCGCGCGAGGGGAGTCACGATCGGGTGAGAGCGCGTCGTCGGGAACTCCTCCGGCGGCCGATCATCGCCGGATTGCGCGCGGATGGTGACGCAGCGGCCGACCGCGTCGATGCCGCACTCGAGCGGTTCGACCGCCACTGGCACTCCTCGCGGGAGTCGTACCTGGCTGACGAACAAGAACAGTACGACGAAGAGGCGGTCGCGGCTGCGATCGAGGCCTATTTTTCGAACGGTGGCCACGACCACGCCGAGCGACTGGTCGACGCGGATACCACGCTCGGCTACGAACGCGACGGGATTCGATACGAGGCTGCCGTCGACGCCGTCGTCGAGCGTGACCAGGGGTATCTCGCGATCAGGTACGTGCCGGATCTAACCGGTATCTTACACGTGAGTTGGTCCGACAGCCACGTCCGGGACTTTCTCGACGGCCGGAAGTACTACCCGCGCCAGATCGGCAGCTTCGTCAGGGCGGGCGTCGCGATTCGCGGGCTCAAAGCCGAGTTCGGAATCGATCTTCCCTGTGACTTCGCTTACGTCGCACCGCTTGCGGAGAGTCGACCGGCCTACGAGTTCGCATCCGAATCCGGATCCGAATCAGCGTCCGAACCGGGCGTCCACGTCGATATCGCACACCGTCACTTCGAGGACGCATACGAGGAAGAGCGGTTGGACCTCGTCGAACTGATCGGAGACCGAGCCGCGGCGATCCGCGCCGGTGAGACCGATCCCCGGGAGCGGCGCTTCGACGAGATAACGGCCACCGCCTGCGAGTACTGCGCCTATCGCGACGCCTGTCCCGACCACCTGGCAGCCGAGGTTTCGTTCGGCGACCGGCCGCGTTCGCGCTCCCAGTCGCGGGTTTCGGGGGACGACGACACGACGGAACACGGACGGAAACAGGATACCGCGGACGCACCGACGGGTGACGACTAATGTCGGACGACAACGCGACCGACGGTGACGCTACCGCCGAACCCGAGTTCGGATCCCGATCACGATCCGCGGAGCCGAACACCGTCGAACCCAAGGGCAACCAATCGGCCGTCATCGCCGCAACCGGCGGCGCGCACACGGTCGAAGCCGTCGCTGGCTCCGGCAAGACGACGACGATGGTCAAGCGACTCCGAGCCGAAATCGAAGACCGCGATGTCGCACCCAACCGCTTGCTGGTACTCACCTTCGCGAACGAGGCCGCACACACGATTCAAGCGAAGCTCCGCGACGAACTCGGACCACAGGACGCCTTCGACATCGACGTCTACACCTACCACTCGTTTAGCTCACAGCTCCTGACAGAGTACGCCTACCACGTCGGCGTCTCGCCCGAGTTCGAACTCGTCACCGAGGCAGATCGCCCGCAACTGATCGAATCCGTGTACGACGAGATCGACTTTTCGTTCGTCGCACCGGGCACGCCCTCGGCGGGCGGCACGAACGAGGGGACGCTCTCCGAACTCACGTCGTTCATCGAGTCGATGCGCCGCGAGGCGATACGACCGGCAGCCATCCGCTCGTACCTCCCCGACGACGAGGCGCTACGAGCCCTGCTCGGCCTCGTCGGCGACCTCAAGCAAATGGCACACGATGTCATCAACGTCGACGCGAACGATATCATGTGGGACGACGACGAGCTCGCCGAGCGGTGTGACCGGCTGTCGGTCGTCTACCGTGCCAAAGCTCGCGAGTTCAACGGCGACGGTCCCGTGCAGACCGCCGTCGGAACCCATCTCGAGGCGATGGCCGAGACGGCAACCCGCGTCGCCGACCACCTCCGGACGGCGACTGAACTCGAGTGGCAGGACTACCGGCTTCCCGAGGCGATGTTCGAGGGGGAGACCGGCCCGCTCACGTCGATCGCGCAGACGCCGATGGGACGGCTCGACCACTTCGTCCACATGCTGCGGCGGGTGCGGGCGTTCGTCGGTGCCTACGAGGCGTACCTCGACGCGCTCGAGGAGCGCAACGCGTTCGACTACGACGAACTGATCCACCGGACCGTTTCGCTGTTGCAGGACGAGACCGTTCGCGAGGACATTCTCGCGGAATGGGACGCCGTCTACTGCGACGAGTTCCAGGATACGGACGAGTCACAGCTCGAACTGGTCGAGGAGTTGCGCGACGGCCTCGACATCATGGTCGTCGGCGACAGCGATCAGGCCATCCACGAGTGGCGCGGCCAGGACCCCGAGAACATGTCGAACCTTCCGGCGAGCTTCGAGGAGATCGGACTCGAACTCAACTTCCGATCACGGCAGCCGATCCTCGACCTGGCGACGAATCTCGATCCCGAAAAGGACGCTATCGAGGCGTACAAGGAGCCGAATCCGCCGAACGTTTTCAAAGTCGACAGCGAGGGAGAGCGCACGCCCGCCCAGGTGAGCACGACGATTTCCCACCTCCTTACGGGGCGGTTCGAGGACGTTCCCGACCGCGACCTCTCGGATATCGCCGTCCTCGTCCGACGCAACCAGAACGCCCGAGACGTCGCCGCGCAACTCGACCGGGACAGCATCCCCTACACGCTCTCGAGCGACGCCGCCGGTGATCTCGGGCACGGCGTTCGGACCGTCCTCTCGTACTTCCGGATTCTCGTCTCGCCGGACGACGACGTGAGTTGGCAGCGCATCCTCCTGCATCTCTATCGGATTCCGGAGGCAGACATCGATACGCTGTTGACCGCGGGCGAAACGGTTCCGGAGGGATACGAAGCCCTTACGGCTGCGGACACCGCGCTCGCTCGCCCCGACCGCGTTCACGAAGCGCTCGCGGACTACGAGCGACTGCGGTCGGTTTCGACGACACACTCCATCTCCGAACTCTACCGTCACTTCAAGCGCGAGACGCGGATCGACTGGTTCCTCCGCAAGAGCGACCGGGATGCCCTCTCGAACGTCGAGCGCCTGATCGGCGCGTTCAACGACAGTCCGGTCCAATCCGGGCTCACACCGGCGTTCGTCGACTACCTGGAACGCCAGGCACACCTGCTCTCGGCCGACGACGAGACGGCGACGAGCCCCGGCTCGCAGTCCGATGACGCCGTCGACATCATGACCGTCCACCAGGCCAAGGGCCTCGACTTCGACACCGTCTTGCTGCCCTTCCTCACCGAATCCGAGTTCGGCCACATCACACTCGAAAACTACCAGCGGGACCTCTACCGCTACGACGTACTCGTCGACGACATCCAGGGCGAGGTGGACGATCCACTTCGAGCCGACTGCAGCGACGACCAGATCGCAGAGGAGTGGCGCGTCCTCCACGTCGCACTCACGCGAGCGAAAGAGCGTCTCTTCCTGTTCGGGAACGACGTCGAAGACGCCGGTCCAGGCGCCGATCTGTTGGATACTCACCTTCCCGACGAGACGAGTGATACCCCGGTTCACTGGTCGGCTGAGGGGCCGCGACTGCCCGTCTGGGATGCACTGATGGACAGCTACGACGACCTTGCGGATCAGACCCCTGCGGCCGTCCGGGACTACACCGACGCCGTGAACCGCGGCGTGGACGAGGACCCTGGGACGATCACGTACTACCAGTCCGAAGTTACGACCGAACAGGCGCTCGAAACCGTCCTCGAGTTCGCCGACGAAGTCGTCGCCGGAACGCTTGCGAACGACGACCCCGAGACGGACGCCGCGACCTCGCGTTTCGCCGACGCGCCACTCGGCGGAACCGTCGACGCCGAACTGGCGCGCCAGCACAGCCACACCGCACTCGAAGCCGTTCGAAACTGCGAGCGAAAACACGTCCTCGATCACGTGGTCGACGCGTTTCCCGATCCGATCGCCGGCACGGCAACGGAATCCACCAGCACCCACACCCACTCCCATACCCACTCCCCAGCCGATGTCGGATCGCTCTTCCACGCCGTCGCCGAACTCGCCTACTGGCGCGACTACGACGACCGCGGCGACTGGCGAACGGCGTGTACCCGCCTCGCCCAGAGCCGTGATCTACAGCCCGCGCTCGAGCCAACACTCGACTGTATCGATCGGTACTTCGAAACCGACGGTTCCCGCTGGCCCGCCGTCGGCTCCGAAGTCCCCATCACCGTCACAGACATCCCAGACGTGGCCGGCGATGTCACCGGATACGTCGACACCGTTCGCCGACATCCGGACGGTGGCCTCGCCGTCCTCGACTACAAGACGAGCCGAACGCGAAACGAACTCGAAGAAAGTCACCAACTGCAACTCTACGTCCGAGCCTGTCAAAACCGCTTCGACGACCCCATCACCCACGCCGGCTACGTGTACGTCGGCGAGGCCGGTCCGGCGACGGAACTCTTTGCGGTTTCGGAGTTGGAGCCGTTGTGGACGGACGTACTCGACGATTTGCAGGCTGCGGACGACTCTACGTTCGAGAACGCGACCCCCGGTTCGCACTGCCGGTTCTGCGAGCACCGCTCGCTCGGCTGTCCACAAGCCGAGTTCAGCTACGAAGACGAGTTCCGCGTCGATCGCCGGTGAGCCGTTCGTGTCGGTAGCGAGTTCGTCGTCGAACACAAGGCGTGTGAGCCGACACCCGTCCGATATCGAGTATCGGACCGCGTCACCGTCGGCTTCAGGGGGCTCGTGATCCGTCTCGACAGTTGCAGTGTTCCCGCACCGGTACAACGTCCACCCAGCCGATTTCTCGACCGCCGGCAGTGAACTCGATTCGCCGATCCGCGGCCCGTCGACGGCGCTTTCAGCATCGGTGCCGAACCCACCGACGCTGAACTCGGCCAGCGCCCGACTGAACCGTGCCGCCGGTCAGCTGCGACAATAGCCTCTCTATAGTACACTTTTTAGCCGCCGAACGCGTACCTCCAGTATGGCCGCGTTTTTATCACTCGGTTCGAAGTACGTTTTCACGCACATCGACGATGCGACGTTTGGAATCGCATTAGCCGAGGCCGGATACATCCTCCTCTGGATCTTCCACGCGATATACCGCGGCAAGTAACCTCGGTCTCTCTCTCTCTCTCTCTCGAACCGTTGCACCACGTGCTGAACTCGTCTGGAGTGAACAATCCAACGCGTTTGCGCGGTCGACGAGTTCGAGATAGCGAACTCACGCCTTTTCGTCTTCGTCGTTACTTTTCCCGTCGGAGACCGTACTGCGAGTACAGAGGCCGACGCCTATCAGAAGGAGAGTTGTTGATCTTCCCGTCGTTCCCCAATCGCAGGTGGCGTCCGATCGGAGTAGTACTTCCGGCCGATAGCTCGGCTGTCAACCATGTTGAACACCGCTTGCCGCGCCTCGCTCGGAGATTCGTACGTCTCGTTCGCGAACGATCCGAGGATCTCGCGGACCGATTCCGTCCCGTTCGGAAATTCGATGACGTGCTCACCGTACTCCTCGACGAGTTCCTCGTTCGTAATCGGATACGAATGCCCCTCAATCTGGCCGGCTAACTCACCGAATTCAACGCCAAGCTCTCGGTGTGGGACGCTGTTGTAGTCTGTCATCGTCGATCCGGGATTCGTACATCACTGATTCATAAACGTCTATGGGTACGTCAATTGGCGTGACTACCTCGCTACTCGTACGTACCGCGCGTTTTACTGGTGATCTGCGGAACTGAATGACGGATCACTACTGATCAATCTCACCGGCGATCGCGGTCTTGGCCTCAAAACTCACTGTCCTCGATAATAGCGTTTCGGTGAGACGTGTCTGCTCTCCCTGAGTGAACTCATCGGGGCCGAGCAAACCGAACCGGTTGCGATGGGTAGCGAGTTCGCAACTAGACGAATAATAGTAACGGAGTGGACTCGCCGGGATTTGAACCCGGGGCCTCTTCCTTGCGAAGGAAGCGATCTGCCACTGATCTACGAGCCCTCGCTCGTTTCTAACCCCGGTTTGTATTTGTAGCTTGTGTTTTGTCGAGAGGAGCTGCCCGCTACTGTGGTACGACACTGATACACAATGAGGTCAGACAACCGATCG
This sequence comes from Natrialba sp. PRR66, assembly GCF_034808065.1. NCBI lineage: Archaea > Methanobacteriati > Methanobacteriota > Halobacteria > Halobacteriales > Natrialbaceae > Natrialba > Natrialba sp. PRR66. Next base: position 516,225 of record NZ_JAXHGN010000001.1, on the reverse strand, counting down.
GCTGGCACTCGACTCAGAGTTCACGTGCAGAATGCGGGTGCGGCCGGCGAGCAGGCCGAGCAAGAAGCCGGTGAAGTGAGCGATCAGGGCGACACCCGGCGCGGCGGTGACGAGCGTGACGGTGAGTGCGAGGCCGACGAAGACGAGTATCGTCACCCACTGTGGTACGTCGATGATCGAGGCGAAGCCGGCCGAAAGTCTGTTTGACGTGAGCAGATAGCCTAACAGCGCAAAGACGGCTCCACTCGCGCCGAGGACGGCCACCGGCGTGCCAGCGAGAAACGGAGCAGCCGCGGCGAAATCGGTGAGCAGCACCTGTGAGATGCCGGCGATCGAGCCGGTAACGAGGACGAATGCGTGAAACCGACCGCGTGTCGTTGCGCGAGCGACGGGCCAGCCGAAGACGAGCAGTGCGAGGCTATTCGAGAGGAGATGCCAGATGCCATCGTGCGCGTAAACGCTCGTCACGATCGTCCATGGATTCTCCGCAAGCGGCGGTGCGAGGATAAACAGCCCGGCCATCGCTCCGACGACAGCTGTGAGTCCCTGAATGATAAAGACAAGCCCGAAGATAACGAGCACTTCGAAGATCGGACTGCTCGAGCCGGCAGTCGAATCCGACGGCGGGCTAGAACCAGTGTCGATACCCTCGGATTGTGAACTCGACCGTGCGCTGGACCGTGATCCGGGTCGCGACCGCGATCGGTTCGCCATACTGATTCTAAGGACGGAGAGCGATAAAAGTCTGCACGCTGAGTGAACGCGACCGTCTGTACGAACCGATGGGTGCCGTGTGGGACTATAGTACCAACTGAAACTGTCTACACACGATCGTATCGCCGTCGTGCGACCGGGTGTGTACTGACGGTCAGTGGCTACGAGAGGAGGCGGCGACGTGTCTACGACCTGCCTCGAGATGAGTTCAGCAGCTATCGGATGAGAGGACAGTAAGATGGTGAAAACGCAGCGCGGCGCTGTCGTTGTAAGTCGACCGAGTTCAGTCTTCGAGGACGATCTCGATCGAGACGTCGTTTGGCACCTGAATGCGCATGAGCTGTCGGAGTGCGCGTTCGTCGGCGTCCAGATCGATCAGGCGCTTGTGGACGCGCATCTCCCAGTGCTCCCACGTGGCGGTACCCTCGCCGTCAGGCGACTTCCGGGTCGGCACCTCGAGGGTCTTGGTCGGCAGCGGAATCGGACCGCTCAGGTTGACGCCGGTGTTGTTCGCAATCTCGCGGACGTCGTCGCAGATGTCGTCTAAGTCGTCTGGACTCGTGCCCGCGAGTCGAACGCGTGCCTGCTGCATTTATTTCTCGTTGACGTCGAGGACCTTGCCGGCCGCGATGGTCTGGCCCATGTCGCGGATGGCGAGGCTCCCGAGTTCAGGGATTTCGCTGGACGGTTCGATGCTGAGGGGCTTCTGCGGTCGGATGGTGACCACAGCAGCGTCACCCGACTGGATGAAGTCGGGGTCTTCCTCGGCGACCTCGCCGCTCGAGGGGTCAATCCATGAAACCGGAGTCGGGTTGTCGCTCGAGCGATCGGTCAGCCAAAGATAACGAGTGCGAGGCTGTTCGAGAGGAGATGGCCGATGCCGCCATGCGCATAGACGTTTGTAATGACCGTCCAAGGATTGTCCGCGAGTGGCGGTGTCAGAACGAACAATATCGGCACCAATCCAACAAGATCGGTAAGTCACTGGGCGACGAAAACGACGACAAAGACGGTAAGCAACTCGAGAATTAGGCTAAGAGAGCGGTTCGACATGGAATGCATCTAAATGATGTGACGAACTACAAAAATGTTCACACCGGACGCTACTGTGTGTCGTGACGCCGGCCGATCTGCGGAACGTGAATACAGTATGTCATCACTGACGCGGTCCGTCGTCGGAACTGTACCGATACGATATTGTATTAATTAAATTACAAAACGAAAAATAAGTGTGGGTCGGGGATTATGCAATCGTACACAGTTTCCGGTGGTCTGGGGTGTCACTGCATTGATTCTACTCCTTGAGGACGAGTTTGATCGAGACATCGTTTGGCACCTGAGTTCGTATATGTTGTCGGTGGCGCGTCAGTTGACGCCAAAACGCTCGATAGTCACGGACAGAAGATAGACGGTATGTTAGCAGCCTATATAATAATATTAGTATACGACATATACCGATAAATATATTACTCTTCTATTCAAATTTCCCCAAAATGGATGAAATCATATTAAATCAGTTAATGACAGCCGAATACAGTGGGAGGGCGACACGTCCGAAGCCGGATCGCGAACACCTCTATCGATACACCCACAAAGAGTTTCTTGAAGCCGGTCTCGCCGAAATCTTCCACGAAAATACCAAACTCACCAAAAACACGAATCGCATCGACGACCGGACGACATCGATGTTTTTGACGGACGAGACGATGAAGTACGCCACTCATCGTATCAATCCGGATTACAAGGGAAGAGAGGTCGTAGAGTTACACGAACCTAACAAGTCTCTCGAAACAGACGTAGCAGACGCGATCAGGCAGCGACGATCGAAACGGTCGTACTCCGGTGACGGAATCTCGAGACAGAAGCTCTCTAATTTACTGTACTATAGTTGTGGTATTACACATACGCAATCTGCGGATATGGGATCGGAGAGTTCCGAAATGACACCGGAGTTTCGTGCGTATCCCTCCGCAGGTGGCCTTTACCCGGTCGAACCCTATATCGCAGTGCTAAACTCCAGCGGGTCACTCGACCGAGGACTCTACTACTACGTCCCGAAAGATCATAAACTCCGGAAGTTGGGGGGAGAAAATGTTTGCTCCCGTGTCCTAGCTGTCTTCGGAGAGGGTAGTGGAATTACGGTAGATAAAGCAGCAGCCTGCCTTATGTTCACGGCCGCATTTTGGCGTTCGAAAGCGAAGTACGGCAATCGCGGATACCGGTTCACACTTCAAGAATCCGGACATATCATGCAAAACGTCCAGATCGCAGCAACGAGTTTAGGACTCCATTCCGTTCCCGTATCATCAGTAGACGAACAAGCGATGGAAGATCTTCTCGACGTCAACGGCGTTGAGGAAAGTATCGTTTATACGGGTCTCGTTGGTGTTTCAGCGGAGGTGGAAGATGATGAGTGACAACATCATTTCACCCATCGGGCGACTCGAGAAACCAAAGCTGAATCCGTCGTTCATTGCAATCCAGGCAGATCAGGACACGTACCACATTCGGGCGGGTCCGTGGACCGGGCCAGTACTTACCATCAAGGAAACGGACGAGGAAGATGCGATCGAGGATCTCTTCGAGCTATTGGACGGTGAACACACTCTCGAAGAGATTTTTGCGGCATTCGATGAAGAGGATCACGCGGCGATTGGTTCGTTGCTTGAGCAGCTAGCGGATCGGAACATCATCTACGATGGGGCCGAAATCAGTACCAACCTCGGTGGGCCCCAGTTGATGCACTCGTCGCGGTTCCAGCACGAAAGCCGTACGCCGCTGGGTGAAACCGACGCACTCGTGATCAACGCGGGTTCGATCGCGGTCCAGATCGCTCAGGACTTGTTAGAAAGCGGCGTTGGTACGGTGCGCTTTGCGCAACCGATTCCGGAGGCCAAGGCCGACGTATCGGACTTTCGTTCTGACGGTCGATTCGAACTGGTGGCGGAAGGTGACTTTACCGACGCCATCGCGGACACCACTGCAGCCATCTACGCTGCCGACCGAGCCTACCCGGCACTTGGTGAAGAGATCAGCAAGACCGCAGATGAAACCGGAACGCCTTGGATGCTCGCTCAGGTGAGTGGGTTCGACGGACTGGTCGGACCAACGGTGTTCCCCGGTGAGACTGGGTGTTACAATTGCCTGCAACGTCGGACAGCAGCGAACATCAACGATGTGACTTACGACATGTACCGAGATACACTCTCGGACCAGCCGGGTCTCTCGACTGAAGGTCTTCCGTCATACAGTCGGATGGTCGCCGGTTACTCGACTATCGACTTTCTTCATCTCCTCGCGTACGGTCAATCGTTCACGATAGGACGATCTCTCGTAATCAACTTCTTGGATCTTTCTGTTGAAGTGAACGACGTCCTTCGGTTGCCGCGGTGCGATATTTGCGGGAAGGATCCCGGTGATGATATGCCACGGTTCATCAATATCCGAGACAGAGTCAAAGCCGGTGAACTAGGGCAGATAAGCAAGGAGGAATAAACATGCGCGTTATTGAGCACGACCGGCCACTCCCAGCTGAATACGAATGGCTACTCGGTCGGAAAACCGGCATCATCAAGCGCTTGAACGTCTGGTATCCTGAACGGGCCGGCCCGCAGTTGCTTTCGAGTGGAATTATCGAAACCGACACGAGTACGTTCCAAGACAGCGACGGGTCCAGTATTGAGGCGGGAGGAAAAGGAAAAACTATCGGTGAGACGTTGCAGACTGTGTTTGGTGAGACTGTCGAGCGATACTGCATGGACATGCCCGACGAAGCCCGGATTTGTCATGGATCCTACAACAAAATGGAACGCGAGCATGAGGTTATTGCTTTCGAGTATTTAGACATCTACTCGGATCTCGACTCTACCCCGTATATCCACCCAATTGATAAGGATACTCCGATACCTTGGACGAAGGGCGTAAATCTCCTCACAGGCGAGACGACATATGTCCCAGCGGAACTCGTCTGGAGCTTCAAAGGGCCGCTCAAGAAGAATAAGAGACATTTTATTGGAACATCGAACGGGGCAGCTGCTGGTCGAGATGCCCGTGACGCGATCCTGAGCGGTCTCTACGAGCTAATTGAGCGCGACGGATTTATGTATACCTGGCTCACTCACTCGTCCCCGCAAAAAATTTTTCCAGAACAGGTGGATGGCTTAGAAGATCAATTAAAGGAGTTTCTACCCAGCAAGCACTTCGAATGTCACATCTTCGAGTACGATACGCTGGTAGATATCCCAACATACGGGGCCGCTCTCGTCAACAAGCGTGACGAGTATCCGAAATTCATGATCGGTGGTGCTGCTGGCTCAAACCGGTACGAGACAATCGAGGATGCTGTCATCGAAGCAGCACAGGGGTGGATACTCATCAACAAGCTCAAAACAGAGCGGGAAACCGATTCGATCCAGTTGGATGACGAGATATGGAATTTCGAGGATAACGTCTTGTTGTACGGGGAGCCAGAACATTTCGACAAGACTGAATTCCTTACGGATGGTATGCCCGGAAAGCCCCGCCACGAACCGATTAGTGGGGATACTTATAACGAGTTGCTTCGCCGCCTCGAGACTGCAGGATGTACACCTATATGTGTCGAAATAACGACTCCTGAAACTGCACACATCGGCATTCCCGTTGTTCAGACCATCGTGCCTGAACTGATCCCCCTACAAGTCCCCTCAGCTATTCCCGATGGCCACCCGCGGTTAACAGACCGCGAACTTTACGAGGTGCCCCATCCCTTCCCATAAGGGAGTGCGCTGCGACGGCCCCGCTCGTATTGTATCTTCAACTATGAGGTGTCAAACAGACGCCAGCTATAGTAACCGTTAAAACTTTTCACTCAGAAATTCGTTCTGAAGGTAGTGGATCATCTCGACGAAATCTCTATCAAGGAATTGCAAGATGCTCTCGGCAACGTGGAGGGAAAGAAGCCGACAAAACGGCTCTTAGCGACAATAGCGTACAAAAACGGCGTTGCACAGACTGAACTAGCCGAATGGTACGACGTTCAGCGACGCACAATCTATAGCTGGCTCAAGCGACTCGACATTGACGAGTCGCTTGAGCAGGCTGTAACTGACGATCACCGTACTGGGAGAAAGCGAAAGCTCGAAGAAAAAGAGCAACACGAATTCGAAGAAGCTATCCACGACTCACCCGAAGAAGTTGGGGTTGACGCGCCGGCGCTCGTTCAGCAGTATCTCGACGAGACCTACGATGTTGATTACTCAATCCCGAGTTGCCGGCGGTTGCTCAAAGAAGCGGGACTGAGGTATCAAAAACCACGCCGTACAGCCGCTGAAGCTGAGGCTGACGAACAAGAGACGTTCCACGAAGAACTCAAAAAAAGCGGCGGGAGATGGACGCCACAGTAGTCTGTATCGATCAAACCAAGAAATCCGTGCAAGTTGAGCCGCGTTCCGAGTGGTTTCCGCGCGGTACGCGGCCGATCGTCGAATTGTCCGGGCAACGCGACTGGACGTGTCTCTTGGGCGCGATCACCGAGGACGGTGATCACTTTTTCTCTCGGTTCGAAGAGTACGTGACCGCCGAACATGCGAAACATTTCATTCTCGCGTTATGCAACGAGTTCGAAGATAATTTGATCGTCGTGTTGGATGGAGCGCCGTATTGCCAGGCGTCGGCCGTCACGGACCTGGCGGCCTGTGACGACCTCGCCTTCGTCACGTTACCAGCGTATTCACCGGAACTTAATCCAGTCAAAGAGTGCTGGAAACAGTTGCAATCAGCTCTTAGCAACCGATTCTTCGACTCACTCTCTAAGCTAACAACAGCGATCGATACCGCTCTTGATCAACTCTCTATTCCCAAAATGAGTGGCTATTTCTAACTCCTACTATAGCCATAGGTCGGTAACGTCGCTAAGATTAGCTACTCAGAACCATCCTTGAACTGCATAATAACTGGCCAGCTAGTTAAATCGGCAGAGTTCGAGAAGTACCTCTGAAGCTCCCCGCTCCAGTTATTGAAGCGGGAGCCACAAGTCTAGTTTTTAGGTGATTATTTTAATTACGTTCCGCAGCAGCACGGGGGAATGACTCCTCCACAGCAGGAACAGGTTCCCGGTGCGACTGCTTCGGTTGCGTCACTGTCCTCGTTTTCATCGGTAACATCAAATTCCATGATGCAGTTAGATAAACGATGTAATCAAATATAAATTTTTCCCTATTCTATTTCCTTATTTAAGAATGAACTCCATATAGAGTTGAATAATATACAGACACCCGATGTTGATCGCAGTGAGGGGCGTGCACGTGCTAATTGGCGAAGCAGATCGGCCTGAAGCCGCTACAATTTGCTGTGTTGAATAGATGCTGAGTCACGGTTAGAGTGGTTCACAGAGCGGTTCTATGTTCGAGATGGCGAACATGAGGACGATTTCACGGAACTGTCGATACCAGCCCAGCGCTCGCACGGCATCGCCGAGCGAGCGCTTCGTTGTCGAATACGAAGTCTCGACCATCCAGCGCTGAGAGTAGCCTTTTGTCCAGATAAGCGCGTTGTGTCCTCGCGTCAACGGCCTCGATCCACGCTGTAAGATAAGTGGCTCGACACCGAGCGCGTAGAACTCGTATTTCGTGAGCCAGTTGTGAAAAGCTTTGTCGGCGGCGACGGACAGCAGGTCGTCCGCGTTCCGGCGGACGATCTGCGGCCCGGTCTTCGTATCGTGTTTCCACCGGGCCGAGATATGTACGTCAAGGACGGCAAGAGACTCTCTATCGGTTAGCGTCGTCATTTTTAGCGTCTGGACGGTACTTCCCGACCGCTGGCGGTAGTACGATGAGGCCGAGCGGCGGTCGAAGAACGTGTTGTCGAGTGCTGCGTGGCCAAACTGCAGGTGTTACTGCGCTGAAACGCGCAGCAACGTCCGCCACACCCACATTTCAGCCGATCGAACGATTTGTAGATCGTGCTGTAGTCCAGGAGATCGTCTCGATCGAAGTCGAGTACGTCACGAACCTCGGCCATATACTTCAGCCGATTTGGTGTTTCTCGGTAGCTGTGGCCGTCTTCGAGCCGAACACAGTGCAGAACGACGTGCTTCCAGCGGGCGAACCCGCCGCTGGCGGGCTCGCCCGCGTGCTTCCCCCAACGCTTGTTTGACTAGGTGCCGACACTGCTCAACGAAGTCGAGGAGATCGACGTCCATAGATCAGAATCGATTTCCTCGGCTTCGCCTTTCTAATCCGTGAAATCAGTCGATTAGATCGCTATTCGCCTATGGAAACGCTGCTAACCGACCAAACCACCGCTGACGATAAAATGATTGGGGCGTACTGATGTCTGCCGCCCCGCACAGCCGGCAGGTGGTCGGTATCTTGGGCTGTGCGGTTGGTGCGGTGCGGTTTGCTGTTGAAGACAGCAGTCGCTCATGGAGGGCCTCAGATCCGTCGTCTACGCACTCACACCAAGTGGATCGTACACTTCACCTCGGTCAAGCATGTGATAGATCGAAACCAGCATCTTCCGAGCGGTTGCGACGATTGCTTTCTGTGAGTTCTTCCGTCGCGCTAACCGCTCGTAGAACCGGCTGAGATACTCGTCGTGGCTGGTATGGACTGCAGTATGCGCAGCCTGGACCAACAACCACCGAACACGTCGTGATCCACACTTCGAGATCCCTCCCTCGATCCGCGAGTCATCTGACTCGCGGATCACCGGGTTCAATCCGACGTAGCTGACAACTTCTTTGTCCCCATCGAACCGATCAATCTCACCCAACTCGGCATAGATCGTCAGTGCCGTATAGTAACTCACGCCAGGAATCGTCATGAGCAGCTGGGTCTCCTTCAGAGACCCAGCGCGCTCTTCGATCGCTTTTTCGAGTTCCTGGATCTCGTCGGTGAGTGTCTCGATCACTTCAAGATAGAACTCCAACAACGTATCCCACGGTGTCGGGAGCGAGAGTTCCTGCAGGAACTCTCGCCCCTCGACACTCAGCGGCTTCACATCCTCAGTGATCCCGTGATCGGAGAGCAGTCCGTGGATTTTGTTGGCATACTCTGTCCGGTTCTCGACAAGCGACTGTCGCCCGCGCACTTGTGCGCGGGCTTGTTTAATCGGTTGGAACTTAACTCTCCGGCACAGAGTTCAACCGAACCATCCGTGCTAACTCTTTAGCGTCAACACGATCAGTCTTCTTGTCAGTGTCAGCGATCTGGTTCAGTTCTTTCGGATGGGCAACAGTCATGTCCAAATGTTGTGCAAGCGTATCGTGGATGTGGTAGTAATTGCTGGTCGCTTCGATAGCTGCTTGCGAACCAGCGTACCGCTGGGCGAGGTCGTCGAGGTTCGCGTTTTCGATGCGAACCTCTTCGACGATCTCTCCAGCATCATCCATTACTGCCACGTGTGCGTACCGTTTGTGGACGTCGATTCCGAGGTACATGGTCTGTTCACCCGGGACGCCAGTGCGTGAAGCAGAGATTCACCTATTCGGGCTTTCCCGGGGTGCCGCGTCGCGCGGCACCCGGGCTGTCACGCCCATGACTCGGCTTCTTTCGCACACGGACCAGTCAACACAATGTGCTTGATGGCACGGAATACCGGTCGGTCTCTTGCGCCCCATGCTTGGTTCACACTCTCATGGAGTAGCAGCGTTTCCATCGAGTCAACACGGTACTACAATTTGTTCTCTTACCGGTTGCCAGTCCAGTCGGTTTCCGTCTTGGTATATCGCTGATGCGGCACTGTCTAGATGAGAGTTTGAGGAAAGAGCAGGTGGTGGCGAGAAGTGCCTATGCAACTCGCCAACCTGCTCAGAGAGAGCTTAGACGTGGACTGTGATGATCTTTGGGAACTATTATAGCGGAAGCTATAGGCAATCGCCGACAGAGTACCGGAAAACAAGTGATACCGTTCTCGACGGCCGGCTTCGTCTCTCCTAAAACGACGAACTATGGAACTCGCGCTACAACAGAAAAGGCAGATCCCGCTGCTAAAAACTGATCTCTTTCGGAGGCCTGCTCTAAGCTCTTAAGCCATTGATCGGCCTCAATCTGACTGATCAAACCAGCATTTATCATCGACTTCAGTCTCTGCTTCAAACGGAATGTGAGGACCGCTGTCTCGGCATCATTAAGTGTTAGCGAATAGGAATTGACATGGACATCTTCGAATTCTGCTTCCCTGAATAGCCGGTATAGCTTCCGCCCTATCGAGGGGTTCTGGACGGGTGCAAACTCCGAATCTATGACATCGGACGCTATCTCGGAATCCGGCATGTCGAGAGCGTATGTCATCCAGTCGGGTTCTGTAGCCATAACGAAGCCGCCGGACTGAGTCACCCGTTTCATTTCCTGGATCGCATCTACAGGCGCTGGGACGTGCTGTAATACGCGTTCTGTTCTAGATCGATCAAACACATCATTCGAAAATGATAGATCAGTCGCGTCGTCAACAACAAATCTCACGTTCTCCTGCTCGCCGTATCTCGCCCTTGCCGTTTCAATCATTGATTCGCTGTTATCAGCTCCGACGACTGTCCCGTCCTCACCGACGTATTCAGCAATTCCGTCTACGTCTATTCCGATTCCACATCCCAAATCGAGAATTTTGTCTCCCTCGCGGGGACGAATCGCCCGATAACTGGCTTCTTTGGCTTGCTGCGCCCACTCGGTATCGGAAACATCTTCTAGAAATTCGATGTATCGTTCTGGATCGTGGCTGTCATCTACGTTTTCCCAGGTGGTTTCTTTAAAACTATAATTCATATCCCATATATTCGCCTTCTTCCTAATTAAACCACCGGTCTATTCTTATGAACAAGGCCATTTAAGAACAATTGGGAGTTGTTCTGGCCATAGAGTTTCCGTATATCAGATATAGCGATTAACGAGCATATGAAATATTGTAAAAGGTCATTCGCCTAATGGCTAATCTTCGACATCACAAGAGAGTTTCGCTCTTCTGAACGACGCCTTAGGCAAGGGTCTCCGCCACGCAACGTGGATGTAAGTTCAACAAGCCGCAATAACTCAGGATCGAACCTGAAGAGAAACTCGAGTCAGCCAGGAAGTGTCCGCGTGAACAAGAACTGCTGCGAGATTGTAGCCGCAGTGTGCCAACAGTGGCGGTAGAAGTGATCCGGTCACAACGAAAAGTGATCCGTAGACCAGTCCGTTTTCGAACTTGAACAGCACTTCTATCTTCCCGTATCCGATGTGGTGTATACCGAACGAGAAAGCGGACACGACGACAAAGACACCTGTCCCGAAGAAATGCTCGAGGAAGACATACCCCCCTCTGAAAATAATTTCCTCAAAAATCGGTACGAACAATACGGGGAGCATCGTGACTACCGATTCTGTTCCGTTACGGAGCGGTTTTTCGGCTATGTGAACCTTAATGTACGAATCGAACACGTATAATCCAACCCCAAGCGGAATTGTCGCGAGATATATCCACTGGGCCGTCAGCGGGATCTTGGTCAGACTGGTGAATACGACAGCAGAACCGACGACTACCACAAACCCGCTGTTAAACCAGTGTGCGTATAGGTGAAAATTGACAGGTAGCCACCGATGTACGACGACATAGATAGTCATCATATACGCTAGTGAAAGCAACGGGGTAGCTAGGAGGAGAATAATCCAAAACGGAGAGACAGTACTCATCACTCTCAGTTCGGTCGAAATGATATTAATGATTTATGGTTTTTGCTATGGTGATAGGAAATTCTGCAGGACCTGCCTCTTCAGTTCGTTCTCTATAGGCGTTCGACCATCCAAGTGCTTGGATCGACTGATCTTGGTCGTAGCGCTACTGGAGCAGGACAGCTTAAAACTCGATGTTGCAGCATCCCACAGAATCGCCATAATAGCGATTGTATGCACCGCTCACGAGCGGGTGCGATGACACGAGGAGGTTCAACGGTTATCCTCAATCCTGATGACGCTGGTTGTCTCGAATAGGCGCCCATCGGCTAGGTACATATACTGACGACCGATTTGGTTCGATACGGGCTTGGACCGATTGGCTACTCAACGCTAGAGAGACACCGTGACATCCAAAGACGGCGGCACTATCGATCGATACTGTGATATTTTGCCAGCGTTACGACCCTTCCGCAGGAGCATTGTTCTTAGTATTACTCGTCCCATCAACGTTGAAGTAATCTTGGATGTGGCCGTTACGTCGTTGGAACCCCAAGCAGGTTCCAGTAGTGAAACAGCCACAGTAGCACTGCTAGTGAACCGACGACTACGGTGTAGTGCACTCGAGCCAGAAACGACCAGAGCCTCTCACGCCAAACTGGGACGATGTAACCAGCGGCAGCAAGGGTTGCGACGGTAGCAGCGAGCGGCATAGCAAACAAGGCCCTGAAGCCTCTCGGCGGTCGGTTGAACAATTCAGGACCACCTAGAATCGATGTGATTACAGAAACAACGAGAACCGCCGCGACGAATCCGAACAAGAGCGCACCGGCACCACCCGCCGACCATCGCGCTCGCCGTGCCTGCTTGGCTTCGAGCGACGAAGAATCTCGGTATCGACGAACGATCACAGCAAGGGGCCATCCGAGGACACCAGATAGAACTACGAGCGATGAGGCGAGTGCTAGATTCGTTTGCATGGCCATATTGTCGTACAAAGAAACCGGAACGAGTGTGCGTGGAACTGAGCCGACCGCGCGGGCCGAATATTCTCCGTATGGTACTGTGCTGATCGAAAATCCCGCGACCGTGCCGTTATTCTCGTGAAACACGAGTGTTTGCTTCCCGTCCGCTCGACGGAAGACGAGCGGTTCGATTTCGACCCAGCGCTTAGTAGTGGATCCGTCCGTGACTAGCGTTCCGTCCTCCTCAATCCAGACCTCGGTGTCGGGAGCGTAGAACGACGCAAGCAGTGCTTTCTCATAGGTTGCGTTCTTGGCTGCGTGGAGATCTCGATACGTTCCCTCGAGGTCGTCAGCTCGTTCTGGACGGCCACTGGGCGTCAGTTCCGTATTGGTCGCTGGCACGTAATGGTCAAGAAACGCGTCCTGAACCGACCAGACGCTGGTACCGGGTTCGTGACCCAAAAACGAGACGAACAGTCCAAGATCAAGTTCCGGAATTAGGATGAGTGAACTTCGGTAACCGGGCCCGTCTCCGTCATGAGTGAGAAAGCGAACGCCGTCTCGATGGCGTTCAAAAAATCCGAACGTCATTCCGTCGAATTTTTCGTGGGGGGTGAACCACCGTCGGTGCATATCACTGGTTGCTTCTTCCGAGAGAATGCGCCCAGCGTCGGTTGCACCGCCGTTCAGGTGGGCCAGCATGAACTGCGCCATGTCGGTCCCCGTCGTCCACAGCCCGGACGACGGTGGGCCATTTGAGTGCCACAGTAGGTAATCGAGGAGGTGATCGCGGGTGTTCGAATCAAGGTGGTTAGGAATCGCCTCAAACGTGGACCGCTCCATTCTGAGTGGGTCGAATACATCGGTCGCGGCGTATTCATGGAACGGCGATCCGGTTACGTCGGCAACTAGCTGTCCGGTTAACGTGGCCACGTAGTTTGTATACCCCATCAGCTCGCCCGGTTGATGGATCCGTTCCGGTTGATAGGAGTCGATAGCGTCCTCGAGTGATTGTCGATGATCAAGGTCGCCAACCATCTCGTTCCGAATTCGATTCTCGTATCCAGCAGTGTGTGTTGCGAGATGTGACAACGTAATCGGCTTGTCGTACGTCTCCTGAACCGACACCGATTCGAGGTAGGGGTTCACATCATCATCTGGATCGATAACGCCCCGATCGACCAGTTGCATCGCTGCGGTGAATGTGATCAGTTTCGAGATCGAACCAGCTTGAATCGGCGTTTTCTCGGCTTTCACTGCGGTCTCGTCGAACGGTGTCTCTCCATACCCGCGTGAAAGAACGACCGATCCGTCGCGGACTATCGAAACAACTGCACCGGTCGCATCGTGTTTTGCGAGTTCAGCTTCAACGGTCTCATCGACAAAGGCTTCGAGGGAGTCGCGGCCTTCTGCGGTTGATCCGGTGTTCGTCGCTTGTGTCTGATCCGGAGCCACACCCAGTCCGATTGTGGCACCCGCAGTGGCGCTTCCCGCAAGAAAACGCCGCCGGGTAAGATATTCAGACATAGGTAGTACTATTACTCATTTTAATTATTAATCTTTCGATATTTATCTTATGATAAGACTGATTCGGATAGAGGTGCGACGTGTCTAGATGAGGCTAAGAAAATGGAACGTGGTGTTTCAAGGTGTTATTTCCCGAAACTCACGCTACAATCCTAATATCGGTCGGCTCCTATTCTGATAGAGATCGATGCCCAGTTGTATTTGCCTAGCCTTTCTCTTTTGAATACTGTTTAAGGGCCCTGTTTGAACTCATGATTTCACGGGTATGAGTCCTGGATGGCACGTTCGATGTTGCGGACTGCCGATTTCATTACAAGTCCACGGAATTGGCCGAACCAGGTTCTCGACCAGAGCGTATCGCCGTATCTGCGTCGGAGACCAAAAACACTGAGTCAGCGTTCGAGCGCTGGTGGTACGCCCGATCCTTGATGAGCAAATTTCTCGCCCACCCCCGCATCCCAGGATCTCGCTGCGGAATCAGCGGCGTGATACTTTCCGCATGCAACCTCGTGCGAAGTTCCTCCCAGTCGTCGCCCTTATCGGCAGCGACAGTCGCGAAATCGTCGAGATTCCGCACCAACACCTGCCAGCCAACTTGCGTATCGTGAGGTTGTTTCACCGAACAGTATATATCGAGAACCACATTGGTTTCACAATCGACGAGCAGCGTCGTCTTCACCGCCTCGAACGTGTAGTCCGTCCGTCTTGCGTAGTGCTGGCCGGCCTGGACGCGATCAACACCGGTTGCGTCGATCGCCTGTACATCACCAAGATCATACAGTTCGACAGACTGATCGAGGATCGCTCGCCACCGCTTCATCGGAATCGCCTGCTTTCGCGTACACACGGTTGAGAAGTGTGGGACCGTTTTTGGCGTCAATCCGAGTGATTCCGTCACTCTTGGCATCTCGCGGAGGACGTCCATCAGCTTCTGATACGGATGGCGAGATACTCTTTCAATCCCTGAACGGCGAGAACCACCCAGTCAGCGTAGCCGTCTTCTCCCGGACGGTAGGCCGGAGCTGGCGTACCAACGACGGCTTTTTGGGCGAGCGATACAAACTTCTCTGTGAAGCGGAAGGTCTTCGTGTACACAACGAACCCGTCCCGCTTCACTTCCTAGTATGTTTATCAATTCTCTTGAGATACTATCACGATGATACGAGTTCGATCTACACTGCTAACGTTTGAGCGTCTAAACAAGCCCTGTTTAAATTCTCGAAATAATCGGTGTTGACCGGGCTTAACCGACTGTTCATACCGGGTTCACAAAGCGGACTGCAATCAGAGGCCAAATCACGTCGTGGTTGACGAGAGTGTGATTCGGTTCAACGGTGAGCAGTATTAGCTGTACGCTGCGACTAATTCCGACTCAAACAAATTATCGCATCGCTCTTGAGTAGCACATTGTTTATGGAACGCTGTCTTGCTATTTTACGGAGATAGACTGGTGTTGAGTTATGGCTTTGGATCCGCTCTACACGTCGATCTGTATCAATCGAACCAGCGAACGAATCGGATCAACAATATCCTACAGAAGAGCGTTGTCGCATACACTAGGTGACCAACGAAAACGACGGTCATAGCGAGCGCGTTCTTCATGGAGTTATACGAGAATCACAATGTTGAAGATGCAATAATTTTCGTTGATGGTAACAAATCACTGAACACGCCTGTTAGCACCACGGCCTTGATTTCGGATGCGAACGATAGGGAAATTGGAACAGTATTGAACACGCCTTTAACATCTACTAGCAGCACACAGGCAATAACTGCTGACCAGTAGCTCAATTCATTCGCGTTTGCACGGAATCAGCTACTCGAAACACGCCATTCGAGTCAGCACCAGTACGATTAGAACTCATCTCATCCAGATAATTCACTCGGCGATACAAAAAATACGAGACGGAGTCACAGTTACCGTATGCTTAGTCTTCGAGGACGATCTCGATCGAGACGTCGTTTGGCACCTGAATGCGCATGAGCTGTCGGAGTGCGCGTTCGTCGGCGTCCAGATCGATCAGGCGCTTGTGGACGCGCATCTCCCAGTGCTCCCACGTGGCGGTACCCTCGCCGTCAGGCGACTTCCGGGTCGGCACCTCAAGGGTCTTGGTCGGCAGCGGAATCGGACCGCTCAGGTTGACGCCGGTGTTGTTCGCAATCTCGCGGACGTCGTCGCAGATGTCGTCTAAGTCGTCTGGACTCGTGCCCGCGAGTCGAACGCGTGCCTGCTGCATTTATTTCTCGTTGACGTCGAGGACCTTGCCGGCCGCGATGGTCTGGCCCATGTCGCGGATGGCGAAGCTCCCGAGTTCAGGAATTTCGCTGGACGGTTCGATGCTGAGGGGCTTCTGCGGTCGGATCGTCACGACCGCATTGTCGCCCGACTGGATGAAGTCGGGGTCTTCCTCGGTGACCTCGCCGGTACTGCCGTCCATCTTCTTGTCGATGGATTCGATCGTACAGGCGACCTGTGCCGTGTGGGCGTGGAAGACCGGCGTGTAGCCGGCCGTGATGACCGAGGGGTGCTGCATGACGACGACCTGGGCCTGGAAGGTCTCGGCGACCTTTGGCGGGTTGTCGGCTGGGCCACAGACGTCACCGCGGCGGATGTCGTCCTTGCCGATGCCGCGGACGTTGAATCCGACGTTGTCACCGGGTTCGGCCTTTGGCACTTCCTCGTGGTGCATCTCGATCGTCTTGACCTCGCCACCGACGTCCGATGGCTGGAAGACGACGTCGTCGCCGGTGTTCATGATACCGGTTTCGATGCGGCCGACCGGGACGGTCCCGATACCCGAAATCGTGTAGACGTCCTGGATCGGCAGGCGGAGCGAGGCGTCCGTCGGCGGCTCCGGCTCCGGCAGGTCGTTCAGGGCCTCGAGCAGGATTTCGCCGTCGTACCAGTCCGTGTTCTCGGAGGATTCGGCGATGTTGTCGCCCTCGAACGCCGAGATGGGGATGAACGAGGCGTCTGCGGTGTTGAACTGCACCTGCTTGAGGAGCTGCGTAACTTCCTCGACGACGTCGTCGTAGGTGGATTCCTTGTAGTCGACGACGTCCATCTTGTTGACGCCGATGATGAGTTCGTCGATACCGAGGGTGCGAGCCAGGAAGACGTGCTCCTGGGTCTGGGGCGCGACACCGTCGTCAGCGGCGACGACGAGGACGGCGTTGTCCGCCTGGGATGCGCCCGTGATCATGTTCTTGACGAAGTCGCGGTGACCAGGACAGTCGACGATTGTGAAGTCGTACTCGTCGGTGGAGAACTCCTGGTGGGCGATGTCGATGGTGACACCACGCTCTCGCTCCTCGGCGAGGTTGTCCATGACGTAGGCGAACTCGAAGCCGCCCTTGCCCTTCTCTTCGGCTTCTTCGCGGTGCTGTTCGATGACGTGCTCTGGTACGCTCCCCGTCTCGTAGAGGAGTCGTCCCACGAGCGTACTCTTCCCGTGGTCAACGTGGCCGATGATGGCCAGGTTCTGGTGTTGGTCGCTCATTGTTGTAGCTCACGCGCAGAGGCGCTTATATCGGTCCTTTTTGCTCGTTGCGGTTAAAACCATTTCGAAAACGTATTCGTCCGAACCCGACGCCCGCTTGCGGTTTGTGTCATGTCCACACGGATCGGTCCGAAACGAACACTGACAGCTGAACTCGACTGTCGTGCTCAGTTACAGTGGTGGAAGACGACCCACGTCGGAGAGGACTGCCGTCGCCGTTTCGGGACCGCCAGCGCCCCGACCGCTCGAATGAAGCGAGCCGGCGTTTCGGGTTTCGATCTGGACGATATTTCGCGTCCCGGTCACAGCGAGGGCCCCGTTTTCGGGGACGAGTCGTGGACTCACACGGACCCCGTCACGAGTTGCCTCGCCAATGAGTCGAATCGTGCGCCCGTCTTCGGCGGCGAGTTCAAGCGCGCTGCCGGGGACGTTCTGGATACCTTCGACGGTTGCATCGTCGAGCGAGAAGCCGCCGTCCGCCAGGACGTTTGCGAGGATGACGAATTTCAGGGCGGCATCGGTGCCGTCGACGTCGAACGTGGGGTCGGCTTCGGCGACGCCTAAGTCTTGGGCTTCCGCGAGGACGTGTTCGTAGTCGAGTCCCTCGGCGGCCATGCGGGTGAGGATGAAGTTCGCAGTGCCGTTGAGAACTCCGCGGACGGCGGTGACTGCCTGCGGCGTCGAGTCTTCGATCGTCGAGAGGACGGGGATCGCACCGCCGACGGTGGCCTCGAATCGGATCGCGCCTGCACTGCCGGCTTCCAGTTCACGGAGTTCGTCGTAGCGTTCGGCGACGGGGCCTTTGTTCGCGAGCACGACGTGGTGGTCGGTCTCGAGTGCACGCTTCGCGTGCGTAAAGCCGGGGTCAGCGTCGCCGAGCGTCGTCGGGGTGGCCTCGACGAGCACGTCGTAGTCGGTCTCGAAGACGGCTTCGGGCGCAGTCTCTCCGAGGTTTTCGCCGCTTCGTTTGCGCTTGACTACGTCCGTCACGTCGATGCCCTCGGAGTCGACGGCGGCGCTCGTCGAGTCGGCGAGGGCGACGACCTCGTGTTCGTACTCCGCGGCGAGTTCAGCGACGGAGCGGCCGACGTTTCCGGCGCCGAGGATCGCGAGGCGCTGTCCCATCAGGCGTCACCTCCGAGGAGCGGCTCGACGACGGTGAGGTCCTTGGTTGAGCCGATCGAGCGGATGGCTTCGAGCGCGGCGTCGGTTCGGCCGGAGTCGACGGCGAGTCGCAGTCGGGCGCTGGAGGTGGCCTCGGTGCCGTCGGGGGCGGCGAGCGAGAGGTCGATGACGGCGGCGTCCGCCTCGGTTTCGATCCGCGAGAGCGTCTCCGAGAGGTCGTTTTCGACGAGGTGGCCGACGAGGACGACGCTGATTTCCTCGCCGTAGCGTTCGGCACCGGCCTGGATGACGTTGACGCCGGCACCGCGGAGTCCTTCGACGACGTCGTCGAACCGATCGGGTGGGCATTCGAGGTCGACTTCGACGGGGATGTGGCCGCGGGGTGTGATGTTGCCCCGCTCGTGGTGTATGCTCAGGAGATTGCCGCCGTTGTCCGCGATCGGGGAGAGCGCACGAAGGAGCTCGCCGGGTTCGTCGACGAGTTCGAGGCGGACGGTGTAGGCGTGGACGCCACCGTCGGTTTCTGTTTCAGTTTCAGTTTCCGCTTCCGCTTCCATTTCTGTTGTGGTTTCGGCGTCCTCGCTGTCCGTGTTGGGGTTGCCGTCGGCGTCGTCGGATGTGGCCGCGTGGTCGACAGCGGTCGTGTCTGGGTCTGCATCTCCAGTTGCGTCCGCGTCGTCGGCCGCTTGGCCGTCTACGGCGGGTTCGTTACCCATTACCCTCACCTCCTGCGGTCGGACATCCACACGTCGTCATGGTGACTTACTCCGTAACTCGAGCGTAAAAGGATATAGGAACTCTCAAAACTGACCGATCCTGCCAACGACAAGCACACAGCGGTGGGATATCCGCTATCGATCGAGACCAGCAGTTCAGAGGTGGTCTTTTCCGGGATTCGACGATCCCCAGTCGCCGCGGCCGCCTTCGGTCCGGTCGACCCCCATAATCGACTCGGCCTGGTCCGGCCCGCCGAGGCTTTCGCGAGCGTCCGGCACGCGAACCGTCACCTCGTCTATTTCGGGCCACTTGAGGAGTTCAGCCTCGATATTGCCCGTCGTCACATTGCTGACCGAACAGCCCTTGCACCCACCGCCGAGTTCGATGATGACTTCGCCGGACTCCGGGTCAGCCTCGCGGACCGCGCTGGTTCCGCCGTGCATCTGGATAATCGGCATCTCGCGGGCGAGCCACGTCTCGACGCGTTCCCGAAGCGGCCCGTCGGTATCGGAATCACTCATTTGCCCGCCCTACGAACTCGAGGAGTGAATAGGTTTGGTCCTCGAGCGATCGGACCGTGCACTGCGACCGAACTCGTCAGGAACGCAGTCGGCGACGCAGCCACGCCGCGCCGACCATACCGCCTGCAAGTCCCATTGCGCCGGCAGCGCCGGTGAACCCGGGGATCGACTCGCCGATAGCGCCGCCGTCGTCACTGCCGGACTCGGTATCGCCGCTATCCGGGTCCGTCGGGAACGTAACGAGTTCACCCGTCGTCCCCGCCTTGGGAATCACGTCGGTGCTGCTCGCGACGAACGCCGTCTCCGGGTCGAGGATGCGGGCGGTCCAGAAACCGGTCGTTTCGGCGTCGCGCCAGGCGGCGAGTTCGGTTGGATCGGCGGGGTCGGAGACATCGTGAATTTTGACGCCGCCTTGGTACCAAGCGGAGTAGAGCCGGCCGTTCCGGAGTTCAAAGTTGTGGGCGGTCGTCCACGTGCCGCCGCGGTAGGACTCGTCGTCGGCGGCGGGGGCGTCGATGCTGGCTTGGTGGGTGGGCGTTGTGGGATCGCTGATGTCATAAAGGTCGATCCCGCCGGCTCCGTCCGGGTCGTCGCTGCCGGTGGCCCAGGCCTCGCGCCCGACGGCCATGAGGTCGCCGGTGTCGTCGACGGCGGCGTAGTGGTCGTTGCCGGGGAGGCTGAACTGGGCCGTCTCGTCGTCGAGCGTGCGCTGTTCGTCGCGGTCCAGTTCGGGATCGACGACGTGCGAGACGTACGCTGGCGCGTCCGGGTCGCTCACGTCGACCAGGTAGGTGCCGGCGTTCCAGAACGGGAGATACGCGATGTCGTCCTGGACGTAGACGTCGTGGACGTAGCGGGCGAGCCAGTAGAGGTCTTCCCACGTAGAATCGTAATCGAGCAGCGCCCAGCGCCCGCGTTCGGTGACCGTGTCGTCGCCGAGATCGAAGATGACGAGTTCGTTCGCCGCGGGCGGCGAGCCGTTGGAGACGACGAACAGGCGGTCGCCCTCGAGATAGCAGTTGTGGATGTGAAAGCCGGTTTCGTAGGGTTCGATAGCAGGAGTCGGATCGGCGGGGTCGCTCACGTCGTAACAGCAAAAGCCGTGAAAGACCTCCTCAGAGGTCGGATTGGCGGGGCCGGGGACGACGAGTCGGTTGCCGTCTACTTCTACGTCGAGGATTTCGATAAGCGGGGTCCCGTCGACCGTGATCCCGCCCTCGCGAGCGAGCACCGTCGGGTCCGCGGGGTCGGAGACGTCAACGGTCGCAAAGCCCGTCGTGGTTGCGACGTACGCGATGTCGCCGTCGTCACCAACGACGGTTTCGGCCGCGCGGTCGATCTCCACGCGCCCGAGTGGTTCGTACGACGACGGCGTCGCATCCTGGGGCGTCGAACTGACGTTCGACGTGCTATCCTGCGTGGCTGCGGGAGCGCCGGTGGCGGCGGTCGCGGACACCGAAAGAGCGGCCCCCGCTGTCAGCCCGGTTCGGAGGAACGATCGGCGGCGCATACAGGCATCTCGACCTGTTGATTCAAATACTATTGGTTCTCCCGCGAGTCCGTCGGTGTCAGTTTTGAAGGCGAGTCCGATCGCCGGTCCCCTGTGTCAGTGCGCTTGCGATCGCGCCTTCGAGAACGACGTCATCGCCGTGATCGGTCACTCGAATTTCGGGGACGTTCGTCATCACCATGTCGGCGATGCGGTCGCGAATCGGGTCGACGACTAACGCTTCGTTGTGGAGGGCGACGGCCCCGCCGAAGGAGATCATGATCGGCGCGAACGAGTGGATTACGTTCGTTATCCCCATGGCGTTCCAGTGGGCCAGTTGGTCGATGACGTACTCGGCGAGTTCGTCTTCGCCGGCGAACTCGAAGACGTCCTTGGCGGTGAACTCGGGGCTCTCGAGGGGGAGATCGGTCGAGATCGTGGGGTCGTCCTCGGCGAGCAGGCGTGCGTAGTCGGGAATGGCGTTGCCCGAGCAGTAGGCTTCCCAGTGGCCGTCGCGGCCGCAGCCGCAGGTCAGGCGACCGCGCGGGTCGACGACGCAGTGGCCGACCTCGCCGGCGTTGCCGTCCCAGCCGCCGAGGATTTCGCCGTCGCAGCAGATGCCGGCTCCGACGCCCGAGGAGATGGTGATGTAGACCATGTCGTCGGGGTTGCGGTCGGCGTGAAAGCGCTCGCCGATGACGCCGGCGGTTGTGTCGTTGTGGAGGTAGACTTCGTCGGTATCGAGCAACTTTTCAATCGGTCCCGTGAGCGGAATGCGGTCGATCGAGTCCGGGAGGTTCGCCGGATCGATCACAGCACCCTCCGCGAGGTCGAACGGGCCGATCGAGCCGATACCGGCGGCGACGACCTCGCCCGGCGTGACGCCGGCGTCGCCGCAGGCTTCTCGGAGCGTTCGAAGAACGCCTTCCGTAATGTCGATTCCCGTCGGTCCACGTGGTGTGGCGTTCCGACTGACGCCGATCGTCGTCCCGTCGTCCGTAGCGACGGCCGCCCGGACGTTCGTCGCGCCGAGATCGACGCCCGCATAGTAGACCATCCTATTCGAATGAGCGCCGCGGCGTTACTTAACTACACATATTGTACTCGACAACGAGTAGTGACTGCGACAGATTTCGTTCCGTGGTATCGTGTTATCGGGTTACCGACGATCGGCGACGCTCACTCGTCCTCGTTTCGGACGAACGTCACCGGACAGGGAGCCGAGAGGAGAACCTCCTGTGCGGTCGAGCCGAAGACCGCCTTCCCCGTCGGCGACCGCCGCCGCCCGCCGACGACGACCCGATCGGCGTCGACTGCCGTTGCCATGTCGACGATCGCTGGCCCGTGGTCGCCGACGGCCCCTCGCGTCTCGTAGTCGATCTCGTACTCGTCGAGCGTCTCCTGTAATTCCCTGATCGTCGAGTGGCGCATCGCGACTTCGTCCGGATCGTCCTCTGCCACCTCAGTATCGAAATCCAGGCGCGTCAATACCTCGTCGTACTCGGAACTGGTAAAGACGTGGCCGAGAACGACCGTCGCATCCGCCGGTGCCGCGATTTCGACGACGGTTTCTGCCAGTTTCTCGCTTCGATCAGCATCACCCGGTCCAACCGCAAGAAGGACGGTTTGTAGCGTCATGTCTCGACTATATTCGCCATCCTACTTAAGTGTCAGACCTAGTGTCCAAACTGGCGCTGCGGGACCAGAAACAGCACCGATAGCGCCTCCCGAAACCGCTGGCGAGCCATTTTTCCACCCACCCGATGAGAACTCCGTATGAACAACCTCTCACTCGATGGCCGTACAGTCCTCGTGACGGGAAGCGCCCGCGGTATCGGGCGTGAACTCCTGCTTTCGACGGCCGATCGTGGCGCACGAACCGCCGTTCACTATCACACGAGCGCCGAGGCCGCCCGCGAAGTCGCTGCCGAAGCGCGCTCGCGCGGTGCCGAAGACACGATGACCGTCCAGGGTGACGTTACCGATCCAGACAGCGTCGACGGCCTCTTCGCCGCGGTCGAATCCGAACTCGGCCCCGTCGACGTCCTCGTCAACAACGTCGGCGACTTCGCGCCGCATCACTGGGCTGAACTCGAGTTCGAAACGTGGAACCACGTTCTCGAGACCAATCTCAACGGCACCTATCTCTGCTCGAAGCGGGCGCTCCCGACGATGCGCGAGAGCGACAGCGACAGCGACGGCGGGTACGGCCGTATCGTCAATATCGGCTACGCGTCGAGCGAGAAAGGGCTCGTCAGCCCGGTGAACTTCCCGTATTTCGTCGCAAAAGCGGGCGTATTGATGTTTACCCGGATGCTCGCTGCGGAAACGCAAGACGACGGCATCACCGTCAACGCGATTTCGCCCTACGTCGTCGAGAACTCCGAAGAGTTTCCCGAGGAACTGCCGCGCGATCGTCCCGCGAGTTTCGACGATCTAATCCAGCCGCTGCTGTTTTTCCTCGACCCGGATTCGGGATACATCAGCGGCGAGAACGTCGAAGTCGACGGCGGGTGGCTTCCGGAACGCGTCTGAGTTGACGGAATCGGAATACGTATGCGGACGGCTGCCGACGGATTGTCCCTCAGAAACCGAACTCCTGTTTCGCGAACTGGGCGAGCAGCGGCACGTCCTCGAGACCGAGGAGGTTTGAAATAGCGCGGACGTTCCCCCGGTTTGCCTTCGCCAGCGTGTCGTCGCCGAGTCGATTCAGATCTCGCATCAGCCGGTCGTAGCGGTCGTTATCCGCGAGATACAGGAGTTTCGTCATCCACAGTCGGTTTTGCATGTTCGGGGCAACCTCTCGGTGCCAGAGCGTCTCGTAGACTTCGAGATTCTCCGCGGTGGGCTCGATATTGCCGTGCTTGAGGCAGCTATCGGCCGCGGCTGCGGCCATCCGGCCGGATTGCATACACTTGTTGATCCCCTCGCCCCAGAGCGGATCGACCGTCGGCACGGTGTCTCCGATCGCCATGAAGCGGTCGGTGTGTAACTTGTTCGGCATCTGGATGTGTGCCGATCCGCGGTGTTGTTTCTCGTCGAACCGGGTTGCGTCCCGAAAGCGCGGGTCGGTCTCGACCCAGTGATCGAGGTAGTCGTCGATGCTGAACCCGTCGCGAGCGTACTGGTCGTGACTCCCGTTTTGAATGTAACAGAGGCCGACCTTGGCCGTATCCTCGCCGGTGTGGAAAATCCACGAGTAGCCGCCGGGCGCGATCTCGTGATCCAATCGCAGCATCATCGCGTCGTGGAGATCCGCGAAGCCGGGTCGGTCGATGTCGATTCCCTCGAACTCGTACTCGATCCCGATCGCGTGGTTCTCCCGCTTGAGGTCCGTCACACCAAGTTTTTTCGCAAGCGGTGCGGCCGGCCCCGTCGCATCGATGATGATTTCGCCGTAGACCTCCTCGTCGCCGTTGTACGTCACACCGACGATCTCGCCGCCCTCCGTGATCGGAGCCGTAACCCGCGAATCGAAGCGATACTCCGCTCCCGCGGTCTGGCCCTCCTCGACGAGGAACCGCTTGAAGTCGGCGAACTCGAGAACCGCCCCGGACTGTTCTTTGACGAAGTAATCCGTCGGCGATTCGAGGACGACGCTATCGGTATACTGCATCACCACCTCGTCTGGAATGCCGAACGCGGACATCATCGACGGAAACGTCCCAGCCGTCGACTTGTTGCTCTGGCGCGGGAACTCCTCTTCGACCTCAGTTTCGAGGACGACGACATCGTAGCCTCTCGTCGCGAGGTCACGGGCACACTGGGCACCGGCCGGTCCGGCACCGGCGATCACCACGTCGTGGCGGTCGTTCATACTTTCCAGACTCTGTCGAACCCTAATGAGTTTGTTCAGTCGTCCCTGCGACCTGACTGCACTCTCACCACCGGCGTGTGGCTTGGTATCTTCCGTGCAGGCGACGGGCTCCGATGACTTACTACCGTTACTACCGGATCGAGCCGCTTGTAGCTTTCACTACCTGCGCACCGAGTGTACCCGCGCACCGAGTGCAGCGCCCGTCGTCAGTTCGGCGTATCGACCGCGTACCTTTTTGCCACCCCTCGAAAAATGCACCATATGGTCGACGTCCTCGACAACAAACGGGCCGCGACGCGATTCCGCATTCTCGTCCAGATCGCCGAGCGCCAGCCCGCCGTCAGCCAGGGGGAAATCGCCGAGGAAGTCGGCGTCACGAGCCAGGCCGTCAGCGAGTACATTCGCGAACTCGTCGACGACGGGCTCGTCGAGAAGGAAGGCCGTTCGCGCTATCGTGTCACTCGCGAAGGTGTCGACTGGCTCTTCCACGCCGCCGACAACGTTCGTCGCTTCGCAGACCACGTCACCGGCGACGTACTCGCTGCGATGAGCGAAGACGCCTACATCGCCACCGACGACATCGAAGAGGACGACACCGTCTCGCTCTCGCTCGAAGACGGCCTCCTTCACGCCACACCCGGCGGCGACGGCCCCGCAACCGGCATCGCCACCACCGACGCCGAAGCCGGCACCGACGTCGGCGTCACGAGCTTCGAGGGCGTCATGGAACTCGAACCCGGCTCCGTGACGGTGCTCCAGGTCCCCTCCGTGCGAACCGGCGGCAGCCGAGCGATCGATGCGGCCACCGTGACCGACGCCTGCGACGACGCCGAACTCGTCGTCGCAACCGGCGTCGAAGCCGTCGTCGCCTGCCGGCGGGCCACCGTCGAACCCGCAGTTACGTTCGCCGTCGGCGAGGTCGCCGCCGACGCCGCCGAACACGGACTCGATGTCACCGCAATCGCGACCACCGATGCCGTCGGCCGTGTTACTGATGCGCTCCGTGACGCCGATGTCGCCTACGAAGTACTCGAAGGGTAGAGCCGGCGAAACACGCGGCTCATTCCCTCACTGGGCCGGCAGTTGGTCGACGATTCCCTCAAAAACCGTTTTTGGAATGTGATAGAGCTGTTCGCCGCCCATCGAGCGGGTTTCTTTGACCAGAACGATTTCGTTTTCGATATATTGCTTCTCGACGTTCGCGATGAATTTCGCCTCGTACTTGGAAACCGAGTTCGCCGACTCTTCGTTCCCGAAATCACTGATCGTAGTCCATTCGTCGCTATTAAGCGATTTTTGGGCGCTTCTTTGCATTACAAGCACATGATTATGGGTTTGAGTGGATAACTCTTCCCATAATAGGAACTAAGATCTATAGAGTCCCTAGAACAGCCTCTCCTATGGGAACAATCTGCCATCCCACGCACCCTTCCTGCATACTATTCACAAAATGCCCACAAGAAATACACAGACAGCCACGCTAGTAATTGCGGCCCGAGACTCCCACCGCATCGCTCTCGGAACCGAGTTCAGCCGATGTACCGCAAGTCGTCGTCCGTCGGCACGTCCATCTGCTGTTGTTGCTCCATCTCCTGAATCTTGCCGATCACGCCCTCCATCTCGTCGGCCCGCTCGTCGAGCGTTTCGTAGTCCAGTTCGATATCGAGTACGTCCTCGAGCACTTCGAGGACGGCACGCGCACTCTTCGGGTCGACGAGATAGCCGCTCGTCTCACCCATCAGACACGCGGCCTCCAATCCGCGGCGCTCGCCGAGTCCCAAGAGCAGCCCCGAGACACCGACGATCCCACCCGCCGGCTCGTCTTCCCTGAACTCGACACCCGCTTCCTCGAGTTCACCGAGCATCGACTCGTCGCTGACAGCGCCGACGACGGCATACTCATCGATGAGTTCACCCGTCGGCACGCCGCCGAGTGCGAACACCTCGCTCGCGCCGAACTCTTCGGCGATATCGAGGAAGGCACTCGTCAGCACGTAATGGCCTTCGTTGGTCTGGGCCTGGTGATCGCCGGTCAACAGAAGTAGATCGCGGCCCTCTGCCGGCGAGATTGCGTAAATCTCGACGCAGGTGAGTTCGGAGACGCCACCCTCGATGCTCACCTGCGGCGGGAACTCGTGTGAGTACACCCGTCTAACGAGCGTGCTCTCGCCGTCGAGTTCTTCGAGCAGGTGGTCGACGGCGAGTTTGCCGACGTGTCCGACGCCCGGCAGCCCCTCGACGAGTACGGGGTCGTCCAGTGCAGCCTCGGCGACCGCGTCGATGTCGAGTTCGTCCATACCCTATCAGCGGTTGCGACGTTTAAGAGCGCGTCGGTACTCGCCGTAGGGGTCTTCCGGATCGAAGGGTGCGGGGGCGCTGTTCTCGGTGGGTGCGCCACAGTCGGGACACGTTTCAGACAGGCTGTATCGTGGCCGGTCGTGTTGGTCACGCCACGCCGAACAGACACGGATGTCGGATTTCATTGGATCTGTGGTGTGCGTCTGGATACAACGGATCGATGCTGTCGATCCGAACGCTCGGGGTCCAAGCCGCGTCTGGCCCCGCCATCGTCGTCTGGGCCGTGTTCTACTACTCCTCGTCCGTTCGGCGGTCGCGGTGGTACTCGCCGTCGCCGCCGTGGCCCTCGATGGCGGCGATTGCACGCTGGGCGCTCTCTTCGAGTTGGGATTCGGCCGTCTTGTAGTTGGGTGCCTGCACGCGGATGCGGTACTCGGGTGCGCCGACGTAGGTGACGTCGAGGTCGACCTCTTCGGGCACCTCGCCGTTTCCTTCGGCTGCGGTCAGCGCCTCGCGGATCCCGTCGACGCCGCTTGCAGACGGGTTCTCGAGGTCGACGTAGCCAGTAACGTTGACGTACGGCACCGAGACGTTTTCGCGAGCGGTTTCGACGAGTGCGTCGATCTCGTCGTCCGTGAGTTCGGTATCTTCGAGCGCCTCGTGGCCGTGGATTGCGGCCTGTTTGAAGCCCTCGTAGAGGCTGCCGTGAGCACCGATCAGTTCGTTCGCGATCGCGGTGTATTCCTCGTCTTCGATCTCTTCGCCCGTGGCCAGATCCATCCAGTTGTCGGCTTTCTGCTCGTTTTTCCACTGCTGGATCTTCTCGGAGCGCTGGTGATCGTTGACGTCCTTGAGCGAGAGATCGATCTGCTGGGACCCCTCGTCGACGTCTAGGACCTTACAGACGACGATCTGGCCCTCGCGGACGTGGTCGCGGACGTTCTTGATCCATCCGCTTGCGACCTCGGAGATGTGAATCAGGCCGCGCTTGTCCTCGTACTCCTCGAGATCGACGAAGACACCGAAGTCTTCGATCTCGTCGATCTTGCCGACGACGAGTTCGCCGGGGTCGGGCCAGCCGCTGTACTTCATCGTGACTCGACTGTATCCGTGATCTCGTGTTCGATCTCGGCCTTGCCACCGGTCGGTCGCGCGAGGGTGGTGCCACAGACGGCACAGGCGACCTCCGTCGCGGCCTTGCCGAAGACGGTCTGTTCGTTCTCGCAGTCACTGCAGCGAACGGTGTAGAAATTTCCTGCCATTGAAATCACTCCTGGAACTCGAGTCGGCCGGTACGCCATCCCTCGCGGAGGTGGGCCTTGCCGCATTCGCTGCAGCGGTACTTGAGATCGGTCTTCTTGGTGGGCTTCTCGCCGACAGGCACCTTCGAGAAGCGACCGGAGTTACCGATGCTCGATGTGTTCCGTCGGGTTCGGCGAGCGTCCCATTTCATGCCGGAGGAACGACCCGTTCGGGACTTCTCGACTTCGTGTTCGTGATGTTCGTTACAGTGCGGACAATACGTATTGAATCGGCGTGGCATCTGCATGGTTATCTCACTTGACGTGGGCTAAGATAGCGCTGTTTAAAACCCGTTTGGTTCGTCGTCGGGCCCGCTCCGGGAAAGCCACCGCAAGATCCCTGTCCGCGCTTTCGTGTGCGCACGCGTTCGAAGCGTTTAATCTCCTCTCGTGAGAACCCACCCATATGAAACAGCTCATCATCCACGGCGACCCCGGGATCAGAAAGGGTGCGATCATCGAAGTCGACGGTGAGCAAGTGGTCTGTTTCGGGATCAACCGCAACGGCGAGTGGCACGGCCCCGAGGAGGTCCAACTGTGGTGTACCGTCGGCGCTGAATCCGAATACGGGGACTTCGAACGCCGAAATTTCATCCCTCACTTCCTTGATGTCGAACGCGTCGATGCCGACGCCGTCGACGTCGTCCGACCGCAAGGTGAACTCGCAGTCTGAGTCGGCGCGCCGGTCTGTCGTGCAATTACGAGCCGGAACCCGACGATCTGTTAGTGAGGTCGCGTCGAAAATGAGTGCTGAGCGCAACCGAAACTGGTATTCGACGATGATCGACTCTTTCGCTGAGACAATCCGGACGCGGCTTCGTGCGCTTCTCTCGGCGAGGCGATTCCGCCAGTTCGCCGGCGTCGGACTCGTCGGTGCAACGGTGGATATCGGCACGCTAATCCTCCTGGTTGAGGCGATGGAGGTCTCAGCTGTTCCGGGGAAAGCCCTCTCTTGGGAACTCTCGATCGTGGTTATCTTCGTCCTCAACGAGTGGTGGACGTTCGCCAGCCACGGCAAGATGCACTTGCGAGCCCTGGGCACGCGATTTCTGCGGTCGAACGGGGTACGATTCCTGGGGTTTCTAGTGACACTCGGCATCTTTACGCTGCTGGTCGAGAGCGCCGGGCTTTGGTATGGAGTGGCGAACGTCCTCGGGATCGGTGTGGGATTTTTCGTCAACTACACTTGTGAGAGTCTCTACACGTGGCAGGTCCACCGCGATGAACGGTAGAAACTCCCATACGGCGGTTGAATCACAACCCTTAACTAGCACACCGGGTTACGATATGGTAGCGGGATGGGATAGCCAGGAGATTCCGGCGGGCTCATAACCCGCAGACCGGTAGTTCAAATCTACCTCCCGCTATACTTCTGCCGGAGCAAACTTCTGACCGGCAAGTTCGTTTCGTCACTCGGATCAGTTACACCGTTCAGACGTTGGTATCGGACAAAAGCGTCTCTCTCGTGGATCCAGCTGTTCCCGGCCGGCGAGCTAGTACTATCAGTGACGTTTGAGATGGAGTCTGGCTGGTCTCCGTCTTGGGTACGGTTCTCCTTTCGTGATACCTGGCTGTCGCTTCTCCTGGTCCGCAAGAGCGAAATTACTGACTAACACACCGAGATTCGGAGATGATATCGGAGTGACGGTCAATCCGACCGCACCGTCTGCTCGAGTTCAGTCGGCGGCAGTTCGTTTTCGAGGCGAAGACAGGAGGCGGTCTGTCCGGCCGTCGTGTCCTCGAGCGTCGGAGACCGTGACTCGCAGGGTGTCGCGAATTCGGTTACGAGTCGCTCGCGGGCGGCCGCCGGATTGCCGCTGACGAGCTCGTCGAGTGCCGCGTCGAGGACGGATTCCGCCCGGGGATCCTCAAGCGAGTGCGGGATGGCGAACTCGTCGCGGAGGCGGGCTTTCGTTTCGGTGGCGGACACGTCGTCGAGAGTTTCGTCGGATTCCCGTTCGGTGATGACTCCTTCACGGATGGCATCGACATCGACGGTGCCCTGATCGAGTTTCTGTCGCAGGTCCATGACGCGTCGCCAGGTCGACTGCTCGAACTCGTAGTTCTCGGGCTGAATGAGTTCCGGGCAACGGGTGTGGAACCGGCAGCCGGTCGGTGGGTTCGATGGACTCGGCACGTCGCCGGTGAGTTCGATACCCATCCCGCGATCCGTCGGATCGGCGGTCGGGATCGATGCCAGCAGTGCTCGAGTATAGGGATGCTGCGGGTTCGTAAAGACTTCCGACGCCGTCCCGAGTTCGACGATTTCACCGAGATACATCACGGCGACGCGGTCACAGATCTGGCGGATAACGGCCAGGTTATGGCTGATGAGCAGGATACTCAGCCCGAAGGTCTCCTGCAGGTCGGTCATCAACGCCAGGATTTCGGACTGGATCGAAACGTCGAGCGCGGACACCGGTTCGTCGGCGATAATCATGTCGGGGTTCATCGAGAGCGCCCGTGCAAGGCCGACTCGCTGTTTCTGTCCGCCGCTGAGTTCGTGCGGATACCGATCCGCCTCCCTCGCTGTTAGTCCCACCCGTTCGAGCAGATCCGCGACGATCTCGCGCCGCCGGCTTGCGTCCGTCAGGCCCTGTACGGCCAGTGGTTCGGCAATCGCCTCGCCGATACTCATTCGCGGATCGAAACTCGATTCCGGGTCCTGGAAGATCATCTGCACCCGCCGTCGGAACGCCTTCAGTTCCGCTTGATCGTACTGAGTGATGTCTTCCCCGTCGAATCGAACCGTCCCCTCGGTCGGCTCCTCGAGCCGGATCAGTGAACTCGCGGCAGTCGATTTCCCACAGCCGCTCTCACCGACGATTCCGACGGTTTCGCCCGGGTACACATCGAAGTCGATACCGTCGACGGCGCGAACGCGACCGACTTCCTTCGAACGGAGTCCCGTCGTGATCGGGTAGTGTTTCGTCAGGTTTCGCACCGAGAGCAGCGGCGCTTCGGTCCGAGCTGCAGCCGGCTGGTCACTCACGGGTGACACCCCTATCTCCATCTCCATCTCCATCCCTATCCCTATCCGTATCACTATCTCGACTGCCACCTGTCTGACCGGATGGCCGTTCCTGCGGCGTCGATGATCGGTCGGAGCCGAGCTGATCGAGGACGGACGGATCATCAGTTGACCGGTAATGAATACACGATACTTCGTGCTCGATGTCTTCGTTCTGGACCGCTCCACCGACGGATTCGAAGACCGGCTGTTCGCCGACCGTACACTCCGCGACCGCGTACGGACACCGGTCTGCGAACCGACAGCCCGTCGGCGGCGCCGTCGGGTCCGGGAGCGATCCCGGAATGCCACCGAGCGATCCGGGTCCGGGAAGACATTCGAGCAATGCCTTCGTGTACGGATGGGACGGCGACTCGAAGACGTCGTAGACGCTGCCCCGCTCCATCACCTTCCCGGCGTACATGACGACGACGCGGTCCGCGATTTCGGCGACGACGCCGAGATCGTGTGTGATAAAGACGATGCTCATCCCAGAGTCGGCCTGTAGCTCCCGGAGGAGTTTGAGGATCTGGGCCTGAATGGTCACGTCCAGCGCCGTCGTCGGCTCGTCCGCAATGAGCAGATCCGGTTGGCACGCAAGCGCCATAGCGATCATCACTCGCTGTTTCATCCCGCCGCTTAGCTCGTGGGGATAATCATCGAGATGTGAACTCGCTTCGGGAATGCCGACGCGATTGAGAAGGTTGATGGCGTCCTCGCGAGCGGCGTCATCGTCGACGTTTCGGTGGAGCTGGATCGCTTCGACGAGTTGCCAGCCGACGGTGTAGACCGGATTGAGTGCACCCTGCGGGTTCTGGAAGATGTGGCTGATCCTCGCCCCGCGGATATCGGTGAGTTCGTCCTCGGTTCGCGACGCGAGGTCGATGCCGTCGAAGACGACTGAACCGTCGGCGATCGATCCAGGCGGACTCTTGAAGAGTTGGGTGATCGACTCGCTCGTTACCGTCTTTCCGCTGCCGCTTTCGCCGACGATACAGACCGTTTCACCGCGTTGTACGGTGAAATCGATGCCGTCGACCGCGTGTACCGTTCCGTCGTCGGTATCGAACACCGTTTTTAAATTCTCGACGGCGAGCAGCACCTCGTCGGGTTTCGCGTCGGAAGACGATTCGGCTGCGGTACTGTCACGTGCCGGGGAGGCCGCACTCGTATTCGAGTTCATAATTGTTTTGTTTCCGCGTGCGTTTGCGTTGGTGATACTAGCTGGTGTCGAACGATTCGTTGCTGTGGAACCGTCGGTAGTCGGTGTCGACGGCGTCTGGTCAGTGTGGGGCGGATGGGGCGCGTTGTCCGGTCGGTTTGTGGCCATTGTCATTTGTCACCACCATTCGCTCGTGGGTCCAGCGCGTCACGGAGTGCATCTCCGACGAAGTTGAACGCGAGAATCGTAAAGAACAGGAAGATTCCGGGAATCGTCGAGACCCACCAGGCGTTCGGTAGATCGGATCTCCCAGAGGCGATGACTTCGCCCCACGAGGGAACCGTCGGATCGCCGAGGCCGAGAAACGCCAGACTCGCCTCGAAGAGGATAAGGCTGGGTATCAAGAGGGTCACGGCTGTGATGACGCTGTTAGAGACGTTCGGCAGGAGGTGACGACGCATCGTCCAGTAGCCGCTCGCGCCGGCGTTTTTCGCCGCCAAGACGTATTCTTCCTCGCGGCGTTGGAGTGCCTCACTGCGGACGATGCGAGCGATGCCGCCCCATCCGAGTAGCCCGAAGATGACGATCATACTGAAGAGACTCCCACCGTAGAGATAGACGATCATGAGGTACAGGAAGAACGTCGGGAACGTAATCTGGATGTCGACGTATCGCATGAGGGCGGCGTCGATCCAACCGCCGAAGTAGGCGGCGCTCACGCCGACGATAGCCGCGATGGTAATCGTGATCAGCGCGGCGATCAGGCCGACTTGCATGCTGACCTCCATGCCGTAGATGACCGAGACGAGGATATCCTTGCCCTCGTGGGTCGTTCCGAACGGATGAGCCCAGGTGCCGTGACAGCTCCCGCCGGCAACCTCGCCAGCACACTCGACGGGGAGCCAGTTGGGGGCCGACGTAAAGACCGGCGGCTGGTAGGCGTTGCTCGGATCGACGGTCGGCTGCTCGAGGAATCGCGGTCCGATCGAGCCGATGAGAAAGATCACGCCCAGATAGATGAGGCTGGCAACCGCCGCCCTGTTCTTTCGAAACTGCTGCCAGTAGTACCTCGTCATGCGCCCGTTCTCGTACAGCGGCACGACGACGCCGACGAGAATCGTCAGCAGCGTCAGAATGTACAGCCAGTCGAGCGCCTGGAGGCTGATCCCGAGCGGTTCGATCGTGTCGGCTCTGGGGGGCTTGAGGACGTAGTCGTAGAGGAGACCGACAGCGAACAGCAGATATGCGCCGATTGTGACGATCGTCTTGCGCGAGAACGCTCGCGTCGTTTCGTCGATATCGTCCCAATCGACATCCTCGAACGTTTCCCGCGGCTCGTTATCGACCGCCATCAGGAATCACCGTACTCGATACGCGGATCGAGTATCGTATAGGCGATATCCTGCGCCAGATTTCCGATAATCGTCAGAAACGCCGGCAGCAACACGGTCCCCATCACGAGCGACGTATCCTGATTCATAATCGCCTCGAAACTCAGCGTTCCCAGTCCGGGAATGCCAAAGACGACCTCGATCAGGTACGACGAGACGAGGATGATCCCCAGCAAGTCCCCGACAAGGATCGTCGCAATCGGCACCGACGCGGGCCGGAAAATATGGCGAGTGAGCACGCGCCAGTCTCCAACCCCCTTCGCCTTCGCCGTCTTGACGAACTCGGCTTCGACGTACTCGAGCGCCTCCGCCCGCGAGTACCGCATCAGACTCGCGATCGAACTCAACGTCAGGACAACGATCGGCAGTATAAACTGTGCCAGGTTTTCGAGCGAGAACGTCGCGGCCGTCGTATCGAAGATGATCGGTACCCAGCCCAACATGCCGCTGAAGAGTACGAAGAGCACGATCCCGAACCAGAAGTCCGGGATGCTCAGCCCGAAGAAGGCAAAGAACGTCGCTGCGTAGTCCCCGCGTGTGTACTGGTTCGTCGCGGAGTACAGGCCGATCGCAATCCCGAGCACCGACGAAATGAGAACCGACGGCACGGCGTACATCATCGAGTACGGGATTGCCTCCGCTATCGCCGTCGTCACCGGCTGCGAGCGCGTTTCCGACCATCCCCAGTCGAGCGAGAGCATGTTGCCCATGTACTCTATATACTGGACGTGAATCGGCTGATCGTAGCCGTGGTAGCTCTCGTACGCGGCACCGATCGACTCGGGATCGTCCCCGGCCTGTGCCGCCTGAAACTGGAGTTCAGCGAGTTGCGTGTCCGGGGTGAAGTAAAGCAGCAAGAACGTTAGCGTCAGGACGATCACCGACGCGACGACTGCCCACGCGACGCGACGCAGAATGTAGGTTGCCATACTCACGAGCCATCACCGAGCGGGTCGAATGCAAATCTGATCATATCACAGGGTAAATATCGATCACGATGTGGGACTCTACGCCTCGTCGAAGGCCCAGGTGCGATCGTTCCACGACTGCCCGAACTCCTCTCTGGGCCCGTCAACGCGGCTGCGGTAGCCGATAATATCGTCGCTCATCGAGACGAAATTGACCGGCTGATCCTCGCTCAAAATACCGAAGATTTCGGCCATAGTCGCCTCGCGTTCTGCCTGGTCCGTCGAGGTCCGTACGGTCTCGAACATCGATGCCAAATCTTCGTCCGGAACGTAGCCGTAGTAGTTCGTTGGGGCCCGTTCCGTCCAGAACGCATCGATCGCCGCCGGGGTCCGTGGATACGTGTTGAAATTGATCCCGTACATCAGATCCCAGTCCTCCGAACTCGCGGAATTGTCCCGCGGACCGTCGTTGTTCGGCCCGCCGGTCCATGGCTGCTCGTCCTCCGTGCCCTGCCACGAGTTCTGCACGTAGTTCGGAATCAGCTGGTCGAAGGAAACCGACTCGAACTCGATGTTGATGCCGAGAGCGGACAGTTCCTCGCCCATGAACTCGGCCGTCGTCTCCGTGGCTTCGGTGCCGCGGGAGTAGACCAGCGTGAGCGTGACCTGCTCGCCGTCGGGCCCGACGAGGGTATCGCCGTCGTAGCCGTAGTCCGAGCTCAGGTTGGCTTCGAGGCGGTCGCGAGCGCCGGCCCGGTCGTAGCTGTCGCCCTCGCCGAACTGAGTGACCTCCGACTCGTCGTACCACTCGGACCAGTGTGGCTGGAACGTATGAGCGGTTTCGGCGTAGCCGCGGAGAATATTTTCGGTGATTTCGACCTTGTCGATGGCCATCGACAATGCCTGACGGACTTCGCGCGTGCGTAGTTCCTCCCAGCCGTTCATCCGCTGGTTGTACGCGAGAATCGTCAGATACGAGTACGGCACTTCCATGATCTCGACGTCAGACTGCCCCTCGAACCGTTCGACGCGGGTCGATGGGACGTTCGTTTGGTCGATTTCGCCCTGTTCCAGGGCGGTCATCCGAGGGCTTTCCTCGCTCATCGTATGCCAGGTGTACTGCTCGAAATTCGGCGCGGTCTGCCAGGCTTCGATCTCCTCTTCGCTTACGTAATCAGGGAAGTCCTCGGCGTCGAGCTCGGTCATGTAGTAATCGTCGTTTTTGACCGCGGTGAACTCTGAGCCACGCTCCCAGCGCTCGAAAGTATAGGCACCCAGATTCCCGGTGTACGCGAGTTCTTGAATCTCGTCGTCCTGATCGAGACCCTCTCCGTCCTGCTCGTCGACGTATGGTTCGAGGAGCCCTTTCGGCAGACAGTACGACCCCCAGAGGACCGGCTCGAACGGCCAGTCGGCGTTCGGACGTTCGAGTTCGATCTGGAACTCGAGTTCGCCGGTCTGTTCGACGGTGACCCCTGCCCAGTTGCCGGCGGCCTCGGAGAGCGCCCAGTTATCCGTTCCCTGGTGGACTTCCTGGATCAGATACACCCAGTCTTCGGCGGTCATCTGACCGTAGTCACCGCCCCACTGGAGGTTGTCCCGGAGGGTCGCGACGTACACCTGCGAGTCGCCGGTGTCCTCGACATCCAACCAGAGCGGAAAGAGTTGGGTATCGCTGGTGATGGTGTAGGCACTGTCCATCGTCAACGCAAGGCGATCGCTGGTGTTCTGATCGGACACCTGAATGAAGTTCAGCGATTCGGCATCCGTCGTGTCTGCAGCAGCATATCCGTTTCCTCCCCCGCTGTCGCTACCGAGACAGCCGGCAGCTCCGATCACGCCTGCTGCAGTAAGGCCCTGCAACATACGGCGACGATTGATACCATTTCGGTATCGGTTGTTATTCTCCACCATGTAACTGTGGACCAAACACAGATATAAATAAGTTAGTATTTGTTATTCAATATAATATTGCCGTGACTATAAACAGCGGCTTTTGATGCCTATCCGTCCTAAAATACCTCATTACAGATCACGAACATCGGACAATATATTCTTAAGAGAGAAGAAACACACAATACATTGTGAATGAATATCGGTGGGATTGGGGAGATTTTACCGAGGTGCGCGCGAGCAGTTCCCATGTCATATTCACCCGCTAATTCACACCAGTTCGGGGGTGAACTCGGTCGAACGACCTTATTTAGGGAACAATCATCGTTGAATATTCTACATCAATGGACAATTGTGTTCACGTAATGGTACCACACCGAATCCAAAACAAAATTTTATGGCATATGAGCATCTGGTGTCAGTCGAAATGGCGAATGAAATCGATAAATCCCGGCGTACGTTCCTGAAGGCGGCCGGGGCAGGTGCAGCGATGGCAACCGTTGCCGGATGTATTTCCGGTGACAATCCCAACGAGGGAGACAGCGAGAATGTGCTAAACACTATCAATTCGACGGTCACTTCGTTGGATCCGATCCAGTCGACGGACACGGCCTCGGGTGAGGTCATCAAGCAGATCTACGAGGGATTGACGTACTTCGAGAACGGCGAAACGACCGTCGAGAACCTCCTCGCTGAGGAAGTCGACATCTCCGACGACCTACTAACCTACACGTTCACGCTGAAAGAGGCGACGTATCACAACGGGAGCGAACTGACCGCGGACGACTTCGTTTTCGCGTTCCGGCGACTTGCCGAATCCGAATACAGCGAGCGGGCAAACTTCCTCCTCGAAGGAACGATGCTCAACGTCGAGCACGAGACCGACGGCGACGAGGAACTCGTCGCGGACTCGATCGGCGTCGAAGCGGTCGATGACCGGACGTTAGAAATTCGACTCGAGACGCCGAACCCCAACGCGCTCGAACTCCTCGCATACGACTCGTTCGCTGCGATTCCAGAGGGAATTGTCGGCGACATCGAAGGCTACGACGGCGAGTACGACCAAGGTGATTTCTCCACCTCTGAACCGGTTGGAACCGGACCGTTCCAGTTCGAAACCTGGGAATCCAACGCGGAAGTGGAAGTGTCTAGATTCGACGATTACCACGGGAGTGTCGCAAATATCGAGGGGGTCCATTGGAAGATCCTTGAAGAGGACAACGCGCGCTTTACGTATGCGACGAACAAAAATGCGGATCTCTTCCGGATCCCAACGCCCGAGTACGATCCGAACCTGGTCGACGCTGAAACGGATGATCAAGGGCGGGATATTGGAACGTATGGTCCGTTCGAAAACGGCGAAGAACTCAATTATGTCGGCGTCCCGCAACTGTCGACGTACTACTTCGCATTTAATGCGACAGCGGTCCCTCGTCCAGTTCGGCAGGCGATAGCATACGTTCTCAATCGCGAGGAACTTGTTCAGGAGATTTTCGCGGGTCGCGGTGAGGAGGCGTACACGTTCACGCCACCGGGTGCGTTCCCGGGCGGGGCCGAGCGCCGCGAAGAGTTCATTCAGGACTATCCCTACGGGATGAACGAGAGCCAGCGAGATACTGCAGAGGAACTCCTCGCAGACGCCGGTTACACCGAGGGCGATCCGTTCGAGGTGACACTAACCACCTACGAGAGCGAAGTGTTCCAGAAAGCCGGTCGAACCCTTCGTGACAAGCTCGCCGGGCTCGGTGTCTCGATACAACTCACACAGACGCCGTTCTCGACGCTGCAAGAGCGCGGTGAAAACGGGCAACTCGACTTCTTCTCGCTCGGATGGACCTGGAGCTGGCCGGCAGCGGACTACGGGATGTTCGGCTTCGAGCCGGAGAATACCGATACCTCACGGATGCCGACGGAAACGAACGGCTACTATCTCGACTGGCACGCGGAGGACTCGGACGCTTCGAGAAAGGCCCAGGAAGCGTGGGAACAGGTCGAAGCGAATCCCGAGCCGGAAGAAGGCCAGGAAGCGCGTAACGAGGCCTACATCGAGATGGAAGAGGCAATTTGGGACGATGCGATCATGCTGCCGCTGTATCACGACACCCGCGAACAGTTCGCTTACGATCACGTCGACATCGAACCGTTCGGCGCGATGGGGGACTACCAGCAGCGGTACAACAGCGTCACGCTGGAGTAACGATTGCTATTCGGTGACGCGGCTTCGGGTTGCTCCCTGACCCGGCCGTGGTCATTGCTGTCAACGATAATAGGGAGGTTTATAATCCAGGAATGCTCGAACCATCTATAGTACGACACATGATGCACATGTTGCAGACGGGTGGTCACCCGTGAGCCGCTGGCGGTACTTCTTCCGTCGGCTGCTCCTGTCGATCCCCGTCGTCTTCGTCGGGCTCACGATTACGTTCGTCCTCGTACGAATGGGCCCGGTCGACCCCGTTGCCGCTATTATTGGTCCCGAAGGGGGGGCCGCGAACCGCGCACGGATCGAGCAGCGGCTCGGTCTGAATGAACCACTCTGGCGGCAGTACATCGACTTCATGGTCGATATGCTGACGCTCAACCTGGGTCAGTCCTGGGTCATCCAGCCGAATACGAGCGTTGGTGAGTTGTTAACCATCTACGCTCCGCGGACGCTCTGGCTCGGGTTCTGGTCAGTCCTGATTGCGATTTTCGTCGGGATTCCGCTTGGCTTCTATGCTGGGCTGAATCCAAACACTGGGGGAGATTACCTCGCGTCGTTCGGCGGAATCGTCTGGCGTGCGATGCCGAACTTCTGGCTCGCAATCATCTTCCTCGCCGTCTTACGCCAGTCCGAGAAGTTCTTCTTCGGAATTAACTGGGACACCGTCGGGGTTACCGTTCCCGGTATCATCGGACAACCGCCGCTCAATTTCATCGCAGTCACCGACTGGGTTTCACTCGGGATCGTTAGCATCCCGATTGGATTCTACTTTTCGCCAGTAACTCTCGCAGCTTCGATCAAACAGATCCTGCCCCCTGCGATCGTTCTGGGCTCGGCTGCGATGGGGAACGAGATGCGAATCGGACGCACCGCCGTTCTCGAGACGATTAACTCGAATTACGTCGAGACTGCAAAGGCGAAGGGACTTCGGAGTCGGGCCATCGTCTGGAAGCACGTCTTCCGGAACGCACTGGTTCCGCTCGTCCCGATCATCACCAACGAGGCGTTCATCCTGATCGGCGGCTCGGTCATCGTCGAATACATCTTCGGCATCAACGGGCTCGGATACCTGTTCTACCAGGCATCGATCCAGGGTGATCTCCCGCTGGTCGGATCGCTGATGTTCGTCTTCATCCTCCTGATCGTCTCGGTAAACATCCTCCAGGACTTCCTCTATACGGTTCTGGATCCACGCGTGGGGTACGAATAGATGAGTATGAACGAATTCGACGACAAGACACTTCGAGAGCGTATCGCTGCGAACCCGCGGCCGGCCTTGCTTTGGCTGGTCGGTGCACTCGTCCTGGTTGCACTCGAACTAGGACGGATCGCCGACGGCGTTCTTCGACTCGGCGGCGCGGTTGGAATTATGGTCGAGATGATCGTGACGATCCCGAGTTCAGTACGAGGATCTGTTGGCAGTTCATTCGGAACCGGTGCTGGCATCGCTGCCTTCGTCATCACGGCGTTCGTCCTGCTGGGAATCGTCGCCATCGTCGTCAAGTGGCTGTTCATCCCGTGGTCGCTCGTCGACCGACTTGGAATCGACGTGAGTACGGGTCGTGAAGATATCCTCGAACGGCTGCTCGTGACCGGGCTGCTTGCGATCGTTGCCGCTGCGCTCGTCTGGACACCCGCCGGCGGGCTCTTCGAGATGCTCATCGGTGTCCTTACGCGCGGTATCGAAGCAGTCGGGTCGCTGACGACGATTACGAGTCGAGAGATCATTCCGAATCAGGGTTACCAGCTGTCGGACGGAAGTTGGGAAGGGACGTTCCTTGGCCTCTCGCCTGCATGGGCGTGGGCGCTTCGCGTGCTCGTCGTCTACGCGTACGCTCTGACCTGGCTCGCCTGGCTCTGGAAGGGCTACGAAATCTTCCGAGAACACTACCGCAATGCGGACTGGACACCCCGTGATGACAGCATCAATCGCTTTCGGAATCATTACTGGGGAGTCTTCGGCTTCGTCGTCGTGTTCATGTTCGTCGTGATGGCGCTTTGGGCCCCTGCCCTCAGCCCGGTCACAGCGGAGGAGAATCTCTACAGCCCATACCAACACGAAATCCAGTACCAGGGTGACGATGGGCTTCAATCGATAACCCACGGCGATGCAAACATGCAGAGTCGATCAGAGAAAAACTCGAACGTCGGGCTGATGAGCTACGACGACTACAACCGCTTCCATCCCTTCGGGACAAACACAGACGGGAAGGATCTGTTTACCTTCCTGGCTTACGGCGCGCAAGTCTCGCTTGTGATCGGACTCCTCGCAACGGTTCTTATGGCAGTAGTTGCGACAGTTATGGCGCTCATCACAGCATACTACAAGGGCGTCACTGATTTGTTGACGGTCGTCGTCAGCGACTCAATAACGTCCTTGCCACGGCTTCTGTTAGTACTGTTACTCTCAGTACTATTCACGAAAGCAAACCATCCGATCGCGGAGATTTACGACGGGGGATTACTCCTCGCACTGATCTTCGCTGTAACGAGCTGGCCCGGGCTGTGGCGAGCGGTCCGCGGACCCGCACTCCAGGTATCAGAACAGGAGTGGATCGACGCCGCAAAGAGCTACGGGCAGAGTCCGGCAGAAACCATGCGAAAACACATGTCGCCGTACATCGCCGGTTACATGCTCATCTATGCCTCGCTCTCGCTCGGTGGCGTCATCATCGGTGTTGCCGCCCTCTCGTTCCTCGGGTTCGGGGTTCAAGCACCCACACCCGAGTGGGGGCGAGCCGTCCAGCAGGGACAGGCGTACGTTTCGTCCCCCTCGTGGCACGTCGCCACGATCCCCGGTCTCCTGGTCGTCTTCCTGGTGACCGGATTCAACGCGCTCGGTGACGGCATCCGCGACGCAATCGACCCAGAGAGTGATAGCGGCGATGGAAATGCCGCTGCTGCCGCTACCGGGGGTGGTGGATAATGGCAATGGAATCTAACGCTCCATCGGGTACTCCGTCAACAGCATCGTCGACAGCAGACACAACCGCGACGGCAGCGTCGAACGCCGCGACGACACCCGGTGACCGGAACGACCCAATCATCACCGTTAGAAACCTCCAGACCTCCTTCTTCACCGACAAGGAGGTCATCCGGGCTGTCGACGGCGTCGACTTCGACATCCGACCCGGCGAAACCGTCGGCGTCGTCGGCGAGAGCGGGTCCGGGAAAAGCGTCACCGCCCGCTCGATTATGGGTCTCGTCGATTCCCCCGGACACATACTGGAAGGCAGCAGTATCCGCTTCCAGCACGTCCCAACACTTCGATCGTTCGCCACCACGTTCGCCGGCCGAACCGTCAGCCTCGATGAACTCGAGGCCGAACACGACCCGGCCTCGCTGTTCGACCACCCCGAAATCGACGCGACGCCGTCGACGTTCGGCTACGACGACCGCGAGGAGGCGACACTCGAGGACTTCGTCGGTGCCTACGGTGACACGCTCGAGTTCATCGGCGCGGACGAGTGCGTCTTTGTCCGCGACGGCGGTGCCGACGACCCCGAGTCGATTACGGGCGGGTTCGTCGAACTCACGCGGTGTACCGGCGAGATTCAGCGGAAGATGCGTGGCGGCCGGATTGCGATGGTGTTCCAGGATCCGCTGACGAGTCTGAACCCGGTCTATACGGTCGGGAACCAACTCGAGGAAACGCTGCGGCTCCACCAGGATCTCTCCGGGCAGGCGGCAACGGAGGAGG
The DNA here is from genome assembly GCF_034808065.1 of Natrialba sp. PRR66. Classification (NCBI taxonomy): domain Archaea; kingdom Methanobacteriati; phylum Methanobacteriota; class Halobacteria; order Halobacteriales; family Natrialbaceae; genus Natrialba; species Natrialba sp. PRR66. The sequence goes on along the minus strand of NZ_JAXHGN010000001.1, from coordinate 473,359 downwards.
CGATCGAGTTGCTCGAGGCGGTCGGGATTCCGGACGCGCGACGGCGCGTGACCGAGTATCCCCACCAGTTCTCCGGCGGGATGCGCCAGCGTGCGGTCATCGCGATGGCGCTTGCGTGCGATCCGGAGGTACTGATCTGTGACGAGCCGACGACGGCACTGGACGTGACGATCCAGGCCCAGATTCTCGACTTGCTCAAGGAACTCCAGCACGAACGCGACCTCGGAATCCTGTTTATCACCCACGACATGGGTGTGATCGCGGAGGTGACGGATCGCGTGAACGTCATGTACGCAGGCGAAATCGTCGAAACGGCCGGCGTCCATTCGCTGTTCGGCGATCCGAAACACCCCTACACGCAGGGGCTGCTCGAGTCCATTCCGGGGCGACAGCAGGGAGAGCGCCTGCAGACGATCGAGGGGAACGTACCAACGCCGAACGAACCCGCGACGTACTGCCGGTTTGCCCCTCGCTGTCCGAAGGCCTTCGGCGACTGTGAGGCCGTTCATCCCGAGACGGTTCCCGTCGGCGATGGACATCCCGAGGACGAGCAGGCGGCGCATACGACTGCCTGTCTCCTGTACGTCGACGAGTATACGGCGGCTGCGCATCCGTCCGGTCGGACCCCGGACCAGGGGGCTGGCGAGGTGGAGGCGACGGGCGGGAGTGCCGACGCTGCGACCGACACAGAAACCGAGACGCCACGAGGTGATGACCGATGAGTCAAAACGCCCTCGAGACGGGTACGGCAGAAGCGGACGTAGACACGGACTCACGCCAGGATTCGGATGTCATGGTCGAGGTCCGCGACCTACGAACTTACTACGAAGGCGATGGGCTACTCGGCGGGACCCCAGTCAAGGCCGTCGACGGTGTCAGTTTCGACATCAAACGCGGCGAAACGCTCGGGCTGGTCGGCGAATCCGGCTGCGGGAAGAGTACGCTCGGGCGAACGCTCATCCAGCTCGAATCCGCGACCGGCGGCGAAATCCGCTTCGACGGGACGGACATCACGACGCTGTCGGGAGCCGACCTCAAAGACTGGCGGCGCAACGCACAGATGGTGTTCCAGGATCCGGACTCCAGTCTCAACGACCGGATGACGATCGGCGAGATCGTCCGCGAACCGCTCGACGTTCACAGCTGGAAGACGCCGCGGGAGCGCCGCCAGCACGTCAAGGAACTACTCGATACCGTCGGCCTCCAGCGAGAACACTACTACCGGTACCCACACCAGTTCTCCGGCGGACAGCGTCAGCGGATCGGTATTGCACGCACGCTGACACTCGAGCCCGAGTTCATCGTGCTGGACGAACCGGTCTCCGCGCTGGACGTCTCGGTCCAGGCAGAGGTAATCAACCTGCTCGAGGACTTGCAAGAGGAGTTCGGGCTGACCTACCTCTTTATTGCCCACGACCTCTCGGTCGTGCGCCACATCTGTGACCGGGTTGCGGTCATGTATCTCGGGAACATCATGGAGATCGGACCGACGGAGGAACTGTTCTCCAATCCGGCAAATCCCTACACGCACTCGCTGCTCTCGGCGATTCCGGAGCCCGATCCGACCGCCCACAAGGACCGGATCACGCTTCAGGGAACGCCGCCGAGTCCGCGATTCCCGCCGTCTGGATGCCCGTTCAGCACTCGCTGTCCGGCCCGTATCCGACCGCCGGAGTACCAGGACCTCGACAACGAACTCTGGCACCAACTCGATACGCTTCGAGAAGTCCTTCGCGAGCGGGATCGCACGGAAAAGTCGGTCACCGACCGCATCAGAGAGCTGCTTGGCAAGGAGCCCCACTTCGGGACGATCGACGAAATCTACGCCGAACTGTTCGACGATCAGGTGGTGCCGCCGGCCGTCGAAGAGGTTCTCGACGAGGCCGCTGAACTCGCCCGCGGTGGCAACGAACAGGCAGCGCTCGACCTGCTCGGTGCGGAGTTCGGCAGCATCTGCGAGGGCCACGTGCCTGACGGTGCCGACGAGGCGAACGACGCGGACGCAGAAGAGCCGGTCGAACCCGACTACCACGTTGTCAGTCCATCCGGCCGTCGGAGCCTCTGTCACCGCCACGATTCCGATGCCGACTACCGAAAACCGGAGCACGTTCTCGATGATCGTCATCGGTAACGTCGTGGCTCCGTAGCGGCAGTTTCACAGCTGTCGCTGTAGTACGATTACAAGACGCCTCTCGACCATCTCACATGAACTCGGATCGTCAGTCACAGTCTCAATCCCAATCACAGCACCGAACTCGGCTTCTCGTCTTGATCGATGCGCTGACGTATGCCGGCGCAGTCGCCGCGATCAGCACGATCTGCGCCGTCGTCTTGGGGCTGATAACCGGTGGTGGCCTCTCACGGGCGAAACTCGTATTGTTCTTCGTGGGCTTCATTCTCCTCGGATATACCACGGCTCGGCTGTGGCCCCGGTCGCCATCCGATCTCGAGGACGACGCGGCTCTCTCCGGTGTTTCTGGTGATTCGATTCCGGAAACGGCGGATCAGACGCGGTTTCAGGCACTCGTCGCATCCCTTCCACCGAAGCGGTGGTTCCAAGAACCGCCGCCGGAGGACCGGATCAATCCAGCCGGGAAACTTTTCTTCGGGAGCCTCGCAGTTTTACTGATCTCCTATCTGATGGAGGCGGTGTTCGGTATCTGACCGGCCACTCGCTCGTCCCCGCCTGACCCCGTGTCGGTCTTGATCCGCTGTCTCTCGAGCGCATTGTCTCATTGAGCGGAGCCACCCTCAGAAAGAGCACTACGATACCGTCAGAAAAACCAGAGGGCGGTGTGTAGGCGTGAAAAGAGTTATCCCACTGCTGTGCCCAACGAGGTGTATGACACAAATCGGGGATGACGAGTTCACTCAGCAGCGAGAGCCGGTCAGCGGGACTGCGATCAAGAACGCCTGGGTACAGACCACCGAAGACCTGTCTGCTCTCGAACAACAGCGGCAGGAAAACGGCTGGGACACCGTCGCCATCCCGGCCCTCCAAACCGCAGCAGTCAGCCGGGACGCTGGCAAGAAACACGACGATCGATATGGGCTCTTCTTTGTTATCGCGGACAACCACGCAGACTCGTTCACGAACGCCTTCGAACGCGGCGAGTTCCCGCGGTACGAAGCCTACCGAAACGAAGTCGATGGTGCCGTCTTCCTCGTGGTCGAACTCCTCGATCCCGAAAGCGAGACTGCAATCTTGCTTGCGGGACAGTACGAACGCCGCCACGTTCCGGGTATGGTCGCCGCTGCTAACGAGGAAGGTGAACTCTATACACACGTGAGGACGCTCGATAAGACGGTACTCGGCTCGTTCAAACACGATGAGTACGCCCCGCTGGTACCGTGATCGGGGAGTGTCGGCGTCGATAGTAGCACGTGAGAGCACCGAGTTGAGAATCGCCAGTGACAGCCGGCTGCACTCGTCTCGACGGCGGTGTGACTTCCGCGTTCAGGTAGACAGCCACTCGATCGACAAGCGACGTAGAACGGACTAGAAGTCGCCGTCTTCGTCGACGATGACGACCTCGCCGTCGACGACATCGACGTTGATCAGCGTCTTGACGGTATAGCCGGCGTCGTCGACTTTGTTCTCGCCGCCGACCTTCTTGATGACGGCGACGGTGTCGACGACTTCTGCACCGATTTCGTCGAGTGCTTCGAGGACGGAGGCGAGCGTGCCGCCGGTCGAGAGAACGTCGTCGAGGACGAGGACGTGTTCACCCTCGCGAACGTCGTTGATGTACATCTCGTTCTCCGAGTAGCCGGTTTTCTGGGAGATGGCGACCTCGTCGTCGAGGCCGTACTGACGCTTTCGGATCACGGTCAGCGGAATATCGGTCATCAGCGAGACGGCGGTGGAGATGTGGATACCCATCGCAGCGGGGGTAACGATCCGATCGACCTCTTCGAGTTCGGCTTTGCGGATGATTCGGATGACGATTTCTCGGAGGAGTGTGGGGTCGAGTTTGGGGACGCCGTCGCTGATGGGATGGACGAAGTAGTGATAGCCGTTCTTTTCGATGATCGGCGCGTCGAGGAGTGACTGCTGTAACTGATCCATGTCGTGGGTGGGACGGACGCGGAGTAAAAGTTGACGATACGTTCGAGGAGTGTGGTGGTGTATCAGGGGAGTGAGAACTGTCGGTGGACGTATCTGTGTGTCGCTGAATCATGTTGTGATGCCGGTGTCGAACCGTGTTCGTCTCACGTAACCGTCGAAACAGATGTGTAACTATAGTGATGGTGCAACGATTACACACCGTCCCCATAGCCGTCGTGCGATCAGGTGTGCAGTAACTCGCAGTGGCTACTATAGCTGTTGTCAACCCCATGTGGGAAAGTGCCACTCCGTCCTGAGAAGTGCCGAGACGAACAGCGACCGGACGACCGCGACTCATGGCAAGGCTGTGGACGAACCGAATCGTTTTGCCGTGCTGCGGTGAACATCGTCCGATGAGTCCACCGACAACGACGCTTCCGAGTGGCGACGAACTGCCGCTGGTTGGTATCGGGACCTGGAATATCGACGGTGACACCGTCCGCGAGTCGGTTCGAGCCGGTTTAGACGCTGGCTACGGTCACATCGATACCGCCGAGGGATATCGGAACGAACGCGAAATCGGCGACGTACTATCCGAGTACGACCGCGAAGACGTGTTTCTCACGTCGAAAGTCCTCCCGAAAAACCTCGACTACGAGTCGGTGATCGCCTCCTGCGAGGCGTCCCTAGAGCGGCTGGGAACCGAGTATCTGGACCTGTACCTCATTCACTGGCCCAACCCGGCGATTTCGCTTCGCGAGACCCTGGACGCGATGGCGACGCTTCACGACGAGGGAATGGTTCGAAATATCGGCGTGTCGAACTTCGACGCGTACCAACTCAGTTGTGCACGCCATATCGCGGATGTGCCGATCGCCGTCAACCAGGTCGAGTATCACCCCTGGAACACGCAGGATGCGCTCCTCGAGTACTGCCGCGGAACCGAAACCGTCATCGAGGCCGCTGCACCCTTCGGTCGAACGGACGTCTTCGCCGACGAAACCGTTCAGGACATCGCGGCGGCGTACGACCGATCGCCGGCCCAGATCGTCCTCAAGTGGGCCGTCGAAAACGAAATCGTCGTACTGCCGAAGTCTACGTCGCCCGAACACGTCCGTTCGAATCTGGACCTGTTCGACTGGACACTCGACGAAGAAGACCACAATCGCCTCGACGCGATCGACCACCACCAGCCGGTGTACGATCTTCCGACGCGCGACTGGACCGACGACACCTACGGAATCGCCGAGTAAGCTCACCCGTACTCGTTGTGCCAGTGGGACGACGAGTTCAGTCGCGTGTGGGTTCGGGCTGGTCGGTTCACGTCTCCCCGCCGCCGTCGTTACTCTCCCGGCCCGTAACTGAGTTCGGGCGGCTGCTCACCGCGGCCGAGGCGCATATGTCGCTCGTGGTAGATGTGGACGACCGCCGTTACCGTCACCGTTATCGAGACGAGTGCGAGCCAGGACAGATCCGACAACATCGTGAGCGGATAGATTCCGAGCCAGAGCGCGGCGACCAGTGCCGACCCGATCGCACCCAGCGACAGGTACAGTTCCCGCCAGGCGAACTCGTGACCGGGAACGATTTCGAGATAGACGCTGATATCTCGGGTCCGGTCGGTCGCCCGGATAACGCCGCGATCGGAGTCGAACTGGAGAATGCCGACTTCGTCCATTTTCGGGAGATGCGTCTGCTGAAGCGTGGTATAGACGCGCTTTCGCTGTGCGGACGTAACGCCGTCGAGGGTGGTCTCGTACTCCCACGCCGCGAGTTGCTGTGCGAGGTCGCCGAGTTCAACGGGCCGGCCATCCTGTTTCAGAAAGTGGAGGACGTAGCGCCGGCGCTGATTGCGCAGGACTTCGAAGACTTCGCCTTTCGAGAGGGGGTCCAGCTCAGCGTCAGCGCCCGCAGCCGAGTCGGACGCAGACGCGTCCCCGGACCCGTTCCGTCGTGTCGAGTTCGCCGCAGCGCCCGTTTCCGTTTTCGTTTCCGTTCCATCGGATGTCGAGTCATCGCGCGCTCCAGACCCCTCTGCTTTATTGTCACGTTCACGCTCGGCTCCCCCACCCTTCGACCCGCGTTCGATACGATCATCCCGTTGTTGCTGGACCACTCCGAATCACCTCTATCCACTCAAATCCGCGAGCATTCAATCGAGACTGAATGCGTTAGTTCAGTGGGATGAACGCCACCTATATAACTTTCCTGCCCCACTTTGCATGCATCAATCGGTTGACTCGTTGTCCAGCACTGCCGCGATCGAATCCGCAATTTCCCCACCTAGCGCCGCTTTCGGCCCCTCGAACTGGGCGACATCCGTTGCGTGAACGAGTAATGCGCGCGTCTGCTCTGCACCCATTACGCTCGCATCGTTCGCGACGACGAACGCGAGTTCAGCGCGCGCGAGCATCTCTCGGGCTTGATCGATCATCTTCGCGTCGTCACCCGACGTTTCGGTCTTGAACCCGACGATGGGCAGGTCGGGGAACGCCTCGCGAAGGTCGTCGATGAGCTTCGGGGTGGGTTCGAGATCGAGCGTGAGATCCTGTCCGGAGCGGATCTTCTCCGGACTGGTTTCGACGGTATAGTCGCCGATGGCGGCGGCCGAGACGAGGGCATCGGCGGTGGCTCCGGACCCGCCGGCGCAGACGTCTCGCGTGGTTTCGAGCATCTCCGTGGCGCTTTCGACGCTTCGGACATCGGCGTAGGGGACGGATTCCCCGTCGTGGACGAGCGTCACGTCGGCACCGCGAACGTAGCAGGCGGCGGCGACGGCGCGGCCCATCTTCCCCGACGATCGGTTCGTGAGGACGCGCACGGGATCGATGGCTTCGGTCGTCGCGCCGCTCGTAATGACGACGTGCTGGTCCGCAAGCGGACGGTCGCCGGCCGCGCGGGCGGTCTCACAGACGATCGCCTCCTCGGTCGCGATCTTCGCTTTTCCCTCCTCGATTCGCGGGTCGACGAACTCGACGCCCCAGTCCTCGACGGTCTCGATGGCCTCGAGTACGCCGGGGTGGTCGTACATCGGCTTGTGCATCGCCGGTGCGATCACGATCGGGGTTCCGGCTCCGAGTGCAGTCGTCGCACACGTCGTCACGGGCGTATCGTCGATCGCACCTGCGATTTTGCCGACCGTATTGGCCGTCGCTGGCGCGATCAGGAAGACATCCGCCCAGCCGTCGTTTCCGCAGAGTTCGACGTGTTCGACGCTACCCGTAATCTCCGTGACGACCTCGGTGTCGGTCGCGAACTCGAGCGCCCAGGGGTGGATGATCCCCTGTGCGCTGTCGCTCATTACGCCGCGGACTGTGGCCCCTCGTCGTCGCAGTTCGTGGGCCAGTTCGACCGTCTTGACGGCCGCGATCGAACCCGTCACCCCGAGCGCGACGTTGACGCCTTCGAGCATTCGTCCGGTATTCTCCCGGCAGTGTGTTAAGGGTAGCGAGGCGCTACCCGGTAGCCAACGGCCCGCTCAGGTGGGGTCGATCACCGCTCGCCCCGCTGGCGTCAGCGGATTCGATACCTCACTGGTCACGTACTCGTGGCGCTTGCCGCGTAATCGCATCGCGGTCAGGGCCTTGTGAGTCGCCCGCTCCGCAAACAGCGCGCGCTCGTCGCGACGAACGCGGGCGTCGGGGACCGCCGTCTCGGCGCGGACCTGCTCGAACGCCCGTTCGCAATGCGCCCGAATCCGGGCCCAGCACGCCCGCTCGTCGACGGCCGTTTCGGCGGCGATCGTCGCGACGAGTTCAGCGAGGTGGTTCTGAAAGAGTGCGTAGTACAGTTTCCGATAGAGGTCGCGCTCGCCGTCGGCGTCGAGGTCCGAGTCGGGGTACGGTGTAAACGAGAGTCCGTGCTCGCCGAGGCGGCCGCCGTGCACGCGGATCCCGCCGAGGTCGCGGACGAGCGTGCCGATCGGACGCGCGCGCTCGCGATCGAAGACGACGAGACTGTTCTGGAGGTGGCTCTCGAGGGCGACGCCGTACGTCGTTAACAGGCGTAGCTGCTCGGGAACGACGACACCGGCGTACGCGTCGACGAACGCGAGCGCCGCCTCGGAAACGGTCGTCGTCTCCGTCACCGTCGCGTAGCGCTCGATGAGGTCGCAGACGAGTGGCCGCCCCGTCGCAGGCGACTCGGCGAGCAGGCTCGACGCCACCACTGGAATCGCGTCGTCCGCGCCCGCGACCAGCGGGTGTGCAAGTGGATTGGTCCGAACCAGTGCCGAGAGGTGACGGGCGTCGTCGAACTCGTCGCCGGCCGTGTAGGGCTGCGAACCGCCGGGCGGGTAGTAACACGTCGCTGCCGGTTCCGGAACGATGCCCAGCGACTCGAACGACCCGTGCTCTGTAATCTCCCGCACGAGGGCAGTCACTCGCGGGCCGTTCGCGACGGCCTGTGGGGACAGTGTCCGAACGACGTTCGTCGTCTGGACATCGATCGCGAGTTTGAGGTGCGAAAGCGGCCCGTCAGCCGTTCGCTCGCTCTCGAACGGGACCACCGTCCGGAGATTGAGTTGGGGCGTCGCCGGTCGGCTGCACTCGGGTATCGGGACGATCCGCCCGGACGAACACTGTCGCGCGTAGCGCTCCGGAACCGTGCGATGGTACTGGAACGGGTGGACCGGAACGACGGCGTACGCGGCTGCATCGGCCGACCCGGGAATCGCTCGCTCGAGCGACGCCTCGAGCCCGTCGAACAGCCTGAACAGGCGAGCGGTCAGACTCTCGCCATCCGCACCCCTTGCCCGTGTTTCGAGCGTGGCGTCCCGTTCGATGGCGACGAACCGCAGGTCGACTCGGTCGGTGAACTCGGGTGCGTACGCGAGTCCGTCCGCAGCGGTCATCCCGCGGCGAAGCTTCCCGGCCGGATGGAACGGGTGACCGTCAGTAACGATCCGCTCGAAAGCGGCGGCGTCATCGGCGGCGTCGATACCCGTCTCGATCGGAGCCAAGGGGGAGTCAGCTGCCGTTTCTGCTGTCTCCGCCGCCGTCTCGACCGCTCGCGTGTGAACGCCCCTGGCGAGTCGTGCGAGCGCGAGGTTCGCAACGCTTTCGGCGATTTCCTCCCGGATTCGATCCGCCTGTGCGGCGTCGGAAAACCCGCCCTCGCGTTCGAGCAGCGAAACGAGTTCACCCGGCCTCGAAACCCGCGTCACGGATGGGGGGCGGGCGTTCGCTACGGATTCCGACGAGCGAGCCGTCGACAGCCGGGACACCGGGCCGACGAGTCGGTAGCGGTCGTACCCGTGTCGGCGTGCGATCGGGGCGACCAGAACCGTCTCCGAAGCCGGAAACGGAAGCAGCGCGAGTTGCCGGCATGTCGTCGGAAGCGGTGTGACTGCTTCGAGCAGTTGCGTCCCATCGAACGCAGTGCGTTCAAACACCTCTGTGTCCGGGATAGCGAGCGACTCGCGCTCCACGACCCGCGCAGTTGGAACGCCGGCAGGTCGCCCGCGGAGCACCCCGTGGACGAACCGGTGGAGAATCTCGCGCCGGGCGAACTCGATCGCCTCGAGGAACGTCTCCTCGGCGGAGACGGCGCGGTTTCCACCGCCGGTCTCACCACCGTCACAGCCCCTATCGCCGCCGTTGCCGCGGCCGTTCAAATAGCATACCGCCGCCCCGAACGCGTTCCGTTCCGCGCTCGTTCGAAGGCGAAGCGGCGTGCAGTCGCGCTGGTTCGACCGGGTCATACTCGCATCACGACGGTATCTGCACTCCCACGGAGATCGTGATAACTTGATGGGGGACCGGCACTCGCTGCAGTCGGTGCACCTGAACTCGAGTTCAGGTGGAGTCAGTCCCGTTCGACGCTGGGGTGCATCGTCGGCTGGTCGTCAAGCGGTTCTGCGAAGGCGTCGCGCATCGTCTCGCGTGCGCGCTCGTCGCGTGCGCGCCGTTCGTCGTCGTCGATCTCCTCGCACCCCGGCGGCACGTCGCGGCCGCGGCCGGTGAAGTAGCCCTCCGGGGCGACCCAGTCGTGATAGAAGTTGACGTCAGAGTCGTGGATCACGGCGAGGCCAACCTTCGCGCCGTGGCCCGCTGCGACGATCGTCTGGTGGGGTTCGCCCGCGAGTCGGCCGGCCGCGTAGACGCCGTCGACAGCCGTTCGCCCCGCTTCATCGACGGAAACGAAGTGTTTGCTGCCGCGTTGTGTCCGGCCGACATCCAGCGGGACGAGATATTCGCTGTCGGACCACGAGGCCGCGACGATCCGGCGCGCCTCGATCGGGTCGCCGCCGTCGGTTTCGAGGACAAATCCCGCGTCGGGATCGTCGTCGTCTCGGCGTTCGGTCCTCGTCACCCGCCCGAGTTCGAACGTTGCACCGGCGTTTCGCGCCTGTTCGCGGGCCAGTTGCAGGTATCGGCGGGCGTCGACGCCGTTCGGGAAGCCGGGGTAGTTCTCGAGGCTGGCGTTGCGTGCGAGGATGGATTCGCCGCCATCGATGACGAGCGTGTCAAGTCCTGCGCGCGCGGTGAAAATCGACGTGGCGAGGCCGGCGACGCCGCCGCCGACGATACAGAGATCGTGCATGGATGGTCGTTGTCCGGCACGGCTATAGAGGTTGTTCTCGGCGGCGGAAGACGAGCAGCAAGCGGGCAGGTGTCGGTGCGTGGATGGGTATGGCGGCGAAACCGGAGGAGGAGCGGAGTGCCGGGCTACAGCAATGAGAATCCTTACGGGCGGGCCCGACATACTGCCGCCGTGGACAGAATTCTCCTCAGTACCGTTGCTTATCGTTCGCCGGAGGAGGTCTTTCCGTACGTGCGGTCGTTTACCGACTATCCGCGCTATACGGAGCACTTGACGGACGTTCGCGTCCACGGCGACGGCGGTGTCGGCTCGGTCTACGATCTCCGACTCGCCTGGTGGAAACTCAGCTATACGGCCCGATCGGAGGTGACGTCGATTACGCCGCCCGAATCGCTCACGTGGGAGTTACGGAACAACCTCGACGCGCGCGGCGAGTGGCGGATCGAACCGGAACCCGACGCCGCTCCGCCGGAAGAAGAGACCGCGAGCCGGATCTACTTCGAGGCGGTGTACGATCCCCACTCCGCGGACGAGAACGCGATTTCGCTGCCCCGGTTCGTCTCGCTCGACTGGGTGATCGGGAAGGTCAAGCCGCGACTCCTGAGCGAGGCCAAAGGCGTCGTCAGCCGACTCGTGGAAGACATCGAGGGCCGTCCCCGCGACGTAGAATTAACCGTTCACGAGTTACCCTGATCCGCGATCCGTGGACCGACGGTGCCCGGTTCGAAACGGCTACTCTCCTCTCCGCTATGGCTGGCTGGTCCGGCCACGGTCACGTCTGCTGGCAGACAATTCTTAGGCCGTGCCCGCGTACGTGGCGTATGGAACAGGCTGGCGTCTCCCGACGAACTGGAACCCGCTGTCCTCGTGACCGGCACCGATACCGGAGCACGGTGAGCCCAACCGCCGACGGCGGCGGCCGGTGATTCGCAATGCGCGTCATCGTCGTCGGTGCCGGCGAGGTCGGCACCCACATCGCGGACAGTCTCGACCAGGATCACGAGGTCGTCGTCGTCGACCGCGACGAGCGCCGCGTCGACTCGATCACCTACGAACACGACGTGATGGCCATCGAAGGAGACGGCACGTCCGGACAGATGCTCGACGAAGCCGGCATCGACGAAGCCGATCTGGTCGTCGCAAGCACCGACGACGACGCGACGAACATCGTCGTCTGCGGCGCGGCCAAAACCGTCGACGACCCGTTCACGATCGCGCGCGTGAAAAAGACGGACCTCCTTCGCACCTGGGAACGCTCGGACGGCGCGTTCGGCGTCGACGTCATGGTGAGTACCGATCTTCACACGGCCGAGACGATCGTCGATATCGTCAACCTGCCGGGCGCGCGTGACGTCGACAGTTTCGCGAACGGACTCGTTCGCATGGCCGAGTTCGAAATCAGCTCGGACAGCCCGGTCGCCGGCAAAACCGTCGCCGACGCCGACCGATTCGAATCGTTAACGTTCGCCGCACTCATCCGGGACGACGATGTCGTCGTCCCGACCGGCGAGACCGTCATCGAGGCCGGCGACGAACTCGTCGTCATCGGCTCCGTCGAAAACACTCGCGAGTTCGCCGGCACACTGTCGCCGCTGCCGACGCTCGAGGAAGCCGACGAGATCGTCATCGTCGGCGGGAGCGAGATCGGCTATCAGACGGCGCGACTCTTCGAGGAGCACGGCCTCGAATCGCGACTCGTCGAACGCGACCCGGATCGCGCGCGTGAACTCGCCGAGCAGTTGCCGAAGACGCTCGTTCTCGAGAGCGATGCGACGGATATCGACTTTCTCGTCCGCGAGCACGTCGGCGAGTCGGACATCGTTATCGCGGCGCTCGATAGCGACGAGAAGAACTTGCTCGTCTCCCTGCTGGCGAAACGGATCGGCGTCGAACGGACGCTCGGCGTCGTGGAGTACGGCGAGTACGTCGACCTCTTCGAGACGGTCGGCATCGACGTTGCGGTCAACCCACGGTGGGTGACGGCCGAGGAGATCACCCGGTTCACCCGGGAACAACGGACCGAGAACCTCGCAATACTAGAACACGACCGCGCGGAGGTGCTCGAGTTCGAGGTCGACGACGAGAGCCTGCTGGTGGACACGCCGATCCGCGAGGCGATCGCTGAACTCCCGGATGGGGTCGTGGTCGGGGCGATTACGCGGGATGGGGAGTTGATTACGCCTCGCGGCGAGACGCGGGTCCAACGCGGCGACCACGTCGTTGTTTTCGCCGAGACACCCGTTATCGACGTGGTTGCGGCGGCGTTGTGAGTACGAGCGGTGGAGAGGGCTGTCGGCGGTTACAGCGTGTAGTCGTGCTCGCCGTCCTCGCTGGCGAGGAACGCTTCGAGGAGGTCGATCGTCGCCGCCACGTCGTCGACGTGGGCGGTCTCCGTGACGGTGTGGAGATACCGCGTCGGGATCGAAATCGCGCCGACGGGTTTCGCCCCGGCCGTGTGCTGGAACCCGGCCGTGTCGGTGCCCCCGGCGGGCAGAATTTCCACCTGCGAGTCGATTCCCGCCTCGTCGGCGACGGCCTGGAGGCGGCGGTGGACCTTCGCGTTCGTGATGACGCTCGAGTCTTTGAGTTTGATCGCGGCACCCTCGCCGAGTTCGGTGACGCGCTCGCCGCCGCCGAAGCCGGGAACGTCGTTGGCGACGGTCACATCGAGTGCGATGGCGAGGTCCGGGTCGACGTCGACGCCGAGGGCGTGAGCGCCGCGCAGGCCGACTTCCTCCTGAACGGTGGCACAGAAGTGGATCGTCGCGTCGAGATCAGCGTCCGCGAGCCGGCGGGCGGCCGAGAGCATCGCGAACAGGCAGATGCGGTCGTCGAGGGCTTTGCCGGTGATCGTCTCGCCGAGGCGCTCGGTGGATTGGTCCATCGTGACGAGATCGCCCGGCGAGACGCGCTCTGCGAGTTCGTCGGAGGGGAGGCCGGTGTCGACGTAGAGGTCCGAAACGTCGGGTGTCCGCTCGCGTTCGTCTTCGTCGAGCGTGTGCGGCGGCGGGGAGCCGATAACGCCCGGCAGGTCACCGTCGTCGGTGTGGACGGTCACGCGCTGGGCCTTGAGAACGCGCGCGTCCCAGCCGCCGAGCGGTTCGAGTTCGAGAAAGCCGAAGCCGCCTCCGTCCTCGCCGCCGTTGCTATCGCCGTTCGCCCCGTTTCCCGTCCGGCCGGCGCTTCGCACGTGCCGAACCATAAACCCGATCTCGTCCATGTGCGCGGCGACGGCGACCGAATACTCGGATTCGCCCTCCAGCGTGGCGACGACGTTTCCCATCGCATCAGTTTGGATGCGGTCGGCGAACGAGTCGAACTCGTTGACGACCAATTCGCGAACGCGGTCCTCGTAGCCGGGGACGCCGCTCGTCTCGGTCAGGTCGGTCAACAGGTCGAACTCGAACGGAAGCGATCGTTCCGTGTCACTCATACACACTACTGTGTTCGAGGTGGGTATAAACGCGCGGAAACCGCCCGTACTCGGGCGGCGGTTTTTCACTCGCATTCCGAATTAACTTTCCTGATGGACTCGTCGGCAACCGCGGAGTATTAACGGGTCCACGAAGTACGAGTGTACATGACTGGCGTACGCGTCGCAGGAACGGGGTTGACCCCGTTTGGAAACGCGCCCGAACGGACGACCAGGGATCTCTTTGCCGAAGCGAGCAGCGCCGCCTTCGCGGACAGCGGCGTCTCCCGGGAGGATGTCGAAGCCGTGCTCTACGGCAACTTCATGGGTGAACTCTCCGAACACCAGGGTCACCAGGGGCCGCTGATGGCCGAAGCCGCCGGCGTTCGGGCACCGGCCACCCGCTACGAATCGGCTTGCGCGTCGAGCGGAATGGCCGTTCGGGACGCCGTCATGCGCGTTCGCAACGGCGAACACGACGTGGTCCTCGTCGGCGGTGCCGAGCGCATGACCAACCTCGGGACCGCCGGCGCGACCGAAGCGCTCGCCATCGCGGCCGACGAACTCTGGGAGGTGCGCGCGGGGATGACCTTCCCCGGCGCGTACGCGCTGATGGCCAAGGCGTACTTCGACGAGTTCGGCGGCGGCCGCGAGGACCTGGCTCACGTCGCCGTCAAGAACCACGAGAACGCCCTGACTAACGAGAAGGCCCAGTATCAGAAGTCGATCGAAGTGGCGGAGGCGCTCGACGCGCCAACGGTGTCGAGTCCACTCAGCCTCTACGATGCCTGTCCGCTTTCGGACGGGGCGTCCGCGCTAGTGTTGACGAGCGAGGCGTACGCCGAGGAACACGACATCGACGCGCCGGTCGCGATTACGGGCACTGGCCAGGGCGGCGACCGGATGGCGCTGCACGACCGCGAGTTCCTCGCTCGCTCGCCGGCCGCCCGCGAGGCCGGGGAAGCGGCCTACACAGACGCCGGAATCGGCGCGGGTGACGTAGACGTTGCGGAGGTCCACGACTGCTTTACGATCGCCGAGGTGCTCGCGCTCGAAGCGCTGGATCTCGAACCCGTCGGCGAGGGCATTACGGCCGCCCGCGACGGCCGGACGACCGCTGACGGCGACACGCCGATCAACCTCTCGGGCGGGCTGAAGGCGAAGGGACACCCGGTCGGCGCGACCGGCGCGTCACAGATCGCCGAAGTGTCGAAACTCCTCGCTGGCACGCATCCGAATAGCGAGCACGTCGCCGACGCGACAACTGGCGTCGCCCACAACGCGGGTGGAACGGTCGCCAGCGCCACCGTCCACGTCCTGGAGGTGGCAAAATGAGCGACGAATCCGCCCGCGACGCCGGCTTCGACGACTGGCTCGACGCCGCCGAAACTGGGGACGCCTACTACCTCGAATGCCCGGCCGGCCACACCTCCCTCCCCCCGCGTCGACTCTGTCCGGCCTGTGGCGCGACTGAACTCGACGAGCGATCGCTTCCGGAAACGGGCGAGATCGAGACGTTCACCGTTACGCACGTTCCGACGCCCGCCTTCGAGGACGATGCCCCCTACGCGACCGCGATCGCCGACTTCGGTCCCATCCGCGTGACCGGTCAGGTCGTCGATCTCGATCCCGACGCGGTCGATACCGGCCTGCCCGTCGAACTCGACGTCACGAGTTCGGAAACGACGGGGGAACGGGTGCTCGGATTCAAGACGGTCTGAGATGGACGGCTGTCGGTCAGTGCCGGCGCACCCGCGACCGTCTGCAACGCTCGCCAGGCAATCGGTACAGCAGTCCGTCTGAGCCCGAGCGCCGCCGTGGTAGCGTTCTTCGATCCGAGCACGCCGGTCGCACATTGTAGGCAGGTGCTTTTTATGTCTTGGTCCCGCTAAACCGGGCGTTCGCATGGCGAACCTCTACGAGCAGACGCAGGACGAGATCGAGCCGGTTGATCTTCGATTCGCTACAGACGAGATCGATGCACAGCTCACACATCTCACCGAGTTCATTCGAAAGCGCGTCGACGCCGCGGACGCCGATGGCGTCGAAATTGCGCTCTCCGGTGGCATCGATAGCACGACGACGGCCCATCTGGCCGTCGAAGCGCTCGGGACCGAGAACGTCCACGGGATCATCCTCCCGAAGGCGGTCAACGAAGCCGAGAACATGAGCGACGCCGAACGCGTCGCCCAGGATCTCGGGATCGAGTACGAACAGATCGGCATCGATCCGATCATGGACCGCCTCCTCGAACTCGCCGACGCGGAGTCCGACAACGAGTCCGAAGCCCAGTGGGAGGGCCGCTACGTCGGCAACACGAGCGCCCGCGTGCGAATGACGACGACCTACCTGATCGCCAACCGCGAGAACCGACTCGTCCTCGGCACCGGCAACCGCGCCGAACTCGCGACGGGCTACGTGACGAAGTACGGCGACGGCGGCGTCGACTGCAACCCGCTCGGCAACCTCTACAAACAGCAGGTCCGCCAGCTCGCCGCCGCTCTCGGCGTGCCGGAAGCCATCGTCCAGAAGACGCCCACCGGCGGCATGGTCGACTACGAGAGCGACGAGGAAGAACTCGGGTTCGACTACGATACGCTCGACGCCGTCCTCGCGTTCTACATCGACGGAAACCTGCCAGCCTCGGTCGTCGCTCGGCTCACCGAGACGACGGTCGACGGCGTCGAACAGGTCGCAACGATGCACGAGGAGAGTTCACACAAACGAACCCCACCGGCAACGCCGGAGCCACTGTTCTAAGCTACCCAGTCCACCGCACCGAGAGCACGAGTTCGGACGAGCACCGTACAGTATCACGACCATCACGATCGTCATGAACACCGCGAGCGTCCGGATGCGGAGTCGAGCCGACCGACCGAACGACACGGCGAAGACCGCCACATCGATCGGCTGACCTGACTGGAATATGTCTATTTCCAGCCCGCGAGTCACCGTCGAGTTCGAACGCCCGGACGCGGTGTTTCGGGACGAAATCGGTGCGACAGTCGTTTCCTTGTCATCTCAGATCCAGTGACAGTAATAGCCAACCACAGCCGTCTGCAGGCCACACACGGCACACGCAGACACTCACACAGCCGCTGACACGACACACCACACCATACCGATATCGATACCCACCAGTTCACCAGCGACACCAATGACAGCCCCCGACAACACACCTCACACGGACGGCGGTGATGCACGCATGGGTCGACTCCGAAACGCCTGGGACGAGTTCACGACTGAACTCGATCACGTCGTTTTCGGTGCCGGCGTGCTCGTCACGGCGCTTACCGTTCTCGGATTCGTTTTTCGCCAGGAGGCAACGGCCGACCTGATGGACGGTATCAACGAGTTCCTCTGGTCGAACTTCGGGTGGGCGTACCTGCTGATTATGTTCGCCCTGATAGCGTTCGTCGGCTTTCTCATCTTTAGCCCGTGGGGGAACATTACACTCGGCGGAGACGACGAGGAACCGGCCTTTCGATTTCCCGCGTACTTCGCGATGTTGTACTCGGCGGGGATTGCGGCGGGAATCGTCTTCTGGGGGCCGGCGGAGGCGATTTTCCACTACGATACGGTCTCGCCGTTTCTTGATGCCGGTTCGCAAACCCCCGAGGCAGCCGTCGGCGCGATCCAGTATACGTTCTTCCACTGGGGCATCTCAGCGTGGACGGCTTACGTCGTCCTGGGGATTCCGATCGCCTACTACGGCTACCGGTACGACGCGCCGCTTCGGATCTCGACGATCCTCGCGCCGTGGATCGGACTCGACAATCTCGACCGTCCGGTCGCGAAACTCGTCGACATCCTCGCGGTGTTCGCGACGATCGGCGGCGTCGCGGCGACGCTCGGGTTCGTCGGCAACCAGTTCCTGACTGGCCTCGAGTGGACGACCGGCACCTCGGTCGGCGACCTGACGACGGTACTCATCATTACCGGCCTGACGGTTGCGTTCACCGTTTCGGTGACGCTCGGCGTCCAGAAGGGCATCCGACGAATCTCTTACTTCAACCTCGTATTGTTCCTCGTCCTGCTCGTCTCGACGCTCGTGCTCGGCCCGACGCAGTACATTCTCTCGGTTGGAACGCAGGCACTCGGCGGCTACATCAACGAGTTCATCACGATGAGTTTCTACACCGGTGCCGGCGCTGCGGGTGGTGGAAGCGTCGCGGACTGGATCGGCGAGTGGACGGTATTCTACTGGGCGTGGTGGTTCTCGTGGGCCCCGTTCGTCGGGCTGTTCATCGCCCGCATTTCGCGCGGGCGGACGGTTCGACAGGTCGCCGTCACCGGCGTCGTCGCCTCGACCGGTGTGACGATTCCCTGGTTTGCGACGATGGGCGGCTCGGCGATTTTCGCCCAGCAGCGCGGCCGGGCGGACATCCTCGCCGTCGTCGGCGAACTGGGCGAAGGGGCCGCTGGCTATCCGCTGTTCGAGACGTTACCGCTTGGCGGCGCGTTAGCGGCGATGTTCCTCGTGCTCGTGACGACGTTCTTCGTCACGTCGGCCGACTCCTCAACGCTGGCACTGGGGATGTTAACCACGGGCGGAGCGAGAGAGCCCTCGACGATCAACCGCGTCGTCTGGGGACTGCTCATCGGCGCACTCGCGTCGCTGCTGATGGTTACCGGCGGCGTCGATGCGTTGCAAGCGGCCGCAATCATCACCGGCGGCCCGTTCGCGATCATTACGCTGGTGGCAGCCGTCTCGGTCGCACTCGCGTTCGGCGACCGCGAATCGATGTTCCTCCGCGAAGAGGACGACGTGTCGGTTCCCGGCTCTGATGATGTCATCGACAAGGATGTCGCAGACGACTAACGGCACGTCGGGTCATCAGTCAGCGGCACACACCACCTCGTGACAGCTCACGCGTTCTCGCCGAACCCGACGTCGGCATCCCCCGTATTCCCCTCCAGCAACTCCGCCGTGAGATACGCGACGAACTCGTCCGGGTGTTCGGCGTGGGGCAACTGCGTCGCGTAATCGATCGCGACCAGATCGAGATCCGCCGCTTCCGCCAGGTCCCGCCCCTCGCGCAACGGCACGAGTTCGGCGTCGCGCCCCCAGATCAGCGTGGTCGGCGTCTCGAGCGCGGCGAGTTCGGTCGCGAGGTCGAACTCGTCGGACGCGGTATCGGGCTCCGTGGTTGTGTCCGCAGTATCGCTTTCGTCACCGGTGCCGGTCTCGTCACCAGCATCAGCACCAGCACCGGTATCGGTATCGACACCCGGATCGAGCATCCCCGCCGCAAACGACGCCGGTGCGTAACGGGCACCCGGCTGGTGGGCGCTCTGCCAGGCGTAGGCGACCGTTTCCTCGTCGATCCGCTCCGGATCGTAATAGCCGTCGCGGTCGTAGAAGTACCGAATCGACGGCGCGCTCGCGAGCAGGTTAAACAGCGTCGTCCCCACGACCGGTGCCCGGAGCAGCGTCCGCACCCACGGTCGTGCCGACCCCGTGTCGTCCGTCGGACAGATCAACACGAGTTCGGCGATGTCGGATTCCCGCGCGGCCCCGACCGCGAACGACCCCGTGAGCGAGGAGGCGACGACGATCGGCTCGTCCGTCACGTCGCTCACGAACTCACGAAGGAACTCGATGTAGAGCGTCGGCGAATAGACCAGCGGCGGGCGCTCCGAGCGGCCGAAGCCGGGAAGATCGACCGCGTAGACGTGATAGTCTTCCGCCAGTCGCTCGAAGATTTCGCTGAACTCGTGGCTGCTCGCGCCGGCGTGGACGCCGTGACACAGGAGCATATCGGGATCGTTCGGATCGCCGGCGACCGTGTAGGTGGTTTCGATGCCGCGCCAGCGATAGGTTCGCTCGACGCCGGTAAACGGGTTCTCGAGGTCGCCGGCGCGTTTCGCGAGGAGGCGGTTGCCGACGATGGCTGCACCGACGGTTCCGATGGCCGCTCCGAGGACTGTACGGGCTTTCATGGGCGAGGGCTACACCGGGGACGGTCTTAGAAGTAGGGTTATCGTCCATCAGGGTCCGGTTGCCGGGTGGCGAGTCACGGCGGGAGTTCGACGGTGGCTCATACGGTCTGCTGTAACGATTTACCGGTGCGACCGCGTCCGTCATGCGGTTGCGCCGGAAATGACTTACAGCAGTCCGTATCACACGGTAGTGGTCAACGGCGGCGAGCAGGAGACAGTCGTCTTAGTGGCGGTCGGCGTCCGACTCCGATTCGAGTCTGGGGGCCTGCACAGCCGCTTCTTCGAGACAGGCAGCGACTGGTGAGAGCACCTCGGTGGCGATCGTGTAGGGATCGGTATCGCCGGTACGGACGGCTTCGGCGAGGTCCTCGACGCCGCCGGCCTCCTCGAGTTCGGTTTCGAGCAGCGTGTTGATGTCCTCGCGAAGGAGGGTGCGGATCTCCTCGGCGTAGCGCTCGCGGACCTTCTCGGCGCGGGTGCCGGAGTCGACGAGGAACGACTGGTGGGCGGCGAGTTCGTCGATGAATGTGTCGACGCCGGTGCCGTCGGTGGCGACGGTTTCGACGATGGAGGGGGTCCACTCGGCGGGGCTATCGGTGTCGTCACCGACTCCGCTTCGGCCTGCCTCTGCGTTTGAGTCCGTGTTTCCGCCTCCGTTTTCGTTTCCGGCTCCAGTTCCGGCGGTCGGTTCGGTCCCGTCGTCGGCCATCGTATCAGCGCCGTGGTGTCCGGACCCGCCGAAGCCGACGCCTTCGCCGATGTGGAGCATCTCCCGGAGTTCCTGGACGGTTCGGTCTGCGCCGTCGCGGTCTGCCTTGTTCACCGCGAAGACGTCCGCGATCTCGAGGATACCGGCTTTCAGCGTCTGTATCGAGTCGCCCGAGCCCGGCGGGACGAGGACGGCGACGGTATCCGCCGTCCGGACGATATCGACCTCGTTCTGGCCGGCACCGACGGTTTCGATGATGATCTTGTCCTTGCCGAAGGCGTCCATCGCCTTGACCGCATCCGCCGTGGCCGTCGAGAGGCCGCCGAGCGTGCCGCGAGCGCTCATCGAGCGTACGAAGACATCCATATCGCCGATCGTCGAGGCCATCCGGATACGATCCCCGAGGACGGCACCGCCGGTAAAGGGCGAGGACGGATCGATCGCAATGATGCCGACCGTCTCGCCGCGCTCGCGGTAGGTTTCGGCAAGTTTGTCGACCAGCGTCGATTTGCCCGCGCCGGGACTGCCCGTGATCCCGATCACGTCGGCGTTGCCTGTGTGGGCGTACAGTTCCGACACGAGTTCGCGATAGCCGGGCGTGCGATTCTCGATTTTCGAAATCGTCCGGGCGAGTGCGCGGTGCTCCCCGGCCAGAAGGGCATCAAGGAGTTCTCGATCGTCGGCGTTCATCGCTCGGGTGCGTTTTCGCGGACGAACTCGATGGTCTCTTCGATCGACGTGCCGGGACCGAAGATCGCAGCGACGCCTTCGTCTTCGAGTTCGGGGCGGTCTTCGTCGGGGATGACGCCGCCGACGAGGACGAGGGTATCCTCGCGTGCGCCGTACTCTTCGAGGCCGTCCATGATCTTCGGGACGAGGGTGTCGTGTGCGCCCGAGAGGATCGAGATGCCGAGCACGTCGACGTCCTCCTGAACTGCTGCCTGGACGATCTCATCGGGTGCCTTGTGCAGTCCCGAGTAGATGACCTCGAATCCGGCGTCACGAAACGCTCGGGAGATAACGTGTGCACCGCGGTCGTGGCCATCGAGGCCGACCTTGGCGACGAGACACCGAATCGAGCGGTCCCGTTCCGCCGTCTGTGTGTGGTGCTGTGATTGGGAATCCTCGTCCTGATCGCTGCTCATACCCATGCCTTCCGCGGCCGCCTGTTTGACTTTAACGGAAATTGTGGCAGGATCAGGAATCGCCCGCACGGTCGACCGCTATCGGTCGCGTCGTCCCAGTTGCAGACGGCTGACACTTTGTTTACTACTGTGTGAATGAGTCACCCCCGAACCAAAGGCTAAAGAGCGAAACGACCGAACATTCTGGTAATGACTATCGTTCGTCTCTTGCGGAGGGATCTCTCGTGGGCGTCGAAATAAAAGAACGCAGGGTTACCGATGCCGAGTTCGAGGAGATGACGGCGTTCGTCTTCGAATATCTCGCGGCCAGCGTCGAAAAAGAAGAGGAAGGCGGCCGAATGCGCTGGTACCCGTGGCACTCCGCCGAGTACCGGCACAACCACATCCTCAACGTGGTCGAACTCGCGACGGAAATCGCCCGCGAAGAGGGTGCCGATGTCGATGTCACTCGCGTCGCCGCCCTCTTTCACGACGTGGCCAAACTCGAAACCGATCAAGAACTCCACGCCGAGGCCGGTGCCCGCGTCGCCCGCGAATACTTAGAATCGCGCGGCGAGTTCCCCGAATCGTTCGTCCACCAGGTATGTCGCGCCATCGAACAACACTCCTACCAGGGCGACCTGACCGACCTGGCGCTCGAAACGCAGTGTCTGATCGAAGCCGACTTACTCGATAAGGTCGGCGCAAACGGCACCGCACTCATGCTGTTGCGCATGGGCTACGAAGCCCGTACCCACATGGACACCGACGAAATGGTCGAGCGCGTCCTCGAGCGCGGCTACAACGCCGCCTCGCGCGTCGAAAGCGAGACTGCCGAGGGCATCGCCCACCAGCGTCTCAAACGCGTCAAGTGGTTCCGGGAGTGGCTCGAAGACGAAATCGCGGGTATGGGCGACTGAACCGAACTGAACTACCTCGCACTACCCAAACCACCCGAACCCAGCGCGCGGTGAACTCGGTCGGCCACTGGTTTTCCTACAGTTTCTAAATCGCGAGCGTCCCGACCGGTCAGACGATCGCGAGCGTCCCGACGACGAGAAAGAGCGCGCCGAAGCCGACGAGAACGACGGCGCTCAGCGCGGCGATCGTCGGTGCGAGGGCGTCGACGCGCCGCCCGGCGGCGGCAAGCGCCGCGGGATAGGTGACGATCCAGACGGCGATCCCGCCGAAAAAGCCGAGCAAGAGTTCAGGAGAGCCGGTCTGGACGACGAGCGAACCCGCGAGGACGGAGTCGATGGCGGGCACGTGGGCGAAGATATCGAGGGTGCCGGGCTGGAGGAGGCCGACGCCGACGGTGAGCCAGAAGCCGAGCTGGTAGGGATTAGTCAGCGAGAGGGCGAACGTTTTGCGAAAGCCGGCGGTTGAGGCGGTCTCGCCGTCGGTGAAGGCGGCGGTATGTCGTGCCTCTTCGATTGCCCCGAGTGCGAAGTACAACATGAGGATGCCCCCGAGGAGGTACAGCGCGGGTCTGATCGCGGGATAGCGGTCGATGAGGGTGACGACGCCGGCCAGGACGAGGACGAAGAAGACGACATCGGCGAGCATCGCACCGAGGCCTGCCCAGAAACCGGCGGTCCAGCCGCGCAGCACGCTCTCTTCGGCGATGATGGCGTTCATCGGCCCCGGCGGGGCTGCGAGGGCGATCCCGAAGACGACGCCCGCGAGGAGCGTCCCGACAGCGTGTAACACGTGTAGTCGGATTAGAGTGGGGGCGGCGATGTGAAAAGGACAGCGACCGCGGCGAAGGAGGACCAAAGATGCGGTCGAGTTCAGTTATTTCTCGTCGCTCATCGGGGTGATCGGTTCGTTCAAATCGTTTGAGCCGATCGTGCGTCGAGCCGCGTTTCCGGGACGGAATTCCGCGCTTACGGGGCCGGAGATGGCTCGTCGTGAGCGGTGCTGTAGTGCGAGTTCGGTTCCGGTCACTGGTGGTCGGGGTGGTGTTGCTATTGGTGGTGACTCTCTGGAACCGACAGGCTGTCGGCACCCCCGCGAGAGTTCGGCTGACGGCCGGAACCCGACCGCGAAGCGGTTGATTAGCGGTTGCACGCGAGCAGCTCCCCTGAAAGGCTGGTTTCCCTTCTAATTGTCACTTGGTAGTGAATCATGGCTACTATCCGATGTCTAAAGTGGATCACCGACGGTTCGGGAGCTTTATATCTCGGCGGAACGCATAGATTCATGCTTCGGTCCCTCGCGGGAAGAAGCGATGTCCCGGCCGACACCCGCCGGGGCATCTTCCACCCCTGTCCCTCAAATCGACGAGCACCAGCGCCGCGCGTGCCACGTCGCGCCGATAACCACACTAGGTGTCATTATCTACTATTGCCTGCCAGAATGATACTGGATTTGGTTAATATCTCCGAAAACAGATACTGACGCTTATGTGAATTGCCTTCGTCGGTGCAGAGACGGCAGCCCGCAGTGCGGAGCCACCAGGCCCGCTGCGGGGTCCCAGCGACAACCCATGACAACGACACTCGAAAGCGAAATCGAAATCGAACTTCAGGAGCAGTACCGACCGTACATCGACGGCGAGTTCAGCCAGTCGGACGCCGCCGAGGGGTTTACGACGACCGATCCCGCGACCGGCGAACCGCTCGCGACGGTCGAGGCCGCCACCGCCGAGACCGTCGATCGTGCGGTCGAAGCCGCTCGGGAAGCGGCTCCGGCCTGGCGGGCGACCGCGCCGGCCGAACGCGGCCGCATCGTCCATCGAATCGCTGATCTCATCCGGGACAACGCTGCTGAACTCGCCCGAATCGAGAGCCGCGATCAGGGCAAGCCGCTCACGCAGGCCCGAACCGACATCGAGGGGGCCGCCCGGTTCTTCGAGTACTACGCCGGCGCGGCCGACAAACTCGAGGGGAAACAGGTTCCGACCGGCCAGGACTCGCTCAATATCACCGTACGGGAACCCTACGGCGTCAGCGGGCAGATTATCCCGTGGAACTTTCCGCTGAACCTCACTGCTCGTGGCATCGCGCCGGCGCTGGTTGCGGGCAACACCGTCGTCGCAAAACCCGCACCGACGACGCCGCTTTCCGCGCTCCACCTGGCGGACCTGTGCCAGCAGGCGGGCGTTCCGGACGGCGTCGTCAACGTCGTCACCGGCGGTAGCGAACCCGGCGCGGCCCTCACCGCCCACGACGGCGTCGACGCGCTCACGTTCACCGGCAGCGTCGCCACCGGCCAGACCGTGATGGAGGCCGCGGCCGAATCCCTCTCGCCCGTCACGCTCGAACTCGGCGGGAAGAATCCGGCCGTCGTGATGCCCGACGCCGACCTCGACGAAGCGGTCTTCTGGACCGCCGTCGGCATCTTCACGAACGCCGGGCAGATCTGTTCGGCGGCCGACCGCGCGCTGGTCCACGAGTCGATCTACGACGAGTTCGTCGAGCGGATCGTCGACCGGGCCGAGTCCTACGAGTTGGGGCCGGGCGTCGACGATCCGGATATGGGGCCGCTCAACCACGAAGCCCACTACGAGGCGGTGCTCGAGTACATCGACGCAGGGATCGAATCGGGCGCGACGCTCGAAACCGGCGGCGAACCGCTCGACGACGACGGTTACTTCGTCCCGCCGACGGTCTTCTCGGACGTCGACCCGCAGTCCAAGATCGCCCAGGAGGAGATCTTCGGCCCCGTGCTGACGGTGATCCCGTTTTCGGACCGCGAGGAAGCGATGTCGATCGCGAACGGCGTCGAGTTCGGCCTGACGGGTGGCGTCTTCTCCCGCGACATCAAGCAGGCGCTCTCGATGGCGCGCGAACTCGAGGCAGGCGGCGTCTACGTCAACGAGTGGTTCGGCGGGTCGGTCGAGACGCCCTTCGGCGGGATGAAACAGAGCGGGATCGGCCGCGAGAAGGGACTCGAGGCGCTCGATTCGTACCTGCAGACGAAGTCGATCTCGGTGAACCTCGACGAGCGAGGACAGTAGCCGTCCCGACGGGAATCGTCTCACTGCGGCGTACGATCCGGTTTTGGCCGAGACACCGTCACGCAGCACCGGTTATTTTCCGTCGATATTTTATAAAAAGAGATACTATTTTGGAGTATGAGCGGGACGGAGACGGCCATCGACGCGGCCGGCCTTGAAACGTACCTTTCGGGAGAACTAGATATCGATGTCGGCGAAACCCGGGTTCTCAACGACGGTCTCAATTTGACGCTCGTGATTTCGACCGCAAACGACGAGCAGCGGTACGTCTTGCGACGACCGAATAAGTTGCGACGGACGGACTTGTTCATCGGCGTGAAACGGGAGTATCGCGTGCTCCGAGCGCTCGGTGACGCCTCGATTCCGACTCCGGAGCCGGTCCTGTTTTGCGACGATGCTTCGGTGATCGGGAACTCGTTTTTCGTCACTACGTTTCTCGAGGGCTCGACGATCCCGCTCGGGTCGGATCTCCCGGAGCGGTTCCAGAACGAAACCTCGCGAAACGACGTGGCGGCGAACCTGATCGAGACGCTCGCCGCGATTCACTCGCTGGACGTTTCCCCGTTCGAGGAGTGCTGTAACCGGCAGTCTCCGCTGAACCAAATCGATCGCGCAACCGCCCGACTCGATGAGACGGCGACCGTAACGGGCCGCGAATTCCCGCTACTTCGATCCGTTGCGGAGTGGCTCCGCCAAAACGTCCCCGAAGAGTCAAAACGAACGGTCGTTCACGGCGACTTCAGACCGGGAAACGTGCTTTTCGCCGCCGGCGATAGCCCCGAGATAACCGGCGTTCTCGACTGGGAAACGGCGATGATCGGCGATCCCCAGACCGAACTCGGCTATCTCCTGCTCCGCTGGCGGGACGAGAACGATCCGACACCGCCGCTCGACGAACTCGAAGCGCGGTATTCGAACGAAGACGCGATTCAACAGTTGAGAGCGGCGAACGAAAACGGACTGGCTCCGTTCACGATGCGGCCGGGGAGTCCCAGCCGTCGGGAGCTCGTTACCCGCTACGAGGACGAGACGGGAATCGAGTTCGAGAACGAACGGTTCTACCGAGCCCACGCGGCACTGATGCTCGCGACGGTGTGGGCGGACCTTCACCGCCACCGAATCGAAGCGGGGAACGAGTCTCACTGGGAACCGCACGTCGAGTATATGGCGCGAATCGCACACAGCATCGTCACCGGCGAGTTCGAACTGTAGACAGCTCCCGTAGGAAGTATCGAAGGACGGAGTGTGACCCTCGAAATCATACTCTCGGGGAGCGAATCACCGGTATGGGATTTCACACCTACGATCCCGACCGCGCCGCCGCGCTCGAGGACGAGAGCCGCTACCGCTGGTGTTCGCGCGAGGAACTGCTCGCCCTGCTCGAACCCCACGACGGGCTGACGGTCGCCGACCTCGGCAGCGGCACCGGCTTCTACGCCGACGACATCGCCCCGTTCGTCGACACCCTCTACGCCGTCGACGTGCAGGCCGAGATGCACGAGTTCTATCGCGAGAAGGGGCTCCCGGCGACCGTCGAGCCGATTCATGCGCCCGTCGACGACCTGCCGCTGGCCGAAGGCAGCCTCGACGCCGCCTTTTCGGTCGACACGTATCACGAGTTCGCGAGCGAGGAGAGTCTGACTGAACTCGGGCGGGTGCTGCGGCCGGGCGGGCGACTGGTGACGGTCGACTGGTCTGCGACGGGCGAGCGGGCGGCGGGGCCGCCGCTGTCGGAGCGGTACGCACTCGGCGAGGCGGTGACGGCCCTGCGTGAGGCGGGGTTCGCGGTGACGCGGGCGACGGAGCGGCCGGAGACGTACGTCTGCGTCGCTCGCAATGCACGGGGATCGCGGGGCGAGTGAGCGGATTCAGGGGGCGCAAACGCCACCCACCGATTCATGGCACTACGCGGTGAGAGGGGAGGGTATGCGCACCACCGGATCGACGCTACCGTGGAGAACCACCCGACGGTCCCTGCTTGCCGCGACGGCGACGAGCGGAACGACGCTGGCGGCGCTCGCCGGCTGTCTGGATCGCTCCGGCGGCGATGGAAGCGACGAAACCGACGCCGCCAACAGCACCGGCGACGAAAACGACACTGACGATTCCGCCGATCGATCCACCGTCTCTCCGTCCCTCCCGATGGACATCACGACGGTCGACGGCCCGGGGAGCGAAGCCGGGACGATGACCATCCCGCCGTCAGAGGGCATCATGCTTCTCAACTTCACTCGCGTCCACTGCCCGACCAGCGAGGGCTTGCACTCGACGATCGGAACCGTACGAGAACGACTCATGGACGAGCCCCAACAGGATTCGACGGGCGACGAACTCGACTACACCGTCGGCCCCGACGGGACCGTGACGGTGTTCTCCGTCATCGACACCACCTACGGTGCCTCGCCCTCGCCGGCTGAACTCGGCGAGTGGTGGGCCGCTCACGACGGGAACTGGACGATCGGCATGGACGAAGAGGGCACGTTACAGGACGTTTACGAGGTCAGCGGTACGCCGACGACGGTCGTCATCGACGCCGACGGAGAGAGCCACTGGCGAGATGAGGGCGGCACGACGACCGCGAACTTCGTGACCGGCGTCACGGAGACGCTCGAGACGCTAGACGACGCTGGAACGACCACGGAAACGGACACGAACGAGACGAGCGGGTAATCGTCCCTGGGTCTGCGGATCACAGCCACCTGTCACCTTCGAGAGACGAACCAGTGGACCCATTGGTCTTGATCACGTACACTCGCGCATGAAACCCCGGCGATCGCTTTCCCCGTGGCGATTTCGGAGTTCGAGTCAGCGCCTCGGTGGGTGGCCCGACTCCGGTCGCTCTCGTCCTCGATGTCCCGCAGCTAGCACGTGCCGTCCGTCGGTGGTGACGGCCCGATGAAACGGCGAACGCTTCTCGCCGGCGTCGGCAGCGTCGGCGTCCTCGCTGGTGCCGGCGGCATCCTCTCGGGAGCCATCCCCATCGATTCCTTCGGCGAACCGCGATCCGCGAACACGCCGAGCGGAAACGCGGACGGAACCGACGGAGACGACGGCCCGATTGAACTCGAAACGATCGAGGCAACCGGCAGCGAGGCCGGAACGCTCGAGGTCCCGAACGACGGCGTCACCGTCGCCATGTTCTTCGCGCCGAGCTGCGGGAACTGTCAGGCGCTCATGCCACAACTCAGATCCGCCCGCGACGAACTCAAGGAGGAGTACGGAGACGATCTGACCGTCGTCTCGATTACCCCCGAGCAGGATCACGACGAACTCCGCGAGTGGTGGGACGAGCACAGCGGTAACTGGTACCTCGGGTTTCATTCCGGGCGGTCGTTGGCTTCGGCCTACCAGGTCGTCGGCTATCCGGTCGTGATCATAATCGACGAAAACGGGGAGAAACACCGCCACATGACCGGAAACCCTGATGCCCGAAAGCTGAAGTACGCGATCGAACCCGAACTCGAGGCGTACCGCGAACGGGCGGCAGAAACCGAGGCTGAGGAAGACGGAGCAGATAGCGGTGAGAACGAGAGCGAATCCGAGTCGACGGCAGCTGATACCGCAAACGAGAGTGAACGCGAGAGCGGCGAAACCGAGACGAGTTCGGACTCGAGCGCGTAAGGACGGTGGACGCCTGATAGCGAGACAAGTATCGCCCGTCCTGACACGCTATTCATTGTCCCGTATTGCTATCGGTAACTAACACTCCGACTGGTGAGACGGCGGGCGCGAGCCGCTGCACCACCGAGAGACGACACGGCAGGGTGGTAGAGCCGGAATGCGACCTGTTCGAGTACCAGCAGAGCCGAGATCCGGCGTCAGGCGCTTGCCTTCCAGTTCCGAACGCGATCCGCGCTCACGCCGTCGATGCTCTCGGCGATCGAGTCCGGATCGGCGTCGGCCAGATCGTCGATGCTCTCGATACCCGCCGACGCGAGCTTCTCGACCGTCTTCGCACCGATGCCGTCGATCGACTCGAGGTCCGACCCGCTCTCGCTCTCGCGGGCCTGGAACTCCTGGTAGTTGCAGATCGGACAACCCAGTTCCCACGGCTCGTCGCCGCTGTGGATGACGAGTTCAGGAAGTTCGTGGTCGTCGCAGAACTCGTCGGTGACCTCGATCTCGCCGCGGCGGGGTAGCGGCAGCGAGTACTCGCAGTCGGGGTAGCGCGTACAGCCGACGAGTCGGGAACCGCTCTGGAGCGTTTTGATCGCGAGTTCTCCGTCGTGTTCGTCGCCGCACTCGGGACAGCTCCCCAGAATCGGCCCCTCGCCGGCGTCTTCGGCCTTGCACAGCGGACAACCGTGGACGAACGTTTGCCGGCCGGCGAGCATCTTCACCTCGTGCAGGCCGTGGTCCTCGCACTCGTCGTCGAGGATCAGCGGTTTGCCCGTCGAGGGCAGCGGCAGGGTGAACTCGCAGTCGGGGTAGCCGTCGCAGCCGACGAAGTACGAGCCGTGGCGGCTGCGGCGCACGAGGAGGTCCTCCCCGCAGTCGGGGCAGGGGCCGAGTCGCTTGTCGTCCTTGAGCGACTTGCGGAGGTGGTCGCCGATTTCGTCGCGCGAGTCGGCGAGGTTGGCGAAGATTTCCTCGAGCATTTCCCGGGACTCGTCGGTCACGTCTTCGAGCCCGGCCTCACCGGAGGCGATGGCGTCCATGTCGGCTTCGAGTTGGGCCGTCATGTCCTCGCTCACGACGCGGTCGGCGTAGTTCTCGGCGGCCTCGACGACGGCCATCGCGAGCTTGGTCGGGCGCGGCGGGTCGCTCTCGATGTAGCCGCGATCGTAGAGCTTCTGGATGGTTTCGTGGCGCGTCGACTTCGTCCCGATGCCCATGTCCTCCATGGTCTCGATGAGCCGGGACTGGCCGTACCGGCGGGGCGGCTGGGTCTGTTTGTCCTCGAGTTCGACGTCGGTGATCGAGATGGCTTCGCCCTCCTCGACGTCGGGGACGTAGTTCTCGGTGGTGCTGAAGTATGGGTAGACATCGTGGTAGCCGGGTTCGACGAGGCGTTTGCCGTTGGCTTTGAGGCGGTGATCGGCGGCCTCGGCGACGACCTTGAGGTGTTCCCAGACGGCGTCCGCGGCGACCGTCGCGTAGAACCGGCGGACGACGAGTTCGAAGACTTCCCACTCGTCGTCCGAGACATCGCCGCGGGCGGGGATCTCGCCGGTCGGATGGATCGGCGGGTGGTCGGTCGTCTCCTCGTCGCCCTCGGTGGGGACGATATCGTCCGCGTCGAGCAGTGACTCGGCGGACTCGCCGAGGGAGGGGTGGCCGACGAACTCGTCGAGCAGCTCCTCGGGGTCCAGGTCGTCGGGGTAGACGGTGTTGTCCGTCCGCGGGTACGTGATGTAGCCGGCCGTGTAGAGGTCCTCCGCGATCGACATGGCGCGCTTTGCGGAGTAGCCGAGCGAGCCGGCGGCGCGGATGAACTGGGTCGTGTTGAACGGTGCCGGCGGCGAGTCGGTGCGCGTGCGGCGGTTGACGTCGACCACGGTCGCCGTCTCGCGCTGGGAGAGCGTCTCGAAGACCTCCTCGGCGGTGGCTTCCTCCCAGACGCGTTCGGCCTCGTTGTCGTCCTCGTCGTAGTAGAAGTACTGGGCTTCGAAGGCTTCCTCACCCTTGGCCACGTCGGCGACGAGTTCCCAGTAGTCTTCGGGGTCGAACGCCTGGATCTCGCGCTCGCGGTCGACGATCAGTCTAAGCGTCGGCGACTGGACGCGGCCGACGGAAATGAAGTCGTTGCCGAGCTGGCCGGCCGACAGCGAGAGAAAGCGCGTGAGCGCGGCACCCCAGACGAGGTCGATGATCTGGCGGGCCTCGCCCGCCGCGGCCAGGTCGAAGTCGAGTTCGTCGGGCTCGTCGAAGGCGTTTTTGACCTCGGTTTCCGTGATCGAGGAGAACCGAACGCGGCGGATGGGAACCTCGTCGTCGACCTCGCGGACGATGTCGTAGGCCTCCTTGCCGATGAGTTCGCCCTCGCGGTCGTAGTCGGTCGCGATGGTGACCTGGGTCGCCTTTCGGGAGAGGATACGGAGGGTGGCGACGATGTTTTCCTTCGTCGCGGTCTTTTCGACGCTCGCGTCGATGAGCTCGACGGGTTCGACGTCGCGCCAGTCGGAGTACTCGGATGGGAAGTCGACGCCGACGACGTGACCCGAGAGGCCGACACAGCGCGTGCCGCCCCACTCGTAGACGTTGACGCCGTTCTCGCGGGACGTATCGTACGTCCCGCCGCTCAGGATGTCCGAGATTCGCCGCGCAGCGTTGTTCTTCTCGGTGATGATCAGTTCCACTATCGATCACCTTCCCGGCGGCAGCGGTCGGGGGTGCATCGTCGAGTGTCGTTCATGCTCGCTGGCTACGATTGAGAATTTGATAACGCTTTCGCCGATAATCGCCGTACTGCGCGGGTATGCGTGCGATGCGCGGGCGCTGCGCTCGCGTGCGAGAGATCCTGCTATCGAAACCGCTATTTTGGCGGGTCGGATTACAGACCGCTTCCGATAAGTCCCACACGACGGTCGCTGACTCAGCGAGCGTGTCTATCGTTTTAAGTCAATCGAAAACCGACACTACCCAGTGTATGCTCGTATCGATCGTTGTGGACCGAATTGCTCTCGCTCTCGTTCGATCGCGTTATCGTAGCGTCGAATGACCGCGGACAGCGACGTCCGAGAGATCGCTTCGCTCCTCGAAGACGAATACGCCCATGCGATCCTCCTGCATACGAGCGATCAAGAAATGTCCGCACCCGAATTGAGTGAGGCGTGTGACGCGTCAGTATCGACTATCTATCGCCGAATCGAACGCCTCCAGCAGTACGATCTCCTCGAGGAACAGTTGCAACTCGATCGGGATGGACACCACTACAATACCTATACCGCACGGCTCGAGCGGATCGAAATCGAACTCGTCGACGGGACGTTCGAACTCGAAATCACGCATCGACCCGAGAACGCTGCTGACCGGTTCACCGATCTTTTCGAGGGATTACGCTAGTATGCATTTCCTTCCTCCACTCCAGACAATGGGCGGCTCGCGGCTCGTCGTCATTCTTTCGTTCCTCGGACTGTTCATCACCGCAGCGCTGGCGCTCGTGGTCGCGTTCCTGATCGTTCGAGGATATCGCCGGAATCGAGACGATGCTCGGTTGTACCTGGCGATCGGTCTCGTACTGCTCACAACCGGACCAATCATCATTCAGTTCGTGCTCGCAAACGTTACCGAGATTTCGATGGTGGGTCGGTCAGCTAGCGCCAATGCGAGCAAACTCCTCGGGCTCGGTGCGATACTCTATGCGATCTACGGTCTCTCACGGAATCGCGAATCCACAGGGGACAATGACTCTGATCGACCAAACCGGGTGAGACGGAGATGATCGCGTTCCCGCTCCAGTTCTCGAACGCGCCCGTGGGTCCTGAAGGGCTGGTTTTCGCGTTCGCAGCGGCGACCGCCGTCGCCGGTACCTTCGTCGCCTTTCTCGCCTATCGTGGATACCGGCGAAACGCGAGTCGTCCGATGCTGTACCTTGCGGTCGGGATTGCTCTCCTAACCGTCGTTCCCGTCGGTATCGACTACGGATTGAGTACGGTGACGACGGCGACAGATGCGACGGTTGTCCTCGGAGTGACGATCGCCCATCTTACCGGTGTGGTTGCGATACTCTATGCACTCACGAGGGCGTGACCGAAGCTGGAAGCGGGCGGACCTAATCCCATCACCACCGCCCCGGCAAGGCAGTTGGTCGGCACGGCGGGTGCTGCCCTCATCGCGAGTGGACTCTTGCCCTCGCCTCGTACCACTATCGTCTCAAGAACCTATCTGGACGGTGGTTTCCAGTAACGCGGTACCGAGAGCATGACTCGTGCATACCTGCCCCACAGCGATGCAAGAACATTAGATATCTGAAGGACCACGAGAAGGAGCCCGAGACCGAGTACCGCCACGAACAACGCACCGGGAAACGTTTCGATCTGCCAGGAGCCAAGTCGGAACGTCGTCGTCAGTCCGATCAGGAGGCTATCCCAACCGAACAGAACGTCCAGCGTGAACTCACCGCGTGGAATCGGTGAGTACGCGACCACCGGCGCATTCTCGTAGTACAGCGGTGCAGTCAGGAACGTCCACGCTGTCGCCAGCAGCGACGCGAGCAAACCGAACACGAGACTCCCGAAGCCGAACACGCTCATGAGGTACGCGACACCTTTCCACGTCCGGAGATCTGTTACGAGCTGTATCGCCCACTCACTGAGACTGTCCCCTCGTTCCGTCGCCGGTGGCGTTATCTCGATACCCAACAACCTCCGAACGAGCGTTCGCTCGAACTCGACCAGCCCAGTTGAAACTGCGAGCGTGAGCACGACGATCAGAACGCCAATACCGACGATTGCGAGCGAAATACCGGTAACAAATCCGACAATCACGAGGTTACAATAGACGAGTCCGAGCGGGAACATCAACAGTAAATAGAGGAGGTTCCGGTACGTCTGGCGGTTCGCCAGCGCACTACTTCCACGCCCAAGACGCGTTTCTGCTAGAAGACGGCTAATTTTAGTCGGCATGGTTCCAGGGAGACTGCGTATCGACCACCTGTGCGCGAGAACTCGTTCGGGTCACGACCTCAAGTTCGCTATTCGACTGGTATAAAGCTTCGCGCACAGTCGCCAGTGCAGCGACTGTGCTGTCCGGGTTATTTCCAGTCGGTGTCTCTGTACGAGCGGAGACAAACGATGAACGAGAGACAAACAGAAATAGCGGCCACGGACCGAGGCACATTGCCGGGGACCGAATCATCCGGGGACCTGCTGTGGCGAGTGAAGAGGAGAAACGTGCTTCGTGCAATTAGCGGTACTGCAACCGTTGGGGCGGTCGCCGGCTGTCTCGATGCTATCGGGGCGGGTAGCGATGGTGAGTACAGCGATTCCTTCGACGAAGACGGAAATCCAGAATACGGTGACTGGTTCGACGGTGTCGACACCTACGATGGGACCGTCGATTTCCGTGGCGAAGACGACGTAGCTGTCGCTGTCGGCGCAAACGGTGGGATCGCGTTCGATCCGCCGGCGATACTGATCGAGCCAGGAACAACCGTCAGATGGGTGTGGACCGGTAACGGTGGTCAGCACAACGTTTCTCACGTCAACGGAGTGTTCGAGAGTACGCTCACTGGAGAGGCCGGCCACGCGTTCGAAGAAGCGTTCGACGAGTCGGATATCTATCGATACGTTTGTGATCCCCATCAGAGGGCGGGGATGAAAGGTGCCGTCGCCGTTGCGGATGGTGAGCACGAGGAGTCAGAGACCGTCTCTTCTACGACAACATACCAATGACCCACAATCACCCTGAAACCCAGGAACGGCGCACAGGCTCCTCGACGTGGTGGACACCACGACGAACGAAAATGGCGGGTCTCTGCGGGTTTGCAGGCGGACTTGGCAGTCTTGGCGTTATTTCTCCGTTGATCGGACACACTGGAGCGGAAATCGGACTCGGCGCAGTTAGTCTGCTCTATCCCGTTTGGCACCTGTTGCTCGCGGTTGCGCTGCTCGCAGCCGATGCGAAGTATGGCTCCAGATATGGCCGTAGTGGCCGTACTGTTTCGCTCTTCTTGGCACTCTCACTGCTCTGTTATGCCGCTCTCACGCTCGTCTTGCTGATGATTCGCACTGTTCCTGGAGATGTCCTCCTGTTCGGCGTCCTCACTGGCGGACTATACATGGCGATACGGTTGTTTGGAAGTTGTTACGGAATCGTTCTCTGGCAACGGGCAGATAGTGACCGGCGGACACGCGCGGACCGCCTGACAGCAGCGCTGTTCGCCATCTCTTTCCCGGCGGTATTCGTTCTCGGACTCCTCACCCAATTCGGATTTCCGAGCGAATTGATCGACAGCCCGTTCTATCTGGCATTTATTGCTCTCAGCTATACTCTCTGGACAAACGATACCGATGCCAGTCAGGCGAACTCCGGTGAGAACTTGTGAATAACCGCCGAATAGCGTTCGCATTGACGCTGGCGTACCTCTGGGTGGTGATGATCCATCTCGGCGCGCTCGTATTCGAGACGTTCATTATCTATCCGAATATCTTCCACGATGTTCCCCACTCGCTCGAAACCTCGATGACGTTCATGGCCGTCCGCGGCCCAGCCGACTTCTTCCCGCCCATCGGTTTCCTTTCGCTGCTCCTCGGCCTCAGTTCCGTGGTCCTTGGGTGGCGCGTCCGATCTGCCCGCTACTGGATTCTCGCCAGCGTACTACTCGCCATTTGTGGCGAGTTCGTGCTGTCAGTAGCGTATTTCTGGCCTCGAAACGAGATTCTGTTCGTAGAGGGAATGGACGTTCACTCCGCTGCGTATCTACAGCAGACTGCTCGCGAGTTCCAGATCGGACACTGGTTGCGCTTCGCGTCGAACCTCGTCGTCGCAGCGTTCGCGTTCGTCGGGTTTTTGCGGTTCTATCGTCACCGAGTGATCGGTCAAAATCCACATCCGGAACGGAAAGAAGCGGAGGGACGAAACTGACACCCTCCGATCGGTACTGCTCGTGTGGGTGTTGCCGATCAACGACTGAGTCGCGTCGCAGACTGCCGGTTTCGCCGCCCTCGAACCGAAGCGGCTGTCGCTCACTCGACGCCGTCGGCGCGCCGCATTCGCCCACGGCGAGAGGTATCCGCCAGAACTCTACAGTGACGTAAACGGGAGCGTCGCGCGCTCGCTCTCGTCGTAGGCGAGCGCCTCGGACTGGTCGACACCGTCGGGCGTCAGCAGGTCGAGAATCCGCGGCGCGTTCTCGATCGCCCCCGCCCGTGCACCACCGAAGGTGAACTCGTCGGCCTCGACCGCGACGGGGCGGAACGCGCCGTAGTCCTCCGAGCCGACGACCGGGACGAGTTCAGCGTTCGCGATATCGATGTCCAGCTCGTCCTTCTCGACGGATACGATCACCGTCTCGGCGTCGTGATCGGCGACCGTGTCCGGCGATCCGAGTGCGGTTCCCGCGGCGTCGACCAGGCTCGCCTCGAAGCCGCTCGCAGCGATGCGATAGTGCCACGGGGCGGCGAAGTCGGCCGTCACCTGCAGGTCGCCGAGTTCAGTTGTCCGGCCCGCCGACTCCGACGGGTCGCGGAGGTAGATCGCGAAATAGTGCGGCGAGAACTCGCCGCCGAAGGTCGCGTAGAGGTCGCCCACTTCGAGGGCGAACAGGTACTCGCTGTCCGATTCGTAGACGCCGACCGACCGCAGGTCGAACGCTCCCTCCCGGAACGCGTCGTCCGTCGGGTACACGTACTCGCCGGGGCCGTGATCGTCGCCGCGCGGATCGCTGAACTCGGCGACGAGTTCGCCCGGCGCGACGGTGACCGATTCGGACGCGAGGACGCGGCCGTCGGTCGGGTCCCGCAGGACGACTTCGTGGGTTCCGATCGACGTGATCGCGTAGTCGAATTCGAACACGTCGTTCGACGCGCCGGGCGCGAGGCGGACGTTGGCGACGGTTTCGCGGTCGCCGTCGATTTCGATCGCGACCGTCTCGCCGCCGATGAACTCGCCGTCGTTCGAGCCGGTCGCCGAGATGAAGGCCGAACCGGGTGCGGTCTCCGCGTCGATGTCGTAGCTGACGGTCTGGGTCGGGCGTTCGTACGCCGGCAGGTCGCGTCGGTCCTCGCCGCGTGCCGGTCGGAGCCGGATCGCCGTGCCGCCGCTGCTGGCCATCGAGGCGAGGATCGTCGTGCCGGGGTCGACGATGACCTCGTCGATCCTGACGGTTTCGGGGTCGGATCGGTAGCCGCCGCCGAGGCCGTCGCTATAGATTTCGGCGACGTATTTGGGCCCGCGGGGGATGCCGGCGTCGTCGTTGCCAGTGGCGCTGTCGGTACCGGTCTCGGTACCGTTGCCAGGTCCCTGACCGTTCCCGGTATCGGCAGCGCCGCCGCTGTGACCGCGACCTGCCGACCCGGCGTTTCCGGGCGCGAGAAAGTCGAGCGGCACGTCGATCGCCCGGCCGCCATCGTCGGTCATCGCGCCAACGTACCACTCCTTTCCCGTCCGGCGGGCGGTGACCGTGTACTCGCCGATCGCCGCGTCGAGAACTCGCGTCTCGTCCCAGCCGGCGGCCGGCACGTTCTCGATGAACGCGAACTCGGGTTTCGCGTCCATGTTCTCGTTTGCGGGCGTGTAGCCCTCGTACGCCGCCGGAACGGGTGACGGCTCGCCGGCCTCGCCGACCGCGATCGTATTGAGGTTGAAGCCGCCGACGTCGCCCTCGAACTCGCCGTCCGAGTCGTCGTAGTGGAGTTCGATCGCGATCGTATTGTCGCCCTCGGCGAGTTCAACCGACGTGGTGAACACGTCCCACTGATCCCAGTACTCGGTGAACTCTGGGGAGATAGTCCGCGTCGAGTCGTTGACGCGCAGAGTGGCCTGCGGGCCGCCGGCGTCGATCACGCGCTGGGCATTGTCCTCGGGGGCGCTCGCGTAGCGCAGGTGGAGGTCGTAGGTGCCCGCGTCGGCGTCACGGACGGTGAACGAGACGGACGATCCCGAGGGGACGCGGTTGGGGTCGACGGCGACGTAGTTCGTCCCGAACGCGTTTCGCCACTCGTCGAGGGTGACGAAGCCGTCGATCTCGCCCGAGGCGGCCTGGACGAGTTCACCGACGGCGAACTCGTCGTTGACGTAGGCCTCGATGCGGTCGGCGGCCATCTGGAGGCCGCCGAGGTAGGTCGGGTACATGGCGAGTTGCTTGGCTCGCGTCGTCTGAATCCGGCCGCCGCGGTCGTCGGTGAACGTGAGGTCGAAGATGCCGGGCTGGTAGCTGACCGGGCCGGCGAGGTTGCGCGTGAACGGCAGCGTGACGTGGTGGTCTGCGCCCACGTCCGCACTGAGCTGGTCGAAGCCGTCGTACTCCTGGGCTTTCACCACCTCTCGACTCGCCACGTTGGGGTAGGTACGGATTTCGCCCGTCGGCTTGATGCCTTCGTGGATTTCGAGCAGCTGGCGGTTCGCGGCGGCGGCTTCGATGACGAGGCGGTGGTGGTTGACCGCGAGTTGGTTGTGGTGGTTGTGCGTCGGCTCGGAGCCGTCGCCGTCGATTCCAAGCCCCGGGTCGGAGACGTAGCCGTTTTTGATCGAGTGGATACCCAGGTCCTCGTACTGGGCAAAGATGTCGTCCTCGAGGATTTGTGACTCGTAGTTCGGCAGCGCGCCCGCCGTTTCGTTGTGGATGGTCATCTCCACGTCGCCGTCGAGTTCGTGACCGAAGTCGGTGACTGCCTCGACGTCGAAGTCGGGGTAGGAACCGTCGACGGAGAAGTCGAGACCGGTGCCGTCGCCGGGGTAGGTGTCCCAGCCCTCGTTCCAGCCCTCCACGAGGACGCTGTCGATGCCGTTCCGGTCGGCAAAGCGCATGTACCGTTTCATCCGCTCGGTGCGAGCGCCGTGGATGTACCCTGCCGCCGCTTCGGGCGTCTCGAAGGACTCGTCGGCCCGGTACTCCCAGTTCGCCGAGCCGGCGATCATCGTCCACCAGATGCCGACGTACGTTCTGGGCGTGATCCAGCTCGTGTCGGGGTCGCCGTCGACGGTCGGCAAGACCGATTCCGCAAGCGGCGGGCTCAACAGCGGAATCAGCTGCGACTCGATCAGGTCGCCCGGTCGCCGACCGATCTGAATCGTCCGCCACGGCGTCGCGTTCGGCAGTTCGAGCGAGGCCTTCGTGCCGTCGGGTAACGGCGTCAACTCCGTGCTAAAGGCCGTCCCGCCCGTCTCCGACTGCGGTGCGATCGTCGCGGACGCGTAGTCGACCAGATTCGACTCGTGAACGCTCAGGTAAATGTCGCCGTCGGTTCGCACCGTCAACGGCGTGTGCGCCCCGTTTCGCATCGGCGTGTCCGTCGGCCGCGTCCGCCTCGACCCACCGGGAATCTCGCTGAGCGGCGTCTCCGCGTACTCCTGTTCGAATCGCGGGTTGGTGACCTCGTTGTCGATCCACCAGGCCGTGTAGTCGTCCGCGAAGGCAAACGCCGTGTTCTCCGACGCGATCACCGCCCGCTCGCTGTTGCTCGCGAAGCTCTCGTCGAATCCCACGCGAAAGCCCAGCCCATCGTCGAACACGCGGATCTCGAGGGTGGCCGTCCGTCCCGGACCGCCCGTCTCCGCCAGTCCGAGCCGGAGCGCGTTGTAGTCGGCCTCGACGCTGTCGAACTCGCCCCAGACCGGTTCCCAGCGTTCCGTCGTCGATTCGCGCTCGCTGCCCGTGACCGCGAGTTCAGCTTCGGGGTCGGCCCCGTCACTGCCGGCCCCGAACGTCGGCTGATTTCTGAACTCGAACCCGATCGCCGACGGTTCAATGTAGGTCGTGTCGTCGACGGCGACCGCGTATCGTGGAACGCCGTCCGAAACGTCGACCGTTACGCAAATCGTCCCGTCGGGGGAGGTGACGCGTTGCACGGCTTCGTCGTCGTCGTTCGAAACGGGGTCTGTCAGCCACGCGAGGCCCGGTCGCGTGTACGCCGCCGCGGCCAGCGCGGTTGTCATCCCGCCGAGTACCGTCCGCCGCGTCGAATCTAACAACGATTGTTGTGATTCTTTTTCACGCATTGGCAGCCACGACTGCATCACCGACCGTCATAAAAGTTGGTAATTGGTAGAATACGACGTGGTAGAAGCTTGTCACCTTCGATGCGCCGGCTGGCGGACACCGAGCGGGGACCGCCGGAAACGGGAGTTCTTTCACGTCGCCGGACGAGACACGGACAGAGCAGTCGTGTCAGGAACGGGTTCGGAACCGGAGCGAAAGCGCGTCGATATGACATCGGGAGCGATTCCGCCGAAACTGTTGGCGCTGTCCTGGCCGCTCGTCCTTGGCAATCTCCTGCAGACGGTCTACAACCTCGCGGATATGTTCTGGGTCGGTCGGGTTGGCGACGGTGAAATCGCCGTCGCTGCGGTCTCGCTCATGTTTCCGCTGTCGTGGATGTTCGTCTCGACGGCGATGGGAATCACCGCGGCCACCATCGCGCTCGTCTCACAGTACGTCGGCTCCGGAGACGACAGAACGGCGGACCGCGTCGTGGCACAGACCGTGCTCCTGACGCTTACGGTTTCGAGCGTCCTCGCCGTCGTCGGGCTCTTCTTCCGGCGACCGCTATTGGGACTCATCGGCGCGCGCGAGCAGGTGTTCGTCGAGGCGCTCGCCTACATCGAAATTATCTTCCTCGCACTGCCGCTTACCTTCCTGTTTTTCGCCTTTCGGGCCTCGTTGCAGGGTGCCGGCGACACGAAGACGGCGATGTGGCTCGTGTTCGTCTCCGCCGGCATCAACGTCGTGATCGACCCGTTCCTCATCCTCGGCTGGGGACCGTTCCCCGCGATGGGAACGCGCGGGGCCGCCGTCGCCACGTTCATCTCGCGCGGACTCGCGACGGCGGCGGGCATCGCCATCCTGCTCGACGGTCGATTCGGCGTCCGACTCCGTCTTGCGGACCTCAAACCGAACCTCGACGTACAACGGCAACTCGTCTCCGTCGGAACGCCCTCGACGGTCGACGGCTGGGCCCGTAGCTTCGCCTCGGTCGCGATGGCCGGGCTCGTCGCCCGGTTCGGCGCGACGCCGACCGCAGCCTACGGCATCGGCGTTCGACTGATGTCCGTCACGTGGTCGGTCGCCGGCGCTGTCGGCAACGCAGCGGCAACCGGCGTCGGCCAGAACCTCGGCGCGAGAACGCCCGACCGGGCCGCCGCCGTCGCGCGAACCGCGACCGGCGGCACGATGGGCTGTCTCTTCGTCGTCGCCGCCACCCTCTTTCTCGTTCCGGCGCAGGCGATGGGCATCTTCGTCGACAACCCCGACGTGATCGCCGAGGGCGTGCGCTTCCTGCGGATCATGACGCCGTTCTGGGCGCTGTTCGCCGGTGTCATGGTCATCCAGGGCGCGTTTCGCGGTGCCGGAAACACGCTCGAAGCGATGGTCCTCTCGATCCTCTCCCGGTGGGTCTTTCGCCTCCCGGTCGCCCTCGTGCTCGCGTTCGCCTGGGCGGTGACAATTCCGGGGCTCGACGTCACGATCGCCGGCCTCGACTGGGGAATCGAGGGCATCTGGTGGGCCTACTCCTTCGGCATGGTCCTCTCGTTCGTCGTCGCCGTCGCCTGGTTCCGCCTCGGCACCTGGAAACGCGGCATCGTCGGCGAGTGAGCCGCAGCCACCACCGTCAACCCACCGGCAACCATCGCTCGAGCGCCGGACTGAACTCGCCGAGCATGCGAGCGTCCTCCTCGGTGAACGCATCCGTGACGACCAGCGAACCCAGATAGACGCCAACCACGACGACCGGCAGCAACCCGACGATCAGCAGCGCCGACTCGAACACGACCACGATCGGTACACCCGCAATCGTCGCCGGAATGCCGGCACCGACAACCCTGGCGAAATCTCGGGTGAACGGCTGAATCCCGTCGATAACGTACACCTCTCCGAGCGTGAGCCCGCCCACCAAAACCAGCGCCGTCGCCGATCCGATCGCCGCCCCCTCGATCCCGACCACCGGCACGAGCGCCATCGACACGAGGAAATTCGCCCCGAAGAGCACGAGCGTATTGGCGAAGACGATCCGCGAGTACCCCATCCCCTGCAACAGCGAGCCGTTCGGCCCGCCGACCGTCACGTTGAACAAAAACGCTCCGCACAGGAGGACGACGACGAGGTTCGCCTCGGCGTACTGGGGCGTGTACAGCACGGCGAGATACGAACTCGCGCCCAGCGAGAGGACGATCGCGATCGGTAGCGTCAGTCCGGCGATCCACCGGGCGGCCACCCGAAACCGCCGTTCGACGAGTTCAGTGTCGTCCTTGGTTTCGGCGATGAGCGGTTTGAACACGGGCGAGAGGGAGTTGAAGATGATCATCAGGCCGGAGCCGAGCATGTAGCCGACCCGGTAGATGCCGACGTCGTCGGCGTCGAGGAAGTAGCCGACGACGAAGTAGTCAACCTGTCCCATCAGGACGAAGACGACGCTGGTCATCGCGAGCGGGAGCGAGTAGGTGACGAGCGGGCGAACCGGGACGAGTTCGATATCGCTCGTCAGGAGGCCCCGGGCGCGTGCTCTGGAGACGAAGGCGAGTGCGCCGACGGTGATGGCGACGAACAGGCCGACGATGTAGCCGATGATCAGGGCGAGGAGGCCGAGGCTGGCGAGCAGGAGGCCGGCCGTCACGCCGAAGCGGACGAGCGGCCGGACGATATCGCGCATGAGAACGCGGTACTGGAGTTGTTTGATGCTGTAGGCGGAGGTAAGCACCACTCTGTAGATCGCGAGCATCGGAATGGTCACCGACAGGTACAGGAGTGCGACCTGCATCGAGGGTTCCTGAAAGAGGTCGCCGATGGTTCGCGAGCCGGCCGCGAGCGCGACCGCGACGATCGACGAAGCCACGAGGACGACCGCGGTGACCTGAACGATGACGCCC
The DNA here is from genome assembly GCF_034808065.1 of Natrialba sp. PRR66. Taxonomy (NCBI): domain Archaea; kingdom Methanobacteriati; phylum Methanobacteriota; class Halobacteria; order Halobacteriales; family Natrialbaceae; genus Natrialba; species Natrialba sp. PRR66. The sequence goes on along the minus strand of NZ_JAXHGN010000001.1, from coordinate 430,153 downwards.
GTCGCCTTGCCCTGTTCGCCCGCGTCGAGGTACTGCGGGACGAAGTAGTCGATCGCGAGCGGCAGCCCGAGGTTGGCAAAGACCTGGGTGAAGAGGATGACGGAGGTCGCGAGGACGAACAACCCGTAGATAGAGGGGCTGACGAACCGGGTCATCAGCATGACGATCGCGAAGCCGAACGCGCCCTTGACGACGTTCCCGATGAACGTGATGCCGCCCTGTTTTGCGAGGGTCGTGATCCCCTCGTCGTGGGAGGTTTCCGCGGTGGACAAGGGTTCAGATTTGGGATCAGGATCAGTGTCAGATTCGGGGTTAGTGTCGGCAACAGACTCAGTGCCGGGCCCGCCCCCGACATCTGACTGCGCCTCCGTTCCAGACCCGGGCGCGGAATCACCCTCGGCAGCACCATTACGCTCGGTCATATCACGATCACCTCATCTACGGTCCGCCGCGACATCCGCGTTCTCGCTCGGTCCGCTCGCCTCCTCTGCTTATTTGCCCCCATCTATTCGTCGTCGGACCCGACCGAACGCTACACGCCCGTCACGGGCTCGAGTTCGTATCCTGCGACCGCGGCCGCCTGCTCGCCGAACTGGGGGAACTCGACCTCGAACGACCACTCCTCGCCCGAGGACACGTCCTCGTCGACGTGTTCGATGACGCTTTCGAGTTCAGCCCCCGCGGCGTCGACGAACGTCGCCCGGATTTCGACGTAGTTGAGCGTGCGGTCGCCGACGTTTTTGACGACCGCCCAGACGAACACGCGTTCGTCCTCGGTATCGGGATCGACGCGAACGAGGTCATCCCAGACGATGTCTACGTCACCGGCCCCGGGTTCGGTGAGGTCCTCACCATCGTCGTCGATGAACTCGAGACAGCCCGCAGCGCCCGCGGAGAGAACCGTGCCGGCGAGGGCCAGAACCGAGCGACGGTGCAGCCGGGACATCTGCCGTGTGTAGACGAGGCTGGACCTTCAGCGTTCGGGTCGGCTTCGGCCGGCAAGAGCCGGTCGGCACCCGCGGTGTGAGCGCCGACGCTGGCTCGCCGCGCCCGGTCGAAAGCGGGTCGGTTTTACACGTCCACGCCCAACCGCCCCTATCGTCATGGAGTGTCGTCACTGCGCCTCGCCGCTCGAGAAACCCGGCGACTTCTGTCTGGTCTGTCGCGAAGAGAACACCGAAGCGGTCGTTCTCGAGGCCACACGCGACCGAGTGACGCTGACGATGCTCGCGGCGGAAGACGACCACGACCGGACAGAGCCAGTTCTCGGCGAGACGACGATCACGACGACACCCGAAGACGGCGAGAACGAGCCGATCGAACTCCGGAACTTCGCCGGGTTGGTCGGTGACGAGATCCGGCGCAAGCGCCCCGAGGAGGTCTATGCGGGCGGCGAGCGTACCGTCATCCGTGCAGTCCGCGAAGACGTCCACCACAAGTTCTACCGCGTCGATGCCGACGATCCGGTCGGGGAAGTTCGCAAGCGCCGCGGGACGCGAGCCCTCGATGTCGTGGAGACGCCGCCGATGGAGAAGATCGGTGGGAGTCACTCGACGCTGATCGGGGGGCGAACGGGGATGCAGGCGATTCAGACCGTCGCTGGTCATCCCCACGTCAAGAAGGTGATTCCGGGACCGATCGATGCAGGAGGAAACGGCTCTCAGTCGGGACTTCGGGCGAAAGTGACGCGTGCCGACGACGGCGGCAACGTGCGAATGTTGCTCCGGGACGGCTCGAGCGTGCAGGAAAATCGCATCGTGACGACCGCTCGCGACCGGGAGATGGGCGAGCGAATCCGTGCGGATCTCAACGACGTGCTCGCAGAGGACGAGTTCAGGTAGGGGAGTCGTTTGCAGTGGCTGCTGACAAATACTGTCACTAGTCGATGGAAGTGACACTCACTGCTGGTTGTCGGCCCTTTATCCGTGGAGCTGTAATTATATCTAATTAGCCATGCTCGAGCGCGCCGACGCGATCCTGGCTATGATTCCGCTGCTCGCAGTGAGCGGACTCGCGTTGCGATCTCTGATCGCGGTGACGGGCGTGGGGACGGGGCTCCTCGCGGCACCGCTCACCCCGGCCGGTCCGCTCGTTGCGCTTGCGGTCGTCTTCCGGGAGTTACTCGTCGGACCGGTGGCCGACCAGGCCGCAGATAGCAAGCGAAACGACTGACGGGAAACGATTGACGGATATCGACTCGACCGCCGGCGACGCGCTCCGACAGAGAGAGCGTCCCGGGAACAGTAACTCAACAGGTTTAAGAATCCGCTCCGGATAGGAAGCAGTACTATGGCCGATAAAGGAACCATCGGTAGCGCGGGCCGCTTTGGCGCACGCTACGGTCGCGTCGCCCGGCGTCGCATCAGCGAGATCGAAGACGACATGGAGAACGCACAGGTCGACGGTGACGATGTGACACGCGTCGGAACCGGTATCTGGAAGAACGAAGCGACCGGCGAAGTCTTCACCGGCGGTGCCTACCGCCCGGAGACGCCCGCCGGCCGCACCGTTCAGCGCTCGATCCGCGCTGCGCTCGCCGAGGACGACTAACGCCTCTCTATCCCCTCTCAGAATGAGTTACAAGTGCTCCCGCTGTAAACGTGACGTGCAACTCGACGAGTACGGCGGCGTCCGCTGTCCTTACTGCGGTCACCGCGTGCTCCTGAAAGAACGCAGTCGCGACGTCAAGGAAGTCGACGTCAACTAACGCCGGCCGCCCGTCTGAGCCCATCGGTATCGACGCCGATACGGGACTCACCTCTGCGGCGTCGAACTCGACGCCCCTAGTCCCGGGCCGCGGCCATGCCGGCGTCGACCGGCCGATGACTGCCCACAACAGCGTTCAGTTTTGACGTAACCACCTCTCGAAAACCGATTACCGTGGCTTCACACGATACACTCCTCGAGTTCGACTACGAGTCTTCCGAGCGGGCGACAGTCGTCGCCGAGAGCGTCGCTCGCGAGATCGGTGAGATCGACGACGAGCGCTCCCGGACGACGATCGAGCGGGACGGATCGGTCGTCACGATTCGGATCGATGCCGAGGACGTGATCGCACTTCGGGCAGCGGTGAACACCTGGTTTTCGCTGGTCGATGTCGCCGAACGCACGGCGGAGATCGGTGTCGCTGCGCGCCACGACCGATAGTCGGCAGAATCACGTCAGTACTGGTACTGGTACTGGTACTGGTACCGGTTTCCGGTGAACTCGATCCGACCCGAGTCCATCGGCGCGACTGCGACTGTGGCCGCGGCAGGTGCTGGTTTCCGTTTTTTCCCCGCCGTCGTCGAAGCCGACGTATGTCGACAGCCGCCGGTACGCGTCGTCGCTTGGTGCTCGCTGGCGGAACGATCGGGTTCGGGTTTGGCGCGGTCATCGACACGGTGGTCTTTCACCTGACGTTCCAGACGCACCACCTTCTCTCGGGATACTACGATCCGTACAGTCTCGACGGACTGCGGACGAACGTCATGTTCGACGGGCTCTTTCTGGTGGTGACGCTTGGAATCACGCTCGTGGGGCTCGGGTTGCTCTGGCGGCTCGTCAACGGAACCGCCGAACGGTTTTCGACCCGGTACCTGCTCGGTGCGATCGTCGTCGGCGCGGGCGTGTTCAACGTCTACGACGGCATCGTCGACCACTACGTGCTCGACCTGCACAACGTCGTTCACGGAACGGAAGCGTGGAATCCCCCGTGGGTCGTCGTAAGCGTCCTGTTGCTCGTCCTCGGTCTGGTCCTCCTCCGAACGGCTGACGGCCCCGTTCTGACCGCTGATAGGAGACAGTCCGAGTGATACCCGCCGGTTCGGCGACCCAACTGAGAGGTGTGACTACCGTCTATCGAGCGGTAGCCGAACCGTGGTTGGCTCGAGAAACGCCGTCTCGTACCCTTCGTGACGCGCCATCTGCGGCGGGGTTTCGAGGCCGATCGAGAGGGTGTCGCCGCGCTCGAGGGTGTCCGGATCGACGGGCGTTCGATAGTGGTGGCCGTGCCGCGGGCCGATCGTCCCGTCGAGCGACTCGCCGGCGATCCGATCGCCGTCTGTCGAGATCGTAGCCGTCAGCGACGCAAACGGAAGTGCGTACCGATTGTACGCCGTCCGCGCCGTCACCGCGAGCGCTGGAACGTCCGTTTCCGCCGCGGTTCGGGCATCGTCCTCGACGAGCGCGGCGACGTAGACGATATCGTCGCTCGTTTCGGATCCGAGTCGAGTCGCGCCCTCGTGATCGAACGCGAGTTCAGCGCTACCGTGATCGCGACCGCGTGCGTCTCCGTCGTGGTCGCCCATCGGTTCGAGCGCGTCGGATTCGCCTCGGCCCTCGTCCGCGTCGATCAGCCGGCGCTCGAGTGCATCGATCGCGGCGGCCTCGTACTCGAACTCGAGGTCGACGGTCGTCGTCCCAAAGTCACCGGCGAGGGAACCGATCGGATCGGCGCTCGTCGGGCCGACCCGAATCGTCGCCGTGTAGGTCCCATCGCCGTCGAGCGAGACGTTATCGCCGTAGTGGGGCCCCATTCGCTGCGAGAGCATCGGCCAGAGATCCCGCTGATCGATTTGTTCGCCGTCGTCGCTCGTCCCCCCGCTCCGGATCCGCACCGTCACCGGTGCGGGGTGGATCACACCCGTTTCCGCATCCCTGACGACCACCATCAGGTGGAGTGCGTGTCGGGATCGAACGTCAGCCCGGCTTCGCTCCGCGCCGGCGACGGTCCAGAAGGAGTGCGGGCGCGACCCCAGCAGCGAGAGTTCACGCCTGGCTGCGGTCGTCCTCGCGTAGGGAAGCATCTCGTCGACGTGAGGCGGCACGTAGACGCCGTCGGGCGGGTCGACCACGAGTTCGCGCCAGGCGTCCTCGCGCCGGAGTGTCTCGAGACAGCCGGCGGTAAGCGAGACCGAGAGGGCGGACCCGCCAGCGGCGAGTGCGTCGCGGCGTCGCATCGCTCGTTCACTCCGTACACTCCATCGCCACGCGGGTAGGGCTACGGGCTGCACCAGCAGCCCGGCGCTGTCCGAACGCAAAGCTTGGCTTTATCAGTGCGGAGGGCGACGGTCGAGACATGCAAGGGAATCTGCCGCCGGAGGCACAGGAGAAAATCGAACAGCTTCAGGACCTGCAAGAGACCGCCCAGCAGGTCGCCGTCCAGAAACAGGAGACCGAATCGGGTCTCACCGAGGCCCAGAACGCCCAGAACGAACTCGAGAACATCGACGAGGACACCACGATGTACCGACAGGTCGGCGACCTCCTCGTCGAGACGGACTACGAGGCAGCCGAGGACGACCTCGACGAAAAGGTCGACTCGCTCGAGCTCCGCCTCGAAACGCTCGAAAAGCAGGAAGATCGCGTCCAGGACCAGTTCGAGAGCCTGCAGGACGAACTCGAAGACCTGCTCGGCGGCGCGGGCGGCATGGGCGGCCCGGCCGGCCCCGGCGGCCCAGGTGCAGGCGGCGCGTAACTGTCGATGTCGACCAGTGATTCGACGGACGAGCGACCGAACGAGCCGACCGACGAGGAAGTCGTCCAGACGGCCGCCGAGGCCGCAGAAGGGCTGATCTTCTCGCGGTACAAGCAGTCGAACGTACGCGATCTCGACGTGACGGTGTCGTTCGAGGACGGCGTTCTCGAAGTCGACGTCTATCTCAACGCGCCCGAGCGTGACAGCGGGACTGACCCGGAGGAGGTCGCAGACGAGGCCGCACGCGTTGCTCGCGAGGCGGTCGACGACCTGTTCGGGGAATAATTCTCCAGCGTCCTCTCTGTCGCCTGTTCGCCTGTTTTCACACCCCTTTGAGCCACCCGTCCGACCGGAAGCGACCGGCACGAATCCAAGACAACCGTGCTACACGGTCGAACCCGGCGCGAGCACCTCGATCGGGTGGGGAACGTCCCGCTCGAGTAACGCCTCGAGCTGGTCGCCGCAGGAGGTTCCCGAGGCGACGACCAGATCCGTCCCCCCGTGGTCGAACTCCCGGGCAAGCCGGTCGCCAACGTCCATACTGACCTCGTAGTACTCCCGCTTGTAGCCGAAGGAACCGGCCATCCCGCAGCACTCGACCGAGGAAGTCCGTGGCGCGTAGCCACAGCGCTCGAGCAGGGTCGTCGTCGGCTCCTCGAGATCGAGCGTGCGCTGCTGGCAGTGCGAGTGGTAGGCGATCGACCGGTTGCCATCTCCATCTCTATCACCATCGCCACTACTATCGCCATCGCCCGTCGAGAGCGCGTCCGGGTCCGCCCCGTTCTCGAGCAGGCCGAAGACGAACTCGCAGATCTCGTAGCTGTTGTCCCGCAGGCGTTCGAACGACCGTTCCGGCAGGAATCGTTCGTACTCGCGCTGGAACGCCGCCAGGTCGGACGGTTCGATGACGACGACATCGCGGCCCGCGTCCAGGTCTTCGGCCAGCGCGGCATAGACCCGGCTGGCCTGTCGATCCGCCGTCGCGACCATCCCCTGCGAGAGGGGTGCACGCCCGCTTTCGGGCAGGTCGGGAACCGAGACGGGAACGCCGAGCGCCTCGAGCGTTCGGACGGCGGCTTTCCCGCGGTCGGTGTCGACGTAGTTGGTGTAGATATCCGGGTAGAGGACGACCTCGCGGTCGAGTTCACTGTGTCGATCTTCCGGACCGGCGGCCGCTGCTCGCCGTCTCGATTCGCGTTCGCCGCCGCGGGCCGCGAACCAGTCGACGAGCGATCGTCGTTCGAACGTCGGCAGGTCCCGTCGACGGTCAATCCCGAGCGTGCGCTCGAGCAGCGAGCGGACGAGTTCGGTGTCGCCGAGCCAGTTCGAGACGGGCGCGGTCGCGCTGCCGAGTTTCGTCACGGTGGCAATATTGCCGAAGAAGCGCTTGCCGAGGTCGAATCCGTCCGGTTCGTCGTCCGGCGTCAGGCCGTCGACGAGGAAGTCGTACGCCTCGGGATCGTCGTCGCGGTTGACGCGGTCCCTGACGACGGTGTTGATCCAGGGGATATCGATCTTCACCGGGCAGGCGTCGACGCAGCGCGTGCAGCCGGTACAGAGATCGTTGAACTCGGCTGCGGAATCCTGTCCGTGGACGCCGGCCTCCCAGCCGGTGGCGATGCCGCCGGAGTAGGTCTCGCCGCCGAAGCCGTGGCCGCCGACAGACTGGAAGTTCGCACACGAGTTCGAACAGGCACCACAGCGGATGCAGTAAAGCGTTTCCCGCAGTTGGTCGTCCTCGCGCATGTCCGTGCGCCCGTTGTCGAGGAGGACGAGGTGGAACTCGCGGTCTCGGTTGGCGCCAGCGGTGCCGTCATCGCCGCCGAGCGGTTCGTCGGGTGACTCGAAGTCGACCGTCGGCGAGTTCGTCGGCGGCGAGAGCATCGTCACGTACTGGGAGAGCGGCTGGCCCGTCGCGCTCTTTGCGATCAGGTCGACGAACGGTTCGAGGTCGCGAACCGAGGGGATCAGTTTCTCGACGCCGGCGATGGCGACGTGCGTGTCGGGCGTGACCGCGCACTTGCGGGCGTTGCCCTCGTTCGTCACGAGCGCGATCGTTCCGCTGTCGGCGGCGACGAAGTTCGCGCCGGTAATGCCGACGTCGGCGTCCTGAATGTGCTCGCCGAGGTGGTCGCGGGCGAATTTGGTGAGCGCTTCCGGCGTATCGAACTCGACGTCGGGGTCGAACTGTTCGACGAACAGGTCGGCGATCTCCTCGCGGGTGAGGTGCATCGCGGGACCGACGATGTGCGAGGGCGTGTCGTCTGCGACCTGGAGGACCCACTCCCCGAGGTCGGTTTCGGTGACGTCGATACCGTCAGCTTCGAGGGCGTCGTTGAGGTCGATCTCCTCGGTCGTCATCGATTTGGATTTGACGACCGACGGCCGGTTTCTGTCGCCATCGCCGGCCCCGCTTTCCTCGCTGCCGGTAGCCGCTTCCGAGCCATCGGTGCCCGCGCGGTCTTCGACCACGTCGGCCACGTACGCGTTCGCATCGGCGGCGTCGTCCGCGAGGTAGACCGTGCCGCCGTTCGCTTCGACTGCATCGCGGACCGTCTCGATCAACTCGGGGAGGCGATCAATGGCATCTTCTTTGATTGCCCGCGCCTCGGTTCGCAGCGCGTCGAGGTTGTCCGTCTCGTCGTAGGCCTGCGCACGGCGATAGTTCGAGACGCTAGTCTGGGTGTGGATTGCCTCGCCTTCGGTCTCGAGCAGGTGACGGAGATGGGCGGCAGTTTCCGCTCGCGAGTTCGGTGCTGCGCCCGTGTCGGACTGGCCTGGTTCGTGGCTGCGTTCGGCCATCGGTTATCGGTCCTCCAGTACGACGACGGTGACCTCGCCGGGGCCGTGGACACCGTGGACGAGTCCGCCCATGTCGGCGGTCGCGCTCCGGCCCGTCGCGAAGACGATGCTGTCGCCGCCGGCCGCGAACCGGTCGGCGAGGCGGTCGAATCCGGCCCCGATGTCCGGGACGATATCGCTCGCCGCGACGACGGCGACGTGGTGCTCCGGGTAGAGGCTGATCGGTTCGTCGCCGGCTGCCCGTGACTCGATCGCGACGGTACCGTACTCCGCGATCGCGAACGTGGCCGGCGTGATGCCGGTTCGGGCGTCCGCGAGTTCAGTAGCCGTCGGCTCCGCCGCGATCCGGTTGGGAAGCGAAACGCCGTCGAACGGCAGCGGGACGCCGACGGCCGGGGTTTCGAGGACCGCGTCGAGCCGGTCGGTCGCATCGGCCGCCGATGTGAACGCGACGCTCACCGCGAGTTCGTCGAGGCTGCGTTCAAATCGGCCGACTGTATCGGTTGTCATTATCTACCATGTTCTGGTGGGAGACCAATAGCGTGGCGGTCGTCTCGATCCCGCCCTGATCGGAATTGCGCTCCCCATTCACACACCACCCAAAGCGCTATATCGCTCCTTGATGAAGCGAACGCGAGGACATGGAGACCCTTTTCAGCCGGTAAGCCGGGATCGCTCGCCGCCGTCGTGAGCGGCAGTTTCGGACCGAGAGTACCGCGTTCGCATCGGACACCGAACAGGTTCGAGTCCGCGAAGACGCGACACTGCGGAACCGCAACACGGCGAAACTACACGGCGAGCATCCGGCCGTCACCACGTCGAGAGCCGCGGCTCCCGCGCGAACCGCGGCGAGCACCGATTCCGTCCCGACTCATGCCACCGAACACCCACTCATGGTACAATCGAACACGCCGACCCGACGCACAGTCATCGCGAAACGATCACCAACCGCTCCCGTGGATACCGACGAAATCACCGAGTTAGCCCGCGCAACCGGACACGAAGTCGTCGCCGAACGCACCCAGGTCGGTCCCGCGGATCCTGGCACCTACTTCGGGGCCGGCACGGTCACCGAACTCGCCAGGACCGTCGCGGACCGAAACGCCGAACGCGTCGTCATTGACGGCGAACTGACGCCGAGCCAGCACCACGCGCTCGCGTCGGCGATGCCGGACGAGACGGCCGTCATCGACCGCTACCGGCTCGTTCTCGAACGGTTCGAGGACGGTGCCGGCACGCGCCGCGCGCAACTGCAAGTCGAACTCGCGACGCTGCGATACGAACTCCCGCGCGTGATCGAAGCCGCGGACGAAGGGCTACTCAACAGACAAACCGAAACGGGGTCGCCGGTCTACGACGTTCGCGATCGAATCGACCGTCTCGAACGCAAACTGGCCGCGTGCCAGGATCCAGCGACCGAATTTCGCAAACGCCGTCGCGAAGCGGGATTCGATCTCGTCACGATCGCGGGCTACACCAACGCCGGCAAGTCGACGCTGTTGCACCGGCTCGCCGACGATCTGTCGTACTCGCCACCCGCGCGCTCGCGATCGACCGACCAATCACCGGAGACGCCGGCGACGGATCGCTCCGACGACGCCCCGACCGCCACCATCGCGGATCGCCTCTTCGAAACCCTCGAAACGACGACCCGGCGAGCGACCATTGACGGCCGCCCCGTCCTCGCGACCGACACCGTCGGCTTCGTCGACGACCTCCCGCACGAACTCGTCGAGTCCTTCAGCGCGACGCTGTCGGAGGCGGCCGCCGCAGACGTCGTCGTGCTGGTCGCTGACGCGAGCGATCCCCCGGACCGCTTTCGCGAGCGGTTCACGGTCTCGCTCGACGTGCTCGACGCGCAGGGCGTCGACGACGACCGCATCGTCACCGCCCTGAACAAAGTCGATCTGCTCGGCGTCCGCGAGCGGGCGCGTCGCTGCTCGGTAGCACGGTCGATCCTCCCGGCACCCGCCTCGGACCCGGTCCCGATAAGCGTTCGAACGGGGCGACACCTCGAACCGCTTCGGACGGCGGTCCTGGACCGGTTGCCGGCCGAACGGGCGGTGTTTCGGCTGCCGAACTGCGACGACGCAATGTCACTCGTCTCGCGAGCGTACGACCGCACGTCGGTCGATACCGTCGACTACGACGGCGATACCGTGACGCTCGTCTGTCGCGGACGGCCGTCGGTTATCGAGCGGTTGCGAGCGACCGCAGAAGAACTCTAACGCTCGTTCGGTTCGGCCGCTCGCTTACGCTGCTTCGCAGATATCCCGGAAGTTCTCGAAGATCGCGTCGCCCTCCTCGGTGTGGGCGACCTCCGGGTGCCACTGGACGCCGTAAAGGTCGCGGTCGGTGTCGCTCATCGCTTCGATGCCGCAGACGTCGCTCGTGGCCGTCCGTTCGAAGCCGTCGGGGAGTTCGACGACCTCGTCGGCGTGGCTCGCCCAGACCCGCGTTTCGGGGTGCAGGTTGCCAGTGAGCGGATCGTCTGCGTCGACGAGTTCAACGGTGACGTCGGCGTAGCCGCCGTAGTCGCCGTCCTCGACGCGGCCGCCGAGTTCCTCGGCGATGAGTTGCATGCCGAGACAGATGCCGAGGACGGGGATATCCGCCTCGAGATATTCGGCGGAAGCGCCGATGCGATCCATGTCCGGCCCGCCCGAGAGGACGACGCCGTCCGCATCGATCGCTTCCGGTGGGGTGTCGTTGTCGATCAATTCCGTGTCGACGCCGAGGTCGCGAAGCGCCCGGCGCTCTAGGTGCGTAAACTGCCCGTGGTTGTCCACCACGACGATCTTCGTCATTACGGGCCTCTAGCCAGTCACTCGGTAAAAACGGTCCGGAAGCGAAACGCCACATGATGGCGGTATTTCGTCTCCCGGCGGCTTCTCGGATGGCCTGCATCGCTGGCCACCGCTGCTGCTGTCCTACTGCTGTTGTCCCACTGCCGCTGTCCGGTACGTTTATACGCTCGTCAGCGAACGGTATGGGTATGGCAGTCGATCTCAACGAGTTCAAGCATCCGGCCTGGATCACCGCGCTCGGAACGGGCGCTGGCTACCTGTTGCTCCTCGCGGTGTTGACGATCGCCCTTTTCGTCGTGCCGTGGCTCGTCTTCTCGGCATTGCTGTAAGAGACAGGGGAGAGAGCCAGACGTTACGTCTTCCCACGCGTTCGAGCCTCGCTGCGCTACCGGCGGTGAAACGACCGCCGGCTAACTACGCCCGTTTACCGGTCCCGAACTCGAGGACGCTCGGATAATCCGCGATCAGTCCGTCGACGCCCAGTTCGAGGGGCCGGCGCGCCTCCTGCCAGGTATCGATGGTGTAGACGTTCACGGCACGGCCCTCCTCGTGGGCGGTCTCGACGAGTTCAGTATCGAGAACGCCGAGCGATGGGTTGACTGCCTCGGCATCGAGTTCGCGCGCGATCTGCAGATTTTCGTCTTTGTTCGACCCGAAGAGCTTCGCGACCGATACGCTCGGATCGACGTTCCGGACCGCCTCGAGCGCGGCCGTCTGGAACGAGGAGACGTAGAACTCGCCTGGATAGTCGGCCGCAATCGGCAGGGTGCGTTCGGCGACTTCCTGCCAGGAGTAGTCGCCGTTGTCCTTGAACTCGATGTTCATCGTGACGTTCGGGCGGGCGGCGTCGAGAACCGCCGCAAGCGTCGGCACCGTTTCCCCGCTCTCGAGAACTTCGGCTCCGCGCACCGTTTCGGCGGGCGTCTCGGCGACGCGTCCCGTCTCGTCGGTCAGATCGTCGAGGAACTCGTCGTGGAAGACGACGATTTCGCCGTCCGCGGACGGTTGAATGTCGATCTCGATGCGATCCGCTCGGAGCCGCGACGCACCGGCGACCGCCGCGACCGTGTTTTCCGGGTAGATATCGGCGTACCCGCGGTGTGCAGTCAGGTGTGGGCCGTGCGTCGCGCCGGAGCGAGAGCGCTCGGACGAGGCTACTCGGTCGTCGCCCTCCCGTGCCGCACCGGTGTCGCTCATACCGACGGTCCCGACTGCGAGTCCCGTAACTGCTCCGATCGTTCCGAGGATCGTCCGCCGACCGGCCGTGCCAGTCGTGTGCCGTTGCTGTGCCGTCTTGTCGGAATCGGGCTGTCTTCCCGCCATCACGACGGACCACCCGACTGACAACAAAGATCGTTTATATGAGTGCTACATATCACAAATTCTGCTCCGTGCTGGTATAGAGAGATACTCGATCCCGTGCACGAAAAGCGGCCGCTGGCGAGTTCACGATCGTCGGCAGAAATGATAGTAGACGGTTCCTCGAAACAGCCGACAGCCCAACAGGAGCGACCGATCAGGCGAACGTCTTCGACACGTCTTCGGTCTCGTCGGATTCGGCCTGGACCTTGTCCCAGGCGTTCTCGAAGTCCGCCATCTGAATCTCGGTGCGGTCGTCGCGGATGGCGAACATCCCGGCCTCGGTACAGACCGCTTTGATGTCGGCACCGGAGGCCTCGTCAGCCGCTTCGGCGAGTGCGCTGAACTCGACGTCGTCGGCGACGTTCATGCCGCGGGTGTGGATCTCGAAGATGATCTCGCGGCCCTCCTGGTTCGGCTTTGGAACTTCGATGAGGCGGTCGAAGCGGCCGGGGCGGAGGATCGCGCGGTCTAACATGTCGAAGCGGTTGGTTGCGGCGATGATGCGGATTTCGCCGCGGTCCTCGAAGCCGTCCATTTCGCTCAGGAGTTGCATCATCGTCCGCTGGACCTCGGCGTCGCCGGAGGTCTTCGACTCCGTGCGCTTGGCGGCGATGGCGTCGATTTCGTCGATGAAGATGACGGCGGGTTCGTGCTCACGGGCGACCTTGAACAGGTCCCGGACCAGTTTGGCTCCCTCGCCGATGAACTTGTGGACGAGTTCGGAGCCGGCCATCTTGATGAAGGTGGCGTTGGTCTGGTTAGCGACGGCCTTTGCGAGCATGGTCTTCCCGGTGCCCGGCGGGCCGTACAGCAGGACGCCGCTCGGTGGGTCGATCCCGACATCGTCGAACATGTCGGGCTTCTCGAGTGGCATCTCGACGGTTTCGCGGACTTCCTGCATCTGGTCTTCGAGGCCGCCGATGTCCTCGTAGCTGACTTCGGGACTCTCGGTGACTTCCATGACGCGGGCCCGAACGTCGGTTTCGTTGGAGAGCGTCTTGACGATAGAGAGGGAGTTGTTGACGGCGACGCGGGCGTCGGGGTCGATCTCCTCGCGCATCTCGTCGGTCACTTCGGTCAGGGCTTCCTGGTTGTTCCCGTGCTGTTTGATGATGATGCCCTCGTCGGTGAGTTCCTGGACGGTGGCGACGAACAGCGGGGACTGCTTTAGCTTCTTGTTCTCGTGCGTGAGCCGCTCGAGTTTCTGCTGGTACTTGTTGTTCTCGGCGTTCGCGTCGAGGAGTTTGTCGCGCATCTCCTCGTTTTGCGACTCGAGGATTTCCAGCTGATCCTCGAGCGCCTGAATTTTCTCCTGTTGGGACGCCTCGTCCTCGTCATATGGGAGGTCGACGTCGTCCACAGTGTCAGTCATCACCCGTTCCTTGGGTGTTGGTTCATAAGAGGCTTCGGGTCATCTGTCCCCGCTGAAGCCGGTTGTGCCGACAGATTCAACCGGCTTCGATTCCGCCGCTTCTCGCCGAGACCCGCTCAGTGACCCGTCTCTCCAGCCGCGTTCCACGACGAGTTCAGTGCTCCATCACACGCTAGATATAACTATGGGGCATTATACGAAACAGAAAATATTATCACCTCGTATTCGGTAATGGGTATACGATGAGTGCTTCAGAGACGTTTCGTCAGGAGACCGAACAGGAGCGAGGAAGTTGGGACGACGTTCGCGAACTCCCCCCGAGTGCTAAACTCGTTGCAAAGGTCCTTGAGTACAACGATACGATGACCCAACAGCAGATCGCCGACGAGACCCTGCTCCCCGCCCGAACGGTGCGCTACGCGCTGAACCGGCTCGACGAGGAGAACGTCGTCGACGCTCGCTTTTCCTTCTCGGACGCCCGCAAGCGCCTGTACAGTCTCGATATCGACGCCTGAACGGCCACAACCGGAACCCGCGGCGATGTAGATAATTCGATCCGCGAGCCGTCGTTCCCGAGTCGAGATTTCTCAGCGAAGACTACTTTCACTCCGGTCGCGGAACCTCTTTAGGGCCCACACACCAATGACGGGTAGATGACACGGGTGATACACACGGGCGACACCCACATCGGGTACCAGCAGTACAACTCGCCCGCGCGCCGACGGGACTTTCTCGAGGCGTTTCGAACCGTCGCCGAGGACGCGGTCGCGGCCGACGTTGACGCCGTGATCCACGCCGGCGATCTCTTTCACGACCGCCGGCCGGGACTGGTCGACCTCCAGGGCACCATCGATGTCCTCCGAACGCTCGACGACGCCGACATCCCCTTTCTCGCAATCGTCGGCAACCACGAGGGCAAACGCGACGCACAGTGGCTCGACCTCTTCGCCGACATCGGCCTCGCGACTCGACTCGGACCCTCCCCCGAAGTCGTCGACGGCGTCGCCATCTACGGCCAGGACTTCGTCCCCCGCTCCCGGCGAGACGAACTCGACTACGAGTTCAGTCCGCGCCCGGACGAGGCGACGCACGCGGCGCTGGTGGGCCACGGTCTGTTCGAACCGTTCGCCCACGCGGACTGGGATACCGAACGCATGCTCGAGGAGGCGACCGTCGAGTTCGACGCCGTGCTCCTTGGGGACAATCACGCGCCCGAAACCGCGGACGTGCTCGATACCTGGGTCACGTACTGCGGGTCGACCGAACGTGCGAGCGCCAGCGAGCGCGAGGCGCGGGGATACAATCTGGTCGAGTTCGGTGGCGAGGCCGCCGGGAACGACGAGGACGACGGCGTCGCCATCAGCCGCCGCGCGCTCACCGACACCCGCGAGTTCGTCTTCGTCGACGTTGAACTCGAGGCGGACGAAGGCATCGACCGCGTGCAAGAACGCGTCCGCCAGCACGAGCACGATGTCGAGGACGCCGTCGTCATCGTGACGGTCGAGGGCGAGGGTCGCCCGATCACCCCGGCCGCCGTCGAAGAACTCGCGCTCGACCGCGGTGCGCTCGTGGCCCGGATGAACGACCGGCGGGAGCTGCCGGACGAAACCGAGGAGGTGACGGTGAGTTTCGCCGATCCCGACGCCGCCGTGCGAGAGCGGGTCCGGGAACTGGGACTCAGCGACGCCGCCCTCGGTATCGACGAGACGGTTCGCAACGACGAGTTGCCGAACTCGAACGTTCGCGAGACGGTCGAGCGCCGCGTCCGTGACCTTCTCGAGGACGATCGGGCCGCGTTCGATCCAGTCCCGGACTGCGAGCCTGCAGACGAGGACGTGACGACGGTTGCGGATCAATTCGGGGATACCGACGCGGCGTCCATCGCAGCGACAGCCAGCGACGAAGGCGAAGGGGAAGAAGAAGGAGAACGGAAAGGGGCGAGCGAACCCGCCGGGACCGAGGGTACTGCGGCGACGACCGAGGACGGCAGTCGGGCGGACGGAGACGGGGAAACCGACCACGCCTCACTGGGTGATTTCGCGTGAGAGTCGACCGAATCCGCCTGCTGAACTTCAAGTGCTACGGCGACGCCGATCTCACCCTGCAACGCGGCGTCACCGTCGTCCACGGCGTCAACGGCAGCGGCAAATCGACGCTGCTCGAGGCCGTCTTCTTCGCCCTCTATGGCTCGAAAGCGCTCGACGACCGCACGCTCGACGACGTGATCACGACCGGCGAAGACGAGGCGGAAATCGAACTCTGGTTCACCCACGACAACCGGGAGTACCGCGTCGAGCGCCGACTCAAACTCCGCGGCGATCGGGCGACGACGACGAAGTGCGTCCTCGAAACGCCCGCGGACACCATCGAGGGCGCACGCGACGTGCGACGGACGATCACCGAACTCCTCCGGATGGACGCCGAGGCGTTCGTCAACTGCGCGTACGTCCGCCAGGGCGAGGTCAACAAGCTCATCCACGCCTCGCCGAGCGACCGCCAGGACATGATCGACGATCTACTCCAACTCGGCGCACTCGAGGAGTACCGCGAGCGCGCGAGCGAGGCCCGACTCGGCGTCAAGACCGTCCTCGACGGCCAGCGCGAGGTTCTCGACGATGTCCGCTCGCAGGTCGAACAGAAAGAAGCGCAGGATCTCCACGACACGCTGAACGCCCTCGAAACCGAACGGGACGAACTCGTCGACGAACTCGAGCACTACGAAACCCAGCGTGAACAGGCCGTCGACACGTTAGAGACCGCCCAGGACGTACTCGACCGCCACGAGGAGACTCGCGAGGAGATCGAAACGCTCACCGACGCGATCGACTCGCTCCAGTCGAAGATCAGCGAAACCGAGCGACAACGCGAGACCGCCCAGAACGAGATTCGCGACCGGAAGGAAACCCGCGAGGATCTCGCCGAAGAGCGCGACGACCTGCTCGCCGAACTCGACTGCGACATCGACCCTGCCGGCGACACCGACGGCGACGCCGACGCCGACAACGACGAGACGATCGAGAGCCACATCGCCGACCTCGAAGCCCGCGACGAGGAACTCCAGGACGAACTCGCGGACGTTCGGGCCTCGATCCAGACGAAAACCGAGGAACAGGAACGGCTCCGCGAAGCGGCGGACGATCTCGACGCGCAGGCGGCCGACGCCCGCGAGGACGCCGCCGAGTTCGGCGAGCGACTCGACGACGACGAATCGGAGATCGACGCGCGCGAGGAGAAACTCGCCGACCTCGAAGACGAGATCGAGTCGCTCCGAGAGCGGTTTGCGGACGGAGAGGCGACGGACGACAGCGGCAGCGACAGCGACGGTGACAGCGACAACGACGCCGCAGTCGTGTTCGGCGAGACGCAGGCACGGCTCGACGCACTCGAGACGGAGCGCGAGGAGATCGTCGCCGATCGAAACGACATCACTGCAGACCTCAAGGCGGTCGACAACGCCATCGAGGAGGCGGAAACGTTACTCGAGGCGGGCAAGTGCCCCGAGTGCGGCCAGCCCGTCGAGAACTCGCCCCACGTGGACGTGTTAGACGAAAAACGCGAGGAACGCGCCGAACTCGCGGAGCGCCGCGACGAACTCGAGACGGAACGAGCCGAACTCGACGCGCGTCTCGAAGACCTCGAAGCGCTCCGCGAGGCCGAACGACGCGTCGAACGACTCGAAGACAACCGCGACAACGTCGCGCAACTGCTCGCCGAAAAACGGGCGGCCGTCGCTGAGCGACGCGACCAGCGGGACGCACTTCTCGAGGAGGCTGATGACCTCGAATCCGAGGCGGAATCGAAGCGCGAAGCGGCGGCCGATCTCGAATCCGAAATCGACGAGATCCGGGCGACGCTGGGCGAGATAAACGGCGAACGGAGCGACCTCAAGGAAACGATTCAGACGCTCGAACGCGTGCGCGAAATCGCCGACGAGCGCGCCGAACTCGAGCGGGAGATCCAGACTCGGCGGGATCGTCGGGCCGACTGGCAGGAGATGAACGACGAGCGCCGCGAGACGCTCTCGACGAAACGCGACCGCAAGCGCGACCTCGATTCCGAGTTCGACGAGGACCGCGTTCAAACGGCGCGCGAAGACAAGCAAAACGCCGAGGGCTATATCGATCAGGTCGACGAGAAACTCGACGAACTCGAGGCCGAACGCGACGATCTCCAGGGGAAGATCGGCGGCGTCGAGGAGAAACTCGACGAACTCGAGCGGCTTCGGGATCGCCTCGAGGCCGTCGAGCAGCGGTGTGAAACCCTCGAATCGCTGTACGGCGAGGCCGAAACGCTGCAGACGACCTACGGCGAGTTGCGCTCGGAACTGCGCCAGCGAAACGTCGAGACGCTCGAACGCCTGTTGAACGAGACGTTCGAACTGGTCTACCAGAACGACTCATACGCGGGGATCGACCTCGATGGCGACTACCAGTTGACGGTCTACCAGAAAGACGGTGAGAGCCTCGATCCCGAACAGCTCTCCGGCGGCGAGCGCGCGCTCTTTAACCTCAGCCTGCGGTGTGCTATTTACCGCCTGCTCGCCGAGGGCGTCGAGGGTGCCGCTCCGATGCCCCCGCTCATCCTCGACGAGCCGACCGTCTTCCTTGACTCCGGCCACGTCACGCAACTCGTCTCGCTGGTCGAATCGATGCGCGATCTCGGCGTCGAACAGATCGTCGTCGTCAGCCACGATCGCGAACTCGTCGGCGCGGCGGACTCGCTGGTCCGCGTCGAGAAGGATGCAACGTCGAATCGCTCGCGACTTGAACGCGGCGAGCCGCCCGAAGCGACACTCCTCGCAGCAGAATAACGGCTCTCATAGTTCGCTCTTCGTCTCCCGGCACCGATAAAACCCGATCGGCCACTCGCTACTTGACCGCTACGACTCTCGCGTTTCGAGAGGCGGCTTGCGAACCGAACTCGTGTCGTCCGTCTCGCCCTCCTGGGGCGCGGTGTCCGTCTCCGTACTCGTATCCGCACCGAGTTGGTTACCGGACTCCGAACCCGCATCGACCGCGGTATCGAATCGAATCGTTTCCAGTGCTCGTTCGCCCGTATCCGTAAGCTGATACCCTCGCCGGCCGTCGACCCCGAGTTCAACCTCGGTAAGCAGGCCGGCGCTCGTCAGGACGGTCAATCGGCCGTGGAGATCGCTTTCACAGAGCTCGCATCCGGCGAGTATCGTCCGCACATCGAGCGGCCCCCGGTCTGCGAGTTCAACGAGGAGGCCGAGCGTGGCCTCGTCGTGGACGGTCGTCAGCAGCGTTCGGACGGGGCTGCTGACGACCTCGGCAATCGGTGTGAATTCCTCGTCAGCGTCGACCGAATCGAGGCGGTCGTTCTGAACGTAACACTCGTTGCCGGTCTGTGGGTCCCGAACGAGGCTCGCGTGTTCGGAGCGTTTGAGAAGCAGATATCGTTTGCCGGTGTCATCTTGGACGGTTGTCATGGTCTGTCAGAGTCGTCCGGTATCCGTTGTTCGGGACCATCCCCTGAAGTACTTTTGCCAGCGTCAGTATTCCTGGCTGCCCCGTCGCTGCTTGCGGGGTCTTGCTCCGAGTCGCCGGCTGTCTCGCCGTCGTGCGTGAACTCGTCGCTGCGGGCCTGGTAGGACCGGTATCGACGGTAGGCGAACCCGAAGAGAACGACGCCACCGATGACGAGTCCGACGCCATGGGCCGAGACCCCCTCGAAAAGCAAGAAGAGGAGGCCGAGCGAGAGCGCGAGAACGGCAGCGTTGATCACCAGGACGAGTCCCCAGAAGATGTTGAGGAGTTCCGATGGAACGTCGGACTCGGTCGTCGAGACCTCCGGAATGGGAATCGAGTCGAGTTCGTGATCGGCGACGAGGTCATCGTGGAGCGTTGACCCGGCGTCTTCGGTTTCGACCGCCGGGATCGTCAACGAATCGCTCTCGGGATCGGTGAACTCGGCTTCGGGGTCCCACTCCTCGGTAGGATCGAGTGACGACTCGCTCTCGTGTAGCCGGGAGTGTTCGTTCTCGTCCGCTGTTATGTACCGGTCCCCGCTCTTCTCGCTGTCTTCGTGTGTACGCTCGGAGTTCCCGGGAGTCCGATCGGATACCACAGGTGGGCAGAAGACGAGCACCCGCAAAAGGATTCGCGTTCGTCGGTCGCAGTTGGAGCCATGTTCATCAGTCGCAGTTGTAGCCGCATTCGTCGGTTGCAGTTGTGATACGTGGTTCTGATCAGGTTGCAGGTCGCAGGTTACAGTTCACGAGTTGCAATTCGCGGGTTGCAGGCCACAGGTCATCGGTTGCAGACCATGGCTTGTCACACGGTCGAACGCACCCGCGCCGTCTTTCGATCAGACGGCACGTCCGCGTTCAGGCGACCTCCGTGAGCACCAATGTCCGGGAGGTTTCGACCCACGCGAGCGGGTTCTGGGCATCGAAGAAGACGACGCCGTCGTCAGTCTCGTAGGATTCGATCGTCGGGGACTCTACAGCGGAACTACGATCCGTCACGTCGTCGGTAGCAGTTGACATCTCGGTCACCCGAGTTCTTGGTATGTGTTACCACATTATATGTCTTTTTACCGCTGCAATATCACGTTGGGGCGGGGACCAACAAAATCGGTAGCGGCGCTACGCACGGACCCACAGGTACCCGTCTCCAGGTGGCGACGGAGCGGCGTGGATTGCAGGGGTTTTTATTCACCGGCTACAAAGCCCGATACCATGACTGAGGCGGGCCAGACCGGACTCACGGAGTTCTCAGAGGAGTCCGCAACGCGGCCGGACGAAGAGGCAGTCGCCGTCGCGGGCAACGGAGGAACCACCACGACCGAGGTGGTAGACGTCGTCGAGGAAACCCTCCCCGAACCCGACGGTGAACTCGAACTCGCGGTGATGCAGGTCGATTACACGATCGCCGGCTACGGCGACGAGGAACGGCCGATCATGCACGTCTTCGGGCGGACGACCGAGAACGAACTCGAACACGTTCAGTTCGTCGGCTTCCGACCGTACTTCTACGCGCCAACCGAGACCCTCGACCGCCCGCCCGCGGAACAGTACGATCGACTCACGGGCAGCGAAACCGAAGACGAGAACGGCGAGCCCTACGAGAGCATCCGCGGCGAGCGACTTACGAAAATCTTCGGCCAGACGCCCCGCGACGTGGGGCAGATCAGGGACGATTTCGAGCACTACGAGGCCGACATCCTGTTCCCGAACCGGTTTCTCATCGACAAGGACGTCCGCAGCGGGATTCGCATCCCCGAGCGCCGAGCGGAGGACGGTTCGCTCGTCGTCCCCCACGACGAGGTCGCGGCCGTCGACGTCGACGCCGATCCGCGCGTCTGTATGTTCGACATCGAGGTCGAGGACCGCCACGGCTTCCCCGAAGACGGCGAAGAGAAAATCCTCTGTCTCACCAGCCACGATTCCTACCGCGACGAGTACGTCATGTGGATCTGCGAAGCCGACGCGGGCGACGGTGAGATCCCCGAAGCGATCGAGGAGTACGACCCGATCGAGGGCGGGATCGACCACGCGATCCGGAGCTTCGAGACAGAGGAGGCAATGCTCGAGGCGTTCATCGAGTACGTCTCCGAAACGGACCCCGACGTGCTCACCGGCTGGAACTTCGAGGACTTCGACGCGCCGTATTTCCTCGACCGACTCGAAGAACTCCAGGGCTCACACCACGAGTTCGATCTCTCGACCGACCGCCTCTCGCGCGTCGACGAGGTCTGGCGAAGCGGCTGGGGCGGCCCGGATATCAAGGGCCGAGTCGTCTTCGACTTGCTCTATGGCTACCAGCGGATGGTCTTCTCCGAACTCGATTCCTACCGGCTCGACGCGGTCGGCGAAGCCGAGTTAGGGGTCGGCAAGGAGCGCTACGCCGGCGACATCGGCGACCTCTGGGAGGACGACCCCACGCAACTGCTCGAATACAACCTCCGGGACGTGGAACTCTGCGTCGAACTCGACCGTCAGCAGGAGATCATCCCGTTCTGGGACGAGGTGCGCTCGTTCGTCGGCTGTAAACTCGAGGACGCGCCGACGCCCGGTGACGCGGTCGACATGTACGTCCTCCACCAGGCCTACGGCCAGTTCGCGCTACCCTCGAAGGGTCAACAGGAGGCCGGCGAGGAGTACGAGGGCGGCGCGGTCTTTGAACCGATCACAGGCGTCAAGGAGAACGTCACCGTGCTCGACCTGAAGTCGCTGTACCCGATGTGCATGACGACGATCAACGCGTCGCCGGAGACGAGGGTCGACCCCGACACCTACGACGGCGAGACCTACGTCGCACCCACCGGGACCCACTTCCGAAAGGAACCCGACGGCGTAAACCGGGAGATGATCACCGAACTCCTCGCCGAGCGCGAGGAGAAAAAGGCGCTGCGAAACGAGCACGAACCCGGCACGCCCGAGTACGAACAGTACGACCGCCAGCAGGGCGCGGTGAAAGTCATCATGAACTCGCTCTACGGCGTCTCCGGCTGGGAGCAGTTCCGACTCTACGACAAGGAAGCGGCCTCGGCGATCACCGCAACCGGCCGCGAAGTGATCGAGTTCACCGAGACTGCCGCAGACGAACTGGACTATCAGGTTGCCTACGGAGACACCGACTCGGTCATGCTCGAACTCGGTCCGGACGTGTCCAAGGCGGACGCGCTCGAGCAATCCTTCGACATCGAGGAGTACATCAACGGCCGCTACGACGACTTCGCCCGGAAGGACCTGAACGCCGAGGAGCACCGCTTCCAGATCGAGTTCGAGAAACTCTACCGGCGCTTCTTCCAGGCCGGCAAGAAGAAACGCTACGCCGGCCACATCATCTGGAAGGAAGGCAAGGACGTCGACGACATCGACATCACCGGCTTCGAGTACAAACGCTCGGACATCGCCCCGATTACGAAGGAGGTCCAGCATCGTGTCATCGAGATGATCGTCCGCGAGGGCGATATTGAGGGGGCGAAAGAGTACGTCAACGGCATCATCGAAGACGTCCGCGCGGGTGCGGTCTCGCCCGAGGAAATCGCCATCCCCGGCGGCATCGGCAAGCGACTGGACAACTACGACACCGATACGGCCCAGGTTCGCGGCGCGAAGTACGCCAACCGACTCCTCGGTACCAACTTCCAGCGCGGCAGCAAGCCGAAACGGCTCTACCTCGATCGGGTCGATCCCACTTTCTTCGAAGCACTCGAAGCCGAGGAGGGACTCGACGCGCGAACCGATCCTGTCTACGGCGCGTTCAAGCGCGACCCCGACGTGATCTGTTTCGAGTACGAGGATCAACTTCCCGAGGCGTTCGAGATCGACTACGACACGATGTTAGAGAAGACGCTGAAGGGGCCGATCGAGCGAATTCTCGAGGCGCTCGGCGTCTCCTGGGAGGAAGTAAAGAGCGGTCAGGAGCAGAAGGGACTGGACAGTTTCATGTGACCGTCCCGGGCGGCACACGTCACCGTTGCCCGACACGCGTTCTGCCGGTTGTTTTGAACTCCGTAGAGGGTATCGTACGCCGCCGCTCACGAGAGTGATCGTATCCGTCTATAACGATTAATCGACGAATAGATTTGCAACAGTGTTTGAATAGTCGTTGGAACCAATCGTCAGATCAAGCAAAATATTTATTACATTGACATCTATTAGAAATGAGTATGGTTTCTTCCCGCCGCATCCACACGCTCCCTGCAGCGTGGCGATTTGCGCTCATCGGTGCGCTGGCCTCGCTACCCGTCACCGCCGTACTGGAGTGGCTGCCAAATTCGGAGGCGACCATCGGCGGCGGGATCATGATAATCGGAGCGTTCATCGCAGGAGTCGTCGCTGCACTCCGCTCGTCAGACCCGAGTGCTGCTGGACTTCGCGCTGGTTTTCTTGGTAGCACTATCGAACTGTTCGTATTCATCGCGACGGAAGGTACGGCGGCGATATGGTCTCTCCCCAGAGTCGTCTTTTTCGTCTTCATCAGTGGGCTAGTAGTGTGTGCCTCGGTCCTCTTCGGTGTCGGATTCGGTTGTGTCGGCGGTTGGATGGCAAACACCGTTGTCTCTCGAGAGCCGACCAGCGCGAACGAATCATAGCATCATAATACGTCCACGCCAGACCGGTAGCCGGGAACTCTTGTACTGAAAGAATCGGAAGGAACCACAGCAGTAGCGGCTCGTTCTATAACATCCCCTCAGTACGCAATGGCCCCCGGGCACCCCATCGTCCGAGATAGATCATCGGTACGACATCCGTCTGGGTCGATAAGGCACAATAGAGAGCCGCACCAGACGATACATGCCGTTACTGGGCCAAGGTTTAGCCGTCGACATGGTCCCTTCCAATCGGGTTCCGGTCGTCGTGTTACAGCGCCGTGACTACCCCGTTCGGGTGGGGGTGGACTAACGTGCTCGATCCCGTCGTCGCCGGCCGCGCCCAGTTCGCGGTGGCGCTGACGATCCACATCATTTTTGCAGCGCTTTCCGTCGGTCTCGGCCCGTTCCTCGTCTACTTCGTCGTCCAGGAGATCCGAACCGGCGAACAGCGGTACGCCCGACTCCGCGAGTTCTTCACGAAGGTGTTCGCGCTGGGATTCGTGATGGGGACGGTCACGGGGATTCCGCTCGGGTTCATGTTCGGGACGAACTTCGCAGCGTTCTCGACGATCGCGGGCGAGTTGATCGGCGGCCCGCTCTCGTTCGAGGCCAAGATGGCGTTCTTCCTCGAAGCGGCCTTCCTTGGCATCCTGCTCTACGGCCGCGAGCGCGTCCCGGAGTGGTTCTACGCCCTCTCGTCGGGCTTCGTAGCGCTTGGTGCCTGGCTGTCGGCGTTCTGGATCTTGGTCGCGAACGCCTGGATGCAGACGCCGCGGGGCTACGAACTCGTCGAGCGCGGCGGGAGAACCGTCGCCCAGCTCACCGATCCGATGGCGGCGTTTTTCACGCCGCGACTACCGTGGCTGTTCGTCCACATGCAGTCGGCCGCGATCATCTCCGTGACGCTCGTGATCGCCGGCATCGCGGCGTATTTCGTCTACCACAACCGCGACAGTGAGGTCTGGAACACGGCGTTGCGCGCCGCGGTCGTGGTATTGCTGGTCATGTCCGTGTTTCAGGTCTTCCACGGCGACCTCTACGCTCGCCACGTCGCCGACACGCAGCCCCAGAAGTTCGCCGCGATGGAGGCGCAGTACGAAACGTCGACTGGCGCTGATCTCCACGTGATCGCGGTACCGACGAGCCTGGATGCCCTGGACAATCCGCGCGCCGAAAACCTGTTCACAGTCAACATTCCGAACCTGGCGTCGTTCCTGGCGAGCGGGGGTGATCCGTCCGCCGAAATCACCGGCTTGAACGAGTTCAACTACGACTCCCCGCCGGTCGCGCTGGTCTTCTGGTCGTTCCGCATCATGGTCGGGCTCGGGTTCTGGTTCGTCGGCCTCGGCCTCTGGGGTGGCTATCGGCTCCTCCGGGGTGGTATCCGGACCAGCGACCGCTATCTGGTGGCGCTGATGGGCTCCGCGCCGCTCGGATTCACCGCGCTGATAACGGGCTGGTACGTGACCGAGGTCGGCCGCCAGCCGTGGATCATTCAGGGCGTATTGCGAACGTCTGAGGGAGCGACGATCGGCCTCTCCTCGGCCGAAGCGACGCTCTCCCTGCTCGGCGTGGCCGCCGTCTACGGCACGGCGCTCGTGACGTTCTGCTATCTCGTCCGCCAGTACGTCCGGTCGGAACGCGAGCGGTTGCTGCCGCCGACGGCGGGCGACGGCGATTCGGGACCCGACTCCGGCTCGGATTCGGAGGCCGGCCAGCAGGTGGTGGGTTCAGATGACTGAACTCGTCTCCACGGCAGCCGTCCAGTATCCCGTCGAATCGCTTCCCGAACTCTGGTTCGCGTTCGTCTTTGCCGTCCTCGGCGCGTACCTGCTGCTCGACGGCTTCGATTTCGGCGTCGGCATGCTCTACGCCCAGGCGGACGGCGATGAGCGAGAGACGATGCACGCCGCGTTCGGTCCGGTCTGGAAGGCCAACGAGGTGTGGCTCGTCCTGTTCGGGACCGTCCTCTTCGCCGCGTTTCCGGCCGTCTACGCGAATCTCCTCTCGCGGCACTACCTGTTGATCTTCGCGATTCTTGCCGCGCTCGTCCTTCGGGGCATCGGCTCGAAGCTCCGCGAGGAACGCGATTCGGACCGCTGGCACCGCGTCTGTGACCGCTCGTTCGTCGCCGGCAGTACGCTCGCGCCCTTTTTCCTCGGGATGCTCGTCGCGAACTGGCGGTTCGGACTCGAATCGACGGTTAACGGGACCGCGATCGCCGTCGGCCTCCTCCTCGTAACGCTCTCGATCGTCCTCGGCGCGTCGTTCCTGACGATCAAGACCCGCGGCGACCTCCGGCGGACGATGCGCCGGTACGGCCGCCTCGGATCGGTCGGCTACGTCGCCGTCTCGCTCGCGACGATCGGCTATATCGCCCTCGCCAAACCAGGCGGGTCGCCGGTGCCGTCGACCGCTGAAACGGCCGTCGCCGTCGGCGGAACGATCGCGTTCGCGGCGCTTGGTATCGTCGCAAACCGCCGGCGGCGGGACTACGGCTGGGCGCTCTCGGTCGCGGGACTGGCGCTCGTCTTCGTTGGCTATCTCGCCTGGACGATGCGCCCGTTCATCGACCCGGCCGCCGCACTGTCGATCCGCGAAGCCGTCGTCAGCCCGGTCGCCCTCGAGGTGAACTCGATCGTCGCCGTCACGTTCGTCCCGCTCATCATCGGCTACTTCGTGCTGCTGTATTCGGTCTTTAGCGGCCCGGCGACCGCGGGTGACTACTGAGCCATCTCGCTTCTTTCGGGGCTTTCGACCCGACTTTCGACCGTTACACCCGTCTCGATTTCTCGATCAGCCCCTCAGTCAAAGTACGCACTCACGAAATATCGGTTTTCGTAATCGGAAAATATTCTACCGAATTCACCACCGTATACAGTTGGATACGAAACCGTTATCAGTCGGACGACCCACGATTCACACGACAGAGTACTATGGCACGCCTCGAACTATCCAACCTGCACGCAGAAGTAGCAGATGGCGACGAGAAGATCCTCGAGGGCGTCGACCTCGAGGTCGAATCTGGCGAAATCCACGCCCTGATGGGACCGAACGGCTCCGGGAAGTCGACGACCGCGAAGGTCATCGCCGGCCACCCCGCCTACGAGGTCACCGAGGGCGAAGTCCTGCTCCACATCGAGGACGACGAGTTCGGCGAGGACATCGAGATCGACGA
Source organism: Natrialba sp. PRR66 (assembly GCF_034808065.1). Taxonomy (NCBI): domain Archaea; kingdom Methanobacteriati; phylum Methanobacteriota; class Halobacteria; order Halobacteriales; family Natrialbaceae; genus Natrialba; species Natrialba sp. PRR66. Next base: position 403,109 of record NZ_JAXHGN010000001.1, on the reverse strand, counting down.
GGACCAGCGCACCTGGAACCTGCTCGACCTCGAGCCTAACGAGCGCGCCGCGCTCGGCATCTTCCTCGGCTTCCAGTATCCCGCCGAGATCGAGGGCGTCACGATGACGAACTTCCTGCGAACGGCACTCAACGCCAAGATCGAAGAGCGCGAAGAACTCTTCGAGGAAGACGAGGACGGCGACGAGACTGAGGACGAAGACGAGGGCTTCGAATCCTCGCCGATGGAAGGCCCCGCGGACGAGGGCGAAATCGGCGTCGCCGAGTTCCAGAAAATCCTTCAGGAGAAGATGGAACAGCTCGAGATGGACGAACGCTTCGCCCAGCGGTACCTCAACGCCGGCTTCTCCGGCGGCGAGAAGAAGCAAAACGAGGTCCTGCAGGCAGCCATCCTCGAGCCGTCGATCGCCGTCCTCGACGAGATCGACTCCGGGCTCGACATCGACCGCCTTCAGGACGTTTCAGCCGGCATCAACGCGCTGCGCGACGAGCAGGGAACCGGTATTCTCCAGATCACCCACTACCAGCGCATCCTCGACTACGTCGAGCCGGACCACGTCCACGTCATGCTCGACGGCGAGATCGCAAAGAGCGGCGACGCCTCGCTGGCGGAAGAACTCGAGGACAAGGGGTACGACTGGGTCCGCGAAGAGGTCTACGGCACCGCGTAACCGGATTTAGCTAGAACAACCGTAATAACGCTACAGCCGTAAACACGACTACATACAAACCATGAGTTCAGAACAAGATCACCTCAAAGAAACTGACACCGAGGCGCGGTTCGAGTTCAAGAAAGAACAGAACGCCGCCGTCAAGTCCGACAAGGGGCTGACCGAGGAGATTATTCGAATGATCTCCGAGGACAAGGACGAGCCCGACTGGATGTTAGAGCGGCGGCTCCGCGCGCTCAAGCAGTACCAGAATATGCCGATGCCGACGGACTGGCCGGGGCAGCCGGACCTGACCCAGCTGGACGTCGAGGAGATCGTTCCCTACATCCGCCCGGACGTCGACCAGCGCGAAGGCGTCGACGACTGGACCGACCTCCCCGACGAGATCAAGGACACCTTCGACAAACTGGGCATCCCGGAAGCCGAGAAGAACGCCCTCTCGGGCGTCGGTGCCCAGTACGAGTCCGAGGTCGTCTACCAGAACATGCAAGAGCAGTGGGAGGAGAAGGGCGTCATCTTCTGCAACATGGACAAGGCCGTCCAGGAACACCCCGAGCTCGTCAAAGAGCACTTCATGACGACCTGCGTGCCGCCGAGCGACAACAAGTTCGCCGCGCTGCACGGGGCCGTCTGGTCGGGCGGCTCGTTCGTCTACGTCCCCGAGGACGTCACCGTCGAGATGCCGGTGCAGGCGTACTTCCGGATGAACTCGGAAGGGATGGGCCAGTTCGAGCACACGCTCATCATCGCCGAGGAAGGGGCGGAAGTCCACTACATCGAGGGCTGTTCGGCACCGAAGTACGGCACCCACAACCTCCACAGCGGCGGCGTGGAAGTCTTCGTCGGCGAAGACGCTCACGTGCAGTACTCCACGGTGCAGAACTGGTCGAAAAACACCTTCAACCTGAACACCAAGCGCGCCATCTGCGAAGAAAACGGCACGATGGAGTGGGTCTCCGGCAGCATGGGCTCGAAAGCGACCATGCTCTATCCGTGTACGATCCTCAAGGGTCGCGGCGCGACGGACACCCACATCACCATCGCCTTCGCGGGCGAGGGCCAGGACATCGACACCGGCGCGAAGGTCTACCACAACGCGCCCGAGACGAGTTCGACGATCGAGTCCAAGTCGATCTCCAAGGACGGCGGCCGCACCAACTATCGTGGCCTCGTCCACATCGCCGACGGCGCCGAAAATTCGAGCACCGCCGTCGAGTGTGACGCGCTAATGTTCGACAACGAGTCCACGTCGGACACCATGCCGTACATGGAAATCGAGGAATCGAAGGTCGACGTCGCTCACGAGGCGACCGTCGGCAAGATCGGCGACGAAGACATCTTCTACCTCCAGAGCCGCGGACTGGACGACGACGACGCCAAGAAGATGATCGTCGCCGGCTTCATCGAGCCGATCACGGAGGAACTGCCGATCGAGTACGCGGTCGAACTCAACCGCCTCATCGAACTCGAGATGGAGGGGAGTCTCGGATAATATGAGCACGCAGGTACACGCTAATCTGACGGAAGAACAGGTCCGCCAAATCAGCGGGGAGTTGGACGAGCCCGAGTGGCTCACAGAGACCCGCCTCGAGGCCCTCGACGCGCTCGCCGACCTCGAGATGCCCGACGTCATCCGAACGCCGGGTCGGGACTGGACGAATCTCCACGAACTCGACTTCGAGTCGTTCGTCGACCCGCTGAACGCCGCCGAGGACAAGGATCAGGTCGGGCCGGCCGACGCCGAGGTCCTCTCCTGGGCCGAGGCCGTCGCCGAACACGAGGACCTCCTGCAGGAGCACTTCGGCTCCGTCGTTGACCTCCAGGAGAACTACCTGACGGCGCTCTCGACGGCGCTGTTTAGCACCGGGACCGTCGTCTACGTCCCCGAGGGCGTCGACGCCGAGGACGTGACGATCCGAACCGAACAGAACTCGCAGTCGCTGTTCAACTACACGCTCGTCGTCACCGAGGAATCGAGTTCGGTTACGATCCTCGAACGGCAGTCGACGGGCCAAGAACAGGACGAACAGTACTACAGCGGCGTCGTCGAGGTCGTCGCCGGCGAGAACAGTTCGGTTCAGTACGGCAGTCTCCAGAACCTCTCGGAGGAGGCCTACAACTTCACCGTCAAGCGCGGTGACGCCGGCACCTACGCCACGATCGACTGGATCGAGGCGAACCTCGGGACGCAACTGACCAAGACCGAGGTCTCGACCGAACTCAACGGCGAGAGTTCGGAGACGCAGATCGTCGGTGCGTTCTACGGGCACAACGACCAGCACTTCGACCTCGACGCGAAGGTCTGGCACCGCGCGGAGCACACGACGGCCGACCTCGTCACCCGCGGGGTCACCGACGACATCGCCCGCTCGGTCTACGAGGGCGTCCAGGATGTCGGCAGCGAGGCCTGGGACACGAGTTCGTATCAGCGCGAGAATACGCTGATGCTAAGTGACGAGTCCGAGGCCGATGCCTCGCCGAAGCTGATCATCAACAACCACGACACCGAGGCCTCCCACAGCGCCACTGTCGGGCAGATCGACCAGGAGGACCTGTTGTACATGACCTCCCGCGGTGTCAACCCGCGTGCCGCGCGGAACATGCTCGTCGAAGGCTTCTTCGTGCCGGTCTTCGAGGAGATCGCGGTCGACGAACTGCGCGAGGACTTAGAGGATCTGATCGCGACGCGACTGCGCACGCGAGACTAACTCGCTGCACCGCTGTTTTTACGTACCAATCGAAGACGGTAGTCGGTTCGGTTCTGGTGGCAGAAGAGAACGGGCAAAGCGATGGAGAGAGCGCGAGTAGGGACGATTAAGTAGCCGCGGCCCTGACGCCGTAGCATGAGTCTGGGACAGCGCGTCTCGAACGACCGGCAACTCACGCGACTCCTCCAGATCGGGGTCGTACTGGAGGAGGTCGTCGAGTCACGCGCCGCCCACCACCTCGAGACCTTACCCCCCGACGAACGGGATGCGGTCGACGGGGAGGTGGAAACGTTACTCGTCGACGCCGCCGAGGAGTCGGCCGACCACCGCGAACGCCTCGAAACACTGATCGACGATCTCGAGGCGGAAACGGTCTCCTACGAGGAGATCAACACCCTCGTCGACGCCCAGTACGGTCCGCCCGAGGATACGGACGGCGTCCTCTACGATCAATTGGCAAACGAGGAGACGGCGTACAAGTTCTACGACGACCTGATCGCCGCGATCGACGCCTCCGAGACCGAGTTCGCAGTCGATCGTGACCGACTGCTCGATACCCTCACGACGATCCGCGAGGAGGAAAAGCAGGGGGCCGAGGAGGTAACCGAAATCATGGAGCGCAGAGCATGATGACGCCGGTAGTTCCGAAAGCGGCGGTTGCAGCATTCGGAACCGGACACGGCACCAGGAACGAAACCCCCGTCCGGTCGCTGTCCGCGACCGACGGCGAGCGCAGTCGAACCGATACCATCACCGCCACGCGTATTAGCGACGGAGGGACGCGATGAACACGGCAGACCAATATCTCAAAGCAATCTACCTCGCACAACGGATCGAAGAGGGCCCTGCCTCGACGGGAACGCTTGCGGACCTGCTCGAAGTCAGCCCGGCAAGCGTCAACGAGATGGTCGGCAAACTCGAAGATCGTGAACTCGTCGAACACGAGAAGTACAAGGGAGCGACCCTGACCGATGAGGGTCTCGAACGCGCTCACAACGCGCTCCAGACCTACTGCATCATCGAACGATTCCTCACCAACGTACTGGAAGTCGACGAGTTCCGCGAGGAAGCCCGCGCGCTCGAGAGCGTGATCGACGATACGGTTGCCGAGCGCCTGGATACGATTATCGACCGCCCGGCACAGTGTCCGGACTGTTTCGACGCCGAGCAGGATCACTGTGAACTGCTCGAGAGTGGCGACCACGCGAAGTAACGGAGTCTCGTTCTCGTCGTTGCGTGTTCGTGGTTCGGGGCGGCAGTCCGTGATGGCGCTCACTCGTTAGCCCGTGTGCCGCTTACAGCAGCAGCGTCGTCGCCGAAGCGGATGTACCGTCGCCCGATGAGCGCTGCGACGACGAGAGCCACGGTGCCGATGAGTATCGTTCCGATCGGCAGTGACCACGTGTCACCGCTCCAGTCGGCCTCGAAAACCGTTGCATAGTAGCTCGCCGCGTCCGATCCGTGGACTGCGAGCAGGACCTCGCGATTGTTCTCGAAGGAGTTCGCGTTCCAGTTGGCGCTGCCGATGATGGCAGTTTCGCGGTCGATGACGATCCCCTTCGCGTGAATCTTCTCGAAGCGATCGGTATCCGCGACGAGTCGAACCTCGATCGGGAGCTCCTCCCGTTCCGCCAGCCGCTCGAGTTCAGTCGCCAGTGCCTCGTTGTCCGCCTCGTTGTACCACGTCGAATCGAGCAGGATGCGAACCGAGACGCCACGGCGGGCGGCGTCGACCGTCGTTTCGAGCAGCGAGAGGTCGCCGTCGATGCTGGCCTGGGTGATGAGAATCTCCTCGTCGGCCTCGGCGAGAAGCGTCTGGACGCGCTGTTCGGCGTTATCGGGCGCGATCAGCAGTTCGGCCGACTCGACGGATCGTCGTTCGGCCTCGTGTGCTGTCGGATACGATGGAGATGGCGATGGCGATGATGACGAAGTGAACTCGTCGTCTTCGTCGATGAACGAGGTATGAGCCGCGTATTCAGCCCCCGGTTCGGTATCCCAGCCGCTGAAGTCGGCTTCGAACACGGTCGCGAGTTCAGTTGCGAGCGTTTCATCCGGTAGCCGAACGCCCCAGCCACGGCTCGACTCGCCGCCGACGCCGGAGGGGTCCCAGTTCTCGGTCGTCACCAGGACCGTGTCGTCGGCGACGGCGTACTTGGGGTGGTGAAAGCGGTAGCGAGCGCCTTCGCCGCCGGTCGCACGGACATCGATCCCGTTCTCGGCCAGCGTCTCGAGTACGGATTCGGTTGCGGCCGGCGTGCCGCCGACGGGGCTGGCTTCGAGGAGGACGGCCACGTCGACGCCGCGGTCGGCTGCAGCGACGAGTTCGGTGGCGACGGATTCGGAGGTGATCGTGTAGCCGGCGAGGAGGAGTCGGTCGTCGGCGTTGCGGATCGTTTCGAGCGCCACGGCTGGCTCGTCGGGGAGGACGAACGTTGTGGCCGTGTCGCCGTCGCTGTGCGAGACGGGGAGACAGGTTGCCTCGTAGGGCCACCACTGCCCGGTTGCGTCGGCGTCAGCGGTGTCCGTAGCGGTGCCAGCGCCGGGGGTGTCGGTGTTGATTCCGGGATCTGCATCTGATCCCGTCTCTGTATCTATATCTGTTCCTGCACCTACCCTTACACCGACACTCTCGGTCCGATACCACCGTTGTGCGGTCGGAGCGCGGTCGTAGGACACCGAATCGAGCACTGTCGACCCGTTTCGCAGTTTGAGGTCGTCGCCGTCGACGGCGAACCGGACGGTCCCCTCGAGTTCGAGTACCGGATCGTCGGTGAGCGATCGAGTCGCGGACGAGTTCGTGGTCAGGGCGATGCGACCGGAGACGGTTTCGTTCGGGAGCGCGGCGGTGGTGTGGCCGTCGGTGAGCGACCAGTTGCCGACGCCGGTATCCGGCGGCGTTTCGAGCACGACGAACTCGCCGACGTTCCCCTGGGTCGTCGGATTCGGTGCGAGTTCGACGAGTCGAGGCCGGGTGACGTTCTGGTCCGTGGCCGTCGAGGGATCCGAACTCGTCGAATCGGACGAAGCGGTCGAAGCGGCAACGGGACAAGCGAGATCCCCGCCGGCAGTGGCACCAGCGGTGTGAGCGGGTCCCGGAGCGCCGCCGGAGACGCCCCACACACCGGCGGAGAGTCCGGTGAGCAGGCTACAACTCACGAGGAGGGCGAGGGCGACCGACCGACGAGTAGACATCACCCGGTTTGGCTGCGTCTTCGTACTTAAACTGTAAGCCTCGGTGAGAAAAACGGAGCGACGGACGTGGGGAACGTGGGGTTAGGCGACCGGTTCGGGATCGGCGTGTTCGGCCTCAGCCTGGACGAGGTACGCCCGGTCGTCGTCGTACTCGGCGACGATTTCGAGCGCGTCGCTCGTTCCGATCCGGTTGAGCGCCCACGCGGCGCTCGCGCGAACTCTGTCCTCCTCGTCGTCCGCGAGCACGTCCGCGAGGGGATCGATCGCGCGGGTATCGCCAATCAGTCCGAGCGCGCGCGCGGCCCAGCTTCGCACGTCGGGGTTGTCGGCGACGAGTTGGTTGGCGAGTGGCTGAACGGCCGCCTCGGCACCGATCTCGCCGAGTGCCCTGAAGGTCGGTTTCTGGAGGGTCGGATTCGAGTCGACGTAGTCGAGCAGGGCATCGACGACATCGTCGTCCGCGACGCCGATCTTGCCGAGGATGCTGATCGCCTGTTCGTCGCGTCGGCCGGCCTTCTGAACCATCGGATCGATGGCCTCCTCGGGGCCCATGCGTTCGAGGGCCTCGAGACAGTGATTCTCCATGTACTCCGACCCCAGGCTCTCGTAGGCCAGCAGGATCATGTCGACGTTGCCGCGCTTCTCGTGAACCTTGAGGGCGTGCCACTCGGGCGGGAAGTCCTTGACGTGGTCGAGCACGTCGTAAAAGCCCTCCCGGCGGAGCTGTTCGCGGACCTCGAGGTCGGTCCACTCCGTCGCGTCGTCGATGGCCGCCTGGAAGTCGTCGGTCGCCTCGAGCAATCCGGCGATCGTCTCCGCATCGTCGTCGGCGTCGAGTTCAGCGTCCTCGACGGCGGCGACGGCATCGTCGAGCGTGCCGGCCAGTCGGTCGGGCGTGTCTGCATCGGCCTCGTCTGTCGATAGCGCGACGGACGAACCCAGAATCTCGTTGAACTCGCCGAGGTAGTCATCGGCGGCGACGAGGAGTTCGTCGCGACCTTCCACGGTCCAGCGCGTGCCCGTGATCGTGCCGCTGGCGTCTTCGATTTCGCCGACCACATCCTCGCCGTAGGGACCGCGCTGCTCCTCCAGCTCGGATTCGAGATCCGAGAGGTCGCTTTCGATCTCGTCGTAGGTCTCCTGGAGTTCCTCCTCGGGTGCGGGTTCGTCGTCCTCGTCTTCTTCCTCCTCGTCCTCCGTCTCCGGCGGCTCGGGAATTTCGACCGCTTCGAGTTCGGTACGGAACGCCTCGAGGTCGGCTTCGACATCGTCGAGATCGTCCTCGGTTTCGGCCGCGTCGAGATCGGTCTCGAGCGTCTCGACCTCGTCGCTGAACTCGTCGAGTTGGGTGCGGATGACTTCGAGATCGGGCGTTTGTTCCGATTCTTCGCCCGCTGGTTCCGCTTCCTGATCGGTCTGGTCCGGTGTGTCGTCCTCGCTCATACTCTCACCGCCCCGGGGGTGGGACGACGCCGACGCGTACCACTGTTCATACGCTACGGTCGTGTCAGGATCGTCCTAAGCGTTTCCATGCGCGGTCGTCCCCTGCTGGGGAGTCTCCTCGCGCCAGTAGAACCAGGGGCTGAGCGTCATGTAGGCGAGTCCGAGCGTCAAGAGGGCATAGGGGAACGTGCGGCCAGCGAAGTTCGGGATCAAGATCGCGAGGACGTGGACGACGCCCATGATAGCGGCGTCGCGGGCGAGCAGGTCGGGGTAGCTGATCCGCGAGACCATCAGGTAACAGAACGCGCCCGTCACGGCGAGGACGAGCCAGGGGTTGGCGACGCCGGCGAGGATCGCCGCGCCGAGGACGGTCGCCGCGAGGGTCGTCTGGATGCCTTCGGTGTAGTTGACGGCGGTATCGTAGGCCGTGTACAGACCGAGTCGAGCGACGGCCATGGCGACGAACAGCGCACAGACGCCGGAGACGAGCAGGAGTTCACCAGTCACGGTCTCGTACGAGATGTCGAGCCCGCCCGTGATGACGACGAACGCGAGGGTGGCCGGAGCGACGGCGAAGGAGGCGACGTCGGCGAGGGAGTCGAGGTAGGGGCCGGCATCGGTGCCGCCGTAGCGGCGAGCCAGGATGCCGTCGAGACCGTCGGCGACGGCGGCGAGCAGGATGAGTCGGGCGGCGAGGTCGATGTCGACGAAGGCGACGACGACGGCGACGAACCCCAGGGCGGCATTGGCGATCGTCACCGCGTCGGCGACGCCCAGTCGCCCGACGAACCGGGGGAGCATACTCGCGGATTCGGCGGGCGTGTACCTTACGTGTTTTCGTTTCATGATGACAGGGCGATATGGGGGCGGTGGGTATGGGAGTTGGCGGATATGTCGGTGGGTATGGGAGTTGGCGGATATGTCGGTGGGTATGGGAGTTGGCGGATATGTCGGTGGGTATGGGAGTTGGCGGAT
>NZ_JAXHGN010000001.1:0-394023 GCF_034808065.1 Natrialba sp. PRR66 | reverse complement strand
CGGATATGTCGGTGGGTATGGGAGTTGGTGGATATGGGAGTCGTATGGGGCGGCGCGGGAGCTGGGAGAGAGTGGGGTGCATGGCTGGGGAGAGCGCGAATATTGGGTGAAACGGCAGAGACAGCGCTGCAAGCGGGACAGCACCGACGGTGGTTCGAGCGTCGAACCGGAGTCCGGAACCGGGGCGGTTATATCGCGAGTCTCCCAAGCGTTCGGTATGAACCGGCGCGCCTATCTCGCCGCCGTCGGCACGTCCCTCTCGGCCAGCCTCGCCGGCTGTACGTCCACCCTCGGTGTGTTCGACGATTCGCCCTGCAGCGGCGATAACTGCACCATCGGGATGACTCGCAACGAGTTCCTCCCTCGGGAGTACGAGGCCACCGTCGGGGAGACGGTCGTCTGGAAGAATACGAGTGGGGCGATTCACACGATTACGGCGCTCGAATCGGGCATTCCGGACGACGCGGAGTACTTCGCGACCGGCGGCTTCGAGGACGACGCGACCGCACGCGAGCAGTGGCGCGAGAACCACAGCGGCGGGCTCGATACCCGCGAGACGTTCGAGCACACCTTCGAGGTCCCCGGCCGGTACGAGTACATCTGTATTCCGCACGTCAACGCGGACATGGTCGGGACGATCATCGTCAGCGAGTAAGCGAGAGTGTGAGGAGACGGGTTCCCGTTCGCGGCTCGTCCGAGGGGCAAGGATCGACGGTTGAGAGCAGAATCCATTTTCTTCGACGGTCCCGCCCGAGCAACGGCATCGAATCGTGATCACATCGAGAGACAGCGTTCCGTGCGGTCACTGTCGAGGGGTCGGCATCTGGGGAACGTGAGCTAGCGCGAGGAGAAACGTCGTGGTTGCGACCAAAAGCAGTGCCAGTCCTTCGATGGAAGACCCGATGGCCGGAATACGGGAGACGGCGATCGTGAGGATGAGTGCTATCAGAGCCACACCTGAACTCGCCATCGCTCCGGCCAGTTCTACGGAGCGGGTTTCAGCAGCGCCGCCGACCCGTTCGCCGAGCGTGACCGCTCGCTCGGCCGTGTCCCACGAGAGAAGCACCATCGTTACGGCGACCGTCGATCGCCACAGTGGCGCTCCGTCGATGAGAGCAGTTGCTGTCACGCCGGCGAATACGAGTGCGACACCGGCTGTCGTGAACGATCGGGCGAACCTACCATATACGGGAAATACGCCGAGGGTTACCAGTAGCGTTCCGGACCCCGACGCGAGCAGGATGAGTAACGGAGACAACGGAAGAGAAAGGGTGACAGAGGCACCAAGCGCCGCGGTGGCAACGATGAATCCGAATCCGGTGACCGCGCTTCCGACGAGTCGATACCCCCGGCGGCGGAGCAATACCCCGCCGATGAGGAGCGTCAGCCCGATCGCTTCCAAAAGGAGCGGGGCCGTCTGTCTCGGATCCGTTAACCCGGCGATGCACGCACCGAAAACCGCGACGAATGCAACGCCGGCGCTCGCACTCGCTGGAGTCGGATCGGTCGGCTTATCCGGAAGGCCGCTCATCGGTTCGCCCCCGCTCGTATTGCCGTCTCGAGGGCTGTCTCGGGATCCCAGTCGATAACCGTCACGTTCGATCGCCGAAGGGCCCCTAGACGGTTGTCCCGTCGGAGTCCTGCGACCGCAGTCCCGAGCGACCGCGTCGCCGTGACTGCCGGCGAGATAACCGTCACCGGCTGGCCGTCTGCGCGGAGGGTTCGAGCCGTTTCGAGCGGGGAGTCGTCGAGTAACGGAGATATCAGGAGGATGCTAGCCTCCCCGAACCGCGTTCGAAGCGGCCGAATCGGTAGTTCATCGGTGTCTCCAGGACGAGTTCTGTTCGGCGGTTCGAGCGGCAGCAGTTTCGGATCGTCGAGCGTTTGTCGTATTGTTTCGACGTGGTGCGCTCCGGTGTTCGGGGCAATGTACCGCTGTTCGGTGCCGAAGACCGCAAGCCCGACCGGTCCGTTCGCGGTCGCGATGGTATCGAGTAATTCGCGCGCGACGGTACACGCGTAGAAGACGGCGTGCGGTTCGTCGCTACTGTCTGAGCGGTAGCAGACTTCTCGCGCATCGAGACAGAGGAGAGTGGCTCGAGAGCGCTCGTCGCGAAAACTGATTGTGGTCAGCTCGCGATCGCGCGCGTAGCGGTTCCAGTCGATTGTTCGCTGTGGATCTCCCGGTTGGTAGGAACGGACGGTTGAGAATACGGTTCCGTGTCCGTTATCGACCGTGATAGTCGATCCTGCATACCGGTGTGCTACCTGTTCGAGCATCGCGGTTCGAACCGGCGACCGACAGGCAAGTTCGGTTTCCGTCTCGACGTTCGTCTCGACCGCGACGCTGCCGCTGATATCCTCGAGAACGACGGCGGCCGGCCTGAAACGATGGGTTCCGTGTTTCGCGGTAACCGTGTAGGAGAAGGTCGTCTCGTCGTCGGGGCCGAGCGCCGCCGCGTGTCGGGCCGAGCCGTCGGTAACCGAGAGCATCGGCGGGACTCCGTCGACGAGACACACGCTGGGGAGCACCCGGTCGCCCGCGTTTTTGAGCGTGACCGTCACTTCGACCGCCTGCCCGTGTGAGGGGGCAGGCTCGGTACACGACCGTTCGAGTTCGAGCGTCGCGGCGGGTGACGTGGGGACGTGCGAATAGACGGCGAAGACGACGGGCGGGATCGAGAGAAGCAATAGCGTCGGGTCCGCTACTAGCGCACCGATTCCGCTGGCGAGGAGGGCGGCGATCAGCGCGCTATTCCAGCGAGTCGTTCGCCGAGCTGTCATCGACGGGCGTCCTCCGCGGCGAGCGCCAGAACCGCCCGCGCCGTTCGCCGCGCCCTTCGCGTGAAGCACAACCGTTCCCGGAGCGATCGGAGAAGTGAGCCGTCCGATTCGGGTTCGGGACGAACGAACGCTGCCGCGACCGGATCGTCCGTCCACGTTCCGTCCGCGAGGTGGTCGCGGGCTGTTTCCGTGGCGCACCCTTCAGTTCGGACGATCGTTCGAATCGTCGTCCGTCTGAGCCCGTCTCGAATGCGGTGCCGTCGAGCCGGCGGGAGCGACAGGAGCCATCGTCGATCCAGAACATGTTCGAGCCCGCGCCCGGGTGGCGGCGTCGATGGAATCGGTTCCGGCGGTGTGCAATCCGCCCGGTCGGAATCGTCGAGCAGAACAAACGGAAGGAGAAGACTCGCGATCACGAACACGACGACGAAAAACGCGACCAGCAGTATTTCATCATCCCACGGCCAGTGAAGAGCGCCGCCGATCGGCGGGGCGACCAAGACGGCGAGCCCGGCACAGAGTGAGAGGATGCCGCCAGCGGCGGATATCCATCGAATAATCGATCCCGGGTTGCTCACTCGGAATCACCGTCGAGCCGTTCGAGTTCACGCCTCGCTTTCCGTCGGTACGCGGTTGTTTCGGCCGCCTCACCGTAGCGGGTCTCCCGAAACAGTTCCGTGACTGTGGTCACGGCGCTTTCGTCGAATCCGGCGTCGATAGCGGTCTCGGCCCACTCCGTCGGCGTACGACAGTGCGGCCGGTCCGGTTCGAGCGGTTCGGTCATCTCGACCCACGCCTTGGCCACGCCGGATTCCGGCTCGGCGGGCGGCCAGGATTCGCTCGTCTCGTCCGAACGCGCTGAGCGTGTCGCCGACCGCCGCCGGGTCGCCAGCGCGGAGAGACCGATGGCAGCGCTCGACTCGGGGACCCGACGACCGACGAGCAGGAGAACGGCGACGGCCGCGCCGATACCGACGAGGGGAAGCGCGGCCGAGCGCAGAAGCGCGAGGAGCAGACCGAACCCGCCAGCCCAAGAACCGGTGCCGGTCCCGAGGATGGCAGGATCGAACTCGATCCCGAACAGGTCGAAAAACGCAACGACGAGCAATAGCAGGACATCCAGGATGGACAGGCCTCCCGGAGCGGAACTCTCAGCGGAGACATCGTAGGAGGCGGTGATCGGCGTTGTCTCGAGGACGGAGGCGGTAACGCCGAGCGTCAGGATCGAAAGGAGCGCAGTTGCGATCAGGACGGACCTATTTTGACGCATTCACGTACGAACGTAATTCGTACTGAGCAAGATAAAACTACAGTCCTCTCAGCTGTTCGTTGTCCGTTCTATTGCATGGGCCGAAACGCGGTTTCACTCGGGAGCCTCGAACTACCCTCCGTGCGAGAAGAGCGGTCGGATGCTCGCCGAAACCGTCGCTGATTCCGTAGCGACGATATCGGGCCTCCCGCCGGATCTTCTGCTTGATCCGTTTTTCGCGTACCCTTGCGAATCATCGCGATAGACTTTTCACTACTGGATGATACCACCTAGTTGTATGAGCGAGTTTGATCAGTTCAGTCAGGTCGGCGAAGCCGACGTAACGCGCGCAATCGGGCAGGAATGGACCGAGGAGTTCATGGACTTCTCGGACTCGGACGTGATCATCATCGGTGGCGGGCCCTCCGGGCTCACGGCCGCGAAAGAACTCTCCGAACGCGGCATCAAGACGATGGTCGTCGAGAAGAACAACTACCTCGGCGGCGGGTTCTGGCTCGGCGGGTTCCTGATGAACAAGGTTACCGTCCGCGACCCCGCCCAGCAGGTCTTAGCGGATCTCGATGTCTCGTACAAACAGTCCCAGGATAGCGAGGGACTGTACATCGCGAACGGACCCGAAGCCTGTTCCGGACTCATCAAGGCCGCCTGTGACGCCGGCGCGAAGATGCAGAACATGACCGAGTTCACGGACATCGTGATCCGCGAAGATCACAAAGTCTCGGGCATCGTGATGAACTGGACGCCGGTCCACGCGCTGCCGCGCGAGATCACCTGCGTCGACCCGATCGCCGTCGAGGCCGACCTGGTCATCGACGCGACCGGTCACGACGCGATGGCGGTCAAGAAACTCGACGAGCGCGGCGTGCTCGACGCTCCGGGTATCGGCGACGCCGAGGCCAGCGCGACCGGCATGGACCAGACCGGCGACGACAGCTACGGCGCGCCCGGCCACGACTCGCCGGGTCACGACTCGATGTGGGTCGGCAAGTCCGAGGACGCCGTCGTCGAGCACACCGGCCTCGTCCACGACGGTCTGATCGCGACCGGAATGGCGACTGCGACGACCTACGGCCTGCCGCGGATGGGGCCCACCTTCGGTGCCATGCTTGTCTCCGGCAAGCGCGCCGCCCAGGTCGCGCTCGACGAACTCGAAGTCGACGCCGAGCCGGTCGAGTTGACTTCGCGGGCCGCACCGGCGGACGACTGAAAGACCGGTCGGTAGGTGGTTGTGGTGATAGTAGTAGCGCCAGAAGAAGATAGTGTCTGAATGCCCACTCGGCCAGCAATGCTCATCTCGAGGTAGCAGTCGTCGTCCCCACCGAAACCCACACCGTTTTCGCGGCCGTGATACAGCGTTCGGACATGAAACTCGTCGTTACCGGTGCGGCCGGCGGTGCGGGGAGCTGGGCGGTCGATCACCTCGCGACCGACGGCCACGAGGTCGTCGGCGTCGACCTCGAACGCCCCCCGAGAGAGCCGGCCACCGTCACCTTTCTCGCCGCCGATCTCCCCGAATAGGGGCCGGCGTGGGAGGCGAGCCTGGCACACGAACCCGATGCCGTCCTCCACTTCGCCGGCGTTCCCCGGATGGCCGAAACGCAATGCCGCGCTTGCGGCCGATATCGACGGCCGCGAAGCGTCCCACGCGATGGCCGCCGATAACTATCTCGGCCGACCCACCGCGAACGTGATCGAGACCGTCTTCGGAGCGCGGCCGGCAGAATGCGACCTCGCAGGCGAGGAATCCGCGTTCTCGACGGCCAAAGCGACAACCGAACTCGGCTGGGAATCCACCCACTTCTGGCGGGACGCCGAAACTGAACTCGTCGACGGACCGTCGTTTATCGACAGCTAAAATCCGTACTCGGTGTCCCGGTCGTGACCGCCATCTCGCTTCCCGTCTGTAGACGAGTCATCGGATCGGTCGTCGACTTCGGCCTCACCATCGTAGATATCGACGTGATGAACGGCACTCGGTGAGAGGAGCCGATCTCCCTCGAGTTCAAGCCAGCCGTTTCCGTGGACGACGAGCGGTCCCTCGTAGAGCACGTCGTCCGGCTCGGGTCCGTCGTAGACGACAACGTCCCGATATGCCTGTACGAACGGGCTTGCCTCGTCCGAGACCATCGAATTGCGAGAGACGAACGGCGGGAACATGTCGTATCGTAATGTTTGTTTGGTGATAAATGTGCAGGGTCCGCGTTCGACGCCGACCGTAACTGATTCACTCTGTGGTACAACTAGAGAATACATGGTCGAGCAGATCGTCATCTACCGAGCGCCGACGACGGTGGCCGACATTGAGGCCATCGCCGGCTGGCTCGAAGCGCACGTCGACGCATCCGTTTCCGTCCGCGACCGGTTCCTCGACGTACACCACACCGACGACCTCGCCGAACGGTTCGCCGAGGCGCGCGTGCAATCGCCCCACGAGTTCAGCACGGGAAACACCATGCTGGGGACGATCCGATACGAGGAGCGAGCGCTCGATGATCCCGAGCGCGAGGGAGGGGTACTCTACGATGGTATCGGAATCCAGCGCGCGCTGAACGAGGCGTTGCCGGCAGCCGATCGTGAACTCGATGCGGTACACGTTCCGGTGCTCGACAGAGCGATCGGGACCTGGGGCGAGCACGACGGCCGCTGGCACAAACGTGTGAACGTCCTCGGCCAGCCTGCGTTGATCTCGGTCCCCGGCCTCTACGAAGCGCCGGCCAAGCCCGAGGCGTACTACGAAGAGCAGCAGCGCCACGCCCTGTTGTCGGGCGATACGCCGCCGCGGGAAGTCCTCGAGAACCAGGTCGAAGGCGAGTTCCTGGTCGCGGACGATCCGCGGACGACCGACGCGCTGAAGGGGTACGTGCTGCAGGCAGTGCACTACCTGGAGACGGGCGAGCCGTTCTGCGAGCGGAACTCGTGTCGGCTCTTCAACGCGCACTATCACGAGGAACTGATCGAGGCGCAGTTGCGCGAGCCCGCGTTCTGCGCCGAACACGCCGCGATGTACGGCGAGTCGGCGTAGCCGCTGTCGTTCGACACGTCCGGATCCGCGTTTCGTCGCTCTCCCGGATTCGCGAAGCGGCAACTCGTCGAAACCGATGTGTACTTTTGTGCGACTCGCGTTCGAAACGCACAATGAGTGAGAAGTTTACCGTCGCGGTTCCCGTTCGGTACCGCGATCTCGACCCGATGGATCACGTCAACCACGCCGTCTACGCGAGTTACCTCGAAGCCGCCCGAACCGACTACATCGAAGCCGTTCTCGAGATTCCGCAGGAGGAACTGGCGTTCGTCATCGCGAATCTCGAAATTTCGTACGAACGTCCGATTACGATGGACGACGAGCCGACCGTTGCGCTCGAAGTAACCGACCTCGGCGACAGCAGTTGTACGATGGCCTACGAGATCCGCACCGGCGACGAAATCGCCGCGACCGCGGAAACGACGATCGTCCGCGTCGATCCCGACACGGGACACCCGACGCCGCTTTCGGACGCGGTCCGGAATCGAGTTCGCGAGTTCGAAGAACTCGAGGCACCGGCGTAGTCCTGAGCTTCGGTTCTGTTTTGCCGTCTCGTCGAGGGTTACTCGAGTTCACCGCCGGTGAGTCGAACGACGCCGAAGAGGTGCGTTTCGTCGGCGACGGCGCGTGAGTTCGCTCTGAGTCGGGCGTGTGCGGCGTCGATGCGCTCGTCCAGTCGCACGTGGGGCGGAGACTCGTATCGGAGTTGCGTCGTCGGCGGGGTCGAGAGAACGACGATGGCGCGGAAGACGGCGTTGACCGGCGGGGCGTACCACGCCTCGCTGCGGGCGGCGTTGGCGAGGACGACGTGGCCGCCGGGGCCGACGAGTTCGCACCAGTCGTCGACCGCGCCGGCGGGATCGTCGAGCATGCCGACGACGAAGGTAGCGAGGAGAGCATCGATTTCGGCGGGCAGGATCGGCGGCCGCGTCGCGTCTCCGCGGACGACGTGGACGTTATCGTATCGGTCGGCCGCCGTGGCGGTGGCGCGGTCGAGTACCGGCCGCGTCACGTCGATACCGATGACGGTACCCTCGGGGCCGACCTGCTCGCGGAGATAGGGGAGGTTCGCTCCGGTTCCACAGCCCATTTCGACGACGGTGTCGCCGGGTTCGAGTCGGCAGGCGGCGGCGACCCGCCGTCGCAGCTGCGGCACGCCCGGTGTCCGACGCGCGATCAGATCGTAGAGGCGCGCCCAGCGCCCGTAGAATTCCTGTGTGGTTTCGGTCGTCATTGGCTTGGCTTTCGGGGCCGTCCCCTCACTGCTCGCGTTCTCGTCCATCTCCTCTCTCACCTGGCGTTTCGGCTCTTGCGCTCGATTCCGCGCCGGCTGCCATCTTTTCCCTCGCGTTTTCAGTTTCGTCGTTTCACGATCGCCGCAATAAATAATAAATTGCGGTGGCTGCTATCGGCACCAGCGAACCGGTTCGAGACCAAGATGATGCGACAGCTGTGAGCGCCCTAGAGAAGCGAACGAACGTCGTCCGCGACGGCTTCCGCGTCCGGACCCAGGAGGTAGATCAACGGTTCGATGCCCGGCCCGCCGGTCTGGTACAGCACCGTCGCGTCGGGGTGGTCGTCGATCGCCGCACCGACGCTCGATCCGACGTCGTCGCTCTCGTCGAACTCGGCCGTCTCGTGGCCGTGCTCTTCGAGTTCGGCGAGCACGTCGGCGTCGTACCGGACGTTGATCGCCGCTTCGGCGGTCGCACCGTGGCGGCGCGCCGAGAGCAGGACCGTCGCGACGTGTTCGGAGACGCCGAACTCGGGATCGGCCGGCACCGTCGCCTTTCCCTTCACGTCGAAAATCCGTCCGGGAACGCCGGCGACATCGTCGATATTCGATGCATCGGGCGTGCAGGCGACCAGGTTCGAGCCGACCGCCGGGATCAAGCCGGCGAAGCCGCTCGCGTTCTCGAGAATCCGCAGGCCGCGTCGGAGCGACGAGAGGACGCGCTCGCTGGTCCGCCGGTCGTTTTCGGGATCGTGCACCCGGAAGCTCGATCCGTGATCGGCGAGTTCGGGAACGGCCTCCTCGTGGAGCTGGGCGAGCAGGTCGCCGCCGGTTTCGAGTTCGCGGATGAGAACTTCGATTTCGATGAGCGCCTGGACGGGCGTGATGTCCCCGGCCGCGAGTCCGGCACCGAGTTC
This sequence comes from Natrialba sp. PRR66, assembly GCF_034808065.1. Lineage (NCBI taxonomy): Archaea > Methanobacteriati > Methanobacteriota > Halobacteria > Halobacteriales > Natrialbaceae > Natrialba > Natrialba sp. PRR66. Next base: position 384,796 of record NZ_JAXHGN010000001.1, on the reverse strand, counting down.
GTCGACGAGGCTGTCGACGCGCTCGTCGGCGGCGATACGGTCGTTCGTGGCAACGTCGCCGTGAGCGTACTTCGAGACGGCGCTCTGGCTGATCCCGAGGACGGTCGCGACTTCGCTCTGGGTGAGCCCCCGGTCGCGCAGCTCCCCGGCCAGGAGCGAGCGGACCGTCGGCAGGAACTCGTCGACCACTAGTTCTTCGACGAATTGCATTCGGTAGGCTGGACTTGGACCGCAGCGGGGTTAACTTTCCGGGGATTCGGGCTGTCGTTTGTGGATCGCGGGTCGCGGATTGGGATCGCGGGTCGTGGCTCACGGGTGACGGATCGCGATTGACTAGCTGCAAGCCACAGGTCGTATCAGGTGTGCCGTTCGAGTGCAGAGACAGCCGGCCTGAATCGAACATACTTATCGCTGGGGTGTAAACAAACGGATCGATGAGCGTCAAGGCAGTCGTCGTCGCGATCGGTGCCGGCATCGCCGCATTTCTCGGAATTGGACTCGGGGTGACCGAGATCACGGGTCACTGGGTCGCGTATCCGCAGTTCCTCGGGCTGCCGGCCGGCTTCGTCACCGGTGCCGTTGCAACGATCGGCGTCGCCCTGAAACTCGCCGACGACACCTCCGACGGGAGGCCTGATCTTGCAGGTGCAATGGGCGGATTCGCGGTCGGTCTCGTCGGCGGAATCCTTATCGCGGCCGGCACGATATTCGGTGCCGTCAGTTCGCTCGGCGTCGGCGTCGTTCTCGGACTCGTCGTTGCGATCGCGATCGCCCGGTATCGGTGAGGATTCGAGTTCGCGGAACGGTCATCCGTTAGCGGTCCAGTTGCTCGCCGCCGAACTCGTGGTCGCTCTGGATGCGCGAGGCCTGTGGACCGTCCTGATCCTGATACTTCGAGCCGCGCTCGCTGCCGTAGGGCCGTTCCGCCTCCGTCTTGAGTTCCGTAAAGGTGAGCTGTGAGATACGCATGCCCGGCGTCAGCGCGACGGGTGCCGTGCCGAGATTCGAGAGTTCGAGCGTGATCTGCCCCCGGTAACCGGGGTCACAGAGGCCCGCAGTGGCGTGGACCACGACGGCGAGGCGGCCGAGCGAGGAGCGGCCCTCGACGTGGGCGATCAGGTCCGCCGGAATCTCGACGCGCTCGTAGGTCGTCCCGAGAACGAAATCGCCCGGGTGGAGAATAAAGTCGTCGCCGTCCTCGACGAGCGTCTCGGTGACGTATTCGTCGACCTCGCGCTCGGAGTCGGGGTGAATGCAGGGGATGTTCGTCCGCTGGAACTCGAGGAACTCTCGTCCCAGACGGAGGTCGATACTCGCGGGTTGGATCTGCAGTTCCGGATCGTCGAGCGGTTCGACGACGAGGTCGCCCGCGTCGAGTCGGCGGCTGATGTCCGCATCGGAGAGGATCATATCCGACGAGTCGAACGGTGGATGTGAAACTGTTCCGATTGCCGTCGTCGCGCCGGACCGAACGGCCCCTTCTCACTCCGTGCGCTACTCGAGTGCGTTTTCGATCGCCGTCGTCGTCTGCTCGAGTGCCATCATCACGAAGTCGTCGCTCTCGTAGAACTCGACCTGCTCGCCGCCGACGAAGACGGTCGGCGTCCCGGCGACATCGTTCGAGTCGCCGTGGGACTTGTTGTCTTCGATCACCGAGCGGTGTTGCTCGTTTTCGGCGGCCTCGCGGACGGCCCCGCCATCCGCTCCGGCGTCGTCAGCGACCTCCTCGATGACATCGTAGGTGTAGGACCCGAGGTGCTCGTAGATGTCGCTCGCGAAAGTCCAGAAGGCGTCGTTACCTTCGTTCTCGAAGACCTCGCGTGCCGCGCTGGCAACTTCCCACGACCACTTCTCGTTAACCGGAACCGGGAAATCGCGGAACTCGTACTGAATCTCCCCCGGTTCGATGTACTGACTTTCGAGTTCGGGATAGACCTGGAGTTTGAACGCCTGGCAGAAATGACAGGAGAAGTCTTCGTAGATAGTAACGGTCACGTCGGCGTCCGAGTCGCCGTTGACCGGTGCATCCGGCGGGCCCCCATTCCCGAGACAGCCAGCAACACCACCGATACCGACGGCCGCCGTCGTGGCGAGAATCGCTCGCCGCGTTTGCCTCATAGTGGCTGTTCGTCCTCTCGAACGAAATGCGTATCGATCGTCACAACTGCCACCTGCTGCTTGTAATCGCCGTTGCTTTACCCGTCGCTCTCGAGAACACCCGTATGAAACAGGCCATCGTCGCCCGAACGGATATCGGAATGGGACAGGGGAAACTCGCCGCACAGGTCGCACACGCGTCGTTGTCGGCCTACGAGAAGGCCGACAGTCAACTTCAAGACCAGTGGAAACGAGGCGGACAGAAGAAGGTCGTCCTCAAAGGAACGAGCGAGCGCCAACTCCACGAACTCGCGGAGATCGCGGATCGAGACGGCATTCCGAACGCGATCATCCGGGATGCCGGCCACACGCAACTCGAGCCGGGAACCGTCACTGCGCTTGCGGTCGGACCGGCCGGCGATGACCGGGTCGATAGCGTGACCGGTGAACTCTCGTTGTTCTAACGCCACCACAGTCTGTATCAGACGGTCTGCTGTACCGATTTCCCGGAGCAATCGCCGGACGGTTCGCGGTTGTTCTGGAACTGACTGACAACAGTTCGCATCACTCGACTGACTGTACCCCGCGTTCCGGGCGCGTTATGCGCTGTCACCGTCGATTTCGATATCGACATCGACGGTACTGTCGAGATCAACGGTAACCCCGGCAAGATCGAGATACGGCGACAGAACGCACCGGTCGACCGTCAACTCGACGAGTTCAGTCTCGTCGGTTGCGGTGAGGAGGCCGGCATCGGACAGGTGTGGCAGGTGGACGTGATAGAGGTCGGTCAGGACGCGCTCGTAGCGATCGGTGTAGCGGCTGTTGGTATGGGAAAGCCGCCGTTCGGCCATATCGTCAGTCGCGTCGAGCGAACCGTCGTCGGACTCGAGTTCAGACCGCGTGATAAAGGTAGCGAGGTCTGTGATCGAAACCGGCACTGGGTGTGACGCCAGATAGGCGAGCGTATACTGTCGCCGTTTGACGGCGAAGGCGGCAAACAGGTCGGTCGAAGTGATCAGTCGTGGTTCCGTCGCGTCATCGATGGAGTTGCGTGTATCGGACATCATACGCTCCGTACTTCACTTACACTTCTCTCGATCGCCGACGACTCTCGCGCCCCGACTCAGTAGAGTACACGTACAAATTGACGGGGGTACATATAACCTTTATTGTCGCTTCATGAAGAGGGAACAAAACGTCAGCAGTACTGATCGGTTCGGCTCATTTCTCCGGCGACGCATGCGAGTCAGACGACTGCGGATCCGAGTTCTCGCGTTCGACCGTGACGATCCAGTCGGGGGCATCAGCCAGTGGCGTCGTGATCACCCACGTCGCTTCGATGGCGGCACCGTGTGCGAACGCGGACGTGATCAGCGTTTTGAGGTCCGCTTCGAAGGTCTCCGTCGCTTCTGTGTGGTCCTCGGGGGAGTGATTCGTATTCATGGTCGGGCGGCAAAGACAGATCGATACTCGATTGCCTGTTGCCAGGAGGCAAGCAGCGGCAATAACCGTATCGGCCTGTCACGATCCGCTTACGATCCGTTCACGACACCGGATGGCCGCTCGCGGGAAGCGCCGAGACGGACACCAGCCGACACACCGCGTGGACTGCGAGAACAAACCGATTTAATCTCCGCACGCAAACCACCCATCAGCATGCGCCCGGCACACCCCACCGAACGCGCCGTCGGAATGACAGCCTACGTCAGCGACACCGACGGCACCGGCGGCCGCCTCCGTGCGGCCGACGACCACTTTCGCGTTCGTGAACTCGAACGCTTCTCGACCGAACCGATCGACGCGTCGACGGACGCCTATCCGCACCTCGTCTTCCGGGCGACGCTTCACGGGTGGGACACGAACGACTTCGCCGCGCGCATCTCGGACGCCCTCGGCGTCTCCCGCGAACGGATCAACTGGGCCGGCACCAAGGACAAATATGCCGTCACCACACAGCTCTTTTCGGTCTACAGCACGGACGCAGTGAACCTGCCAGACATCAACGACGCTGAACTCGAACCCCTCGGGCGCGCCGGCCGCTCGCTCGAGTTCGGCGACCTTGCGGGCAACGCCTTCGAGGTCGTCATCAGCGATCCCGCGGAGCCGGCGAACGCGACCGATATCGCCCGCGAACTGCGGGCGTTCGGCTCGTTCGACGGAAAATTCGGTCGCACCGACGGCGACAGCGACGGCGGACCGACGACCGACGGGTCGGGAGCAACCGAACCGAGCGATTCCGCCCCGATCGGTGTCCCCAACTACTTCGGCCAGCAGCGCTTTGGCAGCCGCCGGCCGGTCACGCACGAAGTCGGCCTCGAAATCGCCCGCGGTGACTGGGAAGGCGCGGTAATGGCCTACCTGGGCGCTCCGACCGAGGCCGAACCCGACGGGACACAGGCGGCCCGGTCGTTCATCGAGGAGACGAGAGACTGGCAACAGGCACTCGACCGGTTCCCGAATCGGCTGCGCTACGAACGCTCGATGCTCCACGAACTCGCCGCGTGCGACGGCGACCCCGGCCCCGACGACTTCCGTGCCGCACTCGAGTCCGTCCCCTCGAACCTCCAGCGCCTGTTCGTCCACGCCGCCCAATCCTACGCGTTCAACCTGCTCCTCGGCGAACGCCTCGAACGCGGCCTCCCCTTCGACCGTCCCGTCGCCGGCGACGTCGTCTGCTTTACCGACACCGGCGACGACGTCCCCGCCGAACTCACGCTCCCCGACACCGACCGCCTCCAGCGCGTCGACGAGCGCCGCATCCAATCAGTAACCCGCCACTGCGAGCGCAACCGCGCCTTCGTCACTGCCCCGCTCGTCGGCACCGACACTGAACTCGCCGACGGCGAACCGGGCGAAATCGAACGGGACGTACTGGACGACCTCGGACTCCGCCCCGGCGACTTCGACCTTCCCGGCGAGTTCCACTCGACCGGCACGCGACGGGCGATTCTCGTCCGCACTGCACTCGGTATCGAGCAAGCCGGGGAAGCCGAGCGAGACGACTCGGATGCACTCACCCTCTCGTTTTCGCTTCCCAAGGGGTCGTACGCAACGGTCGTCCTGCGAGAGTTCATGAAGGTCGATCCGATCCATCTCGGCTAACAACGAGCGATTGTCGCCTCGAGAGCGTAGACCGTGATCGTTCTTCCGGCGGCGCTGCTCGGACGCTGGCGGCGAAAAAACAAAACGGGCGTCTCAATCGAATCGGTTAGTCGCTCGTCGCGACGTCTTCGTCGTCGACGTCGACCGCAGTCGCCTCCTCTTCGGCGACTTCCTCGGGGTGGGCTTCGAGCGTTGCCTTCTGGATCTCGACCCGGCGAAGCGGGTAGATCGTCTTGGCTTCGCCGTAGATCGCCGACGAGAGTCGTCCCTCGACGACGCCGTCGATGAGTTCTTCGAAGGTGCGCTCCGCGGCCGCCTCCTCAACCATCTGGACCATCTGTTCGCGGATGGCCTTCTCCTGGCTCGCGTCCGCCTTCTTGGTCGTGAAAGCGACGGGCTGGACCTGCACACGGTAGTCGTCCGTCGTGAGGACGGTGACGTAGGCCTCGATCTTCGAGGCACCGCGGCGGACCAGCGAGCGCAGGTAGTCGCGGGTCAGCGAGTGCTTCTGGAACTCGGTGTAGGCGGTATCGCTACCGACGTCCGTGATCTTGAAGGTCAGCTTCGTGTTGTTCTCGCTGGCGTTGTTGTTGAGGTCGCCGAGCGTCGTTTCGATGGTTCGGTCGTAGACTTTTTCCGGTTCGTCTGCGGGGGTTTCGCCGAGTTCGGTCCGGTCGAACTGCTCCGGAGCGAGCACGGTGTACCACCGCTTTTCCTGTTTCGCACGTGAGACTGAGCGTTCACTCATTGTGTTCTTGTGTTGTGGTATCAGCGTCGGACACAGTACCCGTGTCCGCTGGGTCGTCGTACTGTTCAGTCGCGTCTGCGGGTGGGGCGTCCGGGGCGTCGGTGCCCGCGGAATTGCCGTCTCGCCCATCGGGAGCGTCTCGCACCGTGCGAGCAACATCGACTGCAACCTCGAGATTGACGACGTAGTCGTCGACCGTCGAGTGCAATCCGCCCGTCGTCTCGCGTTCGATCCGGGTGACGACGGTCGTCTCGTCCGCCACGACGGTCTCCATCTCGTCGGTGTTGTCCGGGCGAAGCGCCCGTGCGACGAGTTCGGGATCATCGTGGTGGGTGCGGATCGTGGCGCGTCCGTGAGATGCTGGTGCCATCTCCGTGTCTGTCTCCGATGGCATGATCAGTGGTGCTCCCTCACTGCCGCGATGATCGTCGAGTTGTCCACCCGTCTCTCGTCGCTGGCCGCGCTCTCGTCGCCGCCAACGCTATCGTCCGCAGCAGCGTCATCGACGGTAACGTCGTACTGCAGATAGCCGCGGCGATGCCCAACATCGTACTCGGCACGGATCCCGTCGGCGTCGAGTTCTCGCGTCACCGCTTCGACGGTCGCCGCAAGCGACTCGGACTCGCGAGTCGCGATCGCCGCTTCACCATCGCCGATGGCGAGCACCGTCGGCTCCGGCGAGCGGAACTCGACGGCCAGGCGAGCAACCGCTTCGACGGGACCGTCGTCGATACCGACGACGAACAACCCGTCGTAGCGGCCGGTCGAGGCCGTCTCGAGCGCGCCGTGTGCGCGTTTTCCGTGCGTTCGCCAGGCCGAAAGCGCCGGTCCGACGGCGTCGTGGCCCATCGCCAGCGCGGCTCCCGTACCGGGTTCCGTGCGAGCAGTCGCCTCGAGCACGTCGGCGTAGCCGCCGACGGTGGAAAAGGCGTACTCGTTCTCAGAATCGGATCCGGTCCCGATCCCAGTCCCGGTAATCGCGTACGGCTGCAACACGCGCTGGATCGACGTTGCGGCCGCATCGGTGGCCGCCTCGGCTCCCACGACATCGAGCGCGACGAGCGAACCGATCGTCCGATGTGCGTCCGCGCCGAACGAGGCCGGCTCAGCGAACTCGAGTTCAGTCCCGGCGAGCGCATCGCGAGTCGCCTCGGGATCGCCCGACCACGGCGCGCACACTCGCGTCGAGTGCGCCAGGCCGTCGACCGGGTCGACGGTCGGAATCGCGACACCGGGTCGCCGTTCGACGAGGCCGCGTTCGCGAGCGCTCTCGAGGAGCCACTCGCTCTCGCCAGCGCCGGGTTCGACGCCGGCCGCGACGAGGCCAGCAAGCGCGAGCACCGGATCAACCCCGGTGACTGCCGTCGAGCCGTCCGCGCTGAACTCGCGAACGAGGTCGGTCGCTGCGAGCGTTGCCGGACGGTCGTCCGAATCCAGTCGGACGACGGCCGTGGCATTACCCACGTCGACGGCACCGAAGACGACCGTCAGCTCGTCGCTATCGTCGTCTTGCTCATCTCGTCTCTGAACTCGGTCGGTCCGATCACCGACCGTTCGGGCGACCGTCACCTGAAACGGGATTCCAGATTCGGAGAGCGCCGCGGCGAGGATTCCACTCGCTGCGAGCGCATCGCCGTCCGCTCGCGTGACGATGCGAACGAAGCCGGCGCTCTCGATGTCGGGGGCGTGTGTCGCAACCGTGGAGCCGGCGTGGCCGTCGGTGGACATTGAACGTGGACGATCGTGTCGGTGGTCGTGCTCGACGAGTCGGACGCGTTAGTTCTCTTCGAGGAGATCGACGGCGATCTCGTAGGAGTACGCAAAGTCCGGCTCGAGTTCGTCGCCGCGGTAGTAGTCGGCGAGTCGGCGGACCTTCGACTCAGTGTTCTGCAGGGCGCGCTTGTTCTGGTAGTCTTGCGGATTCTCCTGGACGTGCTCGCGCAGGCGGATGGCGCGCTCCATCAGATTACGGAGATCCTCGGGGATGTCTGCCTTGGCATCGTTTTCGTCGAGGATCTGGGTGATCTTCTTGCCCGCCACTAGCTTCACGTCCGGAACAGGCGTTCCTGTGACACCCTCGTCGCGCAGTTTGATCCCGATCTGGCTGGGATCGTGGCCCTGTTCTGCCAGTTCGACGACCCGCTGTTCGACTTCGTCGGGGTCGACGTCGCTCCACTCCGGTGGTTCGTCTGCCGCGGGCTTGTCCGAACCGGACGAGCCACGACGGCGCGTATGCATTCGTGCCATTGGTGAGGATAGGAACCGCACTGACCGCTCGAAGACGCGACAGTCGATGCCATACAGTGACCCAACTGTCTGAACGTGCATGGTGCACTTCCGCAATCCCAAGCCACCCGAAAGAGTGAGCGGCGCAGTCAGATTTGCGGCCGTGCGCTTCCCACCGTCGCTTTCAGCGGCACGGACTAAAGGGTTTCTAGATCGAGAGCGACCGCCGTGACAGCCCCAATACGCGTTCGTTTCGCCGCGGCATTGCGGGACGATCTGCGCCAAACAGTGTTCCACGAGCGAGCGGGGGATCGAACGGAATCGGCGCGGCCGCTGAACTCGTCGAAGAAACGAAGGGAGTGGCGTGTGAGGCAACGACAGGGCCACCCCGACGATTTCGAGGGGTTTATCTATTCCCGTGGGAAAGCAAGTACTGCGAACGAGGGCTCGTAGATCAGGGGTAGATCACTCCCTTGGCATGGGAGAGGCCCCGGGTTCAAATCCCGGCGAGTCCATTCCTTCACGTCGTGTTACTCGTTCAGTCGTGAACTCGCCGACCATCGCAAACGCTTCGGATTGCTCAACCCTGAGTTCAGTTTCCGACGTCGCTTCTTCGTTTTCGAGAATGTGTCGAGTGCGACAAACGCGTCGGGTAACACTGTACTGACGAGTTCACTGCGGGGTTGCGTCGCCACGTACACTTTCGTCGGGGGTCGTCGTTGGAGGTGGTATGGAGGACCGGGACCGGGATTTGGACCGGAAACGGCGCACTGGGTCGTTCGAGAGCCAGTCAGGGACCGATCTCACGTACGAGACGGCTGCGGAGTCGCCGATCAAACGCTGGCTCTTGCTGGACGGGAATCGGCTGTTGATCGCCGGGATACTCGCGGGCGGACTGTACGGACTCGTCGTCGGCTGCCAACTCGCCGGCGTTATCGAGGTGACGGATGCCGAGGCGGTCGGCTCGCTGTACAGCGCGCTCGTTGGCGGAACGCTACCCTTTATTACGATCGTGCTGGCGATCAATCAGCTCGTGCTCTCGCAGGAACTCGGCTGGCCGAACGAACTGACCGAGCGCTTCGAACGAATGACCGAGTTCCAGCGCCGCGTCGAGGGAGTGACCGACGTGACGGTGAGTCCGGCCTCGCCGGCAGCGTTTCTCGAGGTTATCGTGCAAGCGACCGTCGATCGGGGGCGACAGCTTCCGACATCGATGACAGCCGACGCAACGGCGCACCAGCGCGAAGAGGTTGCACGCTTTGTCCGCGAACTCGAGGCTGACGGCGAAACAGTTGCGGGGACGCTCTCCGAGGCCGAATTCGGGACGTTCGAAGCGCTCTCGGCCGTGCTCGGACATCATCAGGGGAACTACTACCACGCTGCCCGCTTCTTTAAAGCGGAGTGGAGCGAGGGATTCGAAGAGACGCAGCCACTCGAGGACCTGATCGAACTGCTCGGGCTACTCGCGATCGCTCGGCAGACGTTCAAGACGTTATACGTCCAGCACGAACTCGCCGTGCTCTCTCGGCTGTTGTTGTACGTCGGGTTTCCGACGCTCGTCGGCGGCGGGCTGTTGGTGGTCTCGTATCCGACGCTCGTGACGACGGTGTCGAGTACGGCGGTCTTGCTCGCGATTGCCGCGGGCGGGGTCGCCCTCGTCTTTCTCCCGTTCGTCGTGCTGTTGAGCTACGCGCTTCGAATTGCGACGATCGCCGCTCGAACGGCCGATTTCGGCCCGTTCGTGCCGCGGCGGCCGTCGTGACGGTGTCGGTCGGCCGTTCGCTGCTGGTTCGTGTATCCGTTAGCTCCGCGAAGTCCCTTTTGATCGACAGCGACGAGAGACGGTCCACGGAACGAACATGATCCTCAACCTTTACGCCCCCGTGTGGCACATCCATCGGTATGCGAATCAGCGAGGCCGTCATCGAGCGGTTGGTGGCAAACGAGATCGACACGCTGTTCGGAATTCCCGGCAAGCAGACGCTCCCGTTGAACGAGGCGATCAGCGAGCGCACCGACATCGAGTTCATCATGGCGCGCCACGAGACGGCCGTTTCGCACCAGGCGTGGGGCTACGCCGAGAGCAGCGGCGGCCTCGCGGCGACCGTCGTTATTCCGGGACCGGGAGATATGAACGCGATGAACGGGCTGAAGAACGCGAAAAACGACTGCACGCCGCTGGTTCACATGGCCGTCGAGACGGATCCCGACATCCGGGGTGGCGACGGAATCCACGAAACGCCGCCGAACACGTACGATAACGTCGTCAAGGAAAACGTCACTGTCGAGACGCCACAGAGTACGATCGCGGAACTCCAGCGAGCGATCGATATCGCGCTGACGCCGCCGAAGGGGCCCGTTCGCGTCGGCATTCCGAAGAACTTCCTGCCGATGGACGCTTCCCTCGCCGACCCCGCCGAGACCGACCCGCACTCGCCCGCCACGCCAGCCGACGACTCGGTCGGCGACGCCGCGGCCCTCCTCGCAGTGGCGGAGCGGCCGATCATCGTCGCCGGCGGCGGCGTTCGCGCCGCGGACGCGAGTTCTGAACTCGTGGCCGTTGCGGAACGGCTCGGGGCACCGGTCTTTCCCACCTACAAGGGTAAGGCCGTCTTCCCCGACGATCACGACCTCTTCGGCGGCGTTCTCTGTGGCGGCACCGGGACCGCGGTCAAAGAGCACATCGCCACGGCCGATGCGGCGCTCGGCGTCGGGACCGACTTCGACGCCGTCTCGATGCACCACTGGGAGATCGACGTTCCCGACGACCTCGTTCACGTCACCCTCGACGCCGCCGATATCGGCACCGGCTACGATCCGGCGGTCGGCATCGTCGCCGACGCCGGGCGCACGCTCGCCGCCCTCGATACTGAACTCGCCGAGCGCTCGATCGCGGCGACCGGCGGTCGCGAGCGCGCCCGCGAAACGAGAGCCGCCGTCGACCGTCGGCTCGCCGACCTCCGCGCGGTCGATGAATCGCCGATCACGTCGGTCAGCGCGTTGGAAGCGGTTCGGGACGGCGTCCCTCGCGACGCCGTCGTCACCGCCGACGCCGGCGGCTCTCGGATCTGGGCACTCGTCGCGTTCGAAACGTACGCGCCGCGCGACTACGTCAACCCTGGCTCTTGGGCGACCATGGGGTCGAGCCTCCCCTCCGCTATCGGCGCAAAAGCCGCGAATCCGGACCAACCCGTCGTCGCCCTCGTCGGCGACGGTGGCCTGATGATGTGCGTCCACGAACTCCACACGCTCGCTGACGAAGCCCTCGATGTCACCGTCGTCGTCTTCACCAACAGCGACTACGCGATCATCAGCGAGGACGCCGAACGAAACTACCGCATGGACGAAGGCGAGTACGGCTGGCAGGATGTCCCGCTCGAGTTCGACGCGATCGCATCGGGCATGGGACTCGAGACGATGCGGGCCGCGACCCCGACGGAGATCACCGAAACTGTGGCTGCCGCGATCGACAGCGACGGTCCGACGCTGGTCGAGATCCCTACCGACCCGTACGAACCGCAAGCGAGCGTCTGGCTGAACGACTGACGAGTGCAGACGTTGTGTCAAGTGGGTGGCCACGGGTGCGTGTGCGTGTCCGGACAGTATCGCTGGCTTAGCAATCATTATGCCACGCGCAGTGCGTTTGAAACCTAGTATGAGTACTGTCCAATCGGGTCGGCTCACCGGGAACGACAGGTCGATCACCGGCTTCGTGATGATCGCCCACGCCGTCGTTCACACTTACGAGCTCTCGATCCCGATCCTGATGGTGATCTGGCAGACCGAGTTCAGCGTCAACACCGCCGTTCTCGGAGTCGCCGTCTCCGTCGGCTACGCGCTGTTCGGTCTCGGTGCCCTCCCGGCCGGCATTCTGGCGGACCGCTTCGGCTCACGCGAACTCGTGATGGTCTGTCTGGCGGGGATGGGTGGCTCGTTCTTGCTGTTGAGCGCCGCCCAGGGAGTCGCGATGATCACGGCCGCACTCTGTCTCTGGGGCGTCGCAGCGAGTATTTACCACCCGGCGGGGCTCTCGCTGATCTCGACCGGCGTCGAACAACGCGGCACCGGATTCGCTTACCATGGCATCGCCGGCAACTTCGGCATCGCGTTCGGGCCGCTGCTGACGGCGGTGTTGCTGTTGTTCTTCGACTGGGAACTCGTCACGGCCCTGCTCGTCGCGCCGGCCGCGCTCGGCGTGCTATACGCGCTGACCGCGAGTTTCGACGAGACGGCTGCGGTGCAGACGGAGCCGGACGGCGGCACCCGAGGGGACGACCGGCAGATGTCGCTCTCGCGGTTCGTCGGGGATAGCCGGGCGCTGTTTACGGTCGGCTTTACGGTCGCGATGATCGTCGTCATGATGAACGGGCTCTTCTATCGCGGCACGTTGACTTTCCTGCCCGACGTGTTGGGCGATTTCATGCCGAACATCGTCGAGCAACTCCAGTTGTTCGACCCCGACAGCCCGATGGCCGAAGAGTTCGATCCGGCCTCGTACCTCTACGCCGGGCTGTTGATGGTCGGTATGGCCGGCCAGTACGTCGGCGGGAAGCTCACCGATCGCATCCGAACTGAGATCGGGCTCACGGTCATCTTCGGCTCACTCGCCGTCGTCGCTGTGCTGTTCGTCCCGGTCGCGCGGACTGGGTTCGTCCCGCTACTGCTGATCGGCTCCCTGCTCGGCTTTCTGCTGTTCTCGCTGCAGCCGATGTACCAGGCGACGATCGCGGAGTACAGCCCGCCGGGGGATCGCGGCCTCTCGTACGGATACACCTACCTCTGCGTCTTCGGGGTCGGTGCCGCCGGCGCTGCGGTCGCGGGCTACCTCCTCTCGCTGGTCTCCGTCTGGCAGACATTCGCCATCCTCGCGGTGTTTCCCACTACCGGTGCCGTCCTCGCCGTCGTCCTCTCTCGGACGGGCGCCCGCCGAAACTGATCCGCCCCGAGGCGGCCGTCGCGGGCGGTCGCGATTCGAGTTGGCCGTGGTTCGAACGCTGGGAGATGATCTAACTCCAAGATCAACGCGAGTCGAATTGCGGGACAACAGTTAACTCGCACCGAGTGGATGTCACTGTCATGTTAGAAGGACCCACGGAGGAATCGACGGCGGTTCCGACGACGATACCCCACTGGTACGACCCCGACAGCGACGCGTTAGCGATTACGGACGGCGACGGCACGACGGTCGTCGACGAGACGGGCACGACGTACCTCGACTTCGTCTCGCAACTCTACTGCGTCAACGCCGGCCACGGCAACCGAACAATCATCGACGGCATGACCGAACAACTCGAGCAGATCCAGTACGTCTCCGCCGCGAAACGCTCGCCCGTCCGCGCCGCGCTCGGCGAGCGACTCGTCGATCTCGCGCCGGGCTCTCTTTCGCACGCGCTGTTCTCGGTCACCGGCAGCGAAGCCAACGAACTCGCCGTCCAACTCGCGCGCAACCATACCGGCGCATCGAAAATCCTGACCCGCTGGCGCTCCTATCACGGCTCGACCTACGGTGCAGGCAGCCTGACCGGCGACCCCGAAACCCGCAACCTCGTCGAAACCCACGCCGCCACGACCGGCGCGGCGAAGTTCCTCCCGCCGATGGCCCACCGGTCCCCGTTCGACGCCGAGACGCCGGCCGAACTCGCAGACGCGGCGGCCGACCACCTCGAGTTCGTCATCCGAAACGAGGGGCCCGACAGCATCGCGGCGATCATGATGGAACCCGTCGCGGGCTCGAGCGGGGCGTACACGGCACCGCCGGGCTACTTCGAGCGCGTGCGCGAACTCTGCGACGAGTACGACATCCTCCTGATCGCCGACGAGGTCATCACCGGCTTCGGCCGCTGCGGCGAGTGGTTCGGCGTCGAGACCGAAGGGATCGAACCCGACCTGCTCACCTTCGCCAAGGGCGTCACGAGTTCGTACGCGCCGCTGGCCGGCGTCCTGGCGCGACCCGAACTCGTCGCGGACATCGAGGAGGAGGGCTTCGACCTCGGCCAGACCTTCGGCGGCCACCCCGTCGGCTGCGCGGCGGGGCTCGCCGCCATCGAGGCCTACGACAACGGACTCATCGAGAACGCCCGAGAGAACGCTCCGGCCCTCGAGACCGGGCTGGCCGAACTCGCGTCCCGGACCGACGTCGTCGCCGACGTTCGAGGCCGCGGCTACCTCCGGGCGGTCGAGTTCGCCGATCCCGCGACCGGCGAGCCGTTTTACGATCCGCGCGTCGACGAGACGGGCGGTGACGAGCGCGAAGGTGAATCCGAGAATCCGGTGCCGGCCGTCGCCGCGGCGCTCGAGGACCGGGGCGTCATCGTCGGTACCGGTCGTCCGGCCACGCAGCTCCTGCTCGCGCCGCCGCTGTGTGCGACGGCGACGGAGATCGAGACGGCGCTCACCGAACTCGACGCGGCGATCGACGAGGTGTTCTGAGACGCGGCCGTTCGTTTCGCTTTCCCACCGCGTTCGCCGCTTGTGACGGCTTTTTCCTCGTCGAGCCGAAACGAGTATGCATGACGGACACGCTGTTTCTCACCAGCGAGGAGATCGACGACCTTGCATCGCCGGCGGACTACGTCGACGCCGTTCGGGACGGCTATCGGCAGGTCGGCAACGGCGCACCCGCGTTTCCGCGACAGAAGTTCTTCCGCGAGGACCCCGCGGGGATGTTCACCAGCTACGCGGCCCTCCTGCCCGACACCGGCGCGATGGGCGGCTACATGTACGGTGCCGGCTTCGGCTCCGGCGACGGCTGGTTCATGACGCCGCTTTTCGACGCCGAGAGCGGCGAGCCCCTCGCCCTCCTCGACGGCGCGAGCATGAACCCCTTCAAAACCGGGGCCGCCGGAGCCGTCGCCGTCGACGAACTCGCCCGCGACGATGCCTCGACGCTCGCCGTCATCGGCAGCGGCCCGCAGGCCCGCGGCCAGGTCCACGCCACCGCGACCGTCCGCGAGTTCAGCGACGTTCGCGTCTACTCGCCGACCCGGGAGAGCCGGGCGGCGTTCGCCGACGAGTTCGACGACGCGCTTGAGGCCAACGTCACGGCCGTCGACTCCAGTTCGGCGGCGATCGGCGGCGCTGACGTGGTTATCACGGCGACCAGCGCCAGCGACCCGGTCTTCGACGGCACCGAACTCGATCCCGGGACTCACGTCACGGCGATGGGTCAGTACCAGGAGGGCAAACGTGAACTCGATACGACGACGATCGAGCGGGCGACCTACGTGCCGGACCTCCGCGAGCGCGCCACCTACGACGCGGGCTCGTTCCTCGCCGCGCTCGAGGCGGGTGCCGTCACCGAGGACCACATCCACGCCGAACTCGGCGAAATCGTCGCCGGAGCCGAACCCGGGCGGACGGGAGACGACGAGATCACCCTTTTCGACAGCGGCGGGACGGGCATCGAAACCGTCGCCGCGGCGCACATGCTGTACGAACGCGCGACGGAGGCGGGCGCGGGCTCGCCGATCTCGTTCGCGCCGGCGAGCGAGGCGCTGACGGGGAAGCGGCCGTAGATCGGCAGTCGACCCCGATTCGCACCGCTCCCGGTTCGCCCGACTTTAGTTACGGGCCGGCGCACGAGTTCGTATGATCGAGGCGACGCTCTGTTTCGTGCTTCGCGATCGCGGCGATGGGCGGCCCGACGACGCGGCTGGTGCGCCGAATGCCACCGACGAGGTCCTCCTGATCGAAAAACGCCGTGGCCTCGGCGAGGGCTGGTACAACGGCCCCGGCGGGAAACTCGAAGGCGACGAAACGCCGCGCGAGTGCGCCGCCCGAGAGACACGGGAGGAAGTCGGCCTCGAACTCGATCCCGCGGCCCTCGAGAAGGCGGGCGAACTCACCTTCCTGCTCGACGGCACGGTCCACACGCGATGTCACGTCTACCGGACCGAGACGTTCGCCGGCGAGCCGCGCCCCTCCGACGAAGCGCGTCCCGAGTGGGTTCCGACCGACGAGGTACCCTACGACCAGATGTGGGAGGACGACCGGCTTTGGCTCCCGGGGGTACTCGAAGGGCGGACCGTCGCCGGCGAGTTCAGGTTTGAGGGCGGGCGGCCGCTAGACGAGGCCGAATTTGTCGATCACGAACTCGAGTGGGACGCGTCGTTTCGTGCGGCAGAGAGCGATTGAATAGCTTGAACGCGTTTTCGCCAACTAACTCCGTTGGAATCCGGTTTTTCAGCGGTGCCGTCGTGCGGAATGGACGCTTGCTACACGCGCTTACTGAACGTCGTCGATCCCTGATTGAGATTGTTTGTCGTCATCTGTGTCGTCAGAAAAGAACCGTCGATAGATCGTTTCTACAAGATCGAAAATTAACTCGATGGTTTTGATGAATACCAAGACGATTTCGTCCATATCTGTTACACTGTGTTCGTTGGAATAAGGGTTGCCCGTACGTATCGCTGAGAAGTCCACCGCATCGCGTCGACGAGAGTTCAATAGCGCCTCTCTCGCAGGCACCGAGACGACCACAAAGCACTTTATAAGCTCCGTTGTATCCGCAGAGCGTCGGTATCGCAGGGAATCTTCCGACGAACGGCCGATGATAGCTACCCGCGTCGTCCGTTGCTCCATAGGCTGTCTTTGACAGCAACACGACCGAAACGGGCGAGGAATCGCCGAACTCGAACTGGATGACGGTCGCCGCGACGGGGGGTCGGTTTTTGAGTATCTCTCACTCACTATTTCCGCCCTCTGGCCTCCCGCCCCCACCCTTCACTCTACAGTTCTAACCTCTCACCTTTCACTTCAGTGAGTTATCCGTTACCGCACGTCAGGGCTTCAGCACGACCTTTCCCGAACTCTTGCGGTCCTCAATGTACTGGTGGGCCTCGGCCGCGTCTTCGAGTGCGAAGTCCTCGCCGAGAATAACCTCGAGGTCGCCGCTCGTCAGGCCCTCCGTCAGATCGGGGACGGCCTTCATGATCCGCTCGGGGTCGTGGTAGGAGGCCTGCCCGAGGTGGAAGCCGGAGACGGTCTTGTTCTCGAAGAGGAGTCGGCGGTTCTCCGCGCTGGCGGGAACGCCGCTCGCGACGCCGTAGGTAACCATCCGTCCGAAGTGGGCCATCGCGTCGAGGCTGCGTTCGAAGACATCGTCGCCGACAGACTCGAGGACGAGGTCGACGCCTTCGCCGTCGGTCTCCTCGTCGACGACCTCGCGGAAGTCCGTCTCCGTGTAGTTGATCGGGTGATCGCAGCCGAGTTCAGCGGCGAGATCGAGTTTTTCCTGCGTGCTCGCGGTGCCGAAGACCTCCGCGCCCGCGTTCGAGGCGAGCTGGACGGCGGCGGTGCCGACGCCGCCCGCTGCGGCCTGGATCAGTACCGTCTCGCCGGCTTCGAGGCCGCCCCACTCGAACAGACAGCTGTGAGCGGTGAGAAACTGGACGGGGAAGCCGGCGGCTTCCTCGAAGCGCATGCCATCGGGAATCGGAAAGAGCATCTGCGCGTTGGCCGTGGCGTACTCGGCGTAGCCGCCGGTGTCGAGCATCCCGACGACGCGGTCACCCTCGTTCAGATCGACGCCCTCGCCGGTCGCGTCGACCGTCCCTGCGGCTTCCATGCCGGGAACGTAGGGGGTTTCCGGACCGCCGGGATACGCGCCGCGGCGCTGCATGATGTCCGCGAAGTTGATGCCCGCGGCCTCGATCTCGATCCGGACCTCCCCGGCGTCCGGTTCGGGTAGGTCGGCGTCGATTTGCTCGAGCTGATCGCTCTCGCCGTACGCTGTTACTTCAATCGCTCGCATACTCGTACATTTGTAACACGAGCGCATAAAGGGGCGAGAACCGGAAGGAACCAACCAACCGTTGTCAGCGGCAGTTCGTCCGTTGCCGGGCGGCAAGCGCTACTCGTCTTCCCAGCCCTGATGAGACGGGTGACGATCCGTCCGGTCGTGATTGGAGCCGCGCTCCCACACGTCGCCGGTGTCGCCGGACGGACCGCGGCGCGTCTTCCACTCGAACTCGCCGGGATCGTCGACGGTCACTTCCCAGATGTCGCCGTCCGTCCAGGTGCCTTCGATGCCACCGCCCCAGTCGGTGAGTTCGTCGGTGCTGCCGGTGAAGTAGACGGACTCGCCGTGATCGACGCCGACAGTCACCCGGAGCGTGAGTTCGCCCGACCCGCCGCCGCTCTCGGGTGCGTACATGACCCAGCCCTGCGAGGGAACGGTAATCTCGACCCGTCCCTCGTCGTCCGTCGTCACCTCGTCCTGCCCGCCGGCGTGGTCGACGAGCGTCTTGTTCGGCCAGGACGTCTCGACCCACTCGGTTCGGTCGTCCCACTCGTCGTTGTTGATGCCGGCCAGCAGATTGAACTCGCGCTCGAAGACGTAGAGAGCGTCACCGACGTACCGATCGATCAGCGCGCCGGTCGCCAGATTTCGTTTGACCCAGATCAAGTCTTCCAGGTACGGATCGTCGATTTCGGCGTCCCCCTCCGAAGAGAGAAAGAGCATCGGCAGTCCTGGAGCCGAGAGGAGATACGCGTGTGCGAGTTCAACGGCGATTCCCTCCGCTGTGTAGTCACCGGGGTCGTCGCCGTCGTCGATGCCGACATTCGGGCCGGTGGTATCGTGATTCTGGACGAACGTCACCGCGACGCTCGGATCCTCGTGAACGATACCGCGCGCGTTCTCCCGTGCGAGAGCGGTCATGTCGCCGCCCTCGAAGGCGTCCATGATGGCGTAGTAAAGCGGATAGTCGAAGACGCTCATTCCGGTGTCGGCAAACTCCATGACGGTGTTCGTGTCGCCGTCCCAGATTTCGCCGACGCGCCAGAGGCCGAGGTCGTCGGCCAGCGGGTTGATCTCGGAGGCGAAGTACCACGGCCAGATGTGGCCCGCTGCGTCGAGTCGGAGGCCGTCAGCGCCCAGGGCGGCCAGCCGTTCGAGGTGAGCGGCGTGCTCATCCTGAACGTGCCCGTGTTCGTGGTTGAACGACGGGAGCCCGAGCAGGTCACACTCGTACTGGGCGCGCTCTTCGTCGTTTCCTTCACCCTGCCAGTAACAGTCCTCACCGAGCGTGCCGTAGTCGTGAAAGTGCTCGTCGCGGTCGAACTGCGGGAGGTCGACGGGACCATCCGGCCCGTCTGCCGTCGCCATGTGGTTGAGGACGACGTCGAGAACGACCTCGATATCGTGGTCGTGGGCGGTGTCGATCAGCGACTCGAGTGCAGCCTCGGTGCCGTGGGGTGAGTCGAAGGTCTCGAGGTCCACCGGCTGGTATCCAAGCGGCGGATTCGGCTCGAGGTAGCCGTAATCCGGGTGTGGATCGCCGTAGTAGCCTTCCTGGTCCGCCGTCGTCTGGTCCTCCCAGTCGAGTTTGCTGACGGCCGGCTGGGGCAGCCAGACGACATCGATGCCCACATCGGCGAGTCGCGGGATGTCGGCCTCGATGGTGGCCCACTCGGTGTGAAAATACTGGTAGGCGACGCTGTTCTCGTCGAGGTCGATGGAGTCCGCGTCGGCGCTTGCAACGCTGGAGCCGCCCGCAAGCCCGGTGGCTGCGGCTGCGATGAGCGCTCCGTTCGTCTGCAGGAACCGCCGTCGTTTGATACTGCTCGATCGGCCTTCGTCATCGTGGTCATGGTGGCTGTTACCATCCATACACCAACCCCGTCCAACGAGGGTAGTAATAATACATCATGATTTTAACACACTTCTAGAACGCAGTCACTGTCAGTTCGGCGGATCGATACAGGCCATCCGATGTGCTCGCTGATCAAGTGCTGAGAGCGCTCTGACGATAGTCGACCGACGGCGCTCGCCAAACACTGCGGATTTATTTCCCCGGTCGCAAAGGAACTCGTATGAGCAACGAAAGTCAGGAACTCGGCATCACCGAGTCGAAATCGCACAAACCCGGTGACTGGTACGCCGAGGTCGTCCAGAAGGCGAACCTCGCGGACTACGCACCCATGGGCGGGTTCATCGTCACGAAACCCCGCGGCTACGCTCTCTGGGAAGCTATCCAGGACGCGCTTGACGGCTGGTTCAAAGAGACCGGCGTCGACAACGTCTACTTCCCGCTGTTCATCCCCGAGTCCTTCCTCGAGCGCGAGAAGGACATCGTCGAAGGCTTCGACCCCGAGGTCGCGTGGGTCACCCAGGGCGGCCACGAGGAGCTCGAGGAGCGTCTCGCCGTCCGGCCGACCAGCGAGTCGATCATCGCGCCGTTCATGGCCGACTGGGTCCGAAGTCACCGCGACCTCCCGCTACGGCTCAACCAGTGGTGCTCGGTCGTCCGGTGGGAGGCAACCGAGACGAAGCCGTTCTTCCGGACCAAGGAGTTCCTCTGGCAGGAGGGCCACACCGCCCACGCGACGAACGGAGAGGCCTGGGAGGAAGTCTGGACGCGCCTTTCCCAGTACGAGCGCGTGTTCGAGGAGGTGCTCGCGATCCCTGTCATGCGGGGCAAAAAGCCCGACCACGACAAGTTCCCCGGCGCGGACACGACGACCACCGTGGAGGCGCTGATGCCCGACGGGAAGTCCGTCCAGAGCGCGACGAGTCACCATCTCGGCCGGAGCTTCGCCGAGGCGTTCGACATCACCTTCGTCGACGAAGACGAGAACGAACAGACCGCCTACACGACCTCGTGGGGGCTCTCCTGGCGCGCACTCGGCGCGCTCATCATGACCCACTCCGACGATCAGGGGCTCGTGCTCCCGCCGACCATCGCACCCACGCAGGTCGCCATCGTCCCCATCTGGCAGGAAGAGACCAAAGACGACGTCCTCGAGTACTCCGAGAACATCGCCGACGAACTCGAGGACGCCGGGTTCCGCGTCGAACTCGACGACCGCGACGGGCGCAATCCCGGCTTCAAGTTCAACGAACACGAACTCAACGGCGTCCCCCTCCGGCTCGAGATCGGCCCCTACGAGGTCGAAGACGAGGAAGTCACGCTGGTTCATCGGCCGGACAACGAAGAAAGCGTCGCGGACCGCGACGGCATCGTCGAAACCGTCGACAAGCACCTCGACGAAATCTTCGACAAACTGTACGACACCGCCGAGGAGAACCTCGAAAACAACATCCGCGAAGCCCACAGCCCCGAAGACATCCTCGGCACGCTCGGCAAACACGGCGGCTACGTCAAGACGCCGTGGTGTGGCGACGAGGCCTGCGAGGAGGCCATCAAGGAGAAGATCGCCGCCGAAATCGTCATGCAACCGCTCGAAGACGAGGGCGGAACGACGGCCGGCGAGGTCCCCGAACCGGACCACAACGAGTGCGGCGTCTGTGGCGACCCCGCCGACGAAATCGCCTACTTCGCGAAGTCGTACTGACGGATTACTGACCGCAACCCGCTCGTAGTTCGCGCCGCTCTCGCTCGTCTCCGTCGCGATACGAGTTCAGAATCGCTCTCCGAAGCGCAGTTTGAGCCCTCGAACCCAGCGTTCCACCGAGCGTCGACGTGTCGAATTTCGGAACCTAATGGTTTAACCCAAGAGTGCTTACCGGTGGCGTGTGAACTCGTGAGTGTGGTGTTCACTCTGGTGGGTGAGCACTACGTGCCTCTGACACTTTTCCCAGGCTGAACGGTACAATCGCCTCTGTGACGCCCAGGTTTTGTCCCGAATTTCAGAACGCACGGCCGGACGCGTGGACGAGCAACATCACGATCCCGCGAACAATACACCTTATACCGCATTATATGTGTTTATAATACACTTAGTCATTATGGGTTACCCTCTTATAGGTCGTCTCGGTATGCAGTGGTATGCCACAGCCACACAGCGAAGCATCCGCCGAGCGGCCGACGGGGCTTTCTGACCCGTCGGACGCACGGTCGAACTGCGGCGTCGGCGTCGTCATGGACCTCGACGGGGGATCGAGCCACGATGTCGTCGCCGACGGACTCGACCTTCTCGTTAATCTCGAACACCGCGGGACGACCGGCGCGGAACCCAACACCGGCGACGGTGCGGGGATCATGCTCCAGACACCACACGCTTTCTTCGACGGTGAACTCGATATCGACCTCCCCGCCCCCGGTGACTACGCCGTCGGCTCGCTCTTCTTGCCGACCGACGACGACGCCCGCGCCGCACTCGTCTCTCTGCTCGAAGATACCTTCGGAACCTACGACCTCGACGTGCTCGCGTGGCGCGACGTGCCGACGAACAACGCCGACCTCGGCGCGACGGCGCTCGAATCTGAACCCGACGTCTGGCAGGTCGTCGTCGCTCCCACGGACGACGTGACGGGCGACGAGTTCAACCGACGGCTCTACGTGGCTCGTCGCGCGCTCGAAAACGCGGTCACCGAGGCGGATATCGACGGGAAAGAGCGGTTTTACGTCTGTTCGCTCGACTCGCAGACGCTCGTCTACAAGGGTCTGCTCAAGGGCGAGCAGGTCGCTTCCTACTACCCCGATCTCACCGACGAGCGCCTCGAATCGACGTTCGTGATGATTCACGAGCGGTTCTCGACGAACACGCTCGGGGCCTGGCACCTCGCACACCCCTACCGGAACGTCATCCACAACGGCGAGTTCAACACGATCAAGGGGAACATCAACTGGATGCGTGCGCGGGAGACGGACATCGAGAGCGACGTCCTCGACGATTTGGAGGCCGTCAAGCCGATCATCAACGATCCCGGCCAGTCCGACACGGCGAGCGTCGACAACGCGCTCGAACTCCTCCTACAGGACGGACGCGACCTGGCGCACGCCCTGCGGATGCTCGTCCCCGAGGCCTGGCGCGGGGACGACGCGATGGACGAGGACCGCAGGGACTGGTATGACTTCCACGCCTCGCTGGTCGAACCCTGGGACGGCCCCGCGCTCGTGGCCGCGACCGACGGCGACCGCGTCGGTGCGGTCCTCGACCGCAACGGCCTCCGTCCCTGCCGGTACGACGTGACGACGGACAACCGCCTCGTCATGGCGAGCGAGGCCGGTGCCCTCGACACCGATCCCGAGGAAATCGAAGAACGCGGCCGCCTCAAGCCGGGCCAACTCTTCCTCGCCGACCCGGACGAGGGACGGGTCATCCCCGACGAAGAGGTCTTCGACGACCTCACCGACGACCGCTACGGCGAGTGGGTCGATCGGGAGCAGGTTCACCTGCCCGAAATTCAGTCGACTGGCGACAACACGCCCCAACAGCCCGTCTCGAACCTGCGGGCCCAGCAGGCCGCCTTCGGCTACACTCACGACGAACTCGAGAACCTGCTCGAGCCGATGACCGCGAAAGGGAAAGACCCCGTCGGCTCGATGGGCGACGACACGCCGCTGTCCGTCCTCACCGAGTTCAACCGCCCGCTCTTTTCGTACTTCAAGCAGCTGTTCGCCCAGGTCACCAACCCGCCGCTCGATTACATCCGCGAGGAACTGGTGACGAGCCTCGAGAGCCGCCTGGGCTTCCAGCGCAACCTCCTCGACGAATCGCCCGCCCACGCCCGCCAACTCGTCCTCGACTCGCCCGTGCTGACCGACGCCGAACTCGGGGCGATTCGGGACTGCTCGACGAACGGCATTACGGCCGCGACGATCGACATCACCTACGAACCGACGAGCGACGAGTTCGGCTCGGACCTCGAAGCGGCGGTCGAACGCGTTCGCGAGGACGCCGTCGCGGCGATCGAGGCGGGCCACGACGTGCTCGTCCTCTCGGATCGTAACGTCGACGCCGAGCGCGTCGCGATTCCGAGCCTGCTCGCGACGGGCGGCGTCCACCACCACCTCGTTCGAAACGGGCTTCGCAACCACGTCGGCCTCGTCGTCGAATCCGGCGAACCCCGCACCGTTCACCAGCTCTCGACGCTCGTCGGCTACGGTGCCGGCGCGGTCAATCCGTACCTGGCCACCCAGACGATCGCCGATCTCACGGCCGGCCCGGACGGTGCAGACACCGAGGCTGCCATCGACGCCTACGTCGGCGCGCTCGAGAACGGCCTGCTGAAGGTCATGGCGAAGATGGGCATCTCGACCGTCGAGAGCTACCAGGGTGCCCAGATCTTCGAAGCCGTCGGCCTCGACTCCGACCTCGTCGACGAGTTCTTCGCGGGCACCGAGAACCGGACCGAGGGGATCGGCCTCGCGGAGATCGAAGCGGACCTCCGGGAGCGCCACGCGACCGCCTTCGGAGCGGACGACGAGACTGAACTCGACCGCCACGGCGAGTACGAACACCGCTCGGACGGCCTGACTCACCAGTGGAATCCGGAAACGGTCGGCACGCTCCAGCAGGCGGTTCGCTCGAACGACTACGAGCGGTATCAGGAGTTCGCCGAACTGATCAACGACCAGAATCAGAACCTCCAGACGCTTCGGGGCCTGCTCGAGTTCGATTCTGACCGCGAGCCGATTCCGATCGAGGAAGTCGAACCGGTGACGGACATCGTCGAGCGGTTCTCGACAGCCGCGATGAGCCTCGGCTCGCTCTCGCCGGAGGCCCACGAGAACAACTCGATCGCGATGAACCGGATCGGGGGCAAGAGCAACACGGGCGAGGGCGGCGAGCCGCCGGAGCGCTTCGACACCGAGCGCGAGTGCAACGTCAAGCAGGTCGCCTCGGGCCGATTCGGCGTCACCTCGACGTACCTCTCCTCGGCCGACGAACTCCAGATCAAGATGGCCCAGGGATCAAAGCCGGGCGAGGGCGGCCACCTCCCCGGCGAGAAGGTAAACGAGATGATCGCCCACGTCCGCAAGTCGACCCCGGGCGTCGGCCTCATCTCCCCACCGCCGCTGCACGACATCTACTCCATCGAGGACCTGAAACAGCTGATCTTCGACCTGAAGGCCGCAAACGAGGAGGCGGATATCAACGTCAAACTCGTCTCCGAAGCCGGCATCGGCACGGTCGCCGCCGGCGTCGCGAAGGCAAACGCCGACGTGGTCCACATCTCTGGCCACTCCGGCGGCACGGGTGCCTCGCCGCGCACGTCGATCAAGAGCGCCGGCCTCCCGTGGGAACTTGGCCTCGCAGAGGCGAACCAGATGCTTCGTGAAACCGGCCTGCGCGACCGTATCCGGGTCTCCGCCGACGGCGGGATGAAGACCGGCCGCGACGTGGCCGTCGCCGCCTTCCTCGGTGCCGAGGAGTACGTCTTCGGCACCGCCTCGCTCGTCACCTCGGGCTGTGTGATGGCCCGACAGTGTCACAAGAATACCTGCCCGGTCGGCGTCGCCACCCAGCGCGAGGACCTGCGCAAGCGATTCCCCGGCGAACCCGAACACGTCATCAACTACATGACGTTCATCGCCCAGGAGCTACGCGAGATCATGGCCGAACTCGGATTCGAGACCGTCGACGAGATGATCGGCCGGGCGGACGCGCTCGCCCAGCGCGACACCGTCGACCACCCGAAAGCCCGCTCGCTCGACCTCTCAGCAGTGCTGGCCGAACCCGCCGGCGACGTGCGCCGGAAGGTCCGCGAGCAGGATCACGAACTCGACGGCCAGATCGACTACGAGTTCATCGACGCCGCGGCGGACGCGCTCGATGGCGGTGAACCGGTCGCGCTCTCGGCGGACGTGACGAACGTTGACCGCGCGGTCGGGGCGATGCTCTCGAACCGGGTTACGAGCCGCTACGGCGAGGCCGGCCTGCCGGAGGATACGATCACGGTCGACCTCGAGGGGACCGCCGGCCAGAGCTTCGGTGCGTTCCTGGCGAGCGGAGTCTCGCTGCACCTGAGCGGCAGCGCGAACGACTACGTCGGCAAGGGCCTCTCCGGCGGCAAACTCACTGTTCGAACGCCCGACAGGGCGAGTTACGACCCGACCAAGAACATCGCGATCGGCAACGTCGCGCTCTACGGGGCGACCGATGGCCAGTGTTACATCAACGGCGTGGCGGGCGAGCGCTTCGCCGTCCGTAACTCCGGTGCCAAGGCCGTCGTCGAGGGCGTCGGCGATCACGGTTGCGAGTACATGACCGGTGGCGTCGTCGCCGTCCTCGGCGAAACCGGAACGAACTTCGCGGCCGGCATGTCAGGCGGCGTCGCCTACGTCTACGACCCTGACGGCAAGTTCGCCGAGAGGGCGAACACCGGGATGGCGACGCTCCACGAGGACCTAGAGGAAGAAGACGAGGAGATGCTGCGGCGACTCGTCGAGAACCACGTCGCCTACACGGGATCCGACCGCGGCGCGGACCTGCTCGACGACTGGGAACGCGCCCTCGATGCGTTCGTGAAGGTCATGCCCGAGGCCTACCGCGAGGCCATCACCGAGCAGGGCTCGGACGACGTCCGCGGCGAACTGCCGGGAATGGCCGAGACCGAACTCGAAGCCGAATCGACCGGATTTGCCGCGAGCGACGACTAGTAGATCCCGCGCCGCACGACGAGTCTGCCGCCAGTTTGCCGCTCGGACTAGTCGCGGCCGAGCGTGTGGAACTCGTCGTTCGGCCGCATCGCCGCGAACATCGCCATCCGATTGCTCAGGTTGTAGAACGCCGTTACGGCGGCGATATCCCATATCGCCTCCTCGCTAAAGCCGGCGTCCCGGAGCCGCTCGAGATCCTCCCTCTCGACTTCCGTCGGCCGCTCGGTGAGTTTGACGGCGACGTCGAGCATCGCCCGGTGGGTCTCGTTGATGTCCGCCGTGCGGTAGTTGGCGACCAACTGATCGGCGAGTTGCGGATCCTCGGCGTAGATGCGAACGAGCGCCCCGTGTGCGACGTTACAGTAATAGCAGTGGTTGACGCCGGAGACGGCGACGACGATCATTTCGATCTCCTCGCGCTCGAGCGCGGTGTCCTCGACGAGCGCGTCGTGGTACTGGAAGAACGCGCGGAAGTGCGAGGGTTTGTACGCGAACGCCGAGAAGACGTTCGGCGTGAACCCGGCCTCCTCGGTTTCGGCTTCGATTCGCTCTTGGAGGTCCTCCGGGAGATCCGCGAAGTCGGGAACGGGGAAGTTGGCCATCGCATCGTCCGCGAGCGTCGGTGTTGCGTTCGTCGCCGAATCGGCGTCGTCAGTGTCGTCGGTGTCGGTCATACCTGCCAATTCACACGTCGGGATAATAACTCACGGTCCCTGCTCGCTCGGCCGCACGCCGTCGTCGTTGGCTACTGTTACGGAGGATACCGCGACGGAAATCTGAACTCGCTCCTTGTGCGCTCGGTACGGCGTTCCGTGAAGAAAAACAGATTCGCTAGCAGCAGCGACCGACTCGGCTGTCCGGATCGTCACTCGTCGCGGTCTTCGTCCCGGTCGTCGACGGGGTCCCGTTCGTGGACGTGACGTCGGTTGCTCATATCGCTGGTTGCGTCCCGGTCACTGCTCGCGTTTCTTCCGCGCTCCTCGTCGTTCCCGCGCGATTCACGGTCCGACGTGTCGGTCCAGTGCCCTCGCTCCGATCGGCGTCCCGCCTGCCGGTACTGGAGCCCACCGCCGGATCGATTCTGCGGCGCAGTTCCCGTCTCCGATCCCGAGCGGTCGCCCTCGTCGAGTGAGCGCGCGTCTCGTCTCTTGCTTCGACGGTCCCGTTGGCTGCGCTGTGGGTGTGGCCGCCGCTGTGGATCGGACGTTGCCGCCGGCTCGCGCCGGGATCGCCGTTCTTCCGGCGGCTCCCGGGACTGGCGCTGCTCTCGGTGCTGTTCTTGTCCCTGTCCTTGTCTCCGTCCTCGGGTGCGTTCCTGACGTCCTTCCCGATCGCTCCCTCGCTCTGGCGCTCGACCCGATTCCTGCTCCGACTCTCGATTCGGCAGGCGACGAGTTCGGCCGGGCTCCTGACTGTGCCGTTCCGCTCCTCGGTGCTGGCGCTCGTCGCCACCGCCCCGCGGCTCCGGCTCGGACCGCTGGCGCTCGTCATCGCTGTGCCGCGGTTCCGGCTCGGGCTGCCGTCGCGATGTCGACTCCCGGAACCCCTGGCTACGCTGGTGCCGGCCCGCCGTCGCCTGTCCCTGCCGGGGTCCCTGTTCTCTCCGGCGAGTATTCTGCGTGCGATTTCCCTGCAGTCTGTCGTCGGGGGCACCCGGCTGCTCTCGCCGCGTCATCGATCGGTTTCGACCTCGGCGGTCCGGTTCCGAGTCCGGGGACCGCTGTCGGTGCTCCGGTGCCTGTTCCTGTGGCTGTGCACGATGCGATCGGCTCGACTCACCCGTACTGAACTCGGGTTGGGCTCGGTGGCTGCGACGCTGAGGGGGGTCATCGTGTCCGCCGCGTCGCTGTTGTGGCTCGGGTTGGGGGTGGTGACTCCGCTGGTGCTGTGATTCGGGTTGTCGGCGCTGATCGCGCCGTTGGGAATCCCACTGATCGGCCCCTCGCTCGCGGCGAACTCGTTCTCGACCGCCTTCGCGGGATCGGTCCGGCTGCCGGGCCTCACCGCCGTATTCGAGCGATCCTGCGTCTTGTACGTTCGTTTCGAACTGACTGTGCTGATCCGCCTGTCGAGATTGGCCGTGCTGGTCCGACCGGCCCGCCGGCTCCGGGTGACGACCCGGCCCGTTCTCGGGTATTCGACGCTGTCGCTGTTGTTGCGGTGGCTGTTGTGGCGGCTGGCGGTGCCCGCGTGAGGAATCTCGTTCCTTCGGTTCCGACTGCCGCAAGTGCTGTGACTGCTGGGGAGGCTGCCGGCGCGACTGCTGGGACCGCCGTTGCTGTGATTGCCGCCGAGGTTGTCGCTGCCGCGTGGTCTCTCGAGGGCGTTCCTGTCGTCGATCTTCTCGCCGGCCGCGGTCAGTCTCTCCCCGCCGGTCGTGGCGGGCTTCACCGCCGTACTCGAGCGTGTCTGCGTCCCGAACATCCGTTTCGAACCCTCGTCGATGGTCGCTCCGAGAGCGAGGGCGAGGGCGAGAGCGAGAGCGGTTGCGGTCCGAATCCGACGACCGCGTTCGCCCCCGTTCGTACTGCCGAATATCGCCGCGAGGGCGTCGTTCTCCGAACTGTCCTCGGTCCCGTCGGTCACGTCGGTTCGACGACTGATGTCGCTCGTCATCCTGGGGCCACTGGCTCCGTTCTCGCCGCGGTTGAAGGTCCCGTACCCGGCGTTGGTACTCCTCACGGGCTGGACGCTCGTCTCGGTCCGTGGTCGGTCGCTCCTGTTCGCGTTCGTCCGTCCATCGGTGTCGGCGTTCGTTGCGGTCGTTCATGGTCTTGATCGTGTGAAACGGGACTGAATTTCGGTCGTCCGTCACTGTGCGACGCATGTCCGCCGACTGCAGTCCGTCCGACGGCGGTGCTAGGCAGATCGTGCAGATAAATCCTGAGCGTGCGTAAGCGTGCATCTCACCTCTCGGCTCGATAACCCGCTAACGGCTCCCGCTTGAAGCCCAGACGGACCGTTCCGCTATCGTTTTCCGCCATCCTCGAGTGGATCACGTATGGACAGCGCACTCGTCATCGGTGGGACGCGCTTTATCGGCCGGCATCTGGTATCCGACCTGCTCGACCACGGATACGACGTAACGCTCCTCAATCGTGGTACGCACGAAAATCCCTTCGCCGACGAGGACCGCGTCGATCACATCGACGGCGACCGGACGAACGACTCCGCGCTCGAGGCCGCGGCCATGACCGCCGATCCGGACGCCGTCTTCGACTGCGTCGCCTACCAGCCAAGAGACGTCCAGGCGGCGACGCGAATTTTCGCGGACTGTGAGGCCTACGTCTACATCTCGAGCGGTGCGGCCTACGGCCGCGAGGACATTCCCAAGCGAGAAGGCGAGACGCCGCTCGAGCCCTGTACTCCCGAGGAGGCGACCGACGACACCATGGAAACCTACGGCAAGCGCAAAGCGGAGGGTGATCGTGCGATCGCAGCCGCTGCCGAGCGCGGCGTAAACGCCATGTCCGTTCGGCCCTGCGTCGTCTACGGCCCGCACGACTACACCGCACGCCTGGACTTCTGGATCGACCGCGTGAACCGCTTCGACCGCATTCTCATCCCGGGGGACGGCACCAACGTCTGGCACCGCGCCTACGTCGACGACGTTGCCAGCGCACTCCGACTCGTCGCCGAACGCGGCGCGGCCGGCGAGGCGTACAACGTCGGCGACCGTCGCCTCGTCACGATAGAAGAGATGATCGATCTCATCGCCGACGCATTGGACACATCCGTCGACGTCGTCCACGCCGGCCCGCGCGAACTCGCCGCCGCCGAGATCGAACTCGTCGACTATCCGCTCTATCGCGAGTACCCGCACGTCCTCTCGACGGCGAAGCTCGCCGAACTCGGCTGGGAGTCGACACCCCTCGAAACGGCGATGGACCAGTCCGTCGAGGACCACCTCGCAAGCGACCGGACGGGACGCGAAAACGGGCCGGACCGCGACGCCGAAGCGCGAGTTCTAGACATTCTCGACACGGTCTGACACTGCCGAGTGCAGTACGGACAGCGGGACGGATCGGCGAGCGGTCGTGTCGGCTCGCCATTGTCGCGGCTGTCGCGGATACCGAGGACGCCACGGATGTCACGGATGTCAAGGAAAAACACGTATATCCCGTGGGTGAATCAGGGCAACTATGTTCGAGAAGTCGACGTGGATTCGCCTGCCGCGAAACGTCGTCGTCGGGCACGGCGTCCGGTCGTCGGTCGTCGAGGTCGTCGACGAACTCCACCTGCAGGGCCGGCCGCTCCTCGTCACGAGTCCGACGCCGCGAGCGGTCGCGGCGGAACCGGTCGCCGCCGATTTCGAGGCCGCGGGGATCGATCCCGCGATCGTCACGATCGAGTCCGCGACGTTCGATTCCGTCGAAACCGTCATCGAGGCCGCCGAGGCCGAGGCCGCCTCCTATCTCATCGGCGTCGGCGGCGGCAAGGCGATCGATATCGCGAAGATGGCGAGCCACCACCTCGATATGGGATTTCTTTCGGTGCCGACGGCGGCGAGCCACGACGGGATCGTGAGCAATCGCGGCTCGGTCCCGGACGGCGATACGCGCCACAGCGTCGCCGCCGAGCCACCGCTAGCGGTCGTCGCCGACACCGAGGTCCTGGCCGAAGCCCCCTGGGAGCTGACGACCGCCGGCTGCGCCGACATCATCTCGAACTACACGGCGGTAATGGACTGGCGGCTCGCAAAGCGGCTCAAGAACGTCGAGTTCTCCGAGTACGGGGCCGCGCTCTCTGAGATGACCGCGGAAATCCTCGTGGACAACGCCGATCACGTCCGGCCCGGGCTCGAAGAATCCGCCTGGGTCGTAACGAAGGCGCTCATGTCCTCCGGTGTCGCGATGAGCATCGCCGGCTCCTCGCGGCCGGCGAGCGGGGCCGAACACCTCTTTTCGCACCAACTCGACCGACTGGCACCAGAGGCGGCGCTGCACGGCCACCAGGTCGGTGTCGGTTCGATCATGACCGCCTATCTGCACGGCGGCGAACGCGGCATCTGGCGGGACATCCGCGACGCCCTCGACAGCATCGACGCGCCGACGACCGCAGCCGAGCTCGGACTCGACGACGAAACCGTGCTCGAGGCGCTGACGACGTGCCACGAGATTCGCGACCGCTATACGATTCTCGGGAACGGGATGGACGAGCAGGCGGCTCGCGAGGTGGCGACGAAAACGGGCGTTATCGACTGAAAACGAAGCGGGCCGTCCTACCCGAGATCGGCGCGTCGGAACCGCCAGATCCCGAGCCCGAGCGGAACGACGACCCAGGCAACGAGGATCACGAGCATGAACCACTCCTGTAGGTAGAACACGTCGAACCCGGACCCAACCTGTCCGGGAAACTGTTCAGCCGGGAACGCAAGCTCCAATGCGTTGAGATAGGCACCCGTCGGGCTCAGACTGAAGATGAACTCGAGGTGAGAGGCGGCGTAGTTCAGCTCCAATTCCTCGAAGACGAACCGGGCCATGTACGCAGGTCCGATCGGCAGGAAATTCCAGATGATATTGAAGACGAAGAAGAAGCCGATCGCACCGCCCATCGCTCGCGAGCGGCTCGCGGTGGCCGCCGAAATCGCGACGGCGATAGAGACGTACGCGAGCGCATACAGGAGCGTAAGAGCGACGAAAACGGCGTAATCCCCGTACTCGACGCTCATCTCCGGAACGAGCGTCCATGCGGCGACGAGGCCGATTGCGAACGAGGCGAGCAACGCGCCGCTCACGACGCTGACCCGGGAGAGCAGTTTGCCGAGGACTACGTCCGTCCGCGAGACCGGTAAACTCAGCTGGTACCTGACACTCCCCGACTCCCGCTCGCCGGCGACCGAGAGGTACGCTGCGACGAGCGCGACGAGCGGGATGAGTAACACTCCGCCGATCGTCGCGAGACTGAGCATAATCCGGTAGAAACTCGGATTCATGCTGTTGCTCTGCCCCCAGTAAAACAGGAGCATAAACAGCACGTACAGCGCGACTGGAACCCAGATGAGTTTGGCGCGACGGACATCCAGGAGATCCCGTTTGGCGACCGAAATCGCGTTCATGCAGTCACCTCCTGCTTGTGCGTGTCGCCCTCGCTGGTCGAGTCAGTCGAGTCGCGTGATCCGGCGTGCGCGGTACCACCGGTATACTGGTTGAACAACTCCTCGAGAGAGGTGTCCGTCGAGTGGATATCCGTCACGGTCGTTCGCTGGTCGAGGGCGCGAGCCACGTCGATTTTCACGCTTGGGTCGGCGCAGACGGCCGTCACGACGCCATCTTCGACGGTCGTTTGTTGAACACCGTCGATGGCGTCGAGCGCGGGCATCTCTGGGTCCACCGAGGGTTCGGCTTCGAATTCGAGTTCGATTGTCGCTCCGCCGGTCGCCTCATCTCGCAGGCCGTCGATGCTGTCCAGGGCGACGAGTTCGCCCTCGTTCATGATTCCGACGCGATCGCAGACGGCTTCGACTTCCGAGAGGATGTGACTCGAGAAGAAGACGGCCGTCCCCGAGTCAGCCTCCGCGCGGAGCAGGTTTCGCATGTCCTGGATGCCAGTCGGATCGAGACCGGAGGACGGTTCGTCGAGGATCAGTAGCTCCGGATCGCCGACGAGCGCCATGCCGAGGCCGAGTCGCTGGCGCATCCCCTTCGAGAACCCGCCGGTCGGTCGGTCGGCGTCCTCGAGGATGCCAACGCGTTCGAGAATCGCATCAACGTCCGCATCCGCGCGTTTCGTTTCGGCGACCCACTCGACGTGTTCGCGGGCCGTGAGCCGCTCGTAGAGGGTTGCGCCCTCCGGAAGCACGCCGATGCGTTCGCGGATCGCTTCCGTCTCCGTCTGGGCGTCGTATCCGAGCACCGTCGCGGTTCCTGAGGAGGGGCGGACGAAGTCGAGGAGCATGTTGATCGTCGTCGACTTTCCGGCTCCGTTCGGACCGAGGAAGCCGAATATCTCCCCTTCGCCGACCGTTAGATCGAGGCCATCGACGGCGAGGACGGTTTCTCCGTATCGTTTCGTCAGGGCGGTCGTTTCGATAGCGGGCACAGTCGACCATTCAGCGAATATCTTGTAACTCTTTCTAAAAGATTTGCTATGTATCACGTTGTACTGCTGGCGACAGATTGGCGTCAGATGGCGGACGCGACGCTTGTAGTACTGTGGGCCGTGACGGTCCGAGAAGGACGAAGGCACGCCGACGACATCGGTCGTGAACACCAATCCGATGCGGGAGGGGGCCGCTGGGGCGTCTCCCATCCCCAACCGTCCGCCGTGGCTCTGCCACCGGTGTCTCGATCAGACGTGCTCGTCGAGGAAGTCGGCAATCGCCGAGTACGCCTCGATGCGGTTTTCGAGCTTCGAGAAGCCGTGTCCCTCGTCGTCGAAGACGAGTTTTCGAACCGGGACGCCCTGTTCGCCGGCCCGATCCGCGATCTGTTCGGCCTCCCCGACCGGCACGCGTGGATCGTTCTCGCCGTGGAGGACGAACAGCGGGGCCGCGATATCCTCGATGTTGTTCGTCGGGGAGATCTCCGCCAAGAACTCGCGATCCTCGGCCAGGCTCCCGTACTCGGCCTCGCGGAGTTCGCGCCGCCAGTCGCCGGTGTTCTCGAGGAACGTCACGAAGTTGGCGATGCCGACGATATCGATGCCGGCGGCCCAGAGTTCGGGATACGTGGTCAGTGAAGCGAGAACCATGAAGCCCCCGTAGGAGCCGCCTTTCGCGACGATGCGGTCGGGATCGACGGCGGGGTGGTCTTGCAGCCACTCGACGCAGGCCTTGATGTCGGCGACCGAGTCCATGCGGTTCTCGACGTCGTCGAGGGCCGCGTAGTCGGCCCCGTAGCCGGCCGAACCGCGGACGTTCGGCTCGAAGTAGGCGTAGCCCCGATCGAGGAAGTACTGCTTGACGCTCGAGAAGGAGGGGCGGCGCTGGCTCTCGGGGCCGCCGTGGATGTCGACGATAACGGGCGTTTCGCCGGCACCGTCGCTACTCTCTGCACTGGCGCTTCGATCGTCCGGAAGCGCGAAGAATCCCGGCACGTCGAGCCCGTCGAAACTCTCGACGTGAACCAGTTCGGACTCGTCGAACGTCTCGCGCGGGATGCCCGCCGTCGGTGCATCCGTCCAGCGCTCCGCGTTGCCGGACTCGATGTCGACGACGAAGACGTTCGTGTTGACCGTATCCCCGGTCGTCGACAGCGCGAACCGCTCCGCGTCCGGGCCGAAGCTTACGCCGCCCGACACGCCGCCCGGCAGGTCGGGCGCGGGAAACTCCTCGAACGCAGTCGGGTCGTCCGCACTGAACTCGCCAACGGTGAGTTCGGTGTACCCCTCGACGTTCTGGGAGTACACGAACCGGCCGGTTTCGTCGTCCAGCGCGATGCCGTCGACGTTCCACTCGTCCGCGACGACGGTCTCGAGTTCACCCGAGGCGATGTCGAGGTAGGCAAGCGAGAGGGTATCGGCGTCGCCGTGGTCGGTGACGAGGTAGATGCCGTCGCCGTCGGGTGCCCAACTCGCGCTCTGGTAGCGAACGTCGCCCTCGTGTGGCGTGAGGTGCTCGAGTTCGGTCGTCTCGAGGTCGAGAACGTACAGGTCCTGGTCGAAGTTCGAGTAGGCCTGGGAGACGAGCAGTCGCGAGTCGTCCGGGCTCCAGCCGGCGAGCGAGAGCCAGCCGTCGCCCTCGTGGAGACGGGTTGCATCGTTCCCATGTTCGTCTCGGTGCTGGACGTACACGTCGAAGACGGCCTCGTCGCGGCGATTCGACGTGAACGCGAACCGCTCGCCGTCGTGGCTCCAGCCGCCCCAGCGGTGCTTGGCGTCGGGCATCGCCGTCAGGTTCTCGATTGCACCTGTCTCGGCGTCGAGTCGGAAGAGTTGGGCGCGCTCGTTCCCGCCCTCGTCCATTCCGAAGATCAGTTCCGGGCGCTCCGGGGACCACGAGGCGAACGTGACGCGCTCGTCGGCGAACGTCCGCTGCTGGGGCCACTCGCGCGGGCCGTCGAGCGTCCAGACCTGCGGGGTACCGGTCGTGTCCATCAGAAACGAGAGTTCGTCGCCGTCGGGGCCAACGGAGACGCCGTACGCGCTGCGAATGTTGAGATAGCGATCGATGTCGTAGGCTGCCATAGCAGACGGTGCGTGTGGCGGGCCGGTAGTCGTTTGGGTTCCGGAGACGGGCCCCGACAGTAGCCGGTGACTACCGTCATTTCACAATTGAAACTGCCACGGCAGCTACCGTAACCACCGCATTTTCCGCCGAAGCGAGCGGCTACCTCTGTTTGCGTTCAGTTTCAGCTGTGCTCGAATCGAGCGCTTGGCAGGTGCCGATACTGTAGCCTTGGCATACGCAGTAACAGTCCCCCGGTTCGGTGCCCACCGAATTGCTGTGCTTAACAAAGGCCACACGGGGGAAGCAACGACCAATGACTGGCGCGGACGAAACCGGCGAACCAACTACCGAGGGGAACGGTTCAGTTGGGATGCTCATGGTCACAATTCTGGTCGTTCTCGTCGCGTTCGGAATGACTGTCGCTGTCGTCGGTCCGGAACTAGGCGGTGGCGGCGGTGAGCCCTCGACAGGAAGTGGATTCGGCGTCCTCGAGACGAACGGCGACGACAACGGGGCCAGCGATGCATCGACGAGCGATAGTGGATCGTCCACACCGAACTCGGGCGATCAGGAAGGAGGCGAAAACGGGTTCTCGATGGGGTCCGGTGAGGATGGAGATGACGAGGGTTCGGATGACGAAGATTCGGATGATGAAGACGCGGATGACGAGGATACAGAGGACGAGGCGGAAGGTGACGAAGATTCGGATAGCGAGGACAGGGATGAAAACGGAGAGAGCGACGACCAAGAGACCAGTGATGAAGACGATGAGACGGGAGAAGAGGGGGACGAGGATGAAAGCGAGGAAGGCGGTGATGGCGGTGATGATGAAGATGCGGATGACGACAGCGATGGCGAAGATGAAGATGGAGATGATGACGAGGAGGATGACGACAATGAGAATGACGAGGAGGATGACGGTGGCGAAAGTGGAGACGGCGGTGACGACGGTGAAAGTGACGCCGGATCGGACGAAACCGACGAGAGAAACCGTGACAGTGACGACGAACGTGAGGACGATGACGGCGAGAACGATGACGGTGACGACGGGGACACCGGCAACGAGGAGACCGACGACGAAACAGAAGGCGAGAGCGACAGCACCGACGCTGAAACGGACGGTGCAGACGAAACCGGCGAGACGGAGACACCCGGCAACTCACGATCTACTGAGGACAGTTTCACGGACCGACTTGACTCGGCTATCGAGGGCGCGATGAACGATCTTCGCAGAAACATCGCTGACGAGAACAGCGACGAATGAGACTGTTGAGCAACAGCCCGTGAATACCCGATTGTGGCTTTCGGGCCGTCGCCGCAGGGACAGCCATTCGCAGCCGATCAATTACTGAACCCGTTATTCGGTCCTTCCGCTATTCATCAGCGCTGGCGAAAGCGGGGGTGCTCGCTGGTGTCCGTCCCCCGACCCGTCGCGTATCCAACTCGAACTCGGGCGACTGCCAGGTTTCCCAGTGGTCCTCGTTTTCGGGCTCTCCGAGGGTGTGCAGGACTTCCACCTTGAGCGTGTACGTCCCCTTCGGAACTGGCCGCATATTATCGCTTTCTCCGGCCTGCGTCAGTCCCATCCACGGGAACTCGTAGTACGTGTCCGGACTCTCGCTTCGCGAGAGGTACCGATCTTCCATCACGAGATACTCGTGCCCGCGCTTCTGATCAACCGCGTATATCCGCATTTCACGCGGGAAGTGCCCGAAGAACGCCTCGACGATCGGATAGTCACCGTCCGCAACGGTGAACTCGTGGCCTTCCCCGACCGGTTCGGTGATCGGATTCCCGTCTTCGTCTTCACCGACGATCGCCGACACCCGCGGTTCTCGCTCGACGAACTCGTCGACACTCTGGTAGTATCCGAACAGCGGCAGGTCGTGATAGTCTCCATCGTAACCGGCGTATGGTACCCGAAGTGTCGCTGCGGTCTCGTCCATCGGGTCAAACTCAATGTAGCCCCCGTACTGGTGATTCGGGAGCCCGAGTTCGGGCGCAGTCAGGCGGACATCGACTTCCGCAGCGCCACCTGCAGGTACCGCGATAGTCTCCGGCGCTTCGAGCGTGCTTCCGGCTCCGTAAAACGACGGTGCGAACGTGTTGCCCGCAGTACCGATCGTGCCGACGTGACCGATCGAATAGACGAGTTCCTCGTCACCATCGTTTCGAATCGTTACTGTGGCGTCGGTTCCGGACCCGTCACCAACAGCGATCTGTCCCGGAGACACCCGTTGATTGGCTTCAATCGTCTCGTCGATCTGAATCATCCCAGCACCTTGCCGGAAGCTATGATCCAGACCGAGATCCGGCGCGAGCGACCACGGCGCGGGTTCGGCCGTATTCTGGAGCCGATCGCGTACCTCGACCGGATCGAGACCCGACTCAGATTCACACAACAGTGCGACTGCGCCAGCGACGTGTGGGGCACTCATCGATGTTCCCGATAACATCGCGTACCCGTCTAGCGCCAGTGGATACGTGGAGGTAATCAAGCCCCCCGGTGCTGTGACGCTCGGGCCGAACTCGAGTTCAACATCCTGTCCGTACGAACTGAAATCCGACAACAGGCCGCCGTTCGGATTCGGAACGGTCGCTGCGTCGCTTGTGAACTCGAGCGAGACGTCGGTCCCGTCTTCGAGGAGCGTCGCGAGCGATTGACCGTCGGTATCGCTGATCCCGGCACTCCAGACGCCGTCGACACCGGCGTCTTGGACCGTCCCCGAGAAGAGTCCCGAGACGTTATTGTAGATCACGACGCCTGTGGCACCGGCTTCGACGGCGTTCTGGTACTTCTGTGCGAACGAACAGTGGCCGCGCTCGATCAGAGCGACATGGCCCTCGGGGAACTCGTCGAAATCACTGCTATCGCAGCCGAAGTAACCGCTTTCACCCTCGAGTTCACTCGCATTGGGGAGTGCGAGTGGCGCAGATTCGCCCTCGGTTGGGGGCCGTTCTGCGCCGGTCATCTCGAGATACGGGACCGGCTCTGTACGGTGGTCGACGCCGAAAAGCTGCGCTTCGAGGTGCGTGTTCTCGGCACTAGCGACGCTAATGATATCGTGGCCGTTCGCCGGCGCGCTCATGCTCCAGGTGCCGAGTCCGCCATCGTTGCCGGCGGAGTTGACGACGACGACGCCCTGTGCGGCGAGTTCGTTACTCGCTGCTGTCGTCGGGTATTCCTGCCCCCACGCCAGCGTTGCCCCGAGTGACATGTTTATGATATCCATGCCGTCTTCGTAGGCATCCTCAAGAGCCGCGACGATAATGTCGGCTGAACTCGAGCCGACGTCGAATATCTTGTACGCACCGAGTGCCGTATCGGGGGCGACGCCGGAGACACCGTCTTCGGCTGCTGCATCTGCACCGACGATTCCGGCGACGTGGGTCCCGTGTCCCTGTCTGTCCATCGGGTCGGGGTTCGGGTTCGGCTCCGAGGTAGCAGGATCGCCAGTATCGAAGCCTTCGCCGACGTAGTCCCAGCCGTGGCTGATTCGGGGATGGTGTTCGCCGTCGGGGT
Source organism: Natrialba sp. PRR66 (assembly GCF_034808065.1). Classification (NCBI taxonomy): domain Archaea; kingdom Methanobacteriati; phylum Methanobacteriota; class Halobacteria; order Halobacteriales; family Natrialbaceae; genus Natrialba; species Natrialba sp. PRR66. The sequence goes on along the minus strand of NZ_JAXHGN010000001.1, from coordinate 345,698 downwards.
CGGTGAGGGTCCGGTCGTGCTCGGCGACAGCAGTATACGTCTCGTTTTGGTTTCCACTGCCGCCGAGGTCCGGATGATTGTAATCGATGCCCGTGTCGACGACTGCAACGCGTTGACCGGCACCGGAGTATCCAAGTTCGGACTGGGCGGTCGCAGCACCGGTCATTTCGAGTGCGGTGTCGAGCGCTGGCGATGCGTCTTCGGGCTCGGGACGGTCGACGATCGCAACCGGATACACCGCGTTGACGCTCTCAAACGTGCTTACCGTGATGGCGGTCGCTAGATCGGCGTCGACTGATAAGCCGTTCCACAGCGTGGTGTAATCGAACTGCTCCGTAAACTGGGCCTCCTCCCGACGAGCCTGTGCGCGCAGATTCGCTCGTTCGGATGCGTGAGCGTGCACGTTGCCGCCGCGAGCAGTCGGCGGTGCGTCTAGCTCGACGAACCATCGATTTCGTGCCCATCGATCCGGGAGGTCATCGCGACTCTCCCACGGTGGGGAGCGTTCCGGATCGACCGACAGATCGTCTCTCGAGTTCGCGTCGGCGAGTGCCGTTCCCGAAAAAACCGCACCGAGGCCGACCACGCTGGCGAGTTTCAGCGTCGTTCGTCTGTCTATTCGATGCTCGTCCCCCACATGAGAGTTATCATCTACCATGGTTTTTCGAGCGGCGGTAACACGTCGAACGTGTGCTCTCAGACCACTGAGGCGGCCGACCGATTCTCGATCCGGTATCGGTCAGTCGATCACGTTTTCAGTCGATTTTTCCTGACAGTCGCCACTCAGTGAAATTATATGAAAGAATACACTCGTTACTCTAGTGGAATAGGAAATTAATTCCGGTAATCTCTATCACTGGCTGTGGGATGTCCAGTTGTGAAACCCGCCGATCCCGAGAGTACCGGCCCTACAACGGCTATGCGGTCGGGTGTGCAGTAACTTGCAGTGGCCACTATGGGAATCGTAATCGAATTGAAACCAGTCCGAGAAAGAACTCGTTCGAGATGCAAACCATCTCTCCGGAGAATTGATCCGTCTTCAAACACTTCAGCGGCATTCGGCCGGTGCTGCCCACGGAGTGGATTGGTCGAATACGAAAGAAGTGATTTTTTATCCTCTCGCTTCGTGGCCGTGGCATATGCGCGTCGCGTTCGTCTCCTCCGAAACGGTTTTCCACCACGACACTGAGACGAACCAGCGACTCCAGACCGTTCTCGAACTCCTTCGAGACGCCGGCCACGAGATCCACGTCTACTGTACCCAGTTTTGGGACGGCGAACACTCGACGTTCGAACGCGAGGACATCACCTATCACGGCGTCTCCGTCGGTCCCGACGCCCGAGCGTCGTTTCTCGTTCGACTACCGTTCGTCCTCGCCGCTTCAAACCCCGACATCGTCCACGCCAGTGCCGACCGACCAAAACAGGTTCTCTCCGCCAGTATGGGCGCAACGCTCGCTCGCTCCCCAGCTGTGGCCGACTGGTACGGCCACGGCGGTCTCCCGACGGACCGCTGGCGACAACTCGCCGCGCGTTCGGTCGACCGGAACTTCGTCCCGTCGGAACTGGTCGCAACCTGGGTCCGCGAACTCGGCGTCACCGAACGCGCCGTCGACACGTTTCCGAACCCGATCGATATTGACCGCATCCGCTCGGTCACGCCTGGCGAGCGCGCCGACGTCCTCTACGCCCGTCGCCTCGACGACGGTGCGAACCTCGAAAGCCTCCTCCTCGCACTCGCCGAACATCGGACTCGCGACTGGCGCGCCACCGTCATCGGCGACGGTCCCGAACGAGCGGCCTACGAACAGCTCGCGCGTGACCTCCGGATCGACGACCGCGTCACTTTCGCCGGTACCCTGTCGCTCGACGACCGGATCGCCGCCTACCGCGGCGCTCACGTCTTCGCCCAGACCGCAGAACGCTGCGTCTTCCCCACCGAAATGCTCCGGGCATTGGCCGCGGGCTGCGTCGGCGTCGTCGAATACCACGCCAACTCGAGCGCCCACGAACTCGTCGAAGGCTGGGACCGCGGCTTTCGAACTACCAGCGAAGACGAACTCGGCGACACGATTCTCGACGCCGGTGAACTCGAGTTCCGCGACATCGACGACCACTTCGCGACGTACGACCGAGACGACGTTCGCGACCGGTATCTAACGACCTACCGAGCGTTACGGGAGTCGGCGGGTATTTTCTGAGTAAGAAGACGGGCAGACGGGTATATAATCGTCTGCCGAGAGGGCATTCGTATGAGCGACGACGGGAGAATTGCAATCGACGGCATTGCGAAGCGAGAGTACGACGAGCAGCGAAGCGAACCCCCTTGCGAGTTCTGTCACATCGTCGCCGGAGACGAACCGGCTGCCCGCCTCTATGCCGACGAGCAAACGGTCGCGTTCCTCGATCAACAGCCGGCCGTCAGGGGCCACACCCTGATCGTGCCCCGCGCACACGAGGGGGAACTGTTCGACCTCGACGCGGCGGAAACGGCTGCGGTGTTCGAGACAGTACAGACGATGACCGACGCACTCGACGCCGCGCTCGAACCCGACGGATTCAGCGTCTTCTACACGAGCGGGCCGCTGGTCGGAACCGTCGAGCACGCCCACGTCCATCTGGTTCCGCGGTTCGAAGACGATTCCGTGTCTCTGGCACTGTCGCGCCGTCGCCTCGATGAGTCGGATGCGAGTGAACTCGTCTCGGCGATTCGAGAATACTGCTAGTCGTCAGAGTTCGAATTTTTCCGCGGCGGTCTCCATGTCCTTGTCGCCGCGACCCGAGAGATTGACCAGGATCGTCTCGTGGTCGCCGCGTTCGGCGAGTTCAATCGCGCGGGCGACGGCGTGACTGGACTCGAGCGCCGGGATGATCCCTTCCGTTTCGCTCAGTTCGCGAAACGCAGCAAGCGCCGCCTCGTCCGTAACGCCGGTGTACTCACAGCGGCCGACGGCGCGGAACATGGCGTGTTCGGGGCCGACGCCGGGATAATCCAGGCCGGCCGAGACCGAGTGTACCTCGACATCGTCGTCGAGGACGCGGGTCTTCATACCGTGGATAGTGTCGTCCGTCCCCTTCGCGAGCGGGGCCGCGTGCCGGCTCGAGTTCGTCCCCTCGCCGCCGCCTTCGGCACCGTAGAAGTCGACCGGATCGTCGCGGAAGGCGTGGAAGAGTCCGATGGCGTTCGAGCCGCCGCCGACGCAGGCGACCGCAGCGTCGGGGAGGCCGCCGGTCCGCTCCCGGAACTGCTCGCGGGCTTCCGTACCGATGACGCTCTGGAAGTCCCGGACCATCCGCGGGAACGGGTCCGGACCGACGACGCTGCCCACGAGGTAGTGGGTGGTGTCGACGTTTTCGGCGAAGTCCTCCAGCGCGGCGTCGACGGCGTCCGCGAGCCCCTGCCCGCCGCGGGTCACCTCGTTGACCTCGGCTCCCAGCAGCCGCATCCGGAAGACGTTCATCGTCTGGCGTTCGGCGTCCTTTTTCCCCATGTAGATTTCCGTCTCGAGGCCGAGCAACGCGCCGACCATCGCCGTCGCGGTGCCGTGCTGTCCGGCCCCGGTTTCGGCGATGAGTCGGTCCCGTCCGGCGCGCTTCGCGAGTAGTGCCTGCCCGAGACAGTTGTTGATCTTGTGTGCGCCGCCGTGGAGCAGATCCTCGCGCTTGAAGTAGAGTTCCGCGCCGTAGCGCTCGCTCAGGTTCTTCGCGTAGTAAAGCGGCGTCGGTCGCCCCGCGAACTCCTCGAGATAGTCGCGAAACGCCGTCTCGAACTCGTCGGTCACCGCCACCTCGTCGTAGGCGTTTGCAAGTTGCTCGAGCGGCTCCTGTAGCGGCTCCGGGACGTACCGCCCACCGTATCCCTCGAACTCGCCGCCGCTCTCGTCTCCGTCGAACTCTCGTTCAGGCATATATCCGGCCTGTCGGGCCTCACCGGCAAGTAAGTTCCGCGCTCGGAGCGCCGCTGCCGCGGAATCGGCGCGTCGCCTGCTAGCTGGGTAGTATCCGGTCAGCCGTGGTATTTCCCGCGCACCCTCGATGACGGAAGATACCGCCGCTCCGGTCCGGGAACCCGGGCGAATCGATTCCGTTCGACGCGATGTCCGACCCGAGGTGGCGATATGGACCGAAGGATTTCACGGCTACTCGCTGGCGAGCGGTCGACGCCGCCGGAACTGCCAAACTTCGACCCGACGACGGTGTTCATCCGGACGGTCGGGATCGATCGGCTCGGAAATCGAGAGCACTAGCGCCCGATCGTCGGACGGATCGCCCTTCCAGCGGTTCGCGAAAGAATAGGAAAATATTTCCTCCACCTTCGACAGACGTTCGATTTCGACGCGGCGGTACGGCGACTCGAAGGCTGCGGACCGCTCACGCCGACGAGAACGCCAGTAGAAGCACCGCGAGCGACAGCGTGCTGGCGACGAGCAGCGCCAGCAGCACGACGAACGCAGGCGTCACGCCGGTCTGTCGCAATTCGTCTAGCCGGATTTCGGTCCCGAGGCCGACGAACGCGACCAGGAACAGCCAGTTGTAGGCATTTTCGAGCGAGGCCCGCTGTGCCGCCGAAAACGCGCCGAGGCTCGAGAGCACGGCGAGCGCGAGGAAGCCGAGGACGAACTTCGGGAACTCGCTCCAGAGCGTTCGAACCGTCGAGTTCGCGACGCCGGCGGACGGAGCGCTACGACCGCCGTCCGTGCGATTCGCCTCTCGGGCGTAGTAACTGGCGTATGCGAGGACGACGACGCCGATCAGCGCGTTGCGCGCGAGCTTCGTTATCGTCGCCCACTGGCCGGCGACGTCCGAGTGGGCGAAGCCGACGGCGACGGCGGGCCCCGTCGAGAACATGCTGATTCCGGCCCAGATGCCGAACACTCGCCCCGACAGACCGAGCAGTTCGCCGATCACTGGGTAGATCGCGATCGTCACGGCGTCGAACAGGAGCACCGTCGCCGCGGCGTAGGCGACCTGTTCCTCCCGGGCGCGGATCGCACCGGCGACGGCGACGACGGCCGAGACGCCGCAGATGCTGCTTCCCGCCGCGAGCAGCGAGCCGAGCCGATCGGTCAACCCGAAGACGAACCGCGAGAGGAGTTCGACGACGAGCAGCGTGGTGCCGACCACGGTGAGGATCGCGAGGAGGACGAGCCAGCCGGCGTCACGGACCGCACCAAGGGAAACGGACGCGCCCATGAGGACGATACCGGCGCCGAGCCAGAGTTTGTGCGTCGCGATGCCCGGCTCGAGACGGGCCGGAACGCCGACCGCGTTGGTCAGGACGAATCCGAGTGCGATGGCGAGGAGCAGGTGGTTGAACCCGATAACTGGAGCGAGCGCTCGGACGAAAAACGCACCGATACCGAGGACGGCGAGCCCCGGAAAGAGCCGGTGAACCGCCATCCGTCACCAGGGGATCTGCACTTCGAGTAGGCCGGTCGTGACGATGATCGTCGCGGCGACGACGACGCTCTGCCAGTCGCGTTCGAGTCCCGTCCAGCGGGACCGAACGACTGTGACACCAGACTCCCATCGATCGAGCGACATTCGTTCGGTTGCACCGGACCCGCGAACTTAACGCTTGTCGATTCGTCAGGGATACAGGACTATATTGCATCTTTCTGTGACGCGTGAACGTGCCGACGAGACGGTTCTCCGATCGCTGGCACGTGCTCACTCGGTCTAGGTCCGGTTCCCGCTCGGACGACGAAGTCTTCCCGCCGAAGACGCCGAGAACAGTAAGGACGGCACGGACCTCCTCGATCGAGCCCGCGAGCTCCTGCGTCGAGCGAGCGACGCGGCCGACCGAACGGTTCAGAAATCGGGTCGACTCGCTCAACGAGGAGCCGTCCGCGGAACAGGACGGGCACAGGACGCAGACGGAACCAGGACCGAAACCCGCCCAGATCGCCGAGGTGGCGAAAAAACTCGACGGGCTCGAGTCGGAGGCGGCGGGGACGGCCAGCGAGCACATCGCAGCAGATCGGGACTGCTGTCTGGAGTACCTGGACGGGATCGAAGAGGAGGACGGAGATGAAGAGGAGGACGGAGATGAAAGCGGGAACGGGAACAGAGTCGAGACAGGTGAGCAGAGAGCGGAGATGTGGGTAAAGAACGGGACGGGGTGAGCGGAGGGCGGAACGAGGACAGGAACAGAAACGGAGAACGGGACGGGCGGCCGAATGCTGATCATCCATCACCCGACGCGTCAGACTGCTACCGATCGACGCTTCCGAGTACGATATCCAAACTGCCGAGCGAGGCGATCAGGTCCGGAACGTACTCCCCCTCGGCCATTTCGGGAAGCGCGGAGAGGTTGTGAAAGCACGGGCTCCGAATCTTGAACCGGGCCGGCTTGTTCGACCCGTCCGTTCGGAGGTAGATACCGAGTTCACCCTTCGCCGATTCGACCGCGCGGTACGTTTCGATGTCCGGGTCCGGTTTCAGCGTTCGCGGGACGTTGCTCTGGACGGTCCGCTCGTCTTTCGGCCAGTCCTCGATCAGGTCGAGACACTGCTCGATGATCTTCGCCGACTCCTCAACCTCGCGCATACGGACGAGCACCCGCGCGTGGTTGTCGCACCCGTCCGCCGTGACCACGTCCCAGTCCAGGCGTTCGTAGTAGCCGTACGGATCGTCCCGCCGCAAATCGTAGTCGATGCCGGACGCGCGGGCGACCGGCCCCGTACAGCCATAGGACTTCGCGACATCGGGCTCAAGAACTCCCGTGTTGACCGTCCGAATCTGGAAGATTTCGTTGCCGCTGATGAGCGCGTGATACTCGTCCATCTTCGCCGGCAACTCGTCGAGGAACGCTCGGCACTTGTCGATGAACTCGTCGCGAGGCTCCGGCAAGTCCCAGGCGACGCCACCCAATCGGAAAAAGTAGAACATCATCCGCTGGCCGGTCAGGTCCTCTAAGATATCCTGAACGACCTCGCGGTCGCGGAACGCGTACTGGAAGATCGCCGTGAACTCGCCGTACACGTCGAGTGCAAAGGTGCCGAGCGCGAGGAAGTGTCCGAGCATCCGGCCGAACTCGGTCGCCATCGTGCGAAGGAGCTGTGCGTACGTCGGGACCTCGATATCGGCCACGTCCTCGATAACGCGGGCGACCGCCCACTCGTTCGGCAGGTTCGCCGTGTAATCCCACCGGTTCGAGTAGGGGATAATCTGGTAACGATAGGTCCCCTGTTCGCACATCTGCTCCTCACAGCGGTGGAGGTAGCCGACGTCCGGATCGACATCGACGACCGTTTCGCCGTCGAGGGTCGCCTTGAGGTGCAACACGCCGTGGGTCGCCGGATGGTGCGGCCCGATGTTCAGGACCATCGTATCCGTCTCGGTTTTGCGGTCGGGCTGGAGCGGATTCGCGTGTTCGGCGTATTTGACGACTTGCGGTTTGGTCTGGTCGTACTCCCGCGACAGCGGGTGGCCCTGCCAGGAGTCGGGGAGGAGGATTCGTCGCGGGTCTGGATGGCCCTCGTACTCGATGCCGACGAGATCGAATATTTCCCGTTCGTGCCAGTCAGCGGTCCGAAAGACCGGCTCGGCTGTTTGAGAGACGGGCGCGTCCGTCGGGAGTTGCACGACGAGCGTCACCTCGTGGGTCCGCCGGTCGTACTTCGTCACGTGTAAGAGCGACTCGTAGCGATCCTCGTACTCCTGGCCCGTGATACACGAGAGGTGATCGAACCCCGCCTCGTCCCGAAGGAGGGTCAATACCGCTTGCACGTCGTCGGGTCGGATGACGAACGCGGGCGCATTCTCGTGGTCGTCCCGCCCGACGGTGTACCCAGCCAGCAGCGATTCGAGTTCGGACTCGTCGACGCCATCCTCGCGGCGGTGGTCGTACTCGGGATCGATCTCCGCGCGGGTGCGCTGTGATTGGTCGCTCATACTGGATCGGTCGCCGACGTGGCGACGGTTCCTCGGAGCTACAACTGACGGTGAAATGAGAATTTTCCCGCCTTTGGGTGACTGTCAGCGAGAGCGGACGGGAGAAATAGCGCCCGCCCTCAGGTATCGGCGTCGGCGTCGTCGGTGTCGGACTCCGCTTCGTCGTCGGTCACGTCGGATGAGCCCTCACCCTCGTCTTCGGCTGCCCCATCCTCGTCACCGGATTCCACCGCTGTATCCGACGCTTCTTCGTCGCCCGACCCCGAATCGCCGCCCGGCGTCCGCTCCGGTTCGGTGGCTTCGGTCTGGACGGGCTCGGCCTGTTCGGGATCGGGGCCAGTCGCCTCCGAGACCTCGTCTCTCGTCGCCGACTCGGAGACGTCGATCTCGAGGTGGTCGTCATCGTCGGTGTTCCGTCGCGGATCGTGCTCGTCGGAGTCGAGTTCAGGCTTCGAACCCGTCGGCGATGCCGCCTCCTCCTCGTCGTCGACGAACTCGATTCCGGACGACGCGTCCTCGTTCGCGGTCTCGTCACTGGGGGTCGACTCCTCGGTCGTCTCACCGAACGACGCGAGTGCAGTCTGAGCGCTTCCCTCTTCACGGCGCTTTCGTAGCCCGTAGCCCAGCAGGCCCAGGCCGGCAGCGCCGATCGGAAGCGAGCGGAGCTGCCCGCGAAGCAGCGATCGAAGCCCGGAGAGGGCCAGAATCGCACCGCCGACGACTGGCAGCGTTCCGGGGGCGGAAACGGAACTGGAAACGGAAACGGAAACCGAATCCGCGTTCGGCCCCGTCGGAAACACCGTACCGGAGCCGTACTCGTCGCGTTGCTCTTCACCGTCGCCGTGATCTGACGGATGCTCTCCTGTCATCGAAAGACACCGAGCACCGAGTGTAAGCGATCGGGCTCGTCGGTGCTATGCGCTCCTGACGGTTGAAAGTTAGACCGGCAACTGACTACCGAAACCGATCCGGTCCATCGAAATCCGATCCCGACCGGCGACTCACCACTCGAACCGCTCCGGATCGCGCGTCGCAAGCGCCGTCCGCACCGCGGCGACGTTCTCCGGCACGTCGTGGACCCGAACGAGATCCGCACCCCGATCCGCCGCCAGCGCACTCGCCGCGACCGTCGCCTCGCCCCGCTCGCCCGCATCCCGTCCGACGTGCGCAAACATCGACTTGTGAGAGTGACCGACCAACACCGGACACCCGAGCGCGCTGAACTCGTCGATCCGGTCTAGCAGCTCGAAACTCTCGGCCGCGGACTTGCCGAAGCCGATACCCGGGTCGACGACGATGCGGTCGCGGTCGACGCCCGCCTTCTCCGCGAGCAACACGCGCTCTGCGAGCTGGTCGATCACGTCTTCGACGACGTCGTCGTAGGTCACCTCGCGGCCCGGCACGACCGGTGCGTCGATGCTGTGCATCACGATCAGCCCCGCATCGTGGTCGGCCGCGACGAACCGCATCTCCGGATCTTCGAGCCCCGATACGTCGTTGATGATGTCCGCGCCGGCCTCGAGCGCGGCGTCCGCCACCGCGGCCTTTCTGGTGTCAACCGAGAGTTCGACGTCGAGTTCGGCGAGCCGTTCGACGACGGGCACTACCCGATCGATCTCCTCGTCGGCCGGGACGGGATCGGCACCGGGACGCGTCGACTCGCCGCCGATGTCGATCACGTCCACGTCGGCCTCGACCATCGCCTCTGCGCGCTCGACGGCATCAGCCAGCGCGTTGAACTCGCCACCGTCGTGGAAGCTGTCGGGCGTGACGTTCAGGATGCCCATGACTGCGGTGCGGTCGCCGGTCCAGGGCCGGGTCACGGGAGCTGACTTCGTCGCCGCGTTTGCGTCCGCGACCGCCTCCGTCTCTCCATCTACAGCGACATCTGCATCCGCGTCATCGCTGGGGACCGAGGCGAGTTCGAGTGTGTCTGCGAGTTCGCGAGCGACGGTGTCGAGTCCGTTTCCGTCCGTATCTGCCCCCGTCGACGCGAGCGTCTCGACGAGCCGTTCGAACTGCTCGAGCGTGCCCATCAGCACGGCATCGACGCGCTCGTCGTGCTGGCGATCGGTTCCCGACAGGACGCATTCGCCGTCGAGGCGCACCAACTCCTCCCGGAGACGATTCGCCTGTCGAGCCTGGAGATTCGTCCTGACGACGCGATGGACGGCCTGCTCGTCGAACCGGTCGACATCGCCCGGAGCGACCTGTGCCGATTCGAGCGCATCTCGGGCGTCCGCCCGGTCGCGGATACGCTTCGTCACGCCGGTCGTCGTCCAGCGCGAACGCGCCTCCGCGACCGCGAACAGCGACCCGGCGACGAGCACGCAGTCGTCCGCACCCGCCCGCTCGAGCGCCATCGAGAGGCCGTCCTGAACGCTCCGGGTCGTTTCGACGGCCGACGCCCCGGCGTCCTCGAACACCGTCGCGAGCACGTCGCGGTCCTCCGCCCGATCGAGACCCGGCTCCGTCGTGACCACCGACGCCGGCGTCGGCAACGCCGCGGCCATCTCGCGGTGATCCTTGTCGTGCATCGCCCCGAAAACGAGGTGCAACTCGCTGAACTCGTAGGTGTCGAGCGTCGCCGCGAGCTGCTCGCAGGCTCCGGGGTTGTGCGCGCCGTCGAGGACGACGAGCGGGTCGGTATCCATGACCTCGAACCGGCCCGGCCAGTGGGCGTTCCGAAGCCCGCGGGCGAGTTCAGCGTCGGAGATCTCGGTAACCTGCCGAGCGAGGGTTGCGGCGATACCGGCGTTTTCGGCCTGGTGGGGACCCAGAAGCGGAATTTGGGTTGAGACGCCCCAGTCGTCGGCGTCGATCGAGATGGCGGCTTCGGTGTGGTTCGCACGGCCGTCGTAGGAGACGCGGATATCGGGAGCCACCGAAGTGGAGTCAGCGTCTCCGTCCTCGGACGCTTTCGGTTCGGTCTCCGCTGGCGCGCCGTCGTCTGCGTCCTGCCCGTCGCTCTCGTTGTGTTCGTCTCTCTCATCGCTTTCGTCGCTCGCGTCGCTTTCGTCGCTCGAATCCTGATCGGCGCTAGTTCCCGTGGCCACACCCCTCGATCCGACTGTAACGACCTCGCCTGCAACGTCGCGAATCGCATCGAGCGTCGGTCCCGAAACGCCGGTGACCAGCGGCGTGTGCTCGTCCTCGGGGGCGACGTGGGCCTTGTCGCGCGCGATCTCGGCCTCGGTCTCGCCCAGGATACCGGTGTGTTCCAGCGTCACGCTCGTCACCGCGCTCGCGATAGGATCGACGACACTGGTGGCGTCGTAGCGCCCGCCGATACCGACTTCGAGCACGGCCACGTCGACGTCCTCGCGGCCGAACTGCCACAGCGCCATGGCCGTCATCGCCTCGAAGAACGTCGGCGATTCGCCGGCCGCAGCCCGCTCGGTTAGATAGTCGTGAATCGTCTCGACGTACGCACAAACCGCAGATCGGGGCATCTTCCGTCCGTCGACCTGCACGCGCTCGCGGAGGTCCTCGAGGTGTGGGGAGGTGTAGAGTCCGACCGAGAGCCCGGCCTCGCGGAGCGTCCGCTCGACCATTCGCGCCGTACTTCCCTTTCCGTTCGAGCCGGCGACCTGCACGAACGCGACCCCGTCGTGTGGGTCCTCGAGGTGGGCGAGCAGCTGTGCCGTCGACGCCGTCCCCGGCTTGGGTCGAAAGCGCCGCAAGCCAAAGAGAACGTCCGCCGCCTCGTGATACTCCATATCCGAACCACAGAGTCAGCCCGCTTTAGGGTGTCGGACTCGGGTTTCGGGTCGCCCCTTCGCCCCTCCTCACCCCCCTCACGCAGACTGATGATCGGCGAATCGGCCACCGTTCCAGCCGCGCAGCCGCGACCGGAGCCAGTTTTCGAACGCCGCACCGATGAGGAGACCAATTGCGTAGGGGCCGAACAACAGAATGTGAACGGGGCTGTCAGTCGCGGTGAACACCTCGATCGTCAGAAAGTACGGCACCAACAGCGCGAACAGGACGGTCGGCACTAACAGTCCCCGCGTCAACAACGCTGCGAGCGGAACGGCAGCGACGGCGGTTGCACCGACAAAGACGACCGCTGCTGCTACCCGCGGGTTGATCCCCGCTCGGAGCACGAGTCGCGTCGTCCCAACGCCAAGGAATCCGGCACCCACCGTGACCATCCCCAGTATTGCGGTGCGCGAGAGCGGCATCGACGGGAGATTTCGGAGCCGCCGGTCGCCGAGTCCGTAGCCGCGCCGAACGCCGAACTCGACCAGTCCGGCGATCAGTAGCAAGGAGAGCCAGATGTACCACGAGTTCGCGTAGCTCCAGACGTGAGTCGGTCCCTCGACGACGACGTAGCCGCCCAGTTCGCCCCACTCGGGCATCGGCGTGGTGAGTTCAGTGTAGACGGTGCCGAGGAGGACGGCGACGAAGCCGACCGCGGGCGTCAGCAGGCGGGTGTGTGCCGAGATGAAGAGCGAGACGAAGCCGAGCGCGAATCCGGTCGCCGCGAGGACGGCGAGTTCGGGCGGCGATTCGAGCGCCGGATAGTCCGCACGGGCGAACAGCGCGAGAACGGCAGCGACGTTGGCGGCCCCACCCAGCGCGGCGAGGGCGAGCGTAGACGGCGACGGACGGAGGGATGAACGCGTCATTGTACCGGTGAGTGGTGGCGTCGACTGTCGGCCGGCTTACTCGAACGACGGCTCGACGCTCGCACCAGCTTCGCGTCGTTCGTCTGACGATTCCTTCGTGACTTCGAGGAACGCATCCTCGAGACTGCGAGTCTCGCCTGTTTCGGCGCGGGATTTCAGCGTCTCGGGGTCGTCTTCGGCGACGAGTTCACCGCCGTGGAGGACGCCGACGCGGTCGGCGAGGTCGTCGACGACGGAGAGGATGTGCGTCGAGAGGAAGATGGTCATCTGCTGGTCAGCTAGTTCGGCGATCGTCTCGCGCATCGTCCGAGCGGCGCGGGGGTCGAGACCGCTGGTCGGTTCGTCGAGGAAGGCGACGGCGGGTTCGTGGAGGACGGCCTGGATGACGCCGACCTTCTGGCGCATCCCCTTCGAGTAGTCCGAGATCCGTTTGTCGGCGTCGGCTGTGAGATCGAAGCGAGCGAGCAGGGACTCGATACGCTCCGTCGATTCCGCTTCGGGGAGGTCGCGCAAGCCGGCGGCGTACTCGAGTTGCTCGCGACCGGTGAGTTCGTCGTAGATCGGCGGCTCTTCGGGAAGGTAGCCGATGTGGGGCGTGACGGCCTCGCGGTCGGTGATCGGGTGGCCGGCGACGCGTGCCGAGCCCGACGTCGGCTTCGTCAGCGTCGTCAGCATCCGCATCGTCGTCGTCTTGCCCGCGCCGTTCGGCCCGAGGAAGCCGTAGACCGTTCCGCGCGGGACCTCGAACGTCAGATCGGAGACGGCACTCGTCTCTCCGTAGTGTTTCGTAAGCCCGTCGGTGGCGATCGCGGGAGCCGTTTTCGGGGTCGGAGACGCTGTGTCGAACTCGGGGGCCATACGTCCCGTTTTCTCTCCAGAGAGTTAAATTCATGACATTCCGCGTTGACGGCCGGGAATGACAACGATTCAAATTGTTTATCACCGCCATCGTTGAAGTGACCGTATGGTCCGTGATCCGCCCGTTCTCTCGCCCTTCCACGTCCCGGTTCAGCTTCCAATAGGTGGTCCTCGATGAACTCGCGTGCGACTCTCGTCGCTCGAACGGAGGTCCGTCGAACCGTTCGAACTGTCGTCGGTAACCGGACGAAACTCCTCATGATGGCGATTGTCGCCCTCCTCGCGCTGGGGCCGATGACGGCACTCGGCGTGTTGTTCCTGCCGACGTTCGGCGAGGAAATCGCAACCGGAACCGTCGACAACGCGATGGCGACTACTATCGTGACGGGTGTCGTCGCGCTCGCGTGGATCTTTCTGATATTCATGGCGGCGATCAGGACGGTCACCGCCGCAGCCGATATCGATCAGCCGGCGGTGCTCCTGCTCTCGGCACCGCTCCGATCGACCGTCATCGGCATCGTCTGTGCGGAGATACTACTGTTTGCGATCTGGCTCGTTCCACCGGTTGTGGTCTTTTCAGCGGCGTTCGCGAGCGGTGCTGGAACGATCCTGCCGGCGCTTGCGATTCCGGCTGTCGCCCTTTTGTTGCTCGTCACCGCGGTCCCCGTCGGGTTCGTTATCGGAACCTGGGTTCGACACCTGCTGACCGTCTACGAACCGATCGCCCGGTATCGCACGCCGCTCATCATCGTTCTTGCAGTCGCGTACTTCGGCTCGATATCGCTCGGCTGGTTCGACATTCTCGCCGAAATGCTGTTTGACCTTCTCGGCGATGGCCCGCTCGGCTGGTTCGGACACCTGTTCCTCCTCGGCGTTCCGAACGTCGCCCCCTCGATGGGTGCGATCGTCGGCGCACTCGTCGGCTCGGCCGTCCTGATTCCGCTCGCAATCGGTGTCGGCGTCGTCTCCGCACGAGTTCACTGGTACGCCGATCCGGCGCGGGTTGAAGACGACATGGAGGCGACACCGGAGTCCGAGAGTCGCCTCGACGGAGTTTTAGAATACGGTCTCTCGAAACAGCTTCGAACGCTGACGCTGACGACGATCCGGCGGACGAAGCGCGCTCCGATTCGGCTCATGTACGCCGCCTATCCGCTGTTCGGGTCGCTCTTTTTCGCGCAGGAGATCATTCAGACGGGCACGGTGCCGTCGTACATCGCCGTCATGCTCTGTCTGTACGTCATCTGGGGAACCGGTGTGTTGTTCTCGCTGAACCCGCTCGGAGACCTCGGCCAGACGCTGCCGGCGGTGTTGTCCTCGCCGGTCAGTGGGACGACGATGATTCGCAGCCGGATGATCGCGAGTTCGCTCGTCGGCGTGCCACTCGGCGTGCTCGTGGCGCTGGCGGCGGGACTCGCGAGTCCGATCTCGCTCGAGTCGACCGCGGTTTTGCTCGCGGGGACGGTTCTCGGCGCGCTCGCCTCGCCGGCGCTGGCCGTCGGTGTCGGGTCGGCGTTCCCGCGCTTCGGAAGCGTTGCGATCACCGGCAACCGCGAGGCCGTCATGCCGAGCAAGATGTCGTTCGTCGTTTATACCGCCGGAATTATCTTCCCGATTGGGGCCGCCGTCGTGCTCTATACCGACGGCGCGACGCTGGTGGCTCAGATCGCAACGGCGATGGTTACACTGCTCCCGCAGGTCGAAGTCGGGCTGACGGCGAGTCAGGTCACGCTGATGGCGTGGATAGTGGTCGCGATCGGCGTCGTCGCACCGCCGGTCGCCTATCGGTACGCGGTCGAGCGGTTCGACTGGTACGTGCTCGAGTGAGCCGGACGAAAGGGTCCGCTACGCCGGCGTGATCCACTCCCCTTCGACGTAGCGCTCGACTGTCAGCGGTTCCGCGTCGGGCACGTCCAGTGCGAGGGCTGTAGTGTCGACCGCCGTCGAATTCGTTTCGTTCCTGTCGCTGTCGGAGTCGTCGGAGTCACCGGAGTCGACGGCCCGCTCGAGGATCGTCCCGCCGTCGCCGACCGCGACGTCGTACGACGATCCCGTCGCGACGCCCTCCAGTTTGGACTCGAGTTCGGTTTCGTACTGTCGCCACTGGCCGGCAGATTGTCGTTCGTACAGCGCGCCGCCGTCGCCGGCCGCGAGGCCGTCGGCTCCGTCGCGGTCGATCGCGCGGACGGCCCGTCGGGCGTCGTCGACGACGTGGGGCGTCCAGCGGAAACCATCGTAGCGGTAGACGATCCCGGAGCCGGCGGCGACGTTCACGTCTTGCTCGCCCTGGCTCGCGAGATCGAAGAACGCGCCGCCCGCGAAGTCGATACCGATCTGCTCCCACGTCTCCCCGCCGTCGACCGTCTCCGCGACGAACTGGCTCGTGCTGCAGACGTGCCCCGCGTCCCGGGAATGACAGTCGATAGCAGGGATCGTCGAGCCGCCGCCGGGTTTGCTCACCTCCGCATACTCGATCGCGCCGCTGTCTTGGCGGACGCCGACGAGCAACTCGCCGGATCCGTTGACGAAGTAGAGGCGCTCGTTCTCGCCGGCCGTTCCCCGTACGGTGCAGTCTTCCCACGTGCTCGTCTTCCCGTTCGGCGCGGAGTAATTCGTCAGGGTCTGCGTCTCGACGTCGTACTCGCCGATGACGCCGCTCCCGCCGACGAACCAGACCGCCCGCCCGTCGTCGGTGGCGTCGACGCCGGTCAGGCGACGACTCCGGGCCTGCGGGCCGTACGCGACGACCGTCTGCCAGCCGTCTTCCCGCCGGGCGAGGACGTTACCGTCGGCACCGACTGCGAACGGCCCCGCGGCGGTATCGACGGCGTCGTTGAGCGCCTTTCCGGTCGGCGACTCAGCCTGTTGCCACTCGGTTTCGGTCGTTTGGGCGGCCGCCGATCCGAGCGCGAGAACGCCGGTTGCTGCCGATGCGGTCGCGAACTGAAGGACGTCGCGTCTGGTCTGTTCGGACATGGGTCGCGACCCGGGGTAGCGGCTGAACGGGGAAAAGAATGTGAGATAGTATACATTTCCACACCGAACGCCGCGAGCAGCGCGCGGCGAGGAACACAATCAGTTCGCCACCGATCGCTCCGTCTCCGTCGGTGTCGACGACGCTGACGCCGTAATTGGATCCGATCTGACGGATCGGATCATCGCTGGCGATGGCGTCGCACGGACCGACGGTGCGACCACAACGAGGGGCGACGACTTACTCCGACACGCCCCACCGGGCCGTTTCCTTCGGACGGTCGGTCACGGACGCAACCTCGAGTTCACCCGCGAAGCTTTCGAGTCCTTCGACGTAGGCCTCGGCGCTCGCTTCCGTCGAGAGGTACGGCACTTCCTCCTCGACGGCCATCTCGAGGGTGTCGCGGTCGCGGCTGACGACGAAGTCGACCGCGCCCTCGCGGATCGCCTGTGTCACGTCGTCGAACTCGGCCACGTCGAAGTGGTTTTCGAAGCCCGCAACGTCGAGGTCGACGACGGCGGTACCCTCGTTGACATCGTTGTGGGCCGCCTGTTGGGCTTTCCAGTAGGCCGTGCCGAACTCGCTTGCGGTACCCATGACCTCGCCGGTCGATTTCATCTCCGGGCCGAGACGCGGGTCCGAGCCCGGCAGGCGGTCGAACGGCAGAACGACTTCCTTGATCGAGGTGTGTTCCGGCACCTGCTCCGTCGCGTCGAGGCTCGAGAGCGTCTCGCCGGCCATGACCTTCGCGGCGAGTTTGGCGATCGGGACGCCGGTCGCCTTGGAGACGAACGGGACGGTCCGCGAGGAGCGCGGGTTCGCTTCGAGCACGTACACCTCGCCGTCGCGGACGGCGAGCTGGACGTTCAACAGGCCGCGCGTCTGCAGCGCCTCGGCGATGTCTTCCGTGACCTCGCGGACGCGGGCGAGGGTGTCGTCGTCGAGCGAGCGCGGCGGGATCATACAGGCCGAGTCGCCGGAGTGGACGCCGGCGCTCTCGACGTGTTCCATGATGCCACCGATCAGCACCGAGCGGCCGTCCGAGACCGCGTCCACGTCGAGTTCGATCGCGTCTTCGAGGAAGTCGTCGATCAGGATCGGTTTCTCCGGGCTGACGCGGACGGCCTCCTCGATGTAGGTTTCGAGTTCGGCGTCGTCGTAGACGACGTCCATCGCGCGACCGCCGAGGACGTAGGACGGGCGCACGAGGACGGGGTAGCCGATGTCGTGGGCCAGATCGAGCGCTTCGTCCTTCGAGAAGGCGGTGCCGCCCTCGGGCTGGGCGATTTCGAGTTCGTCCATCAGGGCGTTAAAGCGGTCGCGGTCCTCCGCTAAGTCCATGGCCTCGACGGAGGTGCCCATGACCTCGCAGTCCAGTCCGCGGCGGGCGAGTTCGTCCTCGAGCGGTTCGCCGATGTTGACGGAGGTCTGGCCGCCGAACTGGACCATCACGCCGTCGGCACCGGTCGCCTCGGCGACGTCCGCGACCTCCTCGGCCGTGATCGGTTCGAAGAACAGCCCGTCGGAGGTGTCGTAGTCGGTCGAGACGGTTTCGGGGTTGTTGTTCACCACGTGCGCGTCGATCCCCAGCTCCCTGAGCGCGCGGACCGCGTGGACCGAGCAGTAGTCGAACTCGACGCCCTGCCCGATGCGGATCGGGCCGCCGCCGACGACGATCACGCTCTCGACGTCGGGGTCGACCTCGAGTTCACCCGCGGCGGCCATCCCTTCGTAGGGGCCGGTTTCGAACTCGTTCTTGCGCGCGGAGTAGTAGTAGGGGGTTTCGGCTTCGAACTCGCCGGCGCAGGTGTCGACCTGTTTGTACGTGCGGCCGGGGACTTCCTGCTCGACGGTTCCAACGTCCGAACCGGCGGTAGCGGCGATCGACGTGTTGGTGTGGCCGGCGATGGCGGCCTCGGTGAAGTCGCCCTCCTGTGCGGCGAGCGTCGAGTCGGCGATGTTCTTGTAGCGCTCGGTGTACCACTCGAAGATGCCGGTCAGGTCGACGACCTCCTCGAGGGTGTAGCCGCGTTCGAAGGCCTCGAACATGGCGTACGGACGGTCGGGGGACGGCCGTTCGAGGTAGTGCTCCTCGAGTTCGTCGTCGCTGACCTCGGCCCAGTCGACGTCGGGCTCGTATTCCGTGGAGCGAAGCGCCTTTAACAGGCTCTCCTCGAAGGAGCGGCCGATGGCCATCGCCTCGCCGGTCGATTTCATCGCCGTCGTCAGCTCGAAGTCGACGTCGTCGAACTTGTCCTTGGGCCACCTCGGAACTTTTGTAACCACGTAGTCGATCGCGGGCTCGAAGGCGGCGGTCGTCTCGCCCGTGATCTCGTTTTCGATCTCGTGGAGGCGCTTGCCGAGGGCGACTTTCGCGGTCACGCGGGCGATCGGGTACCCCGTCGCCTTCGAGGCCAGCGCGGAGGAGCGAGAGACGCGCGGGTTCACTTCGACGACGCGGTATTCGCCGCCGGGTGTGCCGTCGTCGTGCCAGGCGAACTGGATGTTACAGCCGCCCTGAATGCCGAGTTCGCGGATCACGTCGAGTGCCGCGGTGCGCATCTCCTGGTGGCCCTCGTCGGGGACAATCTGGGAGGGCGTGACGACCGTCGACTCCCCGGTGTGGATGCCCATCGGGTCGATGTTCTCCATGTTGCAGATGATGATACAGGAGTCGTCGGCGTCGCGCATGACTTCGTACTCGTACTCGACCCAGCCGGCGATGGACTCGGTGATCAGGACCTCGCTGTTCCGGGAGAGGCGCAGTCCCTTCCGGACGCGGCGGAGGAGTTCGTCCATCTCGTGGACGACACCCGATCCGGAGCCGCCCAGCGTGTAGGTCGTCCGGGCGATGACCGGGAGCCCGCCGACCTCGTCGACGGCGGCCTGCACGCGGTCTTTCAGGTCCTCCTCAGTCATCTCCGTGACCTCCTCGCCCTCGTCGAGCGAGATGGTCGTCGAGGCGGGGACCGGCTGGCCGATCTTCTCCATGCGCTGGCGGAAAAGGTCGCGGTCTTCCGTCGCGTAGATCGTCTCCAGGGGCGTGCCCATGATATCCACGTCGAACTCCTCGAGGACGCCCTCTTCGGCGAGTTCGGCGGTGACGTTCAGCCCAGTCTGGCCGCCGAGTCCGGCGATGACGCCGTCCGGATTCTCCTTCCGGATGATCTCGGCGATGGCGTCGGTCGTAATCGGCTCGATGTACACCTCGTCCGCCATCTCCGGGTCCGTCATGATCGTCGCCGGATTCGAGTTCACGAGGACGACGCGGGCACCTTCCTCCTGAAGCGCCCGGCAGGCCTGGGCTCCCGAATAGTCGAACTCGGCGGCCTGCCCGATCTGGATCGGGCCGCTCCCGATGAGGAGGATCGTGCGTCCGTCCCCTGCTGTATCATTGTCCGTGCTCATTGGTCTTGTCCGTTCGGAGTTCGCACATCGTAATAAGCCCCACGATACAGTACGATTCTCGAAATCAGTTTTCGAATTTCGTACCGGTGCGAACGCGAACGAATTCCCCACCGCTCGAGCCGTTTACCCGACCACCCGCTCGAATCGCGAGGTAACATGCCTGTTAGCCGGTGGTACTGATGTCCAAGAATCGATATATAGGTTCGAGTTCGTACCAGGTAACGCAATGCAATCAGCAATCGGTATCGACGCGACTCGTACGAATCCAATCAGAACCGACGAGTCCGAACGCGAGGTGCTCGCCTGATGTTCGACGCGACCGGAACCGATCTCCTCTTTCTGGTTTCGCGGCTGCTCTTCGGCGGCGTCCTCGCGTTTATGGGGCTAAACCACTTCCTGGACATCGAGGAGATGGCCGGCTACGCGGAGTTCAAGGGCATCCCGGCACCCACGGCCTCGGTGCTGCTCAGCGGCGGATTGCTCGTCCTTGGCGGGCTCTCGCTCATCGTGGGCGTCTTCCCGGCGCTCGGAGCTGCCGGACTCGCGCTCTTCTTGCTCGTCTCGGCCGCGACGATGCACGACTTCTGGAACGCCGACGGCGCGGACGCCCAGGACGAGTTCACGAGTTTCCTCAAGAACGTCTACGGCACGGGGGCCGCCCTGCTCTTTCTCGCCGTCAGCACCGTTCACTGGCCCTACGCGCTGAACGTCGGGCTCTAGCGCGAGTACCACCACCAGTTCACTATCGCAGGTTGTATTCTCCGTTCGAGCGGAGTCTCTGCCGTAAGAAACGGTCTCCATTGGATGGGGCTGCGAATCCCTATGCTGGCGTTCGTAGACACGACGGGTATGCCTGCTAAAATCGGAGGCGTCGAATCGGTAGCGATGGCCGTCGGCGGGATGGTCGGTGGCGGGATCTTCGCCGTGCTCGGCGTCGTCGCCGCCGAAGCCGGGCCGTCCGCGTGGATGGCGTTCGTCGTCTCGGGGCTGATCGCCGTGTGTGCTGGCTATTCATTCGTCACACTCAACGAACGGCTAGCAAACCCCGGCAGCCCGATTACGATCATCGAACGATTCACCGGCAGTACGAACCTCGCCGGAATGGCCGGCTGGACGTTCGTCATCGGATACATCGGAACGATGGGGCTGTACGCCTACGCGTTCGGGAGCTATTTCGCTGCTATTCTCGGCGTCAGTACCGCGGCTGGACTCCCACTGCAACCGGTGATTTCGGCGGCCGTCATCGTGATCTTCATCGGCATCAACGCGCTGGGATCGCACGCGTCCGGCCGAACCGAAGAATCGCTCGTTGGACTCAAGGTACTGATTTTACTCGCGTTCTGCGGCGGCGGCCTGTACTACGGGTTCACGCACGGTGAACTCGAATCCGGAATTTCGTCGCTCGGCACCGGGCCGATCGTCGCCGCCGCCATCTCGTTCGTCGCGTTCGAAGGCTGGGAACTGCTGTTATTCGATCAAAACAGCGTTCGAAACCCGCGCGAAACGGTCCCGAAAGCCATCTACACCTCAATCGCCGGTGTTACACTACTGTATGTCCTTGTCGCCCTCGTCACGACAAGCCTCCTCAGCCCGTCGACAATCCAGAAAAACCCGGAGACCGCGCTCGCGGTTGCTGCCAATCCGTTTTTCGGATCCGTCGGATTCGGACTTATCTCGATCGCCGCGCTGTTTTCGACGGCCAGCGCGCTCAACGCGACGTTGTTTAGCACGTCTCGACTCATGCGACAGTTAGCGACGGATTCGCTCCTCCCGACTCAACTCGAAAGCCGCGGGCGCGAACCGATTCGTGAACTTATCGTCCTCGGCGCGCTAACGGCCGTTCTAGCCTCGTTCGGAAGCCTCAACGCCATCAGTTCCTTCGCCTCGCTCACGTTTATCACGCTCTTCGGACTGGTGAGTTTCCTCGCCTACACCGAACGCTCGTCCGCCGTGCACTCGGCCCTCGTCCCCGCAATCGGCACCCTCGGTTCCGGTGGAGCCATCGTCGCACTCGGCTGGCACCTGGCAACGACCGAATTCGGAACGTTCGTCGTCGTCCTCCTGCTCACCGTCCTCGTGATCGTCATCGAACTGCAGTACTTCGAACGAACCCCTATCCGACGGGAACTCGAAACACTTGAAAAATGAATCGACGGAAGTGGCCACGGAACACCCGTCACCGGGGCTGTCCCCGTCAAACTGGCCGGTCGTGTTCACTCTCGAAGTCCCGCTGCTGGCGGTACTGCTCGACGAATTCCGAGACGTCGAACTCGAGCATCTGCGACTCGAACTCGCTCACCGCCGTATCGTCCTCCGCGTGACTGATCGCGTGCTCCATCAACTCCACGACGAGTTCAACGACGATCTCGTGCAGCCGTCGGGAATCGAAGTCGGTGACCCAGACCATCGAATAGCCGACCGCCCCGTCGTCGCTCGCGTCGTGCGTGACGACCCGTTCCGGAAACTCCTCCATCACGACGCCCATGAGGTGGGGCGTGCCGAAGTCGCCGAAGTCGTCCTCGGTATCGATCGTCTCCTGGAGAATCGTCACGAGCGATTCCGGGAAAAAGCGAGACGGCGGATGCACGTCGGTGACGACCGCGTGGGACTCCCCGCAGGACGGACAGGTGAACTCGCGCATCCCGAGATCGATATCGTGCGGATCGATCGTCGCACCGCAGGGTAACTCGAGTTGCCGTTCGTCCTCGGGACCCGGCACGCGGGGTGTTGCCATCAGCTATCGTTGGGCCGGGCCGGCCATAAGCGCGACGACTTCGCTGCTCGTGAACTCGGGACGGAACTCGGCGAAAATGAACGACGCGTTACGGCCAGTCGTCTCGCACCGGTTCCGAGTCGTCCATCTCCTCCTCGGCGCTCGTCGCCAGCACCCAGTCGGCCGCCTCCGCGGCATCGTCGACGGAGAGGTACTCCCACTCGACAGCCTCTGCGAGTTGTTCGTCCGCGTCGTCGACGCCGACGTAGACGTAGCGCTCGGTGTCGAACTGGTCTTTGACACCTGCGAGACTCTCCTCCTTGCCGCGCGGGCCCGAGAAGAAGTCCTGCCGAATGCGATTCTTTCGGGTGAAGTTCGTCACGACGTACGTCGGCTTCTCGGAGACGACGCCGATGTACTCGGTCCAGCCGCGGGCGTCCTCGAACACACTCTCCGGCGATGCGAACTCCTTCAACGCCTCGAGTTCGAACGCCAGGGTCATGTCGCTACCGCCGTTCATACTGTCTCAAAACGGTGCACCGGGGAAAACGGCTTCGATACGTCGGACGCCAGACGACGACCGCCGTGTCGCCTCGCCCCTGTCGTCGTGCTATTACCACCTTGACACGAGACGGCCAAGGCGTCAAGTTGATAGCGAGAGAGTCCTTCGGATTAGCCTGACTATGCCGCTCGCTTCAGCCGCGGCCGATGCAGTGCCGGCCGCCGGCCTCGAGTTCGCAGGCGACGCCGCCGCACGCTCACCCGCCTCCCTCTCGGCGATCCTGAACTCGCCGCTGACGGACGCGCTCGCGTGGATCGCGATCGGCGCGT
Source organism: Natrialba sp. PRR66 (assembly GCF_034808065.1). Classification (NCBI taxonomy): domain Archaea; kingdom Methanobacteriati; phylum Methanobacteriota; class Halobacteria; order Halobacteriales; family Natrialbaceae; genus Natrialba; species Natrialba sp. PRR66. The sequence goes on along the minus strand of NZ_JAXHGN010000001.1, from coordinate 322,387 downwards.
TCATGTTTGCGGCCCTCCTGCAGTGGTTCGGGAACGTCGATTCGGCGCGCATTCTGGCCGGAGCCGCCTGGCTGGTATTCGGCGTCTTCTGGCTGACGATGGTGCCGTACTACTTCGCGGACGCCCAGAGTCCGATCAAGACGCTCCTCGCGCTCGCGGCGTTACCGCTGTCCGCGTACACCGCGTACCTCCTCTACGGCGGTCGCACGTCGTTGCTCTTGCTCTCGAAGGCGGTCGCCTTTATGGGCCTGATCTACCTGCCGGCCGAGACGATACCGGTCGTTCGGACATGGCTGATCGAGACGACGGCGGCCCAGACCCACTACGGGATGGAACTGCTCGGGCACAGTCCCGGACTCATTGAAGGGGCAAACGGCTACCAGAGCAAGTTCGCCTTCGATCCGTCCGAGACGGTGACCGGCCGGACGACCTACATCGTCCTCTCCTGTACCGGAATCGGGAGCATGGCAATCTTTGGCGGGCTGATCGCGTCGGTGACGGCACCGCTAAAGCGCAAGGTCTCGGCGTTCGCCGTGGCGATCGGCGTCATCTGGATCTTGAATCTCGGACGAAACATCTTCATCGGCCTGGCCTCGCCGTGGGGCTGGTTCCAGCAGGAGCCGCTGGTCTCGTTGCTGACGACCTACATGGGCGCCGAACCCGACCGCGTCTCGTTTCTCGTCTCCCACAATTACATCGCCCAGTCGCTGTCGATCGTCGCCCTCCTCGGGATCACCTACATCGTCGTCAAACTCGTTCCCGAGGTGCTCGCGCCCCTGGAAGATGTGCTCTACATCCTGACCGGCACCGAGTACGACCTCTTCGAAGCCCTCGACGTCGAGGATCGGCGGCCCGCGTACGCGCCGAGCGCCCTCGAACAGTAGCGAAACAGTGACTCCACGCCCACCCGACGTTCCGTTCGTTCTCCGCTCGCGCGCCGCCTTCGTTCCCGACTCGGCAACGCTCGTCGTCGCGGATCTCCACCTCGGCCGCGGCACCGCCTCCGCCGTCGACGCTCCGATCGCCGACAGCACGAACGCGAGTTCACGAGCGCGCCTTCGAACCCTGCTCGCGGAGCTGGGGCCGGCGACCGTCGTCGTCGCCGGCGACCTGCTGCACGCGTTCGATCGCGTTCCCCGCGGAGTCACGGACGCACTGGCTGCGCTCGAGTCGACGGTCGCCGATGCCGGCGCATCGCTTGTCGTGACACCCGGCAACCACGACGCGATGCTCTCGTCGGTGTTCGACGGGGAGACGAGGGCGGCGTGCCGACTCCCGCCCGCGAGTAAGAATGAGAATGAGAATGAGAATGAGAACGAGAGTGAGTGTAAGAGCGAAGCCCAAGAGAGCGTGGTCGTCTGTCACGGCCACGAACCGCCCACTCTCGACGCCTCCCTGTACGTCGTCGGGCACGACCACCCCGCCCTCTCGATCGAGGGCCGCAAACGCCCCTGTTTTCTCTTCGGTCCCGGGGCCTACGAGGGGGCGGACGTACTCGTGGTGCCGGCGTTTACTGAACTCGCCGCCGGAGCGACGGTAAACGGCATGTCCGCTCGGGACTTTCAGTCGCCGCTGGTCACCGACGCGGACGCGTTCCATCCGATCGTCTGGGACGCTGGGGCCGAAGAACCGCTGTGGTTCCCGCCGCTCGGCGAGTGCCGGCAACTGTTATAGCGTCCGAACTCGCGGTCACAAATCCGTCAGTATCCGAAGCACGATTCCCAGCACGAGCGCGATCGGGCCGAGAATCATTCCGACTGGCGGAATCGGTGCGATGATGAGGACGATCCCGAGAAGGATCAAGATCGTTGATGGTTTGACCATACGAACTCATTACCGCCCAAACGGGTAGCAGTACGGCCGGCATTCACAGCGACTCCAGAACCAGTACCGCACTCGTTGATCCTCACTCAGATAGACTGCTGGAAGTCAATTCCGGCACAACTGCGACCCGTTACCCGTCCTGCGGTTGTGCCGTGAACTCGGTGCAGCAGACCGCTCAGTCGTCGGCCGCGACGACGTGGTCGAGATCGAGTTCACCGGCGTCTTCGAGGAGGCGGTACTCCCCATCGTCGAACTCGACGATGCCCTCGTGGCGGAGGTGATCGAGGTGGGCGTAGGCTTCGCCGGGGCCGTGGACGATGTGGATCCCGTCGAGGTCGCCGAAGAGGTGCGCGCTGACGGTCCAGGGGTTCGCCGGACCGTGGTCCGCGAGCACGTCGAGGACGTTCTCCGTTCGCTCGCGGTGGTGGTCGACGATGGTCGTCGCGCGACCGCTCGGGTCCGTAATCGGGTCCCGGTGGCCGGGCCAGACACGGTCGTAGTCGCGATCCGCAATCGTTCGCAGCGTCGTGAGGTACTGTTCGAGCGGCCGCTCGACGCGGACGTCAGCCCCGCCGACGTTCGGCGTGTAGACCGGCAGGAGGGCGTCGCCGACGAACGCTGTGTCGTCGTCCGCCGTTTCTGGCCCGTCCACGAGTTCGAAGCAACAGAGACCCGCCGCGTGGCCGGGTGCGTGTACCGCTTCCAGCGTGCGACCGCCGACCGCTATCGCGTCGCCGTCCTCGATCGGCGTCGCGTCGACCGGTTCGCCCTCGAGCCGCGAGGAGGCGTCGACGAACGCGAGCAGTTCCGATTTCGGGCCCTCGGGAACGCCCCACTCGTCGAGGAACGCCCGTCTGCGCTCGTGGAGCGCAGCGGTCGCTTCGGCGTCCTGTTCGACCAGCGGCGCGTCGGCCTCGTGGACGTAGACCGTCGCCCCGCTCGCGTCCTGAATCTCGCCGGCGAGGCCGGCGTGGTCGACGTGAAAGTGCGTCAGGACGATGGCGTCGACGTCGGCGAACTCGTAGCCGCGGTCTGCCAGCCCCTCCCGAAGGTCGTCGCGAACGTCGGGGGTTGCAACGCCCGTATCGACGAGTGCGAGTTCGTCGCCGTCCGGATCCTCGAGCACGTAGGAATTGTTGTGTCCCTCGAACTCGTCGTTACCCAGCGAAATACGATCCATACCGGGATGCATCCGTCGAGTAATAATAACTCACTGGGTACCGGAACGACGCGCGGGGATCGACGGTGGTGAGAGAGTGAGCGGCTGCGGAAGGGTGAATGCGGGTGAACGCGAGCGTGAGTCTGAATGTAAGTGATCGGCTGAGTGAACGCGAGCGTGGACGCGAGTGCGTCTGTGTGAAACTGAGCGAACGAGCGAGGAAAACCCGTTAGCTCTCGAGTTCAGTCCGGAGCAACTGATTCACGTCGCCGGGATCGGCGCTGCCGCCGGTCTTTTGCATGACCTGGCCGACGAGGAAGTTGATCGCGCCGTCGTCGCCGGATTCGTAATCCTCGACCGCGCCGGGGTTCTCGTCGATGGCTTCGACTACGGCCTGCTGTACTTCGTCCTCGCCGGTCTTGCCGAGTCCCTCCTCGGCGACGACCTCGTCCGGCGTGCGGCCGTCGTCGAGCATCGACCGGAGGACGGTCTCGCGGGCGTTCTTCGCCGTGATCTCGTCCGTCGCGACGAGTTCGACGAGGCGGGTGACCTCGTCGAATCGACCTTCGAGGTCGGTGATTTCCATGTCGCGGTAGTTGAGTTCGCCGAGCAGATTGTCCGCGACCCAGGTCGCCGCGAGGTCGGGATCGAACTCGCTGGCCACGTCCTCGTAGAAGTCGGCGACCTGCTTCGTCGAGGTCAGTTTCGAGGCGGCCTCCTCGCTCAGACTGAACTCGTCCTGGAAGCGTTCGCGGCGGGCCGAGGGGAGCTCCGGAATCGAGAGTTCGTCCTTCCAGTGGGAGACGCGAAGTGGCGGCAGGTCGGCTTCCTCGAAGTACCGGTAATCTTTCTCTTCTTCCTTCGAGCGCATCGAGACCGTGATGCCGCGGGATTCGTCCCAGTGGCGGGTTTCCTGTTCGACGGCGCGGCCGCGCTGGATGGCGTTTTTCTGGCGGGTCTCCTCGTACGCGAGCGCTTTCTCCGCGCCCTTGTGACTCGAGATGTTCTTGACCTCTGTCCGGTTCGCGGCCTCGAGCGCGTCCGCACCGATCTCGTCGATGCCGTCGCCAGCGATTTCGTCCGCGGGGATGATCGAGAGGTTCGCGTCGATGCGCAGGCTGCCGTCGCGCTCGGCGTCGAAGACGCCCAGGTACTCGAGCACTTCCTCGAGTTCGGCGAGGAAGGCGCGGACTTCGCTCGGACTGCGGAAGTCGGGGGCCGTGACGACCTCCATGAGCGGCGTGCCGGCGCGGTTGTAGTCGACCAGCGTGTAGTCGGCGGTGTCGATGCCGCCGCCGACGTGCTGGAGGCTGCCGGGGTCTTCCTCCAGGTGGGCGCGCTCGATGGCGATCGTGCGGCGGTCGCCCTCGACGGCGACTTCGAGTTCGCCGTCGGCGCAGATTGGTTCGTCGTACTGCGTGATCTGGAAGTTTTTGGGCAGGTCGGGGTAGTAGTAGTTCTTGCGGTGAAAGCGGGTTTCCTCGGGGATGTCGGCGTCGATGGCCTTCCCGACCTTGACGGCGGCTTCGACGGCTCCTTCGTTCAACACCGGCAGCGCGCCCGGGAGGCCGAGACAGACGGGGCAGACGTTCTCGTTCGGCTCGTCGGTCTGGTCCGTCGAGCAGCCACAGAAGATCTTCGTGTCGGTCTCCAGCTGGACGTGGACCTCGAGCCCGATGACGGTCACGAGGTCGCCCTGCTGGACGGTTTGGGCAGTCATTGAGCCACGATTCGGCCCGGTGGGGGTAAAGCGTAACGGGATCGTATCCTCGCGGGAGTCGTTTGCGATCGCAGTTGCGACCCGGGCCACGGGTGCGAGTGCCGGTCGGCCGGCGGTTATACTGTCGGACAGAAGTCAATACGAAGTCAGTCGCGAATTCGCGGCCGTCCCCACTGGCGACGGCCGCAGCGGAGCGACCGATCTTCACGTAGTTCTGTCCGACAGTATTAGTACTGCCGTTCGATCACCATCCCCGACTCGCCGACGACGAGTTCGGGTGCGCGGGACGTGCCGAGCGCGATCGCGAGCGGATCGTTTTGGGCGGGAAGCGTCGTTTGCGTCGTCCAGCCGTCGAAATCGCGCTCGAAGAGGTCGCCGGAGGAGGCGATCGCCAGCGCGTCGTAGCGGTTCCGGACCAGGGCCGTAATCGCCGTTTCGGCGAGCGACGCGCGCGACCAGCCGACGCCGTTGTAGTTCCAGACGGTGCCGTCGCCGCCGGCGACGGAGACCGCCCCGGAATCGACCGCGGCGACGGCGTCGAAATCGACGGCCGCCGCATCGATGCCGATACGCGTCCAGGTATCGCCGCCATCTCGCGATTCGAACGCCCCGCCGTCCGTGTCGACGGTGTAGACGTACGACAGCGGCGTGATATCGACGTCGGTGACGCTCGAGCCGGTGCCGGGTTCGATCACCTCGGCCCACTCGACCGACGCGCCGTCGCGTTGCCCGTGGAGGAGTTCGCCCGAGCCGTTGAGCGCCGTAATTCGCTCTTCGCCGGCGAGACCGGCGACGGCGACCGCCGTCCAGGAGGACGTCATCTCCTTCGGTGCCGAGAAGTCCACGGCCTGGTCGGCGACAACATCGTAGAGGCCGAGTGCACCGCTATCGCCGGCGGCCCAGACCGCCCGGCCGTTGTTCGTCACCGCGAGCGAACGAAGCGTATCGGCTGTCTCGCCGGGGCCGTTCGGAAGTGCGACGCTCCACGACTCGTCGTCTCGAGTCAAGACGATCCCGTCCTCGCCGACGGCGACAGCGCCGGTCGCCGTCGTTCCGACATCGTACAGCGTCGCGTCGGTCGGAACGGCGGCCGGCGTCCACTCGGCGATCGTCTCGCCGCAGCCGGCCAGCGATGCCGAGACTGAAACCGCGGCCCCGCCGATCGCGGCGAGGACGGTCCGCCGACGGATTCGATCACGCCCCGTCGCCATCGGTCTCGACCTCCAGTTCCTGATCGTGAACTCGGGTGCTCGACGGGCCGTTGTTCAGCCGCTGGTCCGGGGCGGTCGCCGCCGGTTCGCCGTCGGCGGTTTCGATTCCGGCTTCGGATGGACGGCTCGGCGGGGACGACGGCGTGAACGCGCCGGGGGCGGACGTCCGTTTGAGGACCGCGGAGATGCGAACGACGTACGCGAAGAGGACGCCGAGCGGGCTGAACGCGACCGCGAGCGCGAGGCTCACGAGGACGAGTAGCGGGCCCTCGTGGGCGACCGGCGGATAGCCGCTCGCGTAGATCATAATGACCAGGGTCGAGAGCAACAGCGCCGCGGTACCGCTGTAGGTGATCCACCGCGACAGCCGCGCGAGGTCGCGCTGGAGGTAGATCGTCGTGAAGTACTGTCGCGTGGCGTCCGCAGCGACGAACAGTTCTCGGAGTTCGGAGAGCAGTTCCGACGCCCGGTCGGACAGTTCGTCGTCGAACCGTCGCCGAAACCGCCGCGCCTCGGTGGCGGCACCCGCGTAGTCGTGATCGATCGTCGGCAAGACGACATCGAAGACGGAGTCCGTCCCGCCGGTAAGCGTCGACGAGAGGTCGCGCGTGTGGTCGCGGGTTTGCGATGCGAAGCGTCGAATGGACTCGAATGCGTCCATCGAACAGCCCGAAGTTTGGTCGTCGGTCGGTGACTCGGACGCGGCTTCCCCGTCGCGTTCGCACTCCGAGACGAGCGCGTCGGCGCGGCTGCCGAGCGTTCCGGCCAGGCGGGCGAGAAACGGTGCGGGGTTGGTCGGGCTCACGCCGTCCCCTTCCGTCTGTTGCTCGATACGCGCGCGAAACTCCTGGACGCCGTCGATGCGATCGGTCAGTCGGTCCGGCGTGCCGAACAGCCGCGAGATGATCAACTGGTTGACCGCGACGACGATCGGGATGAACGAGAACAGGCCCGCGATCATCGTGCTGAACATCGTCGTCACGAAGCGACTCTCGCGGACGCCGATGACGTCGCTCACCCCGAGCAGGAGTGCGATGACGAAGATACCGGCGACGAAGCCGCCGACGATCACGCGACGGTCGCCCTCGAGTAAGAGCCAGCGGTGGCTGTCGCGGCGGGATTTCGTTTCGGTGAGCAGCCGGATGCCGATTCGAGCGCCGACCCAGAGCAAACGTCCACCGACGAGGAGTCCGGCGACGGTCAGCCGAACGATGTAGACCGCGAGGGAGAGACCGAGCGATGACTCCTCGTCGCTGGAGCGATCGGACTCGGAGTGCGACCGCTCGGAGGGTGGCGTCGAGTCGTCAGCGGGAGCGTCGGCGGTTGTGTCGACAGTTGTGTCGGCGTCATCGCGGACGGTTCCGCCGGCCATCTCGGAATCGCCGTGGTCGGGCGCACCGAGTGCAGTCGAGTTCTGTGCCGTGTCGGGGGGCGTTTGCGAGGTCGCAGTGTCTGGGTCTGGGTCGGTCGATGTGGGGTCGGGCGATGAGGAATCGTCAGTCATGGGGTGGGGAGTGGGCTCGTGTGGTGCTGGGATCGTCCAGCGGCTGGGCGCAGCCGGCGGATCAGAGGATGGCCGAGACGAGTTCGAGCAGGCGGAGTGCGAGGACGAGCAGGATGATCAGTACGACGACGCGTCGCAGGATGGCGCTTCGCGTCGTTCTGATGCGGGCGCGGTCCGACGGGTGAAAGCCGACGGTCCAGAGCGTTGCGATCGACCCGACGTTGATCGCGATGAGGTTGACGGCGACGACGACGAACGACCCGAGCGTCGCTTCGGGTGCGCCCCAGGCGACGCCGACGCCGATGACGCCGATCGGCGGCATGAGTGCGGCGGCGATCATCACCCCGATCAGGTCCGTAATGCCCGTGGTTGCCATGCCGAGTCCGCCGGCGACGCCGGAGCAGATGGCGACGGTGACGAGCAGGGATGGCGGTAAGCCGTGGCTGCCGAGTCCGAGGCTCGCCTCGAGATCGACGACGGAGGAGATGATCGTCGACGTGCGTGCGAACGCCGCAAAGGCGAGTGCGCTGATGAGGGCGACGACGATGCCGAGCAGTTGGAGTTTGACGCCGCGGGCGAACAGCGGTCGGTCGTCGAGGACCGTCGCAACGCTTGCGGCCATCGCCGGGCCGAGCAGCGGGGCGATGACCATCGAACCGACGAGGACGGGCAGCGAGTTCAGGAGGACGCCGGTGGTTGCGACCACGCTGCTGATCGCCGTCATCGTGGCGAAGATGATGAACGAGGGGAGCTGCGAGCGGGCTTTCGACCGCAATTCGCTTCTGGAGACCCGCTCGAACGAGAGCCATTCGGGCCGTCGGTTGGACCGATTGTGCGAGGAGTCGCTGCCGGTTTCGAGGATCGCCATCGGCGCTTCGACGATGACGGTCACGTTTCCGGTGATTGCCTCCAGATCGTCCTCGACCGGTTCGACCGCGTGTGCGGGGACGGGAACGGTAAGCGTCCAGTGCTCGCCGTCGGTGTGATCGGTGAGGCTGTACGTGAGATCGTGGGACTCGAGGACGGTCATCACCTCGTCGATACTCGGCTGCGTGTCTGCGAGTACCGTCAGGAGTCGCATATTCGACCGCCACGTTCGTCTCGGCGATGATCGTCGAACGCCGTCGCGATCGATCACAGTAGCGTGAGTGCATCGGCCTCGGACAGTGAATAGGTGGGAAACGTTCGATTGAGAAGCGAACGGACGAGGTGGCGGATCACCGCGAGTTGATCCCTTCCAGTGTCCGTGCACACGGTTCCACAGCGGCCGATCAATCCGTCCGCTCCGTCGAGGTACGTCAGGCGGCCACCGCAGTTCTGACACCGCGGCTCGACGTGGCTGGTCATCCACTCGACGGCGAACTCGTCACGAGCGAGTCGCTCGCCGAGTGCGTACCAGACGATGACGTCGCGCTCACCTCGGCCCGACGCCGTCCGCTTCAATCGTGTGAGCGTGACCGCGGCGCGGGCGTACAGTTCGTCGTCCGGGACGGCGTGACGTTGGTGACAACGCCGGAAGTACGTCAGCAGTGCTCGCTTCGACGACCGTCGCTTTCCCGTCGTCAGTGGCGTCTCGAGAGCGACGCTCTGCGAACAGCCGTCGGCCTCCGGCGCGCGTTCCGGACGGCCGCGTTCGTCGTAATGGCGCTCTCGCGAGAGAGACGCACCGCTGGTCGGACAGAATGCGTGTTCACCGATCATTTGTTAGTTGTTGGGACGGCCGAACCGGGCACCGGTCCGACCGGCTACCTCAGCGTAGCGGTGCCAGCGGGATAAACTGACATAGTAGTGAGAGTATCTAAAATAAATAGAGCGACCCATATCTTACTCTAGAAACGTGTTACAGGTGTTTCCCATACATTTCTAATGTTTGTTGACACCTTATCCGTGCCCGGCTACTACGACGATTGCACCATGTCACGTGGTGATCTTCCAGCCATTGATTCGACCGATTTAGCACCGTGGTACTGGTACATACTGATCGGCTATCCCGTATTGAGTCTGCTCGGGATCATCTCGCTCGCCCGCCTCACCGGCGGCGGCTCGGTACTGGCCTCGAGTGTCGGCAGTATCGCACTCCTGATCGTCATCGTCGCCGCAAGTGCCATCACGCTGCCGGCGATCTGGCGGGACGCCGAGTTCGTTGCGACCGAAACCGATGCGTGGGACCCCGATCGGCAAATCTACGTCGGTGCAGCCGTCGCCGTTCCGCTGCTCCTCGGCGTTCTCTCCGGACTGGCGGCCGGGTTCGGAATCGCGATTGCGATCACCGTCCTCGGCTTCCTGCTGTCGACGGTCACTGTCTGTTCGGCGTACCTGTACAACCGCCACCGTAGCGTCGGATTACTCGCTCGCTGATACCGCCGGGCACGCTCCCGTCGCCGCTGCGAGTCGATACACGCCCGATCGCACGACGGCTCTGCGATCGGTGGGTGACTCGTTGCAGGTGATACTCTCGTTGCAGCGCGGGCGCAGCGGCCCCCACTCGACGCCGACAGCGAGTTCGGATCGCGGTCTCACCGACGTCTGGCCGACAGGATACCTGCCCGACACCTACCACCGACCGCCGCGGCAGTCCGGTTTCGATCCGCTCACGCCGCGTTGGTCTATATTCTCTAGGTTTTGCCCATATTTATGTGGTCACAACTTCTGGCTATAACTGTTAGTAGCCCGGACGACACGCCACCGTCGCCGGCGTGGATGACCTCCTGGCCACCCGACACAGCCGCCACTATCCTCACTTCCCCGTCGCGGTATCCGGTTTCGACCTTCGCGCGTCGCTCCCTGCTCGACCGGTACCGATTCCCCGTCACCGCTCACCCCACGCCGACAAGCCACCGCCTCGACACCGAGTTCACCCACCCATGCTCTCAGAGATACACCTGCTCACCGACCAGGCCAGTCTCTGGCCCGTGTCCGGCCACCAGTTCGTCTCGCTGCTCCGATTACTGCTCGTCCAGAGCCACCTCGAATCCGGGACGGCCACCATTGGTAGCAACACCCCCATCACCACGGCCACCACCACCACCATCGCTATCGCCATCTCGGCTGAACTCGGCTTCGTTTTCGGACCGGTCACCGGCGGCGGACTCGACCTCGCGGCCAGGCTCGCCGGGCTGCTCGGTGCCCTCCTGATCCAGCTCGTGACGGCCCTGGTCATCGCACTCGAGATGGCCTGGGATACCTGGTGGGCGCTCGTCCTCGGCTTTACGATCACCGGTGCCATCCAGGAGTTCGTCGACGAGGATCAACTCACCGACTACCTCGGCGACGACGGCTGGCGGGAGATCGGCTACGGGACCGTCTTCGGCACGGCCTCCTCGAGTTGCTCGTTCTCCGCGGTCGCGATGACCCGGTCGCTGTTCACCAAGGGTGCCTCGGCCGCGTCCACCCTCGGAGCGTTCCAGTTCGCGAGTACGGATCTCGTCCTCGAACTCGCACTCGTCGTCCTGACGCTGCTCGGCTGGCAGTTTGCCGCCGCAGAGATCACCGGCGGGCTAATCGCCGTCGTCGTCCTCGGCATCGTCTACCGGCGGTTCGTCCCGCCATCGTGGATCGAACGGGCACGCGCCCACGCTCGCGCGCTCGACGAAACCGAATGCGCGACCTGCGGCATGGCCGCCCCGCCAACCGACGAGGAGACGATCACGCGAACGTTCGCCGGCGAGCGCCGCTACTTCTGCTGTGGCGGCTGTCTCAACGCGTACGACCCGGCCGACGACCGCGAGGCCGTTACCGCCGGCCCCGAACTCCTCTCGGGCGACCGCTGGCAAAGCGCGATCGCGAACACGATTCGCGAATGGGACATGCTCTGGCGAGACATCCTCTTCGGATTCCTCCTCGCCGGACTCCTCGCCGCATTCGTCCCCGACACCTGGTGGACCGCCCTCTTCGGCGTCGGTCCCGAGGGAAGCCTCACGCGCCTCCTCTCCAACGTCGTGCTCGGAGCCATCGTCGGCGTGCTGACGTTTCTCTGCTCCGTCGGCAACATTCCCTTCGCCGTCGTCCTCTGGCAAAACGGCGTCTCGTTCGGCGGCGTCCTCGCGTTCATCTTCGCCGACCTGCTGATCCTCCCGCTGGTCCGAACGTACCACCGCTACTACGGCCTCCGCATGGCCGGCGTCATGTTCGCCGCGTTCTTCGCCGCCGCCGTTATCGCCGGCTTCCTCGTCGAACTCGTCTTTTCCGGGCTCGGTCTCGTTCCGTCGCCCGGCACGTCCGGCGGGACGGTCCCCGGAGCGTACACGTCCCTGTTCAACGTCGTTACGCTCCCCCTCTTCGCCGTGCAGGTGTACGTCGCTCTCGAGCCGGACCAACGCGTCCGCCTCGGCAACCGAATCGCACCGTACGTCGCGGGCGTTCTCTATCATGCCTACGACCTCGTGAGACGAGTCGCGTACGCGCTCGAATCGCGCGGCCTGAAGTAAGTCGCTTCCACCCATGACGACATCCCACCCACAGTCCCAATCCCAGGGCCAGTCCCAGTCTCGGCCCCAGCCACGGCCACGACCACCCGGCGGACGGTTCGATCCCGTCCGGATCGTCCTGCTCGTCACCCTCGTCACGAGCCACGGATTGATCCGCGTCGCCGAACGCTACTTTCCCGAGTTCCTGTCGGCACTCGGCTACGGGCCGATCGTCGCCGGACTGCTCGTCAGCACCGGCCTCGGTGTGGCCGTCGTCGTGACGGCATCCGCGACCGCCGGGCTGAACTCGGGTGACGAGGCAGAAACTGGTGATAGAAACGCCGAAACCCGAAGCCACCCGGTGCGGGTGATCGCAGTCGTTTCGGTGCTGTTGGCGACCCTCGGACTGTTCGTCTGGACGGGCGCACCGACGCTCGATACGCTCCTCGGCACGCCGCTTTCGGCGCTCGGCTGGCTCGCAGTCGGGGTCGTGCTCCTCCAGGCCTGGCACAGTTTCGGCCCGGTGCGGACCCTCTGGCCGACCGATACCAGAATCGTCGGTCGAAAAACGCGATCGGCCCGAACCGAAGCCGACGAGTTCACTCCGTCGGGAGCCGGTCGAGCCCACGACGCCCGTGCGGACGCCGTCGTCGGAGCGCTGGGAATCGGTGCCGGCGCACTGGTCGTGACCGCAGCGATCGCGATCGTCGGCGGCGTCAAAACCGGGTTTTCGATCGTCGCAGCGACGGGTGCGGCGGTCACGCTCGTCGCGGCGATTACGCGGGGGGTCGTCGGCGAGACCGACCGGCTTCCGCTCGTCGGTCGCACCGAAGCGCCGAGTGCGGCGAGGAGCCGGGTTCCCGATTCGGTCGCGTCGGTTCGCCGGGCGATCGCCGCCCTCCCCGACCGGCGGCGGTGGACGATCACTGGCGACGCGCTCGTCAGGCTGGCGCTCGTGGGGAGCACGCCGTACCTGGTGTTGCTGTTCGTTGAGGAACAGCCGCTTTCGCTCTCGGTCGGCGGGCGGTCACTGATGCCGGCCGCGCTGTTCGGCGCGTTCGTCCTCGCGGAGGCGGGCGGGGCGCTTCTCGGCGCGATAGCCGCTCCGCGGCTCGTCTCGGCGGTCGATCGGCGGTGGCTCCTGACCCTCGGTCTCGCGGGCGTCTCGCTGGTTCCGATGGCCCTCGTCGCGACGTCGTCCGTCGCCATCGTCGCGCTGCTGTTCGCCGTGCTCGGCTGTCGGACCGCGATCGAACCGCTCAGACCGACCGTCGGACCGACCACCCGGCCGAGCCACGACGTGAGCCCCGACGCGGACGCAACGGCGCTCGGTCTCCCGCCACCCGAGCCCCTCCAGACGGCGGTTCGGGTCGCACTCGTCCCGGCCCCGTTCGTCGGCGGCCTTCTGTACGCGATCCACCCCGTTGCGGCGTTTACCGTCGCGACGACCGTCTCGCTGCTCGGGGTTCGCGAACTGCTCAGATCGTTCAGCTTCGAGCGAGCGGGCGACTGATCGCACGAGAACCGATTCGAACTGAGACGAGCGCTTGCACTGACTTTACGCGGTGACCAGCATGCCCCTACCCTACTCATCCGACGACAGTGACGATGACGCTGGCGACGCTGAACTCGACGCGGCGAGCGAGCCCGTCGAAACGGGCCGGCGATTGATCGCCGTCGACCACGTCCGACTCGGACGGTGGTTCCTCGTCTTCGCGCTGGTGATGGGGCTCTGGGGCGGCCTCGATGCCGTGCTCCTTCGGACGACGCTCGTCACGCCGACGCTGGATCACTGGTCGGCCGACGTCTACAGTTCGCTCTTCACGACTCACGGGCTGACGATGTTGTTCCTGTTCGCGGTCCCGGCGATATGGGGCTTTGCGTACGCGACGATTCCGTCGCTGATCCGGGCCGAGCGAACCGCGTTCCCCGCCGTCGCTGTGGCGGCGTTCTGGCTGCAGATCCCGGCTGCGATACTGGTTCGGGCCGGAACGATCGGCAGTGCACTCGACGTGGCGGGACTCGACCCCGTCGCGATCGGCTGGACACTGTATCCCCCGATGAGCGTCGCATCGTCGAATCCCGCCGTCGACGCGCTGGTCGCCGGCCTCCTGCTCGTTGCGATCAGCACGTCGCTGACCGCGGCGAACCTCGTCGTCACGGTCTGTCGCCGGCGGACGATTCCGTGGAGCGACGTCGACACGTTCACCTGGACGGTGGTGACGAGCGCAGCGATGGCGGTCGTCGCCTTCCCGGTTCTGGCCGGTTCGCTCGCGCTCTTGCTCCTCGAACGGGCGGCTGGGGTCGGGCTCCTCGTCGGTCGGAGCGGCCCGATGGTCTGGTTGAACCTGTTCTGGTTCTTCGCCCATCCGCTGGTGTACATCCTGGTATTGCCGCCGATGGGTATCGCCAGTCACGTGCTGCCGCGGTTTGCCGGGCGGCGACTGTTCGGCCGCCGGTCAGTCGTCTACTCGACGTTTGCGATCGGCATCCTCTCGTTTACCGTCTGGGGACACCACCTGTTCATGGCCGGGATGGGCGTCGGCGTCCGCGCCGTGTTCATGTTCGTGACGCTGGCGGTCGCCGTCCCGAGTTCAGCGAAGCTCTGTACGTGGCTCGGCACGCTGTGGGGTGGCGCGATCCAGCACACAGCGCCGATGGTCGCGACCATCGCGGCGATCGCCTTCTTCATCGTCGGCGGCGTGACCGGCGTCTTCCTCGCGGTGGCTCCGATCAACGTCCTCTACAACGGGACGTACTACGTCGTCGCCCACTTCCACATGATGCTCGTCGGATTCGTCGCGTTCACGCTCGTCGCCGGAGCGTACTACTGGTTTCCGCTGCTTACCGGCCGGTGGTACGATCCGACGCTCGCTCACCTGCACGTCTGGCTCACCATCGTCGGAATCATCGTGACCTTCGGCGCGCTCTTCGTCGTCGGCTTCGCGGAGTTGCCGCGACGAATCGCGACCTACCCGCCCGCGTTCGCGCCGATTCACCAACTCGCCACCGTGGGCGCCTACGTCATTGCCGTGGGCCAGCTCGTCTTCCTGCTCAACCTCGGTCGGTCGCTCTGGGTCGGCGAGCGCGCTGGCGACGATCCATGGGGCCTCGCCGACGAGCCGTCACACGCACGAGAATGGTGAGCTGTCGGCCGAGTAACGTTAATATCGTATTACGACGGCGATCAGTCCCAACGCCGATATCGAGGCTTCCCGTAGCTAGCGCTGCCTCAGACACGATCCTGACCCGATTCCGAGTCGCGAGCGACGGGCCTGGCACTGACCCAGATCCAGCCCAGACCCAGCCCGACCGGACTCCGACGGGAGACATCCCCCGACCTACCCGCCGATCGGCCCTACCGCTGACCACGACAGTAGCTCCCTCGGTCGTGACCGTAGCGACTCACCCCGTCCTCCTCACCCCTCGCACAGACATCTCACCACTCACCGAGACAGCACACCCGCTGCGCATCGGTATCCCGACTTCTGACCCACAACCTATGGCATCCACCACAAGCACCGACGTTGCACTGATGCTCCTGCAGTTGATCGCACTAACGATTCCACCGGCCGTCGTCCTGATCGACCAGCTCCGCCGAACGCAGAACCTCGAATGGACCGTGCGAAAACTGAGCTTCGGTCTCGTGTTCTCGAGTGTCACCCTCCTGCTCGGCGGCGCAGTCGCCGTCCTGCTGTACTTCCTGACCGTATCGCTACCCATCACTCTCATCGCAGGGCTGCTCCTCGTTTTGCTCGGCCTCCTCCCGCTCGGGGCGTTCGTCCTCGTCCTGTACCGAGAACACCGGAAAGAACACGGCCCCTAATCCGGCCCTTGCTACGTCCGGACTCGGCCGGGAGTGGGTTCGACCCCCACACGTAGCTTCGGCGGTCTTCCCGCCGATGATGCACCGATGTGTAGGAACATCCCTACCAACCACGACGACAACGACGAGCACGAATCGAGTATCGACGGGTCGACACCCCCTCGCCCACTGACGAACCTGACCGGGTTCAAACGCGACCAGCTATTCGTCATCCGACTGCTGGCCGAACGCAACCCCCACGGGCTCGTGATCAAAGACAAACTCGACTGCTACTACGACGAGGACATCAACCAGGGCCGACTCTACCAGAACCTCAGTGAACTCGTCGACGAGGGGTACGTCGAAAAGCACCCACTCGACGGACGAACCAACGCCTACCGGCCGAGCACGCACGCCAACAGGCGTCTCGAAGAGCACCACGAGTGGGAACGACACTGTCTCTTCTGTGACCCCTGACGCGGAGACGGAACTGCCACACCTGAGACACTGAGAGACACTAAGCGACACTGAGACACGGCTGCATTCAGACCGGTAACCGGTATTCAGCCACACGCGATCGAAACAGCCGGTGCTGTGCAGACTGGCTGTGTCGACGCGGTCGAACCAAGCGCACCACCAACGCACGCACAAAACTGCTCGAAACAACCGATGACTACTCCGCACGATGCTTCAACCGACACGACCAGCCGAACCGCTCCCGCACTCGATGCTCCGTGGAGCCACCTCCGAACCGCCGCCCACCGTCTCTCGGTCCCAGATGACATCGAACAGCGGCTCCTGTACGCGCGCCAGCGCCAGCAAATCGCCATTCCGTTCGAACGCGACGATGGGACGATCGACGTTCGAGCAGGGTACCGCGTTCGCCACGACGACGTTCGCGGCCCCTACATCGGCCCGCACCGCTACGTCCCCGGGCTGACAATCGGCGACTGTGCCGGACTCGGAGTTGCAACTGCCGTAACCGCCGCACTCGCCGATGTTCCGTTCGGCGGCGCAGCGGGCGGCATCGACTGCGATCCGGAAACACTCTCGTGGGACGAACGCGCCAGACTCACGCGCTCCTACGCGCGACGAATCACCGATCTCGGCCCGAACAGCGACGTTCTCGTTCCCGATCTGGGAACCGACGAACGCACCATGGCTCGCGCCGCCGATGCCGTTGCCGAACGCGTCGACGGCCCCCACACCGCGACGGCCGCCGGAAAACCGGCCGTTCTCGGCGGCTCACGAGAGTTCACCTGTGCCGGCGGCCACAGCGTCGCCCACGTCGTCCGAGATGTACTCGAGACGGATCTCGGCCGCTCGCTGTCGGACGGAACTGTCGCCGTGTACGGCACCAGCACCGTCGGTGCGACGACGGCGCGCTTGCTCGACCGTTGGGGCAGCACGATCGTCGCGCTGTGTAGCGATCACGTCGGGCTTGCTGCCGACGCCGAGGGTAATGGCGACGGCGATAGTGATAGTGACGGGGAGAGCGAGACGCTCGAACAGGGGACTGGCGATGAGGACGGTGACGACGACGCTACCGACGACGGCATCGATACGACCGTCGCACCCAGCTACCTCGACGGACCGGGTGCGATCGACGAGTTCAGCGGCGGCACGATGACCGGCACCGAGAACGTCCTCGAAGCGGATGTCGATGCGCTGGTTCTCGCCGGATCGGGGACGGCGGTGACGGCCAGAAACGCGGAGACGATCCGGGCGGATCTCGTCGTCGAAGGCGCGTACGGCGCGGTGACCGCCGGCGGGCAACGCGTTCTCGAGGAGCGGGATGTCGCCGTCGTGCCGGCCGTGCTGTCGCTCGCCGGCAAACTATCGGCCGCGAGCCTCGAATGGCGTCGTCACGTCGGCCGCAGCGAGATGAGCGACACGCGCATGGCGAACGAACTCTCGTATGCGGTTATCGATGCCGTTTCCGACGTTCGGGCACATCGTGTGCGCCGCGACGTGGGCTGGCGCGACGGCGCGTACGAACTCGGACTCTCGCGGCTCGTCTCGGCTCACGAGGTGGTTCGATGATCGATCGTCTCGACGACTCGCTCAGCGACGCGATCGAGTGGCTGACCGAGATCGGTCCCGAGATCGAACCGTCCGCTGACCCAGACTCCGACTCCGATTCTGACTCAGACTCCGACTCCGATTCTGACTCCGACTCCGACTCCGAACCCGAGTCGGAAGCCGCCGATTCCGCATCCCGGGACGGGGCTGTACCGCGGTCGGACGGCGGTCGCGAGACCGATCCGTCGAGCGCCGAAGCGGCCGCCGACTGGGAAGAAGCCGACTCGCCGACCTCGAGAACGCTGCACGGCGTCGTCCACGGCGCGGACGGTGCCTACGCCTGTGGAGAGGGCGGTATCCTGTTGCACCGGCGCGACGACGAGTGGCAGACACTGATCGAGCGCGGTCCGGGCGTCGCGGACAACACGTTGCGGACGATCGACGCAACAGCCGACGGCTGTCGACTCTGGTTCGCCGGTGACAGCGGTGCACTCGGGTACTACGACGTCGCCGACGGCTACTTGAGTGACTACTCGGCACCGGGGGAAAAGACGAGTACCTGGGAGGGAATCGCCGTGTCCGGGCCAACTGGCGAGGAGCGCATCCGCATCGCGAACGGCTCCGGCGAAGTTCTCGACTGTACCGTCGAGGACGGCTGTCCGGTCTGGGGCGATGTCGTCGAACCCGGCGGCGGGTCGACGATACCCGGCCTGACCGCCGGCCCGGACGGATTCTACGCCATCGACACCAGCGGCGGCGCGTACTACGCGGACGCGAACGGCGAGTGGGAACGAATCGGCGTTCGCAACGCCGAAGTCGACTTCTACGACATCTGGGCCGGCGATGAAACCGTCTTCGTCGCCGGTGCCGACGGCGTCGCGTATCGGTACGACCCGCACTGCGAGAACTGGACCCCGATCAACGTCGGACAGGGTGCGCTCCAGTCCATCCAGGTGGACGAAGGCAGCAACACTGCCGTCGCCGTCGCAACCGGCGGACGCGTCTACGAACGCATCGAAAGCATCCGCTGGGAGGAACGGGACACGCCGACGGAACAATCCCTTCTCGATCTCGCTCTCGCCCGCCAGCGGTCGGACGACGAGGGACTGGCGACCGTTCCCGTCGACATCGCCGTCGGTGCTGGCGGCACCGTTCTCGAGCGCCACCGAGACCGTTCGGACACCACGGACTAACGCGCCGCCCGCCGGCCCGCACCACCGCTCACAACCCCTTCCACCCCACCCCACCTCCACCTCCACCCCCACCCTCACCCCCACTCGCGCAACTGATCGACCCGCATGACAGCCCCACCGTTTCCGTCCCTTCCGCCACCGTTCGGTACCGTCGTCACGAACCGTTTTATCGTCGAAATCCGCCCCTGAAACCACCGATTATCCGGCTACTCACTCGATGCTCCCAGACGATCCACTCTCGTTCATCACTCGTATCGACTCCGACTCGCTCCCCATCGCCGAACTCACCACCCTCTCGCTCTCGGCACTCCTTTGGCTCGTCCTTTTCGAAGGCTGGCTTCCCGACCTCGGCCCCGCTCCCGCTGAACTCGAGGCACCGATGGCCGCCCCCGGTGTCCCCGAAGCGATGGCGACGGCAAACGGACTCTCGGGTACCGTCGCGTACTTGCTCATGTGGGGCACGATGATGCTCGCGATGATGCTTCCGTCGCTGATTCCGGTCGTTCGGCAGCACCTCGATGACGTGTGCCAGAATCCGTCCGTCGCCGTTCCGTCGATCGCCGGATTTCTCGGCGGCTACGGTCTCGTCTGGACGGCGATCGGCGCAGTGCCGCTCGCGGTCGAACTGCTCGTCTCGATTCACGAGTTCTCGACCGCGTCCGCGTTCGGTCTCGGTGCGGGGACGGTCCCCGTCGCCGGACTGCTCGCGTTCGCCGGCGGCTACCAGCTAACGCCGTTCAAACGCCGGGTGCTCTCCCAGTGTGCGTCCTGCCAGTCGATTCCGCATTGTCCCAACGTGAACCGGATGGTTCGCAGGGGGATCTCCTACGCGACGAACTGCGTCGCGTGCACCTGGCCGCTGTTCGCGCTGATGGTTGCGCTCGGGTCGATGAATTTCCTCGTGATGGTTGGCCTGACGCTCGTGGTTTCGATCGAGCGCCTGACGCCGGACGGCGAACGCGTCGCGTTCGCTATGGGCGTCCTGTTGATCGGTGCCGCCGTGTTCTCGCTGCTGTTCGGCGTTCCGGCGGTCTGATCGGCGCGTAACGCCGACGACGTAGTAGTCGGTCGCCGCGATAGAACCGGCCACATCGTCACGCATTCCCCTGATTTCCCTCGGGCCATCGTGCCTAGCTATACCGGTACCGACGCCGTCGACGGCGGTTTGCATCCGTAAAAATAGACGGTGCACCTGCGTATCGCAGGCTGTGCGTTCTCGGGACCGGCTAGTCGGTTCGCTTTTGACGATCCTCGACCGGTGCCGATCCGAGCGTTACCTCCGCAGTGCCGAACGGCTGCAAAACGTCGTCGAACGTCGCGGTCAGTTCGGTACCCGGGAAGAATCCGATAATCGACGTTGTCTCGTCGCCGTCGTTGTGAAGTTCGTGCGGTTCCATTTCGGGGACGACCGCACACTGTCCGGCGTGCAGCCCGATCGTCTCGTCGCCGATCGTCGCCGATCGTCGCCGTAACCCGACCCCCGGTCACCACGAGAAGTTCCTCGTTACTATCCCGGTGGGACGGAAGGTAGTTCCCCGGCTCGATCTCGATAGAGACGATCATCAACACCTCGGCACCGACGTCGATCGCGTTCGGCGTTCCGGACGTTAGCGGGAAGTAACCGCGTATTCGGCCCGTTTGTCACGTTCCTGATAGACGTCCGCGCCCTCGAACTCGTCGAGGTCGACGGCTCGGATCGCCTCGGGTTCCGTCTCCGCTGTCGTGGCCATACTGTCTCTCACCTCGATGATTGCAGGCTATCGTGTGAACGGTGGTCTCCAATTCGATACGGACGGCCTGAATCACGTATTCAAAGGCTCGTCAGGACGATAACGGTTTTTTCAGAATCCTGGGAAACACCGTCCCACCGACAGAGATCCGCTCAGTCGAGACGTAACGTTTCGACAGCGTGCGTTATCGGGCGGCCTCGAGTTCATCGAGCGCCGCCGGATTTTCGATACTGCTCATATCGCCGAGGTCCTCGCCCGTGTAGGTCGCTTCGATCGCGCGGCGGATGATCTTGCCCGACTGCGTCTTGGGGAACTCGTCGACGAACAGGACCTCGCGGGGGCGGAAGGGCTTGCCCAGTTCTTCGCCGACCTGCGCGCGCAGTTCCTCGCGGAGGCGGTCGGTTTCGTCGACGCCGTCTGCTAAAATCGCGTAGGCGACGACTGCGGTGCCGGTGGTGTCGTCCGGCGCGCCGATGGCGGCGGCCTGGTTGACCGCCGCGTGGTCGATGAGCGCGCCCTCCACTTCGGCGGGGCCGACCTTGCGACCGGCGACGTTCAGCGCGTCGTCGGCGCGGCCGTGGAGGAACCAGAAGCCGTCCACGTCTTTTTGGGCCCAGTCGCCGTGGTCCCACATCGCCGGGTCCTCGAAGGTCGACCAGTACTCGTTGAGGTAGCGCTCGTCGCCGGACCAGAGGGACTTGGTCATGGAGGGACAGGAGTCGCGGGCGACGAGGAAGCCGCGCTCGTGGTCATCCGCGACCGATTCGCCCGCGGAGTCGACGATGTCGATGTCCATGCCGATCCCCGGCCCGCCGAGCGTGCAGGGTTTGAGCGGCTCGGTCGGCATCGGCATGAGGAAACAGCCGCAGATTTCGGTGCCGCCGGAGATGTTGATGATCGGGCACTCGCCGCCGCCGACGTTTTCGTAGAACCAGCGCCAGGACTCGGGGTCCCAGGGTTCGCCGGTCGAGCCGAGCAGGCGCAGCGAGGAGAGGTCGTGGCCGGAGAGCCAATCGTCCCCGTGTTTACGAAGTGCTCGGATGGCGGTCGGTGAGATGCCAAACTGGGTGAGTTTGTGGCGGTCGATCATCTCCCAGAAGCGATCCGGCTCGGGGTAGTCGGGCGCACCCTCGTACATGAAGACGGTGCCGCCGAAGGTGTGCGTCCCGATGAGCGTCCAGGGGCCCATCATCCAGCCGATGTCCGAAACCCAGAAGAACCGGTCCGCGGGTTTGAGGTCCATCCCGAAGGAGACCTCCTTCGCGCACTGGACCTGCACGCCGGCGTGGGTGTGGACGATCCCCTTCGGCTTCCCGGTGGTGCCCGAGGAGTAGAGAAGCATGGACTCCTGATCCGAGGGTAGCGACTTCGTTTCGAACTCGTCGTCCGCGGTTTCGACGGCCTCGGCCCACCACTCGTCGCGGTCATCGTTCCAGGGAATCTCGCGCTCCGCCTCGTCCCCGCCGGAACCGAGCCTGTCGAAGACGATCGTGTCCTCTACGTAACCCGCCTCTTCGATCGCCTCGTCGGCCCCGGACTTGAGGTAGACCGGGTCGCCCCGGCGGTAGAAGCCGTCGCCGGTGAAGAGAACCGAACACTCCGAATCGGCGATCCGAGTCGCCGCCGCGTCGACGCCGAAGCCCGAGAAAATGGGCACCGCGATCGCACCCGCCTTGAAACAGCCGTAGAGGATCGAGACGACCTCCGGTACCATCGGCATGTAGAGCCCGACCGTATCACCCGTCTCGATACCCCGCGCTTCGAGCGCGTTCGCCACCTGGTTCGACTGCCGGTGGAGTTCGTGGTACGTGATTTCGCGAACCTCCCCGTCCTCCCCCTCCCAGATAGTCGCAACCTTATTGCGGCGCTCCTCGTCGACGGTGGCGTGGCGGTCGACGACGTTGTGCGCGACGTTCAGTTCGCCGCCGGGGTACCAGTCGGTGAACTGCGGCCCCTCGCTGTCATCTCGGACCGTCTCGTACTCCTCGTAGAACTCGATGTCGAGATAGTCGACGATCTCGTCCCAGAACCAGTCGACGCCCGACGCCTCGACGCCCTCGAGTTCAGTTGTCGTCCGTTCGATCAACGCCTCGTAGTCCTCGATCCCGTGGGTTCGCATGAACTCGGCGACGTTCGTCGACTCGGCGAACGCCTGGCTGGGTTCGTGAACGATCTCGTCAACGTCGTCGAGGCTGGTGTTCGCGGTCATGGTGATGATGACACACACAGGTTGGCGTCAGCCCCCTATCAAACAACAGGTCCTAGCGCGCCGGCTCACGGACAGTGGTGGCGTCTCCTGGCATCCAAGCTGCATCTGCCGACAGGTCTGTGCGAAAGCGAGTGCGGGGCCGCTAGTAGCCACTGCGTGTCAGTGCACACCCGGTCGCACGACGGCGGTACGATCAGCGTGGAAACAGTTTCATACGGACTGCTGTAAGTCATTTCCGGCGCAACCGCAGGACGGGTGCGGTCGCGCCGGTAAATCGTTACAGCAGACCGTATCAGTCGTCACGATAGCCGGCAGCGGTATGTACCAAAACGGGTAGGTGTGTCTGACGTACGTTTATGTGGCAGGCAACAGCCCTAGAACGTATGTCGAACAACCGCGTCGAGCAGCTCGAATCAACGGTCGCAGAACTCGAATCGACCGTCGAGGGCCTGACCGACGAACTCATCGAAGCCAAAGAACGCATCCGCGTTCTCGAAGCCGAACTCGATACGGAGACGCCGACTCGCGTTCCCGAGCGCCGCCAGAACGAAACCGGAACCGGTGCCGATGCCGCCGACCGCGATTCGGAGACCCCGGAAGCCGCTCCGGAGGAAGTCGAAGAGGCGACGGCCGATGCCGATACGGAAACCGAGTCCCAATCCGGCGACGAAGCGGAAGACTCAGGTAGCGACGACATTATTGTCGCATAACTGCACGGCGGTTCGCATTCGGGGAGACCGGACTGGCTCGTCGCAGGCCGGTGTCCGCCACGATGCCCCGAGTGCGATCCCCCACGGCACGGAGGGCTCGAGAAGAGAATGTACATCAAGGCAGTCGTTCTGGACAAGTTCAAGAGCTTCGGTCGAAAGACGAAAATTCCGTTCTACGAGGATTTCACCGTTGTCACGGGTCCGAACGGTTCTGGAAAGTCGAATATCATCGACGCCGTTCTCTTCGCCCTCGGACTGGCGCGGACTCACGGTATCCGCGCGGAGAAACTCACCGATCTCATCTACAACCCCGGCCACGAGGACGGGTCGAACTCCGACGGGCCGCGCGAAGCCATCGTCGAGGTCATCCTCGACAACACCGACGGCACCCTCGACCGGTCGCAGGTCGTCAACGCCGCGGGGAGCGAGGACGTCGGCGATGTCGACGAAATCCGCATCCGTCGCCGCGTCAAGGAAACCGAGGACAACTACTACTCCTACTACTACGTAAACGACCGCTCGGTCAACCTCTCGGACATCCAGGACCTGCTCGCCCAGGCCGGCGTCACGCCGGAGGGGTACAACGTCGTCATGCAGGGCGACGTGACCGAGATCATCAACATGACCCCCCACGCCCGCCGGGAAATCATCGACGAAATCGCCGGCGTCGCCGAGTTCGACGCGAAGAAGGAAGACGCCTTCGAGGAACTCGACATCGTCGAAGAACGTATCGACGAGGCCGAACTCCGCATCGAGGAGAAACGCGACCGCCTCGACCAGCTCGCCGACGAGCGCCGGCAAGCCATGCGCTACCGACGGCTCCGCCGCGAGAAAGGGGAGTACGAGGGCTACAAGAAGGCCAGCGAACTCGAAGAAAAGCGCGCCGAACTCGAGACGGCCGCAGCGGCCGTCGACGACCTCGAATCCGATCTCGAGGACCTCCAGCGTGAACTCGACGAACGCCAGGGGAAAGTCGTTCGCCTCCAGGAAGACCTCGAGGACTTAAACGCCGAAATCGAGCGCAAGGGCGAGGACGAACAGCTCCAGATTAAAAGCGAAATCGAGGAGATCAAAGGCGACATCTCGCGGCTCGAGGACAAAATCGAAGCCAGCGAGGAGCAAATCGAGGCGGCCGAATCGAAGCGGCGCGAAGCCTTCGTCCAGATCGATCGCAAGCAGGAGACGATCGAGGAACTCGACGATGAGATGCGCGAGCACAAACTCGAAAAGGCCTCGCTCAAGACCGAAATCCAGGAACGCGAGGCCGAGCGCGACGAACTCGAAGCCGAAATCGACGCCGTCGACACCGAGTTCGACGAACTCAAAGCCGATCTCGCAGCGCGAAAGGACGACCTCGAAGACGCAAAGACCGAGCGCAACGACCTCCAGCGCGAGCAGGACCGACTCCTCGACGAAGCGCGACGACGGTCGAACACGATCAGCGAGACGGAGACGACGATCGAGGAGCGCCGCGAGGAACTCCCCGAACTCGAAAACCGACGCAGCGACCTCCAGCGCGAACTCGAGAAGGCGAAGAAAAATCGCGCGAATATCGCCGAGGTCGTCGACGATCTCAAAGACGAAAAGCGCCGTATTCAGGCCGACATCGACGAGGCTGACGACAAACTCCAGGCGAAACAACAGGAGTACGCCGAACTCGAAGCCAACGCCGGCGAGAGCGGCGACTCCTCGTTCGGCCGCGCGGTGACCACGATCCTGAACTCGGGGATCAATGGCGTCCACGGCGCGGTGGCCCAGTTAGGAAACGTCTCCGGCGAGTTCGCCGTGGCCTGCGAGACGGCGGCGGGCGGTCGACTCGCAAACGTGGTCGTCAACGACGACGTGGTCGGCCAGCAGTGTATCGAACACCTCAAGTCGCGCAACGCCGGGCGGGCGACCTTCCTCCCGCTGACCGACATGAGCCAGCGCCGGCTTCCGAACGCCCCGAGCGATCCCGGCGTCGTCGACTTCGCGTACAACCTCGTTGACTTCGACGACCAGTTCGCCGGCGTCTTCTCGTACGTGCTGGGCGACACCCTCGTCGTCGAGGACATCGAGACCGCCCGTTCGTACATGGGGGATTACCGGATGGTCACCCTCGACGGCGACTTGGTCGAGAAAAGCGGCGCGATGACCGGCGGCTCCCGGAAGGGCTCGCGCTACTCCTTTACCGGCGGCGGCGAAGGCCAACTCGAGCGCGTCGCCAAACAGATCACGGACCTGCAAGAGGAACGCGAGTCCCTCCGAGAGGACCTCCGGGGCGTCGAGGACCGCCTCGACGACGCCCGCGACCGCAAGACCGACGCCGCAGACGAGGTCCGCTCGATCGAAGGCGAACTCGACTCCCTCGATTCCACCCGCGAGTCCATCGAGAACGAAATCGAAACGCTCGAGGCCGAACTCGACGACCTCCGCGAAGAGCGCGAATCCGTCGACGAGCGGATGAACGAGATCGCCGGCGAAATCGACGAGCAGACGGCCGACATCGAGGCCATCGAGGCCGACATCGACGACCTCGAAGCCGAACTCGCAGACTCGAAGATCCCGGAACTCACCGCCCAGATCGAAGCCCTCGAGAGCGAAATCGACGACCGCGAAGACCGGATCGACGACCTCGACGGCACGCTCAACGAACTCGAACTCGAGAAAGAGTACGCCGAAGACGCCATCGAAGATCTCCACGACGACATCGAGACCGCCCAGAACCGCACGGCCGAACACGAAGAGCGCATCGCAGACTGCGAGGAAACCATCGCCGAGAAACGCGAGACTCTGGAGGCGAAACACGAGGCCGTCGAAGAACTCGAGGCTGAACTCGCCGAGCTGAAAGACGACCGTAGCGACCTCAAAGAGGACCTTTCGGAGGCCCGGACGAAGCGCGACCAGCAACAGGACCGCGTCAACGCCGTCGAGAGCAAACTCGAAGACAAGCGCGAGCGCGTCGGCGACCTCGAATGGGAGATCGAGAGTCTCGAAGCCGAGGTCGGCGACTACGACCCCGAAGACGTCCCCGACCACGAGACCGTCCTCGAGATGATCGACCTCCTCCAAGCCGACATGGAGGCGATGGAACCCGTTAACATGCTCGCGATCGACGAATACGACGAGGTCCGCACCGATCTCGACGAACTCGAAGACGGGAAAGCGACGCTCGTCGAGGAGGCAGAGGGGATTCGAGACCGAATCGAACAGTACGAAACGCAGAAAAAACAGACGTTTATGGACGCCTACGACGCGATCTCCGCCCAGTTTACGGAGATTTTCGAACAGCTCTCGGAAGGGACTGGCACGTTACACCTCGAGAACGAGGACGATCCGTTCGACGGCGGCCTGACGATGAAGGCCCAGCCCGGCGACAAGCCGATCCAGCGCCTGGACGCGATGTCCGGCGGAGAAAAATCTCTGACCGCGCTGGCCTTTATCTTCGCGATTCAGCGGCACAACCCGGCCCCGTTCTACGCGCTCGACGAGGTCGACGCCTTCCTCGACGCCGTCAACGCCGAGCGGATCGGCGAGATGGTCGAAGAACTCGCCGAAAAGGCCCAGTTCGTCGTCGTCTCCCACCGCTCGGCGATGCTCGATCGCTCCCAGCGGGCGATCGGCGTGACGATGCAAGACGACAACGTCAGCGCGGTGACGGGGATCGACTTGAGCGAGGGCGAAGGCGAGGGCGAGGGGGTACCGGCTGATGACTAAGGAGGGCCCGAGGAACCGAAGATGACGCAGGATCCCTCGACAGATGCGAACGACGAAGCCGCAAGCGGGGAGCGAGGAGACCCGCGAGATAGCGACGGGACCGAAGAGCCGTCGCCAGCGAGGGACTCGTCGACGGACGAAACAGCCACCGAGAGAGACGACGGACCGGAGAACGAGAACGAGGGCGAGGATGAGCATGTGGATGAGGGCGAGGACGACATCCCCCTCCAGATCGTCGGCCACGACGACCGAGAACGACCCGGAGCAGCCACCGATACGCAAGGCGAGGAGGGCACACTACTCGAGTTCAGCGAATCCGACGACGCTGGTTCGCGGGCGGCTGTCGGAGACGAGAGTGATATCGGTGCCGGTACCGGCACCGGTGACGAAGACATCGAAGGCGGCGAAGGTGACGAAGACATCGAAGGCGGCGAAGACGACGAAGTCGAACCCGTCGAACTCCTCGTCCAACTCGCCGAAAACGGCGACATCGACCCCTGGGATATCGACGTGGTCCAGGTCACGGACAAGTTTCTCGAGGCGCTCGACGACGCCGACCTGCGGACCTCGGGGCGGGCGCTGTTCTACGCGAGCGTGCTGCTCCGGATGAAAAGCGATGAACTCTTCGCGACGGACGAGCCCGAGGAGGACGAACTCCCGCCGTGGGAGGCACCATTCGCCGACGAGGGGATGGACGGCGGTGCACCCGACCCTGCCGGCGACGCCCCCGGGGCCGGGTTCGATCCCGTCGAAAGTCTCGAAGCCGAGATGGACCGCCGACTCGAACGCAAGCACGTCCGCGGGAAGCCCGAGACGCTAGACGAGTTGGTCCGCGAACTCCGCAGTGCAGAACGGGGGACCTGGTGGAAGGAATCCCGCAGCTACGACACGAGCGACTCGCCGCACGGCTACGACCGCGGCGTCCAGGAACTGAGCTACCACTCGGGCGATGACTTCCGGGTGGACGACGAGCCGACCAGCGACGACGTGACCCACACCACCCACGAGGAGGACATCGAAACCGTCATCGACGACGTCGAGGCCGAACTCGCCGAGCGCTACGAGCGCGGGCGCGACGAAGTGCTGTACGCGGAAATCGCAGAAACGGGCGGTTCGCGCGTGATGACGTACCTCGCACTGCTCTTTCTCGCCCACCGCGGTCGTTTGACCCTCGATCAGGACGAACTCTTCGGTGATCTCTGGATCCAGGATGCGACGACGGTTCCAGCGAACGATGCAGTCGCCGAGTGATGAGTGCTCGAGAGATTACGGGATTGCGGGATTAGGGATCACGGAACTCTTCGGTTCGAGCGGCCGTCTGATGCCACAGATAACGAGATCGCGTCCCGAAAAGCCCGTCGTGACCACTCGAGGCAGCGAAAAACGAGTGCAAGCACGACATCGTATGAACGGAAGGAATGCCAGTGCCGACTCCAGTCTCGGACGCAGTTCAAGCGAGTTGACTCACGACAGCCAGTGCCAGCGCAACTGTCGCAATGACGGTGCTGCTGGCCGTAAGAGCGGGCGACGCGAACACTCCCAGCGATGCGATTCCGAACAGGCTCACGGCTCTCTCGGCAATGAGATTCGACGACTCGTCGCCTTCGTTCACCGCCGGTTTCTCGGTCGTGGTCGCAGTCCCCGTCTGCTCGTCCGTCCCCGCGCTCGTTGGCTCGGGCTCGGGCTCGCTCTCCGTGAACTTGAGGGTGGACTCGACAGCCGTGCGATCGGCCGTCAAGCGAACGGTTCCGCGAGCTTTGTCGTACTCGATGATGTCTTTGTCGTCGAGTTCAGGGAGCAGCGACCGGTAGAGGGCGACGTAGACCGGTTGCCGCTGGTCGGCTGAGAGGGACGTTGCAGTGGTCCCGTGTTCCGTGGCTGCCACGTGGTCCGTTACGGCACGGATCGTGACGGGGCCGTCAGTATCGAGGAGGAATTGTAACGTGTCGCGCTTTCGAGGGGTGAGCGGGGTCTCAAGCGGCAGCGAGTGGTCTGGGGCGGACGGAGTGGCTGTCATACTGGCATGCGCTTGACCGTCCGACCCATCTGTCGGGCGAGAGCGGCACTCGGAATCGGGGCTCATATCTCATGCTATGTTCTCAATGGTGATAGTCAGTGTGCCAATTATATTTGGTTCGAGTGATAGTCACCCACACATATTTATCGCGTGAGTGATGTATTAGTCGAGGTACTCACCGGCCAGCAGATCCACGCGTTCGCGCGTCTCGGCGGGAATCGCCTCCGTCGGCGTGTTGATCGTCCCCTCGAGTGCACTCCAGGCGTCGCTTTCGAAGTCCTCGGGCATCGTTCGAATCGCGCGTTCGATCACGGCATTGATCGAGTCTTGATTTGCCGCGGCGTTCTCGAGGACCTCCTCGAGCGTCACCTCGTTGTCCTGCTTCCAGACGTCGTAGTCGGTTATCCCCGCGACCGTCGCGTAGCTCAGTTCGGCCTCGCGGGCGAGTTTGGCCTCCGGAATCGTCGTCATGCCGACGACGTCCCACCCCTGCGAGCGATAGAACTCGCTCTCCGCTCGCGTGGAGTACTGTGGACCCTCGATGCAGACGTAGGTGCCACCCCGCTCCGTCTTCGTCTCCGCATCGGTCACCGCTGCGGCCGCATCGGCGAGGTGCTCGACCATCTCGGGACAGTACGGTTCGGCAAAGCCCATGTGGACGACGATGCCGTCGCCGAAGAACGTCGGCGAGCGGTGTTTCGTCCGATCGTAGATCTGATCCGGAATGACGAGCGTCTGAGGCGGCAAATCCTCGCGGAGGCTGCCGACAGCGTTCGTCGAAATGACGCGGTCGACGCCGACCGATTTGAGCGCGTAAATGTTCGCCCGGTACTGCGCGTCGGTCGGCGTGTGCTGGTGGTCCTCGCCGTGGCGCGGCAGGAACGCTACCTCCTTGCCGGCGAGTTCACCCAGCGTCACGTCGTCGCTGGGGTCGCCGTAAGGCGTGGTGACGGTCTCCGTATGTGTATTTTCGAGCGGAAGCGCCTCGTAGATGCCGCTGCCGCCGATAACTCCGATCGTCATGGGCGAGCATCGTCGGAGGAGCACCGTAAACGGTCCGGATTCTCGGGTGCACACACGCCCGGCGCTCTCGCCGTCGAGTGCAATACGGTACCACATCTCCCGAGTGGTCAAGTACGCCGCCCGACACTGTGCGGATATGTCTGCTGGCGCGACGGCGGACGAGAACTCCCTTACTGAAGGTGAACTCGTCCGACCGATGTTTCGGTTGGCCTGGCCGCTCGTCGTTATTCAACTGTTGCAGGTCGCCTACAACGTCGGCGACACGCTGTGGCTCGGGACGCTCTCGCCCGCCGCCGTCGGTGCGGTGAGCCTCGCGTTTCCGTTGCTCTTCTTGCTGATTGCGGTCGGAAGCGGGTTTACGACCGCCGGAGCGATCCTGATCGCCCAGCACACGGGGGCCGACAGCGATGAGGACGGGATCATCGCCGGGCAAACGCTGTCATTTATTTCGCTCGTCGCGGTCGGACTCGGTATTCTCGGATATCTACTGAGCGATCCGATGCTCGCCGCGTTACCGTCCGATCCCGACACCGAGGCGGCGATCATCCCGCTCGCCGCGGAGTACCTGGAGGTGTTCTTCCTCGGGTTGCCGTCCGTATTCGGCTTCTTCGTCTTCGTCGCGCTCATGCGCGGCTACGGGAACACGCGCGCGCCGATGCGAGTGATGTTCATCAGCGTCGTCATCAACGTCGCGATCGACCCGCTGCTGATCTTCGGGGTCGGCCCGCTCCCGCGACTCGAGGTTCAGGGAGCGGCCGTCGCGACGGTCATCTCGCGCGCTATTGCGACGGCGATTGGATTTTACCTGTTGTACTATACGGACACCGGACCGGCGATCAAGGCGTCACATATTCGGCCGCGCCTCGAGTACGTTCGCGAGATTACGCGACTGGGTGTTCCGACGGCGTTCGAGCAGTCGATGACGGCGCTTGCACTGGTTGCGATGATGGCGATCGTCGTCACGTTTCCGTCCGAAGTCGTCACCGCTTACGGGCTCGGGAACCGGCTGGTATCGCTCGCGTTCCTGCCGGCGCTCGGCATGGGACAGGCGACGGACTCGATCGTCGGCCAGAACCTGGGTGCAGGAATGGCGGATCGCGCAAAGCGGGCCGTCTGGATCGCTGCGGGGGTGATCGGGTCGATCATGTTCGTCGCGGGCGTGCTCGCGTTCTTGCTGCCGGAACCGTTCGTCTCGGTGTTCCTGATAGCGGAGGCGGAAGGACGGGCGGCGACGATCGACTACGGTGTGACCTACCTGCGGTTCTCCGCGGTCGCGTTCGTCTTCATGGGCGTCATGCAGGTGGTTCAGGGCGCGTTCCGCGGCGCAGGGAACACGAAGACCGCACTCGCGTTCGCCGTCCTCGGCCTGTGGGTCGTCCGCGTCCCCGTCACCTACGTTCTTGCCTTCGTCCTCGATTGGGGCCCGACGGGCATCTGGGCCGGCGTCGTCATCGGCGATATCGTCGGCGCTATCGCGGCGACTGCGTGGTTTACCCGCGGAACCTGGACGGAGTCGATCGTCGACGAAACGAGCGAAACCGACTCCACGGACGTCGCGTCAGCGACTGCAGGCGAGGCGGGGACGGTCGGCCCGGACCGCGAAGCGGAAACGGGGACGGAATCGGAAACGGGAACAGGAACGAGAACGGACGCAGAACCCGACCCCACGCCGGATTCCGAATCGTTCGCGGAATAGTCGCGGGTGCCGACCACCGCTGGCACTGGTTCCCATCGCTGGCGAACCGGGTTGTCTCCGGCGGTCGAAATCGTCGCACTGCGTGGCGTTCACAAACTCAAAGGGATCTTTGAGTTTCACGTGCGAATATATTACCCCGGTGAAAACGGGACTGTAGGTACGATGAGCTCTCTCTTTCCGCTGAAACCATCGTCGGCATTGGACGACCGCGAAACCGAGCCGAAACTCGTCGAGTTCACCGAGACAGAAGCCGAACACATACTGTCATCCGTCTCGTCGACGACGGCGCGGACGATTCTCGCGATGCTCTACGAGGAGCCGCGGACGGCATCGGATATCGCCGATCGGATGGACGCCTCGGTGCAGAACGTCAGCTATCATCTCGAGCGCCTCGTCGAAGCGGATCTGATCGTCGTTGCCGGGACGTGGTACTCGAGCCAGGGACGGGAGATGGACGTCTACGCGCCGGCGAACGGTCCGTTGGTGCTGTATACTGGGGCCGAGCAGACGACGCCGTCGCTTTCGGGTGCACTGCAGCGAGTGCTCGGTGCGAGCGTGTTCGTGGGTCTCGTGAGTGCGCTCGTTCATACGCGGTGGAACGCACCGCAACCGGCACAGCCGAGACTGCTCAGTACCGCACAGCCACCCGAGCCGACGCTTCGCGAGTCGCTTCTCGAGTTCGCAACCGGGCCCGGCGGGTTCGTGCTCGGGGCCGGACTGCTCGCGATCGGGTGTTGGGTGGGCTACTGGTACTGGATGCGGTATCGACCGGCGACGCGGCGACGAGCCGCCGGCGGCGAGTGACCGGTGGAATTCGGGCGACGAACGGGACTCAAAGACGGCTTTGAGTTTGGGATAGTGGGAAGGACCTCCCACCGAACGGGACTGTATGGAACGACGAACCGTTCTGGCATCGATCGGAATCGGACTGACGACCGCGGCAGCCGGCTGTCTCTCTGAAACGGACGCGACGGCCGATCCGGGATCCGAGTCGGAATCGAACCCGGAATCGGAATCAACACCCGAAAACGACGACCGATCGCTGGCGACGCAGGCGGAGTCCGCACCCACCACCGTCGAGAGCGGGGCGACCGTGGATCGGCGCATCGGTGACGAGACGCTCGCGGACAGCGGCCTTCGGAAGCCGGTGCAGGTTGCCCTCACGAACCGAGCGAGCGAGACGCACACGCCCGCTCTCGTCATCGAGCGAGACGAAACGACCGTTCTCGAGGAATCGTTCGAACTCGGCGCGGACGCGGCGGTTCACGTCTCGCTCTCCGATCTCGACGAGTTCACCGTTCGCGCGACCCTCCCGGACGCCGAGCAGGCGGAAACGGTCACCGTCGGTCGCGATCAGTTCGACTGCAACGCGACGACGGCGACCATCGCCGTGCAGGACGACGGCACGCTCGAGTCGTCCGTCATCTCCACGCTCATGGCCTGCCGGGGAGTCGTAACGGCGACCGTCGAACGCGACGAGACGAACTCGACGACCGTCGGTGCCATGCCGGGTGCTTCCGAACAGGACGCAGCCGACGCCAAACACGGAGTCGTCGTTCACAATCCGACAGCACAGACCTGGACGACGCGTATCCTGCTCGAAGAATCGTCCGATCCGACCTTCGACGGCGTGTACACGCTCGAACCGGGTGCGACCGCCGAGATCGAACTCGCGGAGAGCGGCGAGTACGATCTCGACGTGACCGTCCTCGAAACGGACGCGACCGAACACGAACAGATCGGCGCGACGTCCTTCGATTGTAACACCTCGACGACGCAGGCTGAACTCGACGCGGCGGGAACGGTGGATCTAACGACGATATCGACGCGAATGGCGTGCCCCGATGACGAGTTCAGCGAGTAGCGTGATTCCGGATCGGTGGTAATCGATGTCGACTTCCGTCGAATCAACGGACCGTTCCGTCGGGAAGCGACTGCAGGAAACTGCCGTCGCCGGTGTGCGTGCGATCGCGTTCTGGATCGCGGTCGTGCTGCCAGTTGCGTACCTGCCGGTGCTGTCTACGCTGCTGTTGCCGAGATCTCTGACGGTTGTACCGCTCGATCCGTTCCTCGCGCTGGTCGCGTTGCTCGGAATACACGGGAGCTGCGTGCTTCTCGGACACGAGCACGCGCCCGGGTACGAGCGACGCGTCTCGTCCGTCCGTTGACTCGAGTTCGTGTCCGTCAGTCGACCGTCGTACGGATAGCGAGAGCGTGGTTCACCGGGCTGGTGACTGCAATCAGAGATGTCGAGGCGGTCGGCGAATCCCTACGAATCGCTACAAAGCGCCCACTGCCCGTGGTCGCGCATTTCGAGCAGTTCGCGACGTTCCATCTCCGAGAGAACCTCCGCGAGGCGGTTCGGCTGGGCGATTTCCATCTCGATCCGTTCGATCCCGTGGAACTCGGTGAGATAGTGGCGCAGCTCCTCCTGCGAGAACGTCTCCTGGTCGGCCTGCTCCATCGCGCTCGAGAGCAGGTCGATCATATCTTCGATGAAGTTCCAGGGGTAGACGACCCAGGTCCAGGTCTCGAGTTGTTCGCCGACGTAGTCCGGATCGAACTCGCTCGTCCCGAGCAGTTGCAAGGTCGCGGTGCGGACCTCGCCGGCATTGCGGTCCTCGACGTACTCGTACGCGCGTTTGATCGAGCCGCCGGTGTCGGCGATGTCGTCGATGATCAACACGTCTTTGCCTTCGACGCTTCCTTCCGGCATCGGATACCGAACGGTCGGCTCGCCCGACTTCTCCGCCGTCCCGACGTAGTGTTCCATCTTCAGGCTCGTCAGGTCGTTCAGGCCGAGGAAGTCACACAGACACCGTCCCGCGAACCAGCCACCGCGTGCGAGGGCGACGATGACGTCCGGTTCGAACTCGTCGCGGCGAACGTCGTCGCTGACATCGCGACAGAGGCTGTAAATGTACTCCCAGTTCGTAATCGTACAGTCGAAATCGTCCGGTAGATCGGACATCTGGTGGCCACCTACTCGGGACAGAATGGGGCGACCATTATAAGTGGGCTGAAAGACGCCTCGTTTATCCGCCTCAGATAACCGTGTAATAATATCCAGCTATATCTAACGGTATCACGAACGGTTACATGACTGATGCCCTCGACACCAGACTACGAGTTCTTACTCGAGTGCGAGAACGTGATCGGCGTCGACTACGACGAGGACGCAGAGCAACTCACGGTGTTCGTCTCGCAGAAGCGGCCGAAGTCGGCGCTCGACGCCGCGGACGACGTGGAAACCCGCCTGGCCGATGCCGGGGACGACGTGGACGTGACGGTCGTCGACGCGGGCTACGACGAGACGCGCGAAGGGTTCGACGCAATGGACGCGAACACCGAGACGGAGACGGGACCGATCGAAGCAGTCCCCGAGGCCGCGCCCGGTCGGCAGGACCGCCACCGGCCCGTCCCCGGTGGCGTCAGCGAAATCAACGCCAATTCGACGGCCGCCACCGCTGGGCCGTATCCGGCCCGCGTCGACGACCCGGAGGCGTCGGCCGCGCGCTGGCGCGAAGACGTGGCTGCAGGCGACCTCGTCCGGCTGGCGAACAACCACACCTACGCCCGCTCGAACGCGGCCGAATTCGGCGAGCTAATCCTCCAACCCTCGCCGCAGGACGGCGGCACCGCCGACGCCGACGTGGTCGGCGAACTCGTCGGCTACGTCCCGATCGCGGACGACGGGCGCGTCGATGTCGCCGCCCGCTCGGTCGATCCCGAACAGGAGACGGCGACGTACTACGAACTCGACGAGTCGTGGCCGACCGGCGTCTACCGGGACGACTACGCCGATCTCCGGGGCGAAACGGTAACGAAAACGGGCCGCACGTCGGGCGTCACGAGCGCCGAACTCGAGGCCACGAGCGCGAGCGTTCGCGTGGACATCGGCGATCAGGAGCCCGTGTTATTCCGCGAGCAACTCGTCGCCGGCCCCCTGTCGGAACCCGGCGACAGCGGCTCGCCGGTCTTTCTCGAGGATGGGTCTCTCGTCGGCCTGCTCTTTGCCGGCTCGAGCCAACAGACGATCTGCAACCGAATCGCGGCCGTCGAAACCGAACTCGGCGTCGAGGTGCTGACCGCCGAACCGGACGAGGAATCCGAGGGCGGTGCTGCACCGGAGCCGACGGCGTCCGTGCCGGTCTACACGACGACGATGGACCACACCATCGACGTGGATCTGGCGGTCGAGACGCCGTCGCCGACGCTCGACTCCCTCTCGTTCGGCGGCAAAATCCGGTCGGGCGACTCCGTCGACGTGACTGCCACGATCACCGCCGCGCCGGGGACCTACTGGCTCGCGATCGATGGGGAACGAACGACAGTGACGGTTCCAGAAACGGAGCGCGAGGCGGAAAACGAAACGAGGACAGCAGCGGCGACGGTCACGGTTTCGATACCCGACGAGCCCGACGACTCGCTGTCACTTCGTGTTCAGGGAGGGCCGGTCGGCTCGCTCGACCAGTAGCCAGCGCCGTTCGAGTTTTTGTCCAGTATTCCCCGTATTTCTACCATAGAGTGGGTTCTATCGGCGTATTAGCCTAGAAGGACAGTTATTTATAACTCGATAGTACAACCTAGTTATCGATGCCATCCACCCAGCTAGCAGCCGCCCGCGAGGGAACGGTTACCGACG
The DNA here is from genome assembly GCF_034808065.1 of Natrialba sp. PRR66. Lineage (NCBI taxonomy): Archaea > Methanobacteriati > Methanobacteriota > Halobacteria > Halobacteriales > Natrialbaceae > Natrialba > Natrialba sp. PRR66. The sequence goes on along the minus strand of NZ_JAXHGN010000001.1, from coordinate 285,817 downwards.
AGATGGAACGCGTCGCCGACCGCGAGAACCGCGACCCCGAGTTCGTCCGCCAGCAGGTCGCCGAGGGACAGGCCGTGATCCCGGCCAACCGACACCACGACGCGCTCGATCCGATGACGATCGGCCGCGAGTTCGCCACGAAGGTCAACGCCAACATCGGCAACAGCGAGACGACGAGCGACCGCGACACCGAACTCGAGAAGCTTCACACGGCGGTTCACTACGGTGCGGATACCGTGATGGACCTCAGCACGGGCACCGATCTGGACGAGATTCGGGAGATGCAGATCGAGCACTCGCCGGTCCCGATCGGGACGGTGCCGCTGTATGAGGCCGTCAAGCGGGCCGGAAGCCCCGAAGACATCACGACGGAGTTGCTGCTCGACGTCATCGAAAAGCAGGCGAAACAGGGCGTCGACTACATGACGATCCACGCCGGGATCCTGGCGGAACACCTGCCGCTGACGGACGGCCGCACGACCGGGATCGTCTCCCGCGGCGGGTCGATCATGGCGAAGTGGATGGAAGAACGCGGCGAGCAAAACCCGCTCTTTCAGGTCTACGACGACATCTGCGAGATTTTCGCCGACCACGACGTGACGTTCAGCCTCGGGGACAGCCTCCGCCCCGGCAGTATCGCCGACGCCTGCGACGAGGCCCAGTACGCTGAACTCGACACGCTCGGCGACCTGACCCGGCGCGCCTGGGAATACGACGTGCAGGTGATGGTCGAAGGACCGGGCCACATCCCGATGCACAAGGTCGCCGAGAACGTCGAGCGCCAGCAGGAGGTCTGCGACGGCGCGCCCTTCTACGTCCTCGGACCGCTGGTGACCGACATCGCCCCCGGCTACGACCACATCACGAGTTCGATCGGCGCGGCGATGGCAGCCCAGGCCGGGGCGGCGATGCTCTGTTACGTGACGCCGAAAGAGCACCTCGGGCTGCCCGAGGAAGAGGACGTTCGCGAGGGACTGGCGGCGTACCGGATCGCCGCCCACGCGGGCGATATCGGCACCGGTCGGGAGGGCGCTCGCGACTGGGACGATGCGCTCTCGACGGCCCGGTACGAGTTCGACTGGCGCGAGCAGTTCCGCCTCGCGCTGGATCCCGATCGCGCGCGCGACTACCACGATCAGACGCTTCCGGGGGACAACTACAAGGAGGCGCGCTTTTGCTCGATGTGCGGCGTCGAGTTCTGTTCGATGCGCATCGATCAGGATGCGCGCGAAGCCGGCGAAATGAGCGACCTCGAGACCGAGACGGATCTCGACGCATCCCCGGCGGCCGAGGTCAATCTGCCGCCGGTCGGGACCCACGCCGGCAGCGGAGCGTCGGCGACTGAACTCGATTCGGTAGCACCGCAGCCGGAGACCGAGCCCTCGGAGAGCGACTGACGGGTAACGGGCCGCATCGACGCGACGAGTCAAAAGGCCGAAGACTCTGCGAGCGTATCTCCGAATATGCCCACCGATTCTGCCGCCGGGAGCGCGCGGACGACCCGCGTCCTGCAGGTCGACGCCTTCACCGACGAACCGCTGGCCGGCAACCCCGCCGGCGTCGTGCCGGCTGCCGACGACCTCTCGACGGCCCAGATGCAGGCTATCGCCGACGAGATGGCCCTCAGCGAAACGGCCTTCCTCCAAGAAAGCGACGAGGCCGACTACCGCGTGCAGTACTTCACGCCAACCCAGGAAGTCGACCTCTGCGGGCACGCCACGATCGGCAGTTTCGCTCACCTCCACGACGAGGGCCTCGAGTCCGGCACGACGACGCTCGAGACAAACGTCGGCGTGCTCGACATCGACATCGACGCCGACGGAACGGTCTGGATGACCCAGGATGCGCCCCAGATCCGCGAGGTCGACGCCGGATACGACCGCGTCGCCGACGCCCTCGGCGTCGAACAGGCCGCGCTCGAAGGGGCGCGCGACGACATCCCGCTCGCCGTCTCTTCGACCGGCCTCCCCTTCCTGATCGTCCCGATCACGTACCTCTCTGACCTCGGCAACGCGACGCCCGATATGGGCGCGATCGAAGACCTCGCCGACGAGTTCAGCGCGGCCGGCGTCTATCTCTTCACCTTCGACGCGCTCGACGCCGACTCGACGCTGCACGGCCGAATGTTCGCACCCGGGGCCGGCGTCCCCGAAGACCCGGTTACCGGCACGGCCAGCGGCGCTGTCACTGCCTACCTCGATCGCTTCGGCGCGTTCGACGACGACCTGCCCGCGGAACTCCGCCTCGAGCAAGGCCACTACGTCGACCGCCCCGGATACGTCCGCGCTGAACTCGACGGACCGACGGTCCGGGTCGGCGGTCGTGGTGTAACGGTACTCGATGGTTCGATTGCCGTTCCCGAGGACGACGAGGACGAGATTCTCGAGGCCTGAACCGTCCGCTTCCCTGGCGGAAACTACGGCGAAATTCGCCGCTCTGCGGAAGTGTTCATTCGGTTCTGAGTAGCGAATCGTGCGGATCGTTCGCAACCTTCTTTATCGGGTCCCCTGTCCACACAACTACAGATGGCTGTACTCTGGCTGGACGAAATCAACGCCGGCGATCTCGAGAAGGTCGGCGGCAAAGGCGCCTCTCTGGGCGAGCTTACCGGAGCCGGGCTCCCCGTACCGCCGGGCTTCGTCGTCACCGCCGGGACCTACCGGTCGTTCATCGAAGCGGCCGGCATCGACGAGGAACTGTTCGCGGCGGTCGATGTCGACGTCGAGGATTCGGCCGCGCTCGCGGACGCCGCCGACCGCGCGCAGGAACTCATCCTCGAGACGCCGTTCCCCGAGGACCTGCGCGAGGAGATCCTCGAGTCCTATTCCGAGGTCGGCGACGGGGACGCCTTCGTCGCCGTTCGCTCCTCCGCGACGGCGGAAGATCTGCCCGACGCCTCCTTTGCGGGCCAGCAGGAGACGTTCCTCAACGTCACCGAGGAAAACCTGCTCGAACGAGTTCGTGAGTGTTGGGCCTCCCTCTTTACGCAACGGGCGATCTACTACCGCCAGGAGCAGGGCTTTGATCACTCCGCGGTCAACATCGCGGTCGTCGTCCAGCAGATGGTCGACGCCGAGAAGTCCGGCGTGATGTTCACCAGCCACCCCTCGACCGGCGATCCGACGATGATCATCGAGGCCGCCTGGGGCCTGGGCGAGGCGGTCGTCTCCGGGGCCGTCTCTCCGGACAACTACGTCGTCAGCCGCGACGACCGCTCGGTCGAATACACCGTCGCCGAGAAGAAGGTGATGCACGAAAAAGACGAGGAAACCGGCGAAACCGTCGAAAACGAGGTCCCACAGGACAAACGGAACGCCCGCGTCATCGACGATGCGGAGATCGATACCCTCGTCGACCTCGGCGAACGCGTCGAGGATCACTACGACGATCCGCAGGACGTCGAGTGGGCGATTGCCGACGGTGAGGTCTTCATGCTCCAGTCGCGCCCGATCACGACGATCGACGACGAGAGCGCAGCCGACGCCGCCACGGGATCGGGTGCCGGCGGCGCGGACGCGGCACAGGGCCTCACCGACGGCAGCGGCGGCGTGCAGGCGGCCGGCGGCAGCGACGCCGAGGACTCGACCGCGGACGCTGGCACCGGCGACGTCATCGTCGACGGGCTCGGATCGAGCCCCGGCACGGTCAGCGGAGCCGCTCGCATCGTCACGAAACTCGACGACCTGGACAAGGTCAGCGACGGCGACATCATCGTCACCGAGATGACCATGCCCGACATGGTCCCCGCGATGAAACGCGCCGCAGGAATCGTCACCGACGAGGGCGGCATGACCAGCCACGCCGCCATCGTCTCGCGCGAACTCGGCGTCCCCGCCGTCGTCGGCACGACCAACGCCACGACCGTTCTCGAGGACGGCCGCGTTATCACCTTAGACGGCGACAAGGGCGCGATTCTCGAAGGCCAGAAAGTCGAGCCCGAAGAGGAGACCGAACCCGTCGAGGAGGTCCGCCCACAATCACCGGTCAAGCCGATGACCGCAACCGAGGTAAAGGTCAACGTCTCCATCCCCGAGGCCGCCGAACGCGCCGCCGCGACCGGCGCCGACGGCGTCGGCCTCCTGCGCATGGAACACATGATCCTCTCGCTGAACCAGACGCCCGCGAAGTTCATCGAGGAACACGGCGAGGACGACTACATTACTGAACTCGTCGAGGGCATCCGCGGCGTCGCCGACGAGTTCTATCCGCGTCCGGTCCGCGTGCGAACCCTCGACGCGCCAACCGACGAGTTCCGCCAACTCGAGGGCGGCGCGGACGAACCCGACGAACACAATCCGATGCTCGGCTACCGGGGCATCCGTCGCTCGCTCGATCGCCCCGACGTGTTCGCTCACGAACTCGAGGCGTTCCGGCGGCTCTACGAGATGGGCTACGACAACGTCGAGATCATGTTCCCGCTGGTCAACGACGCCGAGGACGTCTATCGGGCTAAGAAGCTCATGACCGAAGCTGGCATCGACCCCGAGAAGCGCAAGTGGGGCGTGATGATCGAGACGCCGGCCTCCGCGCTGGCGGTCGAAGAGATGGCCGACGCGGGGATCGATTTCGCCTCCTTCGGCACCAACGACCTCACCCAGTACACGCTCGCGGTCGACCGCAACAACGAACACGTCGCCGACCGGTTCGACGAACTCCACCCCTCGGTCCTGCGCCTGATCGGCGACGTGATCGAGACGTGTCGCGAACGCGATGTCGATACGAGCATCTGCGGGCAGGCCGGCTCCAAGCCCGAGATGGTCCAGTTCCTCGTCAACGAAGGCATCAACTCGGTCTCGGCGAACATCGACGCCGTCCGCGACGTCCAACACGAGGTCAAACGCGTCGAGCAGAAGTTGCTGCTGGATTCGGTTCGATAACCGTCCGAGCCCGGAACGGGTTCGAAATCCGACAACGCAACTACTAAACCGCCGACAGCCGACGTACGTGATATGCAAATCGAGCCCCAAGCGTTCGACCGGGTGCTCTCGTCGATGTGTACGGAGCCCCACCCGGTCGCACGCGAGGCGGCCGAACGATTTCTCGCGACGAACCCCGGCGACCCCGGGACGTATCCCGCGATTTCGTCACTCGAAGACGACGCAATCGAGCAGTTAGGCGAGATCGCCGGTCTCGCGGATCCAGCCGGATACGTCACGAGCGGCGGGACCGAAGCGAACATCCAGGCCGTCCGAATCGCCCGCGAACGCGCCGAGACGGCGACACCCACCGTCGTCATGCCAGAATCGGGTCACTTTAGCTTTCAGAAGGCGGCCACCCTGCTCGAAGTCGACCTCCAACTCGTCCCCACCGACGACGACCACCGGGCCGACCTCGAGGCCGTCCGCGCCTGCGTCGACGACGACACCGCCTTGATCGTCGGCGTCGCCGGTACCACCGAGTACGGCCGCGTCGATCCGATTCCCGAACTCGGCGACATAGCGCAGTCCGTCGACGCCATGCTCCACGTCGACGCCGCCTGGGGCGGGTTCGTCCTGCCGTTTACCGACCACGATTGGAACTTCGAGCACGCCCCCGTCGACACGATGGCGATCGACCCCCACAAGATGGGCCAGGCCGCGGTTCCCGCCGGCGGCCTGCTCGTCCGAGCGGAGTCCCTGCTCGACGAACTCGCCGTCGACACGCCCTACCTCGAATCGACCTCGCAGGCGACGCTCACCGGAACACGGTCCGGAGCCGGCGTCGCGAGCGCCGTCGCCGCGATGGACGAACTCTGGCCCGCCGGCTATCGCGAGCAGTATACCCGCTCGCAGGCCAACGCCGAGTGGCTCGCCGACGCGTTGACGGCGCGGGGCTACGACGTCGTCGCCCCCGAACTCCCGCTCGTCGCGGCCGACGTTCCCGCCGCGACCTTCGAGGCGCTTCGCGACGCGGGCTGGCGCATCTCCCGAACCGGCACCGACGACCTCCGCATCGTCTGCATGCCACACGTGACCCGCGAGATGCTCGAGGCGTTCGTCGCCGACCTCGACGACCTCGGCGGCCAACCGGGGACAGCCGGAACCGAAACCAGCCCCCGCCCGGCGGAGACCGGACCGGCAGGAGCGAACCTGAACTCGGCGAGTCCCAGCGGCGGCTCCGAGACGGACCAGTCACGGACGTGCCGGAACGGACCGACACCGGGCAGTCCCGGCGACTCGAGTAGCGACTGACCGGCGTGACGAAAGACGGCGGGAGACGGCTGAATACTGAATCGAATCGGTCCAACACACGTCACCGTTATAGAGCTCGACTACGTACGTGTGCCTACCATGACGACGCGTGCTGTCGACGCGGACTGTTCTCGTCTCATGCGGATGTAGTGACAGCGCCGTCTCCGGGTGGAGTGCCGCGAACGCGACCGGTCATACGGAATACAGGCTGCTCGCGGCGTCGAAACCCGGGTACTCGAGTTCAGCTGTTCGCCGGCTGTGTTCGCGGTTTATGAGTGACAAGAAGCGCACACCGGCGAGAAATCGAAACCGGCGGGTTTTACGCCCGCGACCGACTGATCACGCATATGAATACTACCAACGACGACTTTCCGACGGACCGCCCCGCGGTCGTGACCTGCGGGTTGCCCTACGCGAACGGCGACTTGCACATCGGTCACCTGCGGGGATACATCGGCGCTGACGCGTTCAGCCGTGCGCTCGAAACGCTCGGCCAGGAAACGGCCTATGTCTCTGGGTCGGACATGCACGGCACCCCAATCGCCGTCAACGCCGAGCAGGAGGGGGTCGATCCGGAGGAGTTCGCCCTGGAGTGGCACGAACAGTACGCCGAGACGTTCCCGAAGTTCAACGTCGAGTTCGATAACTACGGCCACACCCACGACGAGACGAACACGGAACTGACCCGGGAGATCGTCCGCACGCTGGACGAGGAGGGGTACATCTACGAGAAGGAGATCCAGGTCGCGTACGACCCCAACGCGGACCAGTACCTGCCCGACCGCTACGTCGAGGGAACCTGTCCCTACTGCGGCGCGAAGGCCCGCGGCGACGAGTGCGACGAGGGCTGTCAGCGCCACCTCGAACCGGGCGAAGTCGAGGATCCGAAGAGTACGGTCACCGGGAACCCGGCGGAGTACCGCGGGCGCACGCACAAGTTCTTCGAGGTTTCCGAATTCGCGGACTTCCTGACCGAGTTCCTCGACGGGCTCGAAGGGACGTCGAACGCGCGCAACCAGCCCCGCCAGTGGATCGAAGAGGGGCTGCAAGACTGGTGTCTTACCCGCGACATGGAGTGGGGGATCGACTATCCCAACGGCGACAATGAGACGACCGAGGACATCGTCCTCTACGTCTGGGTCGACGCACCGGTCGAGTACATCTCCTCGACGAAGCAGTACGCAGAGCGCGTCGGGACCGACGAGTACGACTGGCGGCGCGTCTGGGAGGACGACGGCGAGATCGTTCACGTCATCGGTCGCGACATCATCCAACACCACACCATCTTCTGGCCCGCGATGCTCGAGGGTGCCGACTACAACACGCCCCGCGCCGTCGCCGCGACCGGCTTCATCACGATCAACGGCAAGGGCCTCTCGACGAGTCGCAATCGTGCAATCTGGGCGAACGAATATCTTGAGGAGGACCTTCACCCCGATCTGCTGCGGTACTACCTGACGACCACCGGCGGCCTCCAGCAGGACGTGGACTTCTCCTGGGACGCCTTCCAGGAGAAGGTCAACGGCGAGTTAGTGGGCACCGTCGGCAACTTCTGGTACCGCTCGCTGCTCTTTGCCTACCGCAACTACGAGGGCACCCCCGAGGCGGACGTCTCCGAAGAGGTGTCAGAGCGCATCGAAGGGGCGATCGGCGACACCCGCGAGGCCGTCAACGACTACTCACTCCGGGACATCGGGCAGGCCGCGACCCAGCTCGCCCAGTTCGGCAACGAGTACATCCAGCGCAACGAACCCTGGAAGCTCACCGACGACGACCCCGAACGGGCCGCACAGGTCATTCGCGACTGCGTCCAGATCGCCAAGGCCGTCGGCGTCCTCCTCGAACCTATCGCACCAGAAAAGGCCCAGCGCCTCTGGGAACAACTGGGCGAAGACGGCGACATTGCGGACGCCCACCTCGAAGACGCGCTCGAGGCACCGCCCCGAACCTTCGACGAACCCGGTGAACTCTTCGCGAAAATCGAAGACGACCGCGTCGACGAACTCAACGAGAAACTCGCAGAACGCGTCGCGGCGGCGGGCGGCGACGAAGACGAAGACGAAGACGAGGACGAGGACGAGGACGAAGCCGAAGGCGAAGAGACGGAAACCGAAACCGACGACACCGCCTCGGACGAATCGGCTGCCATGGCAGACACAACCGCAGACACCGACGCCCTCGAGCCGCTCATCGAGGACCGCATCGGTTTCGAAGACTTCCAAGAACTCGACATTCGCGTCGGCCGTATCGAGTCAGCCGAAGGAATCGACGGCGCGGACGACCTCGCGAAACTCGAGGTCGACATCGGCTTCGAAACCCGCCAGATCGTCGCCGGGATCAAGCAACTCCACGACCTCGACGAACTCCCGGGCGAAAAGTGCATCCTGCTTGCGAACATGGAACCCGCCGAGCTATTCGGCGTCGAATCCAACGGCATGATACTCGCTGCAGGTGACGAGGCGGACCTGCTGACGACCCACGACGACGCCGTCGTCGGCGAAAAGGTGCAGTAGACGGCCGTTCGAGTTCACGTTCTCGATTTCGCTTCTGTGATCGCAATTGCTCACGCTCGCTTTCGAGACGACCTAGCGGCGATAACGGAAGCGACGCCAGCAGTACCGATCCTTGGTTACCGGACCCAGCATGAATATAAGAGTGACATGGGGACTAATATAGGAAAATTTTGGTCAAGGAGAACAGTAGCGCGTATATTGGGATTCGCTATTGGAATGAGTGTATCTAACATAATACACTCGCTAATGAATGTAACAAACACCATAGCAGAAATAACAATGTCAATTGTCTGTATATATGTGTTAGTCACTCTTCTAGAACGGACGATACCAATGGAAGAGACTACAGAAGATGGGGAAATAATGCGATTCAACCGCTGAACGTGGCTTCAATATCTTTGATAGCAGTTTTGAGGCCGATGCCGAGATCGTCGTCGACACCGGTTAGAAAATAGAGTCGATTGAGATTTTCGCCTGTTTTGCCTCGGTAATCGCCACCACCGTGCTAGGTGAGCAGCGGGAGATTCTGCTTTTCGATCCCTCAATCCCCACTCTGATCCCCGATCACACCTCGTCCACTAACTGCGAGAACTGCGACGTATCGATGAGCGCCATCGTCTGCGCGTTCAATCAGTGGCAACGAAGCGTCAGTGCCGATTTGAACGCGGCCCTCTGTCTCCGGTCTCGAAAATCGCCAGAAAATCGTGCTCGCCCAGGACCGTGTACGCATCGCGTAACGCAGCGCCGTGCTGGTCGAACTCGGCTCTCACCTCGCCCCAAATCGTTGCGAGATCCTGCGCGTGTTGTCCGTCCCGGTTCTCGAGTTCGATGAGCGAGGCATACGTTGGCAGATCACGTCACTACGCGTGAATACTGAAAACGGTTGCCATGGCACATGACGGGAAAGGATACACTCGGCCCCGAGTAAGTCACCTATCTTTTTGCCCGTGCTCGCGATAGCACAAGGCATGAGAAACGCAAAGATCGTCTGTACGCTCGGGCCTGCCTCGAGCGATCGCCGGACGATCCGGGACCTCGCGGACGCCGGCATGTCGGTTGCTCGGCTGAACGCGAGTCACGGAACTCGAGAGGATCGTGCCGCACTCATCGACCGCGTTCGCTCGGTCGACGAGGAACGAGAGAAACCCGTCTCCGTCATGTTGGACATGCAGGGGCCGGAAATCCGGACTGCGCCGCTCCCCGAGGGAGAGACGGTCACGCTCGAAACCGACTCGGAGATCAGGTTCGTCGAAGGGGACGATGCCACGCCCGAAACCGTCGGCCTCTCGCTGCCGGTTGGTGCCGTCGAACCGGGTGATCGAATTTTGCTCGACGACGGACTGATCGAGACGACCGTTCGCGAACGCGACGGCGACGCCGTGGTGGCACACGTCGATACGGGCGGCGAACTGGGCGGCCGAAAGGGCGTCAACGTCCCCGGCGTCGACCTGGATCTCGACGTCGTCACCGAGTCCGACCGCAAGGATCTCGAACTCGCCGCCGAGAAGGAAGTCGACTTCGTGGCGGCGAGTTTCGTCCGGGACACAGCGGACGTCTACGAGGTCAACGAGGTCATCGAGGACGCCGGCGCGGAGATTCCGATCATCTCGAAGATAGAACGCGCCGGTGCCGTCGACAACCTAGACGACATTATCGACGCCTCGGACGGGATCATGGTCGCTCGCGGCGACCTGGGCGTCGAATGTCCGATGGAGGACGTACCGATGATCCAGAAACGCATCATCCGCCGGTGTCGCGAGGCCGGTCTCCCGGTTATCACGGCGACGGAGATGCTCGATTCGATGGTCCACGCCCGCCGACCGACCCGAGCGGAGGCCTCGGACGTGGCAAACGCCGTCCTCGACGGCACCGACGGCGTCATGCTCTCCGCGGAGACCGCGATCGGCGACCACCCCGTCGCGGTCGTCGACGCGATGGACAGCATCGTCCGCGAGGTCGAACACTCCGAGGAGTACGCCGAACTCCTCGAACAGCGCGTTCCCGCCGCCGGCGAGGCTCGAACGGACGCCCTGGCACGCTCGGCGCGCTTTCTCGCCCGCGACATCGGTGCCGATGCCATCGTCGCGGCGACCGAATCCGGCTACACGGCGCTGAAAACCGCAAAGTACCGTCCCGGCGTCCCGGTCGTCGCCTCGACGCCGAGCCACCGCGTCCGCCGCCGGCTCGCCCTCTCGTGGGGCGTCACACCGCTGTACGCCGAAGTCTCCGATCAGGGAGCCGACGCCGTCGTCGAGAAGGCCGTCCAGGCCGCTCTGGAAGCCGGCGTCGCCGAAAGCGGTGATACCGTCGTCGTCCTCTGTGGCATGATGACCGAACTCGAGGGCGCGAATACGACGAACATGTTGAAGGTCCACGTCGCGGCGGAGGCGCTGACGACGGGCCGCGTCGTCGTCGAGGGCCGTGCGACCGGGCCGCTGGCCCGAGTTCAGGATGGCGATCTCACCGACGTACCGGAGGGGGCGATCCTCGCGCTGCCGACGGAGTTCGACGCGGAGTTTACGGGCGATGTCTCGAAGATCGGCGGCATCGTCAACGCTCGGCGAGGAATGACGGGGTATCCGGCGCTGGTAGCACGAGAGATGGACGTGCCGATGGTAAGCGGGGCGACAATTTCGGAGATGGAGGCGGGAACGGTCGTCACCATCGATGCGGAACGAGGAGTCGTCTACGAGGGCGACATTCGGGATCGAACGGATCGGTAGGAAGCACGGGGAAGCCGCTCGGGCGGTCGATCCTGGCCGCTGACCCTACCCGCGGGCCGACGAACGCGAGACGGGGCATACCGCGATCGCCTGTGTTCGGGACGGCGGATTTTTGACGCCGCGGCAAGTACGACACTGTATGGCAGATGAAACGTCCGGACCCGACAGCCGCGAAGACGACTGGAGCACGACGGAGACGGGTGTAACTGGGTCGGACGGATCGAAGGGAGCGGCCGACGAGCCGACCGATGGCGAGCATGGGGAGGCGGACGAGTGGGGGACAACCGCCGGGGCTGACCGGGCCCGTGACAGGGAACGGAGTGGTACCGAAACGGGATCAGCCACCGAACGGATTCCGATCGACCTCTCCGCAAGTGGGACCGACGCGGAGAACCGAGATGGCGAGCGCCACACCGGTGACGATGCGGACGACCCGTACGCACCCGAACCGAGTTCAGCGCCGGTCGAATCCGGCGATCCGTCCCTCGAACACATCATCTTCGTCGCGCTCGGTGCGGTGGCGACGATTCTCGTTCTCGCTCGCGTCGTGTTGGTTACGTTCTAGTGCCCGCCGTCCGGACTCTGGGCTCCCTATACTTCCGTGCGTTCCTGCGCTCGTTCGAGACCCGTCGCCGCCTCCGCTTTCGTCGTTTCGAGCGGCTCAACGACCTCGTCCGGCAGATTCATTCGATCCGCGAGTGCGAGCAGCGTCTCTAGCTTCGTGATCTCGAGTCGCTCGATCGACCGCCCGAGTTCAGCGTCGACGAGGTCGCCGAGGACCGGGTCCTGAATGTCTCCGACCAGATCGTCGCGCTCGCTCCGGAGCGCATCAAGCATCTCGCTCTCGATGACGCCCGGATCGGCCTCGATCGCGTCGAAGATCGGCTCGATGCGTCCGAGTTGCTCCGTTGTCGTCTCGCTGTGGGCCATGTAGAACTCCTCGAGTTCTTCGTCGGTGGCGGCGTCGGCCAGTTCCGACTGGAGGTCCTCGAGTTCGCGTTCGATGTGATAGAACTCGCGCAGCGTCCGGATGAACAGATCGTGTTCGTTCTCGATCATACCAAAGACGGCAGTGCCGACTCGCAAAGAGATTGGGCCGTCGTGTGAAACCCGGCGCTTGCGGTCACGCCGTGACGCCGGTCATCTCAGTTAGTCTACCGAACGCCTATGTGATCGCAGCGTGACCGTCGAGGTGACGACACCAATGCGTCGCCTCGCCACCGCCCTCCTCGTCGCGCTGCTCGTGACGGCTGCGGGCTGTAGCGCGTTCGAATCGTCGCCGGACACCGAGGAACGGGAGCCACTCACCGTCGACGATGAACTCGCTCCCGGCCTTCGCGAGAGCGGGATCACCGACACCGTTGCGCTTTCGACCGCTCACCGCAGTGAACTCGAGAACGCCACCTTCGAACGGACACAGACGACGTATCGGTACGACGAACACGAAACCCTCAGCAACGTCGCGAACACGACACAGACCGTCACCGACGACGCAGCGTACTCCGTCCGAGAGAACGATCCCGAGTATATCGAAGCGAACGAAACACAGCACCCCATCCGCCGCCAAGAGTGGCGCTCAGTCGACGACGACCTCGGTCGCGTCACCGACGCGACTGGGGAGACGCACGTACTCTCTCAGACGGCCGGACCCGACTCGCCGAGTCTTCCAGTATCGATCCACAGATTCGACGAAGTCGAGCACTCGGTTGCCGTCGAACAGACCGCCAGAGGGGCCGAGCGCTACCGACTCACAGGAGCCGGAAATCTATCCGATGGGACGTTCATGGCGTTTAATACAACCATTACACCATTCGGAGTTATTGAAACCTACGAGATCAGCCTCCGATGGACGGTCGACGGCAACCAGCAGACACGAACAACCGTCGGCGAGTTCACCCGCGGCGACGACATCGAACTCGAAAAACCGGCGTGGGTCGACGACGCGCGGGCCGCACTCGAAGCCGAAACACAGTCGTTCGAGAGCGAAAGAGAGGGCGAGAGAGACAGCGAAATGACCGACAGCGACCCATGACCTACTACGACCTTAGCCACTCGATTCGGTCCGATATGCCCGTCTTCCCCGGCGATCCGCCGGTCGACATCACGCCGACGGCAACGGTTGCCGACGACGGCTATCACGTTGCCGCACTTCACTGTGGCAGCCACACCGGGACGCACATCGACGCGCCGAGTCACGTCTTCCGCGACGGATCTGCACTCGACTCGATCGCCGTCGACGAGTTCGTCTTCGACGCCCGACTCGTCGACTGTACCGGGAAATCGCCACGGGAATCGATTGAGGCGGCCGACTTACCCGCCCCGGACGGCACCGCGGATTTCCTGCTCTGTCACACCGGCTGGGACGAGTACTGGGGCACGGATCGGTACTTCGATCACCCGTACCTGACGCCGGGGGCCGCCGAACACTGTCGTGAGGCAGGCTGGAGCGTCGGTCTGGACACGCTTAATCCGGACCCGACGCCGACCGAGAACGCAACGGGTTCGGAACCAACGGGGTTTCAAGCCCATCACACGCTGCTCGGGGACGGATCGTTCGTCATCGAGAACCTGACCGGCCTCGAATCGCTGCCAGCGGGCGATTCGATTTTCACGCTCGTCGCCTTTCCCCTCCCAATTGCGGAGGCCGATGGGGCACCGATTCGAGCCGTCGCGATCGACTCTGACGACCAATTGGACGACGGTTCGTTCTGACGACGGCTCGGTGCAGATTACGCGAGTTCGGCGTTCAGAATCCGTATCGTTCCACGCGTCCCGTCCCAGTCGGTCTCGTACTCGAGGTCGATCCGTCGATCCATATGCGGCCCGTCGACGACGAGCGTCTCGAACTCGCCGCCCTCGCCGAGAACGTGGACGCCGTACTCCTCGTTGAGCGTCTCGAGTTCGGCGATGGCTTCGCGGTCGAGCGTACGCCCGAGCCAAGACTCGTCGAGTCCGTAGGCCGCGGTTTGAATGATCTTGATCTCGAAGCCGGCGTCGAGCATCGCCTCGGCGAGCGCTCGCGGGTCTTCCTGCCACAGCGGTGCGAACAGCTCACAGTCGAGGCGGTCGCACATCGCTTCGATGCGGGTCGTCTGGAACTCGCTCTCGACCGCACCAGCTGTGACGCCTGCGATGCCCCCATCGAGATCCGCGTTCAGTTCCTCGAGGGCCACTTCGAGGGGTTCGAGTTCGGCGTCGCCCTGGGCGCTCGAGTCGCGGGCGGTGTCAGCCTGGAGGTCTGCAGGGTCGACATCGACGAGGTCGATGCCGATGCTCTCGGCCGCCAGCGCGGTGAGATCGGTCGCGGGGACGTGGTACATGTAGGAGTCCTCGGAGGGATGGACCGTGACGAGTCGGTCCACGTCGAGGCCGGTTTCGAGGGCTCGATACAGCGCCCACGACGAGTCCTTGCCGCCGGAAAAGAGGCTCACCCACGCGCCGTCTGCGTCGCTGTCGCTCATAGCAGAGGGTGGGAGCGGGGGAGTAAATGCGTGACGAGTCGCGGGCGATTAGCGGTCTTCGGCATCGGGTTCTGACGCGTCCGTCTGGGTGTGCTCGCGGCCGTCGTCGGACTCGCCCCCACCTCCGGACTCGAGTTCCGGGTCGGCGTTCGAACCAGTGCGGGTATCTGCACTGCCAGCCCTAGCGTGCTGTCCAGTTTCAGTTTCAGTTTCACCGTCGCTGAACTCGGTGCTATCGGCGTCGGTTACAACCTTGACGTCGGCTGACGGCGGTGTCGTCGACGCGGGTTGGTTTGACCCCGGTCCGCCGTCCGTGAGTTCTGATTGAGGACGGGTTCTCGGGTTCCCGTCACCGGTTCCTGGACCTGGTCCTGATCCTGATCCTGATCCCGGGGTCGAGTCGTCGTCCGAACTGCTCACTGCGGTTGCGATCCAGGCACCGATCAGGCTCACCAGAATCGCGCTGATGACGAAGACGGCGAGCCGTTCGCCCGGCGCAAGCGAGAATCCCTCGACGGTCAGCGGCCCGAGTTCGGTCTCCACGATCGTAATCGAGGAGAGTAACTGCTGTTGTTCGAGGAAGTACGCGGAGAAGCCGCGGATGACGAGACCGACGGCGACGGCGATAAACGGCAGGTTGAGGTAGGATCGCCGAACCGGGTCTTCGCCGATGATCTCGTCTAACAGTCGCCCGGCGCTTGCGGTAAGGCCGGCCATCGTCAACCAGGGAACGCTATCGAACGCGAACTGTACCGCAGGAATGCCGATTCCAGTGGGACCGTCGAGATTCGAAACGCCGAGTGCGCCGACGAAAAAGCCAACGAGTGTGAGCCCCGCCGCAACGACGTAGGTGACGACCGAGACCTGTCCGGAGTAAAGCGACTCGCGCACCTGGTGTGCGAACCCGGTTATGATTTCGTCGATGCTGAACCCCTTGTAGAGCAAGAACAGGCCGATAACGGTCGTAATCGCGGCGGCCCCCTCGGCCGGAGCGACGACCATCGCAAGAATCGGGAAGACAAGCAACGTGAGTCCAAGCGGAACCAGAATCGTCTGTCGGAGTTCTTCGTCGGCGAGAAATTGCTTGAGCAGGTAGTACGTCGACTCGATATCCCGGGCCTGCCGGACGACAACCCGATCGACCGAGTCGACCTGAACGCGACTTTCGACGATCGGAACCAGCCGTTCGTCCTCGCCGCTGTCGATGACGACGACCGCCGAATCGGGGTCGTGCTGTGCAATGAGGTCGTCGAGCTGGCGGGCGACCGCCCTGTCCGCCGAGACCATCGACTCTCGGTCACCGGAGACGACCGCGACGATCGCCTCCTCGTTCTCGTCGCGGAGGTTCTGGCCGACCCGCAGCGTCTCGAGAAGCGTATTGACTCCCGAGTCCTCCGGGTCAGCAAGTCCGATATCGGTAACGAGAGCCCGAACAGCCTCCCAGCCGACGATCGGCGACTGAAGTCCAGTCTTCCGACCGACATCGTCGGTCCGGTCGAGACAGACGACCAGCGTTGTCACGGTTATCCGTGCATTCCGTACGACGATAAAACCATTTATCGCAACGTGCCTGCGGGCTGCTCGCGGGCATACCCCCGTCCGCCGCAGTACTATGCATCACGCAAGTACCACGCGGTGGGCACCACTCCGAGTGGCGAGCAGCAAGCACCGACTCAGTTTCGCAACCGAAGCCGGAACTCGTGGTCGTCTGCAATCCCGGCAACTCCAGCCCCAAACGCGTACGCAATTTGCTGTGCTCCCGTTCCGAGCCGCGCCATCAACGGCCGTTCCGGCTCGAACTCTTCGACCGTCACCTCGTCCGTCCGAAGTCGCTCCGCCAACTCGTCTTCGAGTTCGCGTCGCGTCCCGAGCGTATCGACGAGCCCCAGTTCGTGGGCCTGCTCGCCGAGGTAGATCCGGGCTTCGGTCTCGCGGACGAACTCGGGTTCCAGATCGCGGCCGTCGCTGACCCGGTCGACGAACGTCTCGTAGTAGTCGTCGATCAGTCCCTGGAGATAGGCGCGTTCGTCCTCGTCGAGTTCTTTCAGCGGCGTGCCAGCGTCCTTGAACTCGCCGGCGGCAAAGCGCTCGTAGGAGAGCCCGACTTTTTCGGCGAACTCGCTGGCGTTGACCCGCGAGCCGATGACGCCGATCGAGCCGACGATCGAGCCGTCGCGCGCCCAGAGTTCGTCACAGCCACTTGCGATCCAGTAGCCGCCGCTTGCACAGACGTCAGTCGTGTAGGCGATGGTCGGGCCGTCGAAGCGCTCGGCTGCGAGGCGAATGTCCTCGCTCGGAACGACCTCGCCGCCGGGCGTGTTCAGCTTCAGGAGGAGCGCGTCGACGTGGTCGTCCTCGTCGGCCCGGTCGATCTGATCGACGATGTCGTCGGCCGGCGTCGACTGCGGGCGTGACGGGAGCGGTCCGCCACCGCCGTCGCGGGTGATCGGGCCGTCGATCGCAACTTCGGCAACGTCGTAGTCGGGAAACAGCGATGCTGCGATCGACCCCGCAAACCGGATCCCGACGAGGATCACGCCGAGCGCGATCACGACGCCGAAGAGTTCGGCGAGCGTGGCGGGATAGACGAGGAACAGCCATAGACTGGCGATTGCAATGACGACGGTCCCCGCGACGATGACGGCGAGTCGATTAGCTCGTTGCGCCTCGACCAACGGCTCCACCTCGGTTCATACTGCTCTGTCTGTGTGCTGTCCTGTTAATCGTTGCCGTCCACAGGCGACGCTCGCAGCTGAAACAGGGTCGAACGTGATGTGGAACGCGAAACGTGAAACGTAGGCGTGGGACGTGAAACGCGAACTACGAAACGCAAAACATGCCATACTCGACCGTGAGACGAATCGAGCGAGCGCAGACGACCTTAGAGCAGCCCCGTCTTCTGGAGCTTCATCAGGTCCTCGGTATCGAGGGTTTCGCCTTCCTTGAACTTCTGATAGATCTCCTCGGCCTCTTCTTTGGCTTCCTCTTTCTTCTTGTCACGTTCGGACTTGCGCTCTTCTTCTTCCTGCTTGTCGAGTTCGCGCAGGCGCTTCTGGACGCGAACGAAGTCCTCGTGGTGCTGGTCGGCCGCTTCCTGGGCCTCGACGAACTTCTCGTGCATCTCGTCGGCTTCGTCACGGATGTCGTCGGCCTCGCGGTAGGCCTCGATCATCTGGTTGTGATGTTCCTGGGCCTTGTCCGCAAGCTCCGTGACCTTCTGGTGGTGCTGGGAGGCCTCAGAGCGAACTTCCTCGGCTTCCTCGACGAGTTCTTCGAGGTCCTCGTTCTGCTCGAGTTTTCCCTTGCGCTCTTCGTACTCCTCGCGCTTGTTCTCGATCTTCTCGATGAGTTCCTGCTCTTCCTCGCTCGAGAGGACTTCGGTCTGCTGTTTGAACTCGAGTTGCTCGATTTCTTCTTCGAGTTCTTCGAGGTCCTTGCCCTCGTCGAGTTCCATGTCCGACTTGAGCTTCTCGACCTTGTCGAAGAGTTCGTTGGCCTCGGCGTTGAGTTCGTTGCGGCTCTCCTTGTGTTCCTGGACCTTCTCGTTCAGTTCGTCGCGTTTTTCGCGGTGTTCTTGGGCTTCGTCGACCTTTTCGCGTGTCTTGGCGTTTAAGTCGTCGCGGCTGGAAGCCCGTTCGGAGGCCATCTGGTTCAGATCGTTTCGCCGGTCTCGAAGCTGGCCGGCCATCTTGATGAGCTGTCCTTTGGAGTTGTTTTCGAGGTCGTCGTCTGTCAGTTCGATGTTTTTCGATTCGTCTACCATGTGTTAGTCAAACCTCTGTGCCATACCCGCACCGGAGTAGCGACGGTCGGAGCGAGGTGACAGTGTGTCGCCACGGCTCCGATCGTAGTCCTGTATACAGCAATCGCTCACAATCTGCGAAATCCCGGTGAATAAGATTTCCTGTCATCGATCGTCGAGCGATACGCGCCCCGGTGGCGTTCTGGTAACGGTGTCTACTGGTGCTTGCAATTTAAATGTACCGGTCGTAGACCCCGTGAAAACCGTTATCAGGGGTCGTGTTCCGGCTGCGCTCGTTCGTGCGTCGCGATCAGCGCGGCGTATAAATGGACGCCGAGTCCGCAGGGTGGCGGCGGAGTTAAAAGAGATTCTCGAGCCGATCGTCGGTGAACTGCTCGACGTGATCGGTTTCCTCGCGTTCCTGTTCGCGCTTTGCCTCGCGTGCGCGCTCCATGAACTCCTGGATACGAGCGGAGCGTTCGGCCCCGCCGAGGAGGACGAGCGCGCCGAGGCGGTCACTTTCGAGCGGGAAGTCCCCGCCTCGAACCTGCATACTGCCGGTTTCGTCCTCGAGCCAGCGCCGTGACTTCTCGACGCCTTTCCGCGGGATCTTCTCGGGATCGCCGGCGATGACGAGCAGCGCAGAGTCTGCCGTCGTCGCGTCCGGGAGGCTTGTCCCAGTCAACAGCGCCTGGCGCGAGACCGTCATCGCCGTTCTGATGTTCTCGGCACTATCGTCGCTCGCGATTTCGCTCGCGTAGCCGAGCGTTGCGATGCCGCCGCTGCGGAGCGTGTTGATGACTTCGCTCGAGTCGACGACGCTTTCGCCGACGCCCTCGACGGCCTCACCGGAGGCGAACAGCAGTCCGACGCGTCGAGCAATCTTCTCGTTGATCGTCTCGAAGGCACCCTCGACGCTTTCGCCCTGTTCGTGCCAGGCGTCGTTGTCGATCAGGAGCGTCGCGTCGGCTTCGCGCACGATGGTCTTCAGTGAGCGGCCGGCGTTAGCCTGGTAGAGCGCGCCTTCGTTGCGCCCCGGCAGGACGCCGAGGGCGTACACCGGGACGTCGTAGACTTGCTGGAGGTGATGGACCAGGACGGGCGCTCCGCCGCTACCGGTTCCGCCACCGAGCCCGGCGACGACGAAGATACCCTCGGCGCTCGAGGTCACGCGGCCGTCCAAGGACCCGAGTACCTGCTGGATGTCCGACTGCATGATCTCGGTTCCAAGTTCGTTATCGCCGCCGACGCCGTGGCCGTTGACGCGGTCTGCACCGATCAGTTGCGTGTCGACGACCTGGAGGGACTGGAGGTCGGGTTTCGCGGAGTTGACTGCCAGTGCACCACGGACGGCACCAAAGCCCATGTCCGCATCGAATCGAGCGAGCCGTTCCGTGACCTTCCCACCGGCCTGACCGACTCCGATCAGGGCAACTTTCATACAGATATCGTATAAGTGCACCGTGTTGAACGTTCCGGTGTCCGTACCTGTTTACGGGCCCAGTGCCGTTCAGCACCGCCGCTCACGTCGGTCGCCGCAGAACGCCCGAATGGCAATCCACTTGTGCCAGCCCGCAGTCACACCCGGTATGTTCCACGAACAGCGGATGACGGTCCCCGACACGCCCGCCGATCTGCGCGCCGAGTACGCCGCCGATCTCGCCTCGATCGTCGACCGACACGGCGCGGACGAACTCGCCGACGGGACGGCTCTCGACCGCGAGACGATCGCGAACCTCGATCGCGAGACGGTCGGTACCCTCTCACTCGAAGACGCCGCCGAGATCCAGGCCCACGCCGAATCGGCCCCCGATGCCGACACCGTCGTCACGATGGCCTGCGAACACCTGCTGCTCGGCATGTCCACCGCCGTCCTCGACGTGGACGCCGTCGAGAGCGAACTCGAACTCGAGTTAGATGCAAAGGAGATCCAACAGAAAATCGAACGTCGCGCACCGATGTCGTTCGAGGAGTACGTTCACCTGCAGTTCGTGATCGTGGACGCTGCCCCCTGATACGAACTTCTAACAGCCAGTGCCGGCACAGCCGTGACGCCGCAGAACGGTCGCAGCTGTGCCGGAAACTCGGGATAGCAGACCGGCTGAGTCCCGCTCCCGCGGTGACTCGTATCGAGTGCAGTCACAGTCGCAATTACGATCGCGATCACAGATACACCCCCAGTCACAGTCGCAATTACGATCGCGATCACAGATACACCCTCAGTCACAGTCCCAATCACGATCACAAACACAGCCCCAGTCACAGTCATTATATCTCCGCACCCGCGAGTTCATCGCATGACCGCAATGCGCGTTGGGCTGCTTGGCTGTGGCTACGTCGGGCTCGAACTCGGCCGACAACTCGCGGCCGGCGGCCACGACGTAATCGGCGTGCGACGCTCCGACGCGGGACTCGACGCCATCGAGGCCGCCGGCTTCGAGGCCGTCCAGGCGGACGTGACCGACCGCGCTGAACTCGAGACGGTCCCGGACGTTGATGCGATCGTCTTCGCGGCGAGCAGCGGCGGCAGGGGGGCTGACGCGGCGCGCGAAATCTACGTCGACGGGCTTCGGACGGCGATCGAAGCCTTCGGGGAGCGCGAGACGCCGCCGGACCGGCTCGTCTACACCTCCTCGACGGGCGTTCACGGCGATCACGACGGGGACTGGGTCGGCTCGGACACGCCGATCGAGCCGACGACGCCGAAAACCGAAGTGCTCGCCGAGGCAGAGCAGATTGCACTCGAGTATCCCGCCGAGTTCGGTATCGACGGGACGGTCGTTCGCTATGCGGGGCTGTACGGGCCCGACCGGTACCGCCTCGAGCGATATCTCGAAGGGCCGGTTACGGCGGGGTACCTGAACATGGTTCATCGGGACGATGCCGCTGGTGCGGTTCGCGTTCTCCTCGATGCGGATCTCGCTCGCGGCGAGGTCGTCCAAGTCGTCGACGACGAGCCCGTCGACAAGTGGACGTTCGCCGACTGGCTGGCCGATGCGTGCGATCGGGAGCACCCGCCGAAGCGGACGAAAGCGGAGCGCCTCGAGGCGGGCGACCTCTCGGAACCGGCGCGTCGTCGGATTCTGACGAGCAAGCGCTGCGGAAACGACCGGCTCCGAGAGTTGGGGTACGAGTTCAGCTATCCGACGTTCCGGGAGGGGTATCGGGAGGCGGTCGAGGCGATTCGGTAGGCAACGTGCTGGCAAGGGCGATCAACCGGCAGCGGGTTCGAGTAGTGGAGCTGTTGACCGGTCGATAGCGATCCGAGCGGCGATACCCGGATCAAAAACCGTCACGAATGGGGGAAATTTCTTGGTTGTTGAATTTGAGTGTCCGGTATGGACTTCCAGGACGCCTCGGCGGACGTGGCGTTCGTCGAGGCGGAGCCGCTGGTCGCGGCCGTCGAGCGCGCCATCGACTCGGCACAGGCGCTCGACCCCCTCGTTCTCTCGCTCGTCGTCCTCGTAGCCGTCGGACTCGTCCTCGGTGGCTGGTGGTTCGTCCGCTGGGTTCGCCGTCCACCGGGCGTTCGATTCCAGTCCGTTCTTGCGGAGTACGACGACGTAACCGTCCTGATGCATCCGAACCCCGATCCGGACGCGATGGCGTGTGCGATGGCCGTCGATGCCATCGCCGACGCGGTCGACACGGACACGACGTTGCAGTTCCCCGGGGAGATCCGCCATCAGGAAAACCGCGCGTTCCGAACCGTTCTCGGCCTCGATCTCGATCAGATCGCCTCGAGTTCAGCGCTCGCGAGCGAGGCGGTCGTCCTCGTCGATCACAACACGGCGCGTGGCTTTACGGGTGCACAAACGGTCGAACCGGTCGCCGTTGTCGATCACCACCCCGGCAACGGGACCGGGACGAATTTTACCGACGTTCGAACGGACTACGGTGCCGCTGCGACCCTGCTAGTCGAGTACCTCGACGATCTCGGCGCTGGCACGGACGACGACACTGATCCCGACTTCTCGGCCGAACTCGCGACCGGACTCCTCTACGGCATCCAGTCCGATACGAACCACCTGACAAACGGCTGCTCGCGCGCCGAGTTCGAGGCCTGTGGAACCTTGTTCGGCGAACTCGACGAGGATCTGCTCGAACGGATCGCAAACCCGCAGGTGAGCGACGACGTGTTACAGATCAAGGCGACGGCAATCACCGAAAAGCGCGTCGAGGGTTCGTTTGCGGTCTGCGATGTCGGAGCGGTCTCGAACACCGACGCGATCCCGCAGGCGGCGGACGAACTCATGCAACTCGAGGGGGTTACTGCCGTCGTCGTCTACGGCGAGAACGACGGGACGATCCATCTCTCCGGGCGCTCGCGGGACGACCGCGTGCACATGGGTGAGACGTTGCGCTACGCGGTCAGCGACATTCCGATGGCCAACGCGGGCGGCCACGCGCGGATGGGCGGCGGCCAGCTCTCGGTCGAGCACATGCGCGGGCTTGGCCCCGCTGACGGCATCGACAAAACCGAATTCGAGGAGGAACTCTTTTCGGCACTGTCCGGCGAGCGGTAGCTCGTCCTTGCGGACGCAGCCGCGGTCAGTCACTGTCTCTCGCGATCCGCGAGAAACTCACGGAGCGCACCCGGCGTCGCCGTTTCTGCAGTCGCCACGAAGTGTGCAGCGCAGGCGTTGGCGAGTGCAAGCGCGAGTTCAGTCGACCAGCCCCGCGCCAGCGCACAGGCCAGTGCGCCGGAGAAGCGGTCACCTGCACCGGTCGTCCGTTTCGTCGTCGCCGTCTCGAGCATGTCGACGGAGACGACGCCGTCCGGCGTCGTCGCACGAGCTGCCTCGGGACCGTGGACGACGATGGTGTGAACGCCGAGTGCAGTTCGCGCCGCGGCGAGTCGATCGAGGTGTGACCGGTCGTCGTCGATATCGAGAACCGCAGCGACGCAGTCGAACTCCGTCGGATTGACGCTGCAAACGATATCGAGCGGGTCGACCGCGTCCGTCTCCGAGAGCGTTCGAAAGAACGCTGCAACGGCCGCCTCGTCGTGGACGCCGATCTCGCCGGGATCGACGACGATCGGGAAGGAGTCGGTCGAGGGCGGGTTCGACGCGAGTCGGTCGAAGACGTCGGTGAGGCCGCGGACTGAGACCCAGTTGACACAACAGAACGCGTCTGCGCGAATCAGGTCGGGCCAGTCGACGACAGCGTCGAGAGCGGCTATCGTCCAGTCGTCTGCCGGACCCGGCTCCGGAAGCAACACGTCGCCATCGCTGAACTCGAGAACGTTGATCGTCGCCGGCGTTCCCATCGAGTACGTTTCGAATCCGAGGTCGTCGAAGACGGGATGATCGAGGTGGCCGACGAGCGTCGCCCGCTCGCCGAGTTCGTGGATTTGCATCGCTGCGTTGGTCGCCTGGCCGCCGGGTCGGGTATCGGTCGGTGTGAGCGGGAACGTCGTCTCGCCGTCGGTGAGTCGTCGACCGAACGCGGCGGTCGTGTCGAGTAGTTTTCCCTGCGGATCCTCGAGGCTGTAGAAGTAGTCGACGCTGCCATCGGGAAGCGAAACGACGTGGATGCCGCTTTCGTCGCTCCCTCCACCATCGTCCTCGCTGTCGAAGGCGACCGAGAGTCGCTCGGAGAGTGCATCGTAGCTCACGCTACACCGTACCCCCGTTGACGACGAACGGCCCTAAAAGCAGTTTCCCGGCAGTCGCTCGCGCGCGATCACCGCTAGCCTAGCGACGGCGAACGGAACCCGCCGGAAGTCGAGAGAGTCGTGGTCGAAATCGGACTCCACAGCGACACCGAACTTGATCCGGGACCGGAAACGGGACTGGGACCGGAACCGAAACCAACTCCAATGAGACTGCACCGAACATCCCGAACTGCGATAGAACCGACCCAGTAGCTACCGGATCTCTTTCCACTCCGTATCACAATCTGGACAGATTCGAACCGTCTTGATCTGATCCGGATCGTTTTCGGTCTTCAACGGTTTCTCGCAATCGGCACAGACGAGCCGATCGTACGTGTCTTTGTCGAGTTTACCCTCGCGCAGCGCCTTCCGGACAGATTTCATGTTCACTACGTAGGAAGGTCTAGAAGAAAAAGACCAGGGCTTTGCGGGACCGTATCGAACGCCGTGAGTGGGGTAGTGGCCAGAGTTTCTGTAAAATAGAAAACATGATTGCTGAGAGCAGGTCTCAGCGAGAGTCGTGGACGTTTTATCGATTCGGCCGAACACCCTACCGATGGAGTACGTCCAGGAGCGGATCGCGACGCTCCACGATTTCCGCACCCAACCCACCCAACGGCCCCAGCGCACCCGTCGGGGACAGCGTGCGGAGACAGCGCGCGAGTCTGGGGAGACCGCTCCCGCTGGTGAGCGCGAGTACGAGCGCGAACACGACCGGCAACCCGAGTTCCCCACGGACGACCACCTGCGCGAGACCGCCATCGTCGTCCCCATGGCCGGGCGCGAACACGACAGCCCCGCCGCCGCCCGCGTCCTGGCCGAACTCGAGCGTCTCGACCCCGCGCCCGCCGCCGTCTTCGTGCCCGTCCGTGCGGACCCCGATCGGATCGAGCCGTTTCGCGAGTGGCTCGCCTCGTTTTCGCTGCCGATTCGGGTTCTCTGGTGTAACGCCCCCGCCGTCGAAGCCGTGCTCGCCGACGCCGGCCTTCCGAACGGCGAGGGAACGGGCAAGGGCCGCGACGTGTGGCTCGCGCTCGGACCCGCAGCCGAAGCCGCGGAGTTCATCGTGGTCCACGACGCCGACGCCCGGAGCTACGAGGCGACCCACGTCCGCCGGCTGATCGCGCCGCTGGCAATGAACCAGGAGTTCGAGTTCACCAAGGGCTACTACGCGCGCATCGAGCAGAACCGCCTCTACGGGCGGCTGTTTCGACTGTTTTATCGCCCGTTGCTTCGCGCAGTGGGCGACGAACACGACGCGGATGTGCTCTCATACCTCGACTCGTTCCGGTACGCGCTGGCCGGCGAGTTCGCGATGACTGCCGACCTTGCGCGTCGTCTCCGCGCGCCGCAGGCCTGGGGACTCGAAGTCGGTATTCTCGGTGACGCGTTCGAACACGCCGGCTTCGAGGGGAGCGCACAGGTCGACCTCGGGCGCCACGTCCACGATCACCGCGCAGTCGCGGGCGATACCGGACTCGAGGGGATGAGCCGTGAGGTCGCGGCGACGCTCTGTCGCGTCCTCGAGGAGGGTGGCGTCGAACTGAACTACGAGACGCTTCCCGAGCGCTACCTGGCCGCCGGCCGGCGACTGATCGACCAGTACCGCGCCGACGCCGCGTTCAATGAACTCGCGTACGATCCGGCGGCCGAACGAGACCAACTCGAGCGCTACGCCGACTCGATCGGGCCGCCCGGTCTCGACCGACGACTGCCGGAGTGGACGAACGCACCGGTCGAACCGGCGTCCGTTCTCGCCGCGTCTCAGCCGTGGCTCGACGACGCGACGCGACTCGAGACGAGCGCGGACGATTAGGGCGATCAACCACAATCGATCACTATCGACTCAGACGCCGCGCTGTGGCCGACTGACGGCTATCAATCTTTATCAGCGAACCACCCGTTACACCGCGTATGGATGCGACCGCCGACGAACTGGCCGGCGTCGTCGACCTCTTCGGCGGGTTGACGAGGACAGAACTCGACCGCGCCCTCTCGGAGGCCGCCTTCCGTGCGGACGGCCAGTCCGTCAACGAGACGGCACTCGAGGAGACGATCGACGGTGCACTCGCGTCGTTCGCACTCGTTCGCTCCCCGCCGACCGCCGTCACCGCTCCCTCGGAACCGACGGCACCCCTCCTGGTTGCCGGCCCGACGGCGTTTCCAACCGTTCCGGACCACGCCGAGGACGTTCCCCACATCCTCGACGTCGAGCGACGAGAACTCGACCGAACTGCACTCGGCGAGAGCGCCCGCGAACGGTTCGACGATGCAGTCGCGGAAGCCACCGAATCGGCCGACGAGGAGCGACTGTCACACCTGCTCGACGTGAGCTACGATCTCGAAGCCTGGGCACCGCTCGATTTAGCGCCCGCGCGCCGGACCATTTCGGAGGCGCTCGAGTGAGATGAGCCGGCGGCTCACCCTCGAACCGGTCGCCGCTCACGAACCCGTCGGGATCGACGACCAGCAGTTCAACGCCGCAGTACTCGCGCCGATTATCGACCGCAACGACGAGGACCACCTCCTGTTTACCCGCCGCGCCGACCACCTCGGCGACCACCCCGGGCAGATGAGCTTTCCCGGCGGCGGAGCCGAGTCGATCGACGACTCCATTCTCGATACCGCACTCCGCGAAGCCAACGAAGAGATCGGCCTCGACCCCACCGAAGCCGAACTCGTCGGCCAACTCGACGACATCCGCACGGTCAGCGAGTACGCGGTCACGCCGTTCGTCGCCCGCGTTCCGGACAGAGAGTACGAACGCGACGACAACGAAGTCGCCGAAATCGTGCTTCTGTCGCTGTCCGACCTGCTCGATCCGGATAACTACGAGTTCGAGCGACGCGATCACCCCTACTACGGCGATATCGTGGTCCACTACTTCCGCGTCGACGGCTACACCGTCTGGGGGGCCACGGGTCGGATTCTCGTCCAGTTACTCGAGTTGGCGACGCCGTTCGACGGGGCGTCGGACACCTGAGCGGCCCGCCGGTTCTCGAAAGATCCGCATCGAGCGTCAGGTTTTTGCACGCGCCGGACCCAGCACTCCTATGGTCGCACAGACGATGGGTCGAGTTCCGCACGGGCGATAACGACACCGTTTCCACAGACAGTTGTCGCCGCCGTCACCTGACCCGATTTCGATCCGATCGCGTTCAGTTGTACTGTTCTTGCCGTTTTCGAGACGAAGTACCCACTCCCAGCTCCATGCGAGGTGTCCATCGATGCTAACAACGAGTTCAGTTGCCCGCGCCGGCCTGGATGCGATCGCGCTCAAACCGGCCGAGTGTGCCGTCGAACGAGCGGCGTCGCTGCCGGTCGAGACGATCGCGATCGATTACGAGGGGCACGATCACGTCCCGGATCGGCGGACGCTCGAGGCGCTTTCGGCCGACGCGACGGTACGGCTGACGACGCCCGTTCGCGCCGATGGGTTCGACCCCCTGGGGGACGATTCGCTCGCCGCCGAACTCCCGGCGGGCGTCGAGCGCATCCTCGTCGCCGGCCACCCCGCCTACCTCACCGACGACGAGCGGAACCGCGCCGTCGCGCCCCGACTCGGCGCGGCGCTCGAAACGAACCCCGACTCCTGGGTCGGCACCGAGAGCGTCGAACGAATCGCAATGGCGACGGGCGCAACTCAGTACGATCTGCTCTCGCGAACGACGATGCGCGAGTTGCGGGCGCTTCGAGCTGCGACCTTCGACGGCGACATCGCAGTCTACGCGCCGACGGTGCTCGCGGACGAGGACGACGCAATCCTCGACGCCGTCGGGGACTACGTCGCTCGCCGGCGACCGGTCGCCGCGGCGCTCCCGGACGACGGGGACGAAGACATCACTGATTCGCGCGCGACGGGCCGAACTCGCGAGGTCCTGCTCGCCGCCGCCGAGGACTACGCGCTCGTCGGCACCGAAGCCGCGGTCCGCGAACAGACCGACGCGCTCCGCGAGGCCGGCGCGACGACTGTCGTCGGCTACCCCGCTCGCGAACTCGAGGCGTTCCTCGAGTAGGACCGCTATTTCTTCGAAACGAACGGCAGACGATATAAGTCACTCCGGCAACCAGAGGACGGCATGACACTGCTCGCCGAACGCACGACGACCAACGCTGCCGACGAACTCGGGTCAGCCGAGGTCGCCGTGCTACCGACTGGGAGCACCGAACAGCACGGGCCGGCGTTACCGCTCGGGATGGACTTCATGGCCGCCGAGGCGTTCGCCCGTTCCGCAACCGATCGCGAGGATACCGTAGTCCTCCCGACGATTCCGGTCGGCGTCAGCGGCCACCACCGACAGTTCGACGGCACGCTGTACGTCTCCGCACCGACGTTCGAACGCTACATCGAGGAAACGGTCGCGAGCCTCGCCGAGCACGGCGTTCGCAAGACCGTCGTGGTCAATGGCCACGGTGGCAACACGGACGCGCTCCGACGGGTCGCACGGACCCTGCGAAACGAGGAAACGGCGTTCGCACCCCCCTGGAACTGGTGGGACAGCGTCGACGACCTCGCGGCCGACCTGTTCGACGAGGACGGCGGTCACGCCGACGCGATGGAGTCGAGCCTGCTCTGGCACCTCCGCGAGGACCTCGTTCGGCCGGACGAGTTCGCGGCCGCGGAAGCGGGGGCGAGCGACTCCTGGGGCGAGTTCAGCCACGGTGCGCCGGTCGGCTTCGATACGATCGACTTCTCGGAGAGCGGGGCGGTCGGCCGGCCGACCCAGGCCGACCCCGAGAAGGGTGCGGCGTTGTTCGAGGCCGGGCGCGATCACCTTGACGCGCTGCTCGACTGGCTCGTGGCGCGACCGCTCGCGGACTGCTGGCCGCGTGATCACAAATGAGCGACGAAACCGAACTCGCCGTCGGTGCCGATGCCTTCACCGACCAGGGTGCGGGGCTTTCGGTCGCTGTCGTCGGTGCGGGAGCCGTCGGTGCGACCGCAGCCTACGATCTGGCGCGCGAGGGCGCGGACGTAACGCTGTACGACCGCGGCGGCGTCGCACACGGCTCGAGCGGCCGCGCGGCCGGCATCTGTTATGACGCCTTCGCGGACTCGCTCGACGCCGAAATCGCAAGCGATGCGATCGAACGCTTCCGGGCGCTCTCGGGCAACGACACGTTCCCCTTCGTCGAGTGTCCCTACGTCTGGCTCGCCTGCGAAGGGGACGACCGGCGTGCCGACGCCATCCGCGACCAGGTCGAACGGATGCAAGCGCAAGGCGTCGTCGCCGTCACGATGGACAGCGCTGAACTCGCAGACCGGTTCCCGACCGTGCGGGCCGACGACGTGGCCGTCGCGGGCGTCGCCGGCGGCGCGGGGTACACGGATCCCGGCCAATACACCGCCTGTCTCGCCGCCGCAGCAACTGGGGCGGGCGCGACGCTCGAGACCGACACGCCCGTCAGCATCCGAACTGACCCATCCCAAATCGTCCGCGAAGACGGGACCGTCGACGAGTTCGACGCGGTCCTCGTGACCGCCGGCGCGCACACGAAGCGACTCCTCGCGGATGCCGGCATCTCGATCGCCATGAAACCCTACCGCGTCCAGGCGCTCGTCGCGAGCTGCGACCACCCGGAGCCGACGTGTTACGACGCTAGCGACGGGTTCTACCTCCGCCCGCACCCGGAGGGGCTGCTCGCCGGCGACGGCACCGAGGAGTGGGAGGCCGACCCGGACGACTACGACCGGGACGCAAATCCCGAGTTCGCGTCGGACCTGCTCGATCGCGTACGCCATCGATTGCCCAATGCCGACGTTGAACTCGAGCGGGCCTGGGCCGGACTCTGTACGGCGACGCCGGACCGCGATCCGCTGGTCGGGCAACTAACGGACGGACTGTACGTCGCAACCGGCTTCCAGGGTCACGGCTTTATGCGCGCGCCGGCGATCGGTCAGCGGCTCGCCCGACAGGTGCTCGGCGACGACGGTGGCGACGGCATCGACGCCTTCGATCCGACTCGATTCGACGGCGACGAAGCGTTCGACGTGGTCGAGGGGATGACCGTCCCGGACGAGTTCGACTGACGCCCGTGCCGTCCGGTGAGGCAAAGGCTTTAGTCGTGCGGGAGTGTACCACACCGGCGAACGATGGTCCACGCGTTTATCATGGTCAAGACGGCGGCCGGCAAGTCGGAGGGGCTGCTCTCACAGGTGACCGCGCTCGAGTCGGTCGCGAACGCCCACATCGTCGCGGGCAACTACGACATTATCGTCGAGATCGATGCCCCGGAAGTCTACGACGTTCTCAAGGCCGTCTCCTCGGATATTCAGGGTCTCGAGGGCGTGACCGACACGAAGACCTACATCGCGATGGACCGGAACGACGGGTAACGCTGCCCTGGTACTGCTCTGATACTACCCTGACCCTGCACTCGGCTACCGATCGGCGCGCTTCTGTTTCCGAACTCGACGCCGGCTGTCCGAGCGGTTGTGAATCGGCCGGGTGTACTGTGAGTTCAGCGTTCAGTACTCAGTGTTCGCGTTCAGCACTCAGCGTTCAGCGGTCAACGGTGGCCGCGAGTACGTCACGCACGTCCTCGAGAACCGCGGCTGGTGATTGGGCGGCGTCGATACGGACGAACCGGTCGTCGTATCGTTCGCACAGCCGTTCGTAGTTCTCCCGGACCGCGGTGAGGTAGTCGACGCGTTCGAACTTGTTCGTCGAGCCGGCGCGTCGGGCGGCCGTCTCGGGATCGAGGTCGAGATAGAGTGTCAGGTCGGGTTCGACCGAGAACGCGTCGTGGATGTCGATAACGTACTCGAGGGGGTTCTCGACGCGCTCGGTCTCCGCGAGCGTCGCCCCCTGGTAGGCGAATCGGGAGTCGGCGTAGCGATCGGAGACGACGAGTTCGCCGCGCTCGAGGGCTGGTTCGATCTTTCGGGAGAGGTGGTCGGCGTGATCGGCAGTGTAGAGGAAGAGTTCGGCGAGCGAGTCGGCGTCGTCGTCTTCGATCGATCGGTAGACGGCGTCGCCGTACCAGGAGTCGTTGGTGGGTTCGCGGGTGAAGACGGCGTCGGGGTGGGATTTCTGCAGGGCCTCCCAGACCGTCGTTTTGCCGCTCCCGTCGAGTCCCTCGAGCGTGACGAGCATGCTCGCACGTCGTCGGGTGAGGTATTACAATCTGTCGAGTGGCCGTTGTCGACTGCGCGAGCGGTGACGACGTTCGTGTTTGTTGTCACGGTTGAATGGGGCCCGTACCTGCTGTCACGAGTAAATAGCTTTCTCGTACCGACGGCCACGGTGACTCTCCGCGGCAACTACTTATTTGGGGAATCGAGTGCATGTCTCACCTATGCAGGTCCTCGTCGCCGGCGGCACCGGCTTCATCGGCACGCACCTCTGTACCGAACTCGCCGAACGCGGCCACGAGGTCACGGCGTTGTCCCGAAACCCGACGGCCGAAGACGCCGACGAACTCCCCGACGAGGTCGACCTGTCGACGGGCGACGTGAGCGCCTACGATTCGATCGTCGACGCCGTCGCGGGCCACGACGCCATCGCCAACCTCGTCGCCCTCTCCCCGCTCTACCAGCCCCCCGGCGGGACCGACCACGAGACGGTCCATCTCGGCGGCACGGAAAACCTGGTTCGAGCGGCCGAGGAACACGGCGTCGATCGATTCCTCCAGCTCAGCGCCCTCGGTGCCGATCCCGACGGGCCGACGGCGTATATTCGCACCAAGGGCCGCGCCGAGTCGATCGTCCGCGAAGCGGCACTGAGTTGGACGATCGTCCGTCCCGCAGTCGTCTTCGGCGACGGCGGCGAGTTCCTTTCCTTCGCAAAACAACTCACGACACCGTACCTGACCGGGCTTCCCGGCGGCGGGAAGACGCGCTTTCAGCCGATCTGGGTCGGCGACTTCGCACCGCTTCTCGCCGATGCGCTCGTAGACGACACCCACGTCGGACGCACGTACGAGCTCGGCGGTCCGCAAGTCGTCACCCTGGCCGACGCGACCGAACTCGTCTACGAGGCGGACGGTCGACCGGTGACGATCCTCCCGATACCGATGGCGCTCACGAAGCTCGGACTCACCGCCGCCGACCCGCTGCCGTTCGTTCCGTTCGGAGCAGACCAGGCGCGCTCGCTCGAGTTCGATAACACCGTCGCGGAGAACGACGTGCAGGCGTTCGGCGTCGAACCAGCCGATCTGTTGACGCTCGGTGCGTATCTTGGCGTGCGAGATGGGACGCCGCGCGAGAGGAGTCGACCGCTCGCCTAATCGGCCGCTGTCTATGTCTCAAGTTACCGACTTATATCTATTGGCTGTTGAGTAGATGTTTCTTCAAACCCGCCTCAGTCTATCGATTTATGGCGATATAGAATTATGCAAGAAATTCACTTCATAGAAAGACTTATAGTCCTAATCGCTCTGGTCCAAATCAACGGAGCCCCCTGACAAAGTATGAAGCTGGCGATGATCGGATTTGGACAGGCCGGTGGCAAAATCGTCGATCGATTCCTCGATTACGACGATCGGACTAACAGCGGTATCGTCCGTGCGGCGATCGCTGTAAACTCCGCGAAGGCGGATCTGATGGGTCTCGAACGGATTCCACAGGACAATCGCGTTCTCATCGGTCAGGCCCGTGTCAAGGGCCACGGCGTTGGAGCGGACAACGAACTCGGCGCGGAAATCGCCGAAGAAGACATCGACGAAGTGCAAAACGCGATCGACTCGATTCCGACCCACGAGGTCGACGCGTTCCTGATCGTCTCCGGCATGGGTGGTGGGACCGGCTCTGGCGGTGCGCCAGTTCTTGCGAAGCATCTCCAGCGGATCTATACGATTCCCGTCTACGGTCTCGGCGTTCTCCCCGGCACGGACGAGGGCGGCATCTACACGCTTAACGCGGCGCGCTCGTTCCAGACCTTCGTTCGCGAGGTCGACAACCTGCTCGTCTTCGACAACGACTCCTGGCGACAGACCGGCGAGTCCGTCGAAGGCGGCTACGAACAGATCAACGAGGAGATCGTCCGCCGGTTCGGGCTCCTGTTCGGTGCCGGCGAAGTCGCCGGCGATCAGGAAGTCGCAGAGAGCGTCGTCGACTCCTCCGAGATCATCAACACGCTCTCGGGCGGGGGCGTCTCGACCGTCGGCTTCGCGAGCGAGGAGGTCGAACTCAACACCAGCGGCGGACTGCTCTCCCGGTTCACCGGCGACGGAGCCAGCGACGAGGGACTCGACGCCGCAAACACGACCAACCGGATCACCAGTCTCGTTCGCAAGGCCGCCCTCGGTCGACTCACGCTCCCCTGTGAGATAGAGGGCACCGAACGCGCGCTACTCGTCCTCGGCGGCCCCTCGGAGTACTTAAACCGAAAAGGCATCGAGCGCGGGCGCAAGTGGCTCGAAGAGGAAACCGGCAGCATGGAAGTCCGCGGTGGCGACTACCCGCGCGAAAAACCGGAAGTCGCCGCAGCGATCCTGCTCTCGGGCGTCACGAACGTCCCCCGGATCAAACGTCTCCAGCAGGTCGCCATCGAGGCCCAGGACAACATGGACGACATCCAGGCCGAAAGCGAAGAGAACCTCGAAGAACTCGTCGAGGACGACGAGGACGAACTCGAGCCGTTGTTCTGACGGATCAAGTTCACCGACCGCTACCGAACTGAACTCGCGAGGACCGGTTCGGAACCGCAGCTGGTTCGACTACTCGCAACGAATGCACGTGCTGTAGCGCCTCTCTCGTGTCGTTTCCGGGTGTTCGTGACGGGGGCCACGAACGAAACGGACGAACGAGTCCCTGAGTGACATGGGGTATGATCCCAACCCGGGAGTTCGACGTGTTTTTGGATGCCTGTTTCTAACCACTGATAAATGCAGGTCGTCGTCCCGTTCGCTGCCGAGACGCCGAAGACGCGTCTCAGCACGATACTCGCTCCCGGCGAGCGACGCAGTGTGGCCAGAGCCATGCTCGCGGACGTTCTCGGTGCAATCGTCGAGGCCGACGCAGAACTCGAGCCGCTGATCCTGTCGACGGCACCGATCGAACTCGACGAGTATGACGAGTTCACCGACCGTGCACCACGCCCGGCCGTCGCGGTCGACGACCGGCCGTTAACCGAGGCAGTGAACGCCCATCTCGCGGCGACGGCGGAGCCCGTCGCGATCGTTATGGCGGATCTGGCGCTTGCAACCCCCGAAGCGATTACGGACGTCGTCGAGACGCCGGGAGATGTCGTCATCGCGCCCGGACGCGGCGGCGGAACGAACGCGCTCGTGGTTCGCCACCCGGAGTTCAGAGTGGACTATCACGGAGCCTCGTATCGCGACCACCGAGCGCGCGCCCGGGAAGTCGGCGCGACGATCGAGACGGTCGACTCGTTTCGGCTGGGAACGGATATCGACGAACCGGCGGATCTGGCCGAGGTATTGCTCCACGGTCGCGGACGGACAGCGACGACGCTCCGGGAGTGGGGATTCGAACTCGAGACGAGCGACGGGCGGGTCGGCGTCGACCGCTCGGCTGCCGATTCGGCGTCCGATTCCTGCGAAAACTGACCGCGGATCGACCGCAACCGACTGCGGATTGCCCGAGGCGGATCGACGAGGATACCGCTCGAAGTGAAACGCTTTAGGGCGGCGCAACGACACACCGAGGTAATGATTCCCGGGGCGGCGGAGTACGATGTCGAACTCACGATCGACGAGGCGGCGATCACCGACCTGCTGGCTGTCGAACCCGATCACGTCGGACCGCCGTCGGAGCTGAGTTTCTCGCGGAACGTCTTCGTCCCGCTGACGACGGCGTGTCGGTACACCTGCACCTACTGTACGTACTTCGATCCGCCGGGACAGGCCTCCCTGCTCTCGCTCGAGGAGGTTCGGGACATCTGCAAACGGGGAGCCGACGCCGGCTGTACCGAGGCGCTGTTCACCTTCGGCGACGATCCCGACGACCGCTACACCGAGATCCACGACCAGCTCGATGCATGGGGCTACGACTCGATTCACACCTACCTGCGAGCGGCCTGCGAGGTCGCCCTGGAGGAGGGGCTGCTCCCGCACGCGAATCCCGGCGACCAGACCCGCGAGCAGCTGGCGACGGTCGCCGACGTCAACGCCAGCATGGGCGTGATGCTCGAAACGACCGCCGACGTCGATGCCCACGGCGGCCCCCGACAGAAGGAACCGGGTCAACGCCTGCGGACGATCGCGAACGCAGGCGAGCTCGACGTGGCGTTTACAACCGGCATCCTCGTCGGCATCGGCGAGGACTGGCACGACCGCGCCGAGAGCCTGCTCGCCATCCGCGAGCTGCACGAGCGGTACGATCACATTCAAGAGGTTATCATCCAACCCGTCGTGAGCAACGAGCGCTGGCGCGACGGCTCCCCCGACCTCGAAACGATGCGCCGCGTCACGGCGATGGCGCGGGTCGCCCTCCCCAAGGAGATCTCCGTGCAGGTCCCGCCGAACCTCACGGCCGCCCGCGAACTCGTCGACTGCGGCGTCGACGACCTCGGCGGCGTCTCTCCCGTCACCGATGACCACATCAACCCCGACTACACCTGGCCGGCGCTCCGAGAACTCGAGGATATCGCCGCCGACGCCGGCCTTCCACTTTGCGAACGGCTCCCGGTATACGAGCGATTCCTGCCGGCCGACCTGCGCACCGACGAGTTCAGCGGCGTGCCAGCGGCGGGAACCGGTGGGAATGGAGCCGGCGCTGAACCGGAGACACGCGAGTGGCTCTCACCGCGGATTCGGGCGGCGCTGACGGCGGACGATGCCGGCGGACGGCGGTATCGATCGGTGCTTCGGGGTGAGGCGACGATTTCGACGACAACGGACGACTGATTCTACCGGACGAATCCGTTACACACAGATCGCACTCGGACGGCCGTCGTCACGAGCGATGAGCTGTGAGACGCGACCGAGAAGTCAGTGACTGCTGTCCGGCAAGATGAGTGTCTGTGACTAAAAACGCGAAGGGGAGTGACGTATTCAGGGCGTGATCATCGTGCCGTCAGTCTGTCCCGTTCCGGTCTGCCCACCGGCCGCTCCCTGTCCGCCGGTTGCGCCGTCGGGGACACTCGGCTCGCCCGGCGTCTTCTCGCCGCCGACGAGGAATTCCAGAAGGTTTCCGATGAAGACTTCGTTATCCGCGATGGTGGCAGTCTCCGAGGACATAAAGCCCGTGTCACCGACCGCGACCGCGTTATCGCTTCGGACGGCGACGCCGAACTCGCCCGAGTGGCGGCTCTCCTCGTGTTCGGCCGTTTCGCTCGTTGTCAAGAGCGTCTCTCCATCGGAGACGACCGCCGTTGGGCTATCGAGAACGACCCGGTCGACGCCGTCCGTCAGGGCCGTCTCCGACGCCGACGTCACATCGATCGTCCGATAGTTCGAGCCGACGGAGTTCATGTCGTAGAGGGAGCCGGTATCGTAGGCGATCCCGAGCGGCGACGTGACCGCGGCGAACTCGCCCTGGCCGGGTTCGGCACCACTGGCATCGCCGAGCAGGTCGCCGACGGCAGTGCTCACGTCACCGCCGCTCGGTCCGGCAGCGAACATGACGCGGCCGCCGGCGTCGGCGAACTCCGTGACGGCGTCGGCCTCGCCTGCCGTGTACCGCTGGGTCGGCTCCGCGACGATGAACGCGTCCGCATCCTGCAAGTCACTCCTGAGCGCAGCGTCCGGGCTGTCGGCGAACTGACCGGCACCTTCGTGGTAGGTGACGGTGTGTCCGGCCGCGGTCAGCGCCGAGACGACCGGCTGTAAATCCGCCTCCGAGACACCGTTTCCGTGAGCTACGTCGATCAGCACCGTCTTCGACCCGGTCGAACTGAACTCGATCTCGCCGCTCTGGTCGAGTTCATCGACGGCGGTCGCGTTCGGCTGGAAATGGGGCTGGTCGACGGTCGGTTTCGCCGTCTGTCCCTGGTCGGTCACGACGCCGGCGGCGGTGACGGCGGCGACGGTGAGGAGGACGACGGTGACGAACAGCGCGAGTCGCGAGCGGAGCGGGCCTGCACTCATGGCGAGGCACCTCCCTGTGGGGCCTCCAGTGATGGTGTCGGTCCTGCCGCATCGGATGCGGTGCGTTCGCCACCGGTCTCGGCGATGACGGTCTCGCCGTCGACGCTCCCCCAGAGCGCGAGGAACGCGGGTGTGGACACGTCACCGTACTGGCCGAACGTCTGCGGGTGGTGGTGCGGCCCGGTTGCAGCGGTTTCGCCGCCGCTGTCGTCGCCCTCGAGGAGGATCCCGGTGCCGAGAGACGAACTCCGTTCCATCGTGACGGTTTCGTAGTCGCCGAGTCCGGCGCGATCCGCGGCCTCGCCCACCGCGACTTCGGTATCGCCGATTTCGTCTGCGAGCCCGTTGTCGACGGCCTCGGTACCGGTGTAGACCTTCGCGTAGGAGAGTTCGGTTTCGGAAAGCGAGAGGTCGTCGCCGCGGTGTTCGAGGACCGAGCCGAGGAACGTCTGTTTCATCAGCTCGGTCTGTTCTTTGACCTGCGTCTCGCTCATTGTACCCTTGTCGGGACCGGTCCTGATCTCGTTCGTGGCTGAGCTATCGGTGTAGGTTGCGCGGACGCCGATGCTGCCGACGGTCGAACTCGGGGAGACGTAGATGTCGTCCGTCGGGGCGCTCATGTAGTACGCACCGGAGGCACCCATCGATTGGATGCTGGCGATGACGGGCATTTCTTCGGCGGTGCGCTCGACGGCGAGATAGAGGCGTTCGCTCGCGGTAACGCCGCCACCGGGGCTATCGATCTCGAGAACGACCGCGTCGATCGACCCGTTCTCGCGGGCCGTCTCGAGATCGGCTGCGATTTCGTCGGCGGATGCCTCGGTAATCGACTGGTCGACTTCGATGACCGCAACGGAGCCATCCGGGCCGCTCGTGGCCCCCCAGGCGATCGGCGCGACCGCAGCGCCGACGAGGAGGGCAGCGACGACGACGGTCACGTACGACCGTGCGATCGTCCCGAGTAGCTCTCGGACGGCAGTGAGTATTCCTGTCATTTCAGTGTGGATGACTCTCGTTACTGAATATATAAAAATTCCTTGTTTTTATATGTAGTAATTTATAGATAGAAGCGCTGCTATCGGGGAGAGTGACCGTCCGACGGCCACCCACCGGTTCGTCACGACTGCCGATCCGACTCCCCCAGTCGTCGCTGGCAGCTAGTCCGTCGAACGCTGGTATAAAAGACCCCGCCGAGCGTTTTCCACTCCTGAAACTTCACCGTTCGACCGTCCACCAGAAATCTACCACTCAATCGGCTGCCAGAAACCCACCGCTCAATCGTCCGCGAGAAACCCGCCGCTCAGTCGTCCGCTAGAAATCCGCCGCTCAGTCGTCCGCTAGAAATCCGCCGCTCAGTCGTCCGCTAGAAATCCGCCGCTCAGTCGTCCGCCGAAACCGGTCGCTCTCCGCCGGCAAGCAACGGCGTTCCGTCGGCCTTCGGCCCGAGTTCAGGACCGAACGACGAGGCGGCCGGATCGACCACCCGCCGCGTCTCGTAGTCCGTCGACCGCTCGACCGGCACCCGTCCGATCGAAGAGATCAACTCGACGTAGTCGGCGACCGATCTGAACTCGCCGAACTCGCCGCCGGCCCGCTTCGTGATCTCCTCGGAGAGGATCGTCCCCATGAAGTCGTCTGCGCCGCAGTGAAGCATCTTGAGTCCGGCCTCGTCGCCGTACTTGACCCACGAGGACTGGATGTGGTCGATGTTATCGAGGAAGAGCCGCGAGACGGCGATCATGAGTTCGTCTTCGGCCTGGGAGGCACCACTGTCGACCACGTCGTGTTCGAACAGCGGCGTGTTCTGGTGGATAAACGAGAGCGGGACGAACTCCGTGATCGCGCCGTCGACGCGCTCCTGGAGTTCGCGAACTCGCTTGAGGTGCATCGCACGGTGGGCCTCGTTCTCGACGTGACCGTACATGATCGTCGCCGTGAGGCCGAGGCCGACGTTCGCCGCGGCCTCCATCGCTTCGAGCCAGCCGTCGGTGGTGATCTTTCCCGGGCAGATCACGTCTCGCACTTCATCGACGAGGATTTCGGCGGCGGTCCCGGGAACAGTGTCGAGGCCGGCCTCGGCGAGTCGGCCGTACACGTCCTCGTAGGACCAGTCCGTTCCGCGCTTGGCGTGGTATCCCTCTTCCGGCGTCATCGAGTGGACGTGGACGCCGTCGACGCTCATCGCCTCGAGTTGCGCCGCGTAGGTTCCGGGGTCGGTGTCGTAGCGCTCGGGCGGCTTGTAGTTGATTTCCTTGGGATTCGGATGGGCGTCGAGGATTTCGCGGTGTTCCTCGTCGAGCGCGAACGCCGGGTGAAGCCCGGAGACGGACGTGACCTCGTAGATCCCGCGCGAAACGGCGTCTGCGACGATCTCTCGTGATTCTTCGGGCGTCTTCGTAAAGCCCGCCGTCTGGACCGCCGTCTCGCGTTCGAACGTGTGTGCGGCGTCCTTGAAGTTACAGAACAGACAGCCCACGTTACAGGCCGTCGTGACGTTGTTGTTCAGATTCGCGACGAAGGTTACTTCCTCGCCGACGACGTCCGCTCGACGGTGATCCGCCGCCTCGAGCACCCGTTCCTTGCGCGCGTCGTCGATACCGTCGGTATCCGTCCCTGTCGTGAGCAACTCGATCGCGTCGTCGACCGTCAGTCGCTCACCTGTCCGTGCCTTCTCGAGTGCGTTCTCGAACGCCTGGTCGGTCTCGGGAACGTGCTCGAACGTGAGATCAGCCTCGGTCACCGGGCGCTCCATCGAGGTAACGATACGCACACAGCGAGAAAAACGTGATGGAACCGGTCAACCCGCCGGCGAACTGACCCCCTTCTTCCGTCACTCGACGCCTCTCGCCGCTTTTCGCCTCGGACGGCTGGCAAGCGATATTGAAACCTTCTTGACCCACCGTCCCGGCAACTGAGGTATGGACGACGGTGACCGGCTCCATGCCCGTACGAGGTGGCGAGCGTGACGAGCGTTAAAGAGTTCCAGATCGACGACGCGGCAACCGATACCGAACTCGGCCGCGGGTCGTTCGTCTTCACCGACGACTACTCCGTCTTCGACTGGGGGAAGATGCCCGATCAAATCCCCGAAAAGGGCGCGAGTCTCTGTACGATGGGCGCGTTTAACTTCGAGCTGCTCGAATCCGAGGGCGTCCCGACACACTACCGCGGTGTTGTCGAGAACGGCGAGGTCGTCTCGCTCGAGGACGCCTCTCGCCCGCCCTGGCAGATGGCCATCGATCTCACCCAGGTTCCCGACCTCCCGAACGACGGTCGCGAATACGACTACGACCACTACCACGACGCCGCCGGCACGAACTACCTCATCCCGCTCGAAATCGTCTTCCGCAACGAGGTCCCGGTCGGCTCCAGCCTTCGCAGCCGTACCGAGCCGTCCGATC
Organism: Natrialba sp. PRR66; assembly: GCF_034808065.1. Classification (NCBI taxonomy): domain Archaea; kingdom Methanobacteriati; phylum Methanobacteriota; class Halobacteria; order Halobacteriales; family Natrialbaceae; genus Natrialba; species Natrialba sp. PRR66. The sequence continues at coordinate 245,155 of NZ_JAXHGN010000001.1, read as the reverse complement.
ACGGCCTCGCGTTCGACACCTGGCCCGACGACCCCGTCGACCTCGACGACCCGATCGTCGAGTTCTCCACGAAGTACGAGGAAAGTGACCGCTACCTCGACCGCGCGGAAGCCGACGCCATCGCCGGCCGCGCCGACATCGACGCGCTCGCTGAACTCGCACGCGAGGCCAACCGGATCATCACCGACCAGGCTGACTCGGCCGGACTCGACCACCAGGACGGCAAAATCGAGTGTCTCTACTACGACGGAGAGATTCGCGTTGCAGACGTCGTCGGCACGTTCGACGAGAACCGGTTTAGCTACGAGGGCACGCAACTTTCGAAGGAAGTGCTCCGCCAGTACCACAAGCGCACCCAGCCGGAGTGGGTGCAGGCCGTCGAGACTGCAAAGGCCGAGGCAAAACGGGACGGCGTCGCCGACTGGAAGGCACTGTGCACTCGTGAGCCGGAATCGCTCGACGACGGTGTCCTCGAAACTGCCCGAGATATGTACTGTGCAGGTGCAAACACCTACACTGGACAGGAACTCTTCGATGCCCCGCCGCTCTCGTCGGCAATCGGTGCCGTCCGCCGGCTGTAACTCGCCGCGGTCGGCATCTCGGTACAGAAAGTAACGCTCATATTCGACGGGTCCCGAGTGCAGCACGACCTCACATGACGGTTCCCACGAGTATCGTTTCGAGTATCGTCCCGTTTGACCCTGTTATCGGGTTCACTATCGTCGCTGGCGTTATGCTGACTGTCTTCGTCGCGACCATGGTCGTCCTCGCGTTGGCTCCGGTCGTCTCCAATACGTGGACGGATCGAGTTGTCTCGTCCGCACAGGGCGGGCCCTCCATCGAGCCGACGGACGCGGATTGAGTGTCTCGGAGTCCGATCGTATCGGTAGTTGTTTTTCGTTAGCGGTGTCGAAGTCGCAGTCGCAGTCGCTGTCGTCGATAGCACGTAGTTATAAGTAAAATCGTTTTTCACAGCCGCTGTCTGTGATCTCGAGTTCAGTCAGCAAACACCGGACCCGGCAGCGTCAGAGCGAGTGTCGGTCGTCGTTCAAATGACCCTATCGCCACGCCTCGAGCGGTTCGGCGTCGGGTTCAGCGATCGAGAGCCAGGCTTCATCCCGCGAAATATCGGCGATGATATAGTGTGGCTCGCCGTCGAACTCGTCGATTGCGGCGACGACATCGCAATCGAGAGCCCGTTGCCGGCCGACCGGCTCCGTTCCGGGAGACATAGTATCAAATCTGTCCGTCGAGTAGATGAACGTTTCGGAAAGTAGGTGGGCGGACTCGAATTCGGAAACTAGAATTCAAAATTCCCGAACGATCCGCTACTGCGTGTCGGTCAGGATTCGTGGGTGCCAGAGTGGTCGTCTGCGACTGCGCTGCCGATGCCGTCGACGGGGCGGTCAGGGGTGACATCGTCGATTTTCGATGGCAGGCCAAGCTGGTACCCGGTTCCGTTCTCGCGGACCGTCGTTCGGCCGCGGTGGACGGAGACATCGCCGTTGAGGTGGAGTTTGACCGCTTCGAGGAGGGCGTCGGCTTCGAGCGGCTGGCCGCGTCGTTTCATCTCCTCGATGTCGGCGTCGTCGGGCACGTCGAAGGCGCGCTGGGTGATGATCGGTCCCTGATCGAGGTCCGTCGTGACGTAGTGGGCGGTCACACCGGCGACGCGGACGCCCTCTTCGACAGCCTGACGGTAGGCCTCTGCACCGGGGAACGCGGGCAGCAACGAGGGGTGGACGTTGATAATCCGGTCCTCGTAGCGGAAGACGACGTTCGGACTCAGGATGCGCATGTAGCGCGCCAGAACGATGAGGTCGGCGTCGTACTCCGCGAGGAGGTCGATGAGTTGCTCCTCGTTTTGCTGGCCTTTCTCGTCGCCGATGTCGTGGAACGGGACCCCGTAGTGCTCGGCGAGCGGCTGGAGATCGTCGTGATTGCCGATGACGACCCCGATGTCGGCACCGAGTTCGTCGTTGGCCCAGGCTTCGAACAGGGCCTCGAGACAGTGGCTCTCCTTCGTCCCGAGGACGGCGATCTCCTGGGTCTCGCGGTCTGCGGGGAAGCGTACCTGCACGTCGAGGCCGAGGTCGTCGCCGAGGTCGTGAAGATCCTCCCGAAGCGTCGCCTCCGTACAGACCATCTCGCTCGTATCGACGGCGAGGGACATCCGGAAGACGCCGTCTCGAACCGCCTGATCGAGGTCCTCGATGTTGATCCCGCGCTCGAACAGAAGGCTCGTCACCCGGGCGACGAGCCCGGTGTCGTCGTCTCCGATCACCGTAATTTCGGTCACGTCGGTCGTCATCGTGGCCACCTCCGCTCGAGCGTACGTCGGGACATCAGTATCAGTACGCATCTCAGTCCACGGGCGGCTAAAAGTCCTGCTTTCCACGTCTGCCTCTGTGAGAGATTCGATACCACCATTGCGGTCTCACGAGGGAGGGACCGCTATCGGCGTCACTCGATCGACCGCTCGGGGTCGGGACTGAGATTGGGGTCACGGTCGCGAGTAGCGTCGATCCCGTCCTCCCGGGCAGTGCCACCATCGCGTTCGGCCGCAGAATCGAACGGAGGGCGGCCGCGATCGCCTTGCCGGGACTGATCAGCGAGGTACCGAGCGGCATCGGTCTCGGTCTCCGTCTCGACGAGAGTCTCGAGTTTCCGCTCGAACTCGGCGTCCGAGAGGTCGCCGCTTGCGTACCGCGCTCGCAGCGTTTCGAGGGAATCGGCAGACGTGTCGTTCGGTTTCGACTTGTCGACTGAACTCGTCACTTCGTCGGCCAATGCCGTCGTGATCTGTCCGAGCAGGTTGCCGCCGAAAATGAACGCAAAGATAATGACGACGATCGCGAGGCCGACATCGATCACGGCCAGTGTAAGCAGGCCCAGGGAAAGCACCAGTGAGGCGAGGGTGCACGCAAGCGTGGAAACGTGGATCACCGGCCGACCCGAGGTCATACGTTTGTCTTCCCCTTCCAAACAAAAAAGATAGGCGTTTCAACACGATAGCGATTTCTCGTTCCTCTCCCAGAAGCCAGACTCGCTGTGACTGCTCGGCACCCTCGCTACAATACCTATCCACAAACGTGGATTACGTAGCGAAGCCGAAAGCGTTTTTGAGCACGGTTACGGGGTTTCAGGTGATGACCGCCTACACCGCCACGGTGACGGTTCGACTCAAACACGGCGTCCTCGATCCCGAGGCCGAAACCACCAAACAGGCCCTCGAACGGCTCGGTTTCGAACTCGAAGCGCTGCGCTCGGCCGATCGCTTCGAAGTCGACCTCGAAGCCGACTCGATCGCGGCAGCCCGCGAACGCGCGGAGGACATGGCGGAACGACTGCTCGCGAACCCGACCATCCACGATTACGACGTGGAGGTCGACGAACGGTAGATGTCCGTCCCAATCACGCTGCTCGAACCCGTGGGTCGCGCCACGTCGAGGTGGCGACTGTGACGGTCTCGATCATCCGCTTTGGCGGTTCGAACTGCGACCGCGACGCCGAACGCGCGCTCACGCACCTCGGTATCGACGCCGAAATCGTCTGGCACGAGGACGGTCTCCCCGAAGACACGACCGGTATCGTCCTCCCCGGCGGCTTCTCCTACGGCGACTACCTCCGCGCCGGCGCGATGGCCGCCCGCTCCCCGATCGTGTCCGCGGTCCGCGAGGCCGCCGCCGACGGCACGCCCGTCCTCGGCGTCTGCAACGGCGCACAGATCGGCTGCGAGACCGGCCTCACCGACGGCGCGTTCACGACCAACGAGAGCGCCCGCTTCCAGTGTGAACACGTCCACCTCCGCGTCGAACGCGACGACACCCCCTGGACCGCCGCCTACGACGAGGGCGACGTCATCGAGATCCCCATCGCCCACGGTGAAGGCCGCTACGAGATCAGCGAGCAGCGACTGACTGAACTCGAGGACGACGACCGCGTGCTCTTTCGGTACTGCGACGCAAACGGTGAACCGAGCGTCGACGCGAATCCGAACGGATCGAAGCACAACATCGCGGGCATCCTCGGAGAGCGCGAGACGGTCGCCGTCTTGATGCCACATCCGGAGCGCGCGACGTTGCCCGATGTCGGCCCGACGGACGGACAGGGTGTGCTGCGCGGCTTCGAGACTGCATAGAAAGGGAACGATCAGACGTAATTTCAGTACGTAGCACTTAGCGCGTCAGCGGCTGGTTGAAACTCCGCTCGCGCTCCATCACGACTTCCCAGGTCCGCTCACACTCACAGGAGACCTGCTCGAAGACGCTGGGGTCCTGTCGGAGGTCGAAGTCCTTGATCGCCTTCTGTACGAGGTCATCACACTCCTGGCAGTTGTGTGGCCCGCGGTCGGAGCCGTGACCGACCGGGTCCGAGACGACGATTGCGTCTACGTCGGCGGTTTTCTCGAGCACGTGTGCGACCGACCAGAGCCACGGCGGCCGGTAGCCGTCGTCGAAGTAGAGTTCGTCGACCATCGTGTAGCGCTGGACGTTACAGGGATTCATCGAAACGGTGTGACAGCCCTCGACGGCGGCGCAGCGTTCGATGGACGAAATCATATCAGCGGCGGCTTCGGATTCGGTGAGAAACGGCGGCTTCATCAGGAGATAGGCTTTGATGCCGGCGTCTGCCTCGCCGTCTGCGTCCTCGTCGGCGAGGGCGGCTTCCGCGCAGGCGTCCTCGAAGTCCGCGAAGTCGAAGTACTTGTTCACGCAGTCATGGCGCACGCGATCGGTCGCCGTCTCGAGTCCGATCGCAACGTCGGTGTCGATGCCGTGCTGGGTGAACTCGCCGATCTTCTCGCGGTCGACGAAGTCCGGGAGCGATTCGACGACGATCCGTTCACGGTCGGCGAAGGTGTCGGCGATGGCGCGGCGCGTCTTTGCACCGACTTCGCGTTCATCGAGGAAGGATCCGGAGGTGTAGATCTTGATGAGCTGGGCCGGCTCGTCCCCGTTTTCTTGCTCGTGCTCGAGACAGACGTCGATCTGGTTCATCAGGGCCTCGTGGCTGACGCTACCGCCGTCGACGCTCTCGGCGACGTAGCCGCACATGGTACAGCCGCCGGCGCGCGCCCAGCGACAGCCGCCGGTGTTGAGAATGATGGTCAGGCTCTGTTTGACGCCGTCGGGCGTGTTGTCCTCGTCGAGCCAGACGCGGGTCGGTTCGTGGGGGTCGTAGCTCGCCTCCTTGCGCGAGCGGATCTCCCGCATTACCTGGTTGTGGGCGTCCATGCCCTTGCCCTGCTCGTAGACCTCGGGCGTGGGTTGACTCATTGGGCGGACAAAGCGGGCCAGCGCCTAAAGCGCCTTCGTCTGTGCCGTCCAGTCTTCTCGTCCCTCCCTCGCACCCCGCTATAAACGGACCCCCATTCTCCCTATCTAAGCCGCATTTCCCGCGTTTCAACGGCGTCACAGGACGGACAGACGAACTGATACTGCACGCGATCACCAGATGAACTGACCCGCCACCCACCACTCTCGTCGTGGTACCCACAGTGGCGACACGTGAGTTCGGTTTCGTCGAACTTCGCCCGCAGCCGGTCGAACGGGGAACGGTGGGTAGACATGTGTTATCATATAGCTTGGATGCTCTTAACCGTTTGGGAAGAGACACCAAGGGACAACCTATCGGACGAGTTCACCGAAATCCTGGATCAGTCGCCGTGACCGGCTAGCGAACGGGCATCCGTGCGATAGCGCGCGATGATCGATAGCGGCGTAGGGTGTGACCACGAAACGGGAAAGAGACCTTACTGGGTTGTAGCCTGTCGTTAGGCAGGTGAACAGTGAAAGACGGTCGACGGCGTTTATGTGAGTCGCTGTGCTGGGCCAGACTATGCTCGAGTTCACACCGCCGCTCCAGCTCGCCGGTGACGGCTTTCTGTACTGGGCGATCGTCTTTTTCGTCCTCGCGATCGTCGCGGCTGCAGTCGGTGCTCGGGGTGTCGCCGGCATCTCGATGGAGATCGCACGGATTTTCGTGCTGGTCTTCATCGTGCTGGCGATCATTGCACTCCTGTTGTGACTAGATGCGACTCTCGAAGACCCATTGAATCGCTCTCACCTGAACTCGATTGTACAGGCGGGCAGTTCGAGACACTGGTAACACTGGCTGTAACCGAAACCCGTTACCCGAGGGTGTGAACAACTAACACTCTGGCGGCCTTAATAAACGATGAGGGATTACCATGACTGAACTCGGTGGTTTCCAGGACCGGCTCGCTCGTATCGATCTGTCGGAGGGAACGATCGACTACGAGTCGATCGACGAGGAGGATGCGCAGAAGTATATCGGTGCACGCGGGCTCGGAGTAAAGCACGTCTTCGACCAGGGGCCGGACGTTGATCCGCTCGGACCGGACAACCTGCTCGCGTTCATGAACGGGCCGCTGTCGGGCACGCAGGTGACGATGAGCGGGCGGATCGCCGTCTGTACGAAATCGCCGCTGACCGGCACGGTCACCGACAGCCACCACGGCGGCTGGTCCGGCGCTCGCCTGAAGTGGGCCGGCTTCGACGGCCTGCTCGTTGAAGGACAAGCGGATGACCCCGTCTACGCCTACGTCGAGGACGGCGAGGTCGAACTCCGCGACGCCTCCCACCTCTGGGGGGACGGCGTCCACGAAACCCGCGACCGGCTCGAAGAGGAAGTCGACGGCTCCTACGGGAAGAACCTCTCGTTGATGGCGATCGGCCCCGGCGGCGAAAACGAGGTCAAGTACGCCTGCATCGTGAACGAGGACGACCGGGCCTCGGGCCGCGGCGGAACCGGCTGTGTGATGGGGTCGAAAAACCTCAAAGCGATCGTCATCAAATCGAGCACGAAGATGCCCCAGCCGGCGGACCAGGAGACGTTCCGCGAGGGTCACCAGCAGGCCATGCAGGCGATCACGGAATCCGAGGTTACCGCGCCGAACGAGGGCGGTCTCTCGCAGTACGGGACGAACGTCCTGATGAACATCGGCGAGGAGATGGACGGCCTCCCCACCAAGAACGGGCGCTACACCTCGACCGAGAGCATGCGCGAGTCCGAGGGCGTCGATATCGACGCCGAGCGCGTCTCCGGCGAGAACGTCCGCGAGAACATCCTCGTCGACGAACCGACCTGCCACTCCTGTCCGGTCGCCTGCAAGAAGGAAGTCGAAGTGCAAGCGATGCACAAGGGCGAGGAGATGAACGTCCGAATGGAGTCCTACGAGTACGAATCCGCCTACTCGCTCGGACCGAACTCGGGACACACCGACCGCGACGCCATCGCGCTCATGATCGACCGCTGTAACGACATGGGCGTCGACACCATCGACACGGGGAACATGATGGCGATGGCCATGGAGATGACCGAAGAAGGCAAACTCGAGGACGAGGGCGGACTCGACTGGGGCGACCACGAGACCATGGTCGACATGATCGAGCGCATCGCCCGCCGCGAGGACGACCTCGCGGACCTGCTGGCCGAGGGCCCGCGCCGCGTCGCGGACCGCAAGGAGGCCCACGACAACTCGCTTGCGGTGAAGGGCCAGACGATTGCCGCCTACGACCCGCGCTGCCTGAAAGGCATGGGGATCGGCTACGCCACCTCGAACCGCGGGGCGTGCCACCTGCGCGGCTACACGCCGGCCGCCGAAATCCTGGGCATCCCAGAGAAGGTCGACCCCTACGAATACGAAGGCAAAGGCGAACTCACCGCCCAGTTCCAGGATCTCCACGCCATCAGCGACTCCTTCGACATCTGCAAGTTCAACGCCTTCGCGGAAGGCATCGAGGAGTACGTCCTCCAGTACAACGGCATGACCGGCCGCGACGTCACCGAAGACGAACTACTGCAAGCCGGCGAACGCGTCTACAACCTGGAGCGCTACTACAACAACCTCCTCGGCTTCGACGGCGACGACGACTCGCTCCCCGAGCGCTTCCTCGAAGACGGCATCCGCGGTCAGGGCGCAAGCGAAGGCGAGTTCTGTGAACTCGACGAAATGAAAGAGGAGTACTACGACTACCGCGGCTGGGTCGACGGCGTCGTCCCCGATGAGAAACTCGACGAACTCGAAATCGATGTCGGGCCTGGAACGGGCGTCTCGGCCGACGATTCGGCGGCTCCGGCCGACGACTGAACCGCGGTCCCAACCCTCGCTGTCCGCTTCCGATCCGATCCGTTTTGCCTCGTCTTCAGTAGTTCCCGGCTAGAAACCCTTCGTGACCGCCGCTGCATCCCGGGAGAACGGGCCAAAATCCACCCTCATCCCACTCACGCTGGATCTGACTCGCACTCGGATTCCACTCCGATACACACCGCCTCCCGAATCTCGAACGCCGTCTCGAACTCATCCTCACGATCCATCCGTCGGCCAGCACGTCGTACCTGCTCTTCGTGCGCCCGGCGAACCGCTGCGGTCTCTCGCTCGCTCATCCCGAGTTCAGCGCCGAGATCCTCCCAGTGACCCCACTCGACGAGAAACGCCTCGGTGAACTCGTCGGCGTAGAGGCGTTCGAACTCGTGTCGGTAGTGCGCAAGGCGTTGGGAAAGGAGTGCCTGTGCGTCGTCGACGAGTTCAGGGAGGCGCGACGGTGGCACGCTCGCTTTGGCTGCGGTGAGCAGGAGGACCTGCCCGTCGATGGGGTCGGTGCTCACGCTCGTTCAGCCTCCGGCACGCATGGCCTTTTGAGCGAAGGTGTCGACGAGTTCGTCGAGCGGTGTGCTCCCGTCGGCGTCGTCGCTCGCATCACGTTCGAAAACTATCGTCAACTCGGTAAGTGTCAGCGTCGGTCCGACGTCGACCGATTCCGAGGTGATCGTCGCCGTCCAGTCGTCGGCTTCGACCGTCGTTTTGTCGCCGTCCTCGACTCGTTCGCCGCCGAGATTTGAGAGGTACCGAACCGCGAGCCGCTCGGAAATTCCGCGAAAGGACCGCTCGATACGCCGTTCCATGACGAGTGTTCGTCGTCCGAACGGATAAATTCGCGTGCCTGTCCTTGCGCTTCGAGTCTCAGAGAACCATCCGAAACGCGACGACGGCGATGACGCCGGTACACAGCGCGAGCAGGATACTCTCGGTCCGCCACATGACGAGCAGGACGGCACCTCCAGCGGCCCACTCCGCTGGGCCGCCCGCCGCGAGTTCAGGTCCGATCACGGCGACGACGATCGCGCCGGGGAGTACGGTGAGGCCCGCTTCGAGACGGTCGCTCAGTTCGAATCGGCGGACGAGCCAGATACCGCCGACCTTCGTGAGGAACGTGATGAGTGCCATCGCGAGGACGACGGCGACGACGAGCGGGTCGAGGGAGAGGGTGAGAGCGTCACTCGCCACGGCGGATCACCTCGACGGTGGCGGCGGCGAGGCCGCCAAGGAGGATGTACCAGCGGCCGGGAACGAGTTCAGCGGTGACGAGTGCGGTGGCGAGCGAGACGGTCCAGGGGAGAAGCGAGGACCGGCCCTCCCAGAGTTCGGCGGCGAGAGAGAGGAAGACGGCGACGAGGATGAAGTCGAATCCGTACGCGGTCGGGTCGCCAACGACGCCGCCGGCGACGGTGCCGACGATCGTCGCGCCGACCCAGGCGAGCCAGATGGCGATGCCGCTACCGAGGAGGAATGCGCCGTGACCGGTGCCGGATTTCAGCGAGCGCATGGTCAGCGCCCAGTTCTCGTCGGCCATGACGAAGAGGCTGCCGTAGACCTTGGTGGCGGAGAGGCGCTTGAACCACGGTTGGAGGGCGGCACCCATCAGGGAGTACCGAAGGTTAATCGCGAACGTGGTGACGAGCACGGCGGCGATCGGGAGCGGGTTGGCCCAGAGTTCGACGGCGACGATCTGCGATGCGCCAGCGACGACGGTTGCGCTCATGAGCGCGGCCTCGGCGACGCTCAGACCGGCCTGGTCGGCCAGGACGCCGAACGCGATGCCGTAGCCGCCAACACCGAGGGCGACCGGGATCGTTTTGAGAAAGCCGGCTCGAATACCGGTTCGGTCGAACGTAACGGTGGCATCCGGTTCGGTTGTGCTGGCTGCGGTTTCAGTGGCGGTTGCCTCGTTCTCGGCAGTGGGTGTGGCTGTCGTCGGTGACGAGTTCGGCCCCGCTGTAGCCGGCGTCACGTCGGCCGCCGCATCTTCGTGCTCGCGACCGTCTGTCCGCTTACTCGCGCGTTCGGACCGTCGTGTATCGGCCTCGTTGTCGGCGTACTCGTCAGTTTCCGGGTCGAGTTCCATTCGATCACTCCTCGGCGTAATTCGGTGCGTCGACGCGTAAAGCGTTCTCGAAACGCACGGCCAAAGAGAACTCGGTTTCCGAGCGGCGTCCGCCACCGGGAGCCGGTTCCGCGGTTCGGTTCATCGACAGTGGTCAAGGCAGCCGCCGGCGACCGGCGGAAAGATCGAGAGGACATCGCTGTCTTCGAGTTCAGTATCCGGGCCGGCCATGTGGGTGATATCACGGCCGTTCTTGAGGACGCTCAGTTGCTGGCGAACGGCGGTGCCGTCCTCGGAGAGGAGGTGGCCATCGAGGCCGTCGTAGGTCGTTTCGAGATCGGCGAGGACGTCGCCCACGGTGGCGTCGGCATCGACAGTGTGTGTTCGTTCCTTCTCGCCGACGGCGTCCCGGAACGTGGCGAAGAAGCGCAGCGTGAGTTCCATACGGGCTAGTTGACCGGCGATGGTATAAATGTCGACGCCGAGTGCGTGACGATCCACGCAGATGTCGGCTCAGCGTTTATTCGTTTCACTGACAGAGAGTCGGTATGACTCGTTCGACTGGTCCATCTCGGCGGCGATTGCTCGGGCTGACAGGAACGGCGGTTGCAACGGTACTCGTTGCGGGCTGTGGCGGTCCTGGGGAAGACGACGACGGGACACCTGAGTCTGAAGAAGAGACCGGCAACGGGCAGGATATCGAAGAAGAAGAAGGTGATGAAGAAGCCGGTACTGACGTGACTAACGACTCCGAGACTGAGAGCGGGAACGAGAGTGACGACGGAAACGGAAACGGAAACGAGAACGACACTGGCACCGACAACGAGAGCGGAACCGAAACCGGTTCCGACACTGAAACGGAATCTACCGCCGAGACTGGCTAACAGTTCAACTGCACCGATCCAGGCGGGGTCCGTTCGAGACAGTGGGTGGTTTGGATGGGATGACGGTTCAGATAGGACGGTTCTGATGGAGGATAGTTCGGATAGAAGAGGGCGGTTCAGATTGCGGTGACAGTGGAGAAACGGATCAAATTGCGGTAGCAGTGGAGAAAAACACCTGAGACGGTTCGAGCAGTCGCTCGCCAGCAGTGATCAGACGTCGACGTACTGATTAACCCACTCCTGACGACGCTGTAACACTCGTCGTCCCTTCGGTGTCAGTGCGTAGTAGTTCGTCCGGCGGTCGAGTTGGCCTTTCTCGATGAGTTCTTTCTCGACGAGGGTGTCGAGATTCGGATACAGCCGTCCGTGGGTGACCGGCTGGTCGATGTAGTGGTTGATATCATCGAGAATCGTCTGGCCGGATGGTCGATCCTTGCCTGCGATCACGTACAGCAAATCACGCTGGAATCCTGTTAGCTGATCCATGGATCATCCTCTGAATCCCAACCTTCATCGATTCGTGGTTTTGTTATAGAGCGAGTACACGCCTTCCACCGCGGAGAACGGACTCCATAGCGTCGATACAGGCCGCCACTGACCACGGCGATTCACCGCTCCGATTACCGGCCCGGATGACGTGGCGCTTTTGAGACACAGCGTCGTATCGAGCGATATGACAGCAGATCCCCTCGCCTGGGAGACCGTCGACCGGCAGGTAGCCTACACCTGTCCCGGCTTCGATATCGTTAACGAGTCCGTTCGCCTCCCCGACGGCACCGACACCGAGTTCGACTACCTCTCCGAACCCGCAAGCGTCTGTCTCCTCCCGTTCACGCCGGACGGCGACGTCGTCTGCATCGCCGAGTGGCGACAGGCCGTCTCCCGCGTCAACTACGGCCTCCCCGTCGGCGGCACCGAACCCGAAGACGACGACCTCGAAACCGCCGCCCGCCGCGAACTCGCCGAAGAAACCGGCTACGAAGCCGACCGTCTCGAATCACTCGTCACCGTCGAACCGGCAAACGGCATCGCCGACTCCGTCATGCACTTCTTCGTCGCCCACGACTGCCGTCCGACCGCCGAACAAGAACTCGACTACAACGAGAACATCCGCGTCGACCCGACGCCGCTCGACGAACTCGTAGACGCGATCGCTGCGGGTGAGGTCCGCGATGGACGAGCGGTTCTGGCCGTATCGTACTACGAGTTGTTCGGGGCGGGCGAGTCGGCGTAATTGGGCTGTGGCCGTCTCAGCCGAGGGACGACCACTGGCCGAGTCGAAAACGAAGACCGGTGTGTCTGCACCGCCGGTTAGCGAAGGGCACCCATCGGAACGCCGCGGAACGGAACGTTTACCGGTCCCCTCGCCAACACACGGTCGATGCGCGAGTGCTTCGAAATTCGAGCGACCGACGCCGGCGGCCGCCTCGGCGAACTGACCGTTCCACGGGCCGACGCCACCGTCGAAACGCCCGCCCTCCTGCCCGTAATCAACCCGAACCTGGACACGATCAGCCCCCGCCGGCTCGCCGACGAGTTCGGTGCTGAGATCCTCATCACGAACTCCTACATCATCCACGGCACCGAGGACGTTCGCGAGGAGGCCCTCGAATACGGCCTTCACGAAGTGCTCGATTTCCCCGGCGCGATCATGACCGACTCCGGCTCGTTCCAGCTCGCCGAGTACGGCGAGATAGACGTGACAACCGAGGAAATCCTCGAGTTCCAGCACGCGATCGGCTCCGACATCGGCACGCCCGTCGACATTCCGACCCCGCCGGACGTGTCCCGTGAGCGCGCCGAAGCCGAACTCGAAACGACCCAGGAGCGACTCGAAGCCGCCGAGGCCGTCGACACGGGCGAGATGCTCGTCAGCGCGCCGGTCCAGGGCTCGACCTACCCCGACCTGCGCGAGCGGGCCGGCCGCCACGCCGACGCGACCGACCTCGACGTCTTTCCCGTCGGCGCGGTCGTCCCGCTGATGAACGACTACCGCTACGACGACGTGGTCGACGCCGTCGCCGCCGCGAAACGCGGGCTGGGAGCCGACGCACCGGTCCACCTCTTCGGTGCCGGCCACCCCATGATGTTCGCCCTCGCCGCCGCGATGGGCTGTGACCTCTTCGACTCCGCCGCCTACGCCCTCTACGCCCGCGACGACCGCTACCTCACCGTTCGCGGCACTCGCAACCTGGACGATCTCGCGTACTTCCCCTGTTCGTGTCCCGTCTGTGCCGCCCACTCGCCCGCCGAGATCCGCGACCTGCCGGACCGAAAGCGAGAGGAAGCACTCGCCGCCCACAACCTCCACGTCACCTTCGCCGAAATCCGCCGGATCAAACAGGCCATCCGCGCCGGCACCCTGCTCGAACTCGTCGAACAGCGCGCTCGCTCCCACCCCACGATGCTCGACGGCTACCGGACGCTGCTCGATCACGCCGCCGAACTCGAGCGGACGGACCCCGTCTCGAAAGGCGCGTTCTTCTATACCTCCCACGAGAGCGCGCGCCGACCCGAAGTGCGCCGCCACCACCGGCGACTCGACCGGCTCTCGGTCCCCGATTCGCTGCTCCTGACGGAGGGCGACGCCCCTCGCAGCGACGAGTTCGACGCCTCCTGGCGCGTCGAGCCGCCGTTCGGCCCCTTCCCGCGGGCGCTCTCGAAGAGCTACCCGCTCACAGCCGAGGTACCGGACCGAACCGACCGCGCGGCCATCGCGGCCGCCGCGGACGGCGTAACCCGACTCGTCGAGTCGAATCCAGACACCGAGTTCACCCTGGCACACCGGGGCTGGCCCGCGCCGATTCGAGACCGGCTGCCGGCCCGCGTTGAACTCGTGGATCTGACCGGCGAGTGAAAAGTCGAATCAGAACAGCAAAGGTGCGAGCACGATCCAGTATCCGATATGCTCGGTGTAGCGTCGCTGGTGCTCGGTCTGCTCGTAATCGTCCTGTTCGCGTCGTGGGTCGTGCGGCGGGTTCGTGGCCCGGGCGGCTCGGCCGCTCAACGGAACTCGTGGGAAAGCCACAGGGAAGCCCAACAGCGCGAGCCGCCGGTCGAGATCGGCGACGAACGCGAGGTCGCGATTCAGGAGTTCTCCGAACACCACACGGGCGAGCGCCAGGCGGTCTGCAAGATCGAGGGCTTCGTCGTCTTCGTCGAGGACGTGCCCGCCCGCTGCGAGCCGACGGACGTGATCCGGATTTCGATCCTCTCGTTCAACCGGGGACACACGTCGGCGACGGCGAGGTACGTCGGTGGCGCATAGCACGACACACAGCCGGCGACCGACACCGACAGCCTCTTTCGCGCTCCCCCGCCCAGTTCTGGTATGACCGAGTACTTCGAAGTCCACGAGCGCGACGGGGCCGCGCGCGTGGGTGAACTCCGCCTCGATTTCGAGGCCGCGGCTGCCGAGTCGGACCCCGACCGCAAACTACCCCGAACGACCCCCGCGCTCGTCGACGACGTACTCGAGGACGCGGGGTCGCTCTGGTCAGCCGACCGCGAACTTCCCGCCGGCGACGACTCGCAACTCACCGTCCTCCCCCACCGGGCGTTTCCCGGCGGCACCGCCGAGGAGGTTCAGGAATCGTTCGCCGTCGAGTATCCGGATGTCGACTACCCGAGCGTCGCAGTGGTCTCGAGCGAGAGTTCCGCGGACCACGGCACCGACGCCTACGCGGTTTCGGACGTACAATCGTTCACCGGCCACGGTGCCGGACTCGTCGAGGCCGTCGTCGACGTTCGAAGCGAGATTCCGACCGACACCGCGCTGTTCTTCTCCGGCGTGGCCACGCCGCGAAACGTCGCCCTGCTCGCCTACGCCGGCGTCGACCTCTTCGACCGCACCGCCGCCGTCGTGAAGGGCACCGAAGGCCGGTACCTGACGACCGACGACGCCTACTTCCTCGAAGACCTCGAAGAACTGCCCTGTTCCTGTCCCGCCTGCCGGCAGCCCTGCGACGAGTTCACTCGCGAGGACTGCGTCGAGCACAACGTCAACGCGCTCGAGGCGGAATTGGGAATCGTCCGCCGGCGGATTCGCGACGGCCGCCTGCGCGACTACGTCGAGGGGCAGGCCCGCCAGGACCAGTGGCTCACCGCCGCGATGCGCGAACTCGATTCGCAGTGGGGCTACCTGGAGGAGCGGACGCCGATCCTCCGAGACGCGCAAATCGATGCGGCGACCGAGGACACCCTCCGTCGGGTCGAGATCCAGCGCTACGCCGACCGCGTCACGACGCGGTACCGCAACCGCTTCGACAACCCGCTCGTGTTGGTGCCCTGTTCCGCGGCGAAACCCTACAGCGAGTCCCAGAGCCACCGCCAGTTCCACGACGCCATCCAGTGGCGCGCCCACCTCGTCTCGATGACCAGCCCCATCGGCGTCGTGCCGCAAGAACTCGAGACGACCTATCCGGCCCAGCACTACGACACCGTCGTCACCGGGCGCTGGTCCGAGGACGAAAAGCAGTTCGTCAGCGCGGTGCTCCGGCGCTATCTCGAGCGCAACGACTACCCGCGGATCATCGCTCACGTTCCCGACGAAGGGTATCGGGACATCGTCGGCCGCGTCGAGGACGAACTCGACCTCGACGTGACCTACACCGTCGCGGAACACCCCACGGACGACGAGTCACTCGCGAACCTCAGCGAGGCACTCGCGGGCGAACTCAAGTACTCGAAGCGCGAGCGCGAGCACAACACCGTCCGCGCCATCGCCGACTACCTGCTCGGCGACGGAGCCGGCGACGAACTCTTCGACGACATTCAGACCACCAGCCGGTACCCGAAGATCCAGGTCCGCGACCGCGAAGATACCCAGTTGGCGACAATGGTGCCCCAGTACGGGACCCTCTCCTTTACCCTCGCGGGTGCCCGCCGGTGGGTCGACAGCGACGCGCCGGTCAAGCGCGTCGAAATCGACGGCTTCGTTCCTCACGGCAGCGTGCTCGCGCCGGGTATCGTCGACGCCGACGAAGAGATTCGCGTCGGCGACGAGGTTGTCGTCGAGGGACCGAAGGCGTTCGGCGTCGGCCGCGCCGAGATGTTCGGCCGCGAGATGGCCGAGAGTTCACGCGGCGTCGCCTGCGAGATTCGCCACGTCGAAGAGACGTGAGTAGGGTCCTTCATCTGTTGGCCTTTGAGGGCTCAGCCACGAAGTCCGCTCGGAAGAAATTAGAGAGCAGTTCGGAGTTCCTTCACAGTTTGACTGAGCAGGGGATTCGCGGCTCAGTAGCGAAAGGGACGAACGGGCTGTCGCGCTGCGTCTACACGTGACCGAGATGGGAGAAATAGCAGATCGGAAGTGGTCGGTTCATCCGAGAGACCGCCTGATGGCTGTCACAATTGGGCGCTGGTCACCCGCTTCTCCGTGGCGTTATCCGCCGACCGAGGCGGATCACTCGCGTAAGGCGACGATGTGATTGTCGGCCGTCGACGCGTACAGCGTCGAGTCCGCAGCGGCGAATCGGGCGGTTCCGATCGTGTCTCGCTCCCAGAGACGTTCGCCGGATTCGGCGTCCATCGCGGTCAGCGGATACCCGGCGTACACCGTTCCGTCGGCGACGATCGCGCCGGCAGCCCCACTCACGCCGGCGGTCCATCGTCGACTCCCGTCGGGCCGCATCGCGAGGAGTTCCCTGTTACTCGTCGCGATCGGCGCGACGATCGGTCCGTTCTCGGCAACGGTGATCGCGAACGACCCGTAATCGAGTTCAACTCTGTGTTGTGTCTCTCCGTCGGCGTCGTAGACAACCACGTCTCCGCCGTCGGCGGGAGGCTGGTACTGTGAAACGTAGATCAGTTCCTCTGCGATCGTTGGATGACGCGATTCGGTGGGGTCCTGACTCTGGACGCGCCAGCGTTCCGCGAGCGTTCGGCCTTCTCCCTCGTAGCTGGCGAGAATCCCGGAAAAGGCTGCGTACAGCATGCCGTTGGCAGCCGCCATGTTTCGGACCCACGTCTCGCGCTCGCGGACGATCTGACCAGTGTCTGCGTGGAGCGTCCAGTACCGATCCCGACCCGCGACGAACACGTAGCCGTTCTGCTCGTGAATACCCGTGATTTGGCTCGGTACGGTGGCTCGCCACTGCTCGTCTCCTGTGGGTGAACGCGCGACGAGCTTCGATTCTTGGAGCCCCCAGTGTAGGTGGTACAGGCGTCCATCGACGTACTTCAGCCCGGAAGCGCCGTCGGTATCGTGCTCCCACTGGTGCGTTCCGTCGGCGGCGTCGAGCGCCACCAGACGGTACCGTGTCGAGACGTACACTGTCCCGTTGGCGACGACGAGCGACCCGTCACCGAGCCGGTTGTCGAGGTCGTACCGCCAGTCGATCTCGGGTTCGGTTCGTGGTGGTGTTGCGTGCGGATTGTACCGGCGCTTCGCAGGGCCGTAGTCGTCTTCGGCCCACGTTCCCGGCCCGGGACGCCAGTCGGGGTCAACGCGGCGCTCCGGGGTACTGCGGCGCACATCTCCGAGGCGTTCCCGAGCCGTAGTACAGCCAGCGAGACCGACGGTCGCGGAGGATGCGGCCACGAGGACCTGGCGACGACGCATGGAAGGCACGGTAGATGCTCACTCCGCCACACTAAATATTTGGTGACTGTGTTGCTAATCGTACCCACCACCCCCATCCCATTCCTCCTTTGTGTCCGCGACTGACCGCGACGACTGACGAACCGCCCCCGTCTCCGCACGATAACGAGGGCACCCATCCGCCCACTTTCTTCACAGAAATTCCAGTAGTTATATTACTCTCCTTGCGAAACTGTCAGAATGGAAGTCACCTCCAAACGAATACGCGGGGGCATGCGTACGAAATGCCCCGGGTGCTACAACACCCGAGACGTGGCTTCCACTGCGGCTTGCAATGGTTGCCATGTTTCCATTACTGCTACCGAGACAAAAAGCTCTCGCACGACGGACAGGGATAGCTATCGCTCACGACCAGCGCACAGAGCCGTCTGGCTCCACGTACGGACCTGCACCGAATTGTATCCTCGCTCCCCAGCGGAGGCGGCGTCGATGACCGCGGAGTTCGACGACCCGGCCGGCGGGTCGATATCCTGCGATTCGCACACCCAGGATCCGACCGACCTCGACGCACACAACGAGACGGTCTGCTACCGCTGTGACCGGCCCATCGAAACCGACCGCTGGATTCGCCTCACCGCACGTCCGGGACCCGGTGTGACAGGAATCTACGAAGCCACCAGCCGGCCCTGCTGTCCCGACTGCGCGGCGGCCCTCGGACTGCTCGAGTTCACCGTCGATCCACGATCGGCGAACTCGAACTGACCGGTTCGACGGGTTCCGATGCCGTCGGCCGGACCGAACGGCTCGACCACAAGCGGACCGCGAACCGGTCGCGAGTTCATCGCGCCGGCTCACTCCACCGCGTCGACGGCAGTACAGTCACCGGCGACCGCAAGCGGTCAGCGACCGGGGCATTCTTTGAGCAGATGCTCGCGATAGATCGCGACCTGAACTCGGTCCCCACAGAGGTCACAGTGACAGGAAGAATCGCGTTCGTCCGTGTCCGCATCCTGTTCGACCATTACGAGTTGGTTTGCGGGCCACGGATGTAATCGACCGGGCTCTCGACAAGTTCTGAAACCGACACGACGTGTCGATACCCGCGACCCGACCAGTGGTCTCTCGGTCCCGGTCTGCCGGTGTCTCCAGTTTTCGGACCGGTCCATTCTCGGGAATTACTGTCAAAATATAAAAGCGTTTTATCTCCCTACACGCCCTACTCCCTATCGGAGACAGCAATGTCCTCGAACACAGTAACTACAGACGACGAACCGCACAGCTACTCTCTCAAGCGCGGCTGGCGAACGCTCGCCATCGCCGGGGCCGTCGTCGGCCTCCTCGGTCTCTTCGCGATCGCGTTCCCGCTCGTCACGGGGATCTCGGCGACGATCGCACTGGGCGCGCTGCTCGTGCTTAGCGGCATCGTCCACGGCGCACACGCCGTTACCGCACGCGGGTGGAGCGGCTCGCTCTGGCAACTCGCACTCGGAATCGTCGCCGTCGTCGCCGGCGTCCTGCTGCTCGCAAACCCCGTTATCGGCCTCCTGACGCTCACGATCCTGGCTATCGCGTACCTGCTGGCCGACGGCATCGCCGAACTCTGGATGTCGATGCGGATGGCGGACCAGCCCGGACGCATGTCCGTCGCCGCAAGCGGCGTGCTCTCGCTCGCCCTGGCGGTCCTGCTCTGGGCCGGCTTCCCGGCGGATGCGACCTGGGCGATCGGCCTGCTCGTCGGCGTGAGCCTCTTCATGACCGGCCTCTCGATGGGTATCGTCGCCATCGGCGGCCGGAACATGGACGAGACGAGTGCCGCCGCGAGCGAACCACGGAGTGCATGAGACGCCGGCCGACCGATCGAACCGGTCCCGGAACATTTTGACCTGCTTTTGCTGCTCGCTACGTCGCTTACCAGTGTCACGCTCTGTGTCACCTCCTCACAGTCGTATAGAAGCGAGCAGTTATTCGGCCTTCACCCCGAATCATCGGTGTGAACCTCTCGATTGTCGATCTTGCACCTGTCCCTGATGGAGCGAGTGCAACCGAGGCCTACGAGAACACCGTCGAACTCGCACAACTGGCCGAGGAACTGGGGTACTCGCGATTCTGGGTCGCCGAACACCACAGCATGGCCGACTCGATTGCGAGCACGACGCCCGAAGTCCTGATCGCCCATCTCGCGGCCAAAACCGACGCGATCCGCGTCGGCTCCGGAACGGTGTTACTCAACCACTACAGCCCGTTCAAGGTCGCCGAAACGTTCAGTTCGCTCGACGCGCTCGCACCCGGCCGCATCGATCTCGGACTCGGACGCGCCACCGGCAAACCCGCCGCCGACCGCGCGCTTCGGACCGAGCGACGCAAGCGAAACCCCGACGAGGACCACGCCGAGAAGATCGAAGAAACCGCCAACCACCTCTACGACGAGTTCAGTGCGGACCATCCGTACGCCGACCTCCAACTGGCTCGCTCGGCCGAGGATGTCCCGGAAATCTGGGTGCTCGGCTCCAGTCCCTCGAGCGCGAAAATCGCGGGTGAACTCGGGCTCCGCTACTGCTTTGCAGCGTTTATAAGGCCGACCCTCGCCGTGCGCGCCTTCGAGACCTACTGGGAGCACTTCGATCCCGCCGCGTCGGACGCCGGGGTCGACGAACCGACGGGAATGCTCGCGGTGAACGTCGCCTGTGCCGACACGGACGAGGAGGCCGCACGGCTTCGGGCGAGCGCCGAGGCGTCCTACAAGCGCATGCAACGCGGTGTTACCGGATCGACGCCGACGGTCGACGAAGCGATCGACGAACTCGGTGGCGTCCCCGACCCGACACCGCAGTCGCTGCCGCCCGGCGAGTGGCCCCGCGCGATGTCCGGCAGTCCGGAGACGGTGGGAACGCTGCTCGACGAACTGACCGACCAGGTCGGCGTCGACGACGTGATCGTCCAGAATCTCATCGCGGATCACGACGACGTGCTCCGCTCGCACGAACTGCTCGCCGAGGCTGTCGGATTGGACGCTCAGTAGGCGATCGCGCCGCGCCTCACCCACTCACAACAGCAAGCCGGGGCTACTCCCCGAGAGCCGAATCAAAAAACTTCCGCTCTGCGGTTCGGAGATGCTGATTGAACGTCGCCGGCGCGATGCCGAGGCGGTCCGCGATCTCCTCGCCCGTACTCTCGCGCGGCCAGTCGAAGTACCCCGCAAAGTACGCCGTCTCGAGGGCCGCTCGCTGTTTCTCCGTGAGATCGTCCTCGAGCACACCCATCATTCTCCGCCCGGCTCCCGATCCACCCGACCCCGAATCGTCCCGCTCGCTCCGCTCCGTCGTTCGCTGTGCGAGATAGGTCGCATCGTCCCGGTGGTCTTTGATCAGTTCGATCATCTGGCGCGTATCCCGGCCGCGCGGGAGTTCGACGACGAATCTGAACTCGGAATCTGCGATCGTCGCCGACTCGACCCGGCCACCGTGGGTCGCAATCGCCTCGAACAGCGAGGCCGCAGCCGGTATCACGAGTTCGAACTCGAACTCATCGCGCTTTACGGAAAGGAATCTGACAGTGGTGACGCCCTCGCTTCGCTCGATGGCCTCTTCGAAGGCTTCCTGTGAGATGTCCCGGGCCGTCCCGTATGCAAGCAGCGCCTCGTCACCCCGGACCAATTGCTTGATCGAAATCGTCCGCGACTCGGTATCAGTCAGCGCGACCAGTTCCGGAACCATCTCTTCGAGTCTGAACTCGAGTTCGATGACGGCGTCGCTGACCAGCGCGTCGCGGCGTTCGATCGCGGTGATCGCGTGGGCGATCGTATCGCCGATGCGGGCGAGAATCTGCGTCTCCGGAGCGGTAAACGCGCGTGGAGACGAGGCATACACGTTGAGAACACCGTAGATGAGGTCCTCGTGGATAATCGGGATCGATGCCGATGACTGGTAGCCGCGAGATTCCGCTTCCTCGCGCCAGGGCTCGAACTCGGGGTCGCTGTCGACGTTGTTTGCGACCTGCACAGTCCCAGTTCGAACTGCAGTTCCCGCCGGTCCCTGGCCGGTCGGCTTGTTCTCGTCAGTACTGATCTCGACTGCCTCGAGATAGCCGTCCTTGACGCCGGCCGTTGCCTTCGGGACGACGTCGTCGCTTCCCGGGTTGATCTCGCCGATCCAGGCGAAGCGGTAGCCGTCCGACGCTGTCAGGCGGTCACAGACCTGTTGCTCGAGTTCAGCGCGCGTCTCGGTAGTGATCACTGCGTGGATAATGTCGTGACCGATATCGTTGAGGCGGTTGATCGCCTCGAGTTGTTCGCGCTGGCGGCGGCGTTCGTGCTCCTGGCGGGCGCGTTCGATCGCGTGGTGAATCGTTCGAACCAGCAACTCGCTCGTCACTTCGTCTTTGACGAGGAAGTCCTGTGCTCCCTGCTGGATCGCCTGAATACCGACTTGCTGGTCCCGCAGACCAGTCAACACGACGATCGGCGTCGTATCGCTCGCTTCGGAGACGGTTTCGAGCGTCTCGAGTCCCTGGCTGTCCGGCAAATTCAGATCGAGCAGGACGACATCGACGGCACCGTGCTCGAACGTCTCGAGGCCGTCTGCCAGCCGACTTTCGCGGGTTATCTCCGGTGTCTGCTCGGCAGACTCGGTCGAACTGACCCGCTGTGCGAGTTCTTCCGTATCCCGGAGCATTTCCTCGATCAACCGCGCATCGCCGGGATTGTCCTCGATGAGTAACGCTCGAAGCGTCTCGGATTGCTCCGGTATCGCGGTCGTGGTATCGAGTTTGTCGTGTCCGTCCGATTCGGTCGTCGTTTCGCTCTCGGACTGATTCCGGCCCTCGTTCTCACGGTCACTCTCTGTCATTACTGATCACGCTCCGATGGCAATCGAACCACCGAAAACCAGAACTTCTCAAAGGTCCGTACCGTCTCGATGAACTCGTCAGGATCGACCGGCTTCGTCAGATACGCGTTTGCATGCAACTCGTAGGACGTTGCAATATCCTCCTCCGCTCGTGAACTCGTCAGAACGATTACCGGAATCGAATGGAGTTCAGCGTCGTTCTTGAGTTCTTCGAGCACTTCCGTCCCGTCCGTCCGCGGTAGATTGAGATCGAGCAGGATCAGATCCGGACGCGGTGCGTCCGCATACTCACTGCGCTGATAGAGGTACTCGAGCGCTTCGGCCCCGTCGGAAACGACGTGCAGTTCGTTCTCGATTCGTCCCTGCTTGAACGCTTCCTCGGTGAGCCGAACGTCCCCCGGGTTATCCTCTACTAACAGGATCTGTACCGGCATCGATTTGGCCGCTCGACCGTCAGTCATCGGCCCATCCGTGTCGCCGTCGCTTCTGAACTCGCAGCGAACGAGTCACGTGCGGGCTGGTTGTTCCTGTCGCCCCCGTCGCGGCGTTTGCTGCCTCGATACCCAGTCTGGCACCTAACTCAGATTTCCGGTGTCCACCCATGTAAACCACCCTGAACGCGTTTCTTGGCCCGTTTGTACTGCAGCTTCTAGTATGGCAAAATCGACTGGCAGGGATAAATGTAGTGTTCACTCTCCACAGGATGGGACAGTCCGTCTACGCAGACAGTTAGAGTGGGACGAAATAGTGGCAAGTGATAGTACAGCCTTCGATCACGGCCTACGCTGTTACCACTTCGCTCCACTCTCTCGCTTTCGTCGGCTCACTCCTCGGTCGGGAGATCCGATTCCTCGCTCTTGCCCTCGACCTTGTCCCCATCTGCGACGGGCCGATACCGCCTCCCGCGGTGCTCGCCAACCGACTCGATCAGGTCGTAGTGCACCATCTTCGTCAGGTAATTTCGTAGCGTCCGCGCCGTCTTTGGCTCTGCGACCCGTCGTTCGTACGCCTCGTAGAGCTCACCCGGCTCGATCTCGCCCGCATCGGTGATGATTTCATAGAGCACGCGCTGATGGTCTGGAAGCCCCTCGACGGTCTTGCGCCGAATTGCCGTTCGAGCGTCGGGGATCGCCGCCTCGATCGTAGTCTCGGTAACGTACTCGTCGCCGTTTCGTTCCGCTCGGCGTGCTGCTGACCGGAGGATTCCGATCCCGACGCGCGCATCGCCGGAGGCCGCATCGGCGATCGTCTGTAACTGGTCGGTCGTCACTGCGTCCGGTTCGAGTCCCTGCGTCGCTCGCTCACGGAGAATTGAGCAGAGTTCAGCCGTTCCGTACCGGTCGAACTGCACTCGAGTCCCGGCGTGCAGCCGCGACCGGACGCGGTCGTCGAAACTGGCGAAGAGTTCTTCCTCGCGGTTGGCGATCAGCACCAGCGAGACGTGGGGTAACCGGTGTAGGTCGTAGAGTGCGGCGGTTTCCTCGAGCTGGTCGACTTCGTCGAGAATGGCGACGATCGGTCGGGTATCTCCCTCGGCGAGTCGGTCGAAGAGTTCGTCTTTCGCCGTCGATCGGTGGATATCCGTCGTTCGGCCGGTTGCTTCAAGAAGGCTGTACAGTACGCGAAATCGCGTGTATTCCTGCCAGCAGTTGACGTAGGCGACCCGGACATCCGGGTCCTGCTCGTGCAACTGGGCGAGCGTGTAGCGGGCGATACAGGTTTTGCCAACGCCCGTCGGGCCGAACAGGAACACGGGATCGGGCCGGCGGTCGGAGAGCAGCGGCTCCAGGGCCTCCGAAAGGAGATTTACCTCGTCGTGGCGATGGACGACCTCGCTCGGAACGAAGTCCTCGCGGAGCACTCGACCGTCGACGATCACACTGTCACTGTTGCTGACCGATCACAATAAGTGATGGCCCCCACAGATCCAGAGGCAGAGACGGAGACGGAGACCGACGGTGTCGGTGCCGGAGAGCACGGTGAACTCGGAGCGTCCACCGGAACGACGAGAGTCGTGCCCCCCCTCGGCGGGTTCCACGTTCGTTTTGGCTCCGCTGGAGCCCGCTACCGACGTCAGCGTCAGTTGCGCGTGCGAGTGGTGTAGCCCCACGCTGCGATACTGAACAGCACGCCGCCCCCGATCCACCAGGGGTCCCAGAACAGGAGATGCCACCAGACTGCTGTCGTCGAACCGATTGCGTCGGGGACGCTATACATTCCGACCGCCATAAGCGCGTGCTGTAGTAGATTCCCGCTGCCGTACAAAACCAACCCGATACCGCCGGCCCAGGCACAACCGAGTAAGAGCGGACGCGGAACGCGGTGACCCCAGGGCCGAACGAGCGCAAGTGCAACGAGTCCGCCGCCGATCTTCATGGCCCCGGTCACCCACAGCAGTGCGACGAACGTCGCATCCCGTGACTGCGCAAACGTACCGATCGTCCTCAGTCCGAGAGTTCCCCCGAGCGCCCAGTAGAAACTCATCGCGGCGAACACCGCTGCCCACAGACAGGCCGCGTAGCCGGCCCAGATCGGCACCCGCGTCCGACCGACTGGTTGCGCCCGCCGAGATCCGCCCATACTCTCCGCTCGCGTTCCGTGACGAAAGAGATGGTGCTCCGTTTCCGATACTGGTACCTAAACGGACCTGCTGTTCTCGGGGACAGACGTAACTTGTGTCCCGTGGTAGTCCGACCGATGCAACACATCGTCATCGACGCTGTCGACGTTCCGCCGACGAACAGCCCTGCAGACGTCGTCCGACCGATCTCGGAGGCACTCGGGACAAGCGGAGTTGCGATAAACTATTTCGAACTCGCGCCGGGTGAGAGCTTCGGCTTCGCCTATCATCGCCACCACGATCAGGAAGAAGTGTTCTTCGTTCTGACGGGAACGGCAACGTTCCGGACGGAAATGGGCGAGAGACAGGTTGATGCTGGTGAGGTCATCAGATTCGAGCCGGGAGAGTTCCAACGTGGAACGAATCACTCGTCGGACCGGGTCACAGCGCTCGCACTCGGTGCACCCCGCGATTCCGAAGACATCGAGTACTTGCTGGACTGTACGGAGTGCAGTGAGGAAACCATCCACACGTCCGAAGTAGCCGACGATCGGGCGGCGGTCATCATCCGTTGTACGGCCTGTGAAACCGAAACTCGGCAACCGATCACCGAGTAGTGAGCACGCACCTGACCGGGTTCTTCACTCCGGCGTTTCGCTAACGCAGTGTGACTGAAACCGTTCGTCAATTCAGCAAAACGGCTCCGAGATGAGGTGGGTGTGCGAATTCGAACTTCCAGCACAGTCTCTCGAAAAGTGGATACCGCGACTGTCTGCAGCGCAACGGCAAGCAGCAGTCCACTCGCGTTGAGAGTTTAACGATCTAAACGCCCACTCTGGAGACCGATCCACCCCGTTCTATATCGTGTAATAGAGTTTATCGAGAATAGCAACGACTGCTGGCTAACTCATCGCTGTGGGGCAGAATCGCCTCTCTGCGCACCTGATCGGTGTTAAGTGTAGTGTCTCCGTTCAGTTCGTGATGGGCGAACAAACGACCACAAGTCACTGACTGGAACCGTTCACTGATGGGTACTCTCTCGGCAGTCAAAACGAAACTCGACAGTCGAACGCGACTGGGCATCGGCGAGCGAACTCGTGAGACGAACACCGACTACGAGGTGACGGTCCACGAGACGATCGACAGTATCGATCGTTCACGGTGGAATCACGTCGTTTCCCACGCGAAACAGGCAAGCGTCTTCCATCGCTACGAGTGGCTCGAGGCGATCGAAACCGGGCTCGGCTACACGCCGAACCACGTCGTCGTGACCAAAGACGGCAATCCGATCGGACTCCTCCCGAATTTTACCGTCGACCTCCCGAAAGTCCCGTTTCAACGGCTCTGGTCGACGTACCCTGGGTTTGGTGGCCCTGCAATTACGACTGACACTGCCGAGACACTTGACGCGATCCTGGAGACGATTCCAACGCTCTGTACCGGTCGGACCATCGTTCACGAAATCCGGGCCCACGATACGGAGTATCTCCAGTACAGCGACGTGCTCCGCTCGCACGGGTATCGACCAGCACGGTCGAAGGGGCGATTCGTCCTCTCCCTTACGGACGGGTACGACCAGGTCCGATCGGGAATGAGCGACTCGAGACGCAAGGGAATCGAGCAGGGCAAAGCCCAGCCCTACGAAATCGTCGAGGAAGAACTCACGCGGCCGACGATCGAACGATTTCACCGCGCGTACGAACGACACATGGAACAGATCGGCGGCGACGCCTACCCCCTCTCGTTCTTCGAGGACCTCTTGGCGATGGACTCGCGGTTGCTCCTCCTGACCCTCCGACTCGACGGCGAGTACGCGGGCGGCTTCCTCGAATTGCTCGACGACGAACGGTCCGCCGTGCACGGCTTCTTCGCCGCCGTCCCGGAGGAATACTACGACGACCACGCCTCGGAACTGCTCTACGACGCCGTGATCCGGTGGGCGATCGACAACGGGTACGATACCTACGATTTCGGCGGGGCGACCGGCGACTTCCGAAGCGGCCTATTCCGGTTCAAAGCGGGGTTCGGCGGCGAACTCGTCCCGAATCTCTACTGGGAACGCGGCGACGGACTCCGCTGGAAATTCGTGACCGCCGGCCGTGAACTCTACCTTCGGATGCGACGGTGATTGCGTCACCGAACCACCACGAGTTCAGGCCAGATTGCGGACTGGTACTGTGAGAGAGATTATCTCAAATGGTGCGAACGTCGTTTCAGCTGATGCAAACGAGAGATGGGCTGAAGTGGGTAGCACGTGTGTGATATACTGTCGGAAGCGTGTCCGAGGTGGTCTAACGGTAAGATTCGCTCCGTGTGAGCGAGATACGCGGTTCGAGTCCCGTCCTCGGACTTCCGGTCGGGTGTGCTGTTCCTGGCGGCGATTGCTACCTGGTGTTGGTCTCGGTGGGTGGTCATCGAGAGCAGTGACGTCACTAGTAGAGACAGCCCACCCGCTGGCGGGTATCGATATAAGTGACAAATCATATGCAGCGATATAGAAATAGATCGAGTTCAGTCACGGGCTGGTCGGGTGGTCACAGGTGGGACGTCTTTCGACGTGGCGAGACGCCGCGTCGGGACACAACAGGTTTCGTCTGCAACCCGCACACTCATACCCTTCCCCGATGGCGCACCCACTATGGCCATGCACACCGATGACGACCCGACGAGTTCGTTCGACGACGTTCAGCGAGCGGTCTACGAGTTCGTCGACCGGCACGGAACGGCAACGCGGGCGGAGTTGCTCCGGTCGGTGCGGGTCGATGCAGGGCCGGCGCACTCGAAGCCGGCTCGATCGGGCAACTATACGCAGCAGACGGCCCTCGAACCGTCGACACTGGAGTCGTGTCTCGAGACGCTGCTCGCCGAGGGGTACCTGACCGAAACCGAGGGGGCGCTCCGAGTTTCGGTTCCCGGATCGCCAACTGAACTCGAGACCGAGTCGGGGGCGGTGACGATTCGGACCGCCCGAGAGCCGGACCGGGAGGGGATTCTCGAGGCGATGCGGACGGTGGCACAGGATGGGAGTTACGTCGTCGCGGCCGATCTCGCGACGCGGCTCGAACGAGCACCGGCGTTGGTTCGGGTTAACGGGACCGAGGACGGCTCACAATCGCGGATGTGCTTTGCTGCGGTGCTCGATCCTCGCACCGACTCTGCAACGGCGGCTGATGCCGGGTCCGGTGCTGACTCCGATTCTGACTCTGACACTGACTCTACCCCGAAGACCGACCCCACTTCAACCTCCGCCGACGAACCCGACGACACTCGGATCGTCGGCTGGCTCCACCTCGACGTTCCGGCGCTCGACTCGCGGTCGCATACGGCCGAGTTGACGGTCGGTGTCGTTCCGTCACACCGTCGTGCAGGAATCGGACGGACGCTCCTCGAGCACGGCCTCGAGTGGGCTCGGGAGGCCGGCTACCGGAAGGTCGTCCAGGGCGTCCCGAGTTCGAGCGAGACGGCGATTTCCTTCCTGGAGGCCAACGGATGGGAGCGCGAGGGCGTCCGAGCGGATCACTATCGTCTCGACGACGAGTTCGTCGACGAGGTGCTGTTTGCGACCTGGCCTACAGATTCTTGAGGGTCGCCGATGGACACCATCATATGGACTCGATTTCACTCGGCGTTCCGGAACCGTTGCTCGAGCGATTGCCGGCGGACGACGAGGTCGCCGAGGCCGACATGAAAGAAGCCGTGGCCGGTTGGGAACAGCGACTCAATCAGGCGCTCGAGGCCGCTGATGACGACCGCGAGGCAGCGGGTCAGGTCCTCGACGCGCTCGACCGGTTCGAGCAGCGATACGAAACCTACGACGACCTTGTGCCGGAGCTACGGGCGTGGGGGCAGTCGCCGATTTACGCGATCGCCTGGCGGACGCTCTACGCGGACGTAATTGCTCAGATCCACGACCACGATGAACTCGCCGAGTATATCGACCGCGAGCGAAACGCTCGGCTGGTCGAAGACGGGATTCGACTTCGGGACCTGTAGCCTCGCGTCGCTCTGTCAGTGACTGAACTCGTTTTTCGTGGCGGTAGCCGTGGCTACCGACGGGGCATCTCACGAACGTCCTGTCGGGTGTCAGCACGCTATTCGATAGCGACTCAGTGACATCCCGCGAGATACCGGAGAGTGGTCACTGTCCTGGAATATGGCCAGAACGTTGAAAGTCTCAACAGCAGACGGATAACTATGCGCCGTGACATGAGGCAGAGCGACTGCAATCAGGGGGAAGTAACGAACGGGTGTGAGAAACCGTGAGGCGACGGGAGTCTCTCGGGGTTATCGCCGGCGGTGCGGTTACAGCGACCGCTGGCTGTCTGGGCGACGGATTTCTCGGCGGGAACGCCGACGACGACCAACTGGCACTGGCCGACCGGACGCTTCAGTACGGCGGTGTGCTTCCGCTTTCGGGTGGGCTCGAAGCGTTCGGTGACCCGCTCCGAAACGGGGCGATGCTGCCGATCGTCGAACTCGAGGGATCCGACCTGGACGTCTCGGTCGATTTCGAAGTCGTCGATTCGGAGACGGCACCGACGGCTGCGGTCAACAACGTGGCGGAACTGATCGATGCGGGATACCCGGCGATCGTCGGGGCAGCGGCGTCGGACGTGACGCTACAGATGACCCAACAGGCGACGATTCCGGCCGAAGTAGTCACCTGTTCACCGGCAAGCACGTCGCCGACGATGGGCATCCTCAACGATCGCGGATTCTCGTTTCGGACGGCACCCGACGACTCGATGCAGGCGGTCATCGCCGCACAGATCGCGGTCTCCGAGTACGATGCCGAGACGGCGGCGACGCTGTATACGGCCGGCGACTACGGCCGGCAGCTCTCCGGCGCGTTCTCGGCGTCGTTCGACGGAACGATTCAACACCAGGTCTCGTTCACGGAGGGGAGTAATTCCTATACCGAGCCGCTTCGCGAGGCACTGTCCGACGAGCCGGACATCCTCTTTCTCGTCAGTTACGCCGAGAGCGGCGTCGACCTGCTGACCGAGTACTACGAGAACCACCAGGGAACGGAAACTGTCCTCGTCAGCGACGGGCTCCAGGACGAGGCGATTCCACGGGGCGTCGACGCACCGCTCTCGAACGTCTACGGAACCGCACCGGTGTCGTCCGGGCCCGGTCGAGACGGGTTCACCTCGCTGTACCAAGACGAACACGGCGGCGAACCGGCGCTGTTCACGGCAAACGCCTACGATGCGGCGGCGACGATTTTGCTCTCGAACGCCGCCGCGGGCGCGAACGACGGGACGGCCATCCGATCGAAGATGATCGACGTAACGACCAGCGGGGGAACGGAAATCCTGCCGGGTGAACTCGCCACTGGACTCGAACTCGCCGCGGACGGCGAGCCGGTTCAGTACCGCGGCGCTTCCGGTGAAGTTGCGTTCGACGAGAACGGTGATGGCGGATCGGTTACGTACGAGTACTTCACCTTCGAGGGCGAGGAGATCGTCTCGATCGAGGAGCGAACGCCCGAGGGGGTAGCACAATGACGGCGAACGAGCCGGAGCAGCCGGAAGAGACGACTGTGGGCGAGGGTTCTGAGACGGGAGAGACAGCCGGAAACGAGGGCCCCGACGACGATGGACACGCGGGCGCGGCGGAGACAATCGAAGACGAGTCGGGACTCGGATCCACGATGCGGTCACTGGTCCCGTCAGTGATTCGTGGGAGCTATCGGTGGAAGTTCGTGATTTCGGTGCTGGCGATCCTCGTCGTACTCTCTGCTGTCGGGGCGATCGGGTACGTCAACGCCCAGAACACCGTCGAAACCGACGCCGAACAGCAACTGACGGCGACGGTGGACATGCACGCGGACTCCATCAACGAGTGGACGATCTCGATGGAATCACACACCCGGTCGCTCTCGTCCGCTCCCGCACTGTCGGAAACCGATGCGGAAACGGCCGAATCACACATCATCGAGGAACAGGCGAAGTTACCGGTCGACGTTCGGGCGATCCACATCGTCGACACGAACTACGATCGAGTGCTGACGAGTACGAACGGAGAAGTCAGCGGCCGGTCGCTGTCCAGTATCGACGAACCCTGGACGGGAATCGAACCCGGCGTCGACCTGACGGCGGCGAACGACGTCTGGTACTCGCCGGCGGCATACCAGTCCGGTACCCTCGACGACCAGGTGATCGCGTTCGCGAGCCCCGTCGAGGGTGACGAGGCCCGAATCGCCGTCGTCGTCGGAACGATCGACTACCGCGTCGACGGACTGCGACAACTCCACGAGGACCAGGAGACGATGATCCTCAACACGGAGGGCGACACCGTCCTCGCGAGCAACGAACTCGGCGGCGACCCCGACGAGGAAATCGTCGAATCGCTCGGTACCGTCCGCGAAGGAACGGCGTTCGAACGCGACGGCAACCTCGTCATCGGCTACAGCGCGATGGCAGACAACGACTGGGTTGCGATCACGACCGTCCCGACGGACCAGGCGTTCGCCGCGAGTTCAGCCGTCGGGCACAGCCTGCTCTCGGTCATCGGAGCCGGGCTGTTCACGCTGGTGGTCGGCGGGGTCTTCCTCGCTCGCCAGACCGTGACGCCGCTTGAAACGCTCCGGGACCGGGCCAAGCGGATGGAACAAGGAGACCTCGATATCGACCTCTCGACGAACCGGATCGACGAGGTCGGCCGGCTCTACGAGTCCTTCGACGAGATGAGCACGGCGCTCGAGACGCGGATCACCGAAGCGAAGGAGGCCCAAGCCGAGGCCGAGGCGGCCCAAGCCGAGGCGGAGGAAGCCAAAACGGAAGCCGAGACTGCACAGGCCGAAGCCGAGGCCGAACGCGAACGCATGGCCGAGGTGACCGCGGAACTGCAACGCGGCGCAGACCAGTACAGTCAGACGATGCGCGAGGCTGCAGACGGTGACCTCACCGTCCGCGCCGATGTCGACACCGACAACGAGCAGATGCAGGAGATCGGCACCGAGTTCAACGCGATGCTCGACGAACTCGAGTCGACGGTCGACGAGGTCAAACAGTTCGCGACCGACGTGGCGGCCGCGAGCCAGCAGGTCAGCGCCTCGAGCAAGGAGGTCCAGAGCGCGAGCGAACAGGTCGCCGAATCGGTGCAGGAGATTTCGGACGCCTCCGAGCGCCAGAGCGAACAGCTTCAGACCGTCGACGCAGAGCTGTCGGACCTCTCGGCGTCGACCGAGGAGATCGCGTCGACGGCGAGCGAGGTCGAGACGGTCGCCGAACGGACCGTCGACTCCAGCCGCGAGGGCCGCGAGGCCGCGACCGTCGCGATCGAGGAGATGACCGAAGTCGAAACCGAGGCCGAACGCGCTGTCGAGACCATCCAGTCACTCGAAACCGAGGTCGAACAGATCACCGAACTCGTCGACGCCATCTCCGACGTGGCGGACCAGACCAACCTGCTCGCGCTGAATGCGAGCATCGAAGCGACGCGCGCCGGCGAGGGCGGCGAGGCCGGCGGGTTCGACATGGTCGCCCAGGAGATCAAAGAACTCTCCGCGGACGCGAAAGACGCCGCCGCGGAGATCGAAGATCGGATCGACGACATCCGGGAAAAGACGGACGAGTCCGTCGACGTCGTCGAGCACACGAGCGAGAAGGTCGAGCAGGGCACCGAAGCCGTCCAGCCGGCCGTCGACGCACTTGCGGAGATCGCCGAACTCGCCGAGGACACGAACAACGGCGTCACAGAAATCTCCGCCGCGACCGACGCACAGGCGTCCTCGACCGAGGAAGTCGTCACCGCCGTCGACGAGGTCGCAAGCAGCAGCGAGGAATCCGCCGCCGAGGCCGGCAACGTCTCCGCCGCTGCCGAGGAACAGACGGCCTCGCTCTCGGAAGTCACCCGCAGCGTCGACAGCCTCGCGGACCAGGCGGCCGAACTCTCACAGACGCTCGACCGGTTCGAGACCGCCGTCTCGCAGGAGGGCGCTGACGGGCCAACCGAGGCCGATCAGTCGACCGTCCCGCCCATGTAGCGTTCAGGGATCCAGCACTGAACTCGTCCGATTCGCGTTTCGACACGCCTCCGTTATACTCGTCGCCGTCGTAAACTATCTATGAGTCGCGAGAACGATTCACTTGATCCAGAACACGAGGAGGTCGCAGCGGCGGCGGCGACCGATTCAGATGATTTCCTCTCGCTCGTCCCGCACTACTATCGGGGCGAGGTTGCCCAGGCGACGAACGCGCAGGATCGGCTCGATCGGACGACCGACTGGGCGATCACGCTGATCGCGGCGTTACTCTCGATCGTCTTCTCCAGCGAGGATATACCGGCGTATCTCCTGCTCGTCGGCCTGTTGCTCCTGGCGATGTTCCTCTTCTTCGAGGTGCGTCGCTATCGTTTCTACGACGTCTGGCGCGCCCGCGTTCGACTGCTGCAGGAGAACGTCTTCGCCAACGCGTTCGACCCGGCCGGCGCTGAACACCCCCGCTGGCGAGAGGAAGTCGGGGAAGACCTCAGACAGCCGACGTTCAAAGTGTCGTTCTTCGAGGCACTTTCTCGACGGGTGAGACGGGTTTACGCGCTCCTCTTCGCCGTCGTCGGCGTCGCCTGGGTGAGCAAAGTCACGCTCTTTACCCCCGAAGCGCAGTGGACCGAAGCCGCTGAACTTCCGGGCATCCCGGGGATCGCCGTGGCGGCAGGACTGGCCGTCTTCTACGCCGCCGTTATCGCGGTTGCAGCCTGGCCCTCCAGACGCCGTGCGAAGGGGGAAATCCACGGCGTCGAAAGCGGCGACTGGAAAGACACTGACGGCGGTCACGAGGACTGAAACGGTCTACTGGCCGATTCCTCCGCGTACCCGAACAGTCGTGGGTGTGCCGGAACGGACTGCTAGCAGCCCGTACCCACCGCCGCGATGGATTCTCACTGCACCCCCTTCTGGAACCGCGCTAACAGTTTCGCAAATAGAAACGCTAATTCAGTCAATATCGTCATTATACTGTCGGGGAATGGCAAACAGAGATGACGTTTCGAGAGAACTCGCCAAATGCACCGAGTGCGATTCCGTTTACGCGGCCCGACAGTGGCCGAATGGAGACATACAGCTGATCGGGAACGACGGCTGTCCCTGCGGTTCGACCGAGTTCGTTCTCGTCGATGGCGACGCCGAACCGACATCGGATGGAACGACTGCGGAGTAATAATTCCGCTTCGTATCGACGACGCGTTCACTCGATTTTCTGCTCATCGGCATTGATCCACGCGCTGCTGATCGGTTTTGGAACGCCACCGCAATGTTGTGCGACGGTCTTTCAGGCAGCACCCGAGACCGACAACTCGTCCTCCAACGCCCCGTCACGACGCCGTCGACGCGTTCGACCTGTAACCGATTCGAAGCGGAAGCCGTCGACGAACGGTGTCCGAGTTCAGATTACAGGACCCGGACGAGGCGGTCAGGAACACACCTGCATCGACGACATCGGACAAGACGAGAGTAGCCGCTGAAAGTCAGTGCACACCTGGTCGCAGGACGGCTGTGCGATCAGCGTGGAAACCGTTTCAGTTGGTACTATAGAGGGAACCGGCCGTACAGTACAGCTCGCATCGCGCTCTGAAAGCGGGCGAAGACGGCATCCAGAAGCCACTGCGCTCGTCTCGCTTCGCTCACGAGAACGCGGGTACGGCCACTTGAAGACTGAAGACGCCGCTCAAGGAACGAAAGTGGGGAAAAGTGGGCCGGCGCGAATTCGAATCGCGGTTACGGCCACCCGAAGGCCGAAGGATACCAAGCTACCCCACCGGCCCGCAGATTAGATGTGGATGCCCGTTCGTTTAACGCTTCCGAAACCCCGCAAGCGGGACTGTGTCTTCCGTTCACATCTCCGTTGTACTGCAAGCACCCTCAGAATCGGTCGTACCCCGCCGTGTCCAGATAGTGATGCGCAACGGTGATCGCCTGATCCGTATGCAAGCGTTCCGGACCGAGTCGAAGCCGCTGCTCAACGTGCGCGTCGAGCAGCTCCGCCTCTGCCTCGGTGAAATCCCGGTGGTCCGAGAGGACGAACACCCCCGACTCGAGTTCGGCTGCATCGATGTCGACGACCGGCGCGCCGTCCTCGTGGAGTTGCACGACCGGCCCGTCATCGGCGAGTTCAGCGAGCGTGTCCGCGAGGCCGCGGCGGTAGAGTTCGATGCCGGGGCTGGGCTCGGCCGGCAAGGCACCGATGGCTTCCTCCCGGTGCTCCAGCGCGTTGCGGACGAGGGCGGCGGTGCTTCGCTCGTCCGGATTGAGTCGCCGGAGATCGCTCCCGGCGAAGGTGATCGTGAACTCGTCCTGGACGACGAGGTGGGTGCGGACGTTCTCGCGGATGCCGTGGGAGGTGACGAACGAGGCGGTGATCGATCGACAGAGCGCGTCGAGTCGGCCGGCACCGCCGGCGAGATCGTCGAGCGAAAAGTCGGGTTCGAGCGGCGCGTCGTGAGCGATGAGAACGAACTGGCGCATACGCGATGAACGGCGGGTGGCGGGATAGCCGCCACGGTTTCGAACGGGTGATGCGGGGAGTGGGCAGCACGAGGAGTGTGGAGTGAGGAGAAGAACGGAGGTGGAGCGGAGAAAAAAGACGGGGAGGTGGGCGGACAAGATGGGTGCTCAGTCAGGATCGAGTCGGCAGATACCGGCGAACCGACGCCCGAACGGTCGCCAACCCCGGCGCGCCGTCACGATACCAGACGAGAACCGCACCGACGAACAGGCTGAGCTGGAGCCACTCGTAGGGCCCCATCGTGTAGTAGTTGAGGAACGCATCCAAAATCCCGCCGATCGGGTCCTCGGGCGGCTGCTCGACCACCGGCCAGAGCAAGTACGCGGCACCCGTCGGCTCGCCGGTGAGCACCGACGGCGGAATATCCGCGAGCAGGTGCGAGAGGTAACCGATCGAAAAGGCGACACTCGCCGACCTGAACTCGAGTCGATCCGCAGCCACGTATATCGCCGGGAGGAACAGCGCGACGAACAGCAGCGAGTGGCTGAGCGTCCGCCCGCCGGGGAGGACGCCGAACGTCCAGGCGAACGGCTTATCGATCAGATCGGGAAACTGCGAGCCGATCGCGAGTGCGACCAGTGGTACGAACCGCGGCGAGTGGTCGAATCGACGCGCAGTGTAGCCGGTATAGAGCAGGTACGCGACGGCGAGGTGTCCCCAGGGCCACATCCCGTGGCTCTTCTCGGGATCGACGAATAGATGCTTCGACTCGTCCCGCGCGGTGAGACATGGCGGCCGAACATTGCATAGACAGGGCCAATCGTTTCCAGTATCTCGGGCTGAGGTGTCTATATGGCGAAATCACAATCGTCACAGCAGAACGCGGCGCACGGACAGTTGCTGTCGCTCCTCGAGGGACGGCCCTGTCCGGCCTGCACTGACGGCGAACTCGAACGTGACCGCTACAAGGGAAACCGGGCCGTCGTCTGTGACAGTTGTGGAACGCCGCAGGCGCAGGTCTGGTCCTCGTGACTCCTCCAGCACCGACTGAAACTGGTTACAACTGGTTACGCACTGATCGCACGACGGCTGTCCGATCGGTGTCCACTGACTTGCAGCGACGACGAGAGTGGGCAAGTTGCGGCTCTCCGATCGAACTGCGTCGCTATCGTGAGCGGGACCCGTCAAGTTGGTGCTCGTCGTACGACCGAGAGCCAGGATAGTCGTGGCCGATAACGAGGGCGACGATGTTGATCACGAGCACGCAGAGAAAGATCGAAAATCTGGTTGCCGACCCGATGCCCGCCACGAACAGCGGGAGATAGACGACAGGGAGCAGCGTCCCGACCCAGAACCCGATCGTCGTAACTGTACTCCCGAGGTGCATTGGACTAGCGTATCGATTCCAGATCGACGAACGATCCCTGGGTCGCCGCGATCCAGTTCGACATGAGTTCTTCTTCGGGAGCGTCCGCCGGGAAGATCGCACACTCATCGGGCGAGTCCCCGTTGTCGATTCTGACGTGATCGAGTTCAGGTCCGGTGTCGTGCGTCTGTCGCCGCGCGTCCGGATCTACGGGTGCGTTCGCGTCGTCCACCGTGCTCGACGTCGACTGTTCGTCACCGACCGTGGTATCCGACGACCAGCTGTCAGCATCGTGAGTCATTGAATGGCAGGCGTCGAGTGTTCGCGCCAACTCCGGGTTCAGCGGTTGAACCTATTGTTATCGGGAGGCTAAACGCCGCAAACGAGACCCTGATCCCCATTTTGAGCCGGTTCGAACCGTTCATTTCGCCGAAAAAGAACTCGACAGCGGCTGACCTGTACGAGACTGTTATCGGGATCAAAACGGCTGTATCGGTAGCGTAACGACGGAAACGAACCGGTCAATCAGTGATTTGCCACCCGTATTGCGGCGGATGACTATCGCTCACCGAGGACCATTTCCGCGGTCGTCTCTCGACCGTCTCGCCAGAGCGTGAGCGAGAGCGTGTCGCCGGGACTGGTTTCGAGGGCGAGATACGTCGAGAACGCGTGTCGATCCGGAACCGGTTCGCCGTTCAGTTCGAGAATAACGTCTCCGCCAACGGGTATCGGTGCGCCGCCGCGCGTGGTCGTCCGTGGCGATTCGTGGAGCGTCCCCGCTGCTGGCTGGCCCGACCGAACGCTATCGACGATAACGCCGGTGGCTTCGGGAAGATCGTTCGCTTCGGCGACGAGGCGGTCGACGGTCATGAACGTAATTCCCATAAACGAGTGGTTGTACTCACCGTCCGCGATCAGCGACGGGACGACACGCTGCATCAGCGCTGCAGAGATCGCAAAGCCGATATTCTCGCCGCCGGCAGCGTTGACGATGCCGACAACGTTTCCGTTGAGGTCGACCAGCGGTCCGCCGCTGTTGCCGGGATTGACGCCGGCATCGGTCTGGACGACGTTCGGGAACGAGAACTCGCGTTCCGGTGCGTCGAGCGTTCGATCGACGCCGCTGACGATCCCTTCGGACATCGAGCCTTCGAGTCCGTAGGGATTGCCGATCGCGAGGACCTGCTGGCCGACAACCGGTCGCTGGTCGGCGAGCGTCAGCGGCGTTGCGCTAGCGGGGACGTGATCCGTCTCGAGCACCGCCAGATCGCTGTGCGTATCCGTTCCGACGAGTTCAGTCGTCGTCCAGTCGCCGTTGATGTACTGGAGATCGGTTTCTTCGCCGCCGGCGACGACGTGTGCGTTCGTGACGACGTGGTTTTCGTCGACGAGAAACCCGGATCCCTGGCCGCGGCCAACGGAGTCGCTGTTCGGGTCCGAAACGCCGAAGACGCGAACTTGCGTGACTGAATCGATAACCGCCTCGTAGATATCGGTAAACGTCGAGCCATCTGCGAGGTTTCCGCGGTCGATCTCGTGCGAGGAACTACCTTCAATCGGCCCCGATGTCGAAGGTTCCGAACAGCCGGCGACGACGCCGGCGAGTCCGGCGCTGGCCGCCGCCAGAAACCGTCGTCGACCCGGTCGAAAATCGTCCATAGTCGATGGATGAAAGTCCACCTATTTTGCAGTACCGAGGACGCGGCCGAGAGGAAGTCACGAGCGAAACCGAGTGCGAGCGATGACGCCGACGGTCTGTCGACGAGGCGAGCGCAGCGGAGAGACCGAAGAGAGCGTGGGAAAGCCACGCAAGAGCGAGTCGGGAAGGGAAAACGTGTTACCCACGGCCGCCCGACCCATGGGATATGACGACGCTCGAGGACGACGCCCGCGCGCTGCTCGCGACGGGGCCGCTCTGTGATTCCTGTCTCGGTCGCCCCTTTGCCGACCGGAGTTTCGGCCTGACGAACGCCGAGCGCGGCCGGGCACTTCGGACGACCATCGCACTGGCCGACGACGCGGACTACGATCCCGACGACCCCGACGCGTGCTGGGTCTGTGAAGGCTACTGCGGCACCTTCGATGCCATCGCCGACACCATCGTCGCTGAACTCGATGGCGTCGGCTTCGAGACCTACCAGGTCGGGACGAAGGTCCCGCCGCTGGTCGAAGAGAACGAGCGCCTCCTCCGGGAGGACGCGGCTCTCGAACCCGACAGCGGCGAATCGCTCAAACGCGAGATGAACCGCGAGGTGGGCCGCCGCGTCGGCGCGAAGACGGGTACCGAGGTCGACTTCGACCGACCGGACGTACTGGCGGTCATCGATCTCGAGGGATTCGATCCCCTCGACGTGCTCGAATCGGGCGCGGCAGCCGAAGTCACGAGCCACGCGGTCGACGTACAGATCAATCCGGCCTTCGTCTACGGGCGCTACCGCAAACTCGAGCGCGACATTCCCCAGACGGAGTGGCCCTGCCGGGAGTGTGGCGGCAGCGGCATCCAACTCGGCGACGACGGCGAGGAACCCTGTGACTACTGCGGTGGCTCGGGATACATGTACGAGACGAGCGTCGAGCAGACGGTTCGACCCCACGTCGTCGACGCGATGGACGGCGACGAGGGAACCTTCCACGGCGCGGGCCGCGAGGACGTCGACGCCCGCATGCTCGAGGCGGGCCGCCCGTTCGTCCTCGAAGTGAAACGACCCCGGAACCGCGACCCCGATCCAGCGGCGCTCGAACGCGAGATCAACGAGGCCGCCGCGGGCTCCGTCGAAGTCGCGGGACTCCGGCTGGCGACCTACGAGATGGTCGAACGCGTCAAGGAACACGACGCGAGCAAACACTACCGCGCGGACGTCGAGTTCAGCGAGCCGATCGACGAGACGGCGTTCGAGGATGCGCTCGCCGAACTCCGGGGCACGACGGTCGAACAGGACACGCCCCAGCGCGTCGACCACCGACGGGCGGCGCTGACCCGCGATCGGACGGTCTACGACATCTACGGCGACCTGTCCGAACCGACCCGGGCCGAGGTTCGAATCCACGGTGAGGGTGGCCTCTACGTGAAAGAACTCGTCAGCAGCGACGACGGGCGAACGGAGCCGAGTCTGGCCGGCCTGCTCGGTACCGACGCCGAGGTGACGGCGCTCGACGTGACCGGCGTCGAGGGAGAGACCGAGCCGTTCGAACTCGAGGAGTACTTTCGGGACGAGCCGCGAGCCGACGAGGAGTAGCGCTTCCGTTCCTGCAAGGCAGCAGAGTTACGAATCGCCACGCTCGGTTTCATCGGCGAGTGCTTCGAGCCGACCGAGTTCGCCTTCTGCGTCCGATGATCGTCGATGCTGCGGGGACATGATCGGCTCTCCGGAGCCCTCGATGCGTTCGTCGGCATCCTCGACGGCGATCCGTTCGCGCAGCCACGCGAGAGCACCTCGAATCATGTTTGTTCTAGTACCATTCACGGCGACGACCAAAAGTGTACGCCACGTCTCGGGTTCGGTCCCCATCGATTCGCTCGTCGTTCTCGACGCGACCCGGCCGCTGCCACCCGTCGGTCACTCGGTGAAACGGACCGGAAGAACGCAACGGTTTACCGATCCGCGACCGACCCCCTGCGTATGCCATTCGGCGTCGACGAAGCCGGCAAGGGTCCGGCCCTGGGGTCGATGTTCGCCGCCGCCGTCCACGTCGAGACGGACGCGGCGCTCCCCGACGGCATCGCGGACTCGAAACGACTCGCACCCGCCCGCCGCGACGAACTCGCGGACACGCTGCGAGCCGACGACCGGATCGGTATCGGTCTCGCCGAAATAACGCCCGCGCAGATCGACGACCCCGAGACGGACATGAACTCGCTCACCGTGCGAGCGCACGCGCAGGCGATCGAATCCCTTTCGACGGCGAACGAAACCAAGGACGAGAACAAGAACAAAAACGAAAATGAAAACGAAAACGGAAACGGAAACGGAAACGGAAACGAGTTCGCCGCCGATCCGCTAGCGGGACTCTGCGACGCCTGCGACACCGACGCCGAACGCTTCGCGCGGCGAGTAACAGACGCCTGCGCGCTCGAACTCGAACTCGACGCACGCCACGGCGCGGACGAGGACTCGCCGATCGTCGGGGCGGCGAGTATCGTCGCCAAGGTCGCACGCGATGCGCACGTCGAGACGATCGCCGACGAGTTCGGCTCGGTCGGTAGCGGGTATCCGAGCGATCCGACGACCCGGGAGTTCCTCGAACGCTACGTCGACGAGCACGGCGAGTTACCGCCGGTGGCGCGAACGTCGTGGGCGACGTGCGAAGACGTGCTTGCGGCGGCCGAACAGACGGGGCTCGGTCAGTTCTGAGACGGCTCGTTGCGAGCGGTCGATGACAGTCGTGTTGTTTTATGTGAGTTCTCTTCCCGAGTACACGTAACACGTGCTCGATATTCTGCTCCTGCTCGCGCTCGCGACGGTTGCCACCGGCGTCGTCTGGAAGGGCAGTTCCTGGCTGGAATCCGCTTCGAACAGCCTCGCGGCCGGCTACGGCGTGCCGCCGGTCGTCCAGGGCGCGCTCATCGCCGCTGCCGGTTCGAGTATGCCCGAACTGATGAGCGTGCTCCTCGCGACGCTCGTACACGGGGAGTCCGGACTCGGCGTCGGCGCGATCGTCGGCTCAGCCGTCTTTAACCTGCTCGTTATTCCCGGCCTCGCCGCGCTCGCCGGCCCCGGAGAGATGCAGACGAACCGCAAACTCGTCTACAAGGAGTCGCTCTTTTACATGCTCTCGGTCGCCGTGTTGCTGCTGACGTTCTCGCTCGCGGTGATCTACTATCCGATCGGCGAGAACGGCGTCCGGGGCACCGTCACGGGCCCGCTCGCGCTGTTCCCGCTCGCGCTGTACGGGCTGTACGTCTTCACGCAGTACCTCGACACCGCCGAGGACGAACTCGAGGTCGATACGAGCATCAATCTCGCCAGGAACTGGCTCTGGTTCGGGCTGGGGCTGGTCGTCATCATCGTCGGCGTCGAAGGGCTCGTCCGTGCGGCGGTCGGGCTCGGCGACGCCTTCGGAACGCCGTCGTTTTTGTGGGGGATGACCGTGGTCGCGGCGGGGTCGAGCGTTCCGGACGCGTTCGTCAGCGTCGTCGCGGCGCGGTCCGGCCGCTCGTCGGTCAGTCTCGGTAACGTGCTTGGAAGCAACATTTTCGACCTGCTCGTCGCGGTGCCGATCGGCGTTCTCGCCGCGAGAGGAATGGATATCCAGTTCGCCCACGTCGTTCCGATGATGGCCTTTCTCGTCCTCGCGACGGCGATCTTTTTCACGATCGCGCGGACCGATATGCTCCTCTCCGAACGGGAGGCCTGGTTCCTGCTCGGCGTGTACGGCCTGTTCGTGCTCTGGCTCCTCCTCGAGAGCATTGGGCTGCTCTCTATCATACAGACATCATAGGAGCGTTGCAACGGCAGGCGCGCGATTCTTCTCTCTCGCAGCGATCACTCGACGTGGCGATCGAGCGAAACCGGAGATAACGGAGGTCATAACTGATGCCGATCTGTACACAGTGTGAAACCCACGTCTCAATCGACTTCGTCCGTGCACACGGTGACGAAAAGGCAGGTACCGTCGACTGGTGTCCGCGTTGCCGTGAGAACTGATCGGGCGACCCCAGTCGCCGTATTCTGTAGTGAACGGCTCGTAGCGGCCGCGATAGCGTGCTTGTGGTCGGAACGGTCGCGGAAATCAGGATTCGGATTGTGGTTGGAACCAGAATCAGAGCCAAAACCAAACCGGCGCAGCGCAAAAGACGAGTTCGGCTGAACGGTCTCGCTCGTTACTTATCCGTGAGCAGCCGCTCGAGGATCCCCCCGTAGGCGGGCCGCGTGATGAGGACCCCGATCAGCACGCCGAGGATCGTGATGATGGCGAACCCGCGGAGGTCGCCGAGGCTCAACACCGCGAGCGGCGACAGCGCGATAACCGTCGTTGCCGCGGCGGCTCCGATGACCCAGAAGGCCTTGCTAAAGCGAGACTCGAAGACCCGCTGTGAACTCACGTCGCCGTCGCTCATCACCTCGTCGGCGATGATGATGAGGTCGTCCACCCCCGTCCCGACGACGGCGATGAATCCGGCCACGTGCGAGAGGTCGATCGGCATTCGTATCAGCGCGGCGAAGCCGAGCAGGATGACGACTTCCGAAAGCGCCGTCACGATCATCGGTGCCGCGACGCGCGGGTCGCGATACCGGAGGAAGACGACCCCGCTGACGGTGATCACCGAGAGGACCCCGATCAGGAGCGAGAACGTCTTGAACTGATCGGCCAGCGCCGGTTCGGTGGAGTAGGTCTGTTCCTGGCTGAAATCGAGCGGCGCGGTCAGCGCTCCCGACTGCAGGTTCACGGAGAGGTACTGAGCGTCCTGCTGGGTCGGGACGATCATTCGGAACCCGGGATCGTTCGCCCAGGTGCCGGATTCCATATCACCGCCGAGTCCGCTCCCCATACTGTGGGCGTCGATTATCTCGTCGTCGACGACCGTGAGCATACACCACTGTTGCTGGTCCTGATCGAAGTTGAACTCGCCGGCGTCACGGTCGTGGACCGAACACTGGCCGATCCCCTCCGAGGTAAAGCCGTACTCGTTCATCGCGCTTTGGAACTCGGAGGCCGCGCTGTTACCGTCGGAGCCTTCCGTATTATCGACCGTCACCGGCACGTAGTGCGTGCCCTCTTGCTCGTCGAATGCAGGTGGGCTGATATCACTGAAGTCGTCGTCGTTGAGAACAGTGTCGTTGGTCTGATTCCCGTTCCCGTCGGGATGGTACGCGACGATCTGGACGTCGCCGCGGTCGCTGAGCAGGCCCCGAAGTTCCTCCGGACTCATCCCGGGAACCTCGGTGACGATGTAGTAGCCGCCGTCGACGGTCGCCTCCTGGTAGACGTTTCCGCCGGAGAGGCCCGCTTCGTTAACCCGCAACTCGATCGTATTGATCATCTCGTCGCGCGTCTCCTGCGTGACGCCGTTTTCGACGTCGTCTTCGGTCACGTCGAGGCCGGCGCTCTGGAGTGCGCTTGCGAACTCCGCCGCGGTGACGTTCTCGGTGAAGACCTCGGCGGTGTATCGGTCGTCGTTCTCGTGGTAGCGCACGGTCGCATCCGAACGCTCGATGTCGAGTTCAGTGTAGAGCGTCGACTCGATATCGCGTTGCTCGTTGTCGTCGATGTCGAGTTCGTCGACCGTCATCCCGGTTGCGGGTGCGCTCACTCGCGTCCCGCCGTCAAGACCGATCCCGTACTCGAGGTTCGTAAAGCCCTCGTCGCCGGACTGGTTGGCAGCGGTTTCGTTGTCGCCGAGATTGTCGGCGAGGGAGTCGTCCGCCATGATGCCGCCCGGGATGAACAGGGCGACCAGGGCGAACGCGAGGAAGGCGACGAGCAGGATAACCCGCCAGTATTCCTTGACGAAGGCGATCGGATTCGTGCTCATGATCGCACCCCCTCGAACTTGTACCAGCGAAGCAGACTCAGGTTCAACAGGTAGGTGTTCATCAGGTCAGCGGCGAGGCCGACGAAGAGGATGGTCCCGATCGACGCCAGGAGTTCGATGCCGAAGAGCGAGGCGACGATTCCCATGACGAGCATCGCGGCCATGGAGGTGACGGTCATCGTCACGCCGGTCGTCATGGCTCGCGAGGTGCTCTCGTAGAAGTCGCCGCTTCGGCGGAGTACGTGGTTGTTCAGCAGGATGTCCGAGTCCACCGAGTACCCGATCAACATCAGGAGTGCGGCGACGGTCCCGAGCGAGAGCGAGATGCCCGCGATCGACATGAACGCGAGCGGGATCACGAGGTCCGAAAACGCCGAGAGGACGATCGCGATGGAGGGGACGAACGTCCGAAAGAGCAAGAACGTGAGCGCGCTCATGCCGACGAACGCGACGGCGATCCCGAGCAGCGCGGTCTGTTGGGTCTGGGCCGCGA
Organism: Natrialba sp. PRR66; assembly: GCF_034808065.1. NCBI lineage: Archaea > Methanobacteriati > Methanobacteriota > Halobacteria > Halobacteriales > Natrialbaceae > Natrialba > Natrialba sp. PRR66. Next base: position 200,355 of record NZ_JAXHGN010000001.1, on the reverse strand, counting down.
AACTCGCTGACGCCGTCGATTCCTGCTGAACGATTTCGGCGTTTCCATCTTGCTCGAGTTCAGCAGCGGCTTGCTCACTTAACGTTTGAATCGCCTCGTCGTCTTCGATGCCAGCGAACTGGACGGTATACTGATTGTCGACGCCGGGAGCCTGGATGCGTTGGATGGAATCCGGTTCGACGCTGAACGCCGTCTGGATCTGGGCTTCCGAGGACGTCGTCTGGATCGTCAGCTCTGCACCGCCCGTAAAGTCCATGCCGAGTGGCACTGGTGCGCCGGTGAGCAGAAACGAGCCGCTCAACACGAGCAGTGCAACGGCGAGGAGTCCGAGCGGTACCGCCGCGAGCTGGCGGTTAGTGTACCGGGGATACTGTATGTCCGGTACGTCGAAATACCCCATATATCGGACCACTGGGTGTCACCCGAGGTAAGCCTTCTCAATTTTAGTCGTCTGTTCCAGAACGAATTGGCGTGAAACGACTCCCGATCAAGCCTCACGCTCAAGCCGTCCGAGCCCCTATCAGTGACTATGACAGCTGACTCACGCGCCCAGTCCGACCGGCAGCATCGAACTGACTCGCGAGGCGAGACAGCGGCCCGAGTCGTCGTTTCGTACCCCGCCGACCTCTCGGAATGGGGTCGGTTCCAGATCGAAAAGCCGTCGTTCCGCGCCTTCCTTCGCAAGACACGCGACCACGCACGCGAAGGTGATCGGTGGGAGGAGTTCGTCGGCGTCGGGTGCTGCGGGAACTCGCTCGACGTCCCGCTTCGCGTCGAGGCGGTTGAAGGCGGCGCACTGATCGACGCGGACACGGAGATCAGCTACGAAATCCGCGAGGCCTGCGGTATCGAGGGCAGTTGGCGCGTGCAGAGCGAGGACGGGCCGAGTCGAGCCTAACGGGACGGGTTCTCGTTTTGTGGTGGTGGCGTACTGTCGGGTAGCGTACTGCCGCAATGGGACGAGTGACTCAGTCGGGCAGGTAGCGAACGCTCAGCACGCCGGTATCGTCCTGGGACTCGGACGACGCCTCGGTTGCGGCCCGACGAACCTCCACCCGAACCGCACCGAGGCGAGCCGCCCGCGCGATCGTCTCCTCGTCCTCGAGCACGTCCCGGGCTGCCGCTTCGAGTTCATCGCTCGGCACGCAGAAGACGTGAATCTCGCCGGTGCCGGCGCGTTCCTCCTGGATGAACTCGCCGGGGTCGGCGTCGGCGGCGAGTTCGGTGGCGTGCTGGGTGGGGTCGAGGTCGCTGTCGACGAGGTCGACGGAGCGTCGCTCGGTCACGTCGATCACTTGCCAGGTGACCTCGAGCGGGGGGTCGGGGGCGACGGTGGCTTCGAGCACGTCGTTCGGTTCGAGGCCGGGATTCGACGCGAGCGTGTGGACCTGCGTCGTCTCGACGTCGCGGACGACGGCGGAGTCGTCCTCGGCGTGGGTGACGACGAAGGTGCCGGTTTTCTCGGTCATGTGCCGGCGTAGGCATCCGTGCGGTTTCGGGGTTTCGGGTCGCTCCGACGGATCGGCCGCCGGATGACGGAACGTCTTTACCGCAGGCGGTTGCCCTCTCGCACATGAACGTTGACATCGGAAACGCGCTTTCGGCGGTTGCCGCTCCAGGGATCTCGCGGGCGGCGCTCGAGCGCCTTGACGAGCAGGTCGCGACTGCACACGAGCGCATCGAAGCCGGAATGGAGGCCGGCGAGCACGGTTACGCCGCGTTGAACCTGCCGAACCGGACGGACACCGACGAGATACGGGTTGCCGTCGACCGGGTAACCGGCCCCGACACGAGCGCCATCCTCACCGTCGGGATCGGCGGCAGCGCACTCGGTGCGGCGACGATCACCGACGCGCTGAACGACGCGGACGATCCCGAGGCGATCTACCTCGACAACGTCGACCCCGACTGGCTCTCGGCAACGCTCGATCGGCTCGACCTCGAGACCACCGTGCTCAACGTCGTCTCGCGCTCGGGCACGACCGCCGAAACGCTCGCGAACTTCCTCGTCGTCCGCGAGGCCTTCGAAGAAGCCGGCGTCGACTGGACCGAACGAACCATCGTCACGACCGGCGACGGCGGGCCGCTCCGTGAACTCGCGGAGCGCCACAATCTGCCCTCGCTCGCCGTTCCCGACGGCGTTCCGGGTCGCTTCTCCGCGCTCTCCGCGGTCGGGCTGGTCGCCGCCGCCGTCTGCGGCCACGATCTCGATGCCCTGCTCCGCGGGGCGGCCGCCGAAGCCGAGACGCTCACCGGCTCGTTGTTCGAGTGTCCCGCCTACGCCTACGGCGCGACCACCTACGCGCTCGACGCACGCGGGGCGCGCACGAACGCGATGATGGCCTACGCGGAGTCGCTGGAAACCTACGCCGAATGGTTCGCCCAGCTCTGGGCCGAAAGCCTCGGCAAGGACGACCTCGGCCAGACGCCGGTCCGCGCGCTCGGCGTGACCGACCAACACTCTCAGTTACAGCTCTATCGGGCCGGCCCGCGGGATAAACTCGTCACCTTCGTCACGGTGCAAGAGACCGCGACCCGGCCGATCCCCGACACCGACGTCGACGCCCTCGCCTACCTCGGTGACGCCTCGCTCGGCGACCTGCTCGACGCCGAGTTCGAAGCGACCGAAGCGAGCCTCGCCGCCGCCGGCCGCCCCAACGTCCGCATCGAGATCGACCGCGTCGACGAGTTCGAACTCGGCGGATTGCTCTACGGCATGGAGGCCGCCTGCGTGCTCGCGGGTGAACTCTACGGGGTGAATACGTTCGAGCAGCCGGCCGTGGAGTGGGCGAAGAAGGCGACTCGCGGTCTGTTGGGCGGTGGCGAGTTCGCGGAGGCCGAGGCGGTCGCCGAGAAGACGGAGTTGCGGGTCGAGCGGTAACGGGACGGCTCGCGCCGAGAGTCGAGCGGATCGGCTTGCGGGGGTGTCGTTTCCGGAGGAGTATCCGGAGTGTGGAGCCGGTTGCGGAGCCCATATGTGGACGCGTACGAAACGTGACGTATGAACCAAGCCACAGGGGCCGATGAGGCTGCTGCTGTGACGTCTGCAGCCGTTCCCGGTCTCGGAGCGGTCTTTGCTGCCGTGATGCTCGTGGCGACGTTGCTTCCCGTTACGCGCGGGATCGAGAGTCCCGCAATCTGGGTGGCGGCCGCGTTCGCAGTCGTGACCGCTGTCGCCTTTCTCGCCAGTCGTCGCGGGAGCCTCGACCGGCAACTGGCTGCGGTCGTCGCGGGCGCGTCGAGTATTGCCGTTGTCTTGCTCTCGGGATACGCGCTGAATCAGGGGATACCCGTCTCGATCGAGGTTCCCGGCGTCCGCTCGTCGTTTTCGCTGGTCTTTGCGGCCTTCGTAACGGGCGGGCTTGCCGTGAGTATGGCCGTTGCGGATTACTTCGGGATCGGGCTGGCCGGACTCAAGGAGCGAACGCAACGGACGACGATACTGTCTGCGCTCGGTTTTGGCGGATTGCTCGCCCCGCAGGTGGGTGCGCTCGTGATTGCACTGCCCGTGATGGCGGCGGTCGGCGAACTATCGCGGATCCAGTCAGTCGTCGTGAGCCAACTTGGGATGGCGCTTGGAACGGGGGTCCTGGTCTGGTGGTACCTCTCGGTGACCGGACGAGACCTGTCGTATATCGATCTGCGACGGCCGACGGGACGAGACCTCCTGTTGATCGTCGGCGGTGTGCTCACCATCTTCGGCGCACTTGGGGCGATCACGCTGCTCTTTCAGGCGACCGGCGTCGAGAGTTCGGATCACGGGACGACCCAGCAGGCGGCGGAGAACCCCGAAATACTGCTGGTTCTGGTACCGGCCTCGATCCTCGTCATCGGTCCCTTCGAAGAGTTGCTTTATCGAAATATCGTCCAGAAATCGCTGTACGAGTCGTTCTCCCGAGTCGGTGCCATCCTGATCGGCGGCGTCATCTTCGCGATTATTCACACCCAGGCCTACTGGACCGCCGGCCCGGGGCAGGTCGTCGCGAGCCTCGCTGTTATCTTCGGTCTGGCACTCGTGCTGGGGACGCTGTACGAACGGACGGAGAATCTACTCGTGCCGGCGCTCGTTCACGGCGTCTACAACGCCGTCCTCTTTGCAAACCTCTATTTCTCATATAGCGTGTAACCCGGCACGCGCCGTCGAGAGCCTGCTGACGTTATGACGGGTTCTTCCGCGCGAGTTCGGAGCCGCAGATCGGACACCGTTCTTTTTCCTCGTCGAACTCGCGGCCACAGCCCTGACACTGGTAGTGCCAGTGGCGCTGTTCCTCGATGCCGTCGCGGGCGATCACGTCGACGGCGACGTTTAATTTCTCGGAGACGTTTTGCATCGCGTAGTCGTCGGTCACGAGCGTGGCGTCGAGTTCGAAACTCGCGGCGACGAGGCGGATGTCGGTATCGGAGAGGACGCTCAGGTCGCCGGACTCTTTGGCGGCGCGGCGGACCTTCTCGGTGGTGTCCTCGTTCGGGATATGGATGTGCATGCCCGAGCCCTCCATCGCGTCGAAGCGATAGGCGCTCTCGTCTTCGAGTTCCTCGCGGACGAGGGGGATGGTTGCAGTCTGTTCTGTTGTGTGAAAGTCGTGGATAAAAGCCGAGGAGTCGAGAACGTACATACCCTTAGCGCTGGACGACGATGTAGTCTTTGACCGCCTGGACGCGGCTAACGGAGACGAGGAATCGACCGGCGTCGTCGACGCTGAAGTCGACGGCCCGCTCCGGAAGTTCCTCGTCCGGCTCGATAACGAGGTTGTGTAGTTGACCCGATTTCAGGTCCATGGTGATGTTGTACAGCAGCCCCAGTTCGGTGCCGTCCGACCCCATGACGGACTTGCCCGAGAGGTTTTCAGCGAGTATCTCACTCATGCATACTCGTATTTACTAATCGGTATTAAAAACCTCGGGCTCAACACTGTTTGCGACGGCCGGTGAAGTCGCCGCGTCGCGCCAGGTGGGAACTCCGCTCCCGCGTGCGGGTTCCCGACAAGAGCGTTCGGAAACCCTGCTGGCCGTCGTGAGCACCCACACGTCTGCACTCGGCTGCGGGGCGTGACGATGGGTTTAACTACCGCCCTCCGGATTCTCTAGTCAAGAGCTTCTCTGGTGGTTCATCATGTCGGATACCGATACGGACACGGACACAGACGCGGGCGCACGCAACTCCACATCTCTCAGAACGCCGATCGTCGCCGTCCTCGGACACGTCGATCACGGGAAGACGAGTCTCCTCGATAAGATCCGCGGCTCGGCGGTCATCGAGGGTGAAGCAGGGGCAATCACCCAGCACATCGGCGCGACGGCCGTTCCGCTCGACGTGATCTCTTCGATTGCGGGCGACCTCGTCGACCCCGATGACTTCGATCTCCCCGGCCTTCTGTTCATCGACACGCCGGGACACCACTCCTTTACGACGCTCCGTTCTCGCGGCGGCGCGCTGGCTGACATCGCCATCCTCGTCGTCGACGTCAACGACGGCTTCCAGCCCCAGACGCTCGAGGCGCTCGACATCCTCAAGCGCTCGGAGACGCCGTTTATCGTCGCGGCGAACAAGATTGACACCGTTCCCGGCTGGAACGCAACCGAGGACTCGCCGATCAACGCGACCTACGAGGCCCAGACCGACCGCGTCAGTTCGCGCCTCGACGAAAGCCTCTACGAGATTATCGGCAACCTCTCGGACGAGGGCTTCTCCGCGGACCTCTACTGGCGGGTGCAGAACTTCCAGCGCAACGTCGGCGTCGTCCCCGTCTCGGCGATGACCGGCGAGGGCGTTCCCGACCTGCTCACCGTCATGATGGGACTCTCCCAGCGCTATATGAAAGAAGAGATGGAGATCGATGTCACCGGCCCCGGCGTCGGCACCGTTCTCGAAGTCAAAGAGGAGAAAGGCTTCGGGACGACCATCGACACCGTCCTCTACGACGGCACGATCAGGGCCGACGATCAACTCGTCGTCGGCGGCATGAACGAACCCATCGTCACCGACGTGCGCGCGCTGCTCCAACCGCGCCCGCTCGCCGAAATCCGCACCGAGAGCCGGTTCGAAAAAGTCGACGAAATCTCGGCCGCCTCCGGTATCAAAATCGCCGCCCCCGAACTCGAAGACGCGATGGCCGGCGCACCCGTCCGCGTCGTCCGCAACCGCGACCTCGACGAGGTTATTCAAGAGGTCGAGGCCGAACTCGCAGATATCGCCGTCGACACCGCCGAAGAGGGCGTCGTCGTCAAAGCCGACACCCTCGGCAGTCTCGAGGCGATGGCCGACGCACTGGACGAGGCCGAAGTACCGATCGTTCGCGCCGAAGTCGGCGACGTTGCCCCCCGAGACGTGTCGGTCGCTTCGACCGCCGACGACCCGAAACAGCAGGCCATCCTCGGATTCAACGTCGAGACGCTCTCCGACGCCGACCAGCGCGCCGAAACCGAAGACGTGACGATCTTTACGGACGAGGTCATCTATCAACTCATTGATGAGTACGAGGAGCACGTCGACGAACTCGAACGCGCCCAGCAGGACACCATCCTCGACAACATCGTCCGCCCCGCCCGCTTTCGCATCCTTCCCGACCACACCTTCCGCCAGAACGACCCCGCCGTCGTCGGCGTCGAGGTGAACTCCGGAACCGTCCAAAACAACACCAACATCGTGAAATTCGACGGCTCCGAACCCGAGCGCGTCGGGCAAGTCAAAGGAATTCAAGAGCAAGGCGAAGACGTCGACGAAGCCCGCGCCGGCAACCGCGTCTCCGTCGCCATCGACGGCCCCACCGTCGGCCGCCAGATCGAGGAAGACGACGAACTCTGGGCAGAAATCCCCGAGAAACACGCCAAGATCTTAGAACAGGAACTCGCGAGCGAAATCCCCGGCGACGAACTCGAGGCGCTGAACATGTACCTCGACAAACAGCGCAGCCGAGATCCGTTCTGGGGCAAGTAACGACGGATAGCGCCGATATTTTCCGGACTGATATCGTCGTCGACAGTGCTAACGGCGATCAAACCGCGTCAGAACGGTGCGTCAGAACGGTGCGTCGGAACGGCGCTTCAGCAGCGGTCACTCGGTCGTCTCGAGTTCAGCTGCCCCGTCGGTATCTGCCGTCGTCTCGGTCGCAGCCGAACGGTCGGGAACCGACGCGCTGCTTTCGTCGCCTCGCCCGTCATGCAACTGGTTCGTTTCGGGCTGTCGAACGCGATCGAGTGCATCCCGAAGCGACTCGGCATCGGACTCGATCGCCTCCCGGTCGCAGCGAACGTCGAGCCAGCGGGAGGAAAACCGGCCGAACCACTGCCGTTCGAGGACGAGTTCGTCGTCGGTCAGCCGAACGTCGGTGATGGCGTCCCAGGGGATGAGCTTCCGCGCGAACGGGCGTTTGTGGATGAGCCCTGCCTCGTGGGCCCGGAGTTCGGGCGGGTTCCACCGGTCGCCGGGATCGAGTTCGTTCCAGCTTCCCGGGCCGCGGTGGGATGTGAGAAAGATCAGGACGCCGTAGAGCGCCCAGATCAGCCCCTCTCCGTTGCCCGCCGCCGCGGTGACCAGTCCGAAAACGACCACCAGACCCATGATTCCGGCGAAGATGAACTCGCTGGGGCTGATGCCGGCCGGATGGTACTCCCAGTTCGCGGCCGGCTCCTCGGGCGTGAGCGCCGCGACGTAGCGATTGCGGCTCATTCGATCGAGGCCGTACGCCGAGATGGTGGTCAACAGCGCGAAAACGCCCACGACGAGCTGGAATCGAGCGGTGAGGTCGACTGCGATGACGGCCGGAACGGCGACGAGCACTGCGAGCACGACTGCCGGAAGATAGCAGGCAAGTCGTCGCCACCGACTGCGACCGATCCGCTCGGGAAGGCCGTAGGCTCGTTTTGCGAGGATGTGCCCGAGAATCGCCACGCAGGTGACCAGACTGGGCAGGATACCGAGCAGCGTCGCCGTCGCTGCCCCGGCCGCGGTTCCCACGGCCGCCGCGATTCCCGTGACGACGACCCCGAGATAGAACCCGAAACCGGCCTGAAAGCTGATATCGGGGTCGCTAATCTCGAGGGTCGCCTGCTGTTCGTGAGCTGTCACTGATAGGTACCTCACTCATCCCTATCGTCAAATACGCTTTGGATACTCTCTTGCTCCGATGTCTCTCTGATCCCACCGATCCCAACGGGATCCGTCTCGGTTCGCGACGACCGTGTCTCCAGCGCGTGAACTCGATCCCGAAGCGAGGTGCTCGGTCGGGTTGCGAGTTCCACTAGAATCATTATATGGCCACTGTGAATAGTGTTATCTATGCTCGTCCACTGTCGCCAGTACAAACACGAGGAGGTTCAGTTCGATGATAATCGGACGACAGGCGAGTCTCAGACAGAGGATACGGTCAATCCGGATTCGGAGGACTATTTCGGGGCGGATATCGATGATTTTGATGTTGAAACCTGGGACACTGTCGAGTTCAGGGGCGATCCGATCCAGCGCCGCTCCGTCACGATAGACGGCGTCACCGCTGTCTCCGTACCGGACGATCCGACCGAGAAGGATGATGGCGACCTTCCCGGGGGAACGGTCCAACTCCGCCTGGATAGCGGCATCGAAACCCTCGAACGGGCCGCGATCGTCGAAGTGCAAGACGAAAACCCCTAGTCGGGACGAAAGCAGACGGGCGTGCAGGCAGTCGATCAATCACGGGGAAGGTGAGCGGGCGATCATCGTCGAATCCGACCGGGAACTGTGTGCTCTCGGCGTATGGTAGCTACTGTCGTTTCCGATCCCCTCCGAAATCGTTTTCAACCGCTCACGCGGACACTCGGTATGCCGACGGAACCGGACACTCATTATGACCCCTCCCTGGGGAACAAGTTCATCTTCGTCACCGGCGGTGTGATGTCGGGACTCGGTAAGGGAATTACGGCCGCGAGCACCGGCCGGCTTCTCAAAAACGCCGGGTTCGACGTTACCGCCGTCAAGATCGATCCGTACCTGAACGTCGATGCGGGGACGATGAACCCCTACCAGCACGGAGAGGTGTACGTCCTGGAGGATGGCGGCGAGGTCGACCTCGACCTGGGGAATTACGAACGATTCCTCGACGTCGATATGACCTCGGACCACAACATCACCACCGGGAAAACCTACAAACACGTCATCGAGAAGGAACGCGCCGGCGACTACCTCGGGAAGACGGTCCAGATCATCCCGCACATCACCGACGACATCAAACGCCGCATTCGCGAGGCTGCCGAGGGATACGACGTCTGTATCGTCGAAGTCGGCGGGACGGTCGGAGACATCGAAGGGATGCCCTATCTCGAGGCCCTGCGCCAGTTCGCCCACGAGGAAGACGAGGAGGACATCCTCTTTACGCACGTCACCCTCGTCCCCTACTCGAAAAACGGCGAACAGAAGACCAAGCCGACCCAGCACTCGGTCAAAGAGGTCCGCTCGATCGGCCTCCAGCCCGACGTGATCGTCGGCCGCTGCGAGGACAAACTCGACCCCGAGACCAAAGAGAAGATCGCGCTGTTCTGCGATATTCCGACCGACGCCGTGTTCTCGAATCCCGACGTCGAGGACGTCTACCACGTCCCGCTGATGGTCGAAGACGAGGGACTCGACCAGTACGTCCTCGAGCGATTCGGCCTTGCCGACGAGGCGCTGCCGGAGGGCGAACGAGCTAACGAGTGGCGCGACATCGTCACGACGGAGAAATCGGGAACCGTCGACATCGCACTGGTCGGCAAGTACGACCTCGAAGACGCCTACATGTCGATCCACGAATCGCTGAAACACGCCGGCTTCGAACTCGGCGTTGACGTGAACGTCCACTGGGTCCACGCCGACGGAATGGCCGACGGCTACGACGACCAACTCGAGGACGTCGACGGCGTCATCGTCCCCGGCGGCTTCGGGATGCGCGGGACGGAAGGCAAGATCGAGGCGGTTCGATACGCCCGCGAGAACGACGTCCCCTTCCTCGGACTCTGTCTCGGCTTCCAGATGGCCGTCGTCGAGTACGCCCGCAACGTCTTGGGACTCGAGGACGCCCACTCCGCCGAGATGGCCGAGGACACGCCCAACCCCGTCATCGACATCCTCCCCGAACAGTACGAAGTCGAGGACATGGGCGGGACGATGCGGCTGGGCGAGCACACGACCGTCATCGAACCTGAAACGCTCGCCTACGACCTCTACGGTGACACCTCCTGTTCCGAGCGCCACCGCCACCGCTACGAGGTCAACCCCGAATACTTCGAGCAGTTCGCCGACGAACCGCTGACCTTCTCCGGGACCGCGGGCAACCGGATGGAGATCCTCGAACTCGAGGACCATCCGTACTTCCTCGGAACGCAGTTCCACCCCGAGTACACGTCACGTCCGGGCCAGCCGAGTCCACCGTTCCTCGGATTGGTCGAGGCGGTCATCGACGGCAGTACGACCAGCGCCGCGGACACCGCCACCGAAACGGACGGCGAAACCGACACCGAAACAGAGGTAACCCACTGATGGTAGACACTGAAACGTTCGTTCCAGACGCGATCGACGAAATCCGGGCCGAAATCGGCGACGCAAACGCCGTCATCGCACTTTCCGGCGGCGTCGACTCCTCCGTCGCTGCGGCCCTGGCTTACGAGGCTATCGGCGACCAACTCACACCCGTCTACGTCGACACGGGCCTGATGCGCAAGGGCGAAACCGCCGGCATCCGCGACACGTTCGATTACATGGACTCCCTGCGGATCGTCGACGCGAAAGACCGCTTCCTCGACGCACTCGCCGGCGTGACGGACCCCGAAGCAAAGCGCGAAATCATCGGCGAGCAGTTCATCCGCGAGTTCGAACGCGAGGCGACGGAAGCCGACGCCGACTACCTCGTCCAGGGGACGATCTACCCCGACCGCATCGAAAGCGAGGGCGGCATCAAATCCCACCACAACGTCGGCGGGCTCCCCGACGTCGTCGACTTCGACGGCATCGTCGAACCCGTTCGCGACCTCTACAAAGACGAGGTCCGCGACGTTGCCCGTCACCTCGACTTAGAGGAGGTCGTCGCCGAACGGATGCCGTTCCCCGGCCCCGGCCTCGCAGTGCGGGTCATCGGCGAAGTCACCGACGAAAAACTCGAGGTCGCACGCCACGCCTGCCACGTCGTCGAAGACGAACTCGAGGAGTACGACCCGTGGCAAGCGCTGGCCGCCGTGATCGGCAAAGCCACGGGCGTCAAGGGCGACAACCGCGTTCACGGCTGGGTCGTCTCCGTCCGGTCGGTCGAATCCCGCGACGGAATGACCGCCCGCGCACAGGAAATCGACTGGGAGACACTCCAGCGCATCCAGTCCCGGATCACCGGCCAGAACGACAACGTGGCGCGCGTCGTCTACGACGTGACCCACAAGCCACCGGCAACGATCGAGTACGAATGAGTGACACAGACGCTGAGACAGATCCAGACAAAGGCCCGCACGCAATCGTCGCCGGCCCCGACGAGGACGGTCTCGCCGACGCGCTCGAAGCCGAAGGCGTCACCGTCACCAGACTCGGCGGCGTCATCTCGCGCCCGCAATTAGAGGAGGCCGGTATCGTCGAAGCCGACCTCTACGTCCTGACCGACATTGACCAGGCGACGACGATTCCGATCGTCTGCGATCTCACCGACGACCTGCGGACCGTTACCTACGCCCGCCGGACCGTCCCCGAGTTCGTCAAGGGCCAACTCGACCTGGCGATCGATCCCCGCCTCATGTCGCCCGACATCGTCGCGGATGAACTCGCCGAATAGGCGGGAGCATCCCGCGACCCTTCGACGGTTATTCCGGCAATTTCTGCCACCCACGAGCCTGCTACCGCCAAATTGACCAGCAAGACCGGATTCACACCTTTAAACGGTTCTAATGCTCATATTGAGCGATTAAATCCGGGTTAAACTCGGGAAAATCCGGCACAAGAGCAGTGGACCATCACCCCGGTTCAAGTAGGTCCCGCCAATAGAGACAGGTGGAGGTCGACGGGTACACCTCACCCGAGGCACCCACGACTCCCGTGACTTCCAGCAATCCCACCACAGCACCCTTCCCCCCACCATTGCCACACCGCAATCGCTGTCCCGTGGGAACTGCACCAGCCCGCGGGCAACTGCGGCTCTGGCACCTGTACTCGGGGCGTCTTTCGTCCCGAGTCCTTCAGGATTCATTCTCGGCTAGACTATCGACCAGTCCTTAGTAGGCCACGAGTGAATTTCGGTTTAGCTTCCCTTAGCGCTGTTCTGCCAACCGATCAAGGACCGGCATCGCTTCGCGTCGCTCGGCAGAGAGCAGGCTCCAATCGATACCGTCCGGCCGTTCAGCACGAGTTCCGTTTTCAGACTCGTTCTCGCCTTCCTGCCCCGCTGGCCGTCGCACTCGCTCCGGCGTGACGATCAGATCCATCGGCACGTCGTGCTCGTCGAAGCTGATCGCTGCAGCGTCGTCACCGGCGAGGAGTTGGCGCTCGTGAACCGTCGTCGCAACGGGCGTCTCCTCGTCGACGAGTTCGAGTTCGGTGAGGATTGCGAACTCGAGATCGCTGTAGCCCTCGCCCTTGCCGATCCGGCCGCCGTCTACGCTGCCGGAATCGTCGTCGGTGGAGACGGGCGTGGGGTCGACGCAAACGGCGACGCTTCCGGAGACGATCAGGTCGATTTCGTCGACGGCCGCCGGACCGACCTGCTCGCCGTGGTCGGCCGAGCCGGAGACGGTGGTGGCCGCGTCGTAGTCTTCCAGTTCGTCGGGGTCGAGCTTCAGGAAGCACTTTTCGTCGCGGAGCCGAGGGACGGCCATGTAGACCGTTTTGCCGTCCCGGAGGGCTCGGCGGCGGACCGGCAACTGCGGCGCGTCGGGGTTGGCCTTGATCGTCGTCGCCGCCCGCCACTCGGGTTGGTCGGCCAGGCGCGCGGCGGCCGCCGCCGCGTTTTCGAAGTTGGGAATGCGACCGTGTGGCGGAAACGGGAATCGGGCGACGCCGCTGTCTTCTAAGTCGTCCCAGACGCGCTCGCGGACGGCTTCTTTCGAGAGTGACCCTTGCTCCCGGTCCGTCATTGAACGTCACCATCGATTTCTTGGATGCTCTCGTCCGTTCCCGGGTGCTCTCCGTTTGCCGTCCTCTCGTCTTCGCCCTCTCTTGTGTCCTCGCCTTCATTGTCACTCCTGTTCGCGCCCTCGGCGGCGGTCGAATCATCCGCCGGCTCCGCCGGCCGAGCGAGTTCAGCGAGATGGCGGCACTCGGGAACGATGAGTTCCGTGGCTGCAAGCCGCACCGCATCAGCGTTTCCGGGCAGACAAAAAATCGAGCGGCCGTCGGTTACGCCGGCGGTCGTTCGGGCTGCGAGCGCGCGAGTTCCGTTTGCCTCGTAGAGGATCGTCGTCAGCAGTTCGGAAAACGTCTCCAGGCGCTTCTCGAGAAGCGGCGTCACTGCCTCGATCGTCTGGTCACTGGGTTCGACACTCGTTCCGCCGGCGGTCACCACGACATCGACGTCGTCGCGGTCGATCACCCGCGAGACGATCGATTGGACCTTGTCGTGATCCGGACTTACGTGCTCTCGCATCGCAACCTCGTGCCCCGCCTGGGTGAACTCGTCGTTGAGAACCTCACCGGCGGGATCGGATTCGAGCGTTCGATCGTCGGCAATCGTGACGATCCCCACGCTGAGTGGGTTGGTGTGCTCTCGAGAACTCGATTCAGTGGCTGTTTCTGTGCTGCCGGCTGCTGTGTCCGGGTCCGACTCGGTCGACTCGTTCATACGTCGACTTGACCGGCGGCGGGTAAAACGCTAGTTGCTCGTACTATCGGGGCCATCCACAGTTATCGGTAGTGGGAAATGCTGTCGTCACTGACTGGCTCGACAGCCTGCCGGCAGAACTCGAAGCAGTCGACGAGTCATGTCACTGTGTCCTCGCCGTGATAACGGTCCTACTGAACGTAGTCACAACTGTTATGCCGGTGTTTGGGTCAACCTGTGTGTATGCAGGCAGTCAAAATCACGGCACACGGCGGGACGGATGTCATCGAGTACGGCGAGTATCCCGACCCCGAAATCGGCCGCGACGAGGTGCTCGTCGACGTGAAAGCCGGCGCGCTCAACCACCTCGACGTGTGGGTTCGCCGCGGGCTGCCGACGCTCGACCTCGAACTACCCCACGTCCCCGGCAGTGACGCCGCAGGTGTCGTCGAAGCCACCGGGGAAGACGTTACGCGATTCGAACCGGGCGACCGCGTCGCGGTCACGGCGGGCGTCAGCTGCGGCGACTGCGAGTTCTGTCGCAGCGGCGACCCGACGCTGTGTGTCAACTTCCACCTGCTGGGCGAGCACGTCACCGGCGTTCACTCGGAGTACGCCGCGGTTCCCGCGGACAACCTGATCCCGGTCCCGGAACACGTCGACTGGATCACCGCCGGCGCGTCGTCGCTCGTCTTCCAGACCGCTTGGCGGCTACTGATCGACCGCGCAGACATCGAAGCCGGCGAGAAAGTGCTCGTCCTCGGAGCCAGCGGCGGCGTCGGTCACGCCGCCCTCCAAATCGCAGACTACGCGGGCGCGGAGGTGTACGCCACCGGCAGCACCGAAGACAAACTCGACTACGCCCGCGAACACGGCGCCGATCACGTGGTCAACTACGAGAAACAGAACTTCGCGGAGTGGGTCCGCAGCGAGACCGGCAACCGCGGGGTCGACGTCGTCGTCGACTACATCGGGGCCGGCACCTGGCGCGATTCGATCAAGAGCCTCGCGAAGAACGGCCGCCTCGTCACCTGCGGGGGCACTGCCGGCGGCAACCCCGAAACCGACATTCCGCGCATCTTCTGGAACCAACTCCAGATCATCGGCTCGACGATGGGCACTCCCGGCCAGGTCGACGACGTGATGGAACTCGTCTGGGACGGCACCTTCACCCCTGCAGTTCGAGAAGTGCTGCCGATGAGCGAAACCGCCCGCGCACACGAGATTATCGAAGGCCGCGAAGGGTTCGGCAAGGTCGTCGTCCGACCGGATAGCGAACTCTGAGACGGTCTGCTGTACCGATTTCCAGGCGCAACCCCAGGACGGTTCGCGGTTGCGCCGGAACTGACCGACAGCAGTCCGTGTGAGCCGGTACCCGATACGGCGACGCGAACAGCACCGAGCAAACGATTCAGTGTGAACTCGAGACCGCAAAATCACGAACCGTGAGTGCTTTCATCACGGAGTCGAAACCGATACGTGTGACCTCGAGCGACGACGGCGGCTACGTTCACGACCCTGCGGCGTTCGACGGGCCGGACGGCCGTGGGGCAGAGACCGAAACTGCCGAGGGCGACTCCGACGGGGACTGGACCGACGCGCCCCGCCATCCGGCGACGGCCGAGCGCGAGTTCGACTGGCGCGGGTGGGTTCTCGTGGGGGCAATCGTGCTCGCGTTCGTCGTGGCGCCGCTGTCAATTTTGCTGTGGCCGCCGCATCTAAACTACTTCGTGGCGCTGTTGATCTTGCCGCTGCTGCCGGCGGCGTTGCTCGCGTTGACGGCGGTGTGGGCGACGACGCGTCCCTGACGTGCGTCTGCCTGAACTGCGTTTTATGTAGTATCGATGAAAAACGGCGATCAGCAAGCAGCGACCGGCGTTATTCCTGTGTCTCGAGTACCCCGTCGAGTTCATCGATCGCCGAGCGGCCGAACTCGATATCCCGGGACGGCGTTTCCTCGCGGTCGAGATAGTCGGTTAGGAGTGTGCTGAGTCGTTGGAGCTGTGACTGGGTGAATCGACCGGTGTTGTCGCTCGATTCGACCAGTTCGACCAGTGTGAGGAGCTGCGATGGTGGTGACGTGTCCTCATCGAGGGCCTCGTCGACGCGTGCCACCAGTGAATGGTGGACGACCCATTCTTCCTCTCTGGAGAGCGTGACCTCGTGGCGTTCGGTTTCCGATGGTGGGGTACTCATTGCGATACTGGATCGATTTCGTCGATCCTTACCCGACACTACGATGGATGCGCTCATAAAGTTTGTCACGTGGTATCATATATCAGCTACGGTCGACTGCCGATCACGATAGCACGGGGAAAGCTGAGCGACGAAATCGCCCTCGTGAACCGGCCCGGGCGACCGTCTCAAGCGCAGCGTGCGGGCAGAACGACCGATCCAGTGAGACTTCTTGAAGGTTAGTGGATCCTGACACCGGAGTCCGGATCGAACAACTGCGTCGCCGATTCGTCGAGAACTAGCCCATAGTCGGTATCGCCGTCACCGTCGAAATCCGCGTGCGTGACGACGGTCACGTCGCCGAATTCGGTCTCGAAGATGCTGTGCGTTTCGTCGCCCAGGGGCTCATCGAGAACGTGCTCGGCTTCGATTCCCGCGGCTGGATCACCGATACCGATCTGCTGGGGCCGAACGCCGACGCGAACCGGACTGTCGACGTACCCCTCGAGTTCGGCGGCGGTCGCGGGGAGCGAGACGGTGTGGTCGCCCATGGAGACGGCTGCAGTGCCGTTTGCCGATTCGACGCGGCCGTCGAAGAACTCCATCGCCGGCTGGCCGATGAACTCGCCGACGAAGTCGTTGGTGGGTTCGGAGTAGACTTCCTTGGGCGAGCCGGCTTGCTGGAGTTCGCCGTCGTCCATGATGGCGATTCGGTCGGACATCGTCATCGCTTCCTCCTGATCGTGGGTGACGTAGAGGACGGGACAGCCGATTTCGTCGGTGATCCGCTGGACGACCGGTCGGAGTTCGCGTTTGAGTTTGGCGTCCAGATCGCTCATGGGCTCGTCGAAGAGGAACACTGAGGGATCTCGAACGAGTGACCGGCCGAGTGCGACCCGCTGTTGCTGGCCGCCAGAGAGCGAGGCGGGCATCTTGTCGAGTTGGTCGCCGATCTGGAGGAGGGCCGCGGCCTCCGCGACGTGTTCGCGGCGTTCGTCTTCGGGAACGCCGGCGATTTTGAGGCCGTATTCCATGTTCTCGCGGACGCTCATGTGCGGGTAGAGCGCGATGTCCTGAAAGAGCAGGGCGACATCGCGTTGCTGTGGTGGGAGTTCGGTTACGTCGCGGTCGCCAACGCGGATGGTACCGGCGGTCGGCGTGTCGAGGCCGGCGACACAGCGAAGCGTCGTGGTCTTGCCACAGCCCGACGGGCCGACGAGCGTGAGGAACTCGCCGTCCTCGATGGTCAGCGAGAGTTCGTCGACGGCGACGATGCGATCGGCGTTCGGGGAGTCGAACACCCGGGTCATGTTGTCGATGTGGACGGTCATTGTCTGGGTAGTGGATGGTATGGTTGTGTGTATGGTGCGCGTGTGTGAGTTGTGAGTCGTGTATCGTGAGTTTGTGTCGCTGTCGTGTGAATTCGGTGCTCGAACGGGCTACGGTCGCTATCGCGTGCGAACTTCGAACCCCTTCAGCAGGTACTCCTGCAGGAAGTACGCGAACAGCAGCGGCGGGACGGTCATCAGGAGTGACACGGCCATGATGTCGCCCCAGGAGGTGTACCCGCCCTGATCGATGAGTCGCATGATGCCCGGCGCGAACGTGGTCGACTCCTGGCTCGGCAGCAGGATCTGGGCGAACGTGAAGTCGTTCCACGCGATCGCGAACGCGAACAGCGCGCAGGCGACGATCGCGGGTTTCGTCTGCGGGACGACCACGTCCCAGAACGTTCGCCAGCGCGAGGCCCCGGCGATCCAGGCGCTCTCCTCCATCGACTCCGGGATGGTCTGGATGTACTTCCACATGAGCCAGACCGCAAAGGGCATCGAGATGGACGAGAGCGCGATAACGAGGCCGATCTGGGCGTTCAACAGCCCGATTTCGGACCAGATGAGGTACAGCGGCAGGCCGAGCACGATCGGACTGAACATGTAGCCGAGCAACAGGAACTGGGCGAAGGACTGCTTGTACCGGAATCGGAACCGCGCCATGCCGTAGCCGGCGACGAGCGAAACGGCGACGACCACGACGATCGTTCCCGCGGTGACGACGATCGTATTGATGACGTACCTCGGCACCGCACCGGCGGCTAGTACGCTAAAGTTATCGAGCGTCACCGTCTCGGGCGAGGGCAGCCAGCTGAACTCGGTGATGACGGTCTGACTGTCGGTGAAGGCGTTCTGGATCATCCAGTAGATCGGAAACAGGATGACGGCCGAGAACAACGCGGCGCTGCCGTACAGCGCGAGGTGATAGAGGCGATCGCGCGTCTCGTAGGACAGTCGCGTCCTGCCTTCTGTCTCTGTTTCTGACGGTGTCTCCGTCTCCGTCGGGGTGCTCATGTGTCCACCTCCGCAGTCGGGTCGAACGCCCGGAAGTAGCAGTAGGCCCCGATCGCGAGGAAGACGAACATGACCACCGCCATGGCGTTCGCGACGCCGTAGTCGTTGTGCAGGAAGGCGGTTCGGTAGGCGAGAATCGGCAGCGTCGTCGTCGCGCCGGCCGGGCCGCCCTCCGTCAGCATCCAGATGATGTCGAACTTGTTGAACATGAAGACCGCGCGCAAGAGCACGGCGATCAGGAGGACGCCGGTGATCCGCGGAAGCGTGATGTCGCGGAACATCTCCCAGCGGGACGCGCCACAGATCTTGGCGGCCTCGTAGAATCGATCGGGAATCGCGCGCAACTGCGCGAGCGTGAAGATCGTGACGAAGATCGAAAACTTCCACGAACCGATGAGGACGACTAGCGGCATCGCCCACGTCTGGTCACCGAGCGCGAAGGTGCGTTCGCCCCACAGCCCGAGGGTCGAGCCGGCGATGTGGAGCACGCCGACCTCGACGTCGAACATGAACAGCGCGACAAGGACGACGATCACGGTTGGGACGAGATACGCGGTGAACGCGACGGCGGTCAGAAACCGCTGGCCGCGATCGAGCTGGTTCAGGACGAGCGCGATCCAGAGTCCGACGAGCAACTGGACGACGGTACTGCCGACCATAAACAGCGCGCCGAGCCACAGTGACGACCAGAACGAGTTCATCGTCAGCACCTCGACGTAGTTCGAGAGCCCCGTGAACGTCCAGTTGGGGTTCAAGAGCGGGACCTCGAACAGCGACGCGTAGATCGCGAACGCGATCGGCGTGACGGCCACGAACAGGTACAACAGAATCACCGGGGCAACCGTCGCCCAGCCCCGGAGTGCTTCCCCATCGAGGCCAAGCCGCCCCCGCACGGATCGGCGGTCGGCGGTGGCTGTCGATTCGACCGATTCACTTGCCATGTGTTACCACCCATCTCCCCATCTGCTATTAAACGCTTCGACCGGTTGCTCACGGTTTTCCAATTATTGCCAATATATGGTAGCGAATATATGTAAGAAAGGAACCGCTGGTAACAATTTTATAGACGGGAAAAATACTGGTAAAGGACGATCCGCACATCAATTCCTGTGATACTGCCTGTCAGTTCCACTGTGAACTCTACCACCGGTTCCTAGAAACACATTCATTCTAACCGTCGTTCTAGTAATCTCCTATAAATAACTAGATCGTTAGTAGTATGTCCCGTTAGTCATTACTCTGCTAACCCAAAGAGTAATATATTGAAACTTGGTATCATACCACGTGAGCAGAGAACACCGACACTCGCGACGACGGATACTGGGTGCGACAGGAGCGAGCGCCGCAGCAGCACTCGCTGGGTGTCTCGGGGGGAGCGGCAATGACGACGGGATTCACTTCTACACCGACTACAGCACGGAATCCTGGCAGGATCGGTGGGAGGACGATCTCATTCCGGCGTTCGAGGACGAAACGGATCACACCGTCAACCCGGAGTACGCGGGATTTCAGGGCGACAGCGAAGAGCGCCTGATGAACCTGATCCAGGCCAACGACCCGCCCGACATCCACGTCGAAACGTTCTACACCGCCGCCGACATCTGGGCCCAGGGAATGCTCCAGCCCATGACTGACACCCTCGAAGCCGTCGAGGACGTAAACGGCGACATCAACGTCGAGACCTTCGAGGACGAGGAAGGCGTCGTCAGCCAGGGCGACACCTTCCACGTCTCCCACGGCGGCTACACCAACGTCCTCGTCTACCGGGAGGACATCTACGACGCCCTCGGGCTCGAGGTCCCCGAAACCTGGGACGAACTCGTCGACAACGCCGAAGCCATCGACGACTCCGACGAGTTCGATACCGCCCGCGGTTTCGCGACGCAAGCGGGGGTCGTCGGCCAGAGTCGCGAACTGTTCTGGATGTTTCTCTACCAGAACGGCGTCGACACCCACCGAATGGCAGACGGCGACGTCGAGGTCTGGGTCCCTGAAGACGAAGCCATCGAAGCGCTCGAATACCTCACTGAACTCGCGCAGTACTCGCCGGACCCATCGGGCCTGAACTGGGGGACATCCCTCGAACAGTGGGTGCAGGGCCGGGTCGGACAGATGTACCACGTCAACGGCTGGGCGGCGGGCGTCGCCGCGGCCGAGGGCGTCGATCACATCGCGGAGAATACGGCGGTTGCACCGCTGCCGCGAAACGACATTCCACTGGAGGAGTCGTACATGACGTTGCCGACGGGGAACGGCTACATGGTGTTCGAGGGCGGCACCAATCCTGCTGGCGCGAACGAGTTCATCGAGTGGCTGTACGCGGACTCGATCGAGCGGACGGCGTCGCTGTTCGAGCAGGAGCCGATGCGGCTGTTGCCGGCCTACGACGACGTGGTCACGTCGGACGCCTACGCGAACCTCGAGTACTTTCAGGCGTGGCCGGAGCATCTCGAACTCAACCGGCAGATCCAGGAGGAGATCGTCCCGATGTACGGCCAGAACACGGAAGAGAGCCCGACGACGGGGGCGGAGCAGTACGGCCTCAGCGGCTACCACTACGCGGACATGATGAACCAGATTATCGTCGGGGATGCGGCCATCGAGGACGCGCTCGCGGAAGCGAAAGGGCAGGCCGAGGAGCGGCTCGCGGAGGGCAAGGAACTGACCGGCGGCTGGTGATTCCCGTGATCGGCGAGTGTCACTCTCGAGTTCGGTGATCAAATGCGGGTACCGGAAATCTGGCCGAGTTCACGGCCGCCGCGGGCGAACCCGGAAACTGCGGGGCGACAGCTTCTGGCGGATCGAGCGCTGGCGGCGGGCATCGATCTCGGGCTCTGTTACGTATTGCTCGTCGCGCCGATCAGCTACGTCGTCCTCTCGGGGGTACCCGTGCTGGATCCGCACGGACCGATCGCGGTCGCACTTTCGCTCGGGGTGCTCGTCCCGGTCAACCTCACCTATACGTTCGTCTTCGAGTGGCGGTACAGTCGCACGCCCGGGAAGGTCGCCCGCTCGCTGATGGTCACCACGGCCGAGGGGGAGCCGTGTACGCTCAGGGCCAGTGCGGTGCGGAACCTCCTGCGGTACGTCGACGGTCTCGGGGTTCCGCCCCTGCTGTACGCCGTTGGCGTCCTTGCAGCAGCCGTCTCGCCGTCCGGCCAGCGCGTCGGGGATCGGGTGGCCGACACCGTCGTCGTCCGTTCGGGTCGGCTCGACCGGCCGGTAGCGGCTGATACCGGTGGGACGGCTCGCGACGAAGCCGATCCTGTTGGTGAAAACGACAGCGGCGCAGAAAGGCGGGAACGACACAGTGGTGGCTAGTGAACTCGGGTGTCTCAGCGCACGTCCCGACGCATCGCGATTTCGAACCACGGACAGAGCCGGAGCTGGCGGTACCACTCGGGATTCGAGTGTAGCCGCTCGTAGGGGACCCACAGCAGGCCGGCGACCTCGTCCTCGTTCGGCTCGAGTTCGTGATTGGACAGGGTGAGTTTGAGGACGGCACAGACTTCGTGCTCGACGCCGGCGGTTTCGAAGTAGCGTTTGTACTCGAAGCGGTCGGTCAGGCGCAGGTCGTCGTACTGGTCGGGGGTGATGCCGAGTTCTTCTTCGAGTCGCTGGCGAGTGGCCTCGACCTGGCTCTGGCCGTCAACGGGGTGGGAGGCGACGGTGCCGTCCCAGTAGGTGCCCCAGAGGCGTTTGTCGGGGGCGCGCTGGGCCAGCAGGACGTTGCCTTCGTCGTCGAAGACGAGGGCGGTAAACGCCCGGTGGCGAATGCCGTCGCCGGTGTGGGCCTCGAGTCGGTTGACGAGTTCGAGTTCGGTGTCGTCGGCGTCGACGGCGATGACGTCCTGGCCGGCGTTTTCGTGCTGCAAGTCGTCGTCCCGCGGCGTAGTCATGTCTGCATCATTGCAGAGGGTCGTGAAACCAGTATCGGCTTTTGGTCGTCCGGTAGCGGCATCGCTGAACTCGGAGAACGAGTTACACTGCGGAAGAGGACAGTAGATCAGACACATGTATCGTTAGTTCTGGTATTGAGAATCAATTCGGTGTCAGTGGACGATGAGCACGCCGGGTGCTGATCTACCGATCCGACGTATAGAATCGCATGCTGGGTGCAGGGATAGGCCGGTTTAGACACTGGAGAACAGGTCGTTCCGGCAGACTACCCGTTAGAATCGCTCGGAACGGTGTGCGTGTGACTATCGAGGACGTACTGGGTCCGGAAGCGGACGGAGTTCCGGCGTCGATCCTGACCGCTCAATCGTTTGGATTTCATCGTTGTTCACTGCGACGGTGAGCGATTCCCAGTCGTTCGGAACATTTGCACCACCGACAAGGTGAGTCACGGAACTGCACTCCGAATCACCGGTCGGTTCATTGGACGACGTGCCGCTACTGAATTTACCACTCACAGTAAATCTCAAGACGTAGTCATTCGAAATAGCATTGGTCAGCTCCGGTTCAACGTCTCCTAATTCGCTACATAGCCGGACATCAAACGTCAAATCTGCTGATTCACCGTGACTGACGATGTGAACCCATCCGCTGTGAGTCTCCTCCTCGCTTGGGAACGATGGACGGCTTTCTGAGTAGGCGAGTCCGAGTGATTCGCCGCCCCCGTTAGCCTCGCTTTCATCCGGTGTACGCTGGGTCAACGGGCTCACTACCCCTTGGCAGCCAGCGAGAGTACTGAGACCAGCAATAGAACCACCGGCGAGTAGCTTCCGACGAGATAGTGGCGGACACATACACTCTAGAATGATCCTCACCTAACAAGTACTTTATCCTACAAAATAGTGTTCGTGGAAAATAATACGTCTTTCTCGTGTTCTGCTAACAGATACGCGATTTACCGGACTCTAACCGCGGCCCAGAGTATGTAACCGGTAAAGAGCAGCGACTGTTCCGCACGAGAGACAGCGATTCACTCGACGAGTTCAGCCAGGTTCCGTACGGATGATCGGTTCCCGGCTTCGTTGTCTTCGAGGCGAATACCTTGCGGGATGTTCTCACAGCGGTACGTGACTGCAGTTCCCTCGTCGGTCTCCTCTAGAGACACGGTGACTCTCATCTCGCCTGCAAATCGCTGGTCCGTCGTTTCGAACTCGATGGTCTCCACGATTTTCTCGTGGGGCACCAGCGCGACGAACCGTCCGCGGTGCGTATCCGTATCGTCGGCGGTCTTCCCACCCCCACCCCCAGGCGAATCGTTCCGGGGATCCCGGTACGTGAGCGAGATTCTGAACTCGCCGCCCTCCCGCGGATCGAAGTAGTGGACGTGGCCGTCCATACCGTCCGGTGGCAGCCACGTCGCCACCGCGTCGGGATCGAGGAACGCTCGGTAAACCTCCTCTCGCGGGGCGTCGATAACCATGGTGACCTGCGTACTTGCGCCCGCATCAACGGGGTCCGTCACGGTTGTCGGCCTCGTCCAGACAACGGCGAAATTGTGGCAGCGCTGTCGACGAGAGGAACAGCAGTTCGTTCGGGGTCCCCGGAAGGGTCTGCTTGCGTTTCTGTCCCCACTGGGTGGCCGAAGTGACGGCCAATAACTCTGTACTGCTGGGTATCGGGAGGCATGGGCTTGTTCGTTACCCGTACTACGAGAGCCAACCGCATAGAGATAGCCTGTGAGAATCGGTACGGTCCGAGAATCTGTCCAGTCTGCTCAGGCGTGCGACGAGTTCACCGTTGGAGTCGGTGTCGCGGGTACGGCCCGAGTTGGGCG
The DNA here is from genome assembly GCF_034808065.1 of Natrialba sp. PRR66. NCBI lineage: Archaea > Methanobacteriati > Methanobacteriota > Halobacteria > Halobacteriales > Natrialbaceae > Natrialba > Natrialba sp. PRR66. Next base: position 176,365 of record NZ_JAXHGN010000001.1, on the reverse strand, counting down.
GTGGTGGTGTGGTTTCGATGGTGGTGGTGATGGTGGTGGTAGTGGCGGACGGACCGCGGTGATCCGCTCGCACACCTCCGCCAACTCGGCTGGCCGCCGCGACCCAAGTGCAGGTGAACTGAACTCGGCGTGCGGTGGCTCAGTCGTCGGAGTCCGATTGTGAGCGCGTGCCGACGCGGGGGGCGACGCGACAGCCGCAGGGACCGGCGATGGCTTCGCCTGGCCCGATCATGGTCCGCTGGACGATGGGCGTGTTACAGCGGGGACAGCGCGGAAACGGGGATTCTGAACCGTCCGTCGTGTCGCCGGGGTCCGCATTGTCGGGGTCCGTATTGTCGGGGTCCGTCATGGACACCTCCGGCCCGAGGGATTCCGCGTCGTCCGTCTCGCCGGTATCGGTGCCGGCGGTGTCCATCCCGCCCGTTTCGCCGGTGCCGTCGCTAGTCGCGTTGCGTGCGGCGTCACCGTCGTCGGTCACGCAGTCGAACACCTCGGCGCGTTCCCGAGACCGCCTGTAAGAGCCGCTGCTCGCTTGGGATACCGATCCGTCAGTCGTGCGGGATGTTTATATCCCGTGAGAATGTACGCAATCATGGCTTTGACCCTTGCGGGGTGGAAGCCACGTCTCGGATGCTCCAACATCCGGGACACTTTCATGTCCGATGTGGCTTCCGTCCTAATTGTTGATTGGTAGTGACTTATATCTACCGCTGAACGACGGGAAGGAGCGCCTGCTACTGGCCCCGTGGGACCTGGACCACAGAACTCGACCGTCTGAACTGAACTCGGTGCTCGCCTAGTGCGTCGGTTCGAGCGGCCACCCTTCGTCCGCGTCGGGATTCTCTTGATAACTCTCTCCGACGGCGACTTCGAGCGGCTGCGAGTTCACTTTGAGCCGTAGCGTCTCCGTTTCGAGCATTTCGCCGTCGAGACTGTATTCGATGGAGTCTTCGAGGCTTTCGACGGTGAGCGACGGCGTTCGTCGGCGGATGATGTGTGCGCTCTCGCGGTCGAACAGTCCTTCGAGGGCGGCGTCGCCGACCAATCGACCCGGCGAGGCGTCTTCGACGATCGTGACCTCGAAGAGTTCGTCTTCGACGTGTGCTTGCGCGGTGCGCGTGCCGGTGAATCGACGGCAGTTGCCGATGAGGACGAACATCGCGTCGCCGGTCCAGGACTGGGCAGCCTCGCCGTTCGGTCCCTCGGCCGTCTCGACCCGCAGCGAGAGCGAGTCGAAGTCCGCGACCGTCGCGACGGTGTTTTTGACGTATGCGAGGACGCCGAGCGCCCGTTTGCCGTCCGGCGTCGTCTCGCTGCTGGCTTCGGCGGTCACACCGCCGACGCAGGAGTTGACGAACGCGCGGTCGTTCGCGACGCCGAGGTCGATCCGTCGTCGTCGGCCGGTTTCGAGCACCTCGAAACTGTGTTCGAGGCCGGTGATGCCGATGTTCGTCGCGAAGTTGTTGCCGGTGCCGGCGGGAACGACGGCGAGCGTCGTCGTCTCGAGTTCGTCCGCGGCCGCGATCCCGTTGACGACTTCGTTGACGGTTCCGTCGCCGCCGGCGGCGGCGATCAGGTTCGCCTCGGGTGCGGCGTCGCGGGCGAACCGCATCGCATCCCCGGCTTCCTCGGTCTGTCGGACCGTCAGCCCGTAGTTGGCCGCCAGTTCGACGATATCGTCGACGTGATCCTGGCTGCCGCTGACGGGATTGAGAACGAGGACGCGGCGGGGATCGCTGTCGCTGTCTCGGCCCTCCGAGTGCATACCCCACCGTATGCCGGCCGAGCGCAAAAGAGTCTGGCCGGCGTTTGCCTTCGTGTGTATCTCGTCGATCTCCACGCGCACACGCGATTCTTTCACGGTCACCGGTCTCTCGGTGATCGATTCGACCCGCTTGGTGCACGAGTGCTCACCGAGATAGCCGCGAGACGCGGGCTCGACGGCGTCGCGACGACGAATCACGACTACTACACCGACCTAAATCCCGCCGTGGACGCGATCACCCTGCCCGGAATCGAGATCACGACCGATCGCGGTCACGTCCTCGTCGTCGGCCCCGATCCGCCGGCGGAGACGAAACCGGGGGCGCTGTCCCCGGCGGAGACGGTCGCGCTGGCCCACGATCACGACTGTGCCGCGATCGTCGCACACCCGTTTCGAAACAGCACCGTCCGCGAACTCACGGACGTTCCCTTCGACGCCATCGAGGTCAACGGCAAACACCCGCGGTCGCGTCCGCTGGTCGAGAAGTTGGCGTCGGAACGCAACCTGCCACTCGTCGGCGGTAGCGACGCCCACTATCCGTTCGAGGTCGGACGAGCGTACACGACCATCGAGAGTGAGCGGCTCACGCCCGAGGCGGTCGTCGAGGCGATTCGAGACGGCCGCGTCGAGGCCCAGGTCTCCCGGTCGACGCTGGATGAAGTGGTGCGACGCGGGTACCGGGCCATCCACCGCCGCAAGCGCGTCATCGACGCGATCGAGCGGCCGACGCCGGGGGTCGGAACGCCACCGGGTGAGGAGTCGACGGAGTAAGCTGCCTTCTCGCTCCGCTCGAACGCTGCTCGAATTCCGCTCAGACGGTGAGCGGACGCCGATTGAACGCCGATCAAACCCCGATCAGCCGGGCTGTTCGTCGAGGATCAGCCGCGTCTTCGTGTTGACGACCTCCTCCTGATCGCGCGCTTTCGTAATGAGATCGTTCACGCCGCGCGTGTCCGCGGCGTCGACGACGAGGACGACGTCCTGCTCGCCCGAAACCATCCAGACGAAGTCAACCTCCTCCCACTCCGCCATGCGCTCTGAGACGCCTTTCGTATCCACGTCGACCGCGACGCTGATTTCGATCATCGCCTTGACGTTGCCCGTCCGGGTCGAGATCGTAAACCGTTCGATCACCTCGTCGTCCATCATCCGTTCGACGCGATTGCGAACCGTCCCCTCGCTCGTCCCGACCTCGTCCGCAATTTCCGTGTAGGGAGTTCGGGAGTCCCGTCGCAGCACGTCGAGGATCGCTCGATCGAGTTCGTCCATGGAGATCCGTGACTACGGACGAGTGGCACTTACCGATTACGAAATTCGTAACTGAGTTTCGAAGACAACACTTATGCCGGTGTATCCAATACGTAGTTCGTAATGACAGCAGCCTACGTTGCACTGGAGGGCGGACACGTACTCGAGGGACGTGGTCGCGCTTCGGGAACGGCTCGCGGCGAGCTGGTTTTCACAACGGCTTACACCGGCTACGAAGAGAGCCTGACCGATCCGTCCTACGAGGAACAGATTCTCACCTTCTCCTACCCGCTGATCGGCAACTACGGTGTCCGAACGGAACGGTTCGAGGACGATCGCGTCCACCCCCGCGCCGTGCTCGCAAAGGAACTCACTGACGACGTCGCCGACTGGCTCGCAGACGAAGGCGTTCCCGCGGTCGACCACCTCGACACGCGAGACGTCGTCACCGACATCCGCGACGGCGGCGCGATGAAATGCGGCATCGCCGTCGGCGAGAACGTCACCGAGGAAGACGCCCTGGCCGAACTCGAGGCCTGCAAGGCCATGAGCGACCACACCGACATCGGCGCGCAGGTCAGCGTCGACGACCACACCGTCTACGGCGCGGACAACGACGGCGAAACCGTCGCCCTCGTCGACTGCGGCGCGAAGGGCTCGATCGTCGACTCGCTGCTCGACCGCAACGCGACGGTTCATGTCCTCCCCTACGATGTAAGTACAGCCGATGTCGAGGCCCTCGACCCCGATATCCTGTTCATCTCGAACGGCCCCGGCGACCCCGCCAACTACGAGCAGGCAATTGAACTCGTCGAGGCGTTCGTCGAGGACACGCCCGTTGCGGGTATCTGCCTCGGCCAGCAGATCGTCGCCGAGGCACTCGGCGGCACGACGGCGAAGATGAACTTCGGTCACCGCGGCGTCAACCAGCCCGTCCTCGACCTCGAGTCGGGACAGGTCGTCATGACGACCCAGAACCACGGCTACACCGTCGACGAACCCGGGGACTACCTCGAAGTCACGCAGATCAACGTCAACGACGACACTCCGGAGGGACTCGACGGCGTCGAACACGACATCATCACCCGTCAGTATCACCCCGAGGCCAATCCCGGGCCGGAAGACACCCTCGAGTTCTTCGACAGCGTCCTCGGCATGGCCGAGAAAACGGATCAGCGAGCGGTTCCGGCGGACGACTGAGTCGAATTCGTTTTGCGTGGTCTCCGGAAGCGATCGTGACTCCAACGGGAACGGACAACCGACGCCGACCGAGGGCCGTTCACTCCGTCGTCTCCTCGTAGGTGCCCTCGTACGCGGTGAGCAGATTCTCGGTGCGGAGGGTGACCGTGAACCACTCCGTATCGATGGGATCGCCCGCATCGGGGTCCGCGTCGACACCTGCCCGTAGTCGGCCGTCCCGGACGGAGAGGGACAGCGTCTCCCCGGGTTCGAACGCCTCGTCCAGGCTCGCCCCGCGATAGTTCTCGCCGATCGCAGACAGCGAGACCGTCGACCCTTCGGGTATCGGATCGCCGGCTTCCATCGCGAGTTCGATGATTTCTCCGCCGTCAGTCGAAATCGACACCTCGGGGGCTTTCTCGAATCCCTCGTCGACCCACTCCGGTCTCTCGAGTTCGGTCTCACCGACGCTCGAGAACGATGTTTCCACCGCAATCGTTTCGGTAGCGCCGGCCGATGTCCCCTCCAACTCGTACGCGTAGCGCTCGATGCCGTCGTCGGAGACGGAGACCGTTGCGACGAACTCGTCGTACTCGTCCGCCGGATTCATCCGCTCGAGAGCGTCACTCATCTCTGTCCCTTCGTAGGTGACGACCGTCGTCCCGTCGGACTCCTCGATGTCGATCAAGTCGTACTCCGAAACTCGCAGTACGGCTTCCAATTCCCGCCGAATGCTCCGTTCGTTCGTCGAGGGAGCCGTCGGTCCGTTCGCGATCCGGTACCGGTCGCCTCCGTCGAAGGTCTGGCGGACGAGCGTTTCGTTCGCCGATTCCGTGAAGAGCCAGGTTTCCTCCGTCGACGATTCGTGTCGGAGCCTCGTTTTCTGTACCTTTCGCTCGCCGTCGACGGCGAGCGCGATCGACTCTTCGAACGTTCTGGCGTCGGTGCTGATCGTCTCGGACGTGTCGACCGTGTACGAACCGTCTTCGAGAATCGCCGCCTGTCGAGACGCGAGTTCGTCGGCATCGAATCCGGTTTCGCCGGTTCCGTCAGGGTAGTCGATGGTCCTGTCCGTTTCGTTTACGGCCGTCTCTCCCTCTGCTGCCGCTCCGTCGGCGCCGTCGCCGGTGTCGGTGCTGCCGCCGTCGAGGACGCCCGCACACCCCGCGGTCGTTGCCAGTATCGCAACGGCGAGTACGATAACTAGTGACTTTTTCACGGCGTAATTATTCGATCCCCCGGTTATGACACTACCGGATAGAGGGCGACACGAGGACGATCACGCCGTATTCGGAACGGCACTCCGTATCAGAACTCGTCGGTCTCGATCTCCGCGGCCCGCTCGCGGATCACTTCGCCATCGAGTGCGGCGGCGAGGCGCCGATATCCAACGCGGATTCGCCCAGTAAACAGCCTCGGGCCACCGCGCCCGAGGCTTTTGTTGGTTCCCTCAGCTGTGTGCTAGCACTCCCTGCTCGGCAAGCGAGCGGGATGAGGTTGGGCGGCTTACGCGCCCCGACCCGGACAGACGCACCAACCGAACCTGTGGTTGGGTTTTGTGAGACCGGTAATTCGATTCGTTACCATCGAGTTTCGCCTTCTCACGCCACGCGATGTTCACCGACGCATTCCGGTCGGCGTGGTCTTGCGCGACGTCACACTCGTCGTTCGGACACCTGAACCGCCGACCCTGCCGATACCCACACTCACCACAGCACGAACACGTCTGTGAGTTGTAGTAAGCGTCCACCGTATCCGTCGGAATCTCCCGCCACGTCGCCTTGTACGAGACGAACCTCTCGAATTTGTGGAACGGCAGTTTGTGCAACCGGCGGTTCATATACGACCCGTACTGCATCTCCTCGCGGATACCACTCATATCCTCGAACACGATAACCGGGTTCGGGAACTGCTCTGCGAACTCTACGACAGCACGGGAAAGACGGTGCAACACCCACTCGGTGAATCGCTCTTCTTTGTCACTGAGTTTCTGGTGGATGCTCGTCTTGCCGTGTTCCTGACAACGTTTCGTAATGGTGTGGTAACGTTGGCGTTCCTGCTTCACCCGTCCGTAGTCAAGGACGAGCGTGCCCTTCGTTCGCATCGTGTCGCGGTCGAGGGCGGTGAGAGCGACGTTGCGCTCGTTGATGTCCACACCGACTACCGTATCGACGGTATCGGGTTCGGGCACGTCGAACTCGCGTGTGACCGTGACGTGTAGGTAGTACACGCCATCGCGGTACAGGAGTTCGGCCTGCCCTATATCCACCTCATCCGACGTGAGGGCGTCTCGAAGTTCGTCCATTGCGTCCGGCTCACCGCGAAGATGGCCCTTGACCTTCTTGTAGGGTTTCGGGCTGATGCGGAACTGGACGCGGTTCGTGTTGTCGTTCACGGTGAGGCGGTAGCCTTCCGTGTGCGCCATCACAAGCGGGTAGGCACCAGATTTGTCCGTACTCGGCGGCGTCGGCTTCCCTCGGTCAGGGTCGTCTTGATTCTCCCACCAGTCTTTGAGTGAGTGGTAGGAGTCCCATGTTTGGAGGGCTTTGCCGACGACCGCGCACTTGTTGTTCCGTAGGAAGTCGTCGCGGTCAACCTCCTTCTGTATCTCGGTGCGATTGTACCCTTGTTGTTTGAGGCGGATGGTTTGGTTGAATATCTCGCGAGAGGCGAGGCGGGCGTCGTGAAGCCACGATCGTTCACCAGACGCTATGTGGAGCCGCGTCTGGATCGTCTTCGTGGCTTCTTCACCCATGCATTGACAATCGTTCCAGATTGTCATAAATGTAGGGATTAGGGATGGAAGAGTACCGCAGTCACGCACATTCGGTTAGTTCCTGCAAGTATCATTTCGTGTGGTGTCCGAAGTATAGACACTCTGTTCTCGGTGTGGTCGAGGAGGACGTGAGAGAGTTGTTTGCGGAGACTGCCGACCACTTCGGCCACGAGATTTTGGCGTTGGAGATTGCAGACGACCACATTCATCTGTTCGTGCAAACAGACCCGAAACATAGCCCTGCTGAGGTAGCACGGCAGTTCAAGTCGTACTCTGGAAAGCACTTGCTGGAACGGTATCCCGAGATTCGAGAGTCGTATTTCTGGGGCGGTGGATTCTGGAAGGTTGGATACTACGTGGGAACGACGGGAGCAGTATCGGAGGAAGTGGTTGAACGGTATATCGAGGAGACAGAACATACGCCGGAGTGACGCGCTTCACCCCCGCCCACGGTGGGGCGGGGAACTCGCGCTGCTTTTCGTTTAGAACTCCCCGCGGACGATCGTCGCGACGCGCTCGCGGTCGAACAGCCGTTCGTCCTCGGGGATATCCGGGTACGGTGTCCCGGGCTCGTAGCCGGGCCAAGCACCGAACTCGTCGGGATAGAGCTGCTTGGCCGTCATCTCGAGTTGGAAGAGGTTCATGAGCGGCCCCTGGTATCGCATGCCGCCGGCGACGACGCGGTCGTTTTGCACCGCCGTCAGGTCGCTTCCGACGGGATGGCTTTCGAGTTCGTCGCGGATGTTGTCGATGCTGTACTGGGAGGTGATTCCCCAGAGGTGTAAGATAACGTCGGGATCGGCGTCGAGCATCGTCTCGTAGTCGACGGTACCCCAGTCGCCCGACCAGGAGCGGTCGGCGAGCGCGTCGTTGGCGGCGAGTGGACGCGTATCCGCCTGCCAGTAGCCGGGTGCGTTGAGGTGGTAGGTATAGAACTGGCCGTCGCCGAGCGTGACGCGGGCGGCGGTCGGGCGCTCGTCTTCCGGCGGAAGGTTCGACGCGATGTGATCGTGCAGTTCGTCGTACACTGCTTTGAGTTCCGCGTAGCGCTCGCGCTCTTGGAACACGTCCGCAACACGGTCGAACAGTTCCCAGAGCGTGTAGAACTCGTACTGGTCGGCGTAGGCGTCCGCGGGATCGCTGTGGACGCCGCTGTGGAAGTTGCCGATCCACGGCCCGACGGTCGAGGCGATGTCGTCGATGTCGTCCTCGGTCCAGTCGTCGTGTTTCAGGACGTAGGACGGGTCCAGAAAGTGAACGTCGCTGTCGAGTTCGTAGAGCTGTTCCTTCCGGAGGCCGCCCTCGAGCGGGTTCGGGAGGCCCTCCCAGTCGAAGGAGACGCCGGGGAGGTGGTCGTAGAACTTGTTCATCGTCGTGCCGGACATCTCGGTGGAAAACAGCGTGGTGACGGCATCGCCGTGGCCGAGTGCGACGGCCATGTCGGCGTACTGCGGGAAGGCGACGAAGACGCGTTCGGGGACGGTGTCGAACGAAACGTCGCCCACCGGTTGCAACGTTGCGGTGTGACCGTCGCCGTTCGACTGGCCGTTCCCGGACGGATCGTCTCCGCCGGAGATGCAACCGGCGAACACCGCACCGCCGAGTGCCGTACTCGCGGCGACGAATCGGCGGCGGCTCCGGTCGACCCCCACCCGTCCAGTGACACTTCGGTCGTCCATACGGTTTAGGCCGACCTAATCAGTCAAAAACGATTCGATTTAGGCCAGCCGAAACCTGTCGGCTGACAGCGGCGTTCAGTTTTGGAAGGCGTACACGACCGTCGCACTCGCCGTCACGGTCACAGGATCGGCGTCGATCTCGGTCGGCGGCGCATTCCCGTCGTCCGCCGAGGTTGCGAACTCGACATCGTGTCGCACCGAGTTCACCCGGACATCGTTCGTCGTCACCGATTTCGTCCCGGCGAGTTCGACCTCCCGATTCGATGCGATGTGGGCCGCCTCCTCGTCTGCGGTCGCCAGCGCGTCGTCGATCGCATCCTTGCGAAGCGCCGCTCGCGTCTCCTCCTGTAGCGTGAAGTTCACCCGGCCGATATCGTCGGCCCCGGCGGAGACGGCGGCGTCGATGACCTCGCCGACTCGATCGACATCGTCGATCGTCACCTGGTACGAGTGCGTTCCGGCGAACTCGTCGACGCCCTCCTCCCGTCTCGCCGCCGCCGACGGGCTGATCCGATAGCGGCCCTCTTCGACGTTCTCGTCCGGAATCCCGAGGTCGTCGATGGCGTCTCGGAGCTGTTCGGACTGCGTGGCCAACTCGTCGCTGACCGCCTCGGCGGACTCGTCGGTCGCCTCGACGCCAAGGCTCACTGTCGCCGTATCCGGCTCGGCCTCGACCTCGCCCTCGGCGCTAACGGTAATCTCGTTGTCCGTCGCGCTCGATCCCGTCTCGTCGCCCGAGTTCGCCGGATCGTCGGTCGAGAGTGCGCTGCCGACACAGCCTGCCATCGCCGCCACAACACCGACGCTCGATACCGCAAGGAACTGTCGTCGATCCATACGCTCCCGACACGTGCACGCCAAATAATGATTCGCCAGGGTCAAACCGCTCTTTCACCCTTCCGGGGCGTCGAGTTCAAGAACTCGAACGCGTAGTCCGGCCGGTTCGTGACGAACACGTCGGGTTCGGTGGTCAGTGCGTCGCGGACGCTGCCTTTGGTGTCGACGAGTTTCCAGACACCGGCGGTGAGTCCCGCCTCGCGCGCCGTCTCGAGGAATCTCGGGATGGCGCGTGGAACGTAGTGACTGAAGACGCTCCCAGCGCCGCAGTCGGTGGCATCATCCGCCAGCCCCGATGTCGGCACCGAGCCGACCAGACCGGTTGGAACGTTAGATGTCTGTGCTTGCTCGAGCGGCGCAGTCTCGAACGAGATCACTGTGACCCGGTCGAGAACGTCGTACTCGCGTGCCATCTCGAGAATGGCATCGGTGTAGCCCGCTTCTTTCAGTTCGAGGTAGATCGACACGTCGGTGTCGGCGAGGAGTTCGAGCGCGCGGGCGAGCGAAATGAGCGGTTCGCCGTCGATGCGAGCGCCCTGGATCTCCTCCCAGGTGGTGTTTCGAATCCAGCCGTGACCCGTCGAATCCCAGTCCAAAACGGGGTCGTGAAACAGCATTAGCGTGCCGTCACGAGTTCGGCGGACGTCGAGTTCGACGCCGTCGACGCCGAGCTCGATGGCGCGTTGAATCGCGGCTGCCGTGTTCGGCGGTTCCAGTCCGGATGCGCCGCGGTGGCCGACGATACGCGGGCGCGTCGATGGCACTGACCCGCTCGTAATAAGCGGCGACAGCCCCCAGACGGCAAGTGCGGAGACTCCCGTCCCCACCCCCGCCAGGAGTCGACGTCGGGAGGGACGACAACGTGACCAATCGGGCATGCGAAACACGTTGTTCTCGAAGACAGTAAGTTTTCTCAGTTGAGACGTTCACCTCGTGTGCACCGTCTTCCAAAATGACTATAGTGTCAACCCGCCAATCCGACCACGTGTCCCGCCTCGAATCCCTCCTGGAGCGGGCGGCCGACCGGCCCGTCACGACCGTCTTCGTCCTTCTCATCACCGGGCCGCTCGTCCTCGCCGGCCTCTCCTTTCGCCAGCCGATCGCGCTTCCGGACGCCCTGCTCACCGAACTCGAATGGGTGTTCTGGCTGCTCGTCTACGTGCCGGTCAGCGCGACCAGGAGGCTGTTGTTTGACCCGCTCGGTCTCGAACGGCTGTTTGCGGTTCCCGTTCTCGGACAGGGGCTTATCGTCCTCACGCTGGGTGGGCTCTACTACCTCGTGAGCTACCTCTTGGTCTACGCCGGTAGGACCCTGCTCGAAACGGCCGAGGCCGATGCCGACGGAGACGGTCGGTAGTCCTGTCCTGTCCTGTTCCGTCGTTAGTCGTGGCGGAAACTACGGCTGCCCGTAAACGCCATGGCTATCCCGTGCTCGTCTGCGGCCTCGATCACGTCGTCGTCGTTGACGGACCCGCCCGGCTGGACGACGGCCTCGATACCCGCCTGGGCGGCCTCCTCGATGCCGTCCGGGAACGGGAAGAACGCGTCCGAGGCCATCACGGCCCCCTCGGCGTCCTTGCCCTCGGCGTGTTCGTCCGCCTTCATCGCCGCGAGTCGAACCGCGTCGACGCGGGAAACCTGGCCCATCCCGACGCCGACGGTCTCGGTCCCGTCCGCGAAGAGGATCCCGTTGGATTTGACGTGTTTGAGCGTCTGCCAGGCGAAGACCATCGACTCGAGTTCGGCGTCGGTCGGCGAGCGCTCGGTGACGATTTCGAGGTCGTCGATGGAAATCGACTGCAGATCGCGTTCCTGGACGAGTCGGCCGCCGACGAGTGGTTTTTCGGTAAAGCGTTCGGTTCGCTCGACGAGATCGTCAACGTCGAGCACCCGCAAATTATCCTTCTCGAAGAGGACCTCGAGCGCGTCGTCGGTGTAGCCGGGCGCGACGACGACCTCCTTGAACGAGTCGATGATCTGCTCGGCGGTGTCGGCGTCGCACTCGCGGTTCAGGGCGACGATGCCGCCGAAGGCGCTCATGGGATCCGTCGAGAGCGCCTTCTCGTACGCCTCGGCGAGCGAGCCAGCGGTTGCACAGCCGGCCGGGTTCGTGTGCTTGATGACCGCGGCCGCGGGCTCGTCGAACTCCTTGATGAGGTTGAGCGCGCCGTCGGCGTCGTTGTAATTGTTGTACGACAGGGCCTTTGCACCCTCGTTTAGCTGTTCGGCGTGGACGACGCTCGCCTCGTCGCAGGTGGCGTCCGCGTACACGGCGGCGTCCTGGTGTGGATTCTCCCCGTACCGGAGCGTCTCGACGCGGTCGTTCGAGACGAATCGGCGGGCGGGTAGGCCGCTGTGATCATCGGCGTCGCCATCGGTACCCGCCACGTCGGCGTCGACGGATACCGTCCCGGCGTCGCGGTCGACGGTCACGACGCCCTCGGCGGCCCACTTCACCGCACGCGGGTATGCGCGGAACTCGCCCTCGTAGAGGACGCGCTCTTTCAGGCTCTCGGCGTCGTCGCCCTCGTAGATCGGCACGGGCTCCTGCGTGACGATCGGCCCGCCGTCGACCTCGTTCTCGACCACGTCGCCCTCCTCGTCGGTCGCGTCCGTGACGACGTGGACCGTACACCCAGTAACCGACACGCCGGCCTCGAGCGCGTCGCCCCAGGCGTCCGTGCCGGGGAACGACGGCAGCAGCGAAGGATGGACGTTCAGTGTCATCGGTGCTGCATCGAGGAACGTGTCCGAAAGGATGCGCATGTAGCCGTCCAGACAGACCAGGTCGAACTCGTAGTCCGCGAGCGCCTCGAGCACGGCCTCCTCGTGCTCCCGGCGGGTCATATCGTCCGCGAGCGGGACGACTTCGGTCGGAATCCCGCGCTCGGCGGCGGCTTCGAGCACCGGCGCGTCCTCGTCGGTCGTAAGGACGACCCCGAGTTCAGCGCCGCCCGGTCGTCGGTTGGCGATGTTCAACAGGTTACGCCCTCGGTTGCCGGCCATCCCGGCGATTCGCGTCATAGGTGTAACCCCACCCGCGAGAGCCAAAGTGGTTGCGGTCTCTCTCCACTAGATATACACATACGTGGGTATATTCTGCAATATACTCAGCAGTATCCGGAGAGGTATGCACACCCGTGGACGAACCCGACGATCGTTTCGATACGCTTTTGGACAGGGATAGAAACGCTCACACGATGAGCGACACCGACGCACTGTATGCGGTCTCGCCGCTCGACGGGCGCTACGGCAACCGAACGGAGCGGCTCTCGCCGTACGCCAGCGAGGCCGCCCTCATGCGCGCTCGCGTCCGCGTCGAAGTCGAGTACCTGGTTACGCTCGCCGAACTCGAGGCGACGCCGCTCGAACTCGGCCTCGACGAGCGCGAGGAGCTTCGGGGCCTGTACAAACACTTCGCCGAGGAGGACGCCCGCCTGATCAAGAAACTCGAGACCGAGGGCCACGACGAGTTCGAGGCGACGAATCACGACGTCAAGGCCGTCGAGTACTTCATCCGCTACCGGCTGGGCGACGACAGCGACGCGTCGGCGTGGATCCACTTCGGGCTGACGAGCGAGGACGTGAACAACCTCGCCCACCGACTGCTCGTCCGCGATGCCGTCGACGACGTCCTGCTGCCGGCGCTGTACGACGTGCAGGACACGCTCGCCGACATGGCTCGTGAACACCGGGACCTGCCGATGCTCGCGCGCACGCACGGCCAGCCCGCGACCCCGACGACCTTCGGCAAGGAATTGGCCGTCTACGCGGCCCGCCTCGGTCGCGCGACGGGACAGATCCGCACGGCGACCGACGGGTTGCGCGGGAAACTCGCCGGCGCGTCGGGCACCTACGCGGCCCACGTCGCCGCCTACCCCGATGTCGACTGGCAGGCCGTCGCCGCCGAGTTCATCGAGCGACTCGGCCTCGACTTCACCCGGCTGACGACGCAGGTCAATCCCTGCGACGACCTTGCGACGCTATTTGACGCGATCAAGCGTGCGAACACCGTGCTCCTCGATCTCGATCTGGACGTGTGGCTGTACGTCTCCGACCGCTATCTCGGGCAGGAGGCCGTCGAGGGCGAAACCGGCTCCTCGACGATGCCCCACAAGGTCAATCCGATCGACTTCGAGAACAGCGAGGGCAATCTCTCGAAGGCGAATGCCGACCTCTCGTTCCTCGGCGACTACATCACGACCTCGCGGCTCCAGCGAGACCTCTCGGACTCGACCGTCAAGCGAAACATCGGGGCCGCGTTCGCCCACTGTCTGATCGGCTACTCGAAAACGGCCGCCGGCCTCTCGAAAATCGTCCCGAACGAGCAGGTCATGCGCGAAGACCTCGAATCGACGCCCGAAATCATCGGCGAGGCGGTCCAAACGATCCTTCGCCGTGAGGGCCGAGCGGATGCCTACGAGCAGGTCAAAGCCCTGACCCGCGGAAAAACCGTCACGCTCGAGGACTTCCAGGACCTGTTCGACGACCTCGACGTCGACGCGGACGTGCGCGCTGAACTCGGGGCACTGACACCAGCCGGATACACCGGTCTCGCGAGCGACCTGGTCGATAACATCGATACCGACGCGAACTCGTCATCACGAAACTGATTGTTTCATCGTTCACGGTCTTCCTGTCGGCTGAAAATCGGCGCGAGATCGACCAACGGGAACGGCGCTGGGCGGGAGCGAGCGGTCCCGTTTCACGACCGTTCACCGCCCACCATCGGTAATGAACGGTTCGAACGAAAGATCGACTTTTTAGGACGGTCCGAGTGAGCCAACGTGAATACGATGTGTGCCACCCGGATCGTCGGTCTCGTCCTCCTGACGGTTATTGGACTCGCGATCGCACCGGTTGCAGGGAGCGCCCTCACAACGCCGGCCGCCCACCAGTCGGCTGCCGGCGCGAACGAACCGAGTGGGGGGCTACAGGCGCAGGTACAGGGACAATCACACGGACAGATACAGAGACAAACGCAAGCACAGACGGCGAATACAACCACAAACACGACCGTCGCAACCTACCTCCAGACCACGAGCGCAGACGCCCAATCGAGCGTCGACGACGGCCTCTTCGACGCCACGTACCACGCCGCAGACACCGAGCGTCGCGCCGCACTCGTCACCGACCGCGCCGACGAGTTCGAACAGCGCCTCGGCGAACTCGAGGCCGAACGCGAGGAACTCCGTGAACAGGAGGACTCGCTCTCATCGGCCGCATACGAGGCGCGCCTGACGAGACTCACGGTCTCCATCGCGTCGCTGAACCACTCGATCGAACGGACGAAGAGCCAAGGCGTTGCCGCCGGTCTCGACGAGGAGCGCTTCGAAACGCTCCAGCAAAACGCGAGCAGGCTCGCCGGACCAGACATCGCGGCGACGGCACAGAAGGTAGTCGGCATTGACCAGCATCCGGGCGGCGGCATCGGCGTCGCTAACGGTCCGCCTGCTGACCGCGGCCCGCCGAACTCGTCGGCGTCGGCAGGAGCCGCGGAGCCGCCCGGACGGCAGCCGTCGGCGGCTACCCCGGGTAACAGCCCGGAGAACAACGGACAGGAAGCCGGTCAGGATCGCGGCAAGGAACACGGCCAAAATCAGAGCCAAACTCACGGGCAAAATCCGACTCCGACTCCGACTCCGACCCCCGCACAGAACGCAGGCTCCGGGTCGCCCACTGACGAGACGGGAACCGACGACAAAACCGGACAGGGAAACCAGTCCAATCGGGGCACGGCTCAAGAACAGAACTCGGGGAATTCGGGTGAGAACTCCGACCCACCGGGCAACGGCTCGCCGGCACAGACCGGCCCGCCGACCGACGCCGCGGAACCATCCACGCCGGAGACGGACTCGGGCTCGCCCGACGGCGCGGCCACCGACGACACGAGTTCAGCGGACGCTGATACTGACGCCGATAGCGAGACGGACACGACAACCACCGAGACGACGACAGACGACTGATACTGCCGAATACTACGGCAGACGCCGCGAGAGAGCGGCCATCGCTGTCGGCAGTCGGCATCGAGATACGATCGAGCGGTGACAGATCGGCGGCTGATAGGATGACCGCACGCAGTCGGAACTTCCCCGAGCAGACACGCTTTTCAGCCGCGACGCCATACGGCCCCACGATGGATTCCGCCGCCTTGTTGGATCTGCTGGGAAACGAGAACCGGAGGCGGATTCTCCGCCTTCTCGCTCGCAAACCCTGCTACGTAACCGAAATCTCCGAATATCTCGGCGTGAGCCCCAAGGCGGTCATCGAACACCTCCGGAAACTCGAGTCGGCCGGACTGGTCGAAAGTCGCGTCGACGACCAACGGCGCAAGTACTTCCACATCGCTCGCAACGTTCGCCTCGAAGTCACCGTCTCTCCCTACGGCTTCGCGAGCAAGAGCGCCTATCCGACCAACAACGGCTTCGACATCACCACCTGCCGGCATCTCTCGCTCGACATCGCCTGTGATGAACTCGACGAACTCGGTGACCTCCTGCAGGCGCTCGAAGAACTCGAACAGCTCGAAAACGAACTCTCGCTCGCCCAGCGATGGGTCCAGAGCCAACTCTACGACGTCCTCGATCAGATATCCGAAACCGTCGGCGACGGCCCGGAAAGTCGCATCTACGCGGATCTCCTGGCGACCATCCGGTCGGAGCCGAAATCCGTCGGCGAACTGCGTTCGGAACTGGACGTTCCCCGCGAGGTCATCGCCGAACTGCTGGAATCGATGGCCGACAACGGACTCGTCCGCCGAACCGAACGCGGCTGGGAGCTAACGACCGCCTGACGGCCGGTTCGAACGGGTATCGTTTCTGTCTCGGAGAACCGAGCGCCGCGGGCACGGGAACGGGCACGAAAAGGAGAGTATTACGGCCAAACGCCCGGTGGAACGGCGGCTATGTCACATCTCGCGAGAGGCCGTCGCGGAGGTCCCGACCGAAATAGTAGCCGGCGACCGACGCGACCAGCCCCATTGCGACGCCGATCGCGATGAGCGTCCGGCCGGCCCCGAGCGCCACGTAGACTGGGTCCAACGACGTTATTGCGCCGGCCGAGGCACCCGCAGCGGTCAGCTCCAGATACCGCCGCTTCGACGTGATGAGTCCGACTAGGAAGGCCGTCGCGAAGATACCGATCATCTGGCCGGCGATCGGGAGCACCGCGTCGCCGGCGAACAGGCCGACCCCGAGCGTCACTACCAGCGCGAGAAACGCCTTCGGCGAGAAGTACTTGCCAGGCGACAGTCGGTCCGTGAATCCGGCGAGGCGAGAGTCGTCCGATCGGTCATCCGCCGGCTCGGCCGACGTGGCTGGCTGGGCGAACTCGTCGGCCGACTCGGACCCGACAGCGGGCCCCGAGTCGATCGCACCCTGCTCGCGTCCCCGGTCTCCCGAACTCGTACTCGTATTCGGCCCGGTTCCAGAACCGGTGTCTGAGAGCAACTGCTCCGTCTCTGAGAGGAGGTCGTCCGTCGAGGGGGACTCTCGACGCTCGGTCACCTCGTCCGAGCGATCGTTCATATCCGAAGACTGGGCGGCCGGCACCATGGTCTTTTCGCCACGCTGTCAGCTATCCCGTCGAGGGAAACGAGAGAAAGCGCAGTCGCTCGTCCGATCCGGTTTCGGGGGATGACCGTCCGCTTTGGCACGAACGACGTTTATCATGGCTCGGCTGCTAGAGAGCAGTGTGAACGTCGATCTGGTTGCTTTCGGGATCATTGCAATCGCGATCGGGTTGGGAGTGCTCTCCGCAGCCCGTCACTTCTATCCCCGACTCGACCTCACCAACGATGCGCTCGCGACGGTGCGGCTACTGACGGCGCTGATCGCCGCCGTACTCCTGCTGGCCGGCATCGGCCTCGTCGTCGTTGGAATCACCTGACTGGCTAGCCCGCCCGACTTCGTACCATAAGCCGGAATCGAAAGCGTGCCTTCAAGTCCGCCGACGCGCAACGCTTTCGCATGAATCCAGGCGATCGCGTTCGCGTCGACCGCGCGGATCGCACGTACGAAGGCGTGTTGCTTCCCTCCAGCACGGACGACAACCTCGTGGTGAAACTCGACGGTGGCTACAACGTCGGCATCGATCGGGACGACGCCGACTGCGAGGTCCTCGACGAAAACGTCTACGAGATCGGTGGGAGCGATACCGAAGACGAAGATGAGAGCACCGGTGCGGACTCCGAAATCGAGTTCAACGACGATCTGCCGACGATCTCGCTGATCTCGACTGGCGGCACCATCGCCTCGACGGTCGACTACCGAACCGGCGCGGTGACGGCCCAGTTCGACGCCGAGGACGTGCTGCGGGCCGTTCCCGACCTCGCCGGCCGCGCGAACTACCGCGGGCGCGTCGTCGCAAATATCCTCTCGGAGAACATGGAGCCGCCGATCTGGCAAGAACTCGCGCAGGCGGTGTCCGAGGAAATCGAAGCCGGCGCGGACGGCGTCGTCGTCATGCACGGCACCGACACGATGCAGTACTCTGCCTCTGCGCTCGCGTTCATGCTCGAGACGCCGGTTCCTGTCGTCTTCACAGGCAGCCAGCGCTCGGCTGACCGTCCGTCCTCGGACAACGTGATGAACGCCGTCTCTGCCGTCGAGGCCGCAAAGAGCGACTGCGCGGAGGTGCTGGTCTGCATGCACGCCTCCGAATCCGACGACGCCTGTGCCCTCCACCGCGGGACCCGCGTCCGGAAAACCCACACCTCCCGCCGCGACGCCTTCGAGACGATCGGCGCGAAGCCGCTCGGCACCGTCGACTACGATGCCGAAGCAGTGACGTTCCGCCGCGACCACCAGGAACGCGGCGAGGCAGAACTCGAACTCGCCGCTGAACTCGAGGACGACGTGGAACTGCTCAAGTTCACGCCGGGGATGGACCCCGCCTTCCTCGATGTCGTCGAGGGCGCGGAGGGACTGGTCATCGAGGGGACCGGCCTCGGACACGTCCACACCGATCTCATCCCGCGGATCGAGGAATTGATCGACGACGGGACGACGGTCGTCATGACCAGTCAGTGTCTCGAGGGACGAGTCTGCGATCGGGTCTACGATACCGGCCGCGACCTCCTCGACGCCGGCGTGATCGAAGCCGGCGACACCCTCCCCGGCACGGCGAAGGTCAAACTGATGTGGGCGCTCGCGAACGAAGAATCCGCCGAAGAAGCGATGCAGACCTCGCTGGCCGGCGAACTACAGGAGCGGTCGGTTCCCTGGGAGTGATCCCAAATGGCTGTTGGAATTGAGATACGGCAAGCGACGCACGACGACTACGAGGGCGTCGCGGCCTTTACCGAGACGCTCTGGGAGGATCGCGGCGGCGACTACATTCCGGAAATCTACCACGACTGGCTCGAAGAACCGGACGAGAGCCACAAGAAGACGTTCGTCGCCGACGCCGGCGACGCCATCGCCGGAATCGTCCAGGCCGTCCTGGTGTCGCCCGACGAAGCCTGGTTTCAGGGCATGCGTGTCAACCCCGACTACCAGCGGCAGGGGCTGAGCGGCCGGCTCAACGATGCCTGCTTCGAGTGGGCCCGCGAGCAGGGTGCGACCGTCGGCCGGATCATGATCTTCTCGTGGAACGCCGCCTCGCTCGGCGCGGCGCGAACGAGCGGCTTCGAGCCGACGACCGAGTTCAGGATGGCGCATCCGAAACCGGACCCGGACGCGTCGGGACCGGATCCGGTCTCGAACGATCCCGCCGCAGCGTGGCGCTACTGGACGCACAGCGACGCCCGCGAACACCTGCGGGGTCTGGGACTCGCGCCGGAGGAAACGTGGGCCGTGCGCGAACTCACGCGCGAGGACTTCCTGGCGTTCGCGGCCGATCGTGACGATGACACTGCCGTCTTCTCGGTCGAACGCGACGGAAACGGGGTGGGAGCGGCCTATCGGGTCCGAAGCTACGAGCGGGAAACCGACGACGGCGAGACCGAAACGTGGGCCGAATACGGCGTCAGTGCCTGGGACGACATCGACGCGGCCCGCTCACTGCTCGCCGCACTCTCCCGCGACGCCGCCGCCCTCGGCGCGGACCGAACGCGAGTGCTGATCCCCGAGACGACGGCCGCGGTGAGCGACGCCTCGTATGCCGGTGTCAGCATCGCCGAAGAACCGGACTTCGTCCTCAGCGCTGCACTCGGTGACGGCGAATAAGGAATAGGGAATAGGGATCGCAGGACAGTGTTACCCGCCGCTGACCGGCGGAAACAGCGCCAACTCGTCGTCGGCTTCGAGTTCAGTTGCGAGTCCGTCTTCTTCGACGAGGACGTTCGTGCCGTTTCGCAAGACGTTGATCTGGGATCGGAGATCGCCGTCGTCAGTGAGGATGCGCTCGCCGACGGCGGGACGGTCGTCGACGAGTTCGTCGAGGGCGTCGCCGACGGTGTCGCCGGCGGCGGCGTCGACGGTGACGTGTTTGTCGCCGGCGCGTTCGGCGAGGTCCGCGAACAGTTTCCACTCCGTTGGCATAGGTGGCGGTATCGGTGCCGGAGGCAAGTAGCTACCGCTCCGAAGGTGGCGGGTGCCGGCGTCCGGGATACTGTGGCGCTTGCGATCGAGTCTGGATCGACGGAGACGCTTAACTACGCCCGGACTGGAAACGGTATGTATGGTCGGCGAGCGGATGACGGAGCAGATACCGGAGAACTGGCGCTGGGCCGTGACGACGCGCGCAGTCGTCGGCCTCGCGCTGGTTGTTGCGCTGCTCTCAGTTGCCACCGGCATTCTCAGAATCGATCAGGAGGCGGCCGATTTCGGTCCTATCGCACCGCACGTACCGCTCGCCGTCCAGGAAGCCGTCGGGTTCACCGGTGCACTCACCGGGTTTCTCATGGTCGCCAGCGCGCTCGCGCTCAGGCGCGGCTTGCGCGTCGGCTGGTGGGCGACGCTGCTGTTGTTACCGTTGACAGCGATCCAGGGGCTGCTCCAGGCGAGTCAGTACTCGCTGCCGCTCGTCGTGCTGTCGCTGATCTCGATGCCGACGCTCCTCCTCACCCGCAAGCGCTTCGATCGATCGCTCTCGCTGACGACGACGCAACTCGCCGCGGGCGGCGCGCTCGTCGGCGTCCAGGCCTACGGTACCTTCGGCGCGTACGCGCTCCGGGACGACTTCGAGGGCATCGAGCACCTGCTCGACGCCTTTTACTTCACGCTGATCACCTCGAGCACCGTCGGCTACGGCGACATCGGACCCGAAACCGCGGAGGCGCAGCTGTTTACCATGTCCGTCGTCGTCCTCGGCGTCGCCAGTTTCGGTATCGCCATCGGGGCGCTCGTGGGTCCCGCAATCCAGGACCGCATCTCGAAGACACTCGGAATGATGACCGACTCAGAACTCGAACTCCTAGACGACCACGTCCTCGTCCTCGGCTACGGGGACCTGACCGAACCGATCGTGACCGAACTCGACGCGACGGGCGAACAGTTTCTCGTCGTCACCGAAAACGAATCAGCGACGGGTTCGCTCACGGACCGCGACATTCGCGTTCTCGATGCGAACCCGAGTGACGAAGAGCCGCTCGAGCGAGCGAAAATAGAAGACGCGCGTGCAGTTCTCGTCGCGACGAACGACGACGCCAGGGACGCCCTGGCGGTCCTCACCGCACGCGAACTCCGACCGGACATTCGCATCGTCGCCGCCGCCACCGACCGCGAGAACACGCCGAAACTCGAGCGTGCCGGTGCCGACGACGTCATCAACCTGACTGAACTCGGCGGCCACTTGCTGGTCCGCTCGGCGCTCGGGTCGGATGAGTCGCCGGTGGTGTCGCGGTTACTCGAGACGGAATAACGATCCTCGATCGTCTTTGCTTGCTGCGTTTGTGGTTACCAGTCGCGTTCGACCGCCAGCATCAACAGAGCCGGTGCTTCCGTGGAGTCAGGCGTCGAACCCCGGACGGCGTTACGCCGCAAACGGCTGATCCGAATCCTGTCATCACTCCGCCGAGGGGTTGCCCGTTCTGGCCCCGCAATCGAAGCCACCGATCACCACATAGCCACCAACACGTGAACACCGACCGTCCGTAGTTCGTGCTCGCCGCATGCCAGTGGTGCTGCGCTTGCGATCGTATAAGTCCTCGATTATGTCACAGGAACGCCACATATGAAACGAAGGGTCGCGGTCGTGTACGAGCAATGCGACGGCTACCGAGGAAGGTATGGAAGTAATCGAACCGCTCAGTCACCACGAACTGTTGCTCGTCATCGTCCAGCTTACCGTCTTGCTCTTCGTCGCACGGCTGCTCGGCGAACTGCTCAGTTCGATCGGCCAACCCGCGGTCGTCGGCGAACTCCTTGCGGGGGTCCTGCTCGGGCCCTCCCTGTTCGGCCTCGTCGCGCCGGGTGCGTACGAGGCGCTGTTCGTCGTCTCGGAGAGTCAGTTTCACCTGCTCGAGATCGTCTCCTGGCTCGGGCTCATTATGCTGCTGGTCGTTACCGGTCTCGAGACGGATATCGATCTCGTTCTCGCGAACGGGCGAACGGCGATCGTTCTCTCGCTCGGCGGAATCGTCGTCCCGTTTACGACCGGGTTTGCGCTAGGGTGGGTCTTGCCGGCCGAGTTCATCGCCGCGCCGGCGCAACGACTCGTGTTCAGCCTGTTTATCGCCACCGCAATGAGCATCTCGGCGATCCCGGTTATCGCGAAGGTGCTCATCGAACTCGATGTCGTTCGACGCGACGTGGGGCAGTTGATCCTCGCGGCCGGGATGGTCGACGACACGATCGGGTGGGTCTTGCTGGCCACCGTCGCGGGGCTCGCTCGGACGGGTGTCGTGGATGTCGGGACGGCCGCAACGACTGTCCTCTCGGTGCTTGCGTTCCTCGGCATTTCGTTTACGATCGGCCGTCGGGTTGTCGCGGAGACGATCACATGGGTGGATAACGCCGTCGGCAGCGATGCCGCATTGCTGTCTACGGCGATGCTCTTCGCGCTCGCCGCGGGGGCGATCACGCAGTACATGGGGCTCGAAGCGATTCTCGGCGCGTTCGTCGTCGGCGTGCTGGTCGGACAGGTAAACCGGTTTGACTACCGGGTTCGACACAGTTTCGAGACGATGACGCTGTCCATCTTCGCGCCGCTTTTCTTCGCTATCGCTGGACTGCGGATGGATATCGCGGCGCTGGCCGATCCGACCGTGTTCACCGTCGGACTCGTCGTCTTCGCCGTCGCCTGCGTCGGAAAGTTCGGCGGGATCCTCGGCGTTTCCCGCCCGGCCGGGCTCTCGGTCTGGGAGGGGATTACGATCGGCGGCGGAATGAACGCGCGCGGGGCGATGGAGATCATCGTGGCCACGATCGGACTCGGGTTGGGAATCCTGACGACGAGCATGTACAGCATCATCGTGGCGGTCGCTATCGGCACGTCGCTGATGGCCCCCGCGATCATGCGCTGGTCGATTCCGAAGATCGAAATGAGCGAGCAAGAGCGCACGCGGATCGAGCGCGAGCGATACTTACAAGAGAGCTTCGTCAACAACCTCACTCGGGTGCTGCTGCCGACGCGGGGCTCCGTCGACACCCAGTACGCCGCCCGACTGGTCAGTTCCCTGTTCCGCGATCGCCAGACGGATATCGATCTCCTCTGCATCGACGAGTTCGCGTCGTCGAGTCGACGGGGCGGCGGACTCCGCGAGCGCCTCACGCGACTCGGGCGGTTTCTCGCCGGAGGCGGCGTCGGGTCATCGGAGACGGGGCCAAACCGGCGAGCGGATATCGAGGCGACAGATCGTCGCTTCGCACGGATCGAAGCGCGACTCAGCGAGCAGGCGGGCTCGACGCGGCGTCTCGTCCGAGGACTCGACGGGAGCGCGTCGGACACGATCCTCGAGCAGGCAAACGCGGGATACGACCTGGTCGTGCTCGGCGAACGAACGCTCGGGAGCGCTTCGGAGACGCCGTTGTTTAGCAGGACGATCGACCGCGTTATTCAACGGACGCCATGTCCGACCATGGTCGTCAGCACGTCCGATGCCGTGAAACGAACGCCGGCGCTGATAGACGACCCGATACGGCGCATTCTCCTGCCGACGGTCGGCACCCGATCCAGTCGCCACGCCGCCGAGGCGGCGTTCGCCATCGCGACCGCCGAGAACGCCCTGGTCGAAATCGCCCACGTGGTCGCCGATCCGCAACCGAGCGACCGATTCGTCGGCGGAGCCGATCTCTCGGACGCGCGGGACATCGGCGGTCAGATCGTCGATCGAGAGGCGGAACTCGGGAGGCAACTCGGTGCGAAGGTCGTAACCACGGTTACGGCGGCGGACAACCCCGGTGCAGCGCTCGTCGCGCTCGCCGATCGGAACGACGCCGATCTGATCGTGATGGGATCGAACACGCGTCCAATCTCCCGGCGGGCGTTCTTCGGTCCTAACGTCGAGTACGTCGTTACCAACGCCCCCTGCCCCGTCGCGGTACTGAACTCGGTGTGAGGACCTCCCAGCCGTATTCGGGCGATCGACCGCGTTTCCGGCCGGTCACGGACGACGTGGCCGACGATACCGAGGAAAGAATAGATAGCCGACAGATGGGTGTCAGACAGCAGCAGCTTCCCCGAACGGACAGGTGACGTTGACGGCAGAACACATACGAGCGGTATCGGCGTATCGAAGATATGAACGAACGCGGGGTTCGACCGCTCTTTCCCGTCCTCGTTGCGCTGTTGCTCACGGCTCCGTGGCTCACCGTCGCAGCAACCGGACCGACACTGGATCTGGTGGCGACGGTCGCCCTCTCGGGAACTTCGATCCTCGGTGCGGCGTTCTTGCTCGCCTGGGCCGCTGAAACCGCCGAAAAAGACGTTTCTCGTTCGTTCGCTATCGCAGTGCTAGCGGTGTTGGCGGTCGCCCCGGAGTACGCGGTCGATGCGCTTTACGCGTGGGAAGCGGGTATCGCGCCGGCGACGACCGCCTCGCGGGAAGCGGCCGACCTCGCGGTCGCGAACATGACCGGTGCCAACCGCATCCTCATCGGCATCGGCTGGTCGGGGATCGTGCTGTTTACCATCGCCCGGGCGAAGCGGGTCCGCGATAAAACCGTCGAACGCGTCGACGGCTTTCTCGCCGATCGAGTTCATCTCGACCGCGAACTCTCGCTCGAGATCGTCTTCTTGTTCGTCGCGACGGTCTACGCCTTCTTTATCCCGATGACGGGATCGATCGCGATCCACGATATGGTCGTTCTCGTCGGCCTCTACGGTGTGTACATCCTCGCCGCGATCCGGACGCCGCCCACGGAGGAGGAGTACGTCGGCGTTCCGGCCTACCTGCAGTCGTTTCGAAAACCGTATCGGATCTCGACCGTCATCGCGCTGTTTGTCTTCTCCGGCGCGACGATCCTCATCGCGGTCGAACCGTTCGCCCATGGCCTGGAAGCACTCGGGCTCCAGTACGGAATCCAGCCGTTTCTGATGATCCAGTGGGTCGCCCCGCTCGCGAGCGAAACCCCCGAGTTCATCATCGTCGTCTTGCTCGTGACGAAGGCCCGCTCGAGCGCCTCGTTCAACGCGTTGATCTCCTCGAAGCTCAACCAGTGGACGCTGCTGATCGGGACGCTCGTGCTCGTCTACAGCGTCTCGCTCGGGAATTACGGTTCATTGCCGTTAGGGACGCGACAGGCCGGCGAGATCT
Source organism: Natrialba sp. PRR66 (assembly GCF_034808065.1). NCBI lineage: Archaea > Methanobacteriati > Methanobacteriota > Halobacteria > Halobacteriales > Natrialbaceae > Natrialba > Natrialba sp. PRR66. The sequence continues at coordinate 151,244 of NZ_JAXHGN010000001.1, read as the reverse complement.
GGCTCACCGCCGCCCAGAGTTACTTCGCGATTTCGCTGCTCATCGATCTGCAAATCAGCGCTCGCCTTGCTCTCGCTCTTTCTCGTGCAGTTGCACCCGACGTTTCACCGGCACGAGTGGCTCCTCGCGTTCACCGCGCTGTATCTCGTGCTCGGAACGATGCTGCTCGTCCGTCGGTTCGAGGACGTTCGCAGGGTGATGGAACTCGCCCGCAAGCGGGTACACGGAGCGTCCGTAATGCGGGAGTGACACTGCTACTCCGCGTTCGATTCGGGTGCCCCCTCCAAAATTGCCACCCCGCTTGAGGCTCCGATCCGCTCCGCGCCGGCGTCGATCATCGCCATCGCCTCGTCGTAGCTGCCGATCCCGCCGCTTGCCTTCACGGGGAGGTACTCGCTCATGAGTGCGACGTCTTCGACGGTCGCTCCACCATCGGCGAACCCGGTCGACGTCTTGACCATCGCCGCGTCCGCCGCGACGGCGGCCTCGCAGGCCCGCCGCTTCTCTTCGTCGGTGAGCAGCGCCGTCTCGATGATCACCTTGACCGGAATCGGCACCGCGGCGACGAGTTCAGCCAGTTCGGCGCGAACGGCGTCGTCCTCGCCGGCCTTCAGGCGGCCGACGTTGATGACAACGTCGAGTTCGTCCGCGCCGGCCTGCCAGGCCGTCACGCCCTCGCGGCGTTTGACCTCGTGGTCGTGCTGGCCGTGGGGAAAGCCGACGACCGTCGCGATGGTCACGTCGGGAGCGTACTCGAACTCGACGGCCTCGGCGACCGCATAGGGAGGGATACAGGCGTTCATGCCGTGGTCGCCGGCCGCCGCGAGGACGGTTTCGACATCGGCCGGCGTCGTTTCGGGGCCGAGCACCGTGTGATCGATCAGCGGCGCGAGTTCGCTGCGAGTGAGTTCCGTGGCCATAGCGGACCGACTCGGTGGACGGGCAAAAACCCGCCCGATTACTTTTGACCTGGGGCGTGTAACCAGGTGGCATGGATTCGGACCAGCCTGTCGTCGATCCGGCCGTCACGGCAACTGCCGACGACATCGCAGCCATGCGGATTCGCGGGGCGGCGACGATCGCGGACGCGGCCGCAGCGGCGCTTGCGACGCAGGCGGAACGCTCTGACGCGGCGACCCCGGCGGCGTTCGAACGTGATCTGCGGGCCAGTGCACGCGAACTCTACGAGACGCGCCCGACGGCGGTCAGTCTGCCGAACGCACTCCGTTACGTGCTCCGCGGAACGGAGGGCGATACCGTCTCGGCACTGCAATCGTCGACCGTCGAGTCCGCCGAGACGTTCCGCGCTGAACTCGAGCAGGCTCAGTCAAAACTGGGGAAGATCGGCGCGAATCGGTTGCGTGACGGCGATGTCGTGATGACTCACTGCCATTCGACCGATGCGCTCGCGTGCATCGAGGCGGCGCTCGAGTCGGGGACGGCCGTCGAGGCGATCGTCAAGGAAACGCGTCCCAGAAAGCAAGGTCACATCACGGCCCAACGGTTGCGGGAGTTGGGCGTGCCGGTGACGCTGATCGTCGACAACGCGGCGCGTCGGTATCTGGACGAGACTGATCACGTCCTCGTCGGGGCGGACAGCATCGCCGCGGACGGGAGCGTCATCAACAAGATCGGTACCAGCGGACTGGCGGTCAACGCGCGCGAACGCGGCGTTCCCGTGATGGTTGCGGCCCAGACGATCAAACTGCATCCGGACACGATGACGGGACAGACGGTCGCGATCGAGATGCGCGAGGAGGCGGAAGTGCTCTCGACGGACGAGCGGACGGCGATTGATGGAAACGCCGACGGGATGGCGCCCTTGCGCGTCGAAAACCCCGCGTTCGACGTTACCCCGCCGCGCTACGTCGATGCGATCGTCACCGAACGCGGCCAGTTCCCGCCCGAGAGCATCGTCACGCTCATGCGCGAACTGTTCGGCGAAACGACCGCTGAACCCTGGGATACCACCTAACTCCCAGACAGGGAGCGCCGCCCTGTGTCCGCGTTCGAGACCATCTTCCGCCCCGAAGTGTCACCGCTGATCGGAAAGTGTTAGTTACTGGTGTCGACAGTAGGGGGTATGGTATTGCCTGAGGGATTCGTGCTGCCACCGTGGTACCTGTTGGTGCCGCTGCTCGCCGTGCTGGGGGGTGTCGTCGCACTGCTGTGGGCGCTCGATCCGCCGGTCACCGACCGGACCGTTCTCGCGTTGACCCCGTGGATGATGTTCGGGGCGACGTTACACGTCCTGCACCGGTTCGAGGCCTATCCGGATTCGATCGAAGTCCTGTTTGCCACGCCGACGGTCTATCTCATCACGGCGACCGGGGCTGGACTCGTCTGGATTCTCTCTATTTTCATCTATACGGGCGGGCTCCAGCCCTCGATCGAACGCGTTCTCGGGACCGTCGGCACCGGCTTCTTCGTCGTCTTTACGATGTTCGCACTCCTCCAGAGTCTCGAGTCGGGAACGTTCGAGCCGTTCTGGTCCGTTATCGCCGTCGTCGCCGCGGGCATCGCGACCGCCGTCGCCTGGCTCGTCCTCGGACTCTGGTTTACCGACGTCGCCGCAGTCACGGGCACGACCGGCGTGCTCGTTATTTTCGGTCATGCGCTCGACGCCGTCTCGACGGCCATCGGCTACGACGTGCTCAACGCCGGCGAGGAAGTCCCCCTCTCGGCGCTCATCCTTACTGTCGGCGACGAACTGCCGACCGCCGAGTTCATCGGCGCGGGTTGGCTGTTTGTCGTCGTCAAGGTCGCCCTCGTGATGGGTGTCCTCGGACTGTTCCGCGAGTACGTCGAGGACGCGCCGCGCCAGGCCCGACTCCTGCTTGCGTTCATCGCGGCCGTCGGCTTCGGACCGGGGATTCACAACGTCATCCTATTCGCAGTTGCCTAGACTTTTCTCGTCGGCGGTCGTCGGTTCGGTGCATGGTCAGGGTGCTCACTGCCGGTCACGTCAACTGGGACGTGACCCTGCGCGTCGACAGGCTCCCCGAGGCCGACTGCGAGGCTGCGATCCGCTCCCAGCACCAGTCCGGCGGCGGGAGCGCCGGAAACGTCGCGACCGCACTCGCAACGCTCGCCGTCGACACCGGCCTTATCGGCAGCGTCGGTGACGACGACAACGGACTACTCGCCAGCCGTGAACTCGAGGCCGCCGGGGTCTCCCTCGATGGGCTCCGCGTCGTCGACGGTGCCGAAACGGCCGTCAAGTACCTGCTCGTCGACGACGACGGCGAGGTCGCCGTCCTCGGCAACGACGGCATCAACGAGGCGGTGACGCCGGCCGAACTCGACCGGGAACGGATTCGAACCGCCGAGCACGTTCACCTGACGAGTCAGCGCCCGGATACCGCCGCGGCTATCGCCCGCACGGCGACCGAGGCCGGCCTCACCGTCAGTTTCGACCCCGGCCGCCGACTCGGCGACCGCGACTACACCGACGCGCTCGGCGCTGCCGATATCGTCTTCGCAAACGACCGCGAAATCGCGGCCCTCCTGGAAGACGAGTACGTCGGCTCCGACTTCGACGACCGCATCGTCGCCGTCAAATACGGCGGCGACGGCGCGGAAGTTCACACCCCCGCCGGCTCGTACGTCCACCCGGGATTCGACGTCGAAACCGTCGACACGGCCGGTGCCGGCGATGCCTTCGCCGCCGGCTTCATCGCGACCCTCCTCGACCGAGTCGACACGCTGGCGACACTCACAGCCGACTCGACACCCGAACTCGAGGCCGAGGCGGATATCGAACGCGCTCTCGAGTTCGCAAACGCTTGCGGAGCCCTGACGGCGAGCCAGGAGGGGGCTCGAAGCGCGCCGACGAGACCGGCAGTCGAGGGGTTTCTCAGAACGCGATTCTAACCGAAAAATACGTCATACGCTCGAGTGGGGCGATGTCGACGCCGTCCGGCGTTCTCACCCCATGTTGTCTGACGGTAGCTATATGGGCGATCCCGTTGGCAATTAGCATAGAAAGTCACGGAGACGTGACGGAGAGACATGACAGATCAAAGGCCACGCAAGTCCTACGGATGTGAACTCGGGCGGCGCGTCCGGTACGATCGAACAGCATCGGAACCGCCGAGTATCGCCGCTGCGACGGCACTGGCGCGCTTCCGGGACGAAGACGTGACAGCAGCCAGTACCCGTCTATACGACTACGTCGACCCCGAGGCCCTCGACGCCCTCTTCGAGGACACGAACACGGGGATGCCACGGTCGGTGGAGGAGGTGACGTTCCGCGTCGACGACGCCGCAGTCACCGTCTATCCGGAGGAGATCGTCGTCTCGGCTGAGTGACGGTCGACTCCGCCGCTCTCGAATCTTTTTTCTCGCCACCCGCGGAAGGCGACGGTATGGGTACACAACCGCATCTACTGGTTGCAGAGGGTGACCTGACCGATATCGCGCTCGTCCCCGGGGACCCGGGTCGCGTCGATCGGATCGCAGACCACTGCGACGAGTCCGAGACGGTCGCTCAGAACCGCGAATACAAGGTCGTCAATGCCACCTACGAGGGCCGCGAGTTGACGATCTGTTCGACCGGGATCGGCTGCCCCTCGGCCGCCATCGCCGTCGAAGAACTCGCGAACGTCGGGGTCGAGACCTTCGTACGCGTCGGAACGACCGGCGCGCTCCAGTCGGGCATCGAGATCGGCGACATGATCGTCGCCAACGGGGCGGCGAAGAACGAGGGGACCTCGAAGCGCTACGAGGACGTCTCCTATCCGGCCGTCCCGTCCTACGACGTGCTCTCGTCGCTCGTCGACTCGGCGGAAGCGAACGACGAGGCGGTCCACGTCGGCCCGATCGCCTCGGACGACGCGTACTACGCCGAGACCGACGCATACATCACCGACTGGGAGGACGCAGGGCTGCTCGCCGTCGAGATGGAAGCCGCATCCATCTTCACGCTCGCCCGCCGGAAGGGGCTACGCGCCGGCGCGATCTGTACCGTCGACGGCAACCTCGTCGAGGGAACCCAGAAGGGAACCGACACGGAGGACGACGAACTCCCCGAAAAGGCGAAGAACAACGTCGGCCGCGCGATCGATATCGCACTCGAAGCGACGACCGACCTGTAACACGCGACGCCGACCCACGACGGCCCACCGCTTTTGCGCTATTTTTCGACGAGTTCAGTTGCGAGTGCCGTCGTTCGCTCGGTGAGCGTCTCGGTCGTGGCCGCGGCGTCGCGGAGGGTGTCGTTCGTCGCCGAAAAGAGGCGTTCGAAGTCGACGGCGTTCGAGTCGGCGCGGTGCCACGCTTCGGTATCGCGGGGGGACTGGGCACAGGTCGGACAGGGCTGTGACGGAGTCGGTCCGTCGGGAGCAGCACCGACGGGAAGTGGCTCGAAGCAGTTGTGGCACCGACCGATCGATGCGGCCACGAGTTCGGCCAGCGAGACGAGTTCGTGGAGTTCCGACTGCAGGTTCGTTGCCGTGTCGACGAAGTCGAGTAGCAGCGGCGCTGCTGCCGACTCGGTCGCGTCGCCCTCGAACTGATCGAGTCGGGCGAGTCGGCGGTCGACGACCGAGAGCGTGAGTAAGAGCGTCCGCCGAGCGGTGACGAACTCGCGTGAGAGGTTGTCGACGCTCGCTTCGGGTTCTGTGTCTCCGGTTTCGTCTCCAGTTGCAGGAGCAGTGCTCTCGGGGCTGTCGGGGCTGTCGGGGCTCTCGGGGCTCTCGGGGCTCTCGGGGCTCTCGGGGCTGTCGGGGCTGTCGGGGCTCTCGGGGCTCTCGGGGCTCTCGGCGCTCTCGGCGCTCTCGGCGCTCTCGGCGCGATTAGCGCGATCAACGCTATCAGCGCGATCGGTGCTATCAGTGCTACCAGCACTCGCGTCGCCGTCGCCGTCGGAGCCCGCAAGCGCGGACGGGAGCGTCGTCGCGAACGAGGCGAACGCGGCGGCATCGGAGACTGCCGTTCCCTGCTCGCGGGTCGTCTCGTGGACGAGCGCGAACAGTTCGTCGGGAGCGATAGCCGCCAGCGTCACCGAACTGTCCGCGTCGATCGAAGCGGCCGAGTCGACGGCGCTCCCCTCGCGAGCAGGTCGGGCGTCGTCCCGGAGGACAGCCGCACACGTCGAACAGACCGTCACGAGTGAACTCTCGTGGACCGGGCCGTCGATCGGGACGGTGCCGACTGGATACAGCCGAAGCGTCTCCTCGTCACCCGCGCGCTCGCAGTGCTGGCAGGTGAACTCGTCTCGGTCGAATACGGCGCGCCGGTCGATGTCCCACTCGCGGGAAGTCACGAGCGAGCGAAGACAGCGCGCCGACAAAAACACACCGGCCCCGGTCGCCCCTTCTCGGCGACCAGCGGGGTGTGACCCGATCCGCCGCACAATCCGTGCGCGGCCCGTTCGCCGTTATTCGTTCGGATCCTGCGCCTGCGTCGCGTCCGAGTATCCTCGTAACACGTATTTCGCAATCCAGAACAGCAGGGAAGACCCGGTGATGAACAGCACAGCGATCGCCTGCGTAGTACCCAAGACGCCTAGCGCGGAGAGGGTGACGGAGACGATAATTAGGATAGCGACGGTATAATCAAACGACCGGTCAAGCATAGGCGTTACTCGACTGCTCGGGTAATAGGCCTCCCGTCGGCGAGTTCGCACACGTAGTCGCCGAACAGCCGAGTCACTTTCAATCCGAGTTCCGAACGAAGAACTCGCCACTACTGGAACAACGCGTCATCGCCGTCGAGTCGGTCGTTGATTCGGGTCTCGACTGGAGCCGGATTCGAATCCGAAATCGAATTTGAATCCGAATCCGTACCCGAACCCGAACCGTAATCGTCAGCAACCATTACACCCTCGCGTGCCGTACCCTCCGCCATGGACGACGACCACCCCTCGGAGTTCGAACTGGAACGAGAGACGGCCGTTGACCGAGACGAACTCGGAGCGCTGTTTCGAGACCTCGCCGTCGCTATCGAGGACGAGCGTCCGATCCACCTGCTCGGTGACGAGAACGACGACCGGACCGTCTCCGTAACCATCCCATCACAGGTCGACCTCGAACTCGAAGCCGAACGCGAGCCGGCTGACGGGGACGAGGGCGATGAAGACGACGAGGACGAAGCTACGGACACAGCAGACGCCGACCGCCCCGCCACCGTCGAGTTCGAAATCGAACTCGAGTGGGACGAGGAAAACGAAACTGCCCGAATCGTCGACGGCACCGATGTCGACGCGTCTGGACCCGATCCCGTGGTGCTCTCCCCGAGAGTCGAGACCGGAACTGACGCGGTGGACGATGCGGAAGAAGTAGACGGTTCCACTGCGGAGAGCGTAGAGGAAACGGGCGAAATGGAACCGGAAACAGAAACGGACGCCCAATTCGGCCGCACCAGCCGCTTCGAAGTCTACCAGGACCGCGCCGACGAGTGGCGCTGGCGGCTGGTCCACTGGAACGGCAACATCCTCGCCGACAGCGGCGAGGGCTACACCAGTCGAGCCAACGCCGAGCGCGCCGTCCGCAGCGTCCGGCGGGCCGTCCCCGCCGCAACGGTCGCCGACCGAGAGGACTAGGTCCGGATTAGCGACGAGGTGAACTCGACGAAGCGATTTCCGGTAACCAGGCGGACCGGTATCTGCAGGTCTCTTTCCGCAGGCGAGGAGTCGGGCGGCCGGTTGAACGGCGGAGACTGATCGATGCCGGTAGCAATTTTATCCCGGCGAGCGTGGTCGGTTCACTCGTGAACATCAGCAAGGGCTATCTCCTCACGCTCGTCGCGATCTTCGCATACCTCTCCTGGCAGCTCGTCGTGCCGTTTCTCCAGTACATACTGATGGCGATTTTGCTCGCCTTCGTCCTGTATCCGCTCCAGCGCCGTCTCGAACGGCGGTTTTCGCCGACAGTTTCGGCGTTTGCCCTCCTGGCGTTCGCGATCACCGTGTTTATCGTTCCGTTCGTTATCGTCCTCGCTGCGGTCGCCGACGACGCGGCGCGGATGCTCCAGAATCTCGATTCAGAAACGCTCCAGGTCGCAGAAATCGAGCGCTACATTGCGGCCGAAACCGGGTACGAGGTCGACCTGGCGGCCACGCTTTCGGATTCAGCACAGCAGATCGGCTCCGTCCTCGTCGAACAGACGACGGCCTGGATCGGCGTCCTCACGCACGCCCTGGTCGGGTTCGGCGTCGCCCTGTTTCTGCTCTACTACCTCCTCCGAGACGGGGACAAGCTCCTGGCCTGGATTCGCGATGTCACGCCGCTTCCGTCGGACGTGCAAGACGAGTTCTACACTGAACTCGACGAGGTCATGTGGGCCGTCCTCGCGGGTCACGTCCTGATCGCGCTCATCCAGGGGATTATCGCCGGACTCGGGCTCTTTGCGACCGGCATTCCGAACGCCGGTTTCTGGACGGTCATCATGATCGTGCTCGCGCTCATCCCGCTGGTCGGGGCGTTTCTGGTCTGGGGACCCGCGGTCGTCTATCTCCTGGCGATGAACCAGCCGATCCTGGCCGTCGCGTTGTTCGCTTACAGCGCGGTCATCGTCGGCATCTCCGACGATTACCTGCGGCCGATCGTCGTCGATCGATACGCCCAACTCAACCCCGCCGTCATCATCCTCGGCGTCCTCGGTGGCGTGTACGCGTTCGGCGTGATGGGGTTGTTCTTCGGTCCGGTCGTCCTCGGCGCGCTGATCGCGACGATCAACGTCCTTGACGACAACTACGAGCGACTCGCGGAGGAGTACGGGATGACGTGAGCGGACGAGTTCGAGAGCCCCGATCCGTCGGGCTTTTGCCTTCCCGACCCTGAACCGAATCACAACGGATGGCCCGCTATCACATCGAAACGTACGGTTGCACGTCGAATCGCGGCGAGAGCCGCGAGATCGAGCGACGGCTCCGCGACGCCGGCCACTACCGGGTCGACGGCCCCGACGAGGCCGACGTCGCCATCCTCAACACCTGCACCGTCGTCGAGAAAACCGAGCGCAATATGCTCCGGCGGGCCGAAGAACTCTCCGAGGAGACGGCCGACCTCTTTATCACCGGCTGTATGGCCCTCGCACAGGGCGAAGAGTTCGCTCAGGCCGATGTCGACGGCCAGGTGCTTCACTGGGACGAGGTCCCCGAGGCCGTAACCAACGGCGAGTGTCCGACGACGACGCCCGATGCCGAACCGATTCTGGACGGCGTCGTCGGCATCCTCCCGATCGCTCGGGGGTGTATGTCGAACTGCTCGTACTGCATCACCAAGCACGCGACGGGCAAGATCGACTCCCCGTCGATCGAGGAGAACGTCGAGAAGGCTCGCGCCCTGATCCACGCTGGCGCGAAGGAAATTCGAATTACGGGCCAGGACACCGGCGTCTACGGCTGGGACGAGGGCGAGCGCAAGCTCCACCGTCTGCTCGCCGAAATCTGCGAACTCGAGGGCGACTTCCGCGTTCGCGTCGGGATGGCCAACCCGAAGGGCGTCCACGGCATCCGGGAGGAACTGGCCGATGTCTTCGCCGAGTACGACGAACTCTACGGGTTCCTGCACGCGCCCGTCCAGTCGGGCAGCGACGATGTACTCGGCGACATGCGCCGCCAGCACCAGGTCGAGGAGTACGTCGAGGTCGTCGAGACCTTCGACGAGGCGCTCGAGTACTGGACGCTCTCGACGGACTTCATCGTGGGGTTCCCGACGGAAACGGACCACGATCACGAGCAGTCGATGGCGCTGCTCCGCGAAACCCGCCCCGAGAAGATCAACGTGACCCGCTTTTCCAAGCGGCCGGGGACCGACGCCGCCGACATGAAAGGACTCGGCGGCACGATCAAGAAGGAGCGCTCGAAGGAGATGAGCGAAGTCAAGCGCGACATCGTCGCCGACGCCTACGCGGACATGGTCGGCGAGCGTCGCGAGGACGTGCTGGTCGTCGAGGAGGGAACCGCCGACTCCGTGAAGTGCCGCGACGCCGCGTACAGACAAATCATCGTCCAGAACGCGAGCGAGCACGGGATCGAACCCGGCGACTTCATCGACCTCGACGTGACGGCCCACGAGACGATGTACGCCTTCGGCGAGCCGGTGTGACGCCTCGCGCGATGACGCGACCCCACGTTCTCTCGTTGTGCCGTACACCCGTCGGAGAAGCGTTCATCGCACCGATTGTCTTATGTTATCACACCCCCTAACCGGTGGTGAACCCGGCGGCAGCACGGCGGTGTGGTGTCCCGGGAGATAAATGAGTACGCCAACTACGTTCGAACAGTTGTACCGTGAAACGATTCCGTCGGTCGTCTCGGTGTACGTCGATCCGGAGCGCCGTCGACCGGGCGGGACGGGATCCGGATTCGTCTACGACGCCGACCACGTGATCACGAACCGGCACGTCGTCGGCGACGTCGATGCGGTCGACCTCCGGTTCAGCGACGCGTCCTGGGAGACCGGACGCGTGATCGGAACCGACGCCCACACGGACCTCGCGGTGATCCGTACCGACGCGCTGCCGTCGGACGCTGATCCCCTGCCGATCGCGGACCGGCCGCCGACGCCCGGCGAACCGGTCGCGGCGCTCGGTAATCCGATGGGCCTGGACGGAACGATCACGACGGGGATCGTCAGCGGCGTGAACCGGTCGTCGCCGACCGGAAGCGGGTTCACCATCCCGGACACCGTCCAGACGGACGCGCCGATCAATCCGGGTAACAGCGGCGGCCCGCTCGTCACGCTCGACGGGACCGTCGTCGGCGTCAACCGGGCGAAAACCGGCGAGAACATCGGGTTCGCCATCTCCGCGGCCGTCGTCTCCAGGGTCGTTCCGGACCTCGTCGAACGCGGCCGATTCCGCCATCCGTACCTGCGAGTTCAGACGGTGGATGTCTCGCCCACCGTCGCCGAGGCCAACGACCTGGCGACTCCGGAGGGTGTGCTCGTCGTGGACGCCCCGCTCGGCCCTGCAAGCGCCGCACTGCACGGGTGTCGAAGCGTCCGCCGGGTACGCGGTCGCGACGTTCCCGTCGGCGGCGACGTGATCGTCGGCATCGACGGCCACGAGATCGACTCCCACGAGGAACTCCAGCGCTACCTGTTGACCGAAACGCGGCCGGGACAGCCCATCGAGATCGCGGTGCGGCGGCAGGGGCGGCGGACGACCGAGGAGGTCGTGCTCGCCGAACGTCCCGGTCGCGCCACCGATCCGGCCGAAACGCGAGCCCACGTCCCGATCGAGTGATTCCGAGTTCACCGCGTCCCGCACCGCCGTCGATTTCGATCCGCGTCGACCGTCACGTACGCTTTTACCGCCGCAGCTCGAACGCCCGCCATGGGTGCGATTACGCTCTACCAGCTCGAGGGCTGTCCGTACTGCGAACGCGTCGCCGACCGGCTCGATGAACTCGACGTTGATTACGAGAGCAACTGGGTCGAGAGCTTACATTCCGAACGCGACGAGGTCAAGCGCGTCTCCGGCCAGCGTCAGGTCCCCGTTATCGTCGACGAAGACACCGGTGTGACGATGGCCGAGTCCGAACGGATCGTCGACTTCCTCGACGCGAGTTACGCCTGACGAGCGATTCGACGGCGAGTTCTCGCACGATTAGTCGAAGGTGACGGCAGTCTCCGCATCGACAACGCGCGCGCCGTCCTGGGCTGCAAACGCTTCGTGGAGCTGATCGTACGTTTCCTCGAGCGCCTGCACGATCACGTTCGTATCGCTGATAACGGGCATGAAGTTGGTATCGCCCTGCCAGCGCGGCACGATGTGCGTATGGAGATGATCGTCGATCGAGCCGCCGGCGCCGTCGCCGAGGTTCAGCCCCGCGTTGAAGCCGTCGGGTCCGAGTCCCGTCTCCAGCGCATCGAACGTTCGCTGCTTGAGTCGCGCGTGATCGAGCAGTTCCGCATCAGTCAGGTCGCCGTACTTTCCCGTATGAGCGTATGGAATTACCATCACGTGTCCCGGACTGTACGGATAGTTGTTCAACAGGACGAACGCGTGCTCGCTCCGCGCGACGATCCGATTTTCCCGGTCAGCATCCATCTCCGGGAACTCGCAGAAGACACACGCCTCGATATCGGGGTTTTGCTCGTCGCGTTTGATCCACTCGATCCGCCACGGGGCAAACACCTGGTCCATACACGATACCACTTGCGGCGACCCTATACTGATTGTGTCTCCGGACAGGCGGCCCGCAATCGATCCGGGATTCGTTTCCCCACTCGAGTCGTGATCGGAAATAGCATAACGTGTGTGTCAGTTACGAGCGTCCCCATCTCGATCCGAGCGTAGCTGTGCCTTTCACTACCGTGATATTGAATACCTAGGCTATAGAGACAATCGCTCTCTTCGTTCGAGAATAACTATTGAAAGATCTAGTGGGATCCAAGAACATATCAGATCTTATGACTCAGCGTTCGAAATGAGACGCGCCTTTAAGAGTTCACTATCGCAACTACTCCAGTAATGGCAACGACTGACGACTCTGTAAACGGCCTTACTGAATACTGCGATGACTGCGACTTGCAAACGCTCCACGAAGTGTCGGTCCAGATTCGAACCGAGAGTGTCAAGCAGGAAAACGCTCAGTTTTCCCGTGAACCCTACCGCGTAAGCGAGTGCCAGCGCTGCGGGAATCGGACGAGTCAGCGGATGAACAACGCCTGATCTGTCGTACTGCTGCCGCCCTCTCTGCTATTTCCGCGCGTTAATCGCTCTCCCGGATATCATCCTCACTGTCACCCCTCGACACGGATAGTGCGCTCTACTGTCCGCCCCTGTCGAGTGCATTCGGACCGTCTCTAGAATCGTCGCCGTCGCGTTCTCCTCGCGGCCGGCGAATTCTCGTCGACTCGCGGCCGGCGAATCCGTTATTCACCGCGCCCGAGAGCGAGACGGCGGACCGACGGGACCGAGCGGGGCTGTGGGCTGTGAACGAGAACGGGCACGGGAACGGGAACGAGAACAAGAGCGGAAACTGATCGCGCACAACCGGAAAAGACAGACGAAAACCGACAGACGAAAACCGACGGCGGCGAACGCCCTACTGCGTCGTCACTTCACACCCGTCTTCGGTCACGATCACGGTATGCTCCTTCTGACTAACGAGGAAGCCGTCGTCCTCCTGTAACACCGGATAGCCGTGGACGATATCGTTTCGCTTGAGCCGTCGCAGGGCCATCTCCGCCCGATCCGTCTCGAGCCATCGCGTCGCGAACGGCAACGTCTTGAACTCGTCGGTGATCTGTGCGAGCGCCTCGCGGGCCTGTCGGTTCCGGACGGTGCCCTCGCGTTCGAGCCCGAAAATCTCCTCGGTCGCGCCCTCCGTGACCTTGCCGCCGCCGTCGGTCGCGAAGGGTTCGATCGCAACGACATCGCCGACCTCGAGCGTTGTTCCCTGGGAAACGGCGCGGTTCGGAATGTTGGGGCTGGTGTGTTGCTCCCAGTGGTCCAACCCGTGCCCGGTGAGATTGACGACCGGGTTGTAGCCGTAGCCGTCGATCACGTCTTCGATTTCGGCTCCGATCTCGCCCGTCTCGACGCCGGGTTCGACGATTTCGAGAGCGGCTTCGAGCGCCTGCTCGGAGGCCTCCGCGAGTTCGGGAGTGCCCGAGAGGTCGACGGTGATGGCGGTGTCCGCGAGCCAGCCGTCGACGTGGACACCGATGTCTAAGTTGACCATCTCTTCACCGAAGGTCGAGTCGTCGTCGATCGACGGGGTTGCGTGGGCGGCCTCTTCGTCGATCGAAATGTTGACCGGGAACGCCGGTTTACCGCCGAGTTCGCGGATGCGGTCCTCGGCGTATTCCGCGATCTCGAGGTGGCTGACGCCGACCTCGACACGTTCGGCTGTCTCCTCGCGAACCTGCGCAAGGATGTCGCCCGCTTCGCGGTGCTTCTCGTACTTCTCAGACTGGAGGTCCACCTGATCCTCGGAGTCGGCCATGCACTGGAGTTGCACCGGTCGGCAAAAAGAGGTTGCGTCTCCGATCGTTGCGGGATGCTCTCAGCGGTCCGTCGCCCGCGCCGTCTGCATCGCGGCGCTGTTGTACGCCGAGCCGAGCGTCCCGGTTGCATCGACGGCGATCACGCCGGCCGTCGAACCGGTGAGTTCGGCGAACTCGTCGATCGCAAGCGCAGCAGCGGTATCGGCGTCGCAGCCCCGTTCGACGTGTCGGGCGACGCGTCGCGAGAGCGTGACGCGGGCGATGTCCTCCCCGGCACCGGTTGCGCTGACGGCGGCGGCGGGTGCACAGTAAAAGCCGGAGCCGACCTGCGGGACGTCGCCGACGCGGCCGGCGAGTGCGAGCCAGCGGCCGCCCGTGGAGGTCGCGGCGGCGAGGCGGCCGCTGTCGTCATCGAGGGCGACGGCACCGACGGTGTCGTGATCCGTCGGATCGCTGCTCGTTGGGCGTTGTCCGGCGGTGTCGTGACCGAGGGTGCTCTCGTGCGGGTCGGTCGCCGTCTGTGCTGGCTGATCCATCTCGTCGTCCGTCTCGTCGTCGCGTCCCCCTGGGTCCGTTCGGCCGTACCGGTCCTCGATCCACGCGAGTTCACTCTGCACACCGTCCGCCGGTCGATCGAGTTCGGCCCACCGCTCGCGCGTTCGATCGGACCAGAGATCGACGCCGGTTTCGATGCCGAACGCGTCGGCGAGCGAGACGGCGTGATCGCCGGAGACGAAGCCGTGTGGCGTCGCTTCCATGACGACGCGGGCGACGCTGACCGCGTGTTCGATGCCCGGCATCGAGCAGGCGGCACCGACCGCTCGAGAATCGGTCATGATCCCCGCATCCGTGCGGATCTGTCCGTCGCTCTGAACGGCGCTGCCGACCCCGGCGTTGAACCGCGGAGAGGATTCGAGGACGTGCAGCGCCGCTTCGACTGCACCGACTGGGTCGGTCGTCGCTGCAGCGGTTGCGGCAGCCTCGTCAAGGACTGCCTGTCGCGGGGCCGGGTCGTCGGGGTCGCTACCGGCGCCGCCGTGGACGAGTACCTGCATACCCTGACTGACGGGGACCGGTCATAACGGGTTTTGGATTCGACCGACGGCCGGCGACGGGTGAAGACGCATCGAAACAGACATACTTACCACGGCAGCGCGAGAACCGCCACCGACGATGACGACGCCAGCCGCGTTGCTCGGGGTCTTCTGTACGGCGATGGCACTGCTCGCGGTCGTGCGGCTGGGAATCGAGGCGGACTGGGATCGGGTCGACCTCGGCTCGACGGCCCTGGTCGTCGGGATCGCGCTGTTTTCGATACTGTGGACCGTTCGCACCCACTCGCGGCTTTCGGGCGGCGTACAGCTCCTGCTCGCGCTGGCTGGCGGGGCCAGTTGCTGTGTCGGCGGCTGGTTGCTCGTACGCCACTGGGATGAGACGGGGAATGACGATATCGATGCGAAGGGGCCCCGTTCCTGAAACCGGGGGCGACGCGCCGGAGAGAAAGACGCGATCCGAACACCGGGAATGACACACCGGTAACGACACTGCCAGCCGTCCCCCGAAGAGAAGTAATACTAAACAGGACTCCAGAGTTAAAGAACAGCCGTTGCCCAACAGTCTCGACCGAGAGCGCATCTGCCACAGAGCACGTCCGTGAACGACAACGCTTCACCGGATCGCGTTCTCATCGGAGACCGCCCATAAACGGGATTTTACAGGCAGTACTCGGCGTCTCACCGACACTTTCGATCACCGTACTCGATCCGGCTCCCGTCTCAGTCTGCTCCCCCCGGTGAAAACTCCTGTCGAACTCGGGTGCAATATTCGCCGGTCGCAATAGAAATGGTAGCCCTTTTACCACAGTCGGAGAACCGTCTAGACGAGATGAGCTACGACAAGATCGAGGTCCCCGAGGACGGGGAAAAGATTACGCTGAAAGAGGGAACCGAGGACGAACTCGAGGTCCCCGACAACCCGATCATTCCGATCATCCACGGCGACGGCGTCGGTAGCGACGTCGGCCCGGCCGCACAGAAGGTGCTCGAGGCCGCAGCCGACGCGACCGGCCGCGAGATTAACTGGATGCGCGTCTACGCCGGCGAATCCGCCCGCGAGAAGTACGACGAGAACCTGCCCGACGAGACCGTCGAAGCCATTAAAGAACACCGCGTCGCGATCAAGGGTCCGCTCACGACGCCCGTCGGTGCCGGCTTTCGATCGCTGAACGTCGGACTGCGCAAGCTGTTGGATCTCTACGCGAACGTTCGTCCGACCTATCACCTAGACGGCGTTCCGTCTCCCGTCTCCGAACCGGAACAGATGGACATGATCACCTTCCGCGAGAACACGGAAGACGTCTACGCCGGCATCGAGTGGGAGGCCGGCACCGACGAAGTCGAGCAGGTCAAGGAGTTCGTCGAGGACGAGATGGGCGAGGACGACGTCATCCACGACGGCCCCGTCGGCATCGGCGTCAAGCCGATCACGGAGTTCGGGACCAAGCGGCTGGTTCGGCGCGCCATCGATTACGCCCTCGAACACGACCGGGACTCGGTCACGCTGGTCCACAAGGGCAACATCATGAAGTTCACCGAGGGTCAGTTCCGCGACTGGGGCTACGAGGTCGCCGAAGAGGAGTACGGTGACGAGGTCATCACCGAGGACACCCTCTGGGAGGAGAACGACGGCGAGGCACCCGAAGACGCCGTCGTCGTCAACGACCGCATCGCGGACAACATGCTCCAGCAGCTGTTGACCCGCACCGACCAGTACGACGTCATCGCGACGATGAACCTGAACGGCGACTACATGTCCGACGCCGCCGGTGCACAGATCGGCGGCCTCGGCATCGCTCCCGGGTCCAACTTCGGCGACGGTCGCCTGCTCGCCGAACCCGTCCACGGCTCCGCACCGAAGTACGAGGGCCAGGACAAGGTCAACCCGACCGCCATGATCCTCTCGGGCCGCATGATGCTCGAGTACCTCGGCTGGACCGACGCTGCAGACCTCGTCCGCGACGCCGTCGAAGAGACGATTTCTTCGGGCAAGGTCACCTACGACCTCGAACGCCAGCTCGACGACGCCGAGAAACTCGCCACCAGCGAGTTCGCCGACGAAGTCGTCAGCAATATCGAGAAACTCTCGTAAGCTCGAGCGCGGTCGAACGCGAATTTCTACTCTTCTTTCGTACTGCCGGTACAGTGGCGATCGTTATCGGATGACTCACTCGATCGAGTTCGGGTTTCGCCCGGTCGCGTCGGAGTCGTAACGTTCTCGAGAGCCGAGGCTGAAGAACACACAATGGTCGACGTACGTGTCGCCGACGCGGATGCCGCGCGCGAGGACGCCTTCGACGTTCGCCACGAGGTGTTCGTCGACGAACAGGGCGTCGACGAAGCGCTCGAGTACGACGAATACGACGACCCTGAGGCCGATGCCGTGCACTTCGTCGCGTACGGCGACAAAGCCGACGCCTCCGACGCTTCTGATGCTCCCGACGCTTCTGACTCCCCCGATGCGGACCCGATCGGCGCTGCACGGCTCCGAACGGCGGATACCGACGAAACAGGGAAGGTCGAACGCGTCGCCGTCCGCGAACCCTGGCGCGAGACCGGCGTCGGTCGCGCGCTCATGCTCGCCATCGAAGCGCAGGCCGACGAGCAGGGACTCGCCGCGCTCACGCTTCACTCTCAGACGCACGCGGCCGGCTTCTATCGTGAACTCGGCTACGAATCCGTCGGCGACGAGTTCACGGAGGCGGGCATCCCGCATGTCAAAATGCGAAAGAAACTGGGAGACGAACACTGAGGATCCAGCGGAGTCGAATCGATAGCTGACGACCGGGGGTACCGGTCACCGGACATCGATCATCAGTCACCGGACACCGATCACCGGTCACCGGGATCGGTACCGCGGAGCACCCTGTAGAGGACGTACGCCCCGATCGCAGCAGCGCCGGCACCGAGCGTCGTCGGAAGCGACCGCCGCTGGAGGAGCCTGGTGTATGAACTCGTCTCGGCGACGTGGCCCTCGTAGTCGCCCCGTTCGTCGAGCGTCCCGGACGGGGTGTCGAGATCCCGCTCCGGCTCCGAGCCGGAGGGGCGGTCCGTTCGCTGGCGATCGACGAACACCGCCTCCATAATCCGATCCAGCAGTCCCGGTGCGTAGCGGTCGAGCACCGTGAGACTCTTGCCGCCCCCGCCGACGGTTACCTCCCGCTGTGGGTGCGCTGCTGCGTGGAGAATCGCCCGCGCGACCGTCTCCGGTGCGTACACGGGCGGCGGGAGCGTCGGGTCGTCGTCCATGTAGTTTTTCGCGTGATCCGGGTACGGGGTATCGATCGAACTCGGTTTGACGAGCGTCACGGAGACGGGAGCGCCCTCCTCCTCGAGTTCCATTCGCAGGGCGTCGGTGAATCCCTTGACCGCGTGTTTGGACGCCGAGTAGCTGCCCTGCAGTACGATGGCGCGCTCGGAGGCGATGCTTCCGATATTGATGAGTGCGCCGCCGTAATCTCGGTCTTGCTCCTGCGCTCGCTCTCGGAACTGTTCGGCGGCTTCGAACGATCCGTACAGGAGCCCCCAGACGTTGACGTCGAACTGCTTGTGGAGGTCCTCGATCGGGATCTCCCTCAATTTGCCGTAGATCGGGACGGCGGCTCCGTTTACCCACGTATCGAATCCGCCGTAGGCCTCCCGTGCAACCCGCGAGATTTCGCGGATGTCGTCGGGCTCCGAGACGTCGGCGACGACGTATTCCGCGTCACCGCCCTCGCGTCTGATCTCCTCGGTCAACTCCGCGAGGGCCGCCTCGCTCCGGGCCACGAGAACCAGTTGCGCCCCGCGGTCGGCTGCCATCCGCGCGGTGGTCAACCCGATGCCGGAGGATGCGCCGGTGATGACGATCACCTGCTCGTCGAGCGGCTTGAGTGCTACGGTCATGGCGCAGTAGCGTCGACATCGATATGGTGAGTCGAGTTCAGAAACGGAACCGAACGCTGGCCGACCAGCGTGGGATGTGAACTCGTAAGTTCGAGACGACAACGCGGGCGACCGTCCCGTCTCGCTATCTCGGGTAGCTGCATTCGACGTTCCTACGGCAATGATACCCTTGCGACCGCCGCCTGTATTCGCATGGTCGACGATCCGAAGACACAGCGCGAACGTGAATGCGGCCGTCCGTGGCCGCGTTCAGGTGGCGCTATGCCGGGTCGACCGGGTCGCGATCGGACGACGCCCCCTGATCCCCGAGCAACGCGACCGCCAGCGTTTCCATCGAGTCAATACAGCACACGGAGACTGTGATATCAGTACCTTCGATTTGCGAACTTATCGCCGCCTCACGGACGATGATCGGAGCGATGAGAAGGTTCTCGTTCTCGATATCGTCGTGGAGTGCCGAGAGTTGTCCATGTTGATCCTTTAACCGTGACACTGCTTCTTCGCACCGTCTACACCGTGGCACTGATGACTGATTTGGGTTGCCGTATTTGGGTAGAGAAAACCCATCCCTTGCCACTTAAAAACCTGTGAGATATAGTTTGCACTTACTGAAGTTTACTCTGAACAAACATCTTGTACTGATTCGGAACTTGTTGCTTGAGTTGACACTGGTCGGTTTCACCGTCGATATTGACCAAATAAGTTCGTCCTCGCATACCTTCGTACGCCCCTTGGAAATCGTAGACGAACCCATAGAGATTCCGCTCTTCAGATACTGCGTCACTGTCGAGAAGGAATTGAATCTGTCGATGAACATTGTATTCGACGAGTTGATTGATGACCTCAAGATCCTTCGTCTCTGTGTTAACAAGGTCAGATTTGAGCCCATCATCAACAATGTCTACCAGTACTTCCAGTTCTTGTCTGATTCCAGGTGGTTCATTGAGTTGTTTTCCAGTTGCAACCTCATAGGCAGCAGTAATCGCACCGCAGTCAGTATGCCCGACAACAACTCCGTTTTCGGAATCCGCCTTTTCAAGTCCGTAAAGAAAATCACCGTCTACAACTCGTTCACCATCTACTACACTAATCGCTTTATTTCCTATATTACTCGGTTTGAACAAGAAATCCACTCCAAGAGAACCAAGAAACATGCCTTCTTGGGAGACTCGTGAATCAGAGCAACAGACTGTGGTCACAGAGGGTGCTTGACTGTTTTGGACATCGCTGAAATAGTCGTCCGGTAATGCGTTTGTCCACATTTGGTTTCGCTGTAGCAGACCAATGAGTCCATTGCTGAAAGAGTATTTATTTACAGGTCTCTGGAGGGGAGTGTTTATACTGGATCGTTGAGTAGTTTTAGCATCTGCTACCCCGGAGACGTCCCATACTCCTAGCATCGCGAGACCCATCGCCCCCGATCGAACGAATTTCCGTCGCGTGGTCTCTCTTTCATCCGTTTCTCCGGTGTGCCGCAGGTCAACGTCCGTTTCTGAGCTATCGGGCATGATCAGGTTTTTGTAGACGGTCTATTAAAACTTAAAATGTACTATTATTCCACTCGTTTAAAATTTGATTACTTGATCTTTATCGAATGAATCTGCTGTCATGATTAGATAACTCTATATTCTGTTGTGTTGAATAGGGTTCGGCGCGGTGATCATAGCGGATCACAGAGTTATTCGATATCAGAGATGTCGAACATCAGGACAATCTCTAACTCTCGAGACGAGAACTGCGCTCGCACGGCATCGCCGAGCGAGCACTTGATTGACGAATACGACGTTCCACCCATCCATCGTTGCGTGTAATCTTGTTCTCGGATCACTGCGTTGTGTCCCACAGCATTCAGCGAGGAACTGTGATAGTGAACCAGCGGCTCAACGTCAAGGATATAGTACTCGTACTCGGTGTGCCAATCTTGAAACCCGTTATCAGCGGCCACGTACTGCAGGTCGTCCGCGTTCCGGCGGACGACCTACGGGCCAGTCTTCGTATCATGCCTCTGGGTGTAACACTGCACATCAAGCGCAGCAAGTGACTCCATATCGGTCAGCGATGTCACTTGGAGAATTTCTACCGTTTGGTCTGATCTATTGAGATAGTACGCTGACGTGTTCCCACGGTCGAAGAATGTGCTGTCGAGGGCGACATGACCAGATTGCGGGTGTTGCTGCGCTGAAATGCGCAGCAACGCCCGCCAGACTCACATCTTAAATCGATCAAACGACTTGTTGAGCGTATTGAAGTCAGGCACGTCTCCGTCCTCCAGATTAAGCACTTCCCGAATGTCGCACATGTACTTCAGTCGATTCTCGGTTTTGCGGAAGCCGTGGCTCTCTTCATGGCGAAAACAGTGACTGTGACGTGCTTCCAGCGGGCGAACCCACCGCCCTTCCAGGTCGTCTGCGAGCGGACGAGTTCAACGAGCCTCGAAACGAGTCCGTCGTCGGCGACCGTTTACCGGTCGGCCGGCCGCCGAATGTCGGTCGTCAGCAGTCGGTTGGCGAGTCGCCGCTCGAACGCGGCGAGGTAGCGAGCGCCGACGATGGTACACAGCAGGATCGGGATTCCGACGAGAACAACGGCGAAAATAGCGCCCAGGAAGCCGAGCGTGAGTCCGAACTGGTAGACGATCCCGATCGGAATCGCCAGGAGCAGGTAACAGAGGTTCCGGTAGGTCTGGCGCTCGGCGGCGACAGCCTCGACGTCGGCGGCCGGACCGAGCCGGGAACGCTCCGGGAGGGGGTGCGCTCGCTCATACCGGACGATTCGACCGCGGCCCCTAAAATATCCTCGATCGAACACGTTCCAGCGAAACGGGTTACGGCTCCGTCACCAGTAGCGCTCGCGAACGTATCGCCCCGCGAGTCCGCAGATCGCAAGCGCCATCGCGGTCGCGAAGGCGACGACGAACACCGACACCGGGTCGCCCGCCGTCGCTCCCGTCAGTTCATCGAGCACGAACTCGCCGGCGAGCACCGTCGCGACCGCAAAGAGTGCAATGCCGCCGAGGTTTTCGAGCGCCGAGTTCGGCTCCGAAACGACGGCGGGGTCGTTGAGCAGGTAGAGGATCACGGCGAGCGCAAAGGGCGTGCCGACCAGCCCGAACGCGAGGACGAGCACCAGCAGTTGGACGAACGCCCCCTCGAGGACGACCCCGAGCGCGGAGCCGAGCGCGACGACGACGAGCGCCGCCCGGTAGCGCGGGTCGGCGACCGACTGCTCCCAGCCGAGTTTATCGGCGACGAGATAGGGCGGCACGATCGTGTTGCCGCCGAGCGTCGAGACCGCAGCCCCGAGGAGCCCGACCAGGAACACCCACATCGCGTGCTCGCCCGCGATCGGCCCGAGCGCCTCCGCGGCCTGAATCTCCGTGATCGTCGCCGGGTCGAGCCCGGTCGCCGGCAACACGCTCGCCGCCACGAGGAAGACGGCGAGGCTAAAACCCCCGAAGGCGACGAGCAGTGAACTCGCGACGTCGAAGGTCGCGATGTCCCGGTCCCGCTCGGTCCAGCCGCGGGCGCGCATCGTGTAGCTCTGCATCGTCAGCAGCGTGATGTGAACCGCGCCGCCGAGGACGCCCGCGGCGACGATCGCGCCGCCGGCCGGCAGTTCGGGAACGAGCCCGGTCGTCGCCGCGGCGGGATCGATCGGAACGACGACCAGCGAGGCGACGAACGCGAGGACGACCAGCGAGACGAGCACTTTGGCACCGATCTCGGCGATTCGGTAGCCGCCGCCGGCGAGGCCCAGCGCGAGCAGCACTGCCCAGGTGAGTCCCCAGAGTCGGGGATCTGCAAGCGCGGTGAGTCCGGCGTTGCCGACGATCGTCGCGCTGACATCCGCGAGCGTCTTCATGATCGCCAGTTGTGCGAGCCCGGCCGCGAGGACGGCGTCGACGACGAGGACCCAGGCCCAGAACGAGCCGAGATGATCCTCGACGACGGCGACGATACCGGCCTCGGTAAGCAACCCCAGCCGCATCGCGAGGTACTGGCCGACGGTGCCGAGGACGGCCGAGAGGACGACGACCCACAGCAGCGAGTAGCCGAAACTCGCTCCCGCGACCAGCAGGCTGACCATCGTCGCCGGGCCGGCCGCGATCGCGCCGGCGAGCCACGTCGGCCCCAATCGTCTCACAAACGCCCCGATTCGTCCGAGCGACCGTTCGGTCGAGCGCGTCTCGGCTGCCATTGGGCTCCCTTGCCAAGCCCGTTATATAACTCCGTGGTATTCTACCGTGGTATCGGGGCCGGCTACTTCGACTGCCAGGTCGGATTCTCGCGCGGCGGACTGAAGATGTCGACGCCGCGAACCGTCACCTCGCCCCGGTTCTTGGCGGCGTGTGGCTGGTCGCCGGGCAACGCGTAGGAGTCGCCCGGGCCGCAGACGAGTTCGTCGCCGTCGGTGCGGAAGGTGAGTTCGCCCTCGTAGATGAATCCCGTCTGTTCGTGGGGGTGGCTGTGCTCTTCGACGGTCGCGCCGGGTTCGATCTCGAAGTGCTGGACGTTCATCGAGTCGGACCCGGCCATGAGCGCCAGGTGCACGCCCTCGGCGGCTTCCGTGCTGTCAACGTCGGCGAGTGAGCGCCGTTCCATGGGTGGCGAGACGAGCGGCGCCACCAATAATGTACGGGCTGGCCCTGATTTCGGCAGCTCTCACGGCCGGAGCGTGCGTTCCGACGCGACTGTCACGACGCGGCGAACGAAGGTCGAACCTATATCCAGTCACTCGACGACAGCGGTCCGTATGGACGCGATGGTAATCACCGAGTTCGGCGAGACGGATGTCTTCGAACGGCGCGACGTGGACCGCCCGGAACCCGGGCCGACGGAACTGCTCGTCCGCGTCCACGCGTCGTCGGTCAATCCCGTCGACTGCAAGATCCGGCAGGCCGGCTCGTGGGCCGGCATCTCCCCGCCGACGATCATCGGCTACGACGTGTCGGGCGTCGTCGAGGACGTTGGCGAGGCCGTCACCGACTTCGGAGTCGGCGACGAAGTCTTTTACACCCCCGAAATATTCGGCGAACAGGGGAGCTACGCCGAGTTCCAGACGGCGGACGAGTCGATCGTCGCGCCCAAGCCCGAGTCGCTGTCCCACGAGGAGGCCGCGGCGCTGCCCCTCGCCGCGGCGACCGCCTGGGAGGCGATCGTCACGCGGGGCGACGTGACGGCCGGCGAGACAGCCCTGATCCACGGCGCGGGCGGCGTCGGGGCGCACGCGGTCCAGATCGCCGACGAGAGCGGCGCGACGGTGGTCGCCGTGACCAGCCCCGAAACGGTCGATCAGACCGAAGAACTCGGTGCCGTGCGAGCCATCGATTACGAGTCCGAGGACTTCGCGGACGTGATCGACTCGGAGTTCGACGAGGGCGTCGACCTCGTCTTCGACACCGTCGGCGGTGAGACGCTGGTCGACAGCACCGCGGTCACGAATCCGCACGGCCGACTCGTCACGATCCTCGAACCCGAGGGGGAGTGGGGGAGCGCGTACCAGCAAAACTACACGCTCGAGATGTGCTTCTTGGAGCGCGACCGCCGGCCGCTCGACGCGCTCCGCCGACTCGTCGAGGCGGGGCGACTCGAACCCGTCATCGACTCGGTGCGTCCGGTCACGGAAGTCGCACAGGCCCACGAACTGGTCGAGGGAAGCGGTCTGACGGGCAAGGTCGTCCTCGACGTCGACGGCGCGTGGTAGATGACGCGCCCTCGGTCCGGCGCTTCACTTTCGCCGCGGTTGCCCAACCTTCAACTACGACGCCGCCCCACGCACCAGCATGTACGCCGTCGTCGGCTGTAGCGAGTGTTCGAACCTCTGGATCATCGAGGGCCGCTCCGAGACGACCCAGTGCCCCCGCTGTGGCACCCGCCGCGCCTACGAAAAGCGCAAGAAGTTCGTCGAAACCGACGACGCGAACCACGCCCGCGAGGTCCGCGCCTCGATGCTCGCCACCCGCCAGGGCCAGGGCGAAGCCTTCGCCGAACTCGACTCCTTCGACGCGCTCGAAGACGACGTTGCAGGCGGCGTCGTCGACGACGCCGAGTACATCGAGCAATCGGGGCTCGACGCCGACGAAGTCGCGGCGGCCGGCGACCGCGACCCGCGCGGCACCTCCCGAAGCGGGAGCAAGAAAGAAATCGTCGAACGGGCGCTCGCCGAACTCGAGCGGCCGACCGAGGACGATATTATTTCGTTCGCCGGCGAACACGGTGTTTCCCCCGAGTTCACTCGAAACGCGCTCGAAAAACTCGCCAGACAGGGGACGGTGAGCGAGAGTCGAGGGCGGTATCGGCTGCTCTGAGCCGGCGTTCGCACTCGTTGTGCGGCCGGCGGAACGGCACGGCTTTACATCCGCTCTCGAAATGACGGCTATGGTCGAAACGGTGGATGCGCAGCGAGAGGTGATCGGGATCGGGTCGGCAATTGCGGTGCTTCTCGTCGGCTACGGGACGGCCATCAACGAGACGATCGGCGGCGTTCGAACGACGATTCTCGCGACCTGGGTCTTCGCTGCCACGTTCGCCCTTCTGGCCCTCTTACACGGTTCCTACGGTCGACGCGACTTCGCCGCGGCACACGGCGGCGCAGCCGTTGGACTGCTGGCCTTTTTGCTCGCGACGGCCGGCCCGCAGGCGCTCGTGGGACTCCTCGTGTTCGTCGGCAGCGGTGCGTACATCGGGATCGCGACGCTGCGCGCTCGTCCAACGGCCACATCGTGAGCTGAACTCGATAGGAAATCAAACCGCTCCGGAGAGGGATTGCTGAGTGTCCGTTAACGACCGAGATCCTCGTGTGCACTCGCCAGATGACGTGAGGAAAGCGCCGCGAGCAGGGAGAGTTCACCTGCGAGTGCGCCGACGGCGATGATCTCGGCGAGGGCATCAGCGTTCGAGCCGGCGGGGTCGCCACCGCCGCGGAGGCCGAGAACGTCGAGGGCTTCGGCCTGCGTCGGGAGTTTCGTCCCGCCGCCGACGGTGCCGACTTCGAGGGAGGCGAGCGAGACGGCGGCGTAGAGGTCGGTGGTGCCGTCCTCGCGCTCGCGGCTTCGCCGTTCGTCGGACCGAGGCGACGCTGTCGCCTCGCGGGCCTCCATCGTCGTGATCGCGTTCGCCGCTTCGACGACCTGGGCCTCGTCCTGGCCGGTCGCGAGGAAGGCGGCGGCGACGACGTTGGCCGCGTGGGCGTTGAAGCCGAGGCTGCCGGCCTTGGCGCTGCCGGTCAGGTTCTTGCGTGTGTTCGCCTCGGCGATGGCCTCGGCGGTCGTGTGCAGGCGCTCTTCGACGAGTTCACCCGGAATGACGACGTCGGCGGTGACGGAGCGGCCGCGGCCCTCGACGGCGTTGATGGCGGCGGGCTTTTTGTCGGAACAGAGGTTTCCTGAGACCGCGACGAGCGAGGCCGGCGTCTCGGCCTCGACGAGTTCGCAGGCCTCGCGGGTGGCGATGGTGACCATGTTCATCCCCATCGCGTCTTTGGTGTCGTAGGCGAACCGGAGGTAGACGGAATCGCCGACGACGTAGGTGTCGACCGCGAGGAGTTCGCCGTGGCTGGTGGTCGATTCGGCGGCCTCCCGGAGCGCGTCGACGTTGTCGTCGACCCATTCGACCGTCTCGGCGGCCTCGGCGACGCCGTCGACGCGGAACACGGGGGCGCGGGTCATGCCGTTTTTCGTCACGCGGGCGTCCGCGCCGTCGGCGTCGCGGATGACCGAGAGGCCGCGGTTGACCGACGCCAGAAGAGCGCCCTCGGTCGTCGCCATGGGGAGGTAGTGCTCGCCGTCGGCCGCGCCGCCCGAGACGGGGACGGGACCGACGACGCCCATCGGAATCTGGGCTGCGCCGATCATGTTCTCGATGGTTGACTCGGCCTGCTCGGCGGGGAAGGCGTAGTCGCCGACAGTGCTGAGGTCGGCGTCGGTTTCGCGTTCGACGAGCGTGCGGCGGGCCTCGGCTGCGGTGTCGGGGTCGGCGTGGTCCTCGAGTTCGTGGATGCGGAGGTCGCCGTCCTGCACGCGGTCGGCGAGGCCGTCCGGATCGGTTGCGGTCATGCGTTGGTGGAGACGGCGATGCGTCCTAAGGGTTGCTGATTGTCTGCGCGGCGGTCCGTGGAACGAACAGGGATCGGAGAACGGGAAGCGGCACTGGTCACCGAGCGGACGACGGACACCTCGTCGGACCGACAACCACCGAGTTCTTTGTCGGCGTGGCCCCTCAGGACGACCATGACCGAAGCCGCCGATCTCCTGCTCACGAACGGGGAGATTCACAGCCTGACCGAACCAGATACCGTC
Organism: Natrialba sp. PRR66; assembly: GCF_034808065.1. Classification (NCBI taxonomy): domain Archaea; kingdom Methanobacteriati; phylum Methanobacteriota; class Halobacteria; order Halobacteriales; family Natrialbaceae; genus Natrialba; species Natrialba sp. PRR66. The sequence goes on along the minus strand of NZ_JAXHGN010000001.1, from coordinate 124,104 downwards.
ACGGAGGCCGTCGCGATCCGCGACGGTGAACTCGTCCGTCTCGGCGACGCGTACGAAATCGAGTTCCTCGAGGGCGTCGAGACGACGGTGATCGACTGCGAGGGCCGCACCGTCCTGCCGGGGTTCATCGACGCACACACGCACCTGGACCACCTGGGCGAGCGGCTGGTCCACGCCGATCTCTCGGCCGTCGAGAGCCGGGCGGGGGCCCTTGATGCGCTCGCCGCGCAGGCGGACGGCCCGCGGACCGGCGGCGGTGCCGGGAGCGACGGCGAAAGCGGTGCCGAACCCGATGACTGGCTCCTCGGCTTCGGTTACGACGAGAGCACGTGGGCGGACGCGACGGACTACCTCACGCGCGAGGATCTGGACCGGGTGAGCGAGACGCGACCCGTCGCCGCGTTCCGGGTCGACGTGCATACGGCCTCGCTGAACTCGGTCGCCCTCGACCGACTCCGGGACGACCTCCCCGAGGGCAACGTTCGCTTCGCGGACGGCGAGCCGACCGGTGTCGTCGTCGAGGATGCGGTTGGCGTTCTCAGAGACGCGGTCGCCGCCGGCCCCGCAGCAATGAGAGAGGTTATCGCGGCCGCCGCCGAGTACGCCGTCTCCCGCGGCGTCACCGGCGTCCACGACATGGTCCAGCGCTCGACGGCCGCCCGCGCCTACCGCGACCTGGCGGCCGCGGGCGAGCTTCCGCTGCGCGTTCGAATCAACTACTGGAGCGACTACCTCGACGATCTCGCGGCCGTCGGCCTCCCGACGAACGCGGGCGACGAGTTCGTCCGCGTGGGTGCGATCAAGTCCTTCTCCGACGGGAGTTTCGGCGGGGAGACGGCGAAGGTATTCGAGCCGTACGTCAGCGTGGATGAGGACGCGGCAGCCGTTGATACCGACGAGAGTGAGGACGGCACGAGCGACAACGCCAATCGCGGCCAGTGGGTCGTCGACCTCGACGACCTCGCGGCCATCGTCGACCGCGCCGACGCCGCGGACCGCCAGCTCTCGATCCACGCCATCGGCGACGAAGCCATCGAGGAAACCCTCTCGCTGCTCGAAACCACCGCCGACCCGGCCGGGGCGCGCCACCGCATCGAACACGCCGAACTCGCGACCGACGACCAACTCGCTCGCATGGCCGACGCGGGAATCGTCGCCTCGATGCAGCCGAACTTCCACCGCTGGGCGGACGAGGGCGGCCTCTACGAGCAGCGACTCGGCGAGGAGCGCCGGACGCGGACCAACCGGTTCCGCCGAGTTCTCGAGGCGGACGTCCCGCTCGCGTTCGGGTCGGACTGCATGCCGCTCGACCCGCTGCTGGGGATTCACCACGCCGTTACCGCGCCGACGGAGTCACAGCGGCTCTCGGTCACCGAGGCGATTCGAGCCTACACGCACGGCGGTGCCGACGCCGGCTTCGACGAGGATCGCCTCGGCACCGTCGCGGTCGGCAAGCGGGCCGATCTCGTCGTGCTCGAGGACTCCCCGTGGGAGCACCCGGGGCGGATCGACGAAATCGACGTGGCGATGACGATCGTCGACGGTGAACTCGTCTTCGACGGCCGCGAAGAGGCGACCGGACTCCAGTAGTACGCTCGCGAGACAGACACCGTCGGCAACCGGTTGAAACCACTAACTGGCTCGTGGCCGTAGCGAGGCGGGATGCGCTCACACAAGCGCCCGTCCGAACATGAACCTCCGTGAGAGTCTGCGGATTAGCTGGCGGTCGATCACGTCCCACAAACTTCGGTCGACGCTGACGACCCTCGGCGTGATCATCGGCATCGCGGCGGTGATCACGTTCATGGTCCTGGGCTCCGGCTTCTCCGAGAGTATCGTCGGGGACATCGAGGCCGATCAGGAACCGGTGATGGTCGTCCAGACTCAATCCGAACCGGAGAACGGGTTCGGCATTCTGACGGTACAGACGCCGATATACACCGAGAGCGACATCGAGGCGCTCGAGGAAATCGACGGCGTCGAGTTCGTCGCGCCGCAGGGGCCGCTCGACGTGATCCAGACGGGGACCGGCGACGAGCAGGTGACCGGCGTCGTCGACGTACAAGCGACGACGGCCGACTCGTTCGAGTTCTCGACGTTCGTCGACGGCGAGGCCTTCGACGGCGCGGCCGCAAACGAGGCGGTAATCAACGAACAGGCGAGTCAGGCGTTCGAGGAGAACGTCTCGGCCGGCGACGAGCTGACGCTCACGTTCGAGGACGGCGAAACGACGACGGTCACGGTGACGGGTGTCACCGAAAGTGAACTCGGCGGCCAGACGCCGCCGCAGCTGTATCTCCCCGCGGAGGCGCATTACACGACGACGATAGAGACGCCCGACGGGGAGACCGAACGCGCGTATCCGTCGCTGCAGGTGGGTGCGGAGAGTCTCGAACAACTCGATCCGACGCAGGACGCAGTCACCGACTACCTGCAGGACGACTCCCACGCCGCCGAGCTGAAGCAGGACGATGAGGACATCGCGGTCCAGACGATAGAGGATACGATCGACCAGTTCATGGATCTCGTCAATCAGCTGACCGGATTCGTCGCCGCCGTCGCCGCGATCGCCCTCGTCGTCGGCTCGATCGGCATCGCGAACATCATGATCGTCAGCGTCACCGAACGAACGCGCGAGATCGGCGTCATGAAATCCGTCGGCGCGACGAGGCGCGACATCATGCAGTTGTTCCTCGTCGAGGCGGTCGTGCTCGGGTTGATCGGGGCCGTCTTCGGGATCGCCCTCGGACTCGGCGTCGGCTACCTCGGCGTCCAACTGGTCGACTGGCCGATGGTCTACCCGGTCGACTGGATCGCCATCGCCGCCGCCGTCGGGATCGGCGTCGGCGTCGTGTCCGGCCTCTATCCGGCCTGGCGAGCCGCCAGGGTCGACCCGATCGAGGCGCTTCGGCGTGAATAGGACCGAGCGTTCGGGCGCGAAACTCGAACCCGGCACGCGCCCGGAACCGCTACCGTTATTGTGTCAAGTTGAGAGATCCAACTGAGAGATGCTCGGACCCGCCCTCTTCCTCGTCGGCGTCGTCGCCCTCGCATACACCGGGCTGCAGTTGCGCCCCGCCTACCATGTCTACCGCGGCGACACCACCGACGTGATCGCCGTCGAACGCGCCGAGGAACCGATCGAAATCGAGGGCACCGCAACCGAACTCGACGGCACCGTGACCGCTCCGCTGAGCGAGACGCCGTGTCTCGCCTACGAGTTCGAAGTCGAAGAACTCCAGTCCAGCGGGAAGAACTCGTCGTGGAACACCGTCGACGAGGGAGCCGCTGCTGTCCCGTTCAGACTCGAAGATCGCACGGCGAGCGTCCGCGTCGATCCCGCCGGTGCCGACCTGGCGCTTTCGACCGCGGTCACCGCTGAAGTTGACGGCGGCGATCCCGAACCGGAGCCGATCCGCCGGTTCCTCGAAACCGAATCCGACCTCGAATCCGAGAACACCTCCCTCGACCTCGGCGTCGTCGAACTCGCGACGGGCAACGACCGGAAGTACCACGAGCGGCGGCTCGAACCGGGTGACGACGCCTACGTCTTCGGCCGGTCCCGCTACGACGTTGAGGCGCGAGAGACGATGCGCGATATCAGTGCCGTCATCGAGGATCGTCCGGAGTCGCCGGCGTTCGTCGTCTCCGATTCGTCGCAGGACGGGGCGGCTCGCCTGCTCGCGAAACAGTACCTCTCCTGGCTCGCCATTAGCGCATTCTTGCTCCTCATCGGCGGGTGGATGACCGTCGCGATGGTTGTCTGAACGCCGGCGGTGTCTCACATCTGTTTCGCGGCAGTGATACTCCCAACAGAGTGATACGGTCGACTCGTGCGACCGGGGACTCTTTTATCAATACGCGTGTATCCACCGACCATGGACGTTGGACTCATGGTAACGTCGTTCGGGGAGGTCGATCAGGCGGACGTCGCCGTCCGCGCGGAAGAACGCGAGTACGACGCCGTCTGGGTCGGCGAGCTCTGGGGAGCGAGCGGCGTCGTCCAGCTCACAGAGATGGCCTGCCGAACCGAAGAGATCGAACTCGGCAGCGCGATTTTGAACGTCTACTCCCGAACGCCGGCCGTCCTTGCGATGACCGCCACCTCACTCTCGCGAGCGTCGAACGGCCGATTCACGCTCGGGCTGGGGACGAGCACGCCGAAGGCCGTCGAGGACCTGCACGGGCGCTCGTTCGATCGGCCCGTTCGGCGCGCCCACGAGACGATCGAGCTGATCCGGCGGTTTACCGCCGGCGACGGCGACCCCGTCTCCTACGAGGGCGAACTCCTGTCGGCCGCGGACTTTCCCTCGCTCGACGCGCCGGTGCCGATCTACCACGCCGGTCTCGGCCCGGCGAACCGCCGCGTCGTCGGCCGCCTCTGCGACGGCTGGATTCCACACAACATTCCGTTTTCGCACCTCGACGAGGCGTTCGAGGAAGTCGCAGACGCCGCGCGCGAGCGCGACCGAGACCCGGACGAGATCACGATCGCCCCGTACGTCCCGTCCGCCGTCAGCGAGAATCCCAAGGAAGCACGCGATACCCTCCGCCAGCACATCGCCTACTACGTCGGCAGCGGAGACGGGTATCGGCGCGCAGTCTCCATGACGTTCCCCGACGAGGCGGAGCGAATCGCCGAAGCGTGGCGGCGGGGCGACACCGGCGGGGCGACGGCGGCGGTGACCGACGAGATGCTCGCCGACCTCGGCGTCGCCGGAACGCCCGAGCAAGCCCGCGACCACCTCCGGACGCTCCTCGCGGAGACCGGTATCGACCGTCCGATCATCGTCATCCCGGAGCCGGCCTCGAGTTCAGTGACCGAAACAACGATCCACGAACTCGCGCCGGCGCGGTTGTAGCGAGCAGGTGCTGGCGATATCGTCCCGTTGTGTTTTGCTATCCGCCGTTCTATTCGTCCCCCATCTAGTAACGTGCCGGAGATCCTGTTCGGATGGCGTCCGGCAGCCGCCTCACTCGAGGTCGACGCGACAGCCGGTCTCTGCTGATTCGTAGGCCGCCTCGATCACGCGGCTATCGACGAGGCCGTCCGCGCCGTCGGGTTCTGGCGTCGCGCCAGTGAGCACGCAGTAGCCGAAGTAATCGAACTCTTCGCGGACCTCGTCGACCGGCGGCCCGGTGTGTTCCATGCGAACGTCACCGCTCTCGACGACTATCTCCTGGGGGACGACCCCGCCGAACGGAGATCTGATCGAAATCACGCCGCCGCTTCCGATCAGTTCGAGCCAACTGTTCGCGTGCGCGTCGAAACTCGCGGTACAGGACGCGGTCGCGTCGGTCGGGAACTCGAGTTGGAAGGTGACGTGTTCGTCGACGCCGGTCGAGACGGGATCAGTGCTCGAGGCCGTCGTCGCGTACACGCCCGTCGGATCGCGGCCGAGGACGAACCGCGTCGTGTTCAACGGGTAGATGCCGAGGTCGACGAGCGCGCCGCCGCCGGCGAGTTCGGGATCGAGCCGCCAGGTGTCGGAAGCATCCGTTTCGAGGAGCGGATGGGAGAATCCGGCGTGAACCTGGACAACGTCGCCGATAACGCCCGCGGAGACGAGTTCGCGCGTGCGACGGACGGCGGGTTCGGTCTGGAGGCGGTAGGCCGTCATCAGCGTCACGCCGGCGTCGTCACAGGCGTCGATGATCGTCTGGACGCGATCGGGTGCCGTTTCGAGCGGCTTCTCGCAGATGACGTGCTTGCCGGTGCCGAGGTCGGCCGCAGCCGTCGCGTAGCGCCCGTGAAGCGTGTTCGGCGTTGCGACGTAGACCGCGTCGTACGCCTCGGTGTGGGAACCCGCGAGAAAGGCGTCGTAGGTGATGACGTGATCGATCTCGAACGTTTCGGCCACCAACCGGCGCTGGTCGGGCGAGCCGGTGACCAGCAGCGTCGGCTCGCAGTACTCGCTCTCGGCGATGGCCGGAATCGCCCGATTGCGCGCGAAATCGCCGATGCCGACGATCGCGAGCCGAACCGTTCCCTCGACTGGCTCGCGCTCCCAGTCGCGCCGAGTGAACTCGTCGAAGATCGTCTCGAGTTCGAGTTCCATCGTTCGGTCGACCTACGACGGCTGGTGCCGAAAAGAATCGTGCCGTCGGACGGGAGAGTCTGCATCCCGAACGTGTTACCGCGCGTGATGGACGACGAAGGGATCCGCAATCTCCTCATCAAACGTCTATCGGACACCAATATCGGATATTGAAGGAAAAACTTATTCAATAGCTCGGTATGTGGCTAGTGTACCTACTGGGAGACACCATGGTCACGATGGAAACAACGGAGCTGGATACCGACCTGAGTTTGTTCAAATACGACTCGCTCGAACAGCTTCCACCACGGTACCGCGATCTCGAAGAGAGCGAACGAACGGAGCGCATCGACGCCGCGCTCGCTGAACTCGGCGACGACGTCGTCATTCTCGGGCACAACTACCAGCGGCGCGAAATCGTCGAGCACGCGGACTTCGTCGGGGATTCCTACCAGCTTTCGAAGGAAGCCGCCGAGGCCGACGCCGAGTACGTGATCTTCGGCGGCGTGACGTTCATGGCCGAGAGCGCGGACATCATCACCGACGACGATCAGACGGTGATCCTCCCGAGCATGGAGGCCTCCTGCCCAATGGCGGGGATGGCCGAGGCGCTGCAGGTCGACGCCGCCTGGGCCGAAATCACGGCTGCCGCGCCGAATTCGGAGATCATCCCGATCACGTACATGAACTCCTACGCCGATCTGAAGGCCTTCTGTGCGAGTCAGGGCGGCCTCGTCTGCACGTCCTCGAACGCCCACCGCGCCTTCGAGTGGGCGTTCGAACGCGGCGACAAAGTGCTGTTCCTACCCGACAAGCACCTCGGGGAGAACACCGCCCACCGGCTGGGCATGGAAGACGACATCGCGGAGTGGGACCCCTGGGATCCCGACGGCAAGGACGCCAAGGAAGTCGCAGACAGCGACATCATCCTCTGGGACGGCTACTGTCAGGTCCACGAGCGGTTCCGCACGGATCACATCGACCGGATTCGCGACGAGCATCCGAACGCGCGGGTCGTCGTCCACCCCGAGTGCCGACGCGAAGTCGTCGCGGCCGCCGACCGCGTCGGTTCGACGGCAACCATCTGCGAGACCGTCGCCACCGCCGACCCCGGCGAGACGTGGGCCATCGGCACCGAAATCCACCTGACGAACCACCTCCAGCGCTGGCATCCCGAGGTGAACGTCCTCCCGCTCTGTGGTGACGCCTGCATGGACTGCAACGCCATGCGCCAGATCGACCCCAACTACCTCACCTGGGTGCTCGAAGAACTCGTCGCCGGCCGCGAACGAAACGTGATCGAAGTCGCGCCCGACGAAAAAGAACTCGCGACGGTCGCACTCGACCGAATGCTCGACATCTAACGACTGTACCAATGACAGCTACCGACAATCCCGAAACCGCGGACGTGCTCGTCGTCGGCAGCGGCATCGCCGGCTGTTCGGCCGCCCTCGCAGCGGCCCGCGCGGGTGCCGAGGTCCTCCTTCTGACCAAAGCCGAGCGACCCGACGACGCCAGCACCGACTGGGCGCAAGGCGGCATCTCGACCACCCGCGGCGACCCCGCCGCGCTCGCGGACGACATCATCGCAGCCAGCGACGACACCGCCGACCCTGACGCCGTCGACGTCCTCGTCGAAACCGCCGATGAGGCAGTCGAGGACGTGCTCATCAACACCCTCGGCATCGAGTTCGACGAGACGGCCGCCGGTGAACTCGACTACACCCGCGAGGCGGCCCACTCCGAGCGGCGCATCCTCCACGTCGACGCGGCGACGGGCACCCACATTCTGCGCCCGTTCCTGAACCACGTCGACGATCACGAGCGCATCGAGGTGCGACAGGACACGGCCGCGCTCGAACTGATCACCCACGAAGGCCGCGTTCACGGCGTCGTCAGCGACGAAAAAGCAACTGGTACGCCGATCTACGCCGGGACGACGATCCTCGCAACTGGCGGCATCGGCGCGCTCTACGGGCGGTCGACCAACCCCGACGACGCCACCGGCGACGGCATCGCCATGGCCGCGCTGGCCGGCGCGGACGTGGCCGACCTCGAGTTCGTCCAGTTCCATCCGACCGCGTACGCGGGCAAAGAGCCGTTCCTGCTCTCCGAAGCGCTGCGCGGCGAGGGCGCGCTCCTCCGGAACGCCCACGGCGAGCGATTCATGCCCGACTATCATCCCGACGCCGAACTCGGGCCGCGGGATGTCGTCGCCCGCGCGGTCGAAACTGAGCGCGAGGCGACCGGCGAGGTCGTCCTCGACGTGAGCCCGCTCGAGTTCGGCGACGAGTTCCCGGGCATCGCCCAGAAGTGTCGCGACCGGGGGATTGACGGCAACGAAATTCCCGTCGCGCCTTGCGAGCACTTCCTCTGTGGCGGCGTTGCGGTCGACGACCGCGGGCGCACGTCGCTCGACCGGCTCTACGCCGTTGGCGAGTGCGCGCGGACGGGTGTCCACGGCGCGAACCGACTGGCGAGTACGAGTCTGCTGGAGGGACTGGTCTGGGGGCTGCGGGCCGGCGAGGATGCGGCCACCGCCGGAGCCGAACCCGAGGTCGTCGAAGCGCCCGACCTGCGCAATCGCGACCCCGACCTCCCCGAGCGCTTTGCCGCCGAGAAGTTCGCGCGGCTGCAGCGGACGATGGACGAGTTCCTCGGACTGGAACGCGACCCCGACGAACTCGCTCGCGCGGGTGCCGTCCTCCGGCGGCTCAAGGGCGAGGTGGACGCCTACATCCGCACCCGGACGGCGCGGGACCTGTACGAACTTCGCAACGCCTGCGTCGTGGCGCTGCTGATCGCGCGCGCCGCGGGCGAGAATCCGGAGTCAGTGGGGTGTCACTCCGTCGTCGAAGACGAGCCAGCGCCGGAACAGACGGCGAACGATTGAGCACCGATGATCACCGACGCACAAATCGAACGCTGGCTCCGCGAGGACGTCGGCCACCACGACGTGACGAACCAGGTCCCCGGCGAGACGACCGGTGAACTCGTTGCCAAAGAAGCCGGCACTGTCGCGGGACTCGAAGCCGCGGCGGCCGTCTTCGCGTTCATCGGCGCGACCGTGACGGACCGACTCGAGGCGGGTACACGGGTCGATGCCGGCGACGAACTCCTCGCCGTCGAGGGCGAGGCGCGCGACGTGCTCCGCGGCGAGCGCGTCGCCGTCAACCTCGCCGGCCACGCCTCGGGCATCGCGACGCGAACGAACCGAGCCGTCGCGGAAGCGCGGACCGAATCCGACGACGTACGAATCGCCGCGACCAGGAAGACCACGCCCGGCCTGCGCGGCCTCGAGAAGCGCGCCGTGGTGGCCGGCGGCGGCGACACCCACCGGCTTGACCTCTCGCACATGGTCATGGTGAAGGACAACCACATTGCGGAGATGGGGCTCGAGGGTGCCGTCGAACACTTCCGCGAGCGGGCCTCGTTCGCGACGAAACTCGACGTGGAAGTTGAAACGGTCGAGGACGCGCCCCGGGCCGCCGAAGCCGGGGCGGATATCGTCCTGCTCGATAACATGTCCCCCGCGGAGACACGCGAGGCCGTCTCGCTGCTCGCGGAGTACGAGGGCGTTCTCGCGGAGGCGAGCGGCGGGATCACGCTCGAAGCCGTCGCCGACTACGCCGCCGCGGGCGTCGACGTGATCTCCATGGGGTCGCTTACCCACTCCGCGCCGTCGCTCGACCTGTCGTTTCAGACGGCGAGTGACTGAACTCGATCGGTCGGGAACCGTCTCCGGCCGGCGATTTTGTCGGGGGAGCGAAAGTGAACAGACAGGGGCCGTGCCACCCGAATGTGGCGGATTGCAGCGCCTCGTTTTATCACTTTCACTCCGCCTGGCGCAGGTTCATACGTGTGCGAACCGTACCCACATTGAGGAGCGCGTATGAATCGTTCTACCCATCCCAAAACGACGACAGCGGAGTGCTTCGCCCGAAATCGGCCCCGACTCGTGGAAACGGAGGGGGTCGGATGACCGAACGCACGTCACCGACGAACGCCGCCGATCGCAAGCGTCACTCGAGTGCCGGCACGACCTCGACGGTCTCAACCCGCAACGGAGCCGCGTCGGTAACTGACGACCGGCAACGAGATCGAGGGACTCGCAGCACGACCGATGGAACCGATCCGACCGATACTGCGGCGACAGCGCAGACCGCGACCGAAACGGAACCGGAACGCGAGCACCCTCTCGCCATCGAAACGACGGGCCTCGTCAAACACTTCGGCGAGACGAAAGCCGTCGACGGCATCGACCTGGCCATCCCGGCCGGCGGCATCTACGGGCTTCTCGGTCCCAACGGGGCCGGCAAGACGACCGTGATTCGCATGCTCGCGACGCTGTTACAACCCGATGCGGGCACGGCGCGGGTGTTCGGTCACGACGTTGCGACCGACGGCGACGCAGTCCGTCGTCGCGTGAGCATGACCGGCCAGTTCGCCTCGGTAGACGAGGATCTCACCGGCCGCGAGAACCTCGTCCTCCTGGCTCGCCTGCTCGGCTACTCCCGAGCGCAGGCCGCCGAACGCACGCGTGAACTCATCGACGCCTTCGGGCTGACCGAGGCGGCGACCCGGCAGGTGAAGACCTACTCCGGCGGGATGCGCCGCCGTCTCGACATCGCAGCGAGCATCGTCGTCACGCCGGAGCTCCTGTTTCTCGACGAACCGACAACCGGACTCGACCCGCGGAACCGAAACCAGGTCTGGGACATCATCCGCGCGCTGGTCGCCAACGGAACCACCGTTTTGCTGACCACGCAGTACCTGGACGAAGCCGACCAGTTAGCCGACCGGATCGCCGTCATCGACGAGGGACGGATCATCGCCGAGGGCACGCCCGGCGAACTCAAAGCCTCCGTCGGTTCCGGCGTCCTGTCGGTCCGGTTGCGTGACCCCGAGTGCCGCGACGCAGCCAGGGACGTGCTGACCTCAGTCCTCGACGCGCCAGTTGAACTCGAGTCCGATCCGGCGGCCCTCTCCGCTCGGATCGAAGACCCCGATCGCGTCACCCAGGCACTCGACGCACTCGCAGAATCGCACATCGAAGTCACCGAGTTCACGCTCGGCCAGCCGAGTCTGGACGAGTTCTTCCTCGAAGTGACCGATCGGCCGACGCGCGGTGATGCGGATCGGGATACGATGACGGGCGATGAGATGCGTCAGGAGGGAGTCGAATGACCGCCGAACGGTCACCGACGGCCACGGAGACGGAGCTGAACTCGGATCCGGCTCGGCAGCCGGATCCCAACGTCGACATCCTTCACGCGGCGGTGTCGGACAATCCGCGGCCGCCGCGGCCGAGTGCGGTGTCGGCCTCGCTCACGTTCGGCTGGCGGGCGCTCCTGAAGATCAAGCACGTCCCCGAGCAACTGTTCGACGTGACCGTCTTCCCGATCATGTTCCTCCTGCTGTTCACCTACCTGTTCGGCGGCGCGCTCGCCGGCTCGACGAGTGCGTATCTTCAGGAACTCTTGCCGGGAATCCTGGCCATGACGGTCGTGTTCATCACGATCTACACCGGCGTCACGCTGAACGACGACATCGACGAGGGCGTCTTCGATCGCTTCCGAACGATGCCGGTCTGGCAGCCGTCGGTCATCGTCGGTGCCCTGCTCGGGGACGCCGTTCGGTACACGATCGCATCGACGATGGTCATCGGACTCGGCCTGCTGCTCGGGTTCCGTCCGGAGGGCGGCGCAATCGGCGTGATTTCGGCAGTCGCGCTCTTGCTGGTGTTCTCGTTTAGCCTGTCGTGGATCTGGACGGCGCTCGGGTTCATCATGCGGACACCGGAGTCGCTCATGGGCGTGAGCATGCTGATCCTGTTCCCGCTTACGTTCATCAGCAACGTCTTCGTCGATCCGCGGACGATGCCCGGGTGGCTCGAGGCGTTCGTCTCGATCAACCCCGTCAGTCACCTGGTCACGGCGATGCGCGGGCTGATGCACGGTACCGCCACGGCTGGAGACGTTGTCATCGTTCTCGGCCTCTCCGCGGTGTTCGTCGTCGTCTTCGGTCCCGCGACGATGTACCTCTTTCACGCTCAGCAGTAGCGGTCGCCATCCGTTCGGCTGCGAACGGTGGCGACTACAATTGCCGATTCGCTTGTGACTGTTGCTGTCCGCTATGGGCCGCTCGCGCGGCAGTCACCGAACGCGAGTTCGTATCGGGTCTCGACTCTCTGCAGGTCGAACGGATCGAGTGTTCGCCGTCCCCGAACGGAGTGCACGGTTGCAGTTGCTGGTTGCTCGCTTTTCGTGTCCGGTAGCAAACCACACCCCATGACGGAACGACCACTGCGTCCCGATTCCGAACTCGGCTGGAACGCGCTGTATCTCGCCGGCGAGTGGACAGCACCGGGCGACCGCGATTCGATCACAGTTGAGAACCCCTATACGCGCGAGGAGTTCGCGTCCGTTCCCGCCGGGACGCCGGATGACGTCGACCGGGCCTACGAAGCCGCCGCCGAGGCCCAAGAGTCGTGGGCCGAACAGCCGCCACAGGGGCGTGCACAGGTCGTAACCGCAGCCCTCGAGTTCATTCGCGAGAACCGCGAGGAGATCCTGGCGTTGCTCGCCCGCGAGTCCGGGAGCACGCGGGTCAAGGGCAACGCCGAACTCCAGACGGCCCGCGGGATGATGCAGGAGGCGGCGAGTTACCCGTTCCGGATGGCGGGACAGCACTCGGAGTCGATCGTCCCCGGCAAGGAGAACACCGCCGTTCGCGTGCCGGTCGGCGTCGTCGGCGTCATCTCGCCGTGGAACTTCCCGCTGCACCTCTCGATGCGCGCCGTCGCGCCCGCCATCGCAGCCGGGAACGCCGTCGTCCTCAAACCCGCCTCGAACACGCCGATCACGGGCGGCCTGCTGCTCGCGCGCATCTTCGAAGCCGCCGGGCTCCCCGAGGGCGTGCTCAGCGTTGTTCCCGGCTCCGGTTCCGACATCGGCGACGCGGTCGCCGACCACGAAATCCCCCGCGTGCTCGCGTTTACGGGGTCGACGGAAGTCGGCCAGCACGTCGCCAGCCAGGCCGCCGAAACCTGTGCGCTGCCCGCACTCGAACTCGGCGGCAACAACGTCCACGTCGTCACCGAGCACGCCGACCTGGACCGGGCCGTCGACGGCGGCGTCTTCGGTTCGTTCCTCCACCAGGGCCAGGCCTGCATCTCGATCAACCGCCACCTCGTCCACGAGGATCTGTACGACGAGTACGTCGAGCGCCTGGCCGACCGCGCGGCGAGTCTCCCCGCCGGCGATCCGACCGACGACGACACCGTCATCGGCCCGATCATCGACGAGAGCCAGCGCGACCAGATCGTCGCGTACATCGACGACTCGATCGAGGCGGGAGCCACGCTCGAAACCGGCGGCGATCACGACGAACTCGTCGTCGAGCCGACGGTGCTTTCTGCCGCCGATAACGACATGGCTGCGGCGGAAAACGAGCACTTCGGTCCCGTCGCTCCCGTGATTCCCTACTCGAGCGACGAGGAGGCGATCGAACTGGCAAACGACACGATCCACGGCCTCTCGGGCTCGGTCCACAGCGAGGATCTCGAGCAGGCCCGTACGATCGCGGACGGGATCGAAACCGGCATGGTCCACATCAACGATCAGCCGCTCAACGACGAACCCCACGTTCCCTTCGGCGGCATGAAACAGTCCGGCGTCGGCCGCTACAACGGCGACTCGATCCTCGACGAACTCACGACGACGAAGTGGATATCGGTCCAGCGCGAGCCGCGAGAGTACCCGTTCTAGCGGCGCTCCCGCGTTCTAGCGCGCTATGGCCGAGTACTCGAGCACAGTTCACCGTTTGGTGACTCCCAACTGGGAACGGATCTGGACTCGTGAGCTCATAGCCAGTCACGGACTCATCTCCGTTTCGCATACGCGACTCTCACTGGTTTCGAGTCAGCATGCGAGGGAAGGGATTTGAACCCTCGGACCCCTACGGGAGCGGGTCTTAAGCCCACCGCCGTTGGCCTGCTTGGCTACCCTCGCGCAAAAGCGCACTCGGGGATATCCGCCCCGCTACAATGTGCGTTTCGGTGTGCGTCGACCGACTCGCCCGATCGAAACTCGGTTTCGACTACCAGTCGACGCTCAACGTCCCGTCCCCATGCGGGTCCGGCGCGATCTCCTCGTCCGTCCGGCGGTCGATGACGTGAATGCACCCCTCGTCTTTCTTCGCCGGGCAGATCTCGGCAGCGCGGACGTTGTGATCCAGGTCCGCCTCGTCGATGAAGTAGGTGTTCGGTTTGGCGATACCCGAGGCGAGCGACATCTCCCAGTTGTCGCTGACTTCGGCGCACTTGCCGGCCCCGAAGCACTTGTTAGCCTCGAAGATGATCTTGTAGGGCTTTTCCTCGATCGATGGCGCATCGGCCGAGCCGACATCGCTCGCGCGCTGGATCTCGCCGCCGTTCTCATCGCCGTCGGTCATTATACGACTGTTCGACTGCGTCACCTTTCGCGTTACGGTTGGGTGCCGAACGCGCTTCCGGAACGAGTTCTCGAGCCGCGGCCGGGTTCGATCCTGAACTCGTCGCGAGCCCTCCGGGGCGCTTCACCGAGGTCGGGACGCGCGGTACCCGGCGACCGACTCGTTCACGAGGTACGCGACCACCGCGAGAGCGATCACTGCGAGTCCAACGGTCCGAAGTTCGAGATCGGTCGGTCCGATGGTACTCTCACCGGCATACTGGATCGTTGCACCCGCGCCGAGCACGACGACAAGCACGGCGACGTACCGCCATCTCGCTTCGACCGGAATCAGGCCGTCCTCGCCGCGGATAGCGAGGACCAAGTGCGCGCCGCCGAGAACGAGTCCGTAGAACAGCAGGAATACCGCGACCGATCCCGGGCCGGTTTCGAGCCCGATAGCGAGATAGTCGGCCAGCACCAGGACGAAAAGGCCCGACAGTACCGCCCCGATGTGAACGGTTGTGTCTCGAGAGAGCATACGAATGATTACCGCGAACTGGTCAAAACTGTTATGGAAACACAGGGCGCTCAGGGAGTGGCGCGCTCGGCCGCCGGCCGCGGGAGGTCGTACGTCACACCGGTCAACTCGCGGGAGACATCCCAGAGACGGCGGGCCATTTCACGGTCGTAAGACCGGTCCGAAGAGGCCTGGCGTTCGGGCGTGCCGCGCATGTTCGCGAGCCCGCCGGGACCGTAGTACGCGCCGCCCTCGGCGTCCGGCGCAGTCCCGGCGTACAACAGCGGAAGCGCGCCCCGTTCGGCCGACTGCGCCACCAGCGTATTCGCGAGTCGCATCGCGAGCTTTCGGAGCCGGTCCCCGCTCTGCTCGGGCCCGCGAATCTGGAGCTGCGTGGCCGCGTAACCTGGGTGGACGGCAATGCTCTTCGCGTTCAGATTCGCGGTAAGCAGCCGACGCTCGAGTTCATATGCGAACAACACGTTCGCCAGTTTCGCCTGGCCGTAGGCCTCCCAGCGATCGTAGGACTCCTCGTGGTGCAGGTCGTCGAAGTCGATGTCACCGCTCTCGTGAACGGCGCTGGAGACGGTGACGATGCGCGAATCCGCCTCGTCGTCGAGATGGAGGTTGTCCAGCAGCAAGCCGGTAAGAGCGAAGTGCCCGAGGTGATCGACGCCGAACTGCGTCTCGAAGCCGTCCTCGGTCTCCGAGCGTGGGATCGCCATGACGCCGGCGTTATTAACGAGCACGTCGAGTCGCTCGTCGCCGAGCCGCGTTGTGAACTCGCGGACGGAGTCGAGGCTCGCGAGGTCGCACTGTTCGACGCGGAGGTCGCCCTCGACGCGCGAGAGGTCGTCGCGAACGTCGTCGGCCGCCTCCTCGCCGCGTTCGACGCTTCGACAGGCCATGATCACGGTTGCACCCTTGCGGGCGAGTTCGCGCGTGGTCTCGAGACCGAGGCCGCTGTTTGCGCCGGTGACGACGAACGTCCGGCCGTACTGGTCGGGGATATCGGCAGCTGTCCAGCCCATAGTATCGGTACGGGTCGAACCACCCTAAAACCGTCTCCGCTCTACGGTGGTGGCGGGAGTCGAGCGGCGGATATGGTATTCACGTTCGATTTCGAACGTAACTCTCGCCGAAATATTGGCTTCGAGCGTGCTGTCAAGCGGTGACCTGTAGAACGGAAGATCGTCTTTCGAGTGCAGCCCAGCGCAGGTTACTCGTAGTCGATCGACACCGACTCGAGCACGACATCTTCCTGGGGCTGATCGTTTCGGTCCGTGTCGACGTTGCCGATCTCTCGGACGACGTCCATCCCGTCGGTAACCTTGCCGAAGACGGCGTGGCGGTCGTCGAGGTGGGGCTGGGCGTCGAGCGTGATGAAGAACTGCGAGCCGTTCGTGTCCGGGCCGGAGTTCGCCATGCTCAAAACCCCCTCGTCGTCGTGGCGGAGTTCGTCGTGGAACTCGTCATCGAACTGGTAGCCGGGACCGCCGCGGCCGGTTTCGGTCGGGTCGCCGCCCTGAATCATGAAGCCCTCGATGACGCGGTGGAAGGCCACGTCGTCGTACAGCGGTTCGCCCTCGATTTCCTCGCCCGTCTCGGGATCGGTCCAGGTCTTGCCGCCGGTTGCGAGGCCGACGAAATTGTCCACGGTGCGCGGGGCACGGTCGTCGTAGAGTTCAGCCTCGATGTCGCCGCGGTTCGTGTGCAGGGTCGCAGTAACGTTGCCCATACGTCGGCGACGATGGGACGCGTGAAAACGGTAGTGGTCTTCGCCAGTGTGATCCGGGATAGTTCGGAAGCGGTCGGTCGTCTCTAGTAGCCATTGAAAGCCGACAGCCGCTTATTATCGTGATGTAGTTCTATAAATAGCACACAAGGGAAGAATTTATTCGGTTCCGTTGCGATGCTGAGGAATATCAAAGATGGAATCGGACAGCGACAAACCCAATATTCTACTTGTTATCTTAGACACAGTCCGGGCAAAGAATACGAGTCTTCACGGCCATTACAACCGTACAACCCCCGCGCTAGAACAGTTCGCTGCGCAGGCGACAGTCTACCGACAGGCGCGTGCGCCGAGCATTCATAGCGTCGCAAGTCACGCGAGTATCTGGACGGGGCTTCACGTTCCGGAGCACAACGTCACAGAACACGAGGGGCGACTCTCCCCCGAAGCAACAATTTGGACCAGACTGCAACGGGAGTACGAGTATCAGACGGGGTTGTTCACCCCAAATTACGTTATCGCAAACGCGTCTAACTTATTCGAACCGTTCGAAACCGTTGAGACTCCCGATTTCGGAAACATAGAAAATGCTCGCTTGTTCGATGCCTTCGATCCGACTGACGTGAAAGAGCTAGAAGGTGTTTCCGGGAATCTAAAGCGCGCGATCACGTCCGGGAAGCCGGTGCGTGCGTTGGCGAATACGTTCTGGCGGGGGTACCGAGAGTTCAATCCCAAATGGCACGACTATCAGAAAGCCGACGGCGCTGAATTTGCGGACAGGTTCCTCGAGTGGGAAGCCGAACGGGACGGACCGTGGGCCGCGTGTGTCAATGTGCTCGATGCGCATTATCCGTATATTCCAACGGCAGAATACGATAACTGGTCCGGGGAGAAGATTCGTGATCTTCACGAGTCACTAGCCGGGCGGACGTTGAGTGACCAGTATTACGGCTCGAACGGCCGGCCGTGGGGAGAACTCAAAGCGCTCGAATCGCTCTACGACGGTGGTATTCGACAGGCAGATGCGGTGGTCAAACAGCTTGTAACGGCACTCCGAGAGCGCGGCGAGTTAGACGAGACGCTTCTCGTTATTACGAGCGACCACGGTGAAGGATTCGGGGAGCGGTCGTTCGTGGCCCCGGATTGCCGTGCGGTGACACACAGTTGGGGCGTCCACGAGGAGATAACGCACGTGCCATTGGTGGTGAAGTGGCCGGAGCAACACGCGTCCCGGACCGAGACGGCTCCTGCATCGTTGACCAATATTCCCGCAGCGATGGAGCGGGCTATAGACAGACCGACTGGTATACCCGATCCATCGGACGACCCGCTTCTCGACGGCCCGGTCCTCACGATGACCGAACGGCTCCGGAAAGAAGATCGACCCGACCGGCCCGAACCGTATTTCGGTCCGTGGAAAGCGGTTTACGAACCGATTGGAGATGATGGTGCCGTTCGGAAGCACGTGGTACGTGGGGAGACGGATCCGGACGTCGCTACCGTCGACTGCTTCAGCGCCCAGGCTGCCGTGGAATCGCATTCGAGCGATTCGAGAACGATCGTTACAGAGGCGTTCGATTCGCTGTCTCCAAAGCCGGTTGCTGATGGGACAAATGAGGTCGATGATGATGTAGAGAATCGACTGGCTGATCTCGGTTATCTCCGATAATCGCGCCGAGCAAGACGACCGAATCGGTTTTCGCGTGCGAGCGTCTCGCCACTGACCAGACTACGGACGATCGTAGCCAGTGTAAGTCACTGTGCATCCGATCGCACGACGGCTCTGCGATCGGTGGGTGAACTGTTGCACGTGTTCCTATTCCTACCACAGTCCTCAGGTAATTTCGTTCCTCTTACAGAGATAGCAGTACCCCGCTCTGCAACCGGCGGCCGCAACTACATACCGCCAGCCGTAGAACCACAGTACAAGAGGACTATGAGCCACGAAACGCACACCGATGAGGTGGTGACGCTCGCACGATTACCCTCCGGCGTCGCGCTCACAACGACAGTGCACACCTACAGCGGCTCTGCGGACGGCCCGACACTGTATGTCCAGGCCGCACAGCACGGCCGCGAAATAAACGGTACCGAAACCCTCCGGCGCTTTCACGACCGGCTACCCCTCGAGTCGCTGTCCGGAACGATCGTCGCCGTTCCCGTCGCAAATCCGCTCACCTTCGACCGCGTCTCCTACACCGCGCCGGAACAGTTCGACAGCGTCAACCCCAACATGAACCGCGTCTGGCCTGGCGACGCCGACGGCAGCCTCCACCAGCGGATGGCCGCCCGCCTCTGGGAGTTTGCCATCCAGGCCGACGCCATCGTCGACCTCCACACCGGAAGTCCCGATTTGCTTCCGCACGTCGTCTACCGGGAAGGCGATGATCGCGCTCGAGACCTCGCCAAAGCGTTCGGAACGGACATCCTGCTCTCGGAGGAGGCTGGCGAGGACGCCCCCGAAGAATGGCACCGCCGCGATTTCGCGGGCAAACTCCGCGTCGCCGCCGCCGAGGCGGGAGTTCCCGCAATCACACCCGAACTCGCACACAGCAAACAGATCGTCGAAGACGCCGTCGAAACCGGCGTCGACGGGTTGCTCAACGTCTGTCGCTCGCTCGGATTGCTTCCCGGAAACGCGCCACGCCGCGAGCAAACCGTCGCCCGAAACCACCTCGGGCAGGTCACTGCCGACGACTCCGGACTGTTCCGTCCCGCTCCTACCCCCGAGTTCGGCAGACTCGTTTCGGCCGGCACTGAACTCGGGACAGTGTACGATCCGACGACGTACGAGGTGTTGCAGACGGCGACGGCGGATCGGGAGGGGCTGTTGTACTCGCTGACACAGGAGGCGACGGTGACCGCGGGTGACAAACTCGCCAGTGTGGCGCTGGTGCGCGAGCAATAGCGGCGGCTGAGCCACGGGGATGGTCAGAAAGATCATAAGAGGCCGAGCAGCGAGAAGCCGTACGTGGAGGCGGAGACGAGAACGATTGTCCACGCGCCGAGTCCGACTGTTAGCCAGCCGACGGTGGTGCGAGGGCGATCGTCGACGAGTAGCGCGAACAGGGACGTGAGATGTATTCCGACGAGGATCGGTCCGACAAGGACGAGCCCGGGAATCCGTACCGATCCCACGCTCGGCGGGTGCTCGACGGATCGGTCGGCCTACGCGGAAAAGCCGCCGTCGACGACGAGGCCGTGACCGGTGATAAACGACGCCTCGTCGCTCGCCAGGAACAGAATTGCGTCCGCGACTTCCTCGGGTTCGGCGAGGCGCTTGAGCGGATACTGTTCGACCATCTGCTTGCGGGCTCGTTCGGGATCGTCCTGTTGGGACAGGTACTGATCGAGGAGTTGCGTCTCCGTAAAGCCGGGACAAACAGTGTTCGCGCGGACGCCGTACGGGCCTGCTTCGGCAGCGACCGCACGGGTCATATTGAGGACGGCTCCCTTCGTCATCGAGTACGCAGCCTGTTTTGGCAATCCGAGGATACTCGCCAGCGAACCGACATTGACGATCGAGCCGTGTCCCTGTTCTTTCATGTGGGGAAGCGCGGCGTGACAGCCGTTCCAGGCCCCGTTGATGTTCACGTCGACGACGAAGTCTCGAATCGAGTTCTCGAGTTCTTCGAGGCTCCCGCCCGGGTGGCCGGTACCGGCGTTGTTCACGAGCACGTCGAGCCCGTGCGTCTCGGTGATGTCGTCGATCACGTCGTGAAACTGGTCGCTGTCGGTCACGTCGAGTTCGTAGAACGAAGCAGTGCCGTTCGAGTCCGCGTTCTCGAGTTCGTCGGTGACGGCCTGTCCGCCGTCGCTGTCGACATCCGTGACGATGACGTGTGCGCCTTCCGCCACACACCGTTCGGCGGTTGCCTTGCCGATCCCTGCCGCTGCACCCGTGATGACGACGGTTTTCTCGGAGAGTCGCATGCATCCAGTATCGGGCGGACGATACATAAATTCGTTCATCGTTTAGCGGCTGTTCGTTGTCACTGTTTGCTGCTGTGACGATACGAAGAACAGTGGTAACTACACTGGCTTACAGGCAGTCACGTGTAGCGTCCGAGCGAGTTCCGGCGTGCGATCGTAGGGCGGTCTCCGGGTCGGCGTCCTCGCCAGGTGCTTTCGACTCGCGACACGGGCGCTCGGGGAGGATACGGTAGTCGATGAGTTCGTCGTCTGCAACGATGACGACCAGAATATCGCCCTCTGCGACGGTGTCGAACGCCGATCTGGAAACGACGAGTTGGTCGACGATCTGTCCGTCCTCCTCGAGCAGGAGCACGACGTGCTCGCCGTCGACGATTCGGTCGACGACGGCGACGTAGCGCTCCGTATCGGCGGGCGTCTCGGCGGCGGTTGGGCGGGTACCGGCGGCAGTAACCGTTCCGAGTCCACCGAGCGTCGTCCCGGTGAGGACGGCGAGTCCGGACAAAGCGGTGCGTCGCGACAGGATGCGGGAGCGATCCGAAACCATGGGCTCGTTGGCTGCGGTATCCTATATAAACCCACGTCGGCAGAGCATCAGTGGTGGCCACAACGTGTGAGACGATACCGTTGCTACTTCCACCGCAGAGAAATAGACACAATAAAAACATATACTGGGACATGACGAGTAGTATACATTCTGGACAGTAGTATTCTGACGATGGAAAGCGGATGTTCCGTGTATCTATCGCATATATACAGGCTGTTTAACCCAAAATATGGGCCACTAACGGAGACAGCAGACCAACAAGAACTGGACTGAACTGTAGGGACAACATATAGAAATAATGTCTATTATGCGCTCAGTATCTGTACTGACGACATTCACGATCGGCCAGGCAGTCGACCGATTACCCGACGCAACTCCGACCCACTAGCCGAGATTCCTCCAAAGCTTTATCAACTGACTAGGAAGTAATTCGAATGATGGCTACACAGGAGTCCGTCGCCCATGAGGCACGATTACGGGCGCAGAACATCGGTGGGATCGACGAGACGACAGTCGAACTCGAATCAGGGATTACCGTCCTTGCAGGACGAAACGCGACGAACCGAACGTCGCTTCTCCAGGCGTTTATGGCCGCTCTCGGGGGCTCATCAGCCTCCCTCAAGGCCGACGCCGAGGAGGGATACGCCGAGCTCGAACTCGACGACCAAACCTACACCCGAACGCTCAGACGAGCGGGGAACTCCGTCGTCACCGACGGTGAGCCGTATCTCGACGACCCCGAACTCGCCGATCTCTACGCGTTCCTGCTGGAATCGAATCCGGCCCGTCGCGCCGTCACGACCGAAGACGACCTGCGCGAAATCATCCTTCGACCGGTCGACACCGACGAGATCGAGCGCGAAATCTCGCGGCTAACTGACGAGAAAAACGAAATCTCGAACGAACTCGATCGTCTCGACTCCCTCAAGAACGACCTCCCCTCACTCGAACAGCAACGCACCGATCTCGAGGGGAAAATCGAAGACAAACGGGACGAACTCGAGGCCGTCAAAGCGGCAATCGAAGAGGCCGAAGCGAACGCGGACACCCAACAGGAGGGCCAGGACGAACTCGAGGAGAAACTCAGCGAACTCCGCGAGCGACGCTCCGCGCTCGAAGATGTCCGATTCGACCTCGAGACCGAACGCGAGAGCCTCTCCGCCCTGCGCGAGGAACGTGACGACCTCGAAGCCGAACAGGAAGACCTCCCCGCACTCGACTCGCTCGACCGCGAGGAAGTCGACGACGAAATCGACCGACTCCAGCGCCAGTCCCAGTCGATCGACGGAATTATCAGCCAGCTACAGAGCATCGTCCAGTTCAACGAGGAGATGCTCGAGGGCTCTCACCCCGAGATCCGACAGCTTCTGGCCGACGACGACACCGAGTCGACCGACCAGGCGATCACCGACCAGCTAGTCGACGACGGAGCGGAAACCGTCCGCTGTTGGACCTGCGGCAGCCAGGTCCAGCGCAGCGAAATCGAAGCGACGATCGATCGCCTTCGCGAACACCAAGAGACCAAACTTAGCGAGCGCGACGACCTCGAATCCCAGATCGAATCGCTGCGCAGCGAACGGCGAGAGATCGACCAGACGCGACAGCGCCACGAGCGCGTCGACCGACGACTCGACTCCGTCACCGACGAAATCGAACAGCGCGAAGCCCGACTCGACGACCTCACCGATCGCCGCGAAGAACTCGAGCACGAAATCGACGACCTCGAAACCGAGGCCGCCGAACTCGAAGCCGAAGCCGACGACGACACCGAGGACGACGACGAAGAGAGCCTCCTCGAACTCAACCGCCGCGCGAACGAACTCGAGTTCTCCCTGGGCAGACTCGAACGCGACCTCGAGACGACGACCGACGACATCGAGGACATCGAATCCGCACTCGAAGACGAAGACCAACTCGAACAGCGCCGCGACGAGATTCGCGACGAACTCGAGGAACTCCGCACTCGGATCGACCGGATCGAGCGCGAGGCCGTCGAGTCGTTCAACGAGCACATGGACGCCGTACTCGAGGTGCTCGAGTACGAGAACATCGATCGGATCTGGATCGAACGCGTCGGCAAGACGGTCCGCGAAGGCCGGCGGAAGGTCGAGCAGACGGCGTTCGACCTCCACATCGTGCGCAGTACGGCAGACGGCAGCACGTACGAGGACACGATCGATCACCTGAGCGAGAGCGAACGGGAGGTCACCGGCCTGATATTCGGGCTCGCTGGCTATCTGGTCCACGAAGTCTACGAGGAAGTGCCGTTCATGCTGCTCGACTCACTCGAAGCGCTCGACTCGAACCGTATCGCGGCACTGGTCGAGTACTTCGAATCCCACACCGACTTCCTCGTCGTGGCACTGCTGCCCGAGGACGCGTCGGCGCTCGACGACGAGTACGACCGCGTGACCGAAATCTAGCGCTCACTTTTAGCACCCGTTCTGGTTCCGAACGTGGGTTCCGATTTTCGAAATCAGTACTGTCCCCGAGCGTTCCGCAGATTGCCACGAGTGGTGACCAGTATTCCGCAACTTGAAATCCGATCACTGTTCCCGATCGTGGCCGTATCCCATAACAATAGTACGGCTGTTATGGGTTGTTCGAGAAGCAAGGTGGTCTACAGTCCAACTGGCACCCGGACACCGACGGTCTCCGGCCGACGATTCCCGCTACGGCTCATAACAGTCACACGCGCCCGATTCCAGTAAGTCCGCTACATCGTACTGTTTTCCACACCGTTCACACAGTACCTGCACGTCCGCGAAAACCCGGCGCGGACCGACCCGCAACTGCTCTGTCTCCTGTAGTCGATCGAGTTTACTCTCCGTGACCGAGACCGTTCGCTGGCGCAATTCCTCGATCGTTCGAGCCGTCGCCGCTGCACTCGGACCGTCAGTACTCGACGGCGCAGTGGCGTTTCGACATCCCGTCAAGTACGACCTGATCGCTCCGTACGAGACGAACTCGTCGGTTACCGTCTCGACAGCGACGCCATCCCGTTCGAGTCGCCGTTCGAGCTGTGTTCGTTCGCCGCGGCTCCCGGTTTCCCCGGAGAGCACCGCATAGAGATGCGAGACGTCTTCCGTGATCGTTTCGATTCCTGCCGCCGTGAGGACCGCCCGCAGCAGTTGCTCGTTGAACCAGTCTGCAAGCGATCGAAGACTCGCATCGGTTTCGGGGTTCGTCCAGCGGGCCTCGAGTTCATCGCCGACACCTGCAAGTTCGCGGTCGTACTCGGAGATGAGTCGGGCGACCTTCGGTTGCGGGCCGGGTTTCGAGCGCGATGCGGGGGCAGCAGGTGTGGACGTATCGGATTCGGTCGACCCGGAAGGAGTCGTCTGGGGGTCCTGTCCCGCGTTTTCGTGGGCGCTCCGATCGGGGCTGTCGTCCTGGTCGTCCATCGAGAGTCGTCCGAAGAGTTCACGTTCGCGAGGAAAGCCGTTTCGGTGCTCGGCGTTGGACTCGCGGTCGAGTGTTTCGGCGTGGCCGGTGAAAGATTCCGCATACTGGAACGCGACGGGAAGAGACGACAGCGTGCACACCACGCGGCAAGAACGCATATGTATGCGGTGTGAACTGGCAGGGTAGCAGAGAGATTGGTTCCGTATTGCGGACGGAGGGGGATATTCGACGGGACGAACGGGTGTCTGCAACGGACGATTCCAGCATCCGAATCGAGGGGGCGTTATCCGTAGGCGAGCGTGACCCTGATCTCCCCGGCTTTGTCCCGGAGCCGGTTCGGGAGGTCGTCGTGGACGTACTCGTCCGTGAAGCGACTCGTCGGGCCGAACACGCTCAGCGCGCCGAGGAGGTCGTCGTCGGGCGTATAGACGGGGACGGCAACGCTCCGGAGGCCGTCCATGTGTTCTTCGTTGTTGACGGCATAGCCCCGGTCGCGGATCTGCTCGAGTTCGGCGGCGAGGGTGTCGGGATCGGTGATGGTGTTGTCCGTAATCGCGTCGAGGCCGGCCGTCGCGACGAAGTCGGCGACGGTGTCGTCGTCCCATTCCGAGAGGATCACCTTGCCGGAGGCCAGCGAGTGAAGCGGTCTGCGTTTGCCGATCATGGTATCGGAGAGGCTGCCGTACCGGTGGACGTAGACCCCCTCATATTCCTCTTCGACGATGAAAACGGCTCGTTCGTCCGTCTCCTTGCCGAGTTCGAACACCGAGCGCTTGGCGGCGGTGTAGCCGCGCCGTCGGGTTCGTGCCTGCTCGCTGATTTCGAGAAAGCGAAAGCCGACGTAGTAGGCCCCGTCGCGTTCGATCACGTAGCCGAGATCGACCAGCGTGGTGAGGTGGCGATAGACGGTGCTCTTGGTGAACTCGGTTCGGCGCGTGAGTTCGGTGATCGTCACGCCGTCTGCGTCCGCGAGCGTCTCGAGGATTGCGAACGTCTTGCGGGTCGTCGAGACACCCGCGTCGTTTCGTTTTCCTCGGCCGCGGTCCCTGCTCATATCGAGAGTATTCCGCGGCATCTCAATGAATGTTCCGAATAATAAAACAGAATCTGCGGAGTGTGAAACGCGGGGGAGAACGGGTGGATCATGGTGAACCGAGAACCAGAAACCGGGAATTGAGAATTGGGGAACCGAACGGGGAAGAGGAGAAGAAAGGGACGACCGCACACCGGTAAGTTACTGGTACGCCGGAATGCCGGTTAGATCCTCGCCGAGAATCAGCGTGTGGATATCGTGGGTGCCCTCGTAGGTGTAGACCGTCTCCATGTTCGCCATGTGGCGCATCGGCGAGTAGTCGGTCGTGATGCCGTTGCCGCCGAGCATCTCGCGGGCGACGCGGGCCTGGTCACGGGCCATGCGGACATTGTTTCGCTTCGCCATCGAGACGTGCTGGGGCCGCAGGTCGCCGCGCTCTTTGAGGTCCGCGAGTCGGTAAGCGAGCAACTGGCTCAGCGTAATCTGGGTCGCCATCTCTGCGAGTTTGCGCTGCTGAAGCTGGAACTGACCGATGGGTCCGCCGAACTGCTCGCGGTCGGTCGCGTACTGGCGGGCTTCTTCGAAGGCGTCGCGAGCCGCGCCGATTGCTCCCCACGCGATGCCGTAGCGGGCCTGCGTGAGACAGGAAAGCGGCCCCTTCATCCCGGAGACGCCGGGAAGCACGTTTTCTTCGGGGACGTGAACGTCGTTCAGCCCGATCTCGCCGGTGATCGACGCGCGCAGCGAGAGCTTCTCGGTGATCTTGTTCGTCGTGATTCCGTCGCGGTCGGTTTCGATGAGGAAGCCGCGAACGGGGTCGTCCTCGGCCGAGCGGTCGCGCGCCCAGACGATCGCAACGTCCGAAATCGGCGAGTTCGTGATCCACGTCTTCGAGCCGTTGATGACGTAGCCGTCGCCGTCGGCCTCGGCGTAGGTCTCCATCGACGACGGGTTCGAGCCGTGTTCGGGTTCTGTGAGGCCGAAACAGCCGACCGCCTCGCCCTGTCCGAGCTTGGGCAGCCACTCCTCCTTTTGCTCTTCGCTACCGTAGGCGTGGATGGGGTACATGACGAGTGCCCCCTGCACGGACGCCATCGAGCGCAGCCCTGAGTCGCCGGCCTCGAGTTCTTGCATCAGGAGTCCATAGGCGGTTTCGGAGACGTTCGGCGAGCCGTACCCCTCGAGGTTCGGCGCGTAGAAGCCGAGTTCACCCATCTTCGGGATCAGCTCTTTTGGGAACGTGCCCGCCTCGAAGTGCTCGCCGATGTCGGGCTTGACGTGTTCCTCGACGAACTCGCGGGCGGTGTCCCGGATCAACCGCTCTTCCTGGTCTAAATCCGCTTCGAGCTGAACGAAATCCAGCATGTATCATACTTCGCCAACGATGCAATAGGCGTTGCGATACGTGTTACCAGTACAACACCTCAGTGACACGCCCGCGCTGGTTCCCAGTTTCTTCCTCACCCCGTCTTCTGTATAATTCTCTTGTCTGAGGCTCTGATAGACAGGTTTGATCAAATGATAACGGAAGAATTATACGATGGAAATATGTAACGGCTTGTCATGGAGGATCGACCGATTTCCACGAACAGGGGGACGACTCGACGATCGCTGCTTGCAGCAACCGGAATCGGAACGGCCACGGCGCTGGCTGGGTGCCTCGGCGGTGATGAGGGCGATGTCGAAGCAGGAACCGTTCGAATGCGAACGTCTCAGTCGACGACGACGGCCTACTCTGCCAACGAGGGGATTGCAAAGGTCATCAGCGATAACAACGACGACCTCACCGTCGAAGCGCGGACGAGCGAAGGGACCGAAGCGAATCTCGGTGCTCTCAACAGTCAGGAGGCGGAAATGGTCTACATCCAGAACTGGTCGGCCCAGGACGTCCAGGAGGGTGCCGGTGACTTCGACCAACTCGAGTTCGAGATGGCGCAGGTGTTTCACTTTTATGACCTGCCGTGGTTCTTCCTGTCGCCGGGTCTTGAATCGCTCTCGGGCATCGAGTCGGGGACGACGGTTTCGCCGACGCCGCGGGGTTCGGGGACAGCCCCTGCGCTCGAACGGGCACTCGACTATGCGACGGACGACTACAATCGGACGAGCGTCGGATACGGCGACCAAAGCGGGTCGCTTAACGAAGGCAGCCTCGATGTCGGTGTCGGGACGTACATGAACTTCAGTATCGTGCCCGGGTGGGTACAGGAGATGCTGAACTCCGCCGACCTGAACATTCTCGACGTGGACGACTCGACGCTCGAGGAGTGGGAGAACGACGACCGCCTGCTCATTCAGTCGTTCAGTGGCGACGAGATCGACGGCACTCAAAACGCTCCCGAGGAGGTTCACTGTCCGACCTTCGCGTACAACTTCGTCTCGCGAGCGGACCTCGACTACGATACCGTTTACGACTTCCTCGAGACGATGCACGAGAATCGCAGCGCGCTCGAGGAATACAGCGCCGTCCTCGCTCGGCTCGACGACGAGGCGTTCTGGGTCGAAAACATGTACAGCGATGTTCCGTTCCACGCTGCCGCGGCGGACTTCTACGAGGAGATCGGCGTCTGGCAAGACGAGTTCGAACGGGCTGACGAACCGTAACTCACGATGACTACTAGTAGCCGCCTCACCCGCCGTGCCCGACAGTTGATCAGTGGAATCGGGCCGCTGGCTGTCCTCACCGGGATCGTCTACGTGCTGGGCTTGGCGTTAACGCTGTTGACTGTCGGATACGCGATGAAAATCGCGTTCGCGATCCAAACCGACCTGTTCGCGGAGACCGACGAGTACGTGAACGTTTTCCTCGGGCTCGGGTTGGCGCTGTACTACTTCGATTACGCTCGCACGCAGTACACCGATTCCGCAACAGGCGACGATGCTGCGACCGCTCCTTCCGGGGATGACACGGCCCAGCCGGCCGATACCGCCGGCACTGGTCGAACTCTTCGGTCGCTCAAAGCAGCGTACGCACGGGTTGATCCGATTATCGCCCTCTTACTCGGTGTGGCGGCGATCGGCGCAGTGCTTTACGTCCACACCAATTACGCTCGGTTGACCGAGTCGGCGCACCTCCTCGGATACAATACGACCGACCATCTGGTCGGTCTACTCTTGATCACGCTGGCGATCGACGCGACGCGACGGGCGTTTGGGAACGTCATCGCGGCCGTCGCCGTCCTCTCGATCGCCTACGCCCACACGGCGGTCGGGCCGAACTTGCCGGGCCTGTTCTACCACACCGGAATGACCTGGGAAACGATCGCGGAAAACGGCGCGATCAGCGTCAGCGGCGTCTACGACGAGACCCTCATGCGGATCGGTTCGACGTGGGTCGCGATCTTCATCATGTTCGCCGGTATCGCCAAGGCCTACGGCCTGATGGATTTCGTCCTCGACGTCGGTCGTGAACTCGGGACGAGTCTGCGGACGGGCGTCGTGCAGATTGCCGTCATCGCGAGCATGGTCATGGGATCGATTACCGGAAGCGCCGCGGCAAATACGGCGACGACTGGCAGTTTCACGATCCCGATGATGAAAGACCAGGGCGTTCGCGACGAGTTCGCCGCCTCGATCGAGGCGGTCGCCTCCGCTGGTGGACAGATGTTGCCGCCCGTGATGGGGGTCGCGGCGTTCCTCATGGCTGACTTCACCGGCGTCAGCTACGTCGAAATCGTCCAGGCCGGCGTCGTCCCCGCGGCGCTGTTCTATCTCAGCGTCTGTATCGCGGTCCACTTCACGATCCTCAAGTTCGGCTGGGTCTCTCGGGACTTGTCGGCGTTCGACTGGCGGGCGCTCGTCGGCGGGCTTCACTTTACGATCCCGATCGGTGTGCTCCTCGTCACGCTCGTCTACCTGCAGTACACGCCGCTTTCGGCCGGACTGTACACCATCATCACGCTCGTCGGCGTGATGTACGTCCGAAATATCCTCGTCGGCGTCTTCGACGTGGGCGAGGAAGATATCACGCTCGAGATCGGAGAGACGAGTATTGCGGGAGACACGATCGGCTGGAACGTGCTTGCAACGACGAAGCAGACCCTAGATGGGCTCAAGCAGGGTGGCACCGAAATGGCACCGCTCGTCGGCGTCCTCGCCGCGATGGGGCTCATTATCGAACTGCTCGAGGGGACCGGCCTCACCCAGGGGATCGCGACGACGATTATCGGACTGGGCGACGGAGTCTCCCTCTTCGGACTGGGAAGCGGGCTCTTCATCGTCCTCTTCCTCGCAATGATCGCGAGCATCATGTTCGGTCTCGGAATGCCCACGCCGGCGGCGTACGTCCTCGTCGTCGTTCTGGTCACGCCCGGGATCATCGGCATGGGCGTGCCCCAGATCACGGCACACATGTTCGTGTTCTACTTCGCGATGCTCTCGGCGATCACGCCGCCGGTCGCGATTTCGGTTGCGATCGGCTCCCGGATCGCGGATTCGAGTTTCCTGCAGTCCTGCCTGCAAGCGCTCAAACTCGGTGCGCCCGGGTTCGTGATCCCCTACGCCTTCATCGCGAATAACAGCCTTATCGACTGGTCCGGCGAAACGCTGATCGCGTTCCCCGTCGTGCTGGCGGGAACCATCGGGCTGATCGTCGCGACCGTCGGCTTCGACGGGGCGCGGGATCTCTCGATTCCGGCTCGCGGACTCTACACCGTCGTGGCGCTCTGTGCCATGTTCGGATCGGTCGCTCACATCGCGGTCCAGATCGTCGCCGCCGCCGCCATCGTCGGCGTGTTACTCCACGCCCGGTTCGTCGTCGGGTACGAAATTCCGGTCGAAACAGACACAGACACGGACACTGACACTGACGCCGAACCCGGCATCGACACGTCGACCGGGGACTGATCGGTCCCGTCAACCGACCCGCGCGGGCCCGCTCCTCGCGAACGACCGAAGTAACTGGGATAGAGAAGTAATAACCCTTTTGTGGCCCTCAAACGACCCTACACAAAGTATGACAACTCTCGTGAGAGACGTTGGCGAGACGGTCGAGTCGACCCCCGATGCTCCCGCGATCGTCTACGACGGCCGGACGCTGACCTACGAGCAGTTCTGGACGCGCGCCGGGCGGTTCGCGACGGCGCTCGAAAACAACGGCATCGGCGAGAACGACCGCGTCGGCATCTATCTCCCGAATCTCCCCCAGTTCGTAACGGCGTTCTACGGGACGCTGCGCGCCGGCGGCATCGTCGTCCCGATGAACCCCCAGTACAAGGCCCGCGAAATCGGCCACCTGCTGGGCGACAGCGGCGCGAAAGCCGTCGTCTCGCTCGCGGACAACGTCTCCAACGTCGTCAACGTGCTCGACGATACCGACGTCGAACAGGTCGTCAGCGTGGGTGGCGATGTCGACGGTGCGACCGCCTTCGACGAGTTCCTCGCGGACGAGACTAACGCGGTCGTCGACCGGGCCGACGACGACGTGGCAGTCCAACCCTACACCTCGGGGACGACCGGGACCCCGAAGGGCGTCCTGCTCACGCATCAAAACATCCGCTGGACGACCAAGGCCAACGCCGACGTACCCCACGGCGGCTTCCAGGCCTCGGACCGACTCGTCGGCACGCTGCCGCTCTTTCACATCTACGGCATGTCCGTCGTGATGAACGGCGCGATGTACAGCGGCGGGGCCTACTACCCCGTCCCCGAATGGGACGCGACGACGGTGATGGACCTCATCGAGACTGAGGACCTCTCCATCATGTTCGGCGTCCCGGCGATGTTCAACGACATGATCAACCACTCCGACGCCGCGGCGTACGACCTCGATTCGCTTCGGTTCGTCAACTCCGGCGGCTCGAGTCTTCCGCGAGACGTCCTCGAACGCTTCGAAGACCGCTTCGGCGTCGAACTCTACGAGGGCTACGGTCTCACGGAGACCAGCCCAGTCACCCACGCTAACCGCGAAGGCGCACGCCGCAAGGGCAGCATCGGCACGCCACTCGACGGCCCCGGCGACACGAGCGTCGACGCCAAGATCGTCACCGAGGATTTCGAGCCCGTCCCACGCGTCGACGAAGGTCCGATCGACGAAGAGGAGGCGGATCTGCACGAAATCACCGGCGAACTCGTCATCTCCGGGCCGAACGTGATGAACGGCTACTACGAACTGCCCGAGGCGAACGACGAGGCCTTCACCGAGGAAGACGGCACGCGCTGGTTCCACACCGGCGACATCGGCTACTGGGACGAGGACGAGTTCTTCTTCGTCGTCGACCGGGAAAAGCACATGATCGTCACCGGCGGCTACAACGTCTACCCGCGCGAGGTCGAAGAACTGCTCTTCGAACACGAGGACATCGCCGATGCCGCCGTGGTCGGCGTGCCGGACGAGCGCCGCGGAGAGACCGTCAAGGCGCTGGTCGTGCCGACGCCAGCTGCCGACGCGACGCCCGAGGAGATCAAAGCGTACTGTCTCGAAAACCTCGCGGAGTACAAACACCCCCGCGAAGTCGAGTTCGTCGAGACCCTTCCGCGGACGACGACGGGAAAAGTCCAGAAGTTCAAGATCCGCGACGAAGACTAGCCGCCTCGCGACTACTCGCCTCTCAACTCCGGGAGTGAACTCGAGTTGCCGACCGTTCGCCTGTGGCACCGTCAGTTACGAGTATATGACAACGGAGTTAGTTTACAACGGTTGCTTATCGACACCAATCGTTTGCAGCGTTTGAGATCATCGAAGCTATTTTGTGACTCGCCGGTGAGCATCGGATATGGCTTTCAGTCTATCCGACGAGCACGA
Organism: Natrialba sp. PRR66; assembly: GCF_034808065.1. Taxonomy (NCBI): domain Archaea; kingdom Methanobacteriati; phylum Methanobacteriota; class Halobacteria; order Halobacteriales; family Natrialbaceae; genus Natrialba; species Natrialba sp. PRR66. The sequence continues at coordinate 91,722 of NZ_JAXHGN010000001.1, read as the reverse complement.
GGCGATTCGTGAGGCCGTTCGCGAGTTCGGCGAAAACGAGATGAAGCCGGTCGCAGAAGAGTACGACCGCGAGGGTAAGTACCCGCTCGAACTGCGCGAGAAGGCCGCCGAGTACGATTTCGTCGCGCCGGGCATCCCGATCGAGTACGGCGGGGCCGGCATGGACAAGATCTCGAGTACGATCGTCACGGAAGAACTCTGGCGCGCCGATCCGGGTATCGGCTCGGCCGTCGGTTCCGCCGGCTTCGGGACGAACATGATCGTCGAGTTCGGCGACGAGTGGATGAAAGAGGAGTGGCTCCCGAAGATCGCGGGCGGGGAGATAGCCTCCTGTTCGATGATTTCCGAACCCGCACACGGGTCGAACGTCGCGGGTATCGAGACGGTGGCTGAGAAGGACGGCGACGAGTTCGTCCTGAACGGGAACAAGATGTGGATCACGAACGGCACGGTCGCCGATATCGGCGTTCTGATGGCCAAAACCAGCCCTGGTGAGGGCCACCGCGGGATCACCGCGTTCCTCGTGCCGATGGATTCCGACGGCATCTCGACGGACAAGATCGACAACAAACTCGGCATCCGCGCCTCAGATCTCGCGGAGGTCGTCGTCGACGACGTCCGCGTTCCGGAAGAGAACGTTATCGGCGAGGTCGACAAGGGCTTCTACCAGCTCATGGAGTTCTTCGCCTCCGGCCGGACGAGCGTCGCCTCGCAGGCGGTCGGTGCCGCACAGGGCGCGCTCGACGCCGCGATCGAATACGCCGGCGAGCGCGAGCAGTTCGGCCAGAAGATCAAGGACTTCCAGGCCATCGAGCACAAGCTCGCCGAGATGGCGACCCGCGTCGAAGCGGCCCGCTCGCTGACCTACCGGGCCGCGACGGAAGTCGAGCAGAACAACCAGGACATCGCCGCGCAGTTCTCGAGCATGGCGAAGCTGTTCGCCAGCGAGATCGCGGTCGAGGTCGCCGACGAGGGCATCCAGGTCCACGGTGGGTCGGGCTACGTCACGGACTACCCCGCAGAGCGCTACTACCGCGACGCCCGCATCACGAAGATCTACGAGGGGACCTCGGAGATCCAGAAGAACATTATCGCCGACCAGTTGCTGTAGACGGTTTCCTTTCCGCTCCGTTTGCTTCGTTCTCCCGTTTCTTCGTGTTCTCCGTTTTCGTCAAGGCGCAGGAACGCTGAACTCGACCGCAGCCCCCTGTCCGTAGCCGACACACATCGTCGACAGGCCGAGGCCGCCGCCGCGCTTTCTGAGTTCGTGAATCAGCGTCACCGGCAATCGCGCGCCCGACGCGCCGAGGGGGTGGCCGAGCGCGATCGCGCCGCCGTTGACGTTGAAGATCTCGTCGTCGAAACCCAACTCCTCCTGGCAGTAACGCGTCTGGCTGGCGAAGGCCTCGTTGAGTTCGACGAGGTCGTAGTCGGCCGCCGAGCGGCCGTTTCGCTCCCAGATGCCCCGGACCGCCGGCACCGGACCGATGCCCATCACTTCGGGGTCGACGCCCGCAACCTCGTGGTCGCCGACCTCGGCCATGATCTGCAGGCCGTGGTCCTCGGCGAACGCGCGGCTCGTGAGCATGACAGCGGCCGCGCCGTCGGAGATCTGGGAGGCGTTGGCGGCGGTGACGGTACCGCCTTCCTCGAAGGCGGGCGGCAGCCCTGAAATCTTCTCTCTGGTCGTGCCGGGACGGAGACCCTCGTCTTCCTCGACGACCTGCTCGCCCGTGTCGATGGGTACTATTTCGTCGTCGAAGCGACCCGCTTCGCTCGCCTCGCAGGCGCGTTGCTGGCTGCGAGCGCCGTAGGCGTCTTGCTCCTCGCGGCTGATGTCGTATCGGCGAGCGACGGTTTCTGCGGTCTGGCCCATCTGGAGATCCGCGGCGTCGTACTGGGCTGCAATGGCGTCGTAGGACCCGATTCCCTTCCGACGCTCGTTGCGGGTCATGTTCTCGACCCCGCCGGCGACGATGACCTCGCGCTGGCCGGCCCGGATGGCGTCGCTCGCGCTCATGATCGCCTCGGCCGAGGAGGCACAAAGCCGGTCGATGGTGGTTCCCGGTACGCTTTCGCCCAGGTCCGAAGCGAGGGCGATCACGCGGGCGAGGTTGTTGCTCTGCTCGTCGACCTGCTTCGCACAGCCCCACCGGATGTCGTCGACGTCGTCACCCGCGAGCCCGGTGCGCTCGAGCATCGTATCGACCAGCGGCACCGAGAGTTCGGCGCTCCCGGTGTCGGCGAAGACACCGCCGTGTTTCCCCTGTGGCGTCCTGACTGCTTGTACGACTACTGGTTGGGTGTCGCTCATCGGTTGTCACAGGGTTTCAGGGGGAGGGGTAAAGTCGCTCCGTTCTCGGTGAGATTCTCTCATTCAGGCGCTGTCCGCACCCCGTCGGTGTGTGAACAAGAACGCTTTTGATCGATTCCTGTGTGGGTTTGACCATGCAAGTCACAGTGCTCGGAGCCGGGAGCATGGGCCACGGAATCGCACAGGTCTCGGCGATGGCGGGCTATGATGTCGTCCTTCGGGACATCGAGTCCGAACTCGTCGAGAAGGGTCTCGAAGGAATCCGCGAGAACCTTCAGGGCGGCGTCGACCGGGACAAGGTCACCGAAGACGAAATGGAAGCGACGCTCGGACGCATCGAGGGCACGACCGACCTCGCCGCGGCCGTCGCCGACGCCGAACTCGTCGTCGAAGCCGTCCCCGAGGATATGGACTTAAAGCAGGACGTGCTCTCAGAGGCCGAAGCCGAAACCGGCGAGGAGACGGTGATCGCCTCGAACACCTCCTCGCTCTCGGTGACCGAGATGGCGAGCGCGCTCGACCGGCCCGAGCGAGTCGTCGGCCTGCACTTTTTCAACCCGCCGCACCTGATGGACCTGGTCGAGATCGTGATCGCCGAACAGACCGACGACCGGACCGAAGCGTTCGCCATCGACTACGTCCGCGAGATCGACAAGGAGGACGTGGTCGTCCGCGACAGCGCCGGCTTCGCCACCTCGCGACTCGGTCTCGTGACTGGACTCGAAGCCATCCGGATGGTCGAGGAAGGCGTCGCCAGCCCCGCAGATATCGACGAAGCGATGAAACTCGGCTACGGCTACCCCATGGGCCCGATCGAACTCGGCGACCACGTCGGACTGGACGTGCGCCTGCACATCGCCGAACACCTCCGCGAGGAACTCGGCGAGCGGTTCAAGCCGCCGCAGGCGCTGCGCCGGAAGGTCCGCGCGGGCAACCTCGGCAAGAAATCCGGCGAGGGCTTCTACGTCTGGGAGGACGGCGAACGCGCCGGCATGAGCGGCGACTGGGGTGAGGACGATGCGTGAGGACGACCTCGCCGCACTCGATACCGAACTCGAACTGGTCTCCGTCTCGGTCGGCGAGCACGCCGAGAAGGTCGGAACGATCGCCATCGAACGTCCCGACGCCCGGAACGCACTCAACGGCCAGGTCCGCACCGAACTGAAAGAAGCCGTCGCCGCCGCGGAAGCGGACGACGCGGTGCGCGTGCTCGTCCTCACCGGCGGCGAGGGTTCAGGTGCGTTCGTCGCCGGCGCGGACGTCACCGAGTTCAAAGATCGCGGCCTCGTCGAGCAGCGCGAAGCCAGCGAGCGCCCGCGGGTCTACGAGACCGTCGACGACGCGTCGATCCCCGTCATCGCGCGGATCAACGGCCACGCCCTCGGCGGCGGTTGTGAACTCGCACAGGCCTGCGACGTTCGTATTGCAGCGGCGGGGTCGAAGCTCGGCCAGCCCGAGATCAACCTCGGCCTCATTCCGGGCGGCGGCGGCACCCAGCGGCTCGCCCGCCTCGTCGGCGAGGGCCAAGCGATGCGGCTGATTCTCTCCGGTGAACTCATCGACGCCGCGGAGGCGAAGGAAATCGGCCTCGTGGATCAATGCTACGAGGAAGAGGAACTGGACGACGGCGTCTATGAACTCGCGAGTTCAATGGCCGCGAAGAGTCCGATTGCACTCGAGTTCGCCAAGAACGCGGTGAAGGCGAGTTCGCGGATGGGGCTCGAGGAGGGGATCGAGTACGAATCGGAGCTGTTCGTCCAGTTGTTTGCGACCGAAGACAAGGATGAAGGAATCGGGGCGTTCCTCGAGAGTCGCGACCCGGAGTTCACGGGCGAGTAGTACACCGACGCAAAGAGTTCGGTAAGTGAGTGGACCGTAATCTAATCGGGAATGAGATATTTTAGTTCATCCATTTGATTTCGACTGGAAGTGGGGGATTGATGGCCGGCGGTTCTGGGAGCGGTACTATCAAAACCCAAGAAACCGAGAGTAGACCGGCGAGTGGGCGCAATTGAACACAGTGTAAATTTTGCTTGAGCGTGCCAATAGTGGTACAGTAATTGTTTCACTGAGTTCCAGTATTGGAAATCCACGCAAAATCATAGTGAGCGAACATATGATCGGAGATGGTAGATCTACGGGCGAACGCTAGTGCGGAAGTGATCTGGTCGGCCGCTTGCTTCGCGCGGCGATGCTGCCCGAACGATTCGTGGTACCACCGGTCTCGCCGTGCCCGAAACCGCTTCGGGAACATACCGACGCGACAAGGGTCACATCCGGGGAGTACCCCCGTTCCGTGGCCGAGCAGAGACTTGGGATATTTCGAATCACTCGGGGTCATAGCGGCTTATTCGCTGTATAATAAACCCAGAATAGCCACGATGAACGATCGATGAATCTGCTCTGTCGGTCATCACTCTCTCCACTTCGGCAATCGAACGCGCGGACGGGTTCTCCGACAGAACAGCGTGATCACGGGTCTCTTTTCGCCGCCATCGACGACGGGCGCTCGATCGTCGCTGCGTGCCTTCGGGACGCCGACACCGTAGTGGCATCACTGGTGGCGTCGACGTCGAAAGTCGTGGGCGAGTGCACGCTGGGACTCGGACTCGGGGCGCCGGATGGGTCGGTCACCGTCGAGTCGGACGACACCGAATCGCGACGATTGCACCAGAACGCATGAAACGGAGCATCACGAGCGGATTTCTCTCGATCGTCAGTATCAAATTTCTCCTGATCAGCCTCGACTTTCTCTCGTCACCGCTTTTGACACGATTCCTGGGCAAGGGATACGGTGACTACGCAGTTCTGATGTCGATATTTGCGATCTACATGATCTTCGTCAGTTCGGGCGTCGGTGACGGCGTGCGAAAGTACGTCGCAGAGGAACGCGACAGGGACCACTGGGACGAACACGTCGTCGGGTTCTACCTCCGCCTGGCGATCCTCCTCGCAGCGGTTGGGTGTTTCGGGCTCGCTCTCGCGGTCCAGACCGGGTTCGTGACCGCCCGACTCGGAACGTCGTATCGGACGTACTTTTATCTCCTCTCGCTGCTCGTGTTCACCTCCCAGTTCCGCGAGTACACGCGGCGGACGCTCATGGGATTCGGTCTCGAGCGCTACTCCGAGCCGCTGCTCTTCCTCGATAAAATCCTGTTTATCATCGTCGGCGTCGGCCTCGCGTCCCTCGGCCACGGCGTCCCTGGAGTCCTGATCGGTCACATGGTCGGCGCGGTCACGACGTCGGTCGTCGGAATCGCACTGATAAACCGGACGGTATCGCTGCGGACCGCGCTCACCCGATTGCCGCCCAAGGACTTCCCGCGCCGTGAACTGTTCACCTTCAATGCGCTCAGTATCGTTCTCATCCTCTGTTTGACGTCACTCTACGAACTCGACGTCATGATGCTCGGAGTGCTCGGAACGACGCAGGAAACCGCCTACTACAAGATTTCGCTCACGATCGCGGAGTTCCTCTGGATCGTCCCGTTGGCGCTGCAGAACGTGCTCTTGCACTCGACCTCGAACATCTGGTCGAACCACGACCGCGAACGGATCGACTCGATCGCCGCCCGCGTCACCCGATACACGCTGTTGTTTACGTTACTGCTCGCGATCGGCATCGGCTCGCTTGCCCCGGTCGCGCTACCGATCGTGTATCCCGCCGAGTACATCGCGAGCTACGTCCCGATCCTCCTGTTGCTTCCCGGCTGCGTCGGGTTCGCGCTTGCGCGGCCGATCCTCGCGATCGGACAGGGCAAGGGCGACCTTCACATACTGATTGCCTCGACCGGCGCAGCGGCCGTCGGCAACATCGTACTCAACGGGCTGTTGATCCCTCGATACGGAATGTACGGTGCGGCCGTCGCCACGAGTCTCAGCTACGGATTCATGTTCGTGTTTCACGTCTGGAGCGCCAGAGAAATCGGATTCGACCCGGTCACCGGCGCGCGGATTCCACAGGTCGTTTTCGCGGGCGGACTCGCCGCGATTCCGATCGGCCTGCTGGCGCGAGTTCTCGGCGATTCGGTCCTCTCGCTGGCCGTCGTCCCGCCCGTCGGCGCGGCGGTCTTTCTCGCGGCCGCGCTCCTCGTCGGCGCACTCGACGTAGACGAGATCATCGTCGTCCTCGAGGCCGCTCCGGACCCGATCGGTGCACTCGGCTCGACCCTCCGCGCCGAACTCGATCTCGCTGATACCGACCGCGAAGCGGACGGCGAGACGACGATGGCCGACGGTGACGACGGTGTGTCGCCCCAGACCACCCCCTCCGCTGACAACCGACGCGAGACTGAAACGAGTTCCGCCGGCACGGGAGGGCAGTCACAAACGGCTGTGCAAGCGACCGACGAGTTCAGTGGCAGCGAGAGTGGAAGTGACGGAGGCAGTGGCGCAGAACGGACGATGCTGACGAACCGGAACTGGAACCAGCTCGGTGACGCGACGACGACGATCCACTCACAGGCCCTGTCTGATAGCCGCACGGACGCATCGGCCGCTGAAGAGGGACAGCGACTGGAGGAACGAGAACGAGAACGAGAGCAGGAACAGGAACGAGAACGGAACGCAGCGCCGGCGGACGGTTCAGCGTCGGATGCCGACGTGCACGAGCGACTGGAGACGCTCGAAACGGGGATCGAACGGCAGAACGACCGGCTCGAGAGTCAGCGACGGACGATCGAGCAGTTGATCGATGAACTCCGGCGAGGGCGGTAACGGGTTCGTGTCGCCGCGACCGGACGGGACGGGGCGCGACCAAGCACCGCGTTCAGTCAGCCGCTATCGGCTTCGCAGAACGCGAGTCGCCAGTTCGAGTCGTCCGTGAGCCGTCGTCCGGACCGGGTCCAGTCCAGCGGCGGCTCCCCGGCCGGTCGGGAAACGTGTGTCGACGACGAGGTGACCCACTTCAGCGGCGCTCGCTGATCGCTGTGGAATCCCCGTGCTCGCAGCACCGACTGAGGGATCACCGATCCGGGCGCAGCGATAACGTCCGCGTCCCGGTTTTCTCGAACCACCGCGTCGAGAAGCGCAGCCAGTCTAGCCCGCCGAGCTGAACTCGTCCCCTCCGCGAGCGGGAGGACATCGGCGATTCGGACGGTCGTCGGGCCGTTCGTTCGGTCCCGGCGGCCGTAAACGACCGCTGCAACGGGCGCTTTGCCCCGAGTTGTGACGATCGTTCGGTACGTCCAATGGGGATTTGCAAAGCGCCACTCGTAGAACGTCTCGTCGCGGACGACGTGAAACGGCGAAATCGTCTCGGATGACGCCAGCGTCGCGAGCAGCGAGGCCGGCACGTGATCGTACCGCGAGAGTTCGATCGCGTCGCTCGAATCGGCGAGCCGATCCCGGATCGAGACGTACCCGCTCGCCAGCGACCGGACGACCGGCTCCACGGGCGCGAGTCGCGACAGCCACGCGGTCGGATTCTGGAGGCGGTAGAACGTTTCCCGGTCGCTGACGACCTGCCACCCGAGTTTGAGGTTCCCCGGAAGCGACCGGTGATTCGGGAAATTGAAGAATACATCCGCGTCATCGTACCGGTCGATCGCCCGCTCGGTCAGCCGCGTGAACACCCCCTGTCGCTGGTGTTCGGGACGGACCATCGAATCGCACGGCTGAAAGGCACTGAACTCGTCGTCGCCCGCAGCGAGAGAGAGCGGGAAGAACGCTCGTGCACCGACGAGTTCGTCGCCTCGCTGTGCGACCATGATCGGGACGTAGTCGACGTACGGATTGCGCTCGTACTTCCACTCGAACCAGTCCTCGCCCATCCGTCCGCCCAGCACGTCGGCGAACAGGTCGAGAAACGCGTCCCTGTCGGCCGGTTCGTACTGTCGAATCTCGTACGGGTTCGGATCAGTCATCGGCAGCCGTTATGGAAGGGTCGTGGATTTGTGTCGTGGGCGACTCTCGCGTCGCACCCTGTCGGCGACCGTGGCCATCGTTTCGACGCGCACGTCGTCCGTCCGCCGACGGCGGTCGATGTATCGGATAATCGACCGCAGCCGCTGGTAGTGAGCCGGTGTTTGGAGGTTGTGAGGGTGAAGCCACAGGTGCAAGACGCCGTCGGTTCCCGCAACGCGGTCGACCCCGAATTTCACTTGTCTAACTACGGGATCTTCTCCGAACGCGGAAAACGGTTTCTTGTACTCCGCGTCGAAGTTGAACAGGTAGATCGATGCCGGAACGTTGACCAGACCGTACTCGTCGACGTACGGGTCGACGATCGGGGGTGTCGGTTTGCCGACCACGGCGCTCGAGACTTTCGTCAACTGTCGGACCAGCGTGCTCTGAGAGTCGCGCAACTGATTCGTACCGCGATAGCAGTCGAATCCGTGCGCTTCGAGGGTGTCGCGGTGTCGAATTCGGTTGACGGGGAAGACGAACGACGTCAGGTCGTGACCGCGTCGTTCCGCGGCCTGAACGCAGTTTTCGATCTCTCGCGTCGCAAACTCCTCGTCCATCCGTTCGTGATCGAAATGAACGTGTGTGAAACCGTGACCGGCGATTTCGTGGTCGACGGCGGCGGTTTCGATCTCGCGGACGAGTTCGGCTCCACACCAGATATCGTTCGCAGCGAGTCCCTCGACCGACTCCTGGCAGCAGCGTTCGCCGGCGGGGTGATTCCGATGAGCGGTAGAACACGAGTTCAAGAACAGATGCCCAGTAACTGCCCACGTAGCCGGGATTTCGTAGGTATCGAAGAGTTCACAGAGGCGACGCCAGTTCCGCCGGGTGTCCTGCAGAAACGACTCCGAGACGGCTTCATCGTGGAATCCCCAGCCGAGTTCCGCGTCGAGAGAGAGAACGATCGTTCCCATCGGATCACGTGAGCGGGCCGGGCGTGGTCGCTGCTCGGAACTGAACTCGCATCGTCTGGCAGGACAACGAGAGAGATTGGGTTCGATTCGTCCTCGTCGCGTAACGTTGGCGGCTCATTCTGATGGAAACGTTGATACCGCCGCCCATAGTACCCCAGACATTAAATTGATCGTGATATTGTCCTACAAATATGAGCCATCTGAACCCGACTAGAGTGGCCGAAAGTCGCCCAAACTAATCAGGTTTCGTATGGTAGTTAGAACCCGAAACTGAGAGCCACAACTGCCGGCTCGAGCGCGTCACGTTCGTCTGTGTTCGACGGAATCGACCAGTTGAACCGCTAGTTACTACTAGTTATGGCTGTTGTCATCGTCGTCCGTTGTTCGTGGCAAATCTGTTCACCGAAGCGACTGCGGCGGCACGAGTCGATGTTTCACTTTCGAAATGGTTAGATCACCACAGATATCGACACCCCGTCCATGGAGACGTCAACCGGACCGCTCGGACGATCTCCGTTTGCAAAGGACGACGATTTAAGCCGCCACCGGGCAAGGGACAGATATGTCCCTGGAGCCGAGTGCCGACCCGGCCGCCGACCGGCGCGCGACTTACGACTACCGGAGTTCGGACGTCGATCGGCCGGCGCTGGTCGATGACCTCATGCGGCTCGTCACGTGTGAGATACGGGCGGATACGTATTCTCGACAGCTCTATGCGACCGATGCGAGCGCCTACGAACTAACGCCGATTGCCGTCGCGTTTCCGGAGTCGACCGCCGATGTCGCCGGCATCCTCGAGTACTGTGCCGAACGCGAGATTCCAGTCTTGCCCCGGGGTGGCGGGACGAGTCTCGCCGGACAGACGGTCAATCGCGCCGTCGTGCTCGATTTCACGCGGCACATGAACGAGATTCTGGAGATCGACCCTACCGGCCGAACGGCGACCGTCCAGCCCGGAACGATTCTCGGCACCCTGAACGAGGCACTCGCGCCCCACGACCTCAAGTTCGCACCCGATCCCGCCTGGGGAGACAAAAGCGCCATCGGCGGTGCAATCGGGAACAATTCGACCGGCGCGCACTCGCTCACCTACGGCAAGACCGACGCCTACATCGAGTCCGTCGAAGCCGTCCTCGCCGACGGCACCGTCACCGAGTTCGGCGCGGTTACGCGCGACGAAATCGACGACCGCGCCGACCCGGACGGCGATCTGGAGGCCCGGATCTACGCCGAAGTGGCGAGGATTCTCGACGAGGATGCTGAACTCGTCGACGAGACGTATCCGGACCTGAAGCGAAACGTCTCGGGGTACAACCTCGATCGACTGGTCGCGGAGTACAGGGGAGAAACGCTTCCCGGCGGCGAGGAGACGGGTGAACCGAAGACCGTCAACCTCGCGCGCCTGCTCGCCGGCAGCGAGGGCACGCTCGCGATCGTCACCGAGGCGACCGTCTCGCTCGAGTCGGTTCCCGAGACGAAGGCGGTCTCGCTGCTTTGCTACGCCGACCTCCACCAGGCGATGGCGGAGGTCGAACCGATCCTCGAGCACGACCCCGCGGCCGTCGAGGTGTTAGACGACGTGCTACTCGATCTAGCGCGAGAGACAGCCGAGTTCGGCCCCGTCACCGAGATGCTCCCCGAGGGAACGAACGCCGTCCTCCTCGTCGAGTTCTACGCGGACGACGCGGCCCACGGCCGCGAACAGGTCGCCGGCCTGCTCGCCGATCGCTGTCCGGACGCGGCGGCCGAGGGTGAGCCGGCAGCCGATGCACCGCGGACCGACGACGAGCACCGCGCGATCGACGCACTCGAAGCCTACGAGAAGGAAGCGCGCACGACGTTCTGGAAACTGCGCAAATCCGGCCTGCCGATCCTCCTCTCGCGGACGACGGACGAAAAGCACATCTCGTTCATCGAGGACACCGCGATTCCGCCCGCGCAACTCCCGACGTTCGTCGAACGGTTCGAGGAAATTTTGGAAAATCACGACACCTACGCAACGTTCTACGCCCACGCCGGGCCCGGCGTCCTCCACGTGCGCCCGCTCATCAACACGAAGACTGAGGTGGGACTCGACCAACTCCACGGCATCGCGGACGCCGTGACCGATCTCGTGGTCGAACTCGGCGGCTCGGTCTCGGGCGAGCACGGCGACGGCCGCGCGCGCACCCAGTGGAACCGCAAACTCTACGGCGACGAACTGTGGGAGACGTTCCAGGAGCTGAAGACCGCCTTCGACCCCGACTGGATTCTCAACCCCGGCCAGGTCGTCTTCCGCGAGGACGATCCCACCGACCTCCGAGAGCACTTGCGGTTCGATCCCGACTACGAGTTCGATTCCGGCTTCGATCCCGAACTCGAGTGGGACAACGACAACGGGATGCAGGGGATGGTCGAACTCTGTCACGGCTGTGGCGGCTGTCGCGGCGAGCAGGAGACGACCGGCGGGGTGATGTGTCCGACCTACCGGGCGAGTCGGGAGGAGATCACGGCGACCCGCGGGCGGGCGAACGCGCTTCGCCAGGCGATGAGCGGCGAGATGGACCGGGGCGAGGCCGTCTCGGACGAGTTCGTCGAGGAGGTGATGGACCTCTGTATCGGCTGCAAGGGCTGTGCCGTCGACTGTCCGAGCGAGGTCGACATGGCGAAGCTCAAGGCGGAAGTGACACACGAGTACCACCAGCGAAATGGCGCGTCGCTGCGTGACCGGCTCTTTGCGAACGTCGCGACGCTCTCGAAGTGGGGCTCGCGACTCGCACCGCTGTCGAACGCCGCGACATCGGTGCCGGGTGCGCGCAAACTGCTCGAGGCGACGGTCGGCATCGATTCGAACCGGTCGCTCCCGACGTTCGAGCCGGTGACGTTCCGGGAGTGGTTCGCGAATCGCGGCGGCTCCCGCATCGCCGAGCGAGAGGCCAAGCGCAAGGCGGTCGTCTACCCCGATACGTACACCAACTACAGCAACCCCGCCGCCGGGAAGGCCGCGGTTCGCGTGCTCGAGGCCGCGGGCGTCCACGTGACGGTTCCGGGCGAACTCGACGACACGGGCCGGCCGGCGTTCTCGAAGGGGTTCCTCGAGAAGGCCCGAACGACCGCCCGCGAGAACGTGGCGGCGCTCTCGCCGCTCGTCGCCGACGGCTGGGACGTCGTCGTCATCGAACCTTCCGACGCGGTCATGTTCCAGTCGGACTACCTCGATCTGCTCTCGAGCGACTCTGCGGAGCGACTCGCCGGGGCGACCTACGGCGTCTGCGAATATCTCGATGCCTTCCGGCTGGACGAGGCGATCGAGTTCGATGACAGGTCGACCGACCGGTCGCTTACCTATCACGGTCACTGCCACCAGAAGGCGACGAAGAAGGACCACCACGCCGTCGGCGTCCTCCGCCGGGCGGGCTACACCGTCGACCCGCTGGACTCCGGCTGTTGCGGGATGGCCGGCAGTTTCGGCTACGAGGCCGAACACGGCTCGATGAGCGACGCCATCGCGTCGATCCTGTACGAACAGGTCGCCGACAGCGACGGCGAGCGCGTCGTCGCCCCCGGCGCGTCCTGTCGCACCCAACTCGAGAACCGACCGACGGCGACCGAAAAGCCGCCGACGCCGATCGAACTGGTTGCAGCGGCGCTCTCGTAACGGGCCAATTCGGGCCGACTCGAGCAGAACTGGATCGCTGTCGTCGGCGCGGCCGGCATGGACAAGCGCTTCGCCGCCGTTCTTCGTGGGCGAGCACTACGTCACGCCATCCGAACTGGCGCGCTACTCGCCGTCGGCCGCTGCGTTGGAGGCGATAACGATGTCGTCGTACCGTGCCCCGGTCTGTTTCAGCGTCTCCGTCGAATAGAGTCGATCGTGGTCGACGGGGAGGTACTCCGTCGCGAGTTCATCGATCTTCTTCTCGACGGCTGCGGCATCGCGGCCGTGGATCATGGTAAACAGGTTATACTTCCAGTCCTGTGCCGGTCTGCGGGGACGGTGATAACAGAGCGTGACGTAGGGTAACCCGCCGGCGCGCTCGCCCCAGGCGTCGAGTTCGTCGTCGGGCACGTCCCAGACGACCATGCAGTTGGCGTCGAAGCCGGTGACGACGTGGTTGATGATACAGCCGATGCGTTTGATGCAGCCGTTCGCCTGGAGTCGCTCGATGGCCTCGAGAACGTCCTGGGTCGGATAGCCGAGTCGCTCGGCCACGTCGCGGTACGGCGTCGGCGAGAGCGGAAAACCGTCCTGGATGGCGAGCAACAGGTCGGCCTCGAGTTCGGAGAGCGAGCCGGTGGCCTCCTCGCTGATGCGGGTAGCCGAGGTGTCCGTTCTGGTCGTCAGCGACTCGCGAGCGAAGCGATCGGCGTTGACGACGGGGAACTCGAGGTCGATGTAGTAGTCCGTGAGCATCGGGAGGTTGAGCACCGAACAGCCCGTTCGCTCCTCGATTTCCGTCAGGATGGCGTCGCGCCGGGCGCGAGAGCCGGCGGTGACGACGAACCAGATGTTCCACTCGTGGTCGCGGGCGTAGTTGTGATTGACCTGGCGGAACTCGTTGATGGTCGCCGCGATTTCGTCGAAGCGGTCCTCGGGTGCCCGCACCGCGGCGAGCGTCGAGGAGCCGATGACGGGCGGGTTGAGCACGGCACCGAAGCGGCGGACGATACCGGCGTCCATGAGCGCGCGGACGCGGTCGACGGCGGCCGTCTCGTCGATACCGAGGTCTGTACTCACCCGCCGGAAGGGACGCTCCTCGATCGGGAAGCCGCTCTGGTAGCCGTCGATCAGCGCCGCGTCGATATCGTCGATGGCGTCGCGCCAGTCCCCCGCCGGAGTGGTCATTGGCGGATCTAGGGAAACGGGACCCGTATCGCTTTCGGGTCGGCCTCGATAGCGAGCCATCCGTCTCCGGGACGGAGAGTCACCGAGACTGGTGATACCGACACACATGAAATACGTTTAACAGCTCTGCGAGCATGGAACAGTGCAGATGATGACCCCAACCGGACAGGTGTTCGAGATCCGAACCGGCACACAGCACGTCCGTACGGACGACGATCAGTTTCGACCGGCAGCCGCGACCGTGAGGTGACAGCGATGTGTACTCGCCTGGTCTACCTCGGCCCCGACGGCCGCGTGCTTACGGCCCGCTCGATGGACTGGAAACGGGATATCGGAACCAACATCTGGGCGCTTCCCCGCGGCATCGAGCGGACCGGCGAGGCCGGACCGAACTCGCTTTCCTGGACGGCCGAGTACGGGAGCGTCGTCGCAACCGCCTACGACGTCGCCACCACCGACGGCATGAACGAATCCGGCCTGGCGGCCAACCTCCTCTGGCTGCCCGAATCCGAGTATCCCGACCCCGATGACGAGACGCCGACACTCTCGATTTCGCTCTGGGCCCAGTACATGCTCGACAACTTCGCTACCGTCGCCGAGGCCGTCGAGCACGTCCGCGAGGACGAGTTCGCGGTCGTGACTGACCGGGTGCCGGGCGAGGATCGCCTGGCCGCGCTGCACCTGTCCCTCTCGGATGCGACCGGTGATAGTGCGATCATGGAATACGTCGACGGCGAACTCGTCGTCCACCACGACCGCGACTACCAGACGATGACCAACTCGCCGACCTTCGACAAGCAGCGGGCGCTCGCCGAGTACTGGGAGCAGATCGGTGGCACGGTCATGCTGCCCGGCACGAACAGACCGGCCGACCGATTCGTTCGGGCACGATTCTACACGAACGCGATTCCACAGGTCGAGGATCGCCGCACCGCAACGGCGAGCGTGTTCAGCGTGATCCGCAACGTCTCCGTGCCACACGGCATCAACACGCCGGATGCGCCGCATATCTCTTCGACGCGCTGGCGAACGGTCGCGGACCACAAGGACGGCATCTACTACTTCGAATCGGCGCTCACGCCGAACGTCTTCTGGGTCGAACTCGATGAACTCGACTTCTCGCCCGACGCCGCAGTCAGGAGTCTCCAGTTGGGACCGGATCAGTCCGCCGTCTTCGCCGGCGACGTGTCCGATCAGCTAGCCGCCAGCGATCCCTTCCCGTTCCTCGGCGTTTCCGCCGGGTAGTGACTCCCGTGTTTCCTCACTGACCATCGTGGCGGTGAACTCGATGCTCGGCGTGTGACGGATGACCGAAGCCGATACCGCCTAGTTGATTCGGATCGCCGTCGCTGATCGACTTCGGGATTCTGCAGCGGTCGGTGCCGGTTAGTAGCGGTGACGAACTTCCCGGGGTTATTCTTCGGTTAGTCGACGGCCATACTCGGATTGCATTACGTGTAGGGTGAGAAGCACCGGGAAGAGAAGAAGTGGCCACAACCACGGAACCACCAGAACAAATAGGGTGAACTGCACGGCAAAGAGCATCAATAGAATATCTCTCTGCCTCTCGGTATCGATAGACATTGTATTATCATGCTGTGAGGATTGCGATACACATTTCGATTCTAACCAGTTACTTCGAACGGGTACTGAAGAGTTCTGTCGCCGAATTCTCCCTCCTACTAATCGAATTGCAACGGCGTCCTCATACCGGAAACATCTCTTTGTCCCCACCAGGCGGTAGATATAAGTCACTACCGTTCAACAATTAGAACGGAAGCCATTAAACGGACACGAAAGTGTCCCGGATGTTGGGACCATCCGAGACGTGGCTTCCAAACCCACGAGGGTTTGCAGCCATGATTGCATACATACTCACGGGATATAAACATCCCGCACGACTGATGCATCACCCAATTCGACCAGCAGCAAGCATCTCCTGCCGACTTACGAGCGCAACGAGGTGTCAGTTGGGATGAGCGACGACGCCGACGACAGCGCCCATGGTGGCGATGGCGGGGACGATACCGACCACCCCGAACGACTCGACCAGTGTAAGCTACCGCGCTGTCCCCGCTGCGGAACCCCGATCGCACAGCGAACCATGATCGGCCCCGGCGAGGCCGTCGCCGGCCCCTGCGGCTGTCGCGTCGCTCCGAACGTCGGCACGCGATCCGACTCGGACCCCGACTGAGCCACGGCCACCGCAGGCCGAGTTCACACGCTGAACTCGGGTCGCGGCGGCCAGCCGAGTTGCCGGTTGGTGTTCGAGGGCACCATCGGGATCACCACTCCCGTTATCACCATCACATTGACCCACCATCGACCCACCATCGATCCACCACTGCCCTCGTGCCCGCCGGTGAACTCGGCCCGGAATCGCGACAGTCCGACAGGAGAAGACCGCGGACAACTCGGAAAACAAAGAAAACGGAATCGGAAGGCAAGCGTTCCGATCCGTTGGTCAGCGATCTCGTTTTCCTTTGCCCAGAGCGTGTCATAGAATCCATCTCAGAATATCTCACAGCTCGGATCGTTTCCTCGCTCGTAGTTGGTGATGGCAACGACGAGTCGTAGACAGAGCGCAACAAATACTTCTGTTCGTGCGTGAACCCGGCTCGGGCACGTCCGCGCGCCCGAGGCTGCAGTCCTTGACCGCGTCGGTGGTTCGTTCGACGCCTGTCCGGTTGTTGTACGTCTCGTCCAAGATAGATTGCTTTAGCTGAACGTCCTCGCTATGTTCCTCAATGCGATCTTCGACCCTGTATCCGATGTCTTTCGGGTCGTCAGTGTTTCGTGGATTGTACGGAGCGATTGGCACGACCCCTCCGGCCAGCAGGTGGTCGTGCCAATCGAAACGCTCCCGATTGTGTTAGCAGCGGCGGCCGTCCTCGCGACGGTGACTGCGGCCTATATCGCTATTAGCCTGACATCTTCCCTGCCACTCGAAAGGTGTCATAGAACTCTTCCCAAGAATTGCTTTCACCCATTATGTCGGTGAATCATCCGATATGTGGGTCTGCAAACATACCAATAAGTGTATGCGAAACCAGAGAAAATGCTCACGCCGAAATGTTTAGTGAGATCAGTCCTGCGACGAGCATGGTCGAACTGAATCGACTCATTTCGTCTGAATTGCTCGTGGAGATCGAAACAACTGCGATCATTACCAGCGATAGTGTAATCAAAACGGCGAAGACCAGTTATGACCGCTAATATCGACGAATCTGCTCGGATTGTTGAATCTACGATTGGACAGTCGGAGATCAGAGAACACGTAACTGTACACGACTCTAGTATTGGAGACGAATGCAACATCTATGAGCGGACATCCATCAAAAAGTGCGAGATCAGTGACGCTGTCGTTGTCAATGCGGGTTCGTACGTCGAGAACACGAGGATCGAAACCAATGTCCAGGTTGGTCCCAATAGCAATATTGTCGGAGTAACACACGAACTGAGCGAACAGGGTATGGAGTTCCGGAATGATTTGTTCGAGGAGATTGTACTGCGCGAGGGATCCTTTATCGGCGCGGGAGTTGTTCTTGCCCCCGGTGTTGAACTCGGAGCAGGATCAGTAGTCGCAGCAGGGTCAACCGTACTCGAAGATGTCGACCCAGGAAAGATCGTCCTCGGCTCTCCACCAGCTCAACGCGTTATTGATCTCCATGAATGGGTGAATCGATAAGTCCATCCCAGCTGCTGGTAGGCTCTCCGAGTAGACCTTGTCTGGAATCGTCGTGGGACACCGCCTAACGAAATGAGATTATTCGGTGTGTGGTTACCCTGTATGTAACGTTCGCTGGGATCAACACAATCGGTACGCGGGCCATTCTATGACAGCCTCCGCTATTACTAATGAGGGATGTGGCATTGAAATTGATGAGGGGCAAAATAGCGTATCTTCACAGCATTGTGGCTGCTAAGACTGGCACTTCCCAACAGACGTAATCAGCTGAATCGTATCGACGAGTTGATCACGAGAAAGTCTGCGTCTGGATGTGTTCAGCATCCGTTTACAGCCGTCGTCCGACCGCGACAGGGCGGGCGCGACTTGCCCGAGCAGTTCACATTCCAGACGTTCTGTGGCTGGATTCGCCACGAACTATAGTAGCCACTGAAAGTCAGTGCACACCTGGTCGTGCGACAGCTGTACGATCAGTGTGTAAACCGTTTCAGTTGTTACTATAGAAGCAGAGGTAGCGCAGCGGTGGAAGATCGAGACGAACGTATCGGCGTCCCGACGCGTACGCTCCGGTCGCGGGCTGACAGCCAGCCCGCGACCCTGGGCCGGCGAGTCTTCAGTAATAGCACTCGTCAGAAACCGCTTCAACTCCCTCCTTCACGCTGAGGTCAACACTCAGTTTTCAGCGTACCTAAATACTTTATACACCTCACATCAAAATCAAATATGAAATATATTACCGAAAACTCGGTAGTTTCACCGGATCGATTGGGTCCTCGATTCGGCGTGCTCGTCGGCAGCTACGTAGCCGCGCTGATTGCGCCGACGCTTACTCTGTTCACTGTGGAGTATTTGGGCTTGCGCAGCAAAGTGCTTGCATTCGCCGTTCTAGGAACGATCGGTATTACTACCGGTTCCGGGACGGCATTCCTAACAACCGCCAACGGACAAATAGCCTCTTGGCTGAACTCAGGTTGGGTAGCCTGGTTCTTCCCGCTTCTCGGACTCGTTCCAATGATAGCTTACCATTTTAGTGTCCTCGAGGTGGTCGCTTTCTATCTCATTGACCCGGCTTCCATCCCCGTGTCAAGTCTCGTCGGTGCGACTGGGTTCCTACTCGGGATTGTCGCAGCTGTGGCAGGTGAGATTGCCATACTCACGGCTCGTAATCGGGTTGCGTCTTCCGCTATCGCATCCGAGAACGTCCTGATAGAATGGACTTCCAGGTGGCCGCGGGCTCACAGAATAAAAGTGCAGATATTCACCATGGTCACTGGATTGGTCCTAGTTGGGCTACTCTCATTTTGGTCTCCTCCATATCTGACTGTGTTAACTGCTCTCGTTGTCGTCACACTTGTTGGTACAACAAACACACTGCTGTCTGATAGAGCGTATAAGCTTACTCCAGCTGGGTTAGAGCAGCGTCGGAGTGGAAGTGGAAAATTGGTAACCTGGCACCAGTTTATACCAAAGTCACAGATAAAATACGTTACAGTATCGGAGAACGGTGTAATATTGCATCGATCAGGTCTGTTACCGAGTATTCGATTCGATCGAAACGATCTCCGGTTTGATGACGAAGAGATCATCAATAATCTCGAAGAATACCTTAATAGATGAGAATAAGGTGACACAGATCCGTCCCATAGCGTGATAACCCTGCTCACGGAGCGTCTTCTTGCCCTGTGCTTTCGCCTCGTCGTCGCTATCACAAACTACGAACACGGAGACAATCCGGGAAGCACGATCATCACGATGTGAGAAGAGTTCTATGACACCCTCTTGCCCAACCTGAGGTCTCCTTACTCAGATTGGTCGTTCACGCTAGTCGAGTCGTCGACGCCGGCCTTCCGGCGCAGCCACTCGAGGCCGAACGCTCCGCCGAGAAGGCCGGCACCGGTCGTGAAGCCGGGCACGGTGTCGTCAGTGTCGTTCCCGGTGTCCGTCTCGTTTTCAGCGTTCGACTCGTTTCCAGTGTCCTCCATGCCGCCGTTTCCGGTTCCGGCATCGCTATCATTGCCGTCGGCAGACGCTCCGTCGTCGCCGTCGCCGTCATCTCCCACCGTGTCGCTGTCGTCATCGCCGTCTTGGTGATCGTCTCCTCCGTCGGATCCGTCTCCCTCGCCGTTTCCTCCGTCCGTCTCGTTGTTTCCGCCACTCCCGTCGGATCCATCCTGCTCGCCGTTTCCGCCGTCCGCGTCGTCGTTTTCGTCACTGTCATCGGATCCGTCACCCTCGTCGTTTTCGCCGTCCGTCTCGTCGTTCTCGTCACCCTCGTCGGGCTGGTCGTCCCCGCCGCTTTCGTCGCGAAGCGCCACGAGTTCGCCGTCGTGGTCGACGTAGATCGTCTCGCCGCTGATCGCACGAATCCGCCCAACCGGCGTATCATCCTTCGAGAGCGCCCACTTCTCGGACCCGTCGTACTTGTTCAGGGCGACGAGTTCCTCGTCGTAGTCCCGCCACTCGGGATCTGGGGGGCCCCCGTCCCGAGTGAAATACACGAACACGGTTTCGCCGCTGATAACGGCTTGCCCGTAGGTGTACATAACGTCGAGACCCCAACTGTATTCGTCACCGCGGATCGAACCACCGCCGTACCCGTTGTCGCCACCGCCGACGTGGATCTCCTCGCCGAACGCTATTTGTCCGTACCCGATGTCTACGGACTCGCCCGTTTGCGCATCGTGCAACGGTACCTCCGGAGAGCCACTGACGTCGTAACCGACTGCTGCCGACGTTGCGTAGATGGCATTGGTATAGTCACTGGAGCTAATGTAGGCTCCCTCCTGCCACACTTCGGTACCTGTCTCGGGTTCGAGAGCGATCGGACCGGCACCCGTGACACTGTATATCACGCCGTTTGCCGCGGCGGTCGCTGCAACGAACTCGTACTCGTCCTCCTCGTTACCGTACGGCGCAGCGGTGATCGACTCCTTCTTCCACCGAACCGAGCCGTCATCGGCTTCGAGTGCGTACAGCGTGCCGTCGGCGACGGCGTACACGCCGCCGTAGGCGACCGTCTGCCAGGCGATTTCCGCCTCGGGATCGAACTCGGTTTCCCAGCGAACGCTCCCGTCGGACCGGTCGAGCGCGACGACCTCGGTCCCACTGAGATAGACGCTCTCACCGGCGACCGACGGATCGCTCGCATCCACCTCCGTGTTCTCCCAGACGACGGTGCCGTCAGTTGCATCGAGAGCGACGACGCCGCCGTCGGTCGACGTATAGACCGTCTCGTCGGCGACAGCGATGGTACTCCCGCCCGCACCCTCGACGGACCACGCGGCCTCGAGTTCACCGCCGCTGAACTCGTGGCCGTCCGCGATGTATCTGGCGTGACCGGGGTCGCCTCGGTGTGACGGCCAGTCCTCGTTCGGTCCCGGCTCGCGATCCGGATCCGGAAGTTCGTCGACATCAGCCTCAGAGGCTCCAGCCCCCACCGAAGCGAGTCCAGTCCCGATTGATAGCGCTGCACCAGTCGCCAGTACGGATCGACGGTTCCACATAACAACACGTCCGTAGAAATACCAGTTATAATCCTATCTAGCAGTTAACGTTACTTTGTAGCGGTGCAACTGTTTCAAACGATACCAGCCCTACCCCCTATCTGGTAGTTAAGACGACTTGTTAGCTGTCCAAGTGTCTCGAACGTTCTTTCTCGCGGAGGGTCTTTCCGCAGGGTTTCGGTACGATCACGACCGTCCGATTCGTTTCAGTCGTAGTTCTGAATACAGAACCCGTGTTACCAACTACTGGTAGAAGCATCCCGTCTACAGGTAGAAAATTATACACGTGTCGGCTGACTAGACGGAGGCAATGCCCTCTTCACGCCGATCGTTTCTCGCAACGTGTGCCGTCGGCTGTAGCGCCCTCGCAGGCTGTTTTTCGACCGCCGATCCCGCCGCCGAGGGTTCGTGGTCGCGTCGAACCCTCGGGAACGCTCACACCGGGCGGTCGACCACCAACGGTCCGACGGCGGACCTCTACACGGTCTGGGACCGAGAGCGCCCCGACAGCGGCGTGGTGAACTCCTCGCCGGTCGTCGAAGACGGCACTCTCTACCACGCCTACTCGCAGGAAGCGATGTCCGACGAACCCGGGGGCGCGTGGGTCGAGGCGTTCGACGCGGCGACCGGCGATTCCGAGTGGACGACCGAACTCTTCCGAACCGACGAGTCCTATTACTTCTATCACTCGGACTCGATGGTCGTCGACGGGGACCGGCTGTTCGTCCAGACCAAACCAGGGTTGACGATGCTCACCACCGATGGAGAGGAACAATGGACGTTCGAGAACCTCTATGAGAACCAACAAACCCCCGACGTAGTCACACCCGTCGTGACCGATGACATTGTCGTGTGCGGAACGTACGGTTCGGGGATCGACGAGCAGAACCCGATCGTCTACGGTGTCGATCCCGAAACGGGAGCGGAGCGCTGGCGAACGACCCTCCCCGAGTGGGGAGGAATGTGGCAACTGTCCGCGAGCGAGGAGGTCGTCTACGTCCCGTCCGTTCGACAGGGTCTCATCGGTCTCGATCTGGCCACGGGAGAAGAACAGTGGCGCTGGGAGGGACCTATTAGTGGGACGCCCACGGTCGTCGACGACCTGTTGGTCTTTGCCCTCCGAAATGAAGACGAAAATCAAAACGAAGACGAGAACGAGTTCACCCTCGCCGCGATGGATCGACACGATCGCTCGCTTCGCTGGCAGGTGCCGATCGGTTCTCGGTGGGCGGATGCGGGGCTGAGCGTCGCCGACGGCCGCATCTACCTCGAAACTGACTTCGGCGTCGAAGCGCGGCGCCTCGAGACGGGTGAACGCGTTTGGCGATTTGGCGGTGATCAAGACGACTACGGCAAGAGTTCGTCGGACGAACCGCTGGTTAGCCTCGCCGCGACACCCGTCGTCTCCGGGGACGCCGTCTACGCTCCGGGATACGTCCAACGCGAGACGACGTTCGGTCACTTGTTCGTCATCGACGCTGATACGGGAGAGGAACTCGATCGAATAGAGATGGGACGAAATGAAAAAGCCCGGGCGGCGACGCCGGCGGTCACGTCCGACCTCGTCTTTCTCACCGCAAATCACGGAACCCTCTACGCGTTCGGCGAGTGCGAGTTCAGCGTGGCCGGGCGGTGCCTGCGCAGCTGAGACCTCGACCGGCGGTTGACCGTGTCGTCGGTCAACCCGGGCCATGACGAATCAGTGAACTCGTTTCGTTCTCGGAATCGAAGACGGCCGTTTTATTACATGTTGTTTTGACGTGTTTTGTATGCTCTCCACGCTCACCAAACCCGCCGTTGTGCTCGTCGTCGGGATCGGGTTGCTGCTGAATCCAGTCTACTTCGCATCGGACGATCTAACCGGAAGTGGGACTGAAATTACCTACACTGTCGAAGCGATCGAAAACGAAAGCGATGCGGAACGTGTCGTCGAGTTCTCCGAACAAACGCTTCGTTGCGGAACCGAGCGGGCCTGTGCGCTCGAACGGCAAATCGCTTCGGAGGGGGCGGTCGAATACAACGGATCGGTTCAAACCCTGTACGGGAGTGAGTTGGATCAGTGGAATCCGTACACCGACGCGTGGAAACGATACAAACTCGTTACCATCGGCGGCGAGTTCTACATCCCGACGACGGAGTACCGGGACAACGTGACGGTGTTGGGACACGAGAACGCGACGACGATGGAGGCGCTCGATCACATAGCGGTTCCGAGTAACGAGACGACTTCGAACGTCCGCAAGGCGATCGAAACCGGATCGATTACCCTCACCGACCAGCGGATCCCCGAGTTCGAACGGGGCGATCCGATCGCACACGATGGAGACGTGTATTACGGGACCACGAGCGCCTCCAACTGGGGGTTATCGGAGGGCGTCCTACTGGGGCGGCTTACCCTCTTCATCACCGGCGGATCACTGATCGTTTCCGCTTGGTCTCGGCAGGGTCGCTGATTCAGCGGCCGGTATCGTAAACGGCGTTCACGCTACTTCGCTCCGAAGAGAGCAGCGAGCGGAGACGGTGGGTGACCGCAACAGCGTTCCTCGGGTAACGCGTACAACGGCGAACGTGTCGGTAAACGGGCCCAGAAGCGGGAGGCTTTTGCGCCGCCCGTCCGAAGAAACGATCATGGCTCAGGCAACCCAGGAGTTCGGCGAGTGGCCGCTCAAACGGCTGATGACGGAGGTCGTCGGATCGGGACACAAGTCCGCCGACGACATGACCCGCGAACAGGCGCGCGAGGCGCTCCAGCGTATCCTCGCGGGCGAACCAGACGAGACGACCCTCGGCGCGTTCTGGCTCGCAAACCGCTGGAAGCGAAACAACCCCGAGGAGCTGGCGGCCTACACCGATGTCATGCGCGAGGAGTCGGTGATCACCGCCGAACCGGACGCCGACCCGGTCGACTGCGGCGCGAACTACGACGGCAAGCACACCTCCGCCATCCTCGGCGTCGGTGCCGGCGTCGTCGCCGCCGCCGCGGGCACGCCCGTCGTCGTCCACTCCGGCGACCGCGTCCCGACGCAGAAAGAACCCGCCTACAAACACGTCCTCGACGAACTCGGAATCCGAACCGAACTCACACCCGATGAAAGCGCCGACATGGTCGACGAAACCGGCTTCGGCTTCTACTACCAGCCCGAGTTCAATCCGGGCATCCACGACCTGCACGGTCGGCGCGACCAGATGGGCGTTCGCACGTTCGTCAACACCGTCGAAACCGTCGCGAATCCGGCGAACGCCGACGTCCACCTCGGCTCGTTCTACCACCTCGCGTTCGCGAAGAAGATGACCGATCTCCTGAAAGAGAGTGCTGAACTCGAGTACTCGCGGGCCATCTTCTTCCAGGGGATGGAAGGGTACGACGACATCCGCCCGGGCTATACGAAGGTGGCCGAGTGGGACGAGGGCGAGGAGTTAGCCGACGACGAAATCGAGACCGCCGAGTACGGCATGGCGATGGAAGCCGAGGATCTCGCCGTCGACGACGTTGCAGGAGACTCGGCCGCGATTACCGACGCAGTCCTTGCTGGCGACCGCAACGACGAGTTCGCTGACGCGATCGCGCTCAACGGTGCGGTCCGAATGTACGCTCGTCGAGACGTTGACAGCCTCGATGCGGGACTCGAACGCGCTCGCGAGGTCATCGGCGACGGCAGCGCCGAAGCGGTGCTCGAGGAACTGCGAGCGTTCTAGGGCATCCGCGACCACGCATCACCTCCATTACGTATCCGGGAACCTATTCCAGGTACGATACAACTGCGGCCGGTTGTGCCACTATCGATCGATTCATCCTGATCCGCTCACTCGGAACTGCTATCGTCCAGTGAGTGAATTTCGGTCGCGGAATGACCGGAACGAGTTCACTCACGCATGCGGTTACAAACATGCGGTTACAAACCGGCATCCATTTGGAACGCGTTCAAACAACCGGCGTTCACCGGCGCTTAGCTGACGTTTCGGCGCGCTGTCCGGTAGCAAAACCCGGACGAGGTATCGCGGACGCAGTTCGACGTGTAGGGCGGTCGCGATACCTCTCTGATTGAAAACATAGTTGGGAAACTGGTACTCGTCGATCTGCGCGTGGGTTTTCCGCACACCCGTTCGGTGTTCGATCGCCAAATACGGTTCGTTCGATTCGCCGGTTCGCCGATCAGTTCGTTCGATCAGAACCGTTGTCGGAAGCGTTCGTCGACGACTGCGATCGGTCGTTGCGACCGCTGTCACTGCTGCGCGTCTCGCTCTCGGTGTCCGTGGCGTTCGGTGATGACTGTGCTGACTGCCGGTCGTCACCCTCTGCGTTTCCGTCTCGATCGCCCGCTTCGCCTTCGTCTCCGTCGACAGATTCACCGTCATCCGGGTCGCCGGCGTTCTCCTGTGATCGTCGGATTTTGGCCATCGAACGGCCGAAGATCGATCGACCGTCGCCGAACAGGCTCGGTTTTCCATCGTGAGCGTTGGACTGGGTCGCCCGCTGGCGCTCGAGAAACGCCGGTTTGCGAAGCGTTTCGGTGCTGTCCGCCGGGGGCGTATCGATGTCGACACCGCGGATCGCATCCGGCAGCGTGTCCTCGGGGTCGTCCGTCTCCTCGGCGTCGATGATCGTCTGGCCCTCGACGAGTTCTTCCCAGACTGCACCTGGCGACTCGCTTGCCCGACCGGCCGCCTCGTCGCGGCCCTTCTGATAGGCG
Source organism: Natrialba sp. PRR66 (assembly GCF_034808065.1). NCBI lineage: Archaea > Methanobacteriati > Methanobacteriota > Halobacteria > Halobacteriales > Natrialbaceae > Natrialba > Natrialba sp. PRR66. The sequence goes on along the minus strand of NZ_JAXHGN010000001.1, from coordinate 65,880 downwards.
AGGTCGACGAAACTCTGGTCATAGGTCGTCCCCACCTGTTCGGTCAAGCGGTCGAGTTCCTCCGGATACGTCTCGCCCAGTCGCGTCGCGACGCCGAGTGCGTACGCGCGTTCGACGACCTCCTCGCGGCCGTCGATCGACTCCCAGTCGGTGCCGAATGTGTCGTCGTACATCGGAGTCAGGTCTGGATGTTCGTGTTCGGATCGACTCGCAGGCCGCGATTCGTGAACTCGGCCTGTCGAATGTCACAATCGATCCGGGTGCCGCGCATTTTGATGATCTGGACGCCGCGGGTCATCCCGCCGGACTCCAGGTAGTTGTGCATGAAGATGACGCCGTGAGCAAGGTAGTGGCCGTCCGAGTACGAGGAGGGATCGGTCATCTCCGAGATGAGGACGACCGTCGCGTCGGCGCGCTTTAACTTCGTCAGGAACTTGATCAGCGCGTTGAGGTCGTCCGAGAAGTAGTACTCGAGCAACATCGTCGAGTCGATTACCAGCCGATCGACATCGCGCGATTCGACGAACGCGACGAGTTGATTCGAGAGGTTCTCGACGTTTGATGGAAACTCGCCCGATCCTCGAGACGACGAAGAGAAGAGTCGTTGCGCTTCCGTATCGAAGACGTTGAGCACTTTCACGTGGCCGGAACTGACCGCCTTGTCGAAGCCGAACTCGTAGTTCGCCATGTCGTTGACGAGTTCGGTTTGGGATTCGTGAAGCGTCAGAAACAGCGTGGTTTCGCCGTCGATGGCTCCTTTCGTGACGAACTGCGAGCAGAACGTCGTCTTGCCGCTGCCGGGCGGGCCGCTGATGACGTACAGGCGGTCTTTCAAGATGCCGCCGTTGACCAGTTCGTCGAATCCCGGTACGCCCGATGAAATTCGCATTGTCGGGAATCAGGAACGTATCCGGTAAATAAATTCTGGCGGCCCGCCCGGCGACGGGTGGGCGCTCAGAGGCGTCGAACGACGCCGTCCCCGCTCGTCACCGTCAGCGTCTCCGTCGACGGGTCGAACGCGAGCGAGCGGCCGTGGTAGCCGCCGAAGTCCGTCGCTCGAATGCGGACGTTCGCGGCTTCGAGTTCATGCCTGACGGCCGCGACGTTGCGCTCGCCGACGGGTGCGAGCCGGTTGAACTCGAGCATCCGCGCGCCGCCGGCGACTTTGGCCCACGAGCGCGCGGGGTGGCCGCCGTGCTCGCGGAACGCGTCGAGCATCGATTCGATGCCCGTATCGGCGAACTTCGCGTCGGGGTGGGTGCCGTTCGCGTCGGCGGCAGCCGGGAGCATGAAGTGCAAGAGTCCGCTCACGCCGGCGGTTTCGTCGTGGATCGCGACGCCGATACAGGAGCCGAGTCCGCTCGTCTTCAGCGTCGCGCCGTCCGTCGTGAGTGCGAACTCGGCGAGCCCGACTGGGATGGCACCGGTTTCGTCCGGCTCGCGGGTTCCCGGCGGTCGATCGATCCGCGTGTGGTCAGGCATTTCTTGTGTCCTCCGTGTTGTGGTGGTTGGGGTGGTTGTGGGCGGAGTGGTCGTTGTACTGATCCGATGTGACTCCGTACCGGGAGGTGATCACAGCGTATCTACGTCGAGGATCATCACGACTTCGCCCTCGCCGAGGACGGATGCCCCGCTGATCCCGGGCGCACCGCTCAAGACGCCCTCGAAGGGCTTGATGACGACCTCCTCCTGGCCGATAACGTCCGAGCAGCGGATGCAAACCTGTCTGACGTCCTCCTTGATGCGGACGACCATGTCGTCTCCGTCGGGTTCGGTGTCCGGAACGTCGAGGCGGTCGCCGAGCGAGAGCAGCGGGTAGACCTTGTTGTCGTGAGTGACGGTCTGTCGGCCCTCGACCGACTCGAGCGTCACGTCTTCGAACTCGGAGATTTCGTCGATGTTCTTGATCGGAACGCCGTAGGTTTCGTCGCCGGCGGTCACGAACAGGACGCGGACGATGGCGACGCTGACTGGCAGCATAAGCGTGATAGCGGTCCCCTCGTCGGGTTCGCTCTCGACGTTGATCGAGCCGTCGACACCGCGGACGACCTGGTTGACCACGTCCATCCCGACGCCGCGGCCGCTGACTTCCGTGACCTCGTCGGTCGTCGAGAAGCCGGAGTGGAAGATGAGGTCGTAGACCTCGGAGTCGTCCAGAAGCGCGACCTCGTCCTCGCTCATGATACCCTGCTCGACCGCCTTGGAGCGGATTTTCTCCACGTCGAGGCCGCCGCCGTCGTCTTCGACCGTCACGGAGACGCGATCGCGTTCGCGTTCGCCCGAGAGCGTGATCGTCCCCTCGCGGGGCTTGCCCTTGCGTTCGCGCTCTTCGGGCGACTCGATCCCGTGGTCGACGGCGTTCCGGATGAGGTGCATCAGCGGATCGCTCAGTTCGTTCAGGATCGAGCGGTCCATCTCGATATCGACGCCCTCCATCCGGAAGTCGATCTCCTTGTCCTGCTCGCGCGCGAGGTCGCGAACGACCCGCGGGAAGTTGCCGACGATCTTCTTCAGCGGCACCAACCGGATTTCGAGGACGGTATCCTGCAGGCTCGCCGTGATCTTGCCGTGCTCCTCGAGTTCGTCTTCGGCCTCGACGAGGTCGCTGCCTTCGATGATCTTGCGGAGCTTGATCCGGCTCGTGACCATCTCCTCGACCTGGTTGTAGAGCTGATCGACCTGTTCGACATCGACCCGAATGGATTCGACTTCCTTGCTGCTGTGGGTGACGCTCGATTCGCTCGTCGAGTCCGAATCGCCGTCGGTCGACTCGTCGGCGTCGGCGTCGGCACCGGCATCGGTGATATTGTCGGCCGCATCATCCTCGACCCCGCCGTCGCCGTCACTGTTCCCGTCGTCTCGCTCCTCGGCGACGATCCCGTCGGTCACTTCGGCGACGGTGACGCCCTCGACGTACCGGTCGTCCTCGAAGAACGACGCGACGGCGTCCCGGTCCGCGTCCGAATCGGTCGTCGCGACGTAGGCGTCGAAGGCGGCGTCGAACTCGCCGTCCTCGATCGCCGCGTTCGAGGGGACCGTCCGAAGCAACTCGAACTCGTCGTTCGCCGAGTCGATGACGAACATCGCGTCGACCTGGGGCGAGCCGGTGTCGGCGACCTCGAGTGCGGCCCGGTAAACGCTCGTCTCGGCCTCGAGTTCGGCGAGATCGATGTCGTCGGCGAGTTCGGCGAGCGGGACGTCGCGGTCGCTGTCGACGGTAGCTGCGTTTGCTGCCGTCCCGTCAGTAGCGCCAGTCTCGTCGCCGTCGGCTCCAGCAGCCGCCTCCTCGTCGATCGACGCTCGAATCGCCTCGATCGTCTCCGCCGGATCGGTGTTCGTCTCGCCCGTGTCAGAGATTTCCTCGACCATCCGAGCCAGGTGGTCGACGCCGCTGAAGATGAGGTCCATGCGCTCGGCCGTGACCGCGAGTTCGCCGTCGCGGATGCAGTCGAGCAAGTCCTCGATCGCGTGGGCGAGGTTGCTCGCCGTCGTATAGCCCATCACGCCGAAGTTGCCCTTGAGGTTGTGGGCGACCCGGAACACGGTCTCGATGGCATCTGAACTCTCGGGGTCGTCCTCCAGATCGAGCAGGGCGTTGTTCAACTTCTGGATGTCTTCCTGGCTCTCCTGGACGAAGGTGCTGGTCGCGTCGCTCATGCGGACCACCCCCGGAAGGCGTTCGTGATTCCTTCGGCGATCCGGTCCTTCGGAAGGACCATATCGACATCGACCCGTTCGGCGGCGACCTTCGGCATGCCGTAGACGCGGGACGTGTCCTCGTCCTGGACGATCGCCTTCCCGCCGGCGTCCGTGATCGCCGCGAGTCCGGCTGCGCCGTCGGCACCCATCCCGGTGAGAACGACACCGGCGAGATTGCCGGTGACCGTTTCGGCTGCGGTTTCCATCGTTACATCGATCGCCGGCCTGACGTTATGTCGTTTGGGGCCGTCGCCGTGAGAAACGGAAAGCGTCCCGCCGGTCGCGTCGGTCACCCGAAGGTGCGAGCCCCCCTTCGCCAGGACGCCCTCACCGGGGCCGACGGTATCGCCGTCTCGCGCCTCTCGAAAGTCGTACGCCGTTCGGTCGTTGAGCCGTTTTGCGAACCGCTCTGTGTAATGATCTGCCATGTGTTGGACCACCAGTACCCGCAACCCTGCCCGCGGTGGCAGCTCGGACAGCACTCGTTCGACGACCCGCGGGCCGCCGGTCGATGCACCGATGACGAGCGTCGGATCGCAGGGGAACTCGGCGTTGACGGCGATCGGCTGGGGGTCGGACCGCTCGCGATCCGGCCGTCCAGTCTCCATCCCCGCCACGTCCGCCTGCGCGACCGCCCTGACCCGATCGACGATCGTCTCCTGCTGGGACCAGATATTGACCGAGCCGTCCCCCGACGGCTTCGCCAGGAAATCGACCGCCCCGGCCTCCAGCGCGTCGAACGTCGCATCCGCGTTGCGTGTCGTCTGGGAACTGATGACCAGCATCGGAATCGGATGCTCGGCCATCACCCGTTCGATGACCTCGTGACCCGTCAATCCCGGCATCTGGATGTCGATCGTCGCCACGTCGGGATCGTGACGCTCGATGAACTCGACCGCCTCGGTGCCGTCTTTGGCCCGGGCGACCACGTCGATGCCGCCGTCTTCGAGGATCTTTCCGAGCGTCTCGCGCATCACCGCCGAATCGTCCGCGATAACTGCTCGAACCATCAGCTGCGTCTCCCGTCTCCGTGACGGGCAGGCGGCCGATCCTGCACGCAGTGGTGTGTTCCGCCGCGATCCCATCCCGATCGGTTCGCCGTCCACGTCGTCCCGTCCTGTCTCTCCGGTGCCCGAGTCGGACCACCGAGGTTCCTCTCCCGGCGTTCGGTCCACCCGACCCCATCGCCCGACGCGCCAGCACTGACCGCCCGACGGACGGGAGAACCAGCCACCGCGGCCGCCGCAACCGCCGTCTCGACGGTGTCGACGCTCGATCCGTTCACTGCCATGGCACTGGTTTGTAATGACCTCCGCATAAAGCGTTCGGCCGCTGTGGTCCGCCGCGAGCGTGACACCGCAGCCGCCGCCACTACTGCTGTCGCCACGACCCCCCTGGCCGTGTGAGTTATGTAGGCAGAGTTGAAACGACTCACTCGAATGGCGGGAGCTGCTCGGCTGTGTGTGACAAATCAGAAAGGAGGCGTCGGAAAGACGACCGTCGCGATCAACCTCGCCGGTGCGTTGAACGAACTCGGACGGGACGTGCTCTTCGTCGATCTCGATCCGCAGGGCAACGCGACCGAGGGGCTCGGACTGCTCGAGGCCTACGACGACGAGCCGCCGTCGCTGCTCGACGGCCTCGTCGATCCGGCCGGCGTTGAACTCGACGCCTTGCGCCGTGAGCACGCGGAGATGGACGTCGTCACGAGTAACGTCGATATGAACGCGGCCGAATCGACGCTCGTCCAGGAACCGGACGGCGAGACGCGGCTGGATACGCTGCTGGACCGGTTCGAGGCCGACGGCGACTACGACGTCACGATCGTGGACTGTTCGCCACACCTCGGGCTGTTGACGGACAACGCGTTGTACGCGACGGAAAACCTCGTGATCCCGGCGCTCGCCGAACCGACGAGCAAGCGCTCGCTCGAGTTGCTGTTCGACTACGTCGGGGCGCTCGAGATGGACCACGACGTGACGATCGAACCGCGGGCGCTGGTCGCCAACCGGATCGAGAACACGCGGGCGGCGACGGAGATGCTCGAGTGGTTCGACGAGGCGCTGCCGAGCGTGCCGCTGTTTCGGGTCCGAAAGCGAGTCGCTCTCCAGCGGGCGTTCGCTGCCGGCAACTCCGTCTTTGCAGTCGACGAGGAGACGGACATGACCGAGGTGTTCCTCGACATGGCCGAGACGGTCGACAAGCAGTGCAGCTCACAGGAGGTACCGGCATGACCGACGACAGAGCACGACGCATCCGAGAGATGCGCAATCGCGCGACCAGTGGTACCGAAAGCAACGACGCTGAGACGGCGTCCGAATCTGAATCCGAATCCGAGGCTGAAGCTGAGACAGAGACTGAATCGACGGCTCCAACCGAAACCGAACCCACTCCGTCGGGCGCAACGGAGACAGAGCGGGAAACAGCGACCGCTGCCGACGCGGAACCGAACCCGGATCCGTCCGCAAATTCGGATCCGGACACAGACACGGACGCAGACGACGCGGTGAACTCGAGTCGGAACACGGACGCGGCCCACGCAGAAAACACGTCGACAACCGAACCAGCACCTCTCGACGAGACACAGGAGGACGAGGTGGCCGTCACTGATGGCGATGGCATCAGTGCCGAAACCGGCACCGGTGGAGCCGCTACCGAAACTGAGAGCGCACCCGCCGACGCTGCCGCCACCACCGACACCGACACTGGAACCGATACCGACACCGGCGACGTCACAGTCAACTACGACGAAACCGAGACGACCGCCGACGCGACCGTCACCGCAGACGCGACCGCCACCGCCGACGCCAGTGCCAACGCTACCGCGACCACCGAACTCGGCGGCGCAATCGCCGGCCAATCCGCCGTCGCAAACCTCGCAGACGTTGGCTCCGAGCCGACCGTCGACGCCTCGGCCATGATGGAGGATACCGACGGCTACGGCGAGGGCACCGCCGGTCGCAAGAACGAGGTGTTCGAGCAGGGCAACACGCTGATCCACTCCGCCCACGACGACGAGTCGACCATCCAGATGCTCGAGTTCTATCTCAACGAGAACCGATATGCCATCGAAATCGATCGAATCAGCGCCATCGTCGAGATGAAAGACATCACGCGCTTCCCGCGCGGACCGGAAGCGATCGACGGCGTGACGGATCTGCGCGGCGAGATCACGGGCGTTCTCGATCCGACGACGATGCTCGACGTCGAGCGCAACGACCTCTCGGACGACCAGTACATCGTGGTGCTCGAACGCGACGACGACAAGCAGAAACTCGGCGTCCGCGTGACCGACGTCTCCCAGGCGGTCACCTATCGCGACTCCCAGATCGACGAGACGGGCAGCGTGATGGACGCCGCGGGCGACCACCAGCACGACTGCGTCCGCGGCATCATCAAGAAACAGGACGGCGACGACCGGACGACGCTCGTTGCCTGGCTCGACATCGACGAACTCATCGAAACAATCGACTAGGTGAGACGCCGTTGTCCGTTGCGACTCGGGTCTCGATCACCGGTCGAGTAGCCACCGTATATGACTGTTATGGCCGGCCAGCGCCCGTCTCACCCGAATCTGCAAAAACACTTATTTAGCTGACTATCACTGTCACGACTATGCCCAGAACGGACGGCGGAGCCTCCCGTCTCGAGACCGCGGCCGACACCGACCGCGCCACCGAGCGCAACGGCCCGGCCTCGAACGCGGACGGAGACGCCATCGCGAACGTCACCGTCGACCCCGCAAGCGTCGACCGTGCAACCGAACTCGTGTCGCTGGACGCCGAGGACGAGGCCCGACTCGACTCGCTATCACACATCTTCGAGAGTGCTCGATCGGATCTCCCCGAAGCCGCCACCGAGGCCGCCTGTCGCCATCCCGCGGTCTCGACCGCCCTCGACCAACAGCCCGACGCGAGCACGCGCGACCTCGAAGCCGCCCAGTCGGCGCTGCTGGACGGTCTCGAAGGGGGCCGAACCGACGCTGCGTTCTTCGACGACCGGCTGTCGAGTTCAGCCATCGCGACCCTTCTCGCGGCTGGCCCCGACGCCTACATCGGCTCGTTCGGTGCCATCTACGAGACGCTCCTCGCCGAACTCGGTGCTGACGTGAAAGCCGAGTTCGGGAGCGCGGGTGGAGACGGTGTGCCGGGTGGCGATCGTAATCGTAATCGTAATCGTGATCGTGACGACGACACCGGCTCCATCGATGCTACCACCGGTGACGCCGTCGACGACGCCGTCGACGCGGTCGTCGACCGAACGCTCTCGCTGCTGCGCCTGACCCTGGTCGACCAGCAACTCGCGATGCAATCCTACGCGAGCGCCCACGAATCGCAGGTCGAATCGTACGAACGGCAACTCGAAGAGGACGACGCCCGGCTCGCGGAGTACGAGTCCCGACTCGAGGAACAGGCCCGAACTCGCGACGACCGCGAGAACACCCACGCGCGCATTCAGGACACGCTCAGCGACGCCGCGAACTCGACCGCCGCCGTCACCGACCGGACGACCGAGATTTCCGACCTTGCGAGCGAGCAGTCGAACGCGATGAACGAGATCGCAAGCGAAGTCTCGGGCCTCTCGGCGACGGTCGAAGAGATCGCCTCGAACGCCGAGGAGGTCAGTGCGACGAGCGAACGCGCCGAGGAAATCGCGAACGACACCACGGACACGGCCGAGGAGGCCATCGACCAGATGGAAGGTGTCGAGGAAGCCACGGACGAGGTGACGGCGGATGTCGAAGACCTGCGCGAGAGCGTCCAGAAGATCGACGAGATCGTCGACGTTATCAACGACATCGCCGACCAGACGAACCTCCTCGCGCTGAACGCCTCGATCGAGGCGGCGACGGCTGGCGAGGCCGGTGACGGCTTCGCCGTCGTCGCAAACGAGGTCAAGTCCCTCGCCGAAGAGTCCCAGGAGGAGGCAAAGAACATCGAGCGGATGATCGACCAGATCCAGGACGATACCGAGGAAACAGTCGAAAGCCTCGGTACGGCGAACGAGCGCGTCTCGACCGGCGTCGATCTGGTCGAAGAGACGGTCGACAATCTCGAACGGATCGAAGACTCGGTCCAGGAGGCGAGTACCGGCATCCAGGAGGTCGCGACGGCAACCGACGACCAGGCCGCGAGCACCGAGGAGGTCGCGAGCATGACCGACACCGCGATGGAACAGTCCCAGCAGGTCGTCGACAGCCTTGGAACGATCGACGAGCACGCGACGACGGTCGAGGACCTGCTCGAGGAGATCGAAACCGACGTCCGTCGACTCTCGATGGACGCGAACTGATCACTACCGCCATGAGCACGACGAACACGGACGACGGCACGCAACAACCCGACGAGAGCCAGACGGACGCAACTGCGAGTGCGAGCGCACACGTCCTCGAGTTCGATCTCGGCGAGAATAGGTACTGCGTCGATATCGGGTACGTCGCGGAGATCGTCAACACCGACGAGTTGACGCCGATCCCGAACACGCCGGCCCACGTCGAGGGCGTGATGGATCTGCGCGGCGAGACCACGAAAATCGTGAATTTGCGGACGATTTTCGGCGAGGACGCCGGCGATGAACTCGGGAGTCGGATCATCGTCTTCAAGCGAAAGCGCGGGTCGACGGATCGGATCGGGTGGCTCGCGGACGAGGTCCACCAGGTTCGACAGCTGGAGACGGACGCCGTGGATACGTCGGTCGAGGGGGACGGGATCGCGGGGATCGTTCGCCAGGACGACGAGTTCGTCCTGTGGATCGATCCGACGGCGGTTCGGGTGTGAGTCCCTGACGCGTGGACCGGCCGCCCGAGAGCGGTACTCGGTTCGGGGGTGCCGACTCCGACCGGGCGTCCCCACTCGGCTGCCTGCCACCAAGTATATGATCGGACCGGCGAAAGTGGGGACTAATGCGTACGCAACGCGACGAGCAGCGGGATCGGAACCGGGAGTCGGGTCCGAATGCGGATTCGGATTCGGATTCGGATTTGGATTTGGATTCGAACGGCGGAGCCGAGTTCAAGATCGACGCGACGAATCGGGGGCAGGTCGCCGGGGAAGCACTCGCCGACGAAATCGGTCTCGATCGTCGCGAGATTGAGTGGCGAAAAGAGTTCACCGGCTTCGGCCCCGAAGACGCCGACCGGCTCGAATCGATGGAATCGCTCTTCGACGACATCGCCGACGAACTCGTCGCGGAGTTTTACGATCACCTGCAGTCGGACGCGGCGGCGACGGCGATCATCGATAGTTCCTCGAAGTCAGTCGAGGCGCTCAAACGAACTCAGGCCGAGTATCTCAGGGATCTCGGCCGCGGCGAGTACGGCAAACAGTACGTCGAGCGCCGGGCCAGGATCGGCAAGATTCACGACATGCTCGATCTGGGACCGAAGTTCTATCTCGGCGGCTATACCATCTACTACGAGGGCATTCTCGATGCACTTGCCGACGAGGCGAAAGCCGATATGGAAGCGGCGGCTGTCTCCGCCGGTGCGGCTGAAACCGACGTTGAAAGCGGCGTTGAAAACGGACGGAAAAGTGGGAGCGAGACTGGGGCCGAGATCGCAGGGACAATCGACGCAAGCGACAGCGACGACCCGCTCGTTCCGCTCTCGCAAGCCCGTGCGATGGTCGACGAGATGGTCGAGCACTCCCTGTCCGCGCTCAAACTACTGAACGTCGACCAGCAGATCGCGATGGACACCTACATCACCGCCTACGCGGACGTCGAGGCTGAACTCGAGCACCGAACGCACGTCTCGCAGAACGTCCAGCAGTCCGTCACTGAACTCCGGGAGCGGTCGGCGGAGGTTTCGGACCGCTCCGGTGAGATCAGCGAGTTGGCGGCCAGCCAATCGGACGCGATGGGTGAGATTTCGAGCGAGGTCGCGGGACTCTCGGCGACGGTCGAGGAGATCGCCTCGAACGCCGAGGAGGTCAGTGCGACGAGCGAACGCGCCGAAGAAATCGCGAACGATACCATGGACACGGCCGAGGAGGCCATCAACAAGATGGGCGTTGTCGACGAGGCGGCGGATGAGGTGACGGCGGACGTCGAGAACCTGCGCGAGAATGTCAAGAAGATCGACGATATCGTCGACGTGATCAACGATATCGCCGATCAGACGAACCTGTTAGCGCTGAATGCCTCGATCGAAGCGGCAACGGCAGGCGAGGCCGGTGACGGCTTCGCCGTCGTCGCCAACGAGGTCAAGTCCCTCGCCGAGGAGTCCCAGGAGGAGGCGAAGAACATCGAGCGGATGATCGACCAGATCCAGGACAATACCGAGGAAACCGTCGGGAGTCTCGAAACCGCAAACGACGAAATCGAGAGCGGTGTCGAACTGGTCGAAGAAACCGTCGACAATCTCGAACGGATCGAAGAATCGGTTCAGGAGGCAAGTACCGGCATCCAAGAGGTTGCGACGGCGACCGACGACCAGGCCGCAAGCACCGAGGAGGTCGCGAGCATGACCGATACTGCGATGGATCAATCACACGAAGTCGCCGACGAGATCGAGGCGATCGTCGAGCAAAACGATCGGGTCGACGAGCTGGTCGACGAAATCGACTCGGAAGTCGATCGACTCGCACAGGACGAACTGTCGAGCGATCGTCGCCACTGAAAGCCACTGACAGTCAGTACACCGAATCGCACGACCGCTGTGTAGTAGTGTGTAAACAGTTTCAGCTGGTACTCCAGGCGGGCTCTCGAGTTCAGTTGCAGTTGGTGGCGGGGATCACGAGTATCGAACGGAGCGGTACGAATTGAACGGGCGGAAAGCGTCGAGCGAAGACGGGGAGGACGGGAGGTCGGTGGAGAAACGAGCGGCCGAGCCGCGCGGCTCACTCTGCGGGGTGAATTGTCTCGGGAACGTCGCCGGCACTGTCGCTATTGCTGGTGGTATCGCCCGCAGTCGGCGGTGGCGAGTTCATCGAAGCGGCCGGTGCGGTATCGCCGAGTGTAGTCGCGCTCTCGAGAACCAGGCTGCCGAAGCCGGCGAGCCAGACGATATCGAGGTACGTCGCGAGCGTCTGGCCGACGAACGCGTCGGTAAACGCGAGGTTTTGCTCGGACAGCATCCCCGTCACGAGGAGGCCGACGAACACGAGGACGGTCAGTTTTTTGAGGCGGGTGTACAGCAGCGTTCGTTCACTGCCAGTTCGTTTCTCACCGGGTGCGAGCGGCCCGTACAGCACGCTGGCCAGTGCGATCACCCCGGCCACGATGACGAGCGAGACGAGCGTTCCGGCACGCCCGCCGAGAATCCAACTCGCCACCGTCGCCCAGAGACTGGTCAGAATCGCGCCGAACGCCGCCAGCGTATACCGGCGGTCTGCACCCGAAACGGCACCAAGGACGTAACAAACCGTACCCCAGGCGATCGAGTACCCCAGAAACCGTGCGATGGACTCCTCGCGACCGGTCGTCGTCACGGTCAGCAGCTCCGCAGCCATGAGCAGATACGCCACGCACATCGCAGCGCACGCACCGACGACCGCGTAGCCGTACCGTCGCGAGTTCACCGCGAGTCGGCGCGTCCGGACGAGGAAGCCGACGGTCATCGCCGCGAGGATCGCACTCGTGAGCGTGAAGGTGGTGGTGTGTTCGATCATCGGCACTCGTCAGTCGTCACCCGCGCCGGGGACGCCAGCCGCGGCCGGCGTCACACCAGTCTGTCTCTCGATCGTGAACGTCGCAAGCAGTTCGTTCAGCCGCTGTGCCTGCTCGTCGAGGTCGCCTGCCATCGACGAGACGTTCTCGGTCGTCGCCGTCGTCTCCTCGGCTGCAGCCGCGACCTGTTCGGATTGGCTACTCGTCTCCGCCGAGACGCTGGTCACGTCGTCGACGATCGTCGCGAGTTCCTGGGCTGAACTCGCCTGGTCGTCTGCAGTCTGGGCGATTTCCTGAATGCTCGCGTCCATCTGATCCGCTTCCGTGGTGATCGTTTCGAGCTGGGATTGGAGTTCCTCGACGCGCGTTGCGGTCATCTTGATGTTCGAGTCGACCGTCGTAATCTCGTCTGCAGTCGTCTCGGTTCGGTCGCGGATCGATTCGAGCGTGCCCTCGATTTCGTCGACGGCGTCCATCGTCTCCTCGGCGAGGGCCTTGATCTCGTTGGCGACGACGGCGAAGCCGTTCCCGCTCTCGTTCGCGCGGGCCGCTTCGACGTTCGCGTTCAGCGCGAGGAGGTTCGTCTGATCGGCGATGTCGTCGATGAGCGAGATGACTTCGCCGATCTGATCCGCCTCGCGGTTGAGTTCGTCGACAGTGCCGACGACGCGTTCGGTCGTCGCAACCAGTTCGTCGATGTTGTCCGCCGCGTCGGCGGCAGCGTTTTGGCCGTCATCCGCCAGCGTCGACATCTCCTCGGACTGGGTCGCGATTTCGGAGGTCGTCGCGGCGACCTCTTCGGTGGCCGCGGAGAGGTCGCTGACCTCGCTTGCCGCAACTTCGAGGTCGTCGGTTTGTCCCGCCGCCCCGTCCGCGATTTCCTGGACCGACTCGGCGACTTCCTGGCTGGCTGCGCGGATCTGCTGGCTCGAGCCCTGGAGATCCGCGGACATCTCATCGACCGTCTCGCTCGTCTCCTGAACCTCGATGACGACATCGCCGATCTGGTCGAGCATCCGATTGAACGAGTCGGCGATCGCTTGCATAGCCTCGTCGTCGACCTGCGGATCGAGGCGCTGGCTGAGATCGCCGTCGGCACACTCGTCCATCACGGCCGAAAAGCGCTGTGCCTCCTCGACGAGGAGGTGGTTCTGGCGCTCGGCCTGGTGCTGGAGGTCTTGAATCCGCTCTCGCTCGGCTTCCAACTGTTCGGCCTGCTGCTCGGCCTCTTGCTGGGCCGTTTGCGCCCGCTCTCGTTCGCTTTCCATGTCCTTGATCGTCGTCTCGAGGGAGTCACGCATCGTCCCTACCGACCCGTACAGGCGGCCGATCTCGTCGATGCGATCGGTTTCTACGTCCACGTCGAACTCGCCATCACCGATCCGCTCGGCGCTGTCACCGAGTTGGCGAAGCGCGAGCGCGACGTTGCCGCCGAGGACGATCCCGACGAGCCCGAGGTTGACCGAGAAAACGACCAGTAATCCGGTCAGCGCGGCGATGGCTCGATCCTGGACTCCGTCCGCCGGCCCGTTGACGATGTGGAGGCCGAACAGCCCTCCGAATCCGATCGTCACGGCGGCGACACAGCCCAGCGCGACGGCTATTTTAACACTATACTGGCGTCGAATCGTCGTTGGTATCAGTGAATCGAGTTGCATCCCGTAGTCTCCTCGCAGCGGTGGTATAGGGCCCGTTCAACCGGCTGGCTGAACTGACTCTCGATAGTACCGTATCCCTCACACTCGGCGTACATAACCGTTGTTGCCAGCGACTCGGACGACGAGACACGACACCACAGGCCAGTCACTTCCCACTCGAACTACGGCAGCCTCCACGTTAGTGTCACCATCAGGTCCTCGGTATCTCGGGGCTTGCCGGCGATTTCCGCGTTGAAACTCCACCACATATATTCGAATACACATATACGAAGCAACGATTTAAGACACGTAAGACGGCTACACAGTGCCGGAAGATTATTATTGCACAAAATCTGAGAATTACGTAGAACCGTGACTGTCGACGACTCGTTCACTGCGCTTCTCGATTATATGGAAACCGAACTGGGATTTTCGACTAGCCACTACAACGATAGCTACCTCGACCGACGAGTCACGGCTCGACTCCGGCGAACGGAGTGTGACGACTACGACGAGTACTTCGAGTATCTCCGGGCGAACGCCGACGAACAGGCAGCACTGCTCGATTCGATGAGTATCAACGTCACGGGCTTCTTTCGCAACCCAGAGGTCTGGGACGGCCTCCGAGATGTGCTCCGAACGCTTTCGGCGAGCGAACGGCGACTCACCGTCTGGAGTGCCGCCTGTGCGGACGGGCGCGAACCCTACTCCCTCTCGATGCTCGTCCACGACGACCCTCAGATCGACGAGACCGCCGTCGAAATCCTGGCGACCGACATCAGCGAGGACGCACTCGATGTCGCCCGCGAAGGCGTTTACGAGGACTCCCGAACGACCGACCTCGGCGGTGAACTCGGGTTCCTGTCGAACTACGAGCAGTACGTCGACCACGATCCCGACGCCGACACGTATCGCGTCCGCGAGTCGGTCAAACGATCCGTCACCTTCGAACGCCACGACCTCATCAGCGGTGCGTCGAAATCCGGGTTCAACCTCGTGACCTGCCGGAACCTGTTTATCTACATCGACACCGAGTACAAGCGCTCGATGCTCGAGACGATCGCCCGGTCGCTTCGCCGGGATGGCTATCTCGTCATCGGCAAAAGCGAGACGATTCCACCGGCCCTCAAGTCCACGTTCGAGGCCACTGACAACCGCCATCGAATCTACCGCCGAACGTAGACCGAGTAACGCGTTTGTTTTCCCCGCCGCCCGGATGTACTAACCCGTATTCTCGCTTCTATTATCAGATAGAGAACCGGTTTATGCCCATACGGTTGTAAAGCTTATGGCCGTTCGGCAGTGCAGTCGACCGGGACCGTCCCCAGTCGGGCGGCATACGGGCAGTGTCAAAGCCGCTATCCCCGATTATCTCGAACACCGATCTTTCGGCCCTCCTGATTTCCGTCACACGCTCGATTTACACGCCTCACCAGCCATCAGTTACACGCACCGCCATCCACAGCACTAACGACGACTCACCGGTGCTCTCACAGCCGTGTTTATCACAGCATCCAGTGTCATTATCTTGGTCAATATCATTAAGTAATCTGAGTGTATTGACTCGTCCATGGATGTGCTGATCACGGACGATTCCGGCTTCATGCGGGATCTCCTCCGTGAAATCTTGGAGGAGGACCACACCATCGTCGGCGAGGCCGAAAACGGGGTCGAAGCCGTCGAGCTCTATCAGGAAGAACAGCCGGACATCGTCTTTATGGACATCGTGATGCCGATCAAAGACGGGATCGAGGCGACCGACGAGATCACCGATATGGACTCCACCGCAAAGGTCGTCATGTGCACCAGCGTCGAGCAGGCCGAGCAGATGAAAGACTCGATCAAAGCCGGTGCCGAAGGGTACATCACGAAACCGTTCCAGAAGGAAAGCGTCCTGGAAGAACTCAACAGCATCGCCGCCGAGTAATTCTCCATGCAAATCGACATCCGCGAGCTCGAGACCTACCAGGAACTCGCTCACGACGGTGCCCGATCGGCCGCCGAGTCGCTCTCCCAGCTCACCGGCATCAGTACGACCGTTCAGGTGACGAACGTCTCCCTGATGGCCTCATCGGATCTCCAGTACGAGTTCATCGGCAACGAGTACGCCGGCGTCAACATCGACCTCTCTGGGGAAATCGCGGGCGAGGTCGTCCTGGCGTTCGACGAGCAGGGGCGCAAGGCCATCACGGACGAACTCGTGCCGGCCGACGATCCGGCGAAGAAAAAGAGCAGCATCAAGGAAGTGGGCAATATCATGTCCAGTGGCTTCGTCGACGGCTGGGCGAACTACCTGAACGCGAAGATCAAGAGTTCGCCGCCGGCGTACATCGAGGGGACGGGTACCGACGTGCTCCCGAAGTCTGCGACGAACGAGGAGAATTACCTGTTCGTCTTCCGGAGTCGCGTCGAGGCGTCCCACGACGGGGTCAACGAGCCAATCGACTTTCGAATCCTCCTCGTTCCCGACTCGAGTTCGCTCGAGCGGGCGTTCGAGCCGAAGACCGACGACATCGTCTCGGTGGAGAAGCTCAAGGTTTTCAACGACATGACCAAGGAGGGGGCGGAGAAAGCCGCGACGAACATCACGTCGATGACCGGCATCGATACGACCGTCGAGATCAGCCGGCTGACGCTGGTGCCGATCGAGGACATTCCGATGGAGGTCGGCAACAAGCGCTACGTCGGCACGGTTATGCCGTTCGACGGGAAATTCAGCGGGAATCTCGTGATTCTCTTCGACCAGCCCTCCGGCCGGGCCGTCGTCGATTCGCTCGTGCCGATGGAGACCGACGAGCAGTGGGGGTCCGTCGAACAGGGAGCGTTGAAAGAACTCGGCAACATCATGACCAGCGGGTTCGTCGACGGCTGGGCGAACGTGTTGAACGCCGAGATCAAGCACGAACCGCCCCAGTTCGTCGCCGACACCGGCTCCTCGATCATGACGCCGATCACGGCCCAGATGGCCGAAACCGACGACCACGCGTTCATGCTCGATTCGAACATCCAGACCAACAGCGACCAGGTGTTTACCTGTCAGATGCTCGCGCTTCCGCGCCGCGCCGAACTCAAGCAGGCGCTCGACGATCTGCTGATCGAGAACTCGGAGAATACGCGCGTGGATCCGGACGAACTCTTCGACCGCCAACGATAGCGCGTCGTTCGTCGTTTCTTTCTCTTTCTCTATCTTTCTCCCCGTTCGACCCGAACCTCAGGCGTTGACGTCTTCGATCCGTTCGCTCACGATAATCCGTCCCTTCGCCGTCAGCGACAGCCCGTTGCCGTTCTCGAGCACGAGGTCTTTGTTCTGGACCGAGTTCAACACGTTCGTCACGTAGGCCGGGTCGCCGTCGAGCATGTTCGTAAAGTCGATGTCGCCGCCCGTCGCGTGAATGCCGACCAGCACGCGCTTTTCGGGGTTCGTCAGATCGATATCCGCCACCTCCTCGCGCAGGTCGTCGAACTCGAGGCGGAGGAATCGGCCGAGCAGGTTGACATACTGGCTCTTGGTTGGCGAAATCAGCGAGGTTTTGGTCAGTCCGGCGTCGGTGTCGGTGTCGATGTACTTGACGACCAGCGTGACGCGGTCGTCGCGGTCGCCGAGTTTGTTCGAGCGCTCGATTCGCATGACTGTTTCGACGTCGAAGCTGAACGTGTCGCGTTTGGTCGTGACCTCGATTTGCCGGTTCTTGATGCGGATCTTTCCCGGGACGACGGGAGTGTCTTTCACGCGACCGCCGACGCGTGACGGATGTTTGACCGCCGCCTTTCGGCCGTTGAGCAGACAGCGAAAGAGAATCGCGACGAAGGTGTCGACGGTTTCGCCCGTGCTCTCGATGACCGCGCTTCGCGTCCGGCCGTCCACGTCGTACCCGATCGTGACCGTGTCGTCGAAGAACTGCTTGACGTGGCTCGGAACGTTGCCGACGTTAATATCGATCACCGTCGAGAGCGGAATCGTCGTCTTGTCGTCGTTCGTCGCGAGAACGAGCCGCCGTCTGGTCATGATGATCCGCCCCGACGTTGGCGTGGCCGGCGACTCACCGTGGTTGCGGAAAAACCGGCCAGTAAAGTCGGCGACGACGTCTTCAGTCATACACCGTTCTTCTAGGCGAAATCTCTTAGCTCTTTACACGACGGCCGCTGACGAACTCGTCGCCACCGTCACGACCGACGATCGGCGACTCGTCAGTCCGGCCGCGTCACGTGGAACGGCAGGCCTTCGACACCGTCGCGCTGGAAGGAGTCGATCGCCGAGTTCACCTCGTGGTACTCCAGGATGTTCTCCTGGATCATCCGCTCGATGATGTCGGCGCGAAACTGGAGGTCGTCGTAGATGTCGCGGGTGTCGGCGTAGCCGAGCAGGGTCGCGATCTGTTCCTCCAGGACGTAGGAGTTGTTCATCCCCTGGAAGACGATTTCGTCCTCGACGGGGTCCCAGTAGAACACCTGTCGGGTGACGACCCCGTCCATCTCCTCGGAGTAGCCTTCGATTTCCTGAACGCTCGTGACGCGACGGAGCACGTCGTCGCCCTGTTTCACGCGGTTCTGGAACAGCGCGACGTCGGCGTTGTCCATGAACGTCTCGGGCACGTTGATCGGGTCCCCGGTAAAGCGCTGGATCATCGAGACGATATCGCTCGCGTGGAAGGTCAGCATGACCGGGTGGCCGGTCTGGGCCGCCTGGAACGCCATGCGACCCTCCTCGCCACGAACCTCGCCCACGACGATGTACTCTGGGCGGGACCGCAGTGCGGCCTCGACCAGGTTGAACATGTCGACGTCCGCGCTGTCCTCGCTGCGACTTTCCCGCGTCAGGAGCTGCTGCCAGGTGTCGTGTGGCGGCAGTACCTCGGCGGTGTCCTCCGCGGTGTAGATCTTCGAGTCGCGGGGAATGAACGTCATGATGGAGTTCAGCGTCGTCGTCTTCCCCGACGCCGTCTCGCCGACGACGAAGACGGTGCGTTCGTTCTCGAGGCACAGCCAGAGGTACGCGGCTAACTCGGGCGAGAGCGTCCCCCAGTTCGTAATCTGCGTGACCGAGAGGGGGACCTCGTCGCCCTGACGGATGGTGAGGCTCGGCCCCTTCACGCTCACGTCGTCGCTGTAGATCACGTTCAGACGCGAGCCGTCGGGCAGCGTGGAGTCGACGATCGGCTCGGCGTCGGTCATCGGGTTCCCGATCCGCTCGCCCATGTTGCTGAGCCAGCGGTCGAACTCGTCCTGGCTGCCGAAGTCGACCGTCGTTTCGACCATGCCGTAGACGCCGTGATCGACGTAACACTCGTTGGGGCCGATCACGTGAATGTCCTCGTTGGCCGGGTCGCGCATGACGGGTTCGAGCGGTCCCAGACCGACGATGTCCCGATTCAGTCGGTAGCGGATGTTCTCGTAGGTTTCCTGGGGGACCTCCTGAATCCCGGGGTGGAAGCGAACCTTGAGCCGCTCGACGATGTTCTCGACCGCCTCGCCTTTGATGTGAGTCGACTCGGTCAGCAGTTCCTCGATCCGGTCGCTGTACTCGGCGTCCTTCTCGGGGGCCGTCTTGCTCGCGCTTCGGCGAAGCAGCGAGTCTTTGACCGTCGAAAAGACCGATTGCTCTTCCTCCGAGAGCGTCGGTTCGACGGCGAAGTACTGCATCTTCGTCCCGACATCGCCGTAGATATGGCTGTAGATCGGTCCACCGACCGGATACAGCACGTTCGGATGTGCCGTCTCGTACTCGGCGGAGGGCTCGTCGATCAACAGCGGGAACTCGCCCGTGATCTGTCTGAACTTCTTTAGGTGCTCGCGGAGGTGCGGGCGACGCGCGGCCAACTCCTGAAGCTCGTCCGACGGCTTCGGCATTCCCATTTCGGTCATGCGACCGTCACCCTCTAGGCAACACTCCGGTTCTCGATCACGATCCCCGTCCCCGACCGAACCGAGTACCCGATCCGGTCGCCGACCTGTTCGCCCATGCCCGCAAAGCGCTTGATGAACAGCTGCCGGCGGATGTCGTTGCCGACCTCGATCATCTCGAGTTCGATGAAGACGTCGGCGATGGATCGGAACGGACCGATCGCTTCCTCGCCGACGGTCGAGGGGTCGACGGTCAGCACGACGATCTTGCCCTGGGAGATCACGTCTCGCAGGAACGAGATGATCTCGAGGGCAGCCTGTCGCTCCTCGTTTTGTCTGACCAGCGCCTCGAACTTCGGATCGTTGCGCAGGATGGCGTCGAAGGTGTCGATGATGATGACGTCCGCGGACCAGAGGGTGTCCTCGTCCATCAGATCGGTCAGTAGATCCTGGCGCGTCTGTTCTTCCTCCGTCGAGGAGAGGACGCCGCCGCTGTCTAAGTCGCCGTGGAGGAACAACAAGTTCTCGAAGAGGAGGTGTTCCTCCACGTTGTAGTTCAGCGAGTCCATCTGCTCGACGAAGCCTTTGACCTCGAGTTCGGTCGAGAGAAAGGTGACCGACTTGCCGGTCTCGCAGAGCCCGTAGGTGAACCGCTGTGAGATGGCGCTCTTGCCGGCACCGTAGTCGCCTTCCATCAGTACGATACTCCCGGTCGGGATGCCGCCACCGAGTTCCTTGTTCAGTCGGTCGCGGTCGTCTAAGCCGAGTGAGAAGATATTTTTGAACTGACTCATCGTCGTCACGTCTCCTTACTGCTGGGTGTGGTCGTCGGTGGTGCGTTCGGTGTCGGACACGCGGTCATCACGGGTGCGGCTGTGCGTACGGTCGCGATCACGATCGCGAGGCCGGTCGTGCTCGAGATCCTCCGGCGCAAGCAGGAGTTTGATGCGCTCTACCTGCCAGCCATCGAGATCTGCCGGCTCGTCGGAGACGAGGGGCTTTGCGGGTTGGGCCCGCTCGGATCGTCCGCCAGTGTCAGTGACCCGTCCGGCGTTTCCGCGGGTGTCACACAGTCGCGCACCGGACGCCGACAGCACGACATCGGAATCGACCCAGATCATCTGCCCGCCGTCGGTCACCTCGGGTTCGGCGAGTTCCGTTCGCTGCCCGTCCGACGGTGAGTGGGTCATCGACTCGGTGCCGACGGACGGCTCGGCCCCGCCGGTCTCTACGGACTCCGTGGAGTCCGCGGAGTCCTCGGCCTCTTCGATGAAGATCTTCTGCGCATCGTTGGTCTCGAGAGCGGCCGCGTCTGCACGGTCTTCCTGATCGGGTTCGTCCGACCGCTCGCGGGCGCGGGACGGTTCGTCAGTCAGTGGCCCCGTCGCCTCATCGGCGACGTCGTCTCCGCCCTCACCGAACGGATCGGTGCCCGCACCCGGATCGAGCGGTTCGTCCGTGGTGAACTCGAGTTCGAGATCGTCGCTCTCGTCGGCAGTGGCGTCGTCGGTTGCTTCGGTGGCAGTGTCGCCATCGCTATCGACATCGGCGTCGAGTTCGACTCCGGCCACCTCGCTCTCGGAGGAAGCCACGTCAGCCTCCTCATCGAACGCTAGTTCCTCGTCTGCGCCCGCAACTGCTGTGTCACCTTCTGTATCCGCTGGTGGAGCGTCGGTTGGTGCGTCTTCAACTGCGACGGTTTCGTCTGCTGGCCCTTCGTCCGTTCCCGTCGATTCGGGCTGGTGTTGTTCGGCGGCGGCCATCGCCTGTTGGACCGCAATTCCCTCCGCGTCGACCCACTCGTCGAACGGTCGCCGTTTCTTTTCCGGCGTCGCGATCTGGCTGATCCACCACAGGCTACGCTTGTGATCGACGCCGAGCGAGGAGTGGGGGTCCGGATCGCCGATATCCGGCCCGCCGCCGAACCCGTTCAACACCGTCTGGAGGTGCGATTCGACCGACCCGCTCACCCAGTGAATCGAGCTGTAAAACCGGAGCGTCCGGGCCGCGCCGTTGAGGCCGAGTTCGTCGACGAGATACTCGAGCCAGTCCATCACGACGAACTCGGTGTCGTACTCGGAGGGAATCGTCTCCAGATACGGCCGGCCGCCGTCGTCCCACGGAGCGACGGTGTCGGCCGCCGCGTTTTGAGACGCGCCATCTGCCTCCTCGATCGGACCGTCCGCAGCCTCGATCGCTGAGTCATCCGCAGACTCCGTCGTTTCCGCGTCCGCCGCCGCTTCCCCCTCGTCGAATCCGAGGTCGTCGGCACCGGTCTCGGGATCGGATTCAGGTTCCAGCGGAGGCTCGGTCTCGTCCATTTCAAGCGCCGGGGACCCGTTGTCTTCGTCAGCCGTCTCCTCGCCGGCCCCAGCCTCTTCCTCCCAGTTTGCGTCGCCCGACTCGTACTCGGATTTCAACTCGTCGAACGAGAGATCCCCGTCACCGCCCGTCTCACCGTCCAAATCCGAATCGTCGTCTTCTGCTGAATCCATACTCAGATCGTCCTCCAGATCGCCGTCTTCCTCGAAGTCGGCCCCATCCTCGTCGTCGATGATGCTCTCGTCGAGGAACTCGTCGGCTTCGGCACTCGCGATGTCGTCATCGATCGCCTCGTCTTCCACCTCATCGCCGGAACTGTCGAAAAGGCTCTCGCCGCCGAAGTCGCCGCTTCCGGGGGCACCGCCACCGGGGCCGGCGGTCATCGAATCCGTCAGCGAATCGCCCTCGACGAAGGGGTTTACCCCCTGGGTGACCATCTCGTACACCTCGAGCAACTTGCGGATGTTCTCCTCGATATCGTCGAGCGACTCGCTGATCTTCTCGTTCTCGCTTTGAACCGTATTTACCGTCGACGACAGCGACCCAACGTTGTTTTCCATCTCCTCGACACGGGATTCGATCTCGCTCGAGACACCGCCGCCACCACTGTCCATGGCGTCCATCTCGCCCATGTCCCCCATCTCGTCCATGTCACCCATTTCGCCCATCTCGTCGAGCGACATCGACTCGTCGTCGAGGAACTCGTCTCCACCGTCACCGAGATCGGCGTCGTCAAAGAGGTCACCGTCGCCGCCTCCCTCACCACCGCCACCGCTGCCGCCACTGCTCTCGCCAACGCTCTCGTCCGTTCGCGTCCCGGGCATCAACTCGTCGTCACTCATACTACCGGCGAGGTCACCACCAACCAGGTCATCACCGCCGTTCCCGGAGCCCGAGCGGTCGTCGCCGTCTCCGAGTATATTTCCGATTATCGAGAGTACCATGGTGAACCCGTTCCGCTAGCGTCGTTCGTCCGCGCTCTCCTCGCCACCTGCTGCCAGCCGCCGAGTTGCACTCGGCGATCGGCTCGCCGCTCACGGTGGCACCAAGTCGTCATTCAAGGAAACTATAACAACCTACGTATTAAGTAATTGTGGCCGATCCGACAGCCGAGACGACCGCACCACTCCCCGGACAGGCGCTGTCCCTGCTCCTGTACTCGCTTCCCACTCCTCTCACGCGGCCACACCCACTCATCACCACCCGCTGAACGTGCTGAACTCGTCTCGCTGAACTCCGTTCTCACACGTTTCAACCCGAACAAAGGTTTCTTTTTCGTTGACGTGGTACACCCAGTATCGATCGTTCCATGACAGATAGTAACGAGGGTGACACACCGGACCCGAAGGAAAACGCAGACGTTCCGCCCGTCCTCCCCGGCGAACAACCATCGGGAACCAAAGGCGGCGGCGCGCTTTCCCCCGAAGACCTCGACTTTACCGACAGCCCCTACGTCGCCGAAGTCTCCGACAGTCGCTACGTCGTCTCAGCCGACCACTCCCCGCCCGACGTCACAGAACAGTCGTCTCGACCAACGTCCAACCAAGACAGCCCGCAGACCCAAGCGCACTCACAGTCGCACGAACAGGGGCAGGGGCAGGGGCAACCGCAAACCCACCCATCACAGCCCACCCGAGAGCAAGAGCAAGAACAACAACGACAGCAAAACCAAACCCAAAAAGCAGGCCAGCAGCACACCGACACACAACCACAACGTCAACCGCAGTCGCAGTCACAGCCACAATCACAACCCCCATCACAGCCACAGCACCACCCACAACATCCACAACATCCACAACACCCACCCAGCCCCGAACACGCCCGCTCAATCCTCGCCGGTGAACTCGAACGAAGCGACGCTCGACTCGCAGTCGACATCGTTGCACAGTTCGGCACCGATACAGTTCGCCACCGAACGGCGTCGGACGACGTCGTCGGAACCTTCGACAACCTCGTCCTCTGGTATGCACAGCACGTCGCGCGCAAAACTCCCACGATGCAAACAGCATCGTTACTGCTCTCAAAATCCGAGTTCTCACCCGCAATAACACCCTCGCAAGTTCGAGAGGCCGCCGTAAACAACGGGCTAGACGAGTCGGCGACGATCAGCGAGTTCATCGCTGAACTCGAGTAACGACGGATCGAGACGCCGTTGCGTAGAGCCGTCGTCTCCGGGACCGATCTCGACAGTTCGTCTCACCGGTCCGGGTGTCTCCATCCTCGAAGCTCCCTCTTTCGTTCTAGCCACCGTTCAGAAAGATAACTGCACCCATAAACAGGGACAACAGAATCGAGAATCCAAAGAGCAACAGTCCGCTCTGTATTGATTCGATACCGCGGTTGGCCGACGAAAATCGAAGGTGGTCGTCCGTCATCTTCCCGTCTGGGTCGTCGTTTCGGCGGAACCATGAATTGTCTTTCGGCCGGCAGCGGCGGCCCGAGACCGACGGGGAGGCGACGGTCTCGATCAGAGATCGACGGAAATCAGCACGTCGACCAGTCGTTCCGTAAGCGTCCCCGTGATCGAACCGATCCAGAGCAGTACCGCGAAGTGAATGTAGGAGTTCCCGAAGTGGCCGCCGTCGGCGACGCGAAGGACGAGCGACGAAATGAACGCGTTGAAGATCAGGACGAGGACGATCAGATACCGGAGAATAGGCACGTTATACTGGTCGGTGTGGACGAGCGAGCCGCCTGCAACCTGTCCCTCCAGGTCAATGTTGAAACTCGACAGCATGAGCGCCAACTCGAGACCCATGAAGAACGCGAACGCCGAGGCGGCCGTGATCCCGTAGATGACGCCGACCAACGTCGTCGTCTGTTGCTTTCGCTCCTCGCGCAGGTTGATGATCGCGCTCATATTCGAGCTGATGAGTTCGCCGAGTCGCTTCGGTCCGCCGCCCATCTCCCGGCCGATCAGGTACATCTCGCTGAACTTCTGGATCAAGAACGTATTCGCGTCGCCGGTAAAGTACCGCCAGGATTTCTCGGTGCTCAGGCGCATGTTCAATCGGCGATAGAGGTCGTCGATGTTCTCGGTAAGCGGCCCGAAATCCTGCGTCCGGAGCGTCGCGAGCACCTCGGTGGTCGTGCTCTGTTTTGCACTCTCGCTCGTCCCCAGCGCCCGGATAAAGTTCGGAAACGCCCGATCCCGATCGAAAACCTGCCGCTCCTCGTACCAGAAGACCGTGCCGGGAATCAAGAGCGGAAGCGTCGCGATCGGCATGTAAAGCAGCGACGGAAGCGCGTGGATCGGAACCGTGCTCGCGCCCGGGACGAGATCGAAAAGCAGCGCGACCATACCGACGATGAGGAGACCGCTCAGACCGAGTCCGACCACGGTCGATCCGAGGATCCGTTTCTTCGTCGCAGTTCGATACCCGTCCTCGAGGTACCAGATCGGGTCGTCGGGCACGACGGCACGGATCACGAAGAAGAACCCGACCTGGATGAACACGAACAGGACGATCACGATGCTCGTCGTCAGCGTCGGATCGTTTCCGGTCAACAGCGGCAGAACGATCGCGAACACGAGTGCGAACGTCATCGAGATGATCAACGAGAGATAGAGGTCCTTCAACACGTCCAGATTTCCGAGTGACTGCTTGTAGACCGTCGAGTACTTCTCGACGAGAACATCCTGTTCCTGGTGGAGGAACTCGCCGAGTTCCTGGCCGGCACCGAGGGTGTAGGCCATCCGTTCGAGCAGATCGGCGACGGATTCGCTCGGCACGGCTTTCGCCCGACGGCGACACGCATCGCCGAGACTCAGATGCCAGACATCGACGAGGTCGACGATGCGCTGAATCTCGTCTGCGAGTTCACCGTACTCCTCTTCGCGTGCGAGTTGGCGCAGGACCTCCATCCGGTCGATGTTCGTCGTCGAGAGGATGGTCATGTGGATGACGAACAGGTGAAACCGATTCTCCATCTCGATGCGGCGCTGGTCGACAGCCAGTCTGGGATAGCCGATCGCAGCGAAGAAGATGAGCAGGCCGAGGACCGGAATCAGGAGTTTGACGAGGAGAAAGGCGTCGAGAACGACGGCGATACCGATCGTCGCGAGAAAGAACAAAAATGCCGGCAGCAAGACGCCGGGCACGTACAGCCGTGCCGGGAGATCCATCTCGTCGTACGCCTGAATGATGGACCTGCTGAGGTCGTTTATCGCCGCTGTGTTGTCCGCAATACCCATGTGCGTGATTCCGATTCCGATTGCCGCTCCAGAGTGGCCGTCCGGCACAACCCTCGCCACTCACCGGCCGGTGACGGCCGAGGACCGGCAGTTGTCGTACTCGCACCTACTGCTGCTCGTCATACAAAACTTCTGGCTGGTGTGCGATGACGGCTGCAAAACTCTCGAGAGAACGAGTAGCGCCTGGAGACCGAGCTCACTCCTCCCGCCCGAGTTCACCCGATGGCGGCGTTGCCTCCGGCGTCGCTATCCCCGCAATGTACTGGAGGCTGCGTTTGTGTTCCGCGTTACTCAGCACCGATTTCGGCTCCAGGTCGTCGTACTCGGGTGGCGTCGGCGCAGTGCCCTCGTCGCCGGACCCATCGCCAAACCCGTTCAAGAGTGTGTGCAAGTACGTTGCAACCGGCGTCGAAATCCACTCGACCGACTCGTAGTAGGCGATCGTCTGCGCCGCCCCGGTGATCCCGGCCGCGTTCACGAGGAACTGCACCCATTCGAGCGTTGCGAGTTCAGCATCGTTTCTCGCAGGATGGCGAACCAGATAGGGGAGGTCGCCGACCTCGCCGTTGGTACCTTCGAGAATAGGGTCGGCTTCGGTGACAGCGGTATCGCCAGCGGTTCCGTCCGTGTCCGCCGCTTCCTCCGCATCGGAATCAAACGCCGTCTCGGATGTCGTTTCCTCCTCGTCACTGTCGTCGGCGACGGGCGCAGTGTCTGCCTCCGACTCGAGATCGGCAGGTGACTCCGATTCGATGTCCGCATCGCCAGCATCGAGTTCGAGATCGTCCTCGAAATCCGCTTGCGCGTCGAGCGTCTCGCCGAACTCGTCTTCGTCCGCCTCCTCGTCGAGGTCTTCGAAGCCGTCACTGAACTCGTCGTCAGTGTCGCCGTCGAGATCGTCGTCGGGGTCGTCATCGAGGTCGTCGTCGAGAAAGTCTTCCGCCTCGGAGTTGATGATGTCGTCGTCGATATCGTCGGCGGGGTCGTCTTCGCCGCCGAACACGCCGCCCTGACCGGCGGCGGTTTCGAAGGCGTTGCCGAGTTCCTGATCGCCGACGAAGGGGTTGATCCCCTGGGTGACGATTTCGTACATCTCGACGAGTTTGTCGACGTTCTGCTCGACGGTCGTGATGGACTCGCTGATCTGTTCGTTTTCGCCGCGGACAGTCTCGACCTGATTTTCGAGCGAGTCGACCTCCTTTTCGATTTCGTCGAGACGATAGGTGAATTCGGTGTCGTCGGAGCCGTCGCTGTCGTCGCCGTCGAAGCCGAGGTCGTCTCCGATCAGTCCATCATCGCTCCCGAGAAGGTCATCCTCGTCTTCGTCCGGGTCCGGTTCGTCACCGCCACCGAGTTCGCTGAATAGCAGTAGTGTCATGCGTCATCCTCCCAGTAGAACGTAATCGTGTCTTCGTCGTCGTTGACGAGCACGACGACTTCCGTATCGCCGCTCACGTCGGCTGTCGAAATCGTAACCTCGACGACGCCGCCCGGGTTCCAGGTATTGGTGTCGGCATCGACTCGCTCGACGGCCGTCACCGTCGAGTAGGTTCCATCGACGAGCGCGTCAACGGCGCTCGGATCAGCCGGTACGTCCTTGCTCCCGACGTTTTTCACCAGGACGCTCACGTTGTACCCGTCGCTCGTCGTGTCGTTCTCGACCATCGCGTCCGGCTGTGACTCGTCGCTGATGATCGCGATGTCAGTTTCGATCTCGTCGGAAACCGTTCCTCCGCGCATTTCGATCGAGTCGCTCACCTCGCCGACCTCCATGACGACGGTTCCCGCAACCGCCGAGGCGATCACGAGACTGCCGATGAACATGATCAGGTGTGTCGCTGAAACGCTCGCCATTTAGTGTTCGTCCTCCATTTGTCCTCTCAGGTCGTGATCGCAGCCGAATCGGCGACGCCGCGTTTCGTCGTTATCCGAACGCTATCTTCGCTCTCGTTTCCGGTAAGCCCGATCTCGTCGTCGATCCGGTCATCGACGATTTCGATTTCGAGATGTGTCCCAGGAAGCCACACGTCACTCCGATTGCGCTCGGTGCTCCCAGCGAGAACCGTCGTTTCCTCGTCGACACCCTGTGTCGGATAGAACTGCCCGTTGACCACGACATCCGTCATCGTAACGGACAGTGACGCTGCGCCGTTGTTAGTGACGTTCACGACCGCATCCGTCTCGTTCGTTCCATCGGTGTACTCGAACGATTCGATCGCGATCGCCGTATTCTGTTGCTCGCGAAACTGATCATTCTGGGCCGCAAACGCCGCACCAGTCTCCGCACCGACGCTGAAAACGGTCGGTACGATGGCGCTAATGGCAAGGAGAAACCCTACCAGTATCACCAGCACTGCGCCACTCGTACTGAACCCCATTAAGTCATCGTGACGTTTCAGATTCTTAAAAGCCCTCTGGCCAGTTCGTCGTGCGATAAGAGCAGCCGATCGCCGACGCGTTTGCCAGCGCCAGCGGTCACTCGCCGATGAACTCGTTCTTGGAGCAAGAGCAATCCGACAAGAGACGCTACAAGATCAGCGTTGAAAAACCGGTAAAAAGCGGTAGATCGGTGAGACCGATTTAGAGTCGGACTGCTTCACCGCTATCGGTGAAGAGATCGGGTGCGCGCAGTTCGACTTCGGTCGTCGCACCGGACGGCGAAACGATACTGAGCGACGACTCGTCACCCTGTCCGAACGGTTCCGCCGTGCTTCCGAACGGTTCGACCTCCGGATTGAGGATGATCGTGTAATCGTTGTCGTCGTCACCGAGGACGGCCTGATCGGATGCGACGTAGTTGTTGTTGTCGTCGATCACGGCGAAGTGTCCCGAGTTCAGTTCCGTAGCGTTACCCGACTCGGTGGAGTTGAGATACGTCCCGTCGGTGTCGTCGATCTTCGGCATGACGAGGTTCTCCTGTCCGTTGGGTCCGACGGCTTGAATGATCGTCTCGTTGAGATCGATCTCGTCGGAACCGGCTGCACCGGTCACCGTCAGGTTAACGGACGTGATGTTTGTGGGATCGTCTGAACCGGCGTCCTCAACGATACCGACTTCGCTGGTGATATCGACGCGTTCGGAAACCAGATCCGTACTCTCTTCGCCCGTCGCTTCGGCCTGCGTCTGGAGCATACCGGCCGTGTTGATCAGCACGCCTGCAGCGATCGCAGCGACAAGCACCATCGCGATGAACACGATGAGCGTCCCGATACCAACCTGACCTCTCTCCGTTGTTTCGTTATCGAACATGGTTACAGTTTCACCGAGCTATCCTCGTCAGTAATCGTGGTCGGAACGCGGATCTCCATCTCGGTCGTCGCACCGGCGTCCGTCGTGAAGATCACCGACAGTTGATCGCCCTCTTCCAGCGTGCTATATACCTCGTTGAGGGAAACGATCACTTCGACGCGGTCGCTCGTTTCCGTCAGTACCGCTTCGTCAGGTGCCCCGTCAACACCCTGGATATTTTTAATTTCAACCCCGCTACCGTTATCGGTTGTGAAGGTCTCTTCACCCTCTGAGCCGATGAATTGCGCAGTCGTCTTGTTCAGGTCGATCGGATCGGAGCCGGCCGCCATCGCCATGACGAAGTTGAGTTCAGTGATGTTATTGTTATCACTCGCGTCGGAAACGTTACCCGACGCACTCACTATCTCGAGGCGGTCGCTCACTTGATCCGTCGATTCCTCCCCGGTAGCTTCTGCCTGCGTCTGCAGCATGCCAGCCGTGTTGATCAGCACGCCCGCGGCGATCGCAGCGACCAGCACCATCGCGATGAACACGATAAGGGTACCAATCCCCACCTGACCACGGTCGTGGTCGTTGTCTGTTTCGAACATTGTAGTAGTCACACCCGGCACTGCCGGGCAGTACAGCCTGATTCAGACTGATTGTTATTAAGTCTACTTGCCAAATTTGACACTCTTAACTCTAACTGCCGATAGATGTATATCTTAAACCTGATGGCCGAATCTGCCATCACATAATTAAATCTGGTGGCCGATCCGTTCGTGGTGGGCCAGCTCCGTTCCATCGGCCGGGACACTTATCTTTCCGGTCCGACGAGTTCAGCGCATGAATATCGTGGACGGCGATAAAATCGAGTGTAGCCGCTGTGATGAACTTGTGTTACTCGACAATGCGAATATTCTCGGGAAGTCAAACAATCGGACGTATGCAAAGCCGCTCTGTGACGAGTGTCTGGAGAACGTTGGCGTGCCGCGAGGGTACGAGTTAGAGCGAGACGTGAGTTATCTCAAGAGCGACTGATCGGCGTGTACGCGCGGTAGCGCGGGGTGGTTGTGGGAGCGAGTTCTGATTCATAATCGAATACGGGTATGCGAGTGGGTTCGTCGAGTTGAAGCGGTGCCAATCAGGAGGACGTGAGTGGCTGTGGGCGAGTCGTCATGTGTCGTCCGCCGTCACTTGTTGTTCATCGCTTCGCTCGCGATATTGCGTCCGCGCGGCTTCAGGGCAACCTCGCGTCGCACGCGGACCTCCTCTAACACCTGCAACTCGATCAGGCGCTCGTAGATTTCCTCGACTTCGTCCGTATCGATATCCAGAAACTCCGGGACCTCGAACGGCGAGACGCCCGAGTAGATCGCCATCAGCACCTCTTCTTCCTTGCCGGAGAGATCGATCTGTGAGGCGTTTTTCTCCGCGCCGCGGTCCAGGACGGATTTCAACATCGCGCAGTTCTGGCTGGAGCCCGAAAGGTACGTCTGCACGCTCGAGCCGTCCTCCGTGTGCTCGGCCTCGATCACCGGCCGTTCCTGGGATCGAACCGTGCGTTCGTCGCTCTCGACCGTCCCGACATCGTCGACCTCGATCTGGACGAACTCGCCGCTTTCGATCGCGAAGTTTGCGACACCCTCGTTGATCTTCACGCGGGCCTTTCGCCACGAGGAATCCTGGACCACGCCGCCTTTCACCGCCGGATGCTTCACGAGCACGATCTCGCCGTCCAGAATCGCCTTCTGGATCTGCAGTTCGAACTCGTTGACCGCGTCCATCGAGATGAGATAGACGTTCGGCCCATAGTTGATGCTGATGTAGTCGGAGACCTTCGCAACGGTCTGATTGACGTCGTACCGGCCGCGAATCGATTGGATCTTCGAGAGTGGAATCGTCTCTTTACCGCTGTTGCTGACGATCACCAGTCGCTTGTTCGAAAGGACGAGCCGGCCGTTCGACCAGTTCGTGTCCGAGAGTTTGCGTCCCTCGCGGACGACTTGCGTGAACTTGCCGGTGACGTCTGCGAGTTTCTGTTCGCCCTTACTCATGCTGGGTCACCAGTGACTGTCCCGACGCCGCCGAGTTTCGACAGCGCGGAGAACCCCCGCTTGCGCAGTCGGTCACTATCGGTTCGCTCGACGAAACTCGAGAGTCGGTTCCGAGAGGTGTCGCCGCCGATCTTCCCCAGGACGAACAGCGCCTTGACCCGTAGTTCCTCGTCGCGAAGGTCGTCCTCGACGAGTTCGAGCAGTCGCTGTTCCAACCCGTCGCTGTCGAGCAGCGACAGACTCGTGGCGGCGAACTTCGAGGTCATTTCGTCGTCGTCGCCCATGGTTTCGACCAGGGCGTCCTGTGCGGCCGCCGTCGAGGAGTCGTTCGCGACGCGCCCGAGCAGCCAGGCCGCGTTGCGCCGCTGGGCGGTCTCCGTACTTCGATCCAGAATCTCGATCAGCGGCTCGACGACCTCGTCCTCGTCCGCCGCCTCGAGTTCACCGACGATTTTCTCGCGGATCTGGTGGCTCGCGTTGGCGGGTGCCTCGGAGAGGAGTTGGACGAGCGAGAACATCGCGGTTCGACGGACGGTGTCCGCCTCGTCGCTCAGGGCGTTCGCGAGGACTTCGACGGCCTCGACGCTGCCGAGACGCCCGAGGGCGTCGACGGCGATGCGCCGGAGCACTTCGTCCTCGGCGTCGGCCACGTCGACGAGTTCGCGGAGCGCATTGTCGGTGCCGATGTCGGCCAGCGCGTACGCGATTTCGATGCGGACGGAGTACTGATCCTCGTGGAATCGCTCGGAAAGGGCGGGGACGCTTTCTGGGGATTCGATGCGTCCGAGGGCGCGGGCGACGCGCGTTCGCACGCGAGAGTCAGGATCGGAGATCCGATCGACCAACGCGCTGACGACGTTGTCCTCGCCGATGCGACCGAGGCCGGTCG
The DNA here is from genome assembly GCF_034808065.1 of Natrialba sp. PRR66. NCBI lineage: Archaea > Methanobacteriati > Methanobacteriota > Halobacteria > Halobacteriales > Natrialbaceae > Natrialba > Natrialba sp. PRR66. The sequence continues at coordinate 33,405 of NZ_JAXHGN010000001.1, read as the reverse complement.
CGGCGGCCATCCGGAGCTCCGGCTGATCGGCGGTCAGCCCGCGAGCCAGAACCTTCGCTTTCTTCCACTCGGCCAGGTCCTCGAGATCCTGCCCCGAGAGATCGCCGATGAACTCTTCGAGGGCGTCCTGGCCGTACTGGTCCAGCGCGTCGATGGCTGCGGCCCGAACCTCGTCGTTTTCGTCGTCCTGTGATGCCGTGACGAGCGCGTTGATCACCTCCTCGCGCGGCGAGCGCGGATTCCCCTGGAGCGGTTCCGCGTCGGCGCTCGCCTCGAGACTGCCGAGAATCTCGGCGGCCCGCCGACGAATGTCCGGATTTGAACTCGCCTCGAGATGTCGGATGAGTTGTTCGAAATCCGCGTTGCGTTCGAGTTCGAATAACGTCATGGCTGCGAGATCACCTGCCTGCGTCGGGGCGACGGAAGCGCAAGGTCGTCCCTGTGTGACAGTAGCCGCCCCGGTGGCATTGATTCTCGAGCATGTCACTCGTCACTCTCGTTGCCATTACCATTGCTAGATTCCGCCGTACTGTCTGATTCGTTCAGGCCTGTCTCGCTGGTGTCAGTATCAGTGTCGTCGGTGCTGTTTTCACCGTCTGCAGTGCCATCGCCGGCATCGTCATCAGCGGCTGTCCCATCGTCAGTCGCCGTTTCGGATTCGTTCGCTCCGGTCCCGGAGTCGGTCTCGGCGTCGTCTCCGTACTGCTTCGTCCGCGCGATTGCGTTCCAGAGTTCGACATCCGAGGCCTCTCCCGCTAAATGCTCTTCGGCCCACTGAGAGTTGACGGCCCAACCCTCGACCTGTCCATCGAAGGGATCGGTCACTTCCGTATAGAGATGGTTTACGTCGGACCCGCGGTCGATCAGCCCCTCGCTGAACACGCGATAGATCATCGCGATTTCGTCGTCGGACTCGGTCGCAGTCGTCGCGTCCGATTCGTAGAACAGAACCAGATCGTTGTCGTCCGTATCGTGATAGAGGTCAGCAACGGTAATATCGTTCTCCTCGAGCAAAAAGTAGAACTCGCCCGGTGTCGCCTCCGGATCATCGCCGGGATCGGTCGGATCGACGGGGACGCGACTGCTGCCGAACTGTTTGATCGTCCCCAGACAGCCCGCCGTCAGCCCGACTGAAGCGGTTCCGAACGCAGCCAGGGCTGCTCGACGAGTTCGTCCGGCGTTCCGCTCGTCCGTTTCACTCTCGGTACCCTCGTCACCCGACTCGGTCGTCAATTCAGCCTCCAGACAGTCCCGGTTGCCTCCGTCACCGCAGGCAGCTGTCCCCCCAGGATATCGTGGCATCGTTACGAACTCGTCACACCAACGGGTGAAAAATTCGTCGGCCGTTCGGGAGCGAATCGGTGGTGAACCGACGGTCGGCCCTCCGCCACACCCCGAATGGGCCGGCAATATGATATGAGTGGATTTCCTACTGGTCGGCAACGAGAGTCTCGACCTGGATCGGGGACGACGAAGACTGGAAAACTATGTCACGGAAGGAAAGGGTAACCGGTGGAGAGTCGGCGGAAACGGTAGCGGGGAGTCGGACGGAACGATCGATTCGAGCAAGTAGCCGATCGGCTGCTCCGACAACCGTTTCTGCGACGAGTTCGACCGCCGAAAATCGCCACCGGTCTATTTGGCGCGGGAGTCGCTTGTTCGTCGTGGTACTCGTGGTTCTGTCGCTCGGGACCGCGGGTTTGCTCACCGATGGGATGGCTGCCGGTGCGGTCGCCGATCCCACCGCCGATTCACTCGCCCCGTCTGCGTCCGCGAGTCTCAGTACGTCCGCTTCCGACACCAGTAAGTACGATGACAAGATCGTCGTGCGATTCGCCGACGATCACGTCGTGACCGGGAGCGCTGCGGAGTCGATGCCGTCTGATCCGGTCGTCACCGCAGGCGGCGAAGAACTCGTCGTCGTCGATGGCGCTGTCGAAACCGAAACCGGGGACGAAATCGTCGTCGGGAACAATACGGTTCGAGTCGCCGAAAACGATCCCGATCTGGTGGTCACTGACGGGGAGGTGCTAAACGATACGCTCGAGGTGACCGACGGCGGAATCGTCCAGACGGTCGAAGGCGAAACGACTGTCAAAACCGACGATGGTACTCCGGTCGAGTATACCGCCTACGATGAGACGAATTTCGTCCCGGAAATCGTCGACACGAACAGTCCCGGCGAAGGCGAACCCCTCGAGGTGACAGTCGAAATCACCAATACGGAGTACGGTACCGCGACAAGAGACCTCGACTTCACGCTTACGGACGGTGACGAAACGTTTGCAACACTGAACGAGTCCATCGAGTTAGATGGCGGCGAGTCGACCACTCACACCTTCGAATACGAAACCGAACGCGACGATCACGAGGCGACGCGGGCCCTCGTAGAGGTCGACTACGATGGGAACGCCGACTCGACCGACGTGACGATCCACGAATCGAAGGCCACCGTTACTATTACCGACTGGACGCGAAACACCGCCGCCGGCGACGAACTCGAGGTCACCGCCGAGATCAACCGTCACGGTAATTATCCACAGGGAGAACAGGAGTTCCTGATCGAGTTCAGAATCGATGGCACACACGTCACGACGAAACCGGTATCGATGGAGCCGGGTGGACAAGCGGTCGAGACGTTCACCTACGAGACGAGCGAAGCGGATTCGCCGTCGGTCGAGGCAACTATACGGAGCGGTCTCGACGGCGAACCCGACGACAAGGCGAGAGTCGTCGCGGAGGTCATCGGACAGGCGACACACGAAGAAAACGTCCAGGCGCAGTTTGCCGATCGGAACCGGCCGGACGAGGGCGAGACGCTCGAACTCGAGGCCGAAATCGAGTATGACCGCTCCGATCGTATCCCGAACGACCCACAGGAGTATCCGATCGAGTTCTACATCGACGGCGAACTGGTCGACAATCGAACCGTCGAACTGAACGGCGACGAAACCGTCACGGAGCGGTTTACCTACGAAACGGAGCAGGGAGATGCGCCGCGGGTCGATGCCGAATTGAAGACACCCGGAACGGGCGATACGACCAGACCACGGATTAACGGGAGCGGCTTCGATGTCGAACTTCTCGATGTCAATGGTCCCGTTAACGAAACCCAAACGCTCGTTGCCACGGTCGGCATCGAAAACACCGGCGACATCGCCGGGGAGCAGGACATCCGGTTGCGCATCGATCGCGGGGCCGACGATCCGGATCGGACGACCAGACACGTCCGCGACCGAAAGAACGTCTCGCTCGAAGTCGGCGAGCGAACGACCGAACGATTCACCTATCGAACCCGTTCGGACGACGTTCCCCTGGTCGAAGTCGCGATTCTCAGCGACGACGACGAAGCGACGCGGAACGCGATGGTCCGCGCCAAAACCTCACGATACGAGCCGCGAAACCTGACCGGCGACTACACGAACGAATCCAGCCGAGAACTGACGCTTGCCGCCGATATCAACAACACCGGCACCGAACCGGGCGACCAGTACGTCGAGTTCAGCCTCGACGGTGAACTCGTTCACGTCGATCGGGTGACGCTCGAGCCATGGGAGTCTGAGACCGTCTCGACGACGATCGATGCACCGGCGGAGATCGGCGCACACGACTTCGCGGTCGAAACCGACGACGACCGCGCGGACACGCTCGTCGGCGTCGGCGTCGACGTTGGCGGTAGCGATCCGGATACCGACGGGACAGGCGGGAACGAGTCAGTTGCTGGAGGAACCGATTCGGGATCGGACGGTTCGCCGAGCACGGCGGCTTCAGGCGGCGGGATTCCGTGGCAATTCCTGGGGTTCGGCCTTCTCGGACTCCTCGTGGTGTTCGCACTCGTCGCCGTCGCGCTCCTCTACCGCCACGATCCGGAGAATTTCCCGCCAGAGCCGGCAGCCGTCCCCGGGATTCTGCAGACGGAGGTGAACTCGCTCGCGACGCGAGTTCGGACGACCGATCTGGCGCTGCTGCTCGCGACCGCCAAACGAGCGATCGGCCTCAGCGCCGGGACGCTGATTGTCCGAAACGATCTCCCGCGGGCTGCGACGGTCCGCGTTCGCTGTCAAACGGCAACCGACACCGTGTTCTTAGAGGATTTCGAGTTACAGCCCGAGGAGCGGCGCGTTCTCGGCTCGCTCCCCGACACGGACCAGTTCAAGGTCGGAGCCGGCGTCGACGACATCACGTCTCACGAGGAGGTTTTCGACCGCGATAACGGTGATGTCGGTGTCGTCCTCAGAGCGGAAGGGATCGTCATCGGCAATCTTGCCTGAAGGTCTCACGTCTCGCCCTCCGGGTCGCTATTGGACTGTGAAAGAGGAGTTCCGATAGCCCCTGTATAATATACACATAGTATCTTGTATTTAAACATATATAGAACAACAGTATCTGATCCGATCAGACAGGTACACCGCTAAGCGGGGGTTTTAGCCCAATATAAGCAGATCCGTCCAAGATAACTGTTTTCTTATTGTGGTCCCGATATCGGTTCCAAAGATGCCCTGAAGACAGTTTCCTGCCGAAATGCCGGCAAATAAGATAATGTGCCATCGTGAAAAGTATCCTCACACCATATACCATATTAGTGGTATATATGAAAAATGGTCTGTATTCGTTCATAACTGCCCAGCGATTGAGAGACTCCCACGGACAGTGATCCAATCGGGTTGTTACGTACGAGTTCACTCGGCGAAGCAGCGTATTCCGGGACGGGGAGCTGAACTCGGATGGAGCCGGGACGATGCAATCACTCAGTGGGCAGAACAAGGGACATGTGTCAGCTGTTGCTGTTCGGGTAGTGGCCTGGGCGACTACGGTCGGCTTTCGGCGAGTTGAACTCCGGTGAACGCTTCCGCTCGCGGAACGACTCGTCCAAGAGCGGTTCTATCGCAGTAGCTTGTGGAGTAACGTGCCGCAAAAGGATGGGCCAACTCGGATTTGAACCGAGAGCCTCCACCTTATCAGAGTGGCGCTCAACCTAATTGAGCTATTGGCCCGCGACTGCACTCGTTAGTTGCTCGGTGGGATGTTTAAGCGTTTCTTTCCGTTCGTCCTGTGGGACGGGCTACCGCGCATAGCGACGGTCATCGTCCTCGTCGTCCGAGTTCTCCGTGGACTCGTCGCTGCCGCCGAGGTCGATACTGTACGAATCCTGGTTGTCAGTGCCGGTGTTAACGGTGTAATCGTCCGCACCCAGATCGTACGTGCCAGTGTCGGCGTTCGTGCCCGTACCGGAGCCGGCTGTGCTCTCCGGATCGCCGTTCGGGAAGCCAAACGTCCAGACGGACCCGCTTGCAAGGCCGCCGGTCTTCTTGTCCGCGTAGGGGACGATCACGTATCGCTTGAGAGCCGCCCGGATCGGGATTCGGGTGATCGGGACCGCGATGAGGAACCCGATGAGGTCCGTGACGAGCCCGGGCGTAAGCAAGAACGCGCCGGCGGCGATCAGGAGCCCACCGTCGAGTAGTTGATTCGTCGGAGGCTCACCCCGGGCCAGCGAGCGTTGCATCTTTCGGAGCGTTCGCCGGCCCTCGGCGCGAACGAGGAGCATCCCTACGAGACCCGTAAGGACGACGAGGAGGACCATACCGATCCAGCCGATGTAGCTCGTCTGGCTGACGACGACGGCGAGGAGCACGGCGTCGAGAAACGGGATGAGCAACAGTGCGAAGATCCACCGGAGCATACCCCAATATAGCCATCGAAGCATGAAAACCCTTTACTCTCACAACAGCACTCGATAGGGGTCCTGGGACAACGAAGGGCTTACGCCCGTCACTGGCCACCCTTCGGTATGGGAATCGGTATGGGCAGCGGCGACGAAACGCGTGTCGAGTGGCGCGAGTGGGGCCAGGACGCCTTCGACGAAGCAGCGACGGCGGACCGACCTGTCTTACTCTCTCTCACCGCGACATGGTGTGATCACTGCCACGAAATGGACGCACAGACCTACGCGGAGCCGCGAATCGCGGCGAACGTCAACGACAGTTTCGTCCCCGTTCGCGTCGATGTCGACCGACGCCCGCGCGTGCGTGATCGGTACAATATGGGCGGCTTCCCCTCGACAGTCTTTCTCGCGCCCGACGGATCGGTGCTGACCGGCGCGGGCTACCTCGGTCCCGACGGAATGCGCCAGGTGTTAGACAGCGTCCGGACGATGTGGGACACGAAGGGCAGCGGTGCCGGTCGCATCCCCCGGCCGCTCCGCGAGGACAACCCGCCCGCCGGCGCGCTCACGGGCGACATCGAGTCGGCGATGCTCGGTCAGCTCACCGAAACCTACGACGAGACCGCCGGCGGCTGGGGCGACAACCCGAAATTTCCGCTCCCCGACGCGCTCGAGTTCAGCCTCAAGCGCGACCGGGAGATGGCGCTGCGCTCGTTCGACGCGGTGAGTGCGAACCTGTTCGACGAGTACGACGGGGGCTTTTACCGCTTTGCGACGGAGCGGGATTGGTCCGGCCTTCAGCACGAGAAGCTCCTCGATTCGAACGGCGCGCTCGTGCGCGCGTTCGCGAACGCCTATCTTCACACGGGCAAAGACGAGTATCGCACGCCGGCTACGCGCACGATCGAGTTTCTGACGACGACGCTCTGGAACGACGACGTCGACGCCTTCGCGAACAGCCAAGCGCCCGGCGAAACCGAGGCACACGGACTCGATCCGACCGACCGCGAGGCGGCCGACGCGCCGCCGGTCGACGAGGTCGTCCTCGCGGGGCCGAACGCGCTCGCGATCGAGGGGCTGCTCACGTACGCCGCCTACACCGACGACGAGCGCGCCCGCAGATACGCAGAGCGCGCGCTCGCAACGCTCCGAACGGACCTGGTCGGTGCGGCCGAGGGGACGGACGAGGATCGGGGAATCGTCGCCCACGCGCACCCCGAAACCGTCGATGGAACCACAGCCGCGCCGCTGCTCGCGAATCAGGCGCGAACCTTGTCGGCGCTGACGACGGCCGCGAGCACGCTCGATCCCGCCGTTCTCTCGACCGCGAGGGCAGTCGCCGACGCGACGATCGACCGCCTTCACGACGACGACTCGTTCGTCGACGGGCCGGCGGCCGGCGCGGGGCTGCTCGAACGCCAACTCCGCCCGCTCGACTCAAATGTCGCCCTCGCCGAGGCGCTCCTCGAACTCGCGGTGCTCACCGGCGAGAACGAGTACCGCGAGTTCGCCCGGGAGACGCTCGAAGCGTTCGCCGGGGCGAGCGACCGATTCGGCGTCCAGGTCGCCCAGTACGCGACGGCCGTGTCCCGACTGCTGGAGGGGCCGCTCGTGATCGCCGTCGCCGACGACGTCGGCTCGGACCTGCACCGGGCCGCGCTTCGGCTCGCGGACCACGAGAAGGTCGTCGTTCCCGGCGCGGCCGCCGTCGATGGCTACGAGAGCCTCCCGGACGGCACCGCTCGCGTCGAACTCGGGGAGCGCGAATCGGCCACCGCCGAAACTCCGACGGAGTTGAGCGAGGCCGTCCAGTCCGTTCTCGAGTAGCGCTCGGGACTGAAACGCGAGTGTTTGGCCTGCGAGCAAACCACCACAGCGTTTATGTTTCTTCGGTTGATTGCACAGATCATGGCCAGCCTCAGGGATCTCGGGCTTTCGGAGTACGAAGCGCGAGCGTATCGAGCGCTGTTGAACACCGGACCGACAACAGCCAAGGAGTTGTCACGCGCCAGCGACGTGCCGATGGGGCGCATCTACGACGTGCTAAACAGCATCGAGCAGTACAACCTCGTGCGAACCCAGACCGCGAGCCGGCCCAAGAAGTACGTCGCCGTCGAACCGTCGACCGCACTCGACCGCCTACTCGACGACAAGAAACGCGAACTCGCGGAGAAAGCGGACCAGTACGAGTCAATCGTCGACGACCTCTCCGATGAACTCGACGCGGCAGATCCCGTCGAGGAACAGTTCTGGACCGCCGCCGTCGGTCCCGAGGAGACGGTTGACCTCCTCATGGAGCGACTCGCAGCCGCCGACCGGCACATCGTCATGGTCGCCGCGGATCCCGTCCCCGAACGGGACGCCCAGACCGTCGGCGACAACGTGCTCGCGAAACTCGAGGACGCACTCGATCGAGGCGTCTCCGTCGATCTACTGATGACGCGACGGCTCGTCGATGCGCTCTCGAAAAACGTCGGCGAGCGCTATCGAACGACGCTCCAGGCACGGGACGATTTCGACGTTCGGACGAGCGCAGAAGTGACCGGCTCGTTCAATCTCATCGACGACACCGAAGTCTGCATCCAGGTTCCAAATCCGCTCTCCTCCGGCGATGCGTTCGGCATGATCGACCTCAAAGACCCCGAGTTCGCGGCGAACGTCCACGACGAGTTCGCCCCGCGGTGGGACGACGCCGAGCCGTTGACGTTCTAACCGCCCTACTCGGAGCCGTTGCCGTTGACTTCCTCGCGCAGAGTTTGCATCTCGACGACTCGCTCGGCGTGTGCGTTGTGCTGGTGGATCGACTCGTCGTTCGACTGTTTCATTGTGAGGACCGCATCGTCCGGCAGATGGCTGAACTCGGAGACGACGCCCTCGGCCATCGAGCGCACGCAGTCCTCGACGAACTTCGCGTCCGCGTGGGCCGCGTAGGTCATGTGATCCTCGTCCGGCCGTTTGGCCAGGTTGTAGATCCGCGCGCTCATCGAATCCCGCGCGATGTCGATGACGTCGTTCAGGTCGACCGCGGGATCGCCGCCCGACTCGACGGCGAGGGTCGCGTGTCCGCGCTGGGAGTGGCCCGGCTGTGGCACCTCCTCCAGGAACTCCGTGATCGTCTCCTCCTCGACGCCCAGGTCCTCGAGTGTCTGTTTCGCGCGTGCGGCCGACATTCCCTGCGAGCACGGACAGACAGTCATTCCCGTCACCGTCGCACCGATCTTCTCGCGCGTTCCCTCGTCCGTCGCCGTCGCCGAGGCGACGATATCGACGGTGTGTTGGGTCTCGCGGTCGCTCGCCGGCGTCTGCTCGCGGCGCATGAACTCGGCTTCCATCGAAACTTCGGCCTTCGACGTGTACTCGTGTTTCTCGAGCAGGCGTTCAGCGGCCTCGCCGCAGACCTCCTCGACCTGGTAGGCCTCCTCGCGGGTGGCATCCTCCAGGATTTCGTCGATAACCTCCATATTGCGGCTCATGTCCGCACCCTTGCGCCAGGCGGGGAGGTCGACGAAGACCTCGAACTCGGCGGTGAGGACGATCGGGCGCTTGTCCTCGCGAGCGATCTTGACGAGCTTTTCGACGCCGGTGACGCCGACCTGACTCAGGCCGACGGTGACGTCCGGCGACGTCGCCTGCACGTCCGGCAACTGGTGACTCATTGCCCGCATTCAGGGGAGCGGGCGATTATGCCTTTCGGAACGGTCAGTTCCCTCCAGTATCCCGCGTTGATGTCCTCCGGGCGGGGCACTCCGTCTTCCTGTCCTCGCGCCCTCGCATCCTCGCGTCGTTCTTTAAGTGCTTCTGGTCACAAGGTGTAGATACGACGGGTCACCGACGCGCCGTGTCGCGTCGGCTTTTCGCTATTGATCGGTGTGACTGTTCGTCCGGATACGGTCCCGCATAGCACCGGTCGAGTTCAGTATTGCGTTCGTTCTTTAAGTGTCTCTAGTCACAAGGTGAAGATACGACGGGAGGTCGTCGGTCTTCGAGTTCTCGACTCGGTATCTTACGTTCAGATAGTTCTTACTTCCCAGATGGTTCTCGGACCGGACGCTGCGCGGTGAACGCCGGGCTTATACACTGTCCAGTGACGGTGATTTCGGTGGGATTGCGCTGGAGTCGTTCGACCACTATTTCCAGGCGTTCCTCGACGCCGGATTCAATCTCGAGGAGGTCGTCGAACCGATGTTAACCGACGAGTTCGCTCGAGAAAACCCCGACGCGTATCGGGATTCACTGACGCGGGTGCCGGATTTTCTCTGTCTACGGGCGAGTCTTTGAGCGCGGGTCTTTAAGTGCGAGTTGAAACACGAGGCAGAAACGGAGACGGGCGGACTTCGGACCGGCCGAAGGACAGTTCGGCTTCGAACTCACAGCGTCCCCGTGTCGCGATTACGGGCCGAGTTCAGTGCGCGGCCGTCGAAAGGTGGTTTCGATGGTCGGTGGCTCTCGACCGACCGTTTTGAACTCGGATTCCCGCCGTGACACGAGGTGCACGACCGCGTGGTTGCGTGATCACGCCGAACACGAACTCGTGTTGGAGGGCGGCGCTTCTGACCGGTGCGCTTGGGTACGCCAGCCGAGAGCCGACGGCCGCGGAGACCGGCACTGCCCGGTAGAGCCGACAGTGGTCGGTCGCCGACGCGCTCAGCGGTTCAGACGGTCTGCTGTGACGATTTCCCATCGCGCTCGCCTGTCCTGCGGTTGCGCCGAAACTGACTGACCGCAGTCCGTATCAGTCGATATCGAGAACCGGGTTCCACGCGACCTCCCACAGGTAACCGTCGGGATCAGCGAAGTACCCCGAATAGCCGCCCCAGTCGGCTTCCTGCGCCTGTTTCACGATACGAGCGCCGGCGTCCGCCGCCTCGCGAAGCACCGTATCGACCGTCTCTCGATTCTCGACGTTGTGCGCGATGGTGACGCCAGCAAACCCGTCTCCCTCGGAAGAGACCGTCGCATCGTCGGCGAGTGCGTCCCGCGGATAGAGCGCGATCCACGTCCCGTCTAACGGGAAAAAGGCGGGGCCATCGCCCTCCCGTTCGCGCATCGGAAGTCCCAATCCGTCCCGGTAGAACGCGATAGCACGCGCCATGTCCGAGACGCCTAACGTGACGAGGGATACGTGTGGGTCCATACCACTGGTAGGCGCTTCCGAAGGAAAGCACTATCGCCACTGAACTCGTCCGTTTTCGGCAGGTAGACAGCCGTCGCAGTAATCCGGGCGGCGATCCGCCACGAGTTCATCAGTCTCGTTGCACCCGAGTTCCTTTAAGTGCCTCTGGTTACAAGGTGTAGATACGAACGGAGATCCGCGGATTACCGTTTTCTTCTTGGCCGGTCATCAGTGGCAGTGTGATGTCTCCACCGCAATCGGTTCCAGCACCCGTCCGCGAAGCCGTCGAGAGCCATCTCGCGAGCATCGAGCGAGCCCACCACGTTACGACCCTCGTCGCAGTCGCTCGGGGAAGCCACGCCTGGGGCGGCGCGAGTTCGGCGAGCGACTACGATGTCGGCTTTGTCTTTGCTCCAAGCGATCTCGGTCGGTACGCGCATCTCGAGGGGCCACCGGAGACGATCGTCGAGGAGCGACGCGGTGGCGAGCCCGCTGGTGGTGGCGCTACCAGTGTCGCCGCCGAGTTCGAGTTCGACTGCGACTACGACTATCAGGGTTGGGACATTCGAACATTCGCGCGCCTGCTCGTGAACTCGAACGACGGGGCGATCGATCTGCTCCGGAGTCCGATTCGATACCGGCTCGCGTGTGATCGCGCCGTTCTCGATGCCCTCCGGACGTACGTCGAGCGGACCTACAACCCGATGGATCTCTACCACGCCTACAGGGGGATTGCGACGAGCAACTACCGCAAGTACGTCTCCAATCACCTCGTCCGCAGCGACGACGAACTCTTCCCGATTATCGAGGAGACGGCGGACGGGTACGTCGTCGAAGCGGCCGATGCGGCGAGCGAGAGCGACAAAGCGGGCCGGGGACGGGACGAAGGGGAGAGCGAGAGAACGATGTTCGTTGCCGATGACAACGAGCGGTTCAGTACCACGCAGACGAAGCCGACGGTCAAACGAAACCTCACCATCTGCCGGGCAGCGATGGCCGCTCGCTACCTGCAAACCACCGGCGATCGCGGCGACCACGACCTGCCAGCGCTCGCGTTCGAGACGTTCCTCGACGATCAAGCGCCGGCCGTCTTCGAGCGCGAGCGCATCACCCTCGCGCGGACGTTACTCGAGCGGAAACGTCGCGGCGAGGGCGACGCCCACATCGGTGACGCCGTCGGCCGCGAGTTCGCCACCCCGCCGGCTGAACTCGATCCCGCGGTACACGTCCGATCGGGGCCCGACGCGGCGCAGTTAGACGAGTTCGTCGACGAGTTGCTCGCGGCGGTCGAGTAGCGTCGCGTATTTCCGTCGTCTTTTCCCGTCGTCATTTAAGTGCTTCTGGTCACAAGGTATAGATACGACGGGTTACTGACGCGCTGTATTGCGTCAGCTCTCTTTCGTTCGTTTCGATCGTCGGGTGGTATCGTCTCTTCGAAGCCAGTGCTGGAAACGACGATCGAGACTGCGGGTGTTCTTTAAGTGCCTCTGGTCACAAGGTGTAGATACGAAGGGCTTTTTGGCGCTCTCGATCCACTCTCTCGGAGCGTTTGCTATCGCGCTGTATAGCTGTCGGATTAATCATCAGTTCCGCTGAAACGCTGCGAAAACGAGCGAGCCTTTTTCAGTCTCCCTGTCCGAGCGACAGACAATGCAAGACGACGGTACAGACCCCGGTCCCGGTTCAGTCCCCGAGCGGGCGGGAACCGTCACCGCCCGCCCGGACCGCCCCCGCGAGCGGCCGTTAGAGACGCGCCCCGGTGCTGGTACGCTCTCCCGTGCGGCCGCAAAGCGGGATACGACCGTCCGCCAGTGGGGTGTCGTGACGCCGAGTGCGACCGTCATCGGGCGCGCGGAGTCGCCTGAGGCGGACCTCTCGGAGAGCGTTCGCCGCCTCCACGACGAACAACACGCCGCGACGCCCGGCTACAGCGAGCGCGCCCACCACCTCGATCGACTGCGGACGACTCAGGCGCTGTGTAACGCGCTGGAACTGACGCCCTGGCAGCGCGATCTCGCGCTCGGCGTCATGGACGAAATCGACCTCACCGAGTTCGGCAGCCAGCGCGCAATTCCGAAGGTCGCGCTGGTCGTCATCCGCCACGTGGTCGATGTCGACCGGCGGGCCTACTTCGGACTCGACGATGTCGACGCCCAGGCCCTCTCGGCCGATCGAATGGACGAACTGTTCGGCCAGTATCGCGCCCACGACATTACCGAGGAGTCGACGTTCAAGCGCCTCGCCGCCACGCACGGCCTCGATACGACGAGTCTGAACCGGCTGCGTCGCGTGTTGAAGTCCCAACTGGAAGACGAGTTGCCGGCCTACGGGCGGAATCCGTACCGCGATCCGAATCTGCCGGCGACGACCGATACGGACACGGACACGAATGAAGGCGACGCGGACGCGAGCGACGACCAACCGCCGAACGAAAAGTAGCGACGGCGGGCAGAGAACCGCAAACGGGGCGGTGGTGCGCCAATAACGCGAGGGACACCGCCCGGACCGGGGAGAACGGCCGGTTCCCCCTTCCATCGGCTTTTCCGTTCGGATCACCTACCCCCGTCGATGACCGCCGACTCCGACGGTGACCGGCTCGAACTGTACGCAGACTACGTCTGTCCGTTCTGCTATCTCGGCACCCGCTCGCTCGCACAGTACCGCGAAACGCGCGACGAACCGCTCACGGTCGAGTGGCACCCGTTCGACCTCCGCTCCGGGAAGCGAAATCCGGACGGCTCGATCGACCACGAGGCCGACGACGGCAAGGACGACGCCTACTTCGAGCAGGCCAAGCAGAACGTCGAACGGCTGCAAGACGAGTTCGGCGTCGAAATGACGCAGGTGTTTGCCGGCGAGGTCGACTCGCTGCCGGCCCAGCAGGCCTCGTGGTACGTCTCCCAGGAGTATCCCGACCGGTGGGCCACGTTCGACGAGGCGATCTATACCGCCCTCTGGCAGGACGCCCGCGACATCGGTTCGCCCGACGTCCTGGCTTCGCTCGCTGAATCCGTCGACCTACCCGTCGACGAAATCCGTTCGGCAGTCGACGACGACGGCCTCCGAAGCGAACTCGAGGACCGCTTTCGCAGCGCACAGCGCCGGGGTGTCTCCGGCGTTCCAACGTTCGTCGTCGACGGAACGGCAACAAGCGGTGCCGTTCCGCCCGAACACCTCGCCCGACTGGTCGAACAGCGCTGACGACGCTCGCCACATCCGACGCGAAGGACACTACCCTAACTTCTCGAGCGCCTCGAAGAACTCGACCTGCGGGCCGACCAGCGTCACCGGTTCGGGCGCGGCCGAAACGGTAACCGTCGCAGGCGGGTCCAACCGCTGTCGATCGCGGCCATCGCTGATGACGTATGCGGTCTCAGCGTTCGTCACCGAGAGCGTGACCTCCGTCTCGGCATCGACGACCAGCGGAGGCATGCTCTCCTCCCCAGCCGCGGCCATCTGTGTGACGACGAGCGAGTTCGCCGTCGGGTGAACCAGCGGACCGCCCTCGCTCAGGTTATACGCGCTCGATCCGGTCGGCGTCGAGACGAGCACGCCGTCTGCATGGCCCTCGACGTACTGGCGGCCGTCGACTCGAACGTCGATCGTCGCGCCGCCGCCGTGACCGCGCCGCGGCCCGTGGACGACGATCTCGTTGAGCGCCGGATCGAGCGTCCAGCGGCCAGCCGTAGGCGTCTCACCCGTCGATCCGCCGGCTTCGTCTCCACCGTTCCCAGTCGCTTGCAACCGCACGAGTTCACGCTGTTTGGTGGAACGGTCGGCGTCGCTCCGAAGGTGTTCGACGACGGCGGGAACGACGGTGAGCGCATCGTCGGGGGAGACGGCGTTGAGAAAGCCCACTTCGCCGAGGTTGACGCCGAGAATTGGCGTGTTCCCGACCTCGCGGGCGACGTACAACAACGTTCCGTCGCCGCCGATACTCACGACGAGGTCACAGTCCGCCATCGCGTCAACCGGGACGCCGGACTGGTCTATATGCTCGGCGGTCAGTTCGTCCACGACGGTGGCGTCGTCGGAGGGGACGCCCGTCTCGTCAGCCGCAAGACGGTCCTGCAATGCCACGGCGAGGTCCCGCGCGCGTTCGTTAGCGCGCTGGGCGACGATTCCGACGGCGGCATTCCCGGTCGCGTCTGCGTCTGCGTCCGCGTCGTCTGCCATCGCCCGCGACTACCCGTGCAGACGACAAAAAGCCACGCCTCGCGACGACAGTAACAACGGACTAGCCGCCCGTTCGCTGTCCATACTTTTCCGACGCGGCCGGTCACTCCCGCACATGGCACAACGCACGACGACGGATGAGTCCCTTTCGCGAGAGGAACTCGCGACGTACTTCGAACACCTGGCGGCGGAGTTTCGTTCGGGTGACGAACAGATCGATATCGAAGTCGGCAATAAAACGGTGACGCTCAACCCTCCGGAAACGATCGATACCTCGATCGATGTGGTCGAGCGGTCGACGATGTTCCGCGGCAACCACGAGACGGTGCGGGTCGAACTGAACTGGAAACCCTGATAAGCGGCGCTATGGATCCCGGGGTTGTAGTCGTACGCTCCCATGCGCTGGCCGGGAATTGAACCCGGGCTATGAGCTTGGGAAGCTCATGTCCTACCACTAGACCACCAGCGCTCGGTCGTGTCGTACCGCAACGCGTCGAGTGTAGCGCCACTCGACGTGACTATCGCAGTCTATTGGTCGATCACACTTGAACGTAGCGCTCTCGGGTGCACGTTCCGTTTCCCGTGGCCCCCACGACTGCTCGCGACGCTACCATCACCGCCACACAGAATTGACCGGTTGGTCAGTTTTTGTCCACGTGGGCAGCCTATTAGACACCCGCACTCATACAGTGGACTATGATCGACCCTCGTTTCTCGGAGGCCGAACTGGACCAGTGCCGCGAACACATCACGTCCTTCATCCGCGAGCAGATTGCAGCCGCAAACGCCGACGGCGCTGTCCTGGGTCTCTCCGGCGGGATCGACAGCACGCTGACCGGCCATCTGGCAGTTGATGCGCTCGGAGCTGACAACCTCCATGCGCTCGTGTTACCCGCGACCGTCAGCGGTGACGAGAACATGAGCGACGCCGAGCGAGTCGCCCGAGAACTCGACATTACGTACGACGTGATCGAAATCGAGCCGCTTATCGACTCGCTGCTTACGGCCTACCCCGAGGCGAAAGGCGATCGCGAGGCGGTCGGCAACGCACGCGCTCGCGTTCGAGCCGTGCTGAACTATCTCGTGGCGAACCACGAGAACCGGCTCGTGCTGGGAACCGGAAACCGCAGCGAGGCCGCCGTCGGCTACTTCACGAAGTACGGGGACGGCGCAGTCGACTGCCACCCGATCGGCAACCTCTACAAGGCGCAGGTCCGCCAACTCGCCCGCCACGTCGGCGTCCCCGAAGACCTCGCATCCAAGACCGCAACCGCGGAGTTGTGGACCGACCAGACCGACGAGGACGAGCTGGGAATCAGCTACGAGACGCTCGATTCGATCCTCGTCACTCACATCGACGGCCCCCTCTCCGTCGCTGCAACCTGCAGAGAACTCGACGTAACGCCCGAGACAGTCGACCGCGTCCGCGAGATGTACGAACGCAGCGAGCACAAGCGACGGGCACCGCCGTCACCGGACCCGCTCACGTAACTCCCCGTCGACGAACTGGCTCCCCCGATAACTCCCCTCGCAGGTGAACTCGGCCGGCTCGCCGCCACAGAGGTAGATCCCACGTGACCAGCCAGCGCCGTTACTCAAGCACCGACCCGATATCCTCGGCGTGGCGAGCAACGAGTTCAGCGAACGCCTCGGCTTCGCGTCGTTCCTGCGTTTCCCGCTCGCTATCGTCCCGAACCCGACGCTTCAGCACCGCCAGTGCGTCACCCGGGTTGTCAGCGATCGCCTCAGCAACCGTCCGCGGATCGTCCTCGAGACGCGAGATGAGTCCCAGTCGCAGCGCCTCCTCGGCGTTGATGGTGCGACCCGACAGGGCGAACTCGAGCGCGTTGCCCCGCCCGACGAGTTCGGGAAGGCGGACGGTGCCACCCCAAGCGCCGAACAGGCCGAACGTCACGCCCGGTTCGCCGTAGGTCGAGGCGGGCGTCCCGACGCGCACGTCGCAGGCGAGCGCGAGTTCGAGACCGCCGCCCATTGCCGGCCCGTCGATACCCGCAACGACGATCGCCGGCGAAGCCTCGATAGCGCGAGCGGCGCGCTGTCCCAGTCGCGCGAACTCGCGTGCCCGTTCGCGGTCGCCGTCGAGGTCGTTCACGGCGTCGAGGTCGGCGCCGGCACAGAAGGCGGGGCCACGGCCGCGAAGGTAAATAACGGGTGCCGTCGGTACTGATCGAGCGCCTGCCGCCGACGGCGACTCCCCGCGGTCGGCCGATGGGAGGGACGTTTCCGACACCGGAGGCGAAGGAGAGGTCGAAGGCGAATCCGGAGCCGAACCAACGGATTCGATCGCAGCCGCCAGCGCATCGAGTCCCTCGATCGTCAACGCGTTTCGGGCATCGGGACGATCGAGCGTAATCGTCACTATCCGATCCGACGACTCCGGCTCCGACCGCGACCCGTCACCGTCAGCAGCGCCCGGATCGTCAATGTCGATCATGACAGGAGTCGATCCGGCGTTTCCAAAGGTCTTTGCCTCCGCCCTCGTAACATCCTGCTAATGGACAAGGCCGACTCCTGTCGGCGTGCTGCCGTCGACGCTCTCGCGGATGTGGAACCACCGCGATTGGCTTCGCTCCTCGATACCGTTCTGGAGGACGCCTCGATGCTCCCAGGCGTCCTCACCATCGAGAGCGCCACGATACACACACCCGAACTCTCTAGCCCCCTCGACGATTCGACTTCAAAGAGCGATCGAGAGCAAGACCACCCCCAGCGCCGAGATACCGACCGGCCCATAGAGTCCACCGAACTCGACACTGACACACTCCTCACCCACGCCGCCGGCGTCCAACTGATCTACGAGGGACTCCGACTCACACGTGAACTCGCACACGAAGACTCCTGGTGCAGCGACAGCGCCCACGCGAATCAGCCCACACCCGCGTCCCAGTCCCAATTACAATCACAATCACAGTCACAGCCAGAGCCAGAGCACCACCCACAGTCACAGGCTCAATCTCAGTCAGATCCCCACTCTCAGCCCCAATCGAAATCGCAGTACACCGACGATCTCACAATCCTCGCCGCAGACATCCTCGTCGCCCGCGGCTTCTCCCTGCTCGCCCGAACCGACGCCGCCGACAAAGCCGTCCACACCGTGCAGGCCTTCGGACGCGACCAGACCAGACGCACCGAACTCACCAATACACCCACACCCCCGCCCGCAACCTCTACAGCGAGCACACAACCCAGCACAGCCGCCAACCCAACCGCCGAAACAACCTCCTCAAAATCCACCACGTCCGCAAACACCGCAAAGACAACAAAGGCAACGCTCTCCTCCCACTCAATCAACACCAATCTCGAACGCGATATCCTCGAACTCGCCGTTCGCACCGGCGCAGCCACCGCCGACACATCCCCCTCCGCTTTCGCCCTCGAACTCGCAACCACCCTCACCGACACCCTCCTCCCCACCGACACCTTCCTCCCAACCTTCCCCCCAGTCACGGACGGTCTCGCTGAACTCGGCCATCTCGCTGCCGATCAAAATCACGAAAAAAACTCGGCCGGTTGTGCCCCATCTGCAACCGATCCATAATCCCGTTCTCCCAGTCGTCCTCACTCAAGTGCAGCTGAACTCGGCCAGTTATCACCATTGTTTCGTACCGAAAGCCAGCACCCACCACCAGTGGCGATGCCAGCACTCCAAACTATCGGTCTCCCAAACCTGAACTCTCGGAGTGAAATCGCATGACACGGCTGCTGTAGATGGAAAGGGATATAACCCATGGCACCACTCCATCTAAACGCGTGCCTGGGTAGCTTAGCGGTAAAGCGCGTCCTTGGTAAGGACGAGAGCCCGGGTTCAAATCCCGGCCTAGGCTTCGTTTCTCTCAATCAGTTCGGTATTCGTAACAGAACAATAGCGATACGGCGTCGAGTTCAGTAGCGACAGTCAAATAGTCGTGAACGCTGTCGTTGAGGATGTACCTACCACGTCTCGATTCGTCCCGCACGGATATCCTCGACACAGCCTTCACAGTCCGGATGGTCTGCTTCGTAGCACGCTGGACGGTACTGATCGTCGAGCATTGCTGCTCGGCGTTCTGCATACCGTCGGCAGACGATCTGTGCCCGGCCTTCGCTATCGGAGGGGAGTTGGCGAGCGTTTTTGGCCACTTCATAGGCCTGCTGGGCTTCTTCGAGTTGGCGATCGGTCGACCCCCGAACCTGTTCGTACTGCTCGCCTGCCGCCTGAAGTTTCGAACGCAGGAACTGCGTGAGTCGACGACGATCCGACATACGCAGTAGTATCCGGTCGCCGACCACATAGGCCCGTCGCTGCCCAGAGCTGTTGTAGCTGTCGGTAGTGTGATCGGTTCCTCTCGCAACGTTGTCGAGACCAATTTGCTACACCAAGACGGAGAGTAAGGGTTAACTACAGGCCACGTTTTTCTCTGCATAGACGGAAAACGGGCCCTTAGCTCAGTCTGGTTAGAGCGCTCGGCTCATAACACGATCGCATCGATGCGGTCATGTGAGATACCGAGTGGTCGATGGTTCGAATCCGTCAGGGCCCATCCAGAAACTGCACGGTTCTGAGCCAACGTGTTTTCGGGATACAGCGATTGTATCCCTTATTTTCTGATTTCGGGTAGTGATTGGCCCTCGAGTCGTGTTCGGAGTTCATCCAGCTGTTAGACACGGGTCGCTGTCGTCGTGCCTTCTCCCATAACCGAGGTATCGAAATCAGTTAATCAATTGGCTATTGACTCGCTCTAGCATGCAACCAACTAGTCGGAAAACTATTAAGACCGTTCATCACCTGCTCTACAGACAACGAGTCCTCATATACGATGTCGAATATTAGCTTGGAATCCGAATTAGAAAAGACGCTTCTAGAACTTGCAGACGGCTCTGATAATGCAGAAGAGTTTCTAGACCAATATAAACAAACTAAGAGGCACCTTCAAAGGGAGATGTATCCTTGGGTCCAATCTAATTGTAATTGGTTTACCGATCATGGTGAACAACATATTGCTGCAGTTATGAATCAGGCAAGTAGACTGTTGGAGAACGAACTCAGAGATTTCCAAAGTGGCGATTTGAACGAACTTGATCTCTTTATTCTTCTCACTGCAATTCTTTGGCATGATGTTGGGATGATTGTAGACCGTACAGACCATGAGCGGATATCAACAGAAGTAGCAGACAGGTTCCGGGATATCGCTTTCCCGTCTACATCAATCAAGGCGACTACCGATGATATAATTAAGGCCCACCGGAATAAGGCTGGATTGGACATTCCCCAGCGGGATTCTGTATTTAATATCGGAAACGAGATATATAAAGTATACCCAAAAGATCTTGCTGGAATTTTAAGATTTGCCGATGAGATTTCGGAAACACAAGAGCGAGTATCTGGTGATTCGTGGATACGAGAATCCGTGCCTGACGAAAGTGAGCTATTTTGGCGATATGCCGAAACGGTCCAAGGATGTTATCCCCATCTGAACGGAAAATCAGTAAACCTGAACATTGAGGTAGGATATAAAAAATCTATTAAAATGTATCCGTGTCCTGACTCATTCAAAGAAAGGGCAAATGATGACGGTGAAATATCTTTGATTGAATATATGATTTGTCGTCTTGAAAAATTAGTGAACGAATTAGCGTACTGTGAACGATAT
The DNA here is from genome assembly GCF_034808065.1 of Natrialba sp. PRR66. Classification (NCBI taxonomy): domain Archaea; kingdom Methanobacteriati; phylum Methanobacteriota; class Halobacteria; order Halobacteriales; family Natrialbaceae; genus Natrialba; species Natrialba sp. PRR66. The sequence goes on along the minus strand of NZ_JAXHGN010000001.1, from coordinate 12,800 downwards.
TTCAATAGATACGCTGAGATTCGGGAGGTACAAGTCGATATTACGGTTCGAGATGATTCGCATACTATCATCCAGGAGGTTAACGAGACTCTTGCAGCAACTGGGCTAACTACGAAAGGGACCTATCCAGACGTCAAAATATATGATGATTTCTTCGAAGAGTACTCAGAGTGGAAACCAGATCAACTTCCTGATCCGAGTGAAGTGAATTCTTCTATTACTAGACTACCGCATCAAGGTGATGGACAATGATAGATCTCTCTGAGAATCCCTTTGCTGTACACAGTCCAGATGCTCTAAAGGATGTTCCTGCAGAAACAATTGTTGAACTTTTCATAGAGGAACACACCCAACTCGATAACGTAAAAGAACAAAAACACACCTTCATATGGGGGCCAAGAGGTTCTGGAAAGAGTTTCATGCTTAGATATTTAGAGCCACAGTGTAGATTCGTTGAGCATGGATCCCCCGACAAATTCTTCAACAGCGATCAACCATTCATAGGAATATACACCCCATGTAAAAAAGGAGAGATTGATAAAACGGAATTAGATCTACTTGATGATAGAGCCTCCCAGGTTATATCTGAACATCTTCTTAACTTAACTGTAGCAGAGGAAACATTGTCAACCCTCTCAACTCAATTCCCAAGTGATTATTTTGATGACGAACGTTTAGTAGAATTTTCGAAGGATACTATCGGACTTTTTGATAGTGGTTCAATTACATTGTCACGAGAGTATGCTTCTGAACGGTTTGATCAAGAAGAGTCGCCAATAGATTGGTTACAAGAAGTTTTCACCTCTGAGAAGAGACATATAGCACACTATTTACAAGAACTTTCATTGAACTCAGATGCAAAGTACACTGGTGCCACAAGCGGATACCACGATTTTCTCTTACCCTTAATGTCTAGTCTACAGGATTTATTGGGACGGAAAGATATTCCGATCTATATTTTCATCGATGATGCGTTCCATCTTTTCGAGGGGCAACAAGAGGTAATAAACACATGGATTGCAAACCGAGATCAAAGCACTTTGTGTGTGAAAATCTCCTCTAGTCGAGATCGTTACAAAACCTTTGAAACGACAGGTCGTGGAATGATTGAGTTGACCCATGATTATACGGAAGTTGATTTTGATGAACTTTATACAGGAAAGGATAAGCAATATTCAAAGAAAGTCAGGGAGATTGTGGAGAAGAGGTTAGAATTGTCGGACGTGCCTACCGACGATATTGCTGAATTTCTCCCATATCGGGAGTTTGAGAGGGAAAGACTAGAAGAAATTAAGGATGAGTTAGAGGAGGAATGGATAGAGAAAAGTCAACCAGGTCGGAGATCAGACTACATTTCACGCTATGCTAAAGCTCGTCTATTCCAGGAATTGGCGGATGGGAAAACTGAGAAGTATTACTCTGGATTTGATGAAATCGCACATATTTCTTCGGGAGTGGTCCGTAACTTCTTGGAACCCTGCCAGCTGATGTTTAACGAAGTGAAGCGGGGAGGAAAAGAGGTTGAGGATATTGATCACATACCTCCAAAAATTCAGCACGAGGTTTTAAAGCAAAACTCGGAGGATTTCTTAAAAGAGGCCCCTGAAAAAATCGCTAAAAACCTCCCCCCAGAAGATATGGAATATCTTGATAGCCTTCAGACATTAATTAGGTCTCTCGGGGAACTATTTTATAATCGCCTTCATGACCCGGACTCGCGTGAGCCAAGAGTGTTTTCATTCACAGTACGTGGAGAAATCCCAGAAGATTCAGACATTAATAAGGTATTGGAGATCGGCCAGCGGATACGGTATTTTAATGTTAGTACTTACAGCACAAAGGAAGGTGGTGGTCGTTCTGACTGGTACATTCTAAATCGGAGACTGGCACCAATGTTCAAATTGGACCCGACTGGATTCGAAGGTAGAATAACCTTGACTCCAGAATTACTTGAGTTAGGATGTCAAGATCCTCGTGAATTCGTCCGCCGCCGTTTGGATATTGACCAAGAGCAGGAATCCTTGAGAACATTCATGGAGGAACAATGAGCAAAAAGACTACCGAATCTGGCCAACTGGGAGATGAATATACAATCAATACAATAGATGATAACAACCCTGATGATCTCTACTTTACTAGTGCCGGTTTTGAAGAGAGAACTCTAGCTGCGACTGAGTCCCTTGATTCAGATTATCGAGCAGAGTGGGGTATTATATATGTAAATAAGGAGTATTTTGAGCGATCAAACAAAGAAACAACTAAAGAACATCTTAAGAAGTTGCAAAAAAGTCTTGAGCAACATTGTGACGAAGTAGATGTCTTGATGGGGAGTTGGTTAGAGGCTGACGAGCAACTATTCACCCTTCGAGATGGACTTCAAGTTCTCACGGGCCGAAACAGCTTAGATATTACAGTAGATATCACTACCTTCAATCGGGAAGCGCTACTCGTATCATTCAACATCTTATATTCTTTGAGCAACAATATTACGACAAGGATCCTCTATGCAACTCCACAAGAACATGGTGAGTGGCTGAGTAGTGGATATCGATTAGTTCGAAATATTATAGGCTTCGCTGGCATACAAAATTCCAGCAAACCAACACTATTAGTGATTCTATCCGGTTTCGAACAGGACAGGGTGATCAATACGATTGAAGAAACCGAGCCTGCAAAAGTTTTAATGGGTATTGGGGATCCACCTACGAAAGAACATTTCCTCGACGAGAATAAACAAAGACAAGAATTGGTTTTAAATAGACAAGACACTGAGAGATTTTATTTCCCTGCTAATAGTATTAGCGGATCACGCCAAGTGATTGATGACCTAATATCTGAATATTCCGACGAGTATAATATTCTTCTGAGTCCAATGAGTACTAAACTATCTACTCTAGGAGCATGGGATACAGCCAGAAACTCAGAAGAAGTACAAGTATTATACACTGTTCCTGGAAACTATAACTTGGAGAATTATTCATCAGGCATTGGATCCCTGTATGTTAACTGGATCTAATTCCATGGCGGCTCTTAAGTCAATATATAATTTAAAGTGGGCCGCAGCGAAACACCAAGATAGATGACGAGAACGGAACTGGAAAATGTTGTAGATATCTTCTGTGGTGCGGGTGGACTAAGTGAGGGGTTCTCTGAAGCAGGATACAATATTGTAACAGGTATAGATAATAATAAGCATTCAATTGATACTTTTAGGAGAAATCACAGCTGTGAGCCGATCCTAGGTGACATCAAAGAAGAAAAGATCGTTTCAGATATTCAGAAATCAATAAATAAGAACGGATTCAGCCTTAATGAAATCGATCTTGTTATGGGTGGCCCCCCTTGTAGAGGATTCTCAATGGCCAATGTCAATTCAGATTCTACAGAACATCCGCTAAATGATCTCCCAACTCGATTCTTAGAAATTGTCGAAGAGATTGATCCAGATGCTGTTTTAATAGAAAATGTCCCAAGATTGCTTACTATTGCGGATGGTAAATTTAAACAATCAATCGAAGATCGGTTGGAATCTTTAGGGTATAATATTGCATATGGTGTTCTAAAAGCAGAGAAATTCGGGGTGCCACAAAAGCGACGCCGAGTGTTCTTTCTTGGTCATAAATACATAGAGCCTGAATTACCAACACCAGATGAGTTCAGCTATGACTTTGAGTTACCAGTCTCTGTGAGCAGAGCTATTTCAGACCTGCCTAAACTACCGACAGGTGGTGGAGGAGAAATAGAAATGGAATATATAGCTAATGAGTCTGAAATAAGTGATTATGCGGCAGAGATGAGGATTGGTGAGGAAGATGGTCTACTAATGAACCATAGGACCACGAAGAATCAAGAAAAGACATATATGAGATTTAAACACATCCCTCAGGGAGGGAACTGGAGAGATATTCCAGAAAATCTGATGGGTAATTACTCCAACCGTCAACGAACACATGATCACATATATCAACGGCTAGTCGAAGAAGAACCATCAAAAACTGTGGCGAATTTTCGTAAGCAGATGATAGTACACCCAACCCAAGATCGGTTGCTCTCAGTGCGAGAAGCAGCAAGATTACAAGCATTCCCTGACAATTATCATTTCAAAGGAGAGAGTTTCAACGCAAGACAACAAATGGTAGGTGATGCTGTGCCAGCCAAATTGGCTTATGCAATCGGAAAAAAACTACTGAAGACAACCTCATAGATCATGAAGATAAATTCTCAAATCCCTTTTCTAAAGGTGATTTAGGGTTGGCACTAACTCTCATTCCTGAAGGATCTACTACAGATCAACTATAACTTGGATGTTGACGTGTTCCCTGGATACCACCAAACCATCCCTCGAGCACCCACTTTCTTACATTCCAATATCCCCTCTTGCTCGAGTTTCTCCAACCGATCTCGAACACCTCGATGCGTGATATCAAAATTCGAAGCCACTTCTGACGTAGTCAGAACGGGATCAGAACTCGAACGAAAGACGTCGAGGATATCGTCGTCAGTGACTGTCGGTTTCCGACCAGGGCCATCGCTCATTATGAAAATCCCTGGTTAGATCGTAGTTAGCCATTTATTCTCTTAAGAGAACCAACTATCATTAGTTCTTTCAAAAGAACTAATTTGGTGAATGGGGTTGCAAACGTCCATGCAAGAGACCACTTGGAAAATCCCCTTCGGAGCACAGCCGACCCGCTCTCCCAAGTCCAATCAACGAATTCACTATGGGACGTAACAACTGCGGTGACGACTATCTCTCGAGGGTGTATCACTCCCTCAGAGCACCACGACGTCGTTACGTGATCGAGTTGGTTGCAGAGGGTGATGGAGACCTCTCGGTTCGAACCCTCGCTCGAGAAATCACTGCTCGAGAGCAAGATATTCCGTTGGAATGCGCGACTGGTGAGCCGTATCGCAACGTGTACAATGCACTGTCTCAGACGCATCTATCAACCCTATCGGACGCCGACGCCATCATCTATGACTCCGAGCGGCAGACTGTAGCCGCTGGACCGAACCTCACGATCTCTCTTCTTCTGAGCAATCTCAACCGAGCTGCGTTCCGGACATTACAGAATCTCGAGTACGTGAGTTCCGATGGATCCGACTCATAAACACAATCACCTATTGATCAATTGACTCTTTCGTGTGGTCCTCACTTACATGGTCAACAATCAAATAAAATATCTGTACGTGTAGTATCTTGCAGGTCCAACGTAGACCAAGTTCAACTAAAGATCGAACCCAGTTGGTTCGAGACATCAAAATCATCTACTTGAAGGCATGCTTATAACATTCCAGTGAAAACACAGCCATCAATGAGTAGTTCATCGGAGGGCGAGTATTCCATAGAGGACGTGAAAGATGATCTTGATGTCCTTCGCGCAGTAGATGATCGGGTCGTTGAAGCTATCGAGGGTGCGGAAAACGAGAAAGTCATAGAGTATATTATCAATGAACAACAGCTTGACCTCCATCACGAAGGGGATCAAGGTGTTGGACGAATCCGCCAGGCCGTTCTCAAATCCTCGACGGCCTCACAGGACTTGAAGCGCACCGTCATTACCCGCGGTGACGACACGCCAGAGACTATTCTCGTTCCCGATGACGTGGAGCGGAATGCACGAACTGCTCTGCGTACTGGGAAACCCGTCGTCCTCTATGGGCCGACCGGCACAGGGAAGACGACGTTCGCCAAACAGCTCGCGCTCCGGCACTGCGTCGGCTACTCGCTGCACACGGCCACTCCCTCATGGACGGCCAAGGATATCATCGGCGGTATCGGGCCAAATCTGACCGGTTCCTCGGGCTATCGGTCGCTGAATTATGAAACGGAACTCGGTGCCGTCTCGGACGGCGTCAAGCGATCGCGTGACTTCGATATCTCATACGCGGTCATCCTCGACGAGATTACACGAGCCGATATCTCTCAGATTTTCGGACCACTGTATACTGCCATCGAGAACCGAAACCAGACGCTCATTGAGACGGACGATGGAGAGACTATCGAACTTGACGAGGGCGTGAGCATCATCTGTACGATGAACATGTCCGACCGGACGGTCAACGAGCTGGATAACGCCATCACGCGTCGGTTCGCGATGATCGAACTTGACGAGTACGAGGACGACGACCGTCGGGCACTATTCGAGGGATGGCTCGAGGACAACCTCGGAGACATCCCGCTCATCGGAAACGACGATCTTCTCGATCTCTTTGAGGCTGACTACGACGGCATCAACCACGGTTCCGAGCAAGCGTCTCGAGGCCCGATTATGCGGTTCGGTCCGATGCATTACCGTGACGTAACGATCTTCCTGCGTGAGGCCCTCCAAGACGAGGCCCTGTACATGGACGCCCCGGAGGAGGCTGTCGGACAGGCATTCCGTACGTTCATTGTCCCGCGGCTGTTGAACTCGGCGGCCTTCCCGCAGATTGAGCAGATCGAGGAACATTACCGGGCACTCGACAACGACTTTAAGATGTTCGACCTTGCGTCAGCAGCCGATCTCGCCAGCCGAGAACTAGAGGCCGAACGTCGCCGAATGGGATCCTACGAGCAATGAGCGTCTCTGATCCGGATGCATCGTACACCTACCAACCCGGGACGTTCAGCATACCCGAGCGCGGTGAAATCCGTATTGAGGGGTGTCCGACCTCGATCGACGACCAGCTCCGCCGGGCCTCCTTCGATCAGGAGGCCGACAATGTCTTCGTAAAGACACAGGAGTCGCTCGACGATAGCGACAAGGAGTATCGGGTCGTCAAGGTTCGGCTCGACGGCCCGGTGATGCACGTGACCGCGCGTGATAACGTGGGAATCGTTAGTCTCACGCCCAGATCGAAGCTCCATATCGAGCCGAAAATCGACTGGGACTACATCTTTGATATGCTACTGGCGGTTCACGGCCGAAAGCGGTCGGTCGAGTACCACGGCGTCCCTCTCGATGAGTTCCGTACTGAGGACGTCGATCTGGAGGATGTCTTCCTAATCTTGGCAATCAACTACCTCAATGGGCTCGAAAGCATCCACCGTGATGGATTTGTTCGACAACTTGAGACGCGTCGTGCCGACCTCGAACAGCCACGAGGTGTCATCGACATTGAACAGTCGTTAGTCAATCAGGCGGAAGGACGTGCTCAACAGCACTGTCTGTTGAAGGAGGTCAACTACGACAACCCAGCCAACTCGCTGCTCCACTACGCGGGAACGCACCTACTTCGACTCTTTAGACAGTACGAGAACAAGTACGACCATCAGGCGTACTACCACGTCTTCTCGCAGGTGCATCAGGAGGTGAGCCATCTTGAGGAACTCAATGTCACGAGCAATCGCCGACGGATTCCCGAGTATCGCCAGTTTTCGCTCTACGACCTTCCGAAGCAACGCCATTACTACCGACAGGCGATCGAGGTTTCGAAGGCAATCGTAGCTTCGTCTCTCGGAACGCCGGCGATGGAGGGTGACCGAGAACTGGTTGTGGACTACGTGTTGAATATGGAGTCACTGTTCGAGCAGTATTCACAGGTCGCTATCGAAGACGAACTGGATGTGATCAAGGGCTACGACCACCTCAACCAGACCGAGAACGTCTCGGCCGTTAGGTCGCCGACGCTCCAACCCTTCGAGAACGAAGGGCAGGTGTACCACCAGCCAGATCACGCTGTCGAGGAGGGCGACGAGACGCTGGCCGTCCTCGACTCGAAGTACTATGCCGAGGGCAAGGATCCGGTGAAGAGCGGCGGCTCACGATCGCGGCTTTTCAGCTATGCGTACCTGCTCGACACATCTCGGATGGGGTTCCTGACACCACTTGGCGAGCCGCGGATGAGGACGGTCTCACAGACGGAGGCAGAGTTACAAGTTATCTCGCCCGACAGCGACCAGTTCTCGCTCGATGGATACCACGACTGCATCCGCGACTATCTGCACGAGGCGATCGTCGAGGTCTATTCAGTTATAGATGTCTTCCGTGCCGTCAAGGAACACGCCCTCTGCCTCGATCAGAACGACGCGTCCGCGCTGGATCGTGTAACTGACCCCGACGGGCCGTTTGACTTCAGTAACGTCCACGAGTTTTCTCTTCGAGTGGTCAATGCGGCTGCCGACACACTGTCGACACAGTATCGGTCGCGCTCCGATCTCGAGCAGGGTGGGAAGTGGACCCGACGGCAGATCGAGACGCAATGCAAGGAGCATCCGCCGGAATCAACCACATGTGTTCCGGTTTTCCGGAGCGAAGGATACAAAGAACGAATTGACCTGTACTTCGTGACGCATGGCGAAGACAGAACGCCCACGGACGTTTCCGTTGCTGACGACTTTCGTCTCCTCTGAGTGACCTCAGAACGGAGCAGTGAGCCAGCCGCTGCTACGACGGTCGATCTGTGGGCCGAAAATACGACTGAGTCGATGGAGGTCGCCGCCAGTCTGCAGTTCGAAGTCACGCTGCCGCCGCTGGAACGAACCATCGATGGCGAACTGAATAGTTGGTAGCGGATGTCGGTTCTCAAGGGCATTACCACACCGATCCATCAGTGCCGATAACTCGGTTACCGCATCGTCGTCTTCAAATACGTCGTCGAGACCGACGACACAGAGTTCGTCCGGGACGTCGTTCTCGCGGAGCATCTCCTCGAATTCTTCGACAGGAACCTGATGATCGAAGAGGTCGTACTCGCCCTTAACGACGATGTTGTACTCGCCAGGGAGTTTGCCGTGTTCAACCATTGTTACTCGAAGTTAATTTCGACAGAGATATTTGATGCCTCGTCGGGCATGCGTTCGAAGAGGTCACGCACCTTTGTGAAGTCCTCACCGGATTCGAGAGTCAGCTTCGTCATCGACTCCTTGATTCTCGCGGAGCCTTGGAGTGGCCCGGGAATCCCCATCCGATTTGCGAGTTCAAATCTGACTTCCCCGTAGGTTACTTCACCGGACTGTTCGTCTGCACGCCACTTTCGCCGCAATGCAGCGACATCATCACCATCAAACTTGAATCGCCAGCCGCCACTCGGGATTCGGAATTCGTATCCCGGTGACCAACGTGCCGGATCACCCGATCCATCGGAAGCCCCCGAACCGACAACGTACTCAGGTTCTGCTTCGCGGCCCAGATTCTGCAAGAGGAACGTCTGGACGGCGTTCTCAGAAACAGACGAGTCAAACCGTTCAATCACGCTCCCAACAGTGAATTTGTCGTCACCGTCGAGTTCCGAGATGTATTCGAGAATCTGTTCACCGACTTCGTCCGACACTACGGGAACGAGCGTCACGTCCGTTGGATTGCGGTCATTGAGCGAGTCTTCATACTCGCGATCGATTTCGATGAGATAGTCGTTGACAAGGAAGTCCGTCACCGCCTCGCGAAACGCTCGTTCGGTCTCGTCACCGGGAAGGTATGACGCTTCATTGCGACGGATCTCTTCGAGGATACGGTGGGTGTTTGCCCGACCGCTTTCTTCCAAAGACTCTCGAATACGTTCCCGCACCTCGGGAGTACCGATATACTCGGCTTCCGAGATGTCGCGAATCGTCGCGTCGGACTGAGCCTTCGAAACGACCTCAGTGTCGCTGTAGAGGACATACTGGTCGTCCTGTGCGAGGCGGCCGGCAGCTGTCATCACCGTGTCGTGGCCGTCACCTTCCAGCCAGATCTCGGTGTCCTCGAGGAGTTCGAGTTCGAAGTTTCCGATGTCGACTGCCTTCGTTCCGCTCCCGAATCGCTTCCGGAGTTCCTGCACGACATCTTCGTCTGTCCATCGTTGTACGTCGCTCTCATTGAGGATCGTCGTGTCGAGGGAGCAGCCCTCTAACGACTCAGAGAATCCATTGGAACCGTGAGTGATCACTGGCTTATCCTTGAGCGCGTCGACGGCCGCGTCCACTACACCGTTTGGACTACCAGGAATCGGGTAGGTTGGTTGGCGGAGGAACTGTTCGTAGATGTCCTCAATACTGGCTTCGCCCCGGCGGTCGAGCAAGTCTTCGACAATTTCCCAAACATATCGTTGGAGGTCAATCCCCTCTGCGGAGACGCTGTCAGCGACGTCGCCGGCGTTGAGCGGTTCTCCTTCGGAGACGAATACGTCGAGATCCATCTCCGCGGCCAGATTAAACTCGTTAAGGAGATCGTCGCCATCGAGGATCTCCCCGTAGGCGAGTTCGACGCGGTCGCGGAGTTCGCGCTGTTCATCCTCGCGCTGGCGCTTCACGGAGAAGCGAATCTCGTCGTCCAGCGAGTCGTCGTCAAGGACGCGTTCGGCTCCCTCGATGTATCGGGCCTTTTCGATGAATCCGGTCCCAGACTCGATCTTCTTGTCGCCGCTCGGCTGGACGAACACGAGCGTGTTTCGCCATTCGCGACCGGGACTACCATCGGCGTTCTTGATGACCGTCTTGACCTCATCCGGTGTCCAATCGCTGGCCTTGATGACTACCTTGACGTCGCGGCTATCCGGTACCTGCTTGAGGTCGTCGTCAGTGAACCCGACAGGGTAGGCGTTTGTCCCGAAGACTTGCTCGACAGTTTCGGCGATCTGGCTGAGCGCAATCCTCTCATCGATATCCGTGGCCTTGTTCTGGATGAGTGCGTTCGGGTTCTGGCGATCGCGAATGGCGTACTTGCCGTTGAGTTTATGGAGGTACCACGCGACGCCGTAGAGTTGCTCGAGGTTCAGGACGATGTCCGAGACCAGATCACTTGTTTGATAGGTTCCCATCACGATCTCGGCCTTGCCTGCGCCCTCGCCCTCGTCCGGCTTGAGGCTGTAGAGAAGGATTGTATTCAATATTCGGCGACCGTAGGGGATTGTGTCGGGGTTGACGCGGTTCCGGATGTCATCGACACAGACGCCCGGACGGTCGATATTGATCCGCGTCAGTTCATCGTCGAATAGGACGGCATCAATGTCGCCGTGCGTGACCAGATCAGTCTCCTCGATGAGGAGGGACGCGTCCTTGTCATCAGGATCTGCTTCGGGGTCAGCGGCGGTCGTCAAAATCTTCGAGAAGAGGTAGATCATCCCCCGCGTGTTCTGATTCCCCTCGTCAGCGTAGTAGCGCGTTTCGAGGGCGTTCAGGAGGACGGGGTGAAACGGGTACGTGTTGCGTATTTTCCCTGCGAGATCACTGGGAATATCGGAGTCCGGCACGTGATCGTTTCCGGCGTACGCATCCACGTAGCCTGAGACGACCTCATCGACAGCATCCTCGTCAATGTCGTCAATGAGGCGGTGGCGAATGACTTCTTGCTTGCTAACCTTGCTGCTCATGTTGACCTCAGAGGCACTTTCCCTGTCGAGGATACGGTGAACGTCAGAGCCCTTCCTGAGGACGGAGACGATAGCGAAGATCTCACTGTCATCGAGGTCGGCTGTCTCGAGGAACGCTTGGAGGAAGCCGCGGTTGCGCTTCTTCCGGTCGCCACTCAGCGGCTCGAACCAGTCCTCGAGTTCGTCCATTAGATACGCGACCGTGCGACCGTCGACTGCTTCCTGAATCGTTTCCATATCAGGGTACGGGTCGAGGTCGCTATCGGAGGGTTCGTAGTCGAGAACATCGAAGAACGGTTCCCAAAGGTAGTCCGGCTGGCGTTGCTGGAGCGAAACGGTGATGGCTTCCGAGTTCTCGTCGGCGGGCAACGCATCGCTGAAGCCGTCGACGTGATCGTCGCCGAACCCGCCGGCAGCTTCAGGGTCGGAAAAGCAGTGATACATCGCCACCATCTGGTGAGACTTCCCACTCCCGTACGGTCCATAGAGGATGTGCGTGCCGTAGTTGGCGTCGCCACGAAGGGTATCTCGGAGGTCGACGAATCCCTCTCGCAACCCCTGTGTCATCAACGTCCTGTCGAAGAACGTAGACGCGTCGGCCTCAAACTCGTCGTCCTCGTCAACATTGTAGAGTTTGACTTGACCGTCAATCTCGCCTTCTTCGCGGAGTTCCCGGCTTATTGTGACCGTATCCGCAATCGTTCGTGATAGGGATTCCGTGCTGGCCATTTGATGTCATAGACACCGTATGTTGACCGCTTAAGTACTGTGTCTTATCGCTCATTCATAGTTCACGCCGGGAACGGTGGGAGGGTTGGTCAGATTCAACAAAGGAATTATTATATAAGAAAGACACTTTTGACCTATGCTGCTTCACTTTGTGGAAGATGACGAATACGCCTTCTATTTTCCAGATGCTTCTGATTTTGATCGACATTGGAAGGAAGCGCAAGCCGATCCCAACCAGAACTATCACGTCAAGGCAACTTTGCGTTCTGTATTTGATTGGATTGAGATTGCGGAGGCGTTCGGCGAACCACCACAAGACAAAATTTTGGATTTGATAGAGAATTCAAATACCGAAAGTCAAGCGCTAGTCGCAGCCAGTGCGGCCGTCGAATGGCACGAAAAGAGTGGACGTGAAGCCTATGATAATGCTCGTGCAGCAATTTCCCTACTTGATTGGGCATACGACGATGCTATCGAACGAGGGTGGAATTCAGTTGCTCTATTTTGTCTCCAGAGAATTACTGGTCTCGCAAACCAGATTAACTCCGCAGGTTCCATAGAGGTGAAGAGAGCCGTCAATCTGATTGAGACCACCACCGAAACATCTGATGTCCATCTCGGAAATCTCTCTGAGTTGCTGAAACTGCTTGTTGACAACGAATCAATTCTCAATCCACAGGGACAACACGAAAAACGAGCATTCGTATTGTGTATTAAACAAGCGGCTCTGGTGAATCGCCATACAGCGGTTGATTTGGCTATGTTGCGGCACGCTTGATGTTATGAACGACACATTTCAA